>NZ_JBHJQQ010000007.1:0-500504 GCF_042262745.1 Kribbella sp. NPDC056345 | reverse complement strand
CGCCGCCGTCCGGTGCCGCCGCGGCGGCACCGGCACCGAAACCGGAGCCCGCAGGCACCACCATCACCCTGATCACCGGCGATCGCATCGTCGTCAGCCGACGTCCCGGACACCCGGACCGGATCACCGCGCTGCCCGGATCCTCCAGTGTGGTCGTCAGCTACTCAGGCGGACACACCGTCGCCGTACCGTCCATCGCCGCTGCCGACGTTCGGTCCGGCCGGCTCGACAGCTCGTTGTTCGACGTCACCACACTGCTTGCCGAACGCCGCGACGATGCTCGGTCCACGACGTTGCCGGTGATCGTCGAGTACACCGGCGCTGCCCCGAAGGCTCCGGCCGGTACGGCGTCCACCCGCGTCCTGACCAGTATTCGTGGTCGCGCCGCCACCGTGGACAAGGCGAAGGCCCGTGAATTCTGGCGCTCGCTGACCCCGAAGAATGCCCGGGTCGCCGAGTCGATCCGGCGAGTCACCCTCGACCGTCGGGTGCGGGCCAGCACGGACTGGAGCGTCCCGCAGATCGGCGGACCGGCCGCCTGGCAGCGGGGCTTCACCGGGAAGGGGGTGAAGATCGCGATCCTCGACAGCGGCATCGACGGCAACCACCCCGATCTGAAGGGCCGGATCGCCGCCGAGCAGAACTTCTCCGACGCCGCCACCGCGATGGATCACGTCGGCCACGGGACCCATGTGGCCGGGATCGCCGCCGGCAACGGCTCTGCGTCCGGGGGTAAGTACACCGGGGTTGCCCCGGAGGCAACATTGCTCAACGGCAAGGTGCTCGGCGACGACGGGTCCGGTCTGAATTCCCAGGTCATCGCGGGGATGGAATGGGCCGTGCAGCAAGGCGCCGCGGTGGTGAACCTGAGCCTCGGCAGCGGGCCGAGTGACGGCACCGACGTGGTGTCGACTGCACTGAACAGCCTCAGCCGAACGAGCGGCACGCTGTTTATCGTTGCCGCAGGCAACTGTCGCTCCACGACCCCCGCGCAGGTCTCCGCACCCGCGTCGGCCGACGAAGCACTGGCCGTAGGCAACCTGGTCCGCGACGGCGCGCTTGCCCCGAGCTCCTGCCGAGGTCCACGCACCGGCGACGGCGCGCTCAAGCCAGAGATCTCGGCACCTGGCACCGACATCGTCGCAGCCCGCGCGGCCGGCACCGACCTCGGCGATCCGGTCGACGACAACTACACGTCAGCGACCGGAACCTCGATGGCTACGCCACACGTCGCCGGAGTGGCAGCGCTGGTGGCCCAGGCCAACCCGGACTGGAAGGCGGCACAGCTCAAGGCGCGCCTGATCTCCACGGCCGACCCGCAGCAGGCCGCCGTGAGCGACGAAGGAGCCGGCCGGATCGACGCGGACCAAGCCACTGCAGCCGACGTCACCGTGAACACTGGCGAGCTGGAGCTGGGCACCCTGGCCTGGCCACATCCCGAGAAGGACGCCGTCACCCGCGAGCTGAGTTATCACAACCCGACGACGGCAGCGGTCACGCTTCAACTGGCCGCCACGATGAACCCAGCGACCGCGACTCCGCGACTGAGTGCGACCGAGCTGACAGTGCCGGCCGGCGGAGACGCGACCGTCACGGTAACCGCAGATCGTGCGGCGGCTGGGATCGGCACCTTCTCCGGCCGGATCACCGCCACCGCGTCCGGTGCGGACCCGATCGTCACCACCTTCGGCTGGTACGCCGAGAGCGAGCGGTACTCGTTGACCGTCAAGGGCATCACCAGAGACGGCCGACCGGCCGATGCCCAGCTCAATCTCACCCGCGTCGACGGACCTGCACCGGATCTGCCGCCATCCGGTCTGGACCTGCGCAACGGGACCGTGACCGTCCGGGTCGTCCCGGGCCGGTACGTCGTCACCAGCGTCTTCGAGCTGGGCGCTACCGATGCTCGCAACACCGAGCTGACGCTGCTGTCGTCGGACGAGCTGGACATCAGGGGACCGGTCACCGCCGTCCTCGACGCCCGCAAGGCAAAGGTCGTCGAGCAGACGGTCCAGGATCGGCCGGAGCTGCTCGCGCGGGGCCGGGCCATGGCCTACCAGGTCATGACGTCCGCCGGCGTGCCCGTCGGTGGATTCCAGGTGATCAGCGGGACCGGTGATCCACTTCGCCTGTCCGCCGTTCCCGGTGGCACAACGACAGTCGGCCGCTCGGAGTTCGTGATGACCTCGCGTCTCGAACTCCCGCCGTACCGGGTCCGGGCCGGTGGCTCGCGGTTCGAGGTCCGCGACGTCTTCCTGGCGCCGCGTTTCACCGGCACCAAGGTGCTGCGGCCGGCTGACGCCGGGACGGCGCAGCCCGGGGAGCCGATCGACGTTCGCGGCAAGCTGGCGCTGATCGCGATCGCCGACGCCGACGAGCGCCCGCTGGACGAGATCGTCAAGGTCGCTCAGGACGCCGGTGCGACCGCGGCGATGCTCTACGCACGAGATCGCCCGGGTGTGGAGGCGATGGGTGCTTGGTGGTCCGGCACCGACCCGCAGGTGACGATCCCGGTCATGCGGGTCAGCCGCGTCACGGCCAAGGCACTGCTGGATCGGCAAGCGCCGGTCGAGATCACCGGGGTCGCCGTACCGCCGGACATCTACGACCTGATGGAGCCAACGACAGGACGGATCCCGGCGGCGACCGCGGTCACCGTGACGCCGAAGCAACTGGCGACCATCAAGGAGACCTTCGGCGCCCATGACGCTGCCGGCGGCAGCTACCAGGAGCAGCGCCTCGGCGAGTCACCTGGCGGCCTCCTGCTCGGCTACTGGTACCTGCTTTCGATGTTCCCGACGCCATCGACGCGTACGTCGTACGTCCAGGCCGGACCGATCGCGTGGAGCAGCGAAGTCTCGACCTCGATCGGGCGCGGGGAGTCGGCACCACGCAAGTACCGGCCGGGTGAGCAGGCTGCCCAGCGCTGGATGGCGCCGGTCCTGGTCAGCGGCTTCGAGGAAGGGCGCGCGTGGAACGGCGGTTCGGTCGGCTGGACCGAGGACGGCGCCCTGGCCGTCCAGATCAGTCCGTTGGTCCATCGGAACGAGTTCACGCCCGCGATGTACAGCACCGAACTGGCCGAGCTGATCGTCGAACGCAACGGCGTACAGGTCGCGACGTCCGACACCACCGACATCTGGATCCCGGACCTGCCCATCGACGCGGCCAAGTTCCGCGCGTCGCTGACCACCCGCCGATCGCCCGACAACGCCCGCAAGTACTCGAGCCAGATCCGGTCGACGTGGACCTGGACCTCCCAGGGCGGGAGGTCCGAGATCATGCCGGTGATCACGGCAGACCTCGATCTGCCGACCGCGGATCAGCTCGGCCGCGTACCGGCCGGGCAACCGGTCCCGCTGACGTTCGGGCTACGGCACCAGACCGGCGCGGTCCGCAGCCCGTTCGTCACCGCGAACCTGGAGATCTCGTACGACGGCACCAGTTGGGCCAAGGTGCCGTTGACCCCGACCGGTGCCGGTCAGTACACCGCGAAGATCACCCATCCGGCTGCCATGGCCGGCAAGTCACCGTCGCTCCGTCTCGTCGCAACTGATGCTGACGGCAACAGTCTGGAGCAGCAGATCACCGAGGCCTACGGCCTGAAGTAGCGTCAGCGCTGATAGGCCCCGCAATCCCAGGAGGCCAGGCCGGTAAGGGACTTGCCGGCCAGGTCTTCGGGGTAGCCGGAATTCTCGGCGCGGCCGATCGCGGGGCTGCCGGCCTTGAGGCGGAGGTCGGTCGAGCTGGTGTAGAGGGGGTCGGCTTTGACCGAGCGGGCGCCGAGGGTGAACTGGTAGACGGCGCCCTGGTAGACGCCGCGGTCCTCATCGGCGGCGTCGGCGGGGTTGTGGGTGTCGAAGGAGTCGTCGTAGCCGACCTTCTTGCCGACCTTGACGATGTTGTTGCGGAGCTTGAGGATGTCAGGGCCGCAGCCTTGGTCGCAGCTCCAGCCGTCGCCGTTCGGCAGGTTGACGGAGTTGTTGATCGCGAGGGTACGGCGGACCGGGCCGATGTGGCTCTGGGCTCCGCGGGTGATCAGGAAGGTGCCGGAAGGCTTGGTCGAGGTGACCGAGTTGTAGGCGAACACGTTGTCGTCGGCGGTCTTGCCGGCCTCGTGACCGAGCTCGGTGAAGGTGTCGTTGTCGGCGGTCTTGTTGTACTCGATGTGGTTCCGGTTGCCGTTGAAGATCTCGACCGCGGCACCGTCGTACCCGTAGTCGTGGCTGGTGTGGAAGCTGCCGCTGATCGTGTTGTGGCGGATCTTGTTGTCGTCACCGTGCACCAGGACGCCGAACGCACCCGAGTCGTCGTCGGGGTGGGTGTCGTCGTCGACGCTCATCTTGTTGTTGTCGACGATCGTGCTCCAGCGGACGTCGTTCCAGTCCGAACCGTAGGTGATGGAGATCCCGGCGACGTTGTTGTCGGCCTGCACGGTGTCCAGCACGATGCTGTCGCCGAACAGTTCGAAGCCGGCCCAGTTGCAACCGCTGGCCCGGAGGTCACCGATGAAGATGTCGTCGCCGGTGACGTTCACACAGTTCAGCACCGGGCCACCGATCTTCGGCAGCGCGCCGGAACCGTAGGCGCCGACAGTGATGCCGTTGCGCGACAAGTTGAGCGACCCGGTCCACGACGAGCCTCGTTTGAACAGGATCTGCTGACCCGGATCGAACGCGTAGCCGTTGACCTTGGCGAGGCTCTTCCAGGGTGTGGTCGCACTCGTCCCGGAAGCGGCGTCGTTCCCCGCGACCGAGTCGATGTAGAAGATGGTCGGCGCGTCGACGACGGCCGGTGCGGTCAGGAGGGTGGCGGACAGGAGGACGGGACTCAGGAGGGCGGCAAAGGTGAGCACGTCAGCCAGTTTTCGGGCGACCGCTGACCGACGTCAACGAGTCGTCCTGGCCAGTTCTCACCGTTGTCCACTTCTTACCATGGACGCTGCTTACCTCTGTCCCGCGGTCACCAGCCCCGCGTCGTACGCCAGGATGACCGCCTGCACCCGGTCCCGCAGGCCGAGTTTGGCCAGCATCCGGCTGACATGTGTCTTCACGGTGTGCTCGGTCAGGTGCAGCTCGTCCGCGACCTCGGCATTCGAGTTGCCCTTGGCAACCAGCACCAGCACCTCCCGCTCGCGAGCAGTCAGTACGTCGATCCGCTCCGCCACCGCTGGATCCAGCCGGGTGTCGGCGAACCGGTCGATCAGCCGCCGCGTCACCGGCGGCGCCAGCAGCGCATCACCGGCCGCGATCACCCGGACGGCGTTGATCAGCTCGTCCCGCGAGGAGCGCTTCAGCAGGAACCCACTGGCCCCGGCCCGCAGCGCGTCGTACACGTACTCGTCGAGGTCGAACGTGGTCAGGATCAGCACCCGCGGTCCGCCGGCGAGCTGCCGGGTGGCCTCGATCCCGTCCATCACCGGCATCCGGACGTCCATCAGTACGACGGCCAGATCCAGGATCGCGGCTGCCTGCCGGATCGCGTCCGCACCGTCGACGGCCTGGGCGACCACCTCGATATCGGGCTGCCCGTCCAGGATCATCGCGATCCCGTCCCGGACCAGGTCCTGGTCGTCGACCACCATCACCTTGATCGGACGGTCGTTCACCGGCGGCCTCCGACCGGCATCCACGCGTCCACGGTCGTCCCGGATCCCGGCGTACTGCGGATGTCCAGCGTGCCGCCCTCGATCCGGACCCGTTCACGCATCCCGGCCAGGCCGTGCCGGTTGCCACGCCGCGCCGCGGCGACGTCGAACCCGACCCCGTCGTCGGTCACCTCGACCCGCACACCAGTCTCCTCGCTCCGCACCGCCACCCGGACCCCAGTCGCCTTCGCATGCTTGACCACGTTGGTGAGCGCCTCCTGCACAAGCCGGTACGCCGTCACCTGCTGACCCTCCGGTGGAGTCTCGAGGTCACCCTGCAGGTCGAGTTCGATCGGCAGGCGGTCGTCGGCGACGTCCGCGACCAACTGTGACAGATCCGAGAGCCCAGGCTGGGGAGCCAGCTGCGGATCGGCGATCCCGTCCTCGTCGCGCAACGTCGACAACAGCCGGTCCAGCTCGCTCAACGCCCGCCGCCCCGCGTCCCCGATCCGCTGGAACCCAGCCAGTACGTCGGCCTCCCCACGCCGCACGAGATCCGGCCCGGTCTCGGCCTGGATCACCATCAGGTTCACCGCATGCGCGACCACGTCGTGCAGATCGCGCGCGATGATCGCCCGCTCGGTGAGGACGACCTGCTCGGCCTCGAGCTCCTCCGCCGCCTGCTCCAGCTCAGCCTCACGCCGCGCCGCCTCGCGGTTGCGCTGGTACTGGCGCATCGCGATCGCCGCCAGCACCGCGACCAGCAGGATCAGCGAGAGCGTGTACGGCCAGACGTTTTGCACGATGCCGTCGTACGTGCTGTTGCGCAGAACGCCGTCGAACGTGTTGTCCCACCCGCGCTCTTTGATCTGCGGAAAGATCAGTTGCAGATAGCGGACCCGCATCTGCCGGGTGATCAACGGCAGCAGGGTCAGCAGACCGATTGCCACCGGCAACGTCCAGCGCAGGCTCCGGGACCGCTTCGGCTTCGCGACCAGCCAGTACAACGCGAGTCCGAAAGCGACGTACAGGCTGATGGGCGCCTGGTACGACTGCCAGTTGGCGATCAGACTTGCCACGGCCAGCACGACCGCCGGGATCAACGGCCAGCGGCGCAGAGTCAGCGTCAGCCCGGCGATCCCGACGCCGTACGGCATCCAGGCCGGTGCGCTCCACCAAGCGCCGTGGGCGAGGTCCGACCCGACCTCGGTCAGGATCAGGCTCGCGAAGGTGGCTCCGAGCAGGACGTCCCGGATCAATTCGTAGTCCGGATTGCGGAGGAACGCCCAGAGGTCCCGCCACCGTTGCAGTACGGACACTGCCTGGGCCCAGCTCCGATAGCGGACCACGTAGCACACCAACGCCGTCAGCATCATCGCACCCGAAAGCTGCCACCACCACGTCGCATAGGGCGCGGAGTCGATGTCGTACGAGAAGGCGGCGGCCCGCAGCCACTCCAGCACCAACGGGATCGCCGCAGACAGCAGGGTGGCTGCAATAACAGTTGGCAGTTTGCACCGACCGGCCAGCGACCACAGGGCCAGAACGATGCCGCCGTACAGGATCCAGGGCGGCTGGCCGAGGCCGTTGGCCAGATAGACACCGATGACCAACCCGGGCAACGCGACCGCCGGTTCGATCCGGCGGACCGCGATCAGCAGCGGGAGCAGCACCAGCAGGAGACGCCCCCACAGCCAACCGCCGGTGCCCACGTCGGCCGCGTTGAATCGCAGGCTGACGAGGGCCGCGGCCGCGATCGCGGCATCGACCCAGAGCGCACGGCGTTCGGTCCAGAGGTCCTTCACGCTTCCATTGTGGGGGTGGGTTGGCCCGGAAGCCGTCACTCTCAGGAGTGATACCCGGCCGTGGCGCCCCATACCCCGCGGTGAGCTCGGTCCATCCCTGAAGGCGATGTGGTGGCAGGGGGCTCGCCGGGATCGTCGAAGACATGACGACCAGCCCCGTTCAGCCCGCTCTTGAAGGGGCCTCTGGCAACGGAATTTCCGCCCGGGTCACCCGGCATCCGATCCTCTCCCTGAGCCTCGCCGGCGCGGCGTTCGTGGCCGTCTGCGTAGCGCTCTGGCCGCCGACCAAGGACCTCTACGACCTCCGCGTGTACGTCGCCGCCGCGAAGGCAGTGCTGCACGGCCAGGACATCTATACCGCGCATCACGCTTCTCCGGACCTGCTCGGTTACACCTACCCACCGTTCGCCGCCCTGCTGATGGCGCCGCTCGGGTTGCTGGGCACGGGCGCCGGCCGTCTGCTGATGACCGCGCTCTCAGCCCTTGCCCTGCTGGTCATCGGGTCGACCACGGTTCGAGGGCTTCGCCCGCGCTGGTCGACCCACCGGGTGCTCGCAGCCGGTTTTGCCCTCGGCGCTGCCGGACTCGCACTGGAGCCGGTGCGGATGACGTTCCACTACGGCCAGATCAACCTGATGCTGCTCGCGATCCTGCTGATCGATCTGCTCGGGCACTTGCCACGACGATTCCGTGGCGTACTGATCGGCGTTGCCACCGGCATCAAACTGACTCCGGGCATCTTCATCATCTACCTGCTGGTGACCCGGAGATACCGCGAGGCGGCAACGGCTTCGGCCGTCACCTTCGCCACGATGGTGCTCGGTTTCCTGGCGATGCCGGACGCGGCCCGGCGGTTCTGGGGCGTCTACATCTTCGACCCGACCCGTCCCGGCTCAAGCACGTTGGTGACCAACCAGGCCTTGCGCGGAGTCATCGACCGCCTGTCCGGCGGTCCGCAAGGAACCGCTCCGCTCTGGATCATCGCAGTCCTCGCCACCTTGATCGTCGGCTTCGTGACCGTACGACGTGCATTCGACCGCGGACTGCTCTTGGAATCAGTCCTGCTGACGGCTGCCATCGGCGTACTCGTCTCACCGATCTCCTGGACCGCTCACTGGGTCTGGGCGCTCCCGGCCTGCGCGCTGCTCTGGACGCGCGCGACCACGGTGTACCGCGCCGGACTCGCAGCGCTCACCACAGTCACCTTCGGGATCGGGCTCCCCTGGCTGGCGCCGTACATGGACGATCGAGAGCTGCACCACCACGGCTTCGAGCTGTACCTCGGCAACTCCTACGCAATCTGCGCAGTGGTGCTGCTGATCGCGGCTTGGCAGCGTCGCAAGTGAATCAGCGAAAATTGATGCTGCTAGCAACGATCCTGCCGATCCTGTGTCTGCTGCGCTGGCACCCATGGAATGCCCGCATGGACGATCTCGGGATCTACTACGCGGCAGCCCGCGGGCTTGTCAACGGTCAGGACATCTACACCGCGCATCTCGCGTACTACCCCGACATCGGCCTCGGCTTCACCTATCCGCCGTTCGCGGCGATGGTGTTCTCGCCGTTCGCGATCAGCCTGCCTTTCGCCCGCACGCTGATCACGTTCGCGTCGGCGTTGGCGCTGCTGGTGATCGGGTGGGCGACCGTCAGGAAACTCCGGTGGCCGCCGGCGACCGCCGTACTGATCGCTGCTGCTGCGTTGCTCTTCGAGCCGGTGCAGTCGACCTTCAGACTCGGCCAGATCAACCTGGTCCTGCTGGCGTTATTGATGGTGGACCTGCTCGGGCTGGTGCCGCGGCGGTTCCGCGGCGTCCTGGTCGGTGTTGCCACCGGCATCAAACTGACACCGGGGATCTTCATCGTCTTCCTCTTGATCACCAAGCGGTACCGCGAGGCTCTGGTCGCGAGCGTGACCACGGCAGTCACCATGCTGATCGCGTTCCTGGTAGCGCCCCCGTCGACGATCGACTTCTGGACGAAGTACATCTTCGACCCGGCTCGCGTCGGCCCGCCGCACTACTTCAGCAATCAGTCGCTGCGTGGCGCGCTCGTCCGACTCACCGGCGATTCGCCACTATGGTTGCTGACGGCAATCATAGTGGCCGGCACCGGCCTGTACGTCGCGCGTCGGCTACACCATCGTGGTCTCGGCTTCGAGGCCGTCGTGGTGACCGGATTCACCGGGCTCGCGGTCTCACCGATCTCGTGGACGAACCACTGGGTCTGGGCGCTCCCCGCCGCGGCGCTGGCCTGGCACCACCGCGGCAAGCTGCGGTCCCTGCAGACCGCGCTCTCCGCCACCTGGATCACGATCTTCCTGATCGGACTACCGTGGTGGATACCGTTCGGCAACGACCGGGAGCTCCACTACAGCGCCGTGCAGACCGTGGCCGTGGACTCGTACCTGCTGTGCGCACTGGCGTTGATTGCCTTCAGCTACCGACTGAAATCCCCTGCGCGGACTCGGTAAACCTGCAGATTCAGGTCGTAGTACTTGTCCGTCTCGCCGACCCACTCCATGCCGAGCCGACGGGCGGCACTGATCGCGCGCTTGTTGTTCGGGCGGGCGACGGCGAACAGCTCGTCGACCTCGCCGGTCTTGAACGCCCAGCTCATCAGTGCCTTGCTCGCCTCGGTGGCGAACCCGTTGCCCCAGGCCGACGGCCGCAACTGCCAGCCGATCTCGAGATCCTCTTCGTACGGCGGCAGCAGGCGAATCAGCAGCCCGCCGATCACCTCGTCGTCCTCCCGCCGGACCACGGCCCAGCGGCCGGCCGGAACGACGAAGTTCGGCTGGGCCTCGATCCAGGCGGTCAGGATCATCTTCATGGTGGCCACGTCGGCGACCTGGTCGATGGCCGGCGAGAGCCACGGCGCCACCTCGGGCGAACCGTAGATCTCCAGCGCGGCGTCGGCATCGTCTTCTTGCCAGTCCCGGATCAACAGCCGGTCCGTCTGCAGGCTCAGCGTCACCTTGCCAGCGTACGTCGGACTTCCACGGCGCGGGTGTCCGGAACGTGAACGTGCGAAACCCCGGTCCCTGGGAACCGGGGTCTCGTGGAAGCCGCAGGGTGGCCCGGAACGGACCACCCCGCGGGGGCCGAAGAACACCCGGGGGAGGGTGCGACTCCGGCTGTGGAGGCATCGAGGGGGAATCGATGCGCCTCCACCGGATCCGGAGGCCCCGAGGGGTGGGGGTTCGGGAACCTCCGGTGGTTCAGTTGTGCCGGATCAGCGCGGTCCGAGCTCCAGCGGCTGGGTGCGGATCCAGCGCGTCGTGGTCTGCTGGCGGCCCATCGCGATCACGTCGCCGGCGGGACCGGCCGAGAAGACCCGGCTGGCGGTGCTGCGTCGCGAGACGCCGACCCCCCGCTGGACCTCTGCCAGGAGCTGGTTCACCCGGGAACGCAGATCCTCCACTTCCGACTGTAGCGCGAGGATGTGCCGGATTCCCGCCAGGTTGACACCCTCTTCCTGGGACAGGTGCTGCACATACCTCAGCCGCGCCACGTCGTACGCCGAATAGCGCCGGCCGCGGCCGGACGCCCGGCTCGGCACCACCAGGCCGAGCCGGTCGTACTGCCGCAGGGTCTGCGGGTGCATACCGGCCAGCTGGGCCGCTACCGAGATCACGTAGATCGGGGTGCGGTCGTCCCAGGTCGGTCCCTGGCTGAACGGGCGGTTCCTCGCTCCTGAGGCCATCAGGCGCTCCCGAACAACCCGGCCCGCAGATCAGGTTGGTCCGAGGCCGAGCTGAACTCCTGCAGCTTGGTGCGCTGCTCGTCGGTCAGCTCGTGCGGGACCTGGACCTGGAGGGTCAGCAGCAAGTCGCCCTTGGTGCCGTCCCGGCGGACCGAACCCTTGCCCCGGACCCGGAGCTTGCTGCCGTTCGCCGTACCGGCCGGGATCCGGACCGTGACCGGCAGACCGTCCAGCGTCGGCACCTTGATCTCGGCGCCGAGGGCCGCCTCGGTGAAACTCACCGGGACGCTCAGCGTCAGGTGCTCGCCCTGGCGGCCGAAGATCCGGTGCGGGGTGACGTGCACGGTGACGTAGAGGTCGCCCGAAGGGCCACCCCGCTCGCCGGCCGCGCCCTTGCCCTTGAGCCGGATCCGCTGGTTGTCCTGGACCCCTGCCGGGATCCGGACCTGCATGGTCCGGCTCGACTGGCCGCGGCCGGAGCCGTGGCAGGTCTCGCACGGCTGGTCGACGACCAGACCGCGACCCTTGCACTCGGTGCACGGCTCGGTCATGGCGAACACGCCGCCCTGAACCGAGGTCTGCATGCCCGTGCCTTCGCACTTCAGGCAGACCTTCGGCACCGTCCCGTACTTCGCTCCGGTCCCGCGGCAGGTCTTGCAGGGCTCGTCACTGGTCATCCGCAGCGCGACCGTCACACCGTTCACGGCCTCGGCGAACTCGATCGTCGCCTCGGTCTCGATGTCCTGCCCACGCCGCGGCCGGGCCGTCGTCGACGTGCTGGTCGAGGAACGGCCACCACCACCGAACATGCCACCCAGGATGTCGCCCAGGCCGCCACCGGCCCCGGCCGCACCACCGCTGCCACCACGGTTGAACAGGTCACCGACGTCGAAGTTGAATCCGCCGCCACCCTGCTGACCACCGCCCGGCATCCGGAAGCCGCCGCTGCCGAACAGCCGCCGCGCCTCGTCGTACTCCTTGCGCTTCTTGGTGTCCCCGACCACGTCGTACGCCTCGGAGACCTCCTTGAACTTCGCCTCCGCGGTGGCATCACCCTGGTTGGAGTCCGGGTGGTACTTCCGCGCCAGCTTGCGGTACGACTTCTTGATCTCGTCCTGCTCGGCGGTCTTGGAGACGCCGAGGACCTTGTAGAAATCCTTCTCTATCCAGTCCTTCGTGCTCACTCGACGCCTCCCCTCCCGCTACTCGGACTTGTCCGCAGCCTGTTCGTCATCTGCTGTGCTCTCTGCCGGAGTGTCCGGCAGCTTCTCGGTCGGTTCCGAGACGGCCACCCGGGCCGCGCGCAGGATCCGCTCGCCGTGCCGGTAGCCCGGCTGCATCACCATGGTCGCGGTCGGGCCGTCGACCTCGTCGGAGTAGTTGTGCAGCAGCGCCTCGTGGATGCGCGGATCGAACGGGTCGCCGGGCTCGCCGAACTTCACCAGGCCGAGCTTCTCGGTGACCCGCTCCAGCGATTCCGCGACCGCCTTGAACGCACCCTCGAGCTCACCCGCCTCGCGGGCCCGGCCGACATCGTCCAGCGTCCCGAGCAGCTCGCTGAGCACCGAGCCGATGACGAGCTCGCGGCTCGCCTCCCGGTCCCGGTCCACCCGGCGCTTGTAGTTCACGTACTCCGCCTGCAGTCGCTGCAGGTCCGCCGTACGCTCCGAGAGCGCCTCGGTGAGCAGAGCTTCCTGAGCCGACGGACCCGTCAGCGACGACACGTCGTCCGGAACTCCCGCGGGAGCCTGCTCCGACTCCCGCACCTCTCCGGTCTCCGGGTCGATCCGGCGCTTGTCCCGGACGACGGGGTCCCCGTCGCCGAACTCGCTGCCCGTGGGTCGATCCGTCACTTGTCCTCCGCCTTCTTGTCCTGCGGCCGGTCCTCGTCCACGATCTCGGCGTCGACGACATCGTCGTCGTTGCTGTCGGCCTTCGCCTGCTCGTCGGTCGAAGCACCCTCCTCGGACCCGCCGGCGGCCTGGGCGTTCGCATACATCGCGGCACCCATCTTCTGGCTGGACTGGGACAGCTTCTCCGACGCCGCCTTGATGGCCGCGTCATCGGTGCCCTCGAGCGCCTTCTTCAGCTCCGCGACGCCGTCCTTGACCTCGGTCTTGACGTCGTCCGGGATCTTGTCCTCGTTCTCGGACAGGAACTTCTCGGTCTGGTAGACCAGGCCCTCGGACTGGTTGCGGGACTCGACGGCCTCGCGGCGCAGCCGGTCCTCCTCGGCGTACTGCTCGGCGTCGCGGACCATCTGGTCGATATCGGTCTTCGGCAGCGCGGAGCCACCGGTGACCGTCATCCGCTGCTCCTTGCCGGTGGCCAGGTCCTTGGCGTTGACGTGCACGATGCCGTTCGCGTCGATGTCGAAGGTGACCTCGATCTGCGGCACGTTCCGCGGCGCCGGCGGCAGGCCGGTCAGCTCGAAGTTGCCGAGCGACTTGTTGTCGCGGGCCATCTCGCGCTCACCCTGGTAGACCTGGATCATCACCGACGGCTGGTTGTCCTCGGCGGTGGTGAAGATCTCCGAGCCCTTGGTCGGGATCGTGGTGTTGCGCTCGATGATCTTGGTGAACACGCCACCCTTGGTCTCGATGCCCAGGCTCAGCGGGGTCACGTCGAGCAGCAGGACGTCCTTGACCTCACCCTTCAGCACACCGGCCTGCAGGGAGGCACCGACGGCGACGACCTCGTCCGGGTTCACACCCTTGTTCGGGTCCTTGCCACCGGTCAGCTCCTTGACCAGCTCGGCCACGGCGGGCATCCGGGTGGAACCACCGACGAGGATGACGTGATCGACCTTCGACACGTCCACGCCGGCGTCCTTGATGACGGCCTTGAACGGCGCGCGGGCGCGCTCGAGCAGGTCGGTGGTGAGCTTCTGGAACTCGGCCCGGGAGAGCTTCTCCTCCAGGTGCAGCGGACCGGAGTCGGTCAGGCTCAGGTACGGCAGGTGGATGCTGGTCTCGGCGGCGCTGGACAGCTCGATCTTGGCCTTCTCGGCGGCCTCGGTGAGCCGCTGCATGGCCATCTTGTCGCCGGACAGGTCGGTGCCGTTCTTGTTCTTGAACTGGGTCACCAGCCACTGCACGATCCGCGCGTCCCAGTCGTCACCACCGAGGTGGTTGTCACCGCTGGTCGCCTTCACCTCGAAGACGCCGTCACCGATCTCCAGCAGCGACACGTCGAAGGTGCCACCACCGAGGTCGAAGACCAGGATGGTCTGCTCGGTGCCCTTGTCCAGGCCGTAGGCCAGCGCGGCGGCGGTCGGCTCGTTGACGATCCGGTGCACCTTCAGGCCCGCGATCTCGCCGGCCTCCTTGGTCGCCTGGCGCTGCGCGTCGGAGAAGTAGGCCGGCACGGTGATGACCGCGTCCGTGACCTGCTCCCCGAGGTACGCCTCGGCGTCCCGCTTCAGCTTCTGCAGCACGAAGGCGCTGATCTGCTGCGGGTTGAACTTCTTGCCGTCGATGTCCACGCTCCAGTCCTCGCCCATGTGGCGCTTGACGGAGCGGATGGTGCGGTCGACGTTCGTGGTGGCCTGGCGCTTGGCCACCTCGCCGACCAGGACCTCGCCGTTCTTGGCGAAGGCGACCACCGAGGGCGTCGTGCGCGCTCCCTCGGCGTTGGGGATGACGGTGGGCTCGCCACCTTCCAGTACGGCGATGACGGAGTTCGTCGTACCGAGATCGATACCGACCGCGCGGGCCATGCTTTACCTCCACGAGTTGAGTGATACAGACTCAATGTTGCCGTTCGGTCGCCCGGTATTCAAATCCGTGACTGAACAAACTTGAGTTCACTGGACTCAACATTGCACGAGGCCTGGGTCATTCCCAAGGCCGATCCCTGATTTCGGGGTTACGGCCGGGGTAGGGCCAGGGAGACCCCTCCCCTGGAACAGGCCTTCCATGGGACTCTGACCAGGTGAAACTCCGCCCACTCGTCCCAGCCGATTACGCCTCGGTGCTCGCCCTCAACACCACCGTGGCCGGCCTGGTCGACCCCCTCGGCCTGGACCGGCTCGACTGGCTCCGGCTGATCGCGGCCCACGCCGTGGTCGTCGAGGACGACGGCCGCCCGATCGGCTTCGTCCTCACCTTCACCCCGGGATCGGCCTACGACGGACTGGAGTACGGCTGGTTCGCCTCGACGTACGGCGACCGGTTCCTGTTCGTCGACCGCATCGTCGTCGATGCCGACCGCCGCCGCCAGGGCGTCGCCTCCACCGTCTACCGCGCCATCGAACGCGCCGCCCAGCCCTTCACTCGCGTCGTCACCCGGGTCCGCTCCGACCTTCCCGACAACCCGGGCCTCGCCTTCCACGCCGCCCGCGGCTACAAGCAGGTCGACACCCGCCCGAACCCCAGCGGCGGCACCATGGCCCTCCTGGTCAAGGAGCTCTGACCCGAAGCGCCTGCCACCCCGGCGTGGGGCGGCAGGCGCCTCTTTTACAGCTGCCGAACGTCCAGCAACCCTCTGATCGGCAGATCGTGCCGCAACCGCGGATCCGTCAGCCCGTCGACGATGCAGGCCGCCCCGATCCACGTCGCACCACAATCCGCCACCATCTCCCGCGCCGCCCGGGCAGTCATCCCGGTATCGGCCCAGTCGTCCACCATCAACACCCGATCCGCAGGCCGGATCAACGCCCGCCGGAACCCGAACTCGACATGCCGATCCCGGTAGTCCGGCCCGGTCGTCCGCCGCACCCACCGATCGCTGTCCATCGCCGGCGCCTGGTTCTTCCGCATCTCCACGAACCCGACCCCCAACGCGACCGCGGTCACCGCCCCCACCAACGACCCCCGCGAAACCGGCCCCACCACAACCGTCGGCGCCTCCCCGTACAACCCCGCCAACGCCGGCCCGAGCTCCCGCAACAACCCAGCATCCCGCCACCACCCAGTGACGTCAGCCGACCACCCTCAAACCCCCCGATCCCCCCGCCACCGAAACCCCACCTGCAACCGCCGCTGAATGTCCATGCCTCCTAGCGTGGCGGACGGGGTTGGGGGACGCATCCGGTTTTTGGGCGGACCTGCAGGCCATCACAACTGGGCCATGGCCGACGATCTGAGCGGGGACGCCCTGGCCGGGTGACAGTTGTGATGGCCTGGCGGTCCGCCTGTGGATAACTTCGGACGGCAGATGGCGATTTCGGCCAGCATCGAGGGATGACTGATGTCGTGGAGGTACTGCAACGGCGGGCGGGGACGGCCAGCTTCGGCGAGCTGCGCGGGATCGTGTCCGGGCGTGCCATCCGGGCCGCGCTGGCCGACGGCCTGATCCGGCGGATCGCGAAAGGGGTCTACGCCCTGCCGCCGCTCCCCGATCCGCTCGCCGCTGCGCGAGCCCAGGGCGGCGTGGTCTCGCATGTGAGCGCCGCCCTGCTGCACGGCCTGTCGGTGCTCGAGCTGCCGGACAAGCCGCAGATCACCGTCCCCCGCGGACAGCATCGCCGCCTGAGCCCGGTCCCCTGCAGATTGCATTGGGCCGACCAGGTCCCGTCCGACGGCCGCGTCACCAGCAAGCTCCGCACCGTGCTGGACTGCGCACGCACCCTGCCGTTCGAGGCCGGCCTGACGATCGCGGACTCCGCGCTCCGCCTCGGTGCGGTGGACCACTCTCAGCTGATGGTCGCCGCCGTCGAGCTCGTGGGTCCCGGCTGCCGCCGGGCCGTACGGGTCGCGGTGGCCGCGGACGGCCGGGCCGAGTCGCCGCTGGAGTCCGTGATCCGGGCCATCCTGATCGAGGCCGGTATCGACGGCTTCGAACCACAGGTCGTCGTTCGGGACGGCACGTTCTCCGCGCGTATCGACCTCGGCCATCGTGGCCTGTGGCTCGCGGTGGAGGGCGACGGCTTCGCGTTCCACAGCAGCCGGACGTCGCTCACCCGCGACTGCCGCCGGCACGTGAACCTGACCCTGCGCGGCTGGCGGTTGCTGCGGTTCAGCTGGGAGGACGTGATGTTCGACCGCGAGTGGGTCGTGGCCTCGATCCGCGCGGCAATGGCCGGACCTGCAGGCCATCACAATTGGGCCGAAGTCGGCGGTCTGAGCGGGGACGCCTTGGCCGGATGACAGTTGTGATGGCGTGGGGGTCCGCGCCTTACACCGGCCTCCCAGCCACGTAGGTCTGCGCCACCAGCGGCACGCCGGGGCGGTAGGCCAGGTGTAGGTAGGTGGGGGCGTCGAGGATGGCCAGGTTGGCTTGGGCGCCGGGGGTCAGGTGGCCTACGTCGGTGCGGCGGAGGGATTGGGCGCCGGCGGCGGTGGCGGACCAGAGGGCTTCGGCGGGGGTCATGTGCATCTCGCGGACTGCCAGCGCGATGCAGAAGGGGATGGAGGAGGAGTAGCCGGAGCCGGGGTTGCAGTCGGTGGCGAGGGCTACGGTGACGCCGGCGTCGATGAGGCGGCGGGCGTTGGGGTACGGCGATCGGGTGGAGAACTCGATGGCCGGGAGGAGGCCGGCGACGACGCCGGTTTGGACGAGGGCGTCGATGTCGGCGTCGGTGAGGTAGGTGCAGTGGTCGGCGGCGGCTGCGCCCAGTTCGCAGGCGAGTTGGACGCCGGGGCCTTCGCCGAGCTGGTTGGCGTGGACACGCGGTTGGAGGCCGCGGGCGATCCCCGCCTTCAGGATGGCGCGGGCCTGGTCTTCGTCGAAGGCGCCGCGCTCGACGAAGACGTCGATCCATTTCGCGTGACCTGCAACGGCATCCAGCATCGGCCCGGTGACCAGGTCGACGTAGCCCGCCGGGTCGTCGGCGTAATCGGCCGGCACGACATGCGCACCCAGGTACGTCGTTTCGTCGGTGAACTGACGCGCGATCTGCAACGCCCGCGCCTCGTCCGTCACCGTCAGCCCGTACCCGGACTTGATCTCGACCGTCGTCGTCCCCTGCCGGCGCATCTCGGTGACGAGCCGGGCGACGTTCGCGGTGAGCTGTTCATCGGTTGCCTGCCGGGTGGCCGCGACCGTGGTCCGGATCCCACCTGCCGAGTACGGCGTCCCGCTCATCCGGGCCGCGAACTCCTCGGCCCGGTCCCCCGCGAAAACAAGATGCGAATGCGAGTCCACGAACCCCGGGATCACGGCCCGCCCGGCCACGTCGATCGCGTTGTCGGCAGCAGGCGCATCGGTCCGCGAACCGACCCACGCAATCTTGCTGCCCTCGATCACCAGCGCCGCATCGAGAATCTCGCCGAGCAACCCACCCCGCGCAGGGTCGTTGGTGACGAGCGAACCGATCCCGGTCACGAGCAGAGTAGTCATGAAGTCACCAGTCCAATTCCGTGGCCGACAGCGTCATGTGGTCACCACTGCGATCGAGGCCGCCAGCTCGGCTGGCGCATCCAGGCGAGCATGCTTGCCTTCAGCAACGAGATGCCGTCCGCCCGACACCACGTCGGTGACGTCGGCAGCCGATGCGGCGAAGACTGCGGTCTCCACGGTTCCGCCGGTCCCCGCCGTACGAATGCTGTCCAGGCGGACCGCGACCAGGTCGGCACGAGCGCCTACCTCGATCGCGCCGGCGTCGGCGAAACCGATCGAACGGTGACCATCCACGGTTGCTGCGGTGAAGAGCTCCGGGGCGGACCAGTGACCGCGTTCCTGCGATGCCAGCCGCTCATCCAGCTCGACCGCGCGCATCTCCTCGAACAGATCGATCACCGCATGACTGTCCGACCCCAACGTCAGCCGCGAACCGGCGTCGCGCAGTGCCACCGACGGGCCGATGCCGTCGGCGAGATCGCGCTCGGTGGTCGGGCAGAAACACGAGTACGTCGCGGAACTCCCGAGCAGACCAACATCAACCGGAGTCAGGTGCGTCGCGTGGATCGCGCTCGTCCGGCCGCTCAGGAACCCGGCCTCGTCGAGCACCTGCGACGGAGTCCGCCCGTAAGCCTCGAGGCAGGCCGCGTTCTCGGCGACCTGCTCGGACAAATGAATATGCAGCGGTACGTCGGGAAACGCGGAAGCAACCGCCCCGAGCTGGTCCTGCGGTACCCCGCGGACCGAATGCGCGGCCGCACCGATCACCACATCGTCCGCACCCTTCAGCGCGGAGACCCGAGCAGCCCAGGACGCGGCATCACCGTCGCTGAACCGCTGCTGAACCTCGTTGAGCGGCTGGTCGATTCCACCCGCGATGTAACAGGTGTCGAGCAGGGTGATCCGCAGCCCGACATCCTGCGCGGCCGCGATCAGGGCCGCACCCATCGCGTTCGGGTCGTCGTACCGGCGGCCGCCCGGCGCGTGGTGCAGGTAGTGGAACTCCCCGACCGCGGTGATCCCGGCGAGCAGCATCTCGCCGTACACGGCGCGGGCGAGGTCGTAGTACGAATCCGGCGTGAGCGCGGACGCAACGGCGTACATCTGCTCACGCCAGGTCCAGAAGGTGCCGCGCTCGGTCTGGGTGCGCCCTCGGAGCGCACGGTGGAACGCGTGGCTGTGGCAGTTCGCCAGCCCGGGCAGCACCAAGCCGCCCAGCCTCACGGCGTCGCCGGGTTGTGCGCCAACCGAGACCGCGGTGATGCGGCCGTCGGCCACGGTCACCAGGACACTCGAGGCGACGCCGGTGGGGAGGAGTGCGGTGGAACACCAGTACGACGTCACTGCGCGAGATCCTTCAGTACGGCGGCCAGCGCCTCGACGCCGGCCAGACAGTCGTCCTCTTCGGCGAACTCGGCCGGCGAATGCGAGATGCCGGTCGGGTTGCGCACGAAGAGCATGGCGGTCGGGATCCCGGCCGCTGAGAACACCCCGGCGTCGTGGCCGGCGCCGGTCGGGAGCACGGGCGCACCGCCCAGTACGCCGACCAGGCGGTCGCGAAGGCCGGCCGGGAAGTCGACGATCGGGGACACGGACTCCGGTACGACGGCGACCGTCGTACCGTCGCGTTCGGCGCGCTCCACGGCTTGCCTGGTGATTGCTGCCAGCAACGATTCCAGGGTGGCGGTGTCGGCGGCACGGGCGTCCAGCCAGGCGATCACGCGGGACGGTACGGCGTTCGTCCCGTTCGGCTCGATGGACAGCCGCCCGAACGTGGCGCGGGCACCGGCGAGCCGGGCCTGTTTGTTCGCGGCGAGCGCGGTCATCGCATACGTGAGCATCGGGTCGTGCCGGTCCTCCATCAAGGTGGTCCCGGCATGGTTGGCCTCACCCTCGAACGTGAACCGGTACCTGCCGTGCGGCCAGATCGAACTCGCGACGCCTACTGGTGCTGTCAGTCCGCGTCCTTGCTCGACGTGGAGTTCGACGAAAGTGCTCATCTGGTCGAGCAACGGCGAAGGTCCAACCCCCGAAGGATCAGTCCCCGCAGCTTCCAACGCCGCGGCCAGCGAGACCCCCTGCCGATCCGTCAACGCCAAGGCCTTCTCGGCCGACAGGACGCCGGTCGCAATCCGCGAGCCCAGACAAGGCATCCCGAACCGGGACCCCTCCTCCTCTACAAACGCCCCAACCCCAATAGGGACGGAAGGCGAGAAGCCCTGAGCCCGCAACAAATCCACAGCCGCCAGCGCCGAGACCACGCCCAGCGGCCCGTCATAAGCACCCCCATCAATCACCGAATCAAGGTGACTTCCGGTCACCACACCAGGTCCGCTCTCCGCACCCCACCAAGCGATGAGGTTGCCGATGCCGTCGGATTCGACTGTCAGGCCTCGAGTGGCGCACTGGTCCAGGAACCAGCTGGTGGCTTCGCGTTCGGTGGGGGTCCAGCCGCCTCGGGTGTAGCCGCCGGTTTCGGCGTCTCGCCCGATGGCGGACTGGTCCCGCCACAGGTTTTCGAAGCTCAAGACAGCGGGTTCTTCGACAGCCAGTCCTTGGCCACCGCGTCGGCGCTCTCCTTGCCGACGTCGACGCGCTTGACGAGGTCGGTCAGGCCCTCCGTGGTGAGCTTGGCCTGGATCGCGTTCAGGGTGGTCACCACGTCGGGGCTCTTGTGGTCGGTGCGGATCAGCGGAACGATGTTGTTCGGCAGGTGGATGTGCTCCGGGTCCTCGAGCGAGACCAGGTTGTTGTCCTTGATGTAGGACTGCGTGGTGAAGAACTGGGTGACCTGGATCTGGTTGTCCAGCAGCGCCTTCAGGCTCAGCGGACCACCCGGGTCGAGCGACTTGAACTCCTTGAACTCGACGCCGTAGACATCCTTCATCCCGGCCACACCCGACTTGCGGGTCTTGAACTCCGGACCACCGCCGGCCACCAGTTCCTTGCCGACCGGCTTCAGGTCCGCGATCGACTTCAGGTTGTACTTGTCGGCGGTCGCCTTGGTCACCACGATCGCGTCCTCGTCGGCAGCCGGCGACTTGTCCAGCACCTCCAGGCCCTTCGGCAGCACGCCCGGGATCGCCTTGTAGACGGCCTCGGCCTCGTTCTCGGTCGCGTCCTTCTTGAAGTAGGTCAGCGTCGCCCCGGTGTACTCCGGGAGCAGGTCGATCGACTTGTCCTGGATGGCGGCCATGTAGACCTCGCGGGCGCCGATGTTGAGTTTCTTGGTCACCTTGATGCCCTTGGCCGCCAGCGCCTGCCCGTAGATCTCGGCCAGCACCTGGCTCTCGGCGAAGTTGGCCGAGCCGACCGTGATCGAGTCGATCTTGGCCGGTGCGTCGGCGTCGCCGGCGTCGCCACCACCGGCCAGCGGGTCGCCGTTACCGCCTCCGCAGGCCGCGAGGGCGAAGACCGCCGATGCGGCGATGGCACTGCGGATGAAGCTTCTTCTGAACACGGGATCCTCCAGGGTCCGTTCTCAGCTCGCGCCGGCCGGTGCCGGTGCAGTCGAGGTGTTGACGTTCTTCCGCAGCCGGCCGGTGAGGCCGGCCGAGACTGCATAACGCCCGATCAGGGCGAAGACGAGGTCGAGCACGATCGCGAGCAGCGCAACCAGTACGGCGCCGACCAGCATCTGCGGGAAGTCCCGCACACCGAGTCCGTCGATGACGTACCGCCCGAGGCCGCCGAGGGCGACGTACGCGGCGACTGTCGCGGTGGACACGATCTGCAGCGTCGCGCTGCGCAGCCCGGAGATGATCAGCGGCAGCGCGATCGGGATCTCCACCTTGGTGAGGATCTCGCGCCCGGTCATCCCCATCCCGCGAGCCGCGTCGATCGTGTTCCGGTCGACACCCGAGACTCCGGCGTACGTCGAAGCGAGGATCGGCGGGATGCCGAGCACCACCAGCGCGATGATCACCGGCACCTGCCCGATACCGATCAGCAGCACGATCAGGGTCAGCAGACCGAGGGTCGGCAGCGCGCGCCACGCGTTCACGGTGTTGATCGCGATGAAGGCACCGCGCCGGGTGTGCCCGATCAGCAGACCGATCGGGAACGCGATCACCGCGGCGATCAGGAGCGACACGAAGGTGAAGGCCAGGTGCTCGACCAGCCGGGTGGGGATGCCCTCGGCACCCCGCCAGTTGACCGGATCACCGAGGAAGTCGAAGAGGCCCTGGATCATGTGGTCGCCTCCTTCACCGGCGAGATCACTCGCGCCCACGGCGTCAGCACCCGCTGCAGCCCGACCAGCGCGATGTCACACAACAGCGCCAACGCGAGCGACAGCACGACACCGACCACGATCGGTGTCAGGAAGTCCTGCTGGAAGCCGGTGGTGAACAGCTCACCGAACCCGCCGATGCCGATGATCGCGCCGACGCTGACCATCGAGATGTTCGCGACCGTGACGACCCGCAGACCGGTGAAGATCACCGGGATCGCGATCGGCAGGTCGACGGTCAGCACTCTTCGCAGGGTTCCATAGCCCACCGACACTGCGGCCTGCAGCACTTCCTCGGGCACGGAGCGGAGTCCGTCGATCACGTTCCGGATCAGCAGTGAGACCGCGTAGATGGTGAGCGCCACGATGATGTTGACCGGCGACAGGATCTGCGTCCCGAGGATGGCCGGCAGCACGATGAACAATGCGATCGACGGCAGCGAGTACAGCACGCCACCCAGAGCCACCAGCGGATTCGCCAACCAGCTGAACCGCGTCGCGACGTACCCGAGCGGCAGTGAGATGAGCAGCCCGAGCACCATCGGGATCAGCGCCAGATAAAGATGCTCCCGCAGCTGCTCCCAGATCAGCGCCGAGTTGTCGCCTACCCAGGTCATGGGCGGAGAGAATCGGTGAGGGTGGCGTACGAGATGACGCCGACTGCCTTGCCTGCTTCGTCGACGCAGACGCCTTGGCCGACCGGTGACGTCAGTACGGCGTCGAGGGCGGCGCGTAGCGAGTCACCCCGCTGGAAGGTCGCGCCCACCGGCTCGAGCTCGCCCGATCCGTTCACCCAGCCCTTCGGCGACCCGTCCTCGGCCCGCCGCAGCTCGGCCGGTACGTCGGTCAGCTGCAGCTCCTCGGCGGTCACGAATGTCAGCGCACGGTAACCGCGGTCCTTGCCGATGAAGTTCTCGACGAACTCGTCGACCGGGTTCGCGAGCAGCTCGGCCGGCGGTGCGAACTGGGCCAGCTTCCCACCCACCCGCAGTACGGCGACGTGGTCACCGAGCTTGATCGCTTCGTCGATGTCGTGCGTGACGAACACGATCGTCTTGCCGATATCGCGCTGCAGCCGGAGCAACTCCTCCTGCAACTGGTGGCGCACGATCGGGTCGACGGCACTGAACGGCTCGTCCATCAGCATGATGATCGGGTCCGCGGCCAGGGCGCGGGCGACGCCGACTCGTTGCTGCTGGCCCCCGGACAGCTGGGCGGGATACCGCTCCGCGAGTCTGAGGTCGAGACCGACCCGCTCGAGCAGCTCCATCGCCGTACTGCGGGCTTTGCGTTTGTCCCAGCCGAGCAGCTTCGGCACGGTGGCGACGTTCTCCACCACGGTCTTGTGCGGGAACAGGCCGGCGTTCTGGATGACGTAGCCGATCCCCCGCCGCAACGTGACGGCGTCCTTGCTGTTGATGTCCTCGCCATCGATCGAGATCGTGCCGCTGGTGCGCTCGATGGTGCGGTTGATCATCCGCAGCGACGTGGTCTTGCCGCAGCCGGACGGGCCGACGAACACGGTGATCTGATGGCTGGGGATCCGCAGGGACAGGTTGTCGACGGCCACAGTGCCGTCCGGATACCGCTTGGTGACGTCCTCGAACTCGATCATGGCGCCCCTTCGCGCTTGTCGTCGGTCGCCCGAATGACCCTAGCGGACCGAACCGACGATTCCACCCGATCGGGGGAATCTCGGTCCGCGGGAAAGTGCACCACAACGATAGGGTTACGGCCGGTACTCAGGACTCCTGCATCGGAATCCGGACCCCACGTTCGGCGGCGACTCGTTCTGCACTGTCGTATCCGGCGTCGACATGGCGGATCACGCCCATGGCCGGGTCGTTGGTGAGCACGCGCTCCAGCTTCTGCCGGGCGAGGTCGGTGCCATCGGCAACCGATACCTGGCCGGCATGGATGGACCGGCCGATCCCGACCCCGCCGCCGTGGTGGATCGACACCCACGACGCGCCGGACGAGACGTTCACCATCGCGTTCAGCAACGGCCAGTCCGCGATCGCGTCCGAGCCGTCGAGCATTCCTTCGGTCTCGCGGTACGGCGAGGCCACACTGCCGGTGTCCAGGTGGTCCCGGCCGATCACGATCGGCGCTTCGAGCTCACCCGAAGCGACCATGTCGTTGAACCGCACCCCAGCCTTGTCCCGCTCGCCCTGACCCAGCCAGCAGATGCGCGCCGGCAGGCCCTGGAAGGCGACCCGCTCCCCGGCCATCTTGATCCAGCGGGTCAGGTGCTCGTTGTCCGGGAACAGATCGAGAATCGCCTGGTCGGTCTTGGCGATGTCCGCCGGGTTCCCCGACAGCGCCGCCCACCGGAACGGGCCCTTGCCCTCACAGAACAACGGCCGGATGTACGCCGGAACGAACCCGGGGAACTCGAACGCCCGCGAGTACCCGGCCTTGCGGGCCTCGTCGCGGATCGAGTTGCCGTAGTCGAACACCTCGGAACCGGCGTCCTGGAACCCGACCATCGCCTCGACGTGCCGCGCCATCGACTCCTGCGCGCGCTCGGTGAAGCCGGCCGGGTCCTTCTCCCGAGCGGTCACCCAGTCGTCGAAGTCGATCCCCACGGGCAGGTACATCAGCGGGTCGTGCGCCGAGGTCTGGTCGGTGACGATGTCGATCGGCGCGCCGCGCTGCAGCAGGTCCGGGACGATCGTGGCCGCGTTCCCCAGCACACCGATCGACAACGGCCGCCGCGCCTTACGCGCTTCTTCGGCAAGGGTCAGCGCCTCGTCGACAGAAGACGCCCGTACGTCGAGGTAGCGGTGCTCGATCCGCCGGTCGATCCGGGTGGAGTCCACGTCGATGCAGATCGCGACACCGTCGTTCATCGTGACGGCCAGCGGCTGCGCGCCGCCCATGCCACCGAGTCCCGCGGTCAGCGTGATCGTCCCGGCCAGCGAGCCACCGAACTTCTTCGCACCGACCGCGGCGAAGGTCTCATAGGTGCCCTGCAGGATGCCCTGGGTCCCGATGTAGATCCACGAGCCGGCCGTCATCTGGCCGTACATGGTCAGACCCATCGCCTCGAGCTTGCGGAACTCCTCCCAGGTGGCCCAGTCGCCGACCAGGTTCGAGTTCGCGATCAGCACCCGCGGAGCCCATTCGTGGGTCTGCATGACGCCGACCGGCCGGCCCGACTGGACCAGCATGGTCTCGTCGGCCTTCAGGTTCGTCAGGGTCCGGACCATCGCGTCGAACGAGTTCCAGTCCCGGGCCGCCTTCCCCGAACCGCCGTACACGACCAGCTCGTCGGGGTGCTCGGCCACCTCGGGGTCGAGGTTGTTCTGCAGCATCCGCAGCGCGGCTTCCTGCTGCCAGCCGCGCGCGGTCAGCGTGGTACCGCGGGCGGCGCGCACAGGACGGGGTCCGGACATGGGTGATCCAGCCTTTCTCAGTTGAGCGGGCCGGTGACGGCCTCGGCAGTGGTGAGGTAGGTGCCATTGGCAACGAATTGGACGGAGTGCTCGATCTCCGGTGCCAGATGACGGTCGGTCCCCGGCCCCTCGACGTACTGCCTCAGGGCATCGCGGACGGCGGCCGTGGCCGGGGAGGGGGTGAGTGGCGCACGCAGGTCGAGGGCGCGGGCGGCGGTCAGGATCTCGATCGCGAGCACCCGCTGGAGTCCGTCGATCGACCGGCGCAGCTTGCGTGCGGCCGACCAGCCCATCGAGACGTGGTCCTCCTGCATCGCGCTGCTCGGGATCGAGTCGACACTGGCCGGTACGGCGAGCCGCTTCAGCTCGGAGACGATCGCGGCCTGCGTGTACTGCGCGATCATGTGGCCGCTGTCGACCCCGGGATCGTCGGCCAGGAAGGCGTTCAGGCCGTGGTTGCGGGCCACGTCGAGGAAGCGATCGGTACGGCGTTCGCTGATGCTCGCCAGGTCTGCCACGGCGATCGCGAGGAAGTCGAGGACGTAGCCGACCGGGGCGCCGTGGAAGTTGCCGTTCGACTCGACGCGGCCATCAGCGAGTACGACGGGGTTGTCGATCGCGGCGGCGAGTTCGCGGTCGGCGATGGTGGCGGCGTGGGCCGCGGTGTCACGGACGGCGCCGTGGACCTGGGGCGAACATCTGAGGGAGTAGGCGTCCTGGACTCGGTTGCAGTCGGGTCCGCGGTGGCTGGCCACGATGCCGCTGTCCGTGAGGATCGTGCGCAGGTTGGCCGCGGCGGCCGCTTGGCCGAGCTGCGGACGCAGGGCCTGCAGGTCGGCGGCGAAGACACGGTCGGTGGCGAGCTGCCCCTCGACGCTCATCGCGGCGGCGATGTCGGCGGTCTTCACGAGTCTGTCGAGGTCGGCGAGCGCGAGCACCAGCATGCCGAGCATGCCGTCGGTGCCGTTGATCAGCGCGAGACCTTCCTTCTCGGCCAGTGTCACCGGCTGGAGGCCATGCGCTTGCAGGGCCTCGCCGGCGTCCCGAAGGTTGCCGTCGGCATCGCGAACCTGACCTTCACCCATCACCGCGAGGGCGACATGCGAGAGCGGCGCGAGATCGCCGGAACAACCGAGGCTGCCGTACTCGTGCACGACCGGAGTGAGCTTCGCGTTCAACAGACCGGCGTACGCCTGAGCCGTCTCGACCTTCACCCCGGTGCGACCGGTGCACAGCGTGGACAACCTGAGCAGTGCGAGCGCACGGACAACCTCGGTCTCGACCTCAGGGCCCGACCCAGCAGCGTGCGACCGAACCAAGCTGCGCTGCAACTGGGCCCGCAACTCCGGCGCAATGTGCCGCGTCGCCAGCGCTCCGAAGCCGGTGGAGACCCCGTAGTGCGGTGTGTCCGCGTGCGCCAAGCCCTCGATCACGACCCGCGACTTCGCGATCTCCTCGAGCGCCTGATCACTGATCCGGACCTGAGCCCCGCCGCGCGCCACCGCCACAACCTCAGCCGCCGTCAACGCGCCGACTCCCACGATCACCGTGCCGCTGCTCTCATCCACCTGCTCATTGCACCGCGTCCAGCCACCCCTGGACACCCGATCCCCCCTCAGTTCCGTCTCAAACCCGAGACATCCCAGTCCCATTTGGTGGGTGCACCCATCACATCGGAGGTTCCCACCCGGTAATCCGGTAGGGGAACCTCCCAGTCGGTGGGTTAACCCAGCAAACGGGCACGGGCGGGGTGGACTGGGGCGGGATTACGGTGTGTGCATGGTGTTCGAGATCCGGACGGCGGTGCCGGAGGATGCGGTCGGGATTGCGGCGGTCTGGGCAGCGGCGATGCCGCATCTGGTGATGACGGCGCGGGGTGTCGAGGCAGGCCTGCGAAACAACCCGAACCGGGTGGTGCTGGTCGCGGCGAACGGTTCGGAGATCGTGGGGTACGGCAACATCTACCTGTCGGCCCCGGATGCGGTGGCGCCGCGGGTGCGGATCACCGTGCAGGTGCTCCCGTCGTACCGCGGGCAGGGCATCGGATCCGCGCTGCTCGACCGCATCACCACGCAATCGGTCGAGGCCGGCGCAGCCCGACTGCTGGTGGTGGTCGCGGACGACTCGCGGGACTTCGCCACCCAGCGCGGCTTCACCATCGGCCGGGAACTCAGCCACTCGCAGGCGGAACTGAACGCCGTACCGGCTGCACCACCCGTCCCGGACGGACTACGGGTGGTCGACTACAACGCCGTACAGCCGGAGCAGATCTGGCAGGCCACGGTCGCGGTCGCTCATGGTGATCCGAGCGGATTGTCGGCAGCGCCGCCGTACGACGAATGGTTCGCCGTCGAGTGGAATCACCCGGAACTGCGGCGCGACCTGAGCATCGCCGTACTGGACGGTGACGAGGTACTGGCGTTCTCCACCACGACCGCGGATCCGTCGCGGAAGGTGACCTGGTCGGCGCTCACCGGAACCATTCCGGCCGCTCGCGGCCGCGGTCTGGCCAAGCTCGTGAAGGCGGTCGCCCTCGGGCGTGCCCGCGATGCCGGGCTGGTGCGGGCGTATACGGGCAACGATGCGGGCAACAAGCCGATGCTGGCGGTCAACGAATGGCTCGGCTACCGGGTCGCCGACTCGGCCTGGACCGCGGAGAAGGAGCTGTGATCCGGCTCGCGCTGACCCTGCTGGTCTTCCTGGCCCTGTCGCTCGCCGTCGGCTTTCTACTGTCCGGTGACGACTACTTCGACTGGCCGATCGCGGGTGGTTTGTTCGCCTTCGCGGTGGTGGGCGAAGTGCTGCGGTCGCGGCTGCGCCGAGGCTCTGGAAAGAATTCGGCTCGGCAATCGTCCGGAATCTGAGACAGGCCGGTTACCCTGCCGTTGTGAGCGGCAACGTTCCCGCCTCGACCCGCACCCTGCGGGTGCTGACGTTCCTGGCGACCCAACCTGGTCCGGTACCGATGGAGCGCATCGCCTCCGCGGTCGGCCTGCCGCGCTCATCGACGTACCACTTGCTCCGGGCAATGATGGACGAGAGCTTCGTCGTCCACCTCCCCGAGGAGAAGCGCTACGGCCTCGGCGTCGCCGCCTTCGAGATCGGCTCCGCCTACCTCCGCCACGACCCGCTGGAACGCCTGGCCCGCCCCCTGCTCGGCCAACTGGTCGCCGAGCTCGGCCAAACCGCCCACCTGGGCGTCCTGCACGGTCGCGAACTCGTCTATCTCCTGAAAGAACAGCCCCCACGCCCCGTCACCCTCGTCACCGACGTCGGCGTCCGCCTCCCCGCCACCCTCACCGCCTCCGGCCGAGCCCTCCTCGCCGAACTCCCCCCGGCCCAGGTCCGCGCCCTCTTCCCCACCAACGAGTCCTTCGTCCGCCGTACCGACAAAGGCCCCGAGTCGCTCACCCAACTCCGCCGCCTGCTGGCCGAGGAGAAACGCCAGGGTTACGCCTACGAAGAAGGCCACATCACCCCCGGCGTCTCCTCCCTGGCCGCCGCAGCCCTCGACCACGCCGGCCACCCAGCCGCCGCTATCTCCGTCACCTTCCGCACCGACGCCCTGACCCCCGCCGACCGCCTCCACCTGACCCACCGCCTCCGCCAAGCCGCCAACGCCCTCACCAGACGCCTCCACGGCTGATCGGCGTACAGAAGGACGGGTACAGGGCGCCCGCTTCTGGCGGGTCGCAGGCGTGCCGACAGTCAGGTCCGGCTGCCGGACGTGACCTATCACCAGTCCTTCTGTACGCATACGACGGCCCTCCGAGCCACCTGAGCTCGGAGGGCCGTCGGGACCCGGGGTGCGCGGCATCCACGTCGCGCGCCGCCGGGAATTACCAGGAGGACTTGGTGATCCCGGGGAGTTCGCCTCGGTGGGCCATGGTGCGGAAGCGGACTCGGGAGATGCCGGCTTTGCGGAGGTAGCCGCGGGGGCGGCCGTCGGCGACGTCTCGGTTGCGGATGCGGATGGGGCTCGCGTCGCGGGGGAGCTTCTGGAGCTTCAACTGGGCGGCTGTCCGCTCCTCGGAGGAGGAGGCCGGGGCCGCGATGATGCGTTTGAGCTCGGCGCGACGGTCCGCGTACAGGGCGACGGTGCGTTTGCGCTGTTCGTTCTTGGCGATCTTGCTGGTTTTCGCCATCAGCGCTCCTCGCGGAAGTCGACGTGCTGGCGGAGCTTGGGGTCGTACTTGCGGATGACCAGCCGGTCGGGATTGTTCCGGCGGTTCTTCCGCGTTACATAGGTGAAGCCGGTGCCCGCCGTGCTGCGGAGCTTGACGATCGGCCGGAGTTCGTTGTGCTTGGCCATGCTGTTCCTTTCCTCAAGTACGGCACACAGTGTACCTTGTACTGGTAATCATTTTCAATAAGGTGGGAGTGCGGATGCTGCCGGTGACCCTGCTGACCGGTGTCGACGAGGGATTCCGAGGTGCCGTGGGTGCGAACCTGCTGGCCGCCGCGGGTTCCACCGGCGTCCTGATCGAGTACGACGTGAGCGACCTGCCGAGTGGCGCGGTCGTCCGGATCGCGCGGACGGCGGCCGGGGTGATCGACCAGGAGACGATCCGGATGGGGCACCCGTGCGTGTCGTGTGCGATGCGTGGATCGCTGGTGCAACTGCTGAACAGCATCGCCGCCGTCGACCGGTACGGCGTTGCGATCGTGTCGGTGCCCGGTGCCGGGGACACGCAGTCGCTGGCCGAGGAGATTGCCCGCGAGGACGAGCTGCGGGTCGATGTGGTGATCGCGGCGGCCGACACAGCGACCGTGGTCGACGACCTCACCGGCGACCAGTTCATCCAGGATCGTGGGATCGCGACCGCAGCCGAGGACGGTCGCGTCATCGCGGAGGTGGTTGCACGTCAGATCGAGTACGCGGACGCCGTCGTACTGAGCACCGAAGACGCGACCGCAAAAGCTTTGATCCAGGCGATCAACCCGCAGGCCCGCGTGCAGACCACGCCGGCGGGGCTCCTCGCCGTACGGCTGCATGATCCGGACGCAGCCGAGACCCGCACCGAGCCTGGCTCTATTACTGCACCACTGAACGACGATGGCGCCGTACAAACTCTCGTTTGGCAGTCCGAGCGCCCGTTCCATCCCGAGCGGCTTTACGAGGTGCTCGAGGATCTGGTGACCGGTACGGCGCGCGGCCGCGGAACCGTCTGGATCGCGACCCAGCACCGCAATCGCCTGAGCTGGGACAGCTTCGGCACCAACATCTCCATCGGCGTACTGGGTCCGTGGCTGGCGGACCTCCCCGCCGACCGCTGGACCGGTGTCGGTCAGCAGCACCAGGCCCGGTCGGCACTCGTCTGGCACCCCGAGTACGGCGACCGGGCGTCGTACCTCTCCATCACCGGCGTCGGTCTCGACACCCGGGAATTAACGGCACGCCTCGACGGTTGTGTCCTGCGTGCGGACGAAGCGGTTCATCCACTGACCGACCCGTTCGCCCCTTATCTGGAAGGAAGTAGTGCAGCATGAAGAAAGACATCCACCCCGACTACCGCCGGGTCGTCTTCCGGGACAAGTCCGGCAACTTCAGCTTCCTGACCGGTTCGACCCGCGCGAGCACCGAGACGATCGTCTGGCACGACGGGAACACCTATCCCGTCGTCGACGTGGAGATCTCGTCCGCCAGCCACCCGTTCTACACGGGTAACCAGCGCGTGATGGACACCCAGGGCCGCGTGGAGAAGTTCAAGAAGCGTTACGGCCAGCTGTAACCACAAGCAGCGCAAGGGCTCACCCGGGGCGGGGTGGGCCCTTTCGCTTTGCCCGGCCGATGACGTCTCGGATTTCAGACATCGATCCAGGCGCGGCGCTTACTCCGACGGCGTGGGCGGTCTCACACTGGGGCAATGGAGCCGGTGGAGCTGTCCGGGGGTGGGTTGGCGCCGTTGGAAGCCGTCGCATTGGCGCAGCGGCGGACCGCGGTGCGGCTGGGTGACGACGCGCGGAAGCGGATGCACGAGTCGGCCGTGGCAGTCGCCGAGGTGGCGAGTCGCCGGCCCGTCTACGGGCGAACCACCGGCGTCGGCGCGAACCGCGACGTCCTCACCTCGGACCCTGAGCACGGCGCGCGCCTGCTGGGATCACACTCCACGACCGGTACGACGTCGTACCCGAAGGACGTCATTCGGCTCGGTCTGCTGATCCGGATCAACCAGCTGGCCTCCGGTGGCTCCGGTCTCGAACCGGCGGTCGCTGACGCGATCGTTGCCCTGCTCAACGATGACGAACTCCCGGACCTGCATCGCGGTGGCGCGATCGGTACCGGCGACCTCGGGCCACTCGCGGAGCTGGGGCTCGCCCTGGGTGCTGTTATCGACGGCACCAGCGCGCTGCCGTTGCTGTCGAGCAACGCACTCACGCTTGCCGAATGCTGCCTCGCGTACGTCGAGGCGGCCACCCTGATCAACGTCGTACCCCTGGTCGGCGCACTCTCGCATGTCGCCCTGCGCGGCAATTCCGAGGTGTACGACGTCCGCGTCCACGAGGCCCGTCCGCAACCGGGCCAGGTCCGGGTCGCCCGCCGGATGCGCGGCCTGCTGGACGGCCTCCCGCTCCCGCCGGCGCGGATCCAGGACCCATTCGGCCTCCGCGCGTTCGCCCAGGTACTCGGCCCGGCCGTCGACCATGTGGATGCCCTAGGCAACAGTCTGCGGATCGACATCAACGCCTCCGCGGAGAACCCCCTGGTGGCCGGCGACACCGTGCTGCACAACGGCAACTGGCACGCGATGCCGATCGCCCTCGCCCTCGACTCGCTCCGCCTCAGCCTGCACAGCGTCGCGACGCTCTCGACGTCCCGTGTCGCCAACCTGGTCGACCCGGACTTCACCGGCCTGAGCCGCTTCCTGGCCAGCGGCGCCGAGGCCAGCTCCGGCGTGATGATGATCGAGTACGTCGCCCACGACGCCCTGGCCGCCGTCCGATCGTCGGCCCAGCCGGCCACCCTCGGTACCGCCACCCTGTCCCGCGGCGCCGAACACCACGCCAGCTTCGCGCCCCAAGCCGCCGTACTGACCGCCCAGCTCCTGGACGCCCTCCGCGAAGTCATCTCCTGCGAGCTAGTCACCGCCGTCCGTGCCATCCGCCTGACCGGCCTCACCCCCGACGACCTTGCCCCCGCCGCCATCGCCCCCTGGCTCACCGACGCCCTGGCCGCCCTCCCCGACGACTTGACCGACCGCTCCCTCCGCGAAGACCTCGAAATAGCCCGGGGCCTCCTCACCCAATGGGGCGACCGCCAGGTAGAACACCCCGCCGAATCCGCCTGACCGTCGCTAACGACAGGTAGTAGTCGTATACGTAGACCGCCGCGCCCGCCTGAAGCCGCCGCACAAACGTCGCCGCAGCCCTGTACCTCCTGTCGTTAGCTACAGCTGGACGAGCATCTTGCCGGTGTTCTCGCCGCGGAGCATGGCGAGGAAGGCGTCGACCGTGTGCTCGAAGCCGGTCACGACCGTCTCGTCGGAGACCACCGCTCCCGACTGCAGCTGGGGAGTCAGGAAGTCGATCAGTTCGGGGCGGAGGTCGAGGTTGTTCCGGACCAGGAAGCCTTCCAGCCGTAGCTCCTTGCCGACGATGTCGAACAAGTTGCGTGGCGCGACCGGCGAATCACCGTTGTACGTCGAGATCGCGCCGCACCACGCGATCCGGCCACCCGGCTTCAGTACGTCGATCGCCGCCGCGAGGTGCTCTCCGCCGACGTTGTCCAGGTACAGGTCGATTCCGTCCGGCGCCGCCGCGGCCAACTGCTCGACCAGCGAACCGTCGCGGTAGTTCAGCGCCGCGTCGAATCCCACCTCGGTCGTCAGCCACTTCGCCTTCGCGGCAGATCCGGTACTCCCGATGATCCGGCCGACCCCGAGCAACCGCGCGATCCGGGCGGCCGCTGTACCGACACCGCCGGCCGCGGCCGAGACGAACAACGTCTCCCCAGACTGCAGCTGCAGAACACGCTTCAGACCGACGTAGGCACTGAGCCCGGTCCCACCGAGGATCCCCAAGTGCGCGGAGAGCGGTACGCCGGGCACGGGGTCGATCCGGCGGCTGTTCGAAGGCGTGACCACTGCATGGGTCCGCCAGCCCTGGGTGTGGAACACGATGGTGCCGACGTCGTACGCCGGGGTCAGGCTCTGCGCCACCCGGCCGAGCGCCCGGCCCTCGCCCGCCGCCCCGACCGGCCACCACTCGGCCGAGTCCATCATCTCCCGCATGTACGGGTCGACGGACAGCCAGAGGTTCTCGACCAGCGCCGTACCAGGCAGCAGTTCGATCGGCGGCGAGGGGACGATCTCGAAGTTCGACGCGGTCGGGAAGCCGGTCGGACGGGACACCAGGCGGATCTCTCTCATACCGACCAGCGAACGGCAGCCGGCGGACCCGGCACCAGAAAGTTAGCCTATGCCTTAATGATCACCTACCGGCTCGGCGTCGACGACCTCGCCGGCATGCGCTTCGCCTGCTCGCCGCTGCTCGAAACCGCGACCAGTCTGTGGGCGCTGACCGACCCGGCCGCCCATGTCCTGCACCTGCCCTGGATTCGGCGGACCCACCTGCTCCTCGAGAACCATCCGGACCGCGAACTCCTGCTGGCTCTGGTCACCCCAGAGCTCCAGTGGTTGCCGGACTTCCTGACCCCGCGTCCGTCGTCACCCCTGACCGACATCGCCGACGAGCTCGCCCAGATCCGCCGCACCCCACCCCGGCAAGCAGCAGCCGACGTGATCCGCGCGTACGCCGGCCGACCGCTCCCTGCCGTCCTCGACGACCAACCCCGCCGCCTGCGCGATCGCATCTGTACGGCGATCGCCGCCTACTGGGAACTCGCCATCGAACCGCAGTGGCCGCGGATGCGGTCCTTGCTCGAAGCCGACATGATCCACCGGGCCCAAGTCCTCGCGCGGGAAGGCGCTGCCGCCGTACTGACCGGCTTGGATCCGAGCGTCGAGTGGTCGAACGGGCGATTGCGCTTGCGGATCTCGTCGTACCAGCTGAGCTACGAGAGCGATGTGAGCGGCCGCGGTCTCTGGCTGGTCCCGACGCTGTTCGCCAAGCACACGATCGGCCCGCTCGACCCCGATGGTCCGCCGACCGTGGCCTACCCGGCGCGCGGTATCGGCACGCTCTGGGAGAGCCGGCCGGCGCCAACCCTCAGCGCTTTGGCCGACCTGCTCGGTAGCCCGCGGGCCGACTTGCTGACGGCCCTCGACACCCCGACATCCACGATCGAGCTGGCTCGCCGCCGGCAGGTCAGCCCGAGCGCGATCTCGCAGCACCTCGCGACCCTGCACGCGAACGGCCTGGTCGCCCGAGCCCGCGCCGGCCGCGTCGTCCTCTACACCCGCACCGAGCTGGCCGACCGCCTGATTCACAACCGGTTGTAGGCCTTCAGCGTTCGCAGCGCACCAACCGTCACGATCCCCCGATACTCCAGTGTCGCCGCCTGCCCCGGCGGTTCCCAGGTGATGGCCCAGCCGCCGTCGGGTTGCTGGTCTGCGACCAGGCGGTCGAGGTGTGCGTCCAACTGCTCCGACGTGAACAGGCCGGCCCACACGCTGTCCGGGGTCGGCGCGAGCTGCAAGGGCGTCACGCCGTACGACGGATCGGCGGCATCTGCACGGTAGTGCGACAGCTTGGGGAGCCAGTCGCGGATCCGCTCGAGGTCGATGTCGCCGGTGTGCTCCAGGAACTCCAGCGCCTCGTGCAGCGAGTGCGCGTCAGTCGGCAGACCGTCCCGCAACTGGGCGGCGCACCACGAGCCGGCCAACGAGCGCCACGGGTGCTCGACGCCGAGTTTGTGCAGCCGGCCAACGAGACCGGCGGTCGGGTTGAGCCCCGGCTCATAGGTCCACTCGCTCATATGTGAGGCGCGCGGATAGTTCTCGATCACCGGCGATGCCATCGCCACCGCGCCTTCAGGGGTGGCCACCGAGGCGAGCCAGTCGACCGCCCTGCGGATCATCACCTCGTCCCGGGCGCCGGCCGCCAGCAGGATGTCGAACGCGGTCTCGACATCGAGTCCGAGGCTGTCCGGACACCGCTTGTCCGGTTCCAGCCCGTGGCCGAAACCACCGTCCGCGTTCTGGTAGCCACGCAGCGCGTCGACTACCCCAGACGCGTCGGACCCGGCGAAGACGGTGTCGAACAACCGGTTCTCGACCAGCCGGGCCTCGCGTCGTACGAAATCACGACCTGCGGTGAAAATATCCATACCGACAGGTTCCCGCACCCCAAGCCCGGCTGTCTTGAACGAATCGGACGTTCAGGCTTCCGGAGCCCAGCCGACGGCCTCGATCCAGAAGCGGGCGAGGAATCCACCAGGTTCCTCGGACCAGTTCTGCCAGGCTCGCTCCATCTCGTCGACCTCGGCGCCGGTGGCGATGTTCAGCTCGACGATCTGGTCGCGCTGACCGGACATCAGGCTCGCCGTGAAGGTGCCGACACCAGCGACCTCTTCCGGGGTGCCGTGATGAACGACTCGCGCATAGCTCTCGCAGTTGACGAAGCCGGCCTCGACGAGCAGCGAGCGCAACTGCTTGCCGACGAACGGCGACGTACCGGCCCGCAACCGGCGCATCACCTCAAAAGATGCCTCTAGCAACGGATTCGTCGGGTAGAGCAGCTGACCGTCCCAGTCGGCGTCGACGAAACCGACCACCGCACCAGGGCGCGCTACCCGGCGTACTTCGCGCATCACAGCGAGTGGGTCGGGCAGGTGTTGCAGCATCGCGCTGGAGAAGACCGCGTCGAAGGACCCGTCCTCGAACGGAAGCCCTTTCGTCACATCACCTTCCACCAGGGTGACCGTGTCTGCCCCTTCAGGCAGACCGGGATGAAGATCGAAGCCGGTCGTCTGGCCCGGGTGGACTCGCTCGGCCAGCCCGACCGTGATGGAGCCCGGACCGCAACCGAGGTCGAGCAGGCTGATCCCCGGCCGCAGATGCCTTGTAAAAAAGGCGGCGTGGGTATCAGCGGTACGTTTCGCGTAATTGACCCGTGGGTCCCCCGTAGTAGTCACGGCTCGAAACGGTAGCCCATCCCGGGTTCGGTCAGCAGATGTTTTGGCCGGGCCGGATCAGCTTCGAGCTTGCGTCGCAGCTGACCCATGTAGAAGCGAAGGTTTCCACTCGCGTTCTCGTACCCGGGCCCCCAGACCTCGGTCAGCAACTGGCGTTGCGCCATCAGCTTGCCCGGGTGCCGGACCAGGACCTCGAGCAGATGCCATTCCGTCGGTGTCAGCCGGATGTCCTCACCGGTCTCGAGTGTGACCCGCTTCGCGGCCAGGTCCACGCGGATCCCACCGACAGTGACGACAGGTTCATCCTGAGCAGGATTGCTTCGCCGCAGTACGGCGCGCATCCGCGCCAGCAGCTCGTCGATTCCGAACGGCTTGGTGACGTAGTCGTCCGCCCCGGCATCCAGCGCCTCGACCTTGTCGGTCTGATCGGTCCGCCCGGACAGCACCAGGATCGGCGCCTCGGTCCACCCGCGCAGCCCACGAATCACGTCCACCCCGTCGAAGTCCGGCAGCCCGAGGTCCAGGATCACCAGCTCCGGCGGATGTTGCGCCGCCACCTTCAGCGCCGCCGTACCGGTGCCGGCCAGATGCACCTCGTACCCGCGCGCCTTCAGGTTGATCTGCAACGCCCGCACAATCTGCGGTTCGTCATCAACTACCAGAACTCTAGTCATCAGAAGAGGTCCCCGTTCGTTCCCGCGTTCCAGGCACCGGTACGTCGGCGGTGGCAGCCGCCGGCACCGAGACCACCATCGTCAACCCGCCACCAGGTGTGTCCTCCGGCTGCACCGAACCCTGCATCGCCTCGGCCAGGCCCCGGGCCAGCGCCAGGCCAAGCCCCACCCCGACCGTGTTGTCGGTGTCGCCCAATCGCTGGAACGGCGCGAACACCCGATCCCGATCCTCGCGCGGAATCCCCGGACCCCGGTCGATCACCCGGATCTCGACCGTGTCGCCGAGCGAACTCCCGGTCACGAGCGGCCCGCGCTCCGGCGGCGAGTAGCGCAGCGCGTTCGCCACCAGGTTCGCGATCACCCGCTCGATCAGCGCCGGGTCGGCCTCGATCAGCGGCAGTGTGTGCGGGATGTCGACGACAACCCGCTCACCGTCGTCACCGAGCTCAGCCAGTACGCCGGGAATCACCTCGTCAAGCGCCATCGGCCGCGTGAACACAGGCAGTACGCCGGCTTGCAGGCGACTCAGATCCAGCAGATTGTCGACCAGCCGGGACAGGCGATCGAGCGACTCGTCCGCGGTCTCCAGCAGCTCGGCCCGCTCGGAATCGCTCCACTCCACGTCATCGCTGCGCAGCGAAGTCACCGAGGCCTTGGCCGACGCCAACGGCGATCGCAGATCATGACCGACCGCCCGGAGCAACGCCGTACGGAGCTTGTCCGCCTCGGCCAGCGGCTTCGCCTCCGCGGCAGCCTCTTCCAGCCGCTCCCCGTCGACCAGGGCGGCGGCGTACAAGGCCATCGCTCCGACCAACCGCCGCTCGTCCGCGGCGAGTTGGCGACCTTGCAGCACCAGGACGAGGTCGTCGCGGGCCGGTACCTCGGCATCGCCTTCCTCGGGACGGCCGCAGGTCATCGTTCCGGCTGAGGCCAGCGGGCGCCAGACCTCGGTCAGTTCGTCGTCGTCCACCCGCTCCATCAGGCACGCCCCGGTCATCCCGAAGGCCTCGCGAACCCGTTCGAGCAAGGCAGGCAGCGCGGTCTCGCCGCGCAGCACGGAGCCGGCCAAGGTCGACAACGTCTCCGACTCGGCAGCCGACCGGGCCGCTTGTCTGGTACGGCGGGCAGCCCGGTCCACGACCGAACTCACCAGCGCCGCGACCAGCACGAAGATCGCCAGCGCGAGGGCGTTGTTCACCTCGGCGATCGTGAAGGTCTTGGTCGGCGGAGTGAAGAAGTAGTTGATCACCAGCGATCCACCGACCGCGGTGACGAGCGCCGGCCAGAGCCCGCCGACCAGCGCAACCACCACCACGGCGAGCAGGAAGGCCAGTACGTCGCTCGTCAGATTCAGCTGGTCGCCGCCGAGAGCCAGCGCCAGCGCCAAGACCGGCTGCAGCAGGATCGACAGCACGAACCCCTGCACCTTCCGCCGCCGCGACAGGCTCCCGCGCTGCCGCGGCAACCGCCCGCGCCCCATCTGCGAGTGCGTGACGATGTGTACGTCGATATCGCCCGAATCGCGGATCGTCGACGACCCGATCCCCGGCCCGCTCAGTGCCGACCACCGCGACCGGCGCGAACCACCCAGCACCAACTGCGTGGCGTTCTCGGCCTTCGCGAACGTCAGCAGGGCGGCCGGAACATCGTCCCCGACCACCTGGTGATAGGTCCCGCCGAGCGATTCGACCAGACTGCGTTGCTCGGCCAGCCGCTTCGGGTCGGCGCCGGTCAATCCATCGGAGCGAGCGACGTGGACAGCGAGAAGATCCCCGCCGGCAGAGCGAGCGACGATGCGGGCAGCGCGCCGGATCAGGGTCTCGCCTTCGGGACCACCGGTGAGGGCGACCACGACCCGCTCCCGAGCCTCCCAGGTCGAGTCGATGTCGTGCTGAGCGCGGTACTGCTGCAGCCCCGCATCCACCCGATCAGCCAGCCAGAGCAGCGCGAGTTCACGCAGTGCCGAGAGATTGCCGACCCGGAAGTAGTTGCCCAAGGCAGCATCGATCTTGTCGGCTGCATAAACGTTGCCGTGGGCCATCCGGCGCCGCAACGCCTCCGGCGTCATGTCGACGAGCTCGATCTGATCCGCCGCCCGAACCACACGGTCCGGCACGGTCTCCTGCTGCGGTACGCCGGTGATCTTCTCGACCACGTCGTTGATCGACTCGAGGTGCTGGATGTTGACCGCCGAGATCACGTCGATCCCGGCGGTCAGCAGCTCCTCGATGTCCTGCCAGCGCTTCTCGTTCCGACTGCCCGGCACGTTCGTGTGCGCGAGCTCGTCGACCAGCGCGACCTCAGGCCGGCGGGCCAGCAGCGCATCCAGATCCAGCTCGGTGAAGCTGGCACCGCGGTAGTCGACGATCCGCCGCGGTACCAGTTCGAGTCCTTCGAGCATCGCCGCGGTGTGCTCACGGCCGTGGGTCTCCACGAACCCGATCACCACATCGGTGCCCCGGGCCAGCCTGCGCTGCCCCTCGCCCAGCATCTTGTAGGTCTTCCCGACACCAGGCGCGGCGCCGAGATAGACCCTGAGCTGGCCACGTTTCATACTGTGATCATGCCAGCGCCGCATTGAGCGTGACGACATTGACGTAGGGCTCCCCCAGGAAACCGAGCGCGCGACCGTGCGTGTTCTCCTGCACCAACTGCTGCACCTGCGCCACGGACAGCCCACGCTCCCGCGCAACCCGGTTGACCTGCAGAGCGGCGTACGCCGGACTGATCGCCGGATCGAGCCCTGACCCACTGGCCGTCACCGCGTCCACCGGCACCTGCTGCTCGCTCACCCCTTCCAGCGCCGCAACCTGCTTCCGGCGCTCCTCGATGAGCTTCAGCAGCTCGGGGTTGTTGGGCCCGTACTGCGACGCCGCGCTCGCCTTCCCGTCGTACTTGGCCGCCGACGGCCTGGTGTGGAACCACTGTGCGCCTTCGTACGACTGGCCGATCAGGTCGGAAGCGACCTCCTTGCCGTTCACCTTCACGATCGAGCCGTTCGCGTTGCCGTGGAACAGCAACTGCGAGACCCCGGTCATCACCAGCGGATAGGCGATGCCGAGCACCACCGTGAACACCAGCAGCACTCGCGCTGCCACCCCGAACTGCCTCATCACGTGACCTTTCACCGAAGACCGGGGATCAGCGAGATCACCAGGTCGAGAAGCTTGATTCCGACGAACGGCGTGATCAGCCCACCGACGCCGTACACGAGCAGGTTGCGGCGCAGCATCGCCGAGGCCGACGACGGCCGGTAGCGCACACCACGCAGCGCCAAGGGGACCAAGGCAACGATCACCAGCGCGTTGAAGACGATCGCGGAGACGATCGCCGTCTCCGGCGAATGCAGCTGCATGATGTTCAGCTTGTCCAGCCCCGGGTACGCCGCCGCGAACAGGGCCGGCAGGATCGCGAAGTACTTGGCCACGTCGTTCGCGATCGAGAACGTGGTCAGCGATCCCCGGGTGATCAGCAACTGCTTGCCGATCTCAACGATCTCGATCAGCTTGGTCGGGTTGGAGTCCAGGTCGACCATGTTGCCGGCCTCCTTGGCCGCCGACGTCCCGGTGTTCATCGCGACCCCGACATCGGCCTGCGCGAGCGCGGGTGCGTCGTTGGTCCCGTCACCTGTCATCGCGACCAGCCGGCCGCCTTCCTGCTCCTTCTTGATCAGCGCCATCTTGTCCTCGGGCGTCGCCTCGGCCAGGAAGTCGTCGACCCCGGCCTCCTCGGCGATCGCCTTCGCGGTCAGCGCGTTGTCACCGGTGATCATCACGGTCCGGATGCCCATCGCGCGCATCTGGTCGAACCGCTCCCGCATCCCGGCCTTGACCACGTCCTTGAGGTGGATCACGCCGAGCGCGCGGGCAGCACCGCCGGCCGCCTCGGCCACGACGAGCGGCGTACCACCGGAGGCCGAGATGCCGTCGACGATCTCACCGAGCCGAGGATCCGACGTACCGCCGTGGCTGTTGATCCAGTTGCTGACGGCACCGGCCGCGCCTTTGCGAACCTGCCTGCCATCGACGTCCACGCCACTCATCCGCGTCTGCGCGGTGAACTCGACAAACGTTGCCTGCGGCAACTCGCCGGTATGACGTTCGCGCAGACCGTACCCGTTCTTCGCCAGTACGACGATCGACCGGCCCTCGGGCGTTTCGTCGGCCAGGCTGGACAGCTGAGCCGCATCGGCCAGCTCGGTGTCGGTCACGCCGGCGACCGGGATGAACTCGGCTGCCTGCCGGTTCCCCAGCGTGATGGTGCCGGTCTTGTCCAGCAGCAAGGTGTTCACGTCCCCGGCTGCCTCGACCGCGCGGCCGGACATCGCCAGCACGTTGCGCTGCACCAGCCGGTCCATCCCGGCGATGCCGATCGCGGACAGCAGCGCGCCGATCGTGGTCGGGATCAGGCAGACCAGCAGGGCCACCAGGATCACGACGCTGAGGTGCACGCCGCCGTAGTTCGCGAAGGTCGGCAGGGTGACCGTGGCGATCAGGAACACGATCGTGAGGCTGGCCAGCAGGATGTTCAGCGCGATCTCGTTCGGCGTCTTCTGCCGGGCGGCACCCTCGACGAGCGCGATCATCCGGTCGATGAAGCTCTCACCGGGCTTGGTCATGATCTTCACGACGATCCGGTCCGACAAGACCTTGGTCCCGCCGGTGACCGCACTGCGGTCGCCGCCGGACTCGCGGATGACCGGCGCCGACTCGCCGGTGATCGCCGACTCGTCGACGCTCGCGACACCCTCGACGACGTCACCGTCACCCGGAATGATCTGCCCGGCCTCGACGACCACCAGGTCACCGAGCTGCAGCTGGGCGGCCGGAATCTCCTCTTCCGTCGAGCCGTCTCCGGTCAACCGACGCGCAGTCGTCTCGGTCTTGGCCCGGCGCAGGGTCTCGGCCTGGGCCTTGCCCCGGCCCTCGGCCACGGCCTCCGCCAGGTTGGCGAAGATCACCGTGAGCCAGAGCCAGACCACGATCCACCACACGAACACGCTGGGGTCGGTGAAGGCGATCACTGTCGACGCGACGGCACCGACCTCGACCACGAACATCACCGGGTTCTTCACCATCACCCGCGGATCGAGCTTCCGCAGCGCATCCGGCAGCGAGGTCACCAGCATCGTCGGATCGAACAGACCCGAGGGTGCCTTCTTCTCGACCGACTGCTGGGGCGCAGGGGCCTGGGTCAGGGTAGTCACAGTCCCTCCGCGAGGGGTCCGAGGGTGAGTGCGGGGAAGTAGGTCAGGCCGGTCACGATCAGGACGACGCCGACCAGCATCGTGACGAACAGCGCCTTGTGGGTGGGCAGCGTGCCCTGGGTGACCGGGACCGGTGTCTGCCGGGCGAACGAGCCCGCCAGCGCGAGGGCGAGCACGATCGGCAGGAACCGTCCGAGCAGCATCACGATCCCCAGCGCCGTGTTGTAGAAGGGGGTGTTCGCGCTGAGGCCGCCGAACGCAGACCCGTTGTTGTTACCCGCCGAGGTGAACGCATAAAGCACCTCGGTGAACCCGTGCGGGCCGCCGGTGTTGAAGATCGAGGCCCGCGCCGCGGCCAGGCCCATCGCGATCGACGCACCCACCAGTACGACGGTCGGTGTCGTGAGGATGTACAGCGAGACGAGCTTCATCTCGCGCGCAGTGATCTTCTTGCGCAGGTACTCCGGAGTCCGGCCGACCATCAGACCAGCGATGAACACCGTCAGTACGGCGAGGATCAGCATGCCGTAGAGACCAGTACCCGTCCCACCCGGTGAGACCTCACCGAGCATCATGTGGAAGAGCGCCGTACCGCCGCCAAGTGGCGTGAACGAGTCGTGCGCCGAGTTCACCGCACCGGTCGACGTACCGGTGGTCGAGCTGGCGAAGAGCGCGGAGGCCCACTCGCCGAAGCGGGTTTCCTTCCCCTCCAGCGAATTGCCACGCACCTCGAAGTACGTCGCGGAGAAGGTGAAGGCCGCCCAGAGCGTGCCCATCACGCCGAGGATCGCGTACCCCTGCCGCTTGTCTTTCACCATCAGACCGAAGGTCCGGGTCAGGCTGACCGGGATGAGCAGCAGCAGGAAGATCTCGAAGAGGTTGGACAGGCCGTTCGGGTTCTCGAACGGGTGCGCAGAGTTGGCGTTGTAGAAGCCGCCGCCGTTGGTGCCGAGCTCCTTGATCGCCTCCTGGCTGGCCACCGGGCCGCCGGGGATGGTCTGCGCCTGGCCGACCACCGAGGTGACCTCGTGCCCACCGGAGAAGTTCTGTACGACGCCCATCGCGACCAGCGCCAGTGTCCCGATCACCGCGATCGGGAGGAGCACCCGCAGTACTGTCCGGGTCAGGTCGACCCAGAAGTTGCCGAGCCGGTCGGTCTTGGACCGGGCGAACCCGCGGATGACCGCGATCGCGACGGTGATCCCGACCGCGGCGGAGAGGAAGTTCTGTACGGCGAGGCCGGCGAACTGGACCAGGTGGCCCATCGTCGCCTCGGGTGAGTACGACTGCCAGTTCGTGTTGGCGACGAACGATGCCGCCGTGTTGAAGGCCAGTCCGGACTCGACGTTCGGCAGGCCCAGCGACAGTGGCAGGTGACTCTGCACCCGCTGCATGATGTAGAGCAGGACCAGGCTGACCGTGGAGAACGCGATCAGCGACCGGGCGTAGACGGCCCAGGTCTGGTCGGCCCGCGCGTCCACACCGAACAGCCGGTAGGCGCCCCGCTCGACCCGCAGGTCGGACTCGGAGGTGTAGACCCGGGCCATGTACCCGCCGAGCGGCCGGTAGACCACGGCCAGGCACGCGACCAGGAAGCCGGCCTGCAACAGACCGGCGGCGGTGTCGGACATCAGAACCTCTCGGGGAAGATCAGGGCGGCGACCAGGTAGAGGACCAGAGCCACGGCCACCACCAGGCCGGCGATGTTCTCGGCGCTCACAACTTCTCCACTCCACGCAGCGCGCACCAGACGGCCGCGAACACGACGACGGTGACGGCCAGGTAGATCACGTCAGCCACGACTGCACCTCACATTGCTCATGGCTCCACTGCACACCGCTCACTGCCTGGTCAGGAGGCTTCTCACAGCTCTCTCACACCCGCCGACAGCTCTCTCACGCGTCTCTCTCATACTTACGCGTGGCATCGTAAGCTCCACCGCCCCACCGATTTGAGGAAGAACCGCCAGTGACTGATTTGGACACCACCGCCCCCGCCGAGCAGTTCTTCTCCACCGAGAGCCGCGAGGCCCTCGCCGAGGCCAGCCGCAAGCTCGCCGAGCGCCTGCAGGCCCACACCGAGGCCCTGCTCGCGATGAACGGCACCGAGAACCACGAAACCCTCGACGAGCAGAACGCCGCGCTCGAGGAGCTCGTCGCCGACTGGAACGACGCCGTCTTCGAGCACACCGGCACCACCCCGCTGCTCCTCGACGAGACCGAGGACCCCGACGCCGAGGACGACACCGAGGAGGACCACGTGATCAGCGTCGTCTCCCGCTTCGACCTGCGCGTCGTCGACCTCGACACCCTCCTCGAAGCCGGCCGCGCCGCCCAGGAACGGCACCCCGCCGAACTGGAGGAAGGCGGCGAGGCCGACCCCGTCGAAACCGCCGAACAAGCCATCTTCGAGATCAGCCGCGAGGTCGGCGAAGCCTGGTTCGAACTCCCCGGCATCGAAATGCTCGCCGGCGCCCGCGCCTACGTGGTCCCCGAGGCCCCCTTCGACCCCCTCGACCCCGACGCCGAAGACATCACCACCGAACTCTCCGCCCCCAACGGCATCCCCACCCACGCCGAGTCCTGGGCCTGACAGCAAGAGATTTGAAGAACAAGAACCAAAGAAAGAACAAGTACAAAGATGTGAATTGAGCACGCGGGTGGTTGAGGCGGCTGGTTGTGCGAAGCGTCGCGAACCAGCCGCTCCCGGGAGCTGAGCTTCCTCTGATCCGCGCAAGGACAGAACGTGTAGGTCCACCAGCCGTCGCCGCAGGCTCAGCGCTGCTGGCCGGGTGACTTTGGCCCCATATACGTCCTGTCCGTCGGGCAGTGGTGGCAATCTGCCCCGGGATGCCCCTGAATGCCCCACCATCTGCCCTCCCTCGGGAGGTGAAGTGTGGTGAGGCTTGTTCGTCATGACGATCCATGACGAACAAGCGGCGAGCCGGCTCGGCTCGGGTGGCGAGGGGCGGCTGGAGCTCGCGCGGGTGCGGGAGTTGCTGCGTCCGTACCTGCCGGAGCCGCCGGCGAAGGTGGCGGACATCGGAGGTGGCCCAGGGGTTCATGCCCAGGGGCTGATGGCGGACGGGTACGACGTGCGGATGCTGAATCCGGTCGCACCGAAGGTCGAGGACGAGGAGTTCGATGCGGCCTTCCTCTCCGGGTTGATGCACCAGCTGGTGCATGCGGCGGATCGGCGGGCCGCGTTGCGGGAAGCCATTCGGGTCACGAAATGCGGCGGGTTCGTGGCGGCGGTCGCCGTCAACCCGACCGCGAGCCGGCGGGCACACGCGGCGTACCACACGGTGGCGCAGCTGCGGTCCGAGCTCACCGGAGCCGGTCTGCGCGCCGTGTCGATCTACGGGCTGACCGTGGCCGGCGACTGGCTGAGCATCATGATCGACCGTCACTACAACGGACTGGCCCTACCGGACAGCGATCCGGTTCCGCTGGAGACCGCGCTTGAGTGTGCTCGGCTCGCTGACCGACAGCCGGACATGGTGCAGGCTAGTTCGCTGCTGTTCGGGGTCGGTCAGCGGGACTGAGGTCAGTCGATCGGGCGTAGTTCGTCGGCGTAGGAGACCGAGACTCGGCGGAGGACGTTGTCCTTCACCGAGTACTGGCCCATGCGCCACAGCGGGGGGCTGTAGGCGTGGACGGTGACGCTGCCCTTGTCGAGGCCGACCAGGCGGTGGATGTGGTCGGGGCCGAAGCCGTAGACGTCGCCGGCTACTACTTCGGTCTCGATCGACTCGGCGCCGATGGCGAGGTTGTGCTCGACGAGGCGGCCCTTGGCGACTGCGACGGCTCCTGAGGAGACGTCGTGGTCGTGCCAGCCGGTGTCGTTGACGGGGGTCCAGCAGATCAGCCAGACGTCGACGTTGGCGTCGCGGTGCAGCGAGGCGAAGACACGCTCGTCGTCGCTGTAGGCGACCTTGTCCTCCCACAGGTGCGGCTGGGCGGCGATGGACGACGCCAGCTCGGTCAGCTCCTGCGGGTCGAGGTCACGTCCTGGAAGGTCATCCAGCGACAGACAGTTGTTGAGATCCACTAGCCGGCTGGGCTGACGTGCCGGGACGACGGGTGCGTCGATGGGCTGAGCAGTCACTGCACTCCCCTCTCAGGAGATGGACGGCCGGCGCTGGGGTCTCCCCCGAACAGCAACCGGTTCGGATTGTCGTGGCGGATCACTGCGGTTGCAGCGGCGCCTTGGCGGAGGTCGGTGAGTCCGGCGTACGGCCGGTCGGTGCCATGCACGACCTGGTCGATACCGAGGACCCGCGCGACCGCGTCGATTCCCTGCGGGCCGTAGCTCGAGGTGTCGACGTACAGGTTGGTGTCGATGGTGCCGAGGCGGCCGCCGCGGGCGGTCAGCCGCTCGTGGTGCACGGGCGCGAGGCCGGCCGCGGCGGCGAAGCAGATCCGCAACCGCGGGAACTCACGACGCCCGCCGTACGCATGCCAGGCCCACCAAGCGGCCTGCAGCTGCTGGCTGTAGTCGACCACCGGAGCCCACCAGCCGGGTACGTCACCGGCCGGGGCAGCGATCCCCGGGTGCACGAGCACCGGCCGGTCCCAGCCCTCCGCAACCTCGAGCAACGACCCGTACGTCGACCAGCCGGCCGGCGTGGTCAGCACGTGCGCGGGGAGCTGGAAACCCAGGAACCCCTTGTCCAGAAGGGTTTTCGCCTCATCGAGATCCGGCTCGGGCAGTCGCACCGAGGCCCAGGCCCGGAAAGGCTCGGGCAGCCCGGCCGCGCCGGTGTGCCATGCGTCGAGCAGGGCGTCGTCGCCGAGCGACTCGATCCCGAGCGGGCTCGAGAGTGACACCGCCGCGAGGTCCGTGCCGAGCTCACGCTCGATCGCGACCCGGGCCTCGACGTCGTGCGCGGCCGGATCCACCTCGTACGGCGTCTCGGTCGCGGTGTGCAGCGTCCAGCCGTCCAGGTACGGCGGCTCGGTCCGGGCGCGGAGGCGGTCGACGAACTCGGCCGGCCAGAGGTGCTGGTGGATGTCGATCACAGCTCCCCCTCACCGGTTGCCGTTTGATCAAATTGAAGCGCTTCAGTACATGAAGAGTGAAGCGCTTCAAAGCCGCTCTTGTCAAGTTTCTGTCCGAGCCTCGGGCTAGGGTTCGGAGCATGTCTGGCACCGGCCGCAGGCCGACCCTCAAAGACATCGCGGCGGACACCGGCCTGTCGATGGCCGCTGTCTCTTACGCGTTGCGCGGTCTGCACGGCACCCCGGAGACCCGGCAGCGGGTCCAGGAGGCGGCCGAGCGGCTCGGCTACCAGGCCGACCCGGTGGCGCGCGCCCTGGCGTCGGGCCGGAGCGGCTCGATCGGCGTGCTGTGCGCGTCCCTGGAAGACCTCTGGCAGCAGCGCCTCGCGGCCGCGCTCGGCCGCGAGCTCCTCGCCCCGGACCGGAACGCGTGGATCATCGACTCCGCCGGCGACGCCGGCCGCCAGCTCGAGCTGGCCCAGCACCTGGTCGACCACCGCGCCGACGCGATCGTGGTGATCCCGATCGACCCGGCCGCGCCGGGCTGGTCCACGATCGCGGAGCAGGCCCCGGTGATCGCCATCGGCGACGCCCTGCCCGGCGCGAAGGCGAAGTCCGAGGTCGTCTTCGACAACGAGACGGGAGTCAGTACGGCGCTGCGCCGGCTGGCCGAGGCCGGTCACCGCGACGTCGCCGTACTGAGCCCGACCCTGCGTGCCGAGATCGAGCGCCCGGCCGAGGAGATCGCGCACCGGATCGCGGCCGGCCTCGATCTCCGGATCCGCGTCGTCCAGTGCCCGCACGACCTGCCCGGCGCCACCGACGTGGCCCGCACGCTGCTCACCAGCACCCCGCGCCCGACCGGCATCCTCGCGCTCGCCGACTCGATGGCCTTCGGTGTGTACGCCGCCAGTCGCGAGCTCGGCCTCCGCGTCCCGGCCGACCTCTCGCTCCTCGGCTACGACGACCAGCCGCTCTCCCAGCTGCTCACGCCACCCCTGTCCACCTTCCACTGGCCGCTCGACGACCTGGTCACCGACGTCGTCGCCCGCGTCACCGCCACGGTCGACACCAACCGCCGGGTCCGCCGCACCACCGTCGTACCGACCCTGATCGAGCGCGGCTCGGTCGGCGCTCCACCCACCTGAGCGCAGCGCCGACCGACCGCTCCCTGCATCCACCCGTCGAAACTAAACCAACCAACTAGACTTACTTGACCGGTCCCACTATGTGGATGCCGGCAACAGACACCGGCTGCCGGACGTCTCACCAGGCCCCACGCCAAGCAGGGAGCTGGTCGCATGAAGGTTCTGGTCGCCGGCGGCGCAGTCATGATCGTGGTCGTCGGCGTAGCGGCCGCTGCCGTCATGGGCAAGATCGGTCAACCGAGCGGTGCGGCGACCCCGCAGGCAGCTGCCGACAGCGCACTCCACGCGCTCGCGACGCAGGATGAGGACGGGTTGAACGCGCTCGCCGAGCGGAACCGGCACGGCCGCAAGGAGGCAGCCCGGCGGCTGATCGACAACTGCCGCGGGTCGGACTTCACCGGGGCGCGGTTCGCTTTCGACCCGAGTCCCGTCCCCTACATGATGTGGGGCACTGCCACTGTCCCCCGCGGCCAAGGCCAGTGCCGGGAGTTCACGCTCACGGTGAGGCAGCGGCAGAAGGGCTGGTTCCTCGAGCTGTCGACACCCCAGCCCGGCGGTCCTGAGCCCGCGGCGACCGACCGCTGAAACGCAACTGTGGCGGTCACCCGGGTGGGTGACCGCCACAGTCAGTGGTGCGGGACTACTACTGCTTGCCGAAGACCTGGATTTCGGTCATGTCGGTGTAGGCGCAGCCACCGAAGGGACCGGGGCAGGCGTTCGGGAAGTCCGGGACCTGCGGGCTCAGCATCACGAACCGCACGTACTGGACGCCGGTCGCGTTGCCGGTCGGGGTGAGGACGTTGTACTTGCCGCGGTTGGCGCCGGTGAAGGTGCCCTCCTGGGCGGTGGCCCAGGTGGTGCCGTCGGCCGAGGTCTCGATCCGGTACTGGCCGGTGGAGGCGCTGGCCGGGTCACCGCAGACGTTCGACGGGTCGACCTTGAACGAGTCGATGGTCACCTTCGACGGGAGCTTGATGTCGATGTGCTTGGGGATCATCACGTTGGTCGGCGTACCGGCGTCGTCACCGGTGGTGCTGCCCCAGCCGGTGCCCTGGGCGTTGTCGATCGCGCCACCCGGACCACAGGCGTAGTCGCTCAGGTCCGGACCGTTGAAGTCGGTGATCACACCGCCACCGGAGGCAGCTGCCCAGTTCCGGCGTACGGCGTAGGCGACCGAGGAACCGGCCTTGACGACGACCGGGTTGACGGCGAGCTCGTAGCCCGGGGAGGCCACGACGAGCTTCGGGTAGGTGCCCGGAGCAACCTTGGTGATGGCGAACTTGCCGGCGGCGTCGGTGGTCGCGGCGTAGTCACCCGCGTAGCCCGACGAGTGGCCACCGATGTAGACCAGCGCGCCCGGGATCGGCTTGCCGGAGTCCTTGTCGGTGATGGTGCCGGTCAGCGTGGTGGTCTTGCCCTTCGGTGGGACGTGGAAGTCCTCGGCCGGGAAGGCGTCGCCGGCGTCGATGGCACCGGCGTACCAGCCCATGCCGCGGTTGGCGAAGACCTGCCAGATGATGCCGGCGTTCTTGCCGCCCTTGGCGACCAGGTCGGCCTGCACGATCGCGTTGCGCATGTCGAGCATGGTCGGGTCGGACGGCGCCAGCTCCATCGCGCGGGTGATCAGGCTGAGGGCGTACCCACGGCCGAAGCGCTCCCGCAGGTCCCACAGCGACTGGGCCCAGAGCTCACCGGAGGCGTGCACCTGGGGTGCACCACCGATGGTCGGGAAGTCACCGTAGGTGTAGCCACCCTTCGAACCGTCGCGCCCGACGCAGTTCGGGCTGACTGCCTTGACGCGGCAGTCGATCGCCTGGGTGCGGAACAGCGCACCGTGCGAGACGTACTTGCCCTCCTGGACCTCGCCGGCCGCCGTGGTGTCCTTCTCCAGGCCGTGCGCAACCAGGTAGTCCATCGCGTAGAAGTCGCTCCACGCCTCGCCCATGGCGCCGGCCTGGATGCTGTTCAGCGTCGAGTTGCCGCCGGCGTCGACGACGAGGCGGTTCGACAGACCATGGGTGTACTCGTGGTACAGGATGCTGGCGTCGTTGGACGAGCTGCTCGGCACGTAGCCGCTCTGCTCGTCGCTCTCGCCCGGCGCGTGGAACAGGTACATCTGCATGGTCGGCGGGGTGCCGTCCGGCGGGGTGTTCATGTTCGCGTTGTCGACGTGGTTGGCGTCGGGGCCACCACCTGCGCCGGTCGCGGCACCGTCGAGGGCGTTCAGCAGGACCGGGTCGCCGCCCGCGGCGTCGAAGGAGCCGGCCGCCGGGGTGAAGCTGATCGGCGGCTTGGCCAGCCAGTCGTGGAAGTTGCTGGCCAGGTAGAAGCCGTTGGTGACGTCCTGGTTCATGTTCGACTTCCAGGAGTCCGGCTTGGCCGGGTCCCAGGTGCAGATGAACGAGGCCGAGCAGAACGACGAGGAGCTCTGGAACGGCACGATCTTGTGCTGACCGCCGGTCGCGGTACCCGGGACGGCGACCGTCTCGCCGGCGTTCGGCTGGTTGTCGTCGTTGACGTCGGCCCAGGCCGAAACAGAGGTGCCCTCGAGGAGCGTCTTGGCGTTCTTCGGCAGCCACTTGTTGTAGATCAGGTTCTCGACGCGTTGCGTGCCACCCTTGGCCGCGCCCGGGTAGTTGTCCTGGACCAGGGCGTCGCCGTGGCCTTCGCTGGACAGGTCGCGGCGGTACAGCAGGCCACCGGTCTGGGCGTCGATGACGTGGGTGTAGACCTTCTGGCCACCCGCGTTCACGTAGGTGAACCACGCCTTGCGCAGGCCGTCGGCGGTGTGGAACCACACCTGCTGGGCCTTGTCACCGTTGCTCCAGGTGACCTTGTTACCGGCCGTCTTCGCAGTGGCCGCGGCCGCCGTACCGGAGATGTCCTTGACCGCGGTCTCGCGGGCCTTGTCGGCGGAGACCGCCGGGGCGGCCGAGCGGGCCTGGGCGGCAGGCGTCAGGCCGGCGACCGGGGAGCCCATCACCGAGATCAGCTGGCCGTGCTTGGTGACGTTGGCCTTCAGGCCGTTGCTGAAGACCTCGATCCCGTCGACCACCTGGTTCCAGAAGATGTGGTGGGTGCCGAGGTCGTCGACGTAGTCCTTGCGGAGCTTCAGCGTGGCCAGGTCGGCGGAGCTGAGCTTGAAGACCTCCGGGTGCGCCTTCACGTAGGACAGGGCGATGTCCTGCGCCTTCCGGCCGCTGCGACCGGTCAGGAAGCCGTCCAGCTTCGTGACCTGGGCCGGAGTCCCGGTGTTCGCGTCGAGCTCGACGACGCCCTGGGTACCGAGCGAGTTGCGGAACTTCTCCGACGCGTCCGACTCCTTGCCGGCCACCTTGGCGGCCCGGGTGTAGGTCGTCTTCGCGTTCGGCGTCCGGGCGTCGTAGTTGCCCTTGCGCTCTTTGCTCTCGATGTGCTCGGACTTGGCGGCCTTGCCTTCACCGGGGCCGGACTGCGGGGCGGCCGTCGCGCCGCCGGCCATCGAAACGGCCAGCAGACTGACGGCAGAGACGGCGGAGATGGCAAGAAGCCCCTGCCGTCTGCGTGATGTGGTCACAGCGATACTCCAGAAAAGTCACCTGCGCGGATCGCCCTCCGCGACCCGTCCGCGCCTGACCTTAAGCGTGGATGCGGCACCGGGGAAGAGAACTCCCCGGAACGACACGGAGACGAGGGTTGTCCTTCGTGCTCGGCACATTACTAAAAGCGATGCCGAAAGGGACGCAGGCAAGCGGCCGGACCCCCATCGCGGTAGGGGCCCGGCCGCTTGTTCAGTGGGTAGTTAGAACGCGCCCGCTCCGTTCGGCGTACCCAGTCCGGTCGGCCCGTCCCAGCCGGTGCGGGCGTTGCACCACTGGGTGGTGGGGCAACTTCCGTTGCTCCCGCTGGTCACGTCGAACAGCGAGCCCGGGTGCGCGTAGGGCAGCGCGTTCGCGTAGCCGGCGGTGTTGCCGGACAGTGCGTAGACCGCGGCAATGATCGGCGCGGCCTCACTCGTCCCGCCGAACTGGGCCCAGGTCGACGCGGTCTTGCTGGTCGGGTAGTAGACCGCCATCCCGCCCTTGCCCGGATCGGCCGCGGCCGACACGTCGGCCATCGCCCGCTTCGCGCAGCCGGTACCGAACGACGCGGCCGCGCTCAACGCGGTGTTGTACGTCGAACATCCGGAGCCGGCGCCGTCCCACACGGTCTCGGTCCAGCCGCGCGTGTTGCTCGCGGCAACCAGCGACGTACCGCCGACAGCCGTTGTGTACGACGAGGATGCCGGGTAGCTGCCACCCTGGTAGCCGTCGTCACCGGTCGACGCGGTGACCGCGATCCCCGGGTGGTTGTAGTACGTGCCGTAGTCGCTGTCGGAGGCGTCGCCACCGCCGTAGCTGTTCGAGATCGCGACGACGCCGGCCTGCTTGGCAGCTGTCTGGACCGCCGTACCGAGGTCGGCGAAGCTGGCCGATTTGGCCTGTACGACGAGGATCTTCGCGTCCGGCGCGGCTGCCGAGACCGCGTCGACATCGAGTGCCTGCTCACCGGCCCAGCCGACGTTGAAGGTCGGCAGGGTGGTCCCGCCGGTCTGGTTGATGATCTTCAGGCAGCCGTTGGCCGTCGTACACGCGGACAGGCCGAACTGCGAGCGGTAGACGCCGAGGTCGCGTTCCAGGTTCGGGTAGCCGTACGCGTCGACGATCGCGACGGTCCGGCCGCCCGCGCTCAGCCCGTTCAGTTTGTAGGCGTCCCGCAGGCCGGTCGGGGTGAGACCGGTGGCCGGGGGTGCGGCCGTCGCGGGGGTGACGCCGTTGCTCGCGACCAGTTTGATCGCGTGGCAGCTCGCGGTGTGTTTGGCCTTGGTGGCCGAGCAGACCTGCGCCGCGTGCTTCCCGGCGGTGTAGGGGGTGATCGGGGCCGCGTAGGCCCCGGCAGGTGCGGTCAGTCCCGCGACGGCCAGTGCGCCGGCGCCCAGGGCGGTGACGAGAATCCGTTGCCTCAACAGAACTCCTCGGATGGGCAGGCCACCGCTGAAAATCCGGATCGGACGGGCGGTGACCGACAGTTGGATGGTGCTCGAAATCGTCCGCCCGGCAGCCGACCCGAAGCCAGCGATTACGCCTCTGACAAATGTCATGGACCGACCCGTGACACCCGAACCCGAAGACCCCGTTTTTCCGCGTGAGAACGGCGTTCTGCCTCATCGGGAAAACTCTGAAGGATTCCCCCCGACTTTCCGGACAATGGACGCATGTCACTCGTCGACCGGGCGCACGCCCTGCAGTCCGAAGCCCACGAACTCTTCGAACAGCTGGACCTCGGTACGGCGTTCCCGTGGCCACCGATCCTGATCGGCAGCGCGCTGTCCGGCCTGATGGTCGTGCGCGATCTCGACGTCATGTTCGATGCCCCGGAGGCCACCGGCCCCACGATCCTCAGCGGCCTCACCACGCTCGCGCAGCGGGTCGAGTTCGAGTCGATCGACTTCCGCGACGAGCGCGCGGACCGGCGACCGACCCCGGCGATCACCGACGAGCGGTACTACGCCGTGCTGCGGACAGCCACCTGGAAGATCGAGTTGACGTTCTGGCTGCACGTGATCGACCGGCCGCACGTGGAATTCGCGCACCGGGTAGCGGCGTGCACGGACGAGCAGCGCCGGACGATCCTGCGCCTCAAAGGTGCAGACATCGACAGCAGTGCCATCTACAACGCCGTACTGGATCTGTAGAAGAGTGCCGGCCGTCCGGCAACGCCACCGGACGGTCGGCACTCGCTTCAGAGGAGTCCGAGGGTTTCGGACTCGGTGTCGGTGAAGAGGCGGGAGCGGATCAGGAAGCGGACGCCTTCCGGCGCCTCGACCGAGAAGCCGCTGCCGCGCCCCTTCACGACGTCGACAGTGAGCTGCGTGTGTTTCCAGTACTCGTACTGATCGGCCGCCATCCAGAAGCCGATCGGCCGCTCGAGCCCCTCGACCATGAGGTCGCCGAGGAGCACATCGGCCGGACCGATCCGGAACTCGCCTTCCGGGAAACACATCGGCGAACTGCCGTCACAACACCCACCGGACTGATGGAACATCAGCGGCCCGTGGGTCTCGGTGAGCCGGCGAAGCCACTCCGCCGCCGACTCACTCAAGAGCACTTTGTCAACGACCACGATCAGAAGAACCCGAGCTTGTTCGGGCTGTAGCTGACCAGCAGGTTCTTGGTCTGCTGGTAGTGGTCGAGCATCATCTTGTGGTTCTCGCGGCCGATACCGGAGTTCTTGTAGCCGCCGAAGGCCGCGTGCGCCGGATAGGCGTGGTAGCAGTTCGTCCAGACGCGCCCGGCCTGGATCTCCCGGCCGGCCCGGTACGCCGTGTTGATGTCGCGCGACCAGACGCCGGCCCCGAGCCCGTACAAGGTGTCGTTGGCGATCTTCATCGCGTCGGCGTAGTCGTCGAACCGGGTCACCGAGACCACCGGCCCGAAGATCTCCTCCTGGAAGATCCGCATCTTGTTGTCGCCCTCGAAGATCGTCGGCTGGATGTAGTAGCCGCCGCTCAGGTCGCCGCCGAGCTCGGACCGCTCGCCACCGGTGATCACCTTGGCGCCCTCGGCCTTACCGATGTCGATGTAGGCGAGGATCTTCTCGTACTGGTCGTTACTCGCCTGCGCACCGATCATCGTGTCGGTGTCGAGCGGGTTGCCGGTCTTGATCGCCTGCGTGCGCGCGGTCGCGTCACCGAGGAACTGGTCGTAGATCGACGACTGGATCAGCGCCCGCGACGGGCAGGTGCAGACCTCGCCCTGGTTCAGGGCGAACATCGTGAACCCCTCGAGCGCCTTGTCGTAGAACTCGTCGCGCGCGTTCGCCACGTCGGCGAAGAAGATGTTGGGGCTCTTGCCACCGAGCTCCAGCGTCACCGGGATGATGTTGTCCGAGGCGTACTGCATGATCAGGCGACCGGTCGTGGTCTCACCAGTGAACGCGACCTTGGCAATTCGGTTGCTAGAGGCAAGCGGTTTGCCGGCCTCGACGCCGAAGCCGTTGACCACGTTGAGCACACCGGGCGGGATCAGGTCGGCGATCAGCTCGAGCAGCACATGGATCGAGGCCGGTGTCTGCTCGGCCGGTTTCAGCACGACGGCGTTGCCGGCGGCCAGCGCCGGAGCGAGCTTCCAGGTCGCCATCAGGATCGGGAAGTTCCACGGGATGATCTGCGCGACCACGCCGAGCGGCTCGTGGAAGTGGTAGGCGATCGTGTCGTCGTCGATCACCGAGACGGACCCCTCCTGAGCGCGCAACGCCCCGGCGAAGTAGCGGAAGTGATCGATCGCGAGCGGGATGTCGGCGGCCAGCGTCTCCCGCACGGCCTTGCCGTTGTCCCAGCTCTCGGCGACCGCGAGCAGTTCGAGGTTGGCCTCGATCCGGTCGGCGATCTTGTTCAGGATGTTGGCCCGTTCGGCCGGTGAGGTGCGGCCCCAGGCCGGTGCGGCACCGTGGGCGGCGTCGAGTGCGAGCTCGACGTCGTCCGCCGTACCGCGGGCGATCTCGGTGAAGTTCTCGCCGGTGACCGGTGACGGGTTCTCGAAGTACGCACCTTTGGCGGGTGCGACCCACTCACCACCGATGAAGTGTTCGTAGCGGGATTTGTAGGTGACCGGGCTGCCATCCTGCCCCGGAGCTGCGAAGATCGTCATAGGTCCTCCTCGGGATACCTGAGGCGGAATCTACGGAGGGCGACGTTGCACCGACGTTGCACGTGAGGTGAGGCGATGGACGCGGCGGACCAGGCACGCCGGTTGAGCGAGCTGTACGACGAGGTGCTCGGTGGCCACCGTGTGCCCGGAGCACCCCGCCGGCTGGTCGCGGAGTCGTGGCAGCGGTCGCTGGCGGCTGCGGTCGATCCCGAGCTGGACGCTCCCCCGGTGGTCGTCGACCCCGACGTACTCGAGGCGGTTCGGTCCAACCACCCGCTGCAGGCGGTGCTGCCGGTGCTGCGGCAAACGCTGACCACGATCGCCGACGAGGCGTCGCACATCATGATCATCACCGACGCCCAGGGGATGATCCTGTGGCGCGAAGGATCGGCCGCCGTACGGCGTCAGGCCGACCGGATCGCCTTGTCGGAGGGGGCAGTGTGGTCCGAGGACCAGATCGGCACCAACGGCATGGGCACGTCGCTCGCCGTCGGAAGGCCGGTGCAGATCCACTCGGCCGAGCACCTCGTCCGCCGGATCCACGAGTGGACCTGCGCGGCCGCCCCGGTGCACGACCCGGACACCGGCAAGCTGCTCGGTGCGGTCGACGTCTCCGGGCCTCTGCGCACTGTCCATCCCGCGATGGTGGCGCTGGTGACGGCGGCTGCTCAGCTCGCCGAGGGGCAGCTGCGGGTCCGGATGGCCGCATCCGACGAGATGCTGCGCGCTCGCAACATGCAGCACCTGGTCGCGCTCGGGGACTCACCGGGCGCGCTGCTCACCCCGACCGGCCGCGTGCTCGCCGTACAGCCGCTTGAATGGCTGCCGGACCGCCTGATCGTGCCGGCCGACACCGACCGGATCGACCTGGGCGACGGCCGCGAAGGCCTGATCGAGCAGCTCGACGAGGGCTACCTGCTCCGCATCCCCGGTACGCCGATCCGCCGTACCCGACCGTCGTTGCGGTTGAAGCTGCTCGGCGCCGGCCAGCCGCTCGCCGTCGTCGGCGGCCGCGAGATCGCGCTCACCTTGCGGCGGGCCGAAGTACTGACTCTTCTCCTCCTGCACCCGTCCGGGCTGACCGCCGAGCAGTTGATGCTCCAGCTGTACGGCGACGAGGGGAACCCGACGACTGTTCGCGCCGAGATGCACCGGCTGCGGAACCTGCTCGGAGGCGGGGTCCTCGACACGAAGCCCTACCGGATCATCGCCGACGTCACCGGCGACGTGACCGACGTACAGAAGGCGCTGCGCGGCGGCGATCTGCGGACCGCGCTCGACCTGTACACCGGCCCGCTGCTCACGCGCTCCGACGCTCCCGCCGTTCGTGCCGAGCGCGATGAGCTGGACGCGACCGTCCGGCGTAGCGTGCTCGACTCCGGCGATCCCGATCTGCTCTGGCACTTCTCCCAGACCGCGACCGGCGCCGAGGACCTGGAGATCTTCGAGGTCCTGAACACCGGCCTGCCCACCCACGACCCGCGCCGGGCCGCGGTGGCCGCCCGCCTCGAGCGTCTCGTCGACTAGGCAAGGGTGCCCTGTGTGGCACTAGTGAGACGGAACACGCTGGCGTGACGATTGCCGCATCACCATGACTCACCAGTAACCAACCAATAACATCGCTGGTATGCAGATCCTCGCCATCATCGTGTCGCTCGCGATCGCCTTGGTCGGCGTCGCGTTGTTCGGCAAGACGATCGGGCACATCGTGTCCGTCATCAAGCTGGGGCAGCCGGCACCTGGCCGCACCGACCAGCCGGGGCAGCGCAGCGTCACGCTGGCCAAGGAGACCCTCCTCCACACCCGGATGCTGCAGTGGAGCCACATCGGCGTCCTGCACTGGTTCGTCGCGTTCGGCTTCCTCGGGCTGGTGCTCAGCCTGGTGACGGCGTTCGGTCAGCTGTTCGACGCGCACTACGCGCTGCCGATCATCGGGCACTGGTTCGTCTTCGAGTGGCTCAGCGAGTTCCTGACCTGGACCGGTCTGGTCTCGATCATCGGCCTGATGGCGATCCGGCTGCGGCACCTGCCGAGTGGCTCCGAAGGCCGGTACAGCCGGTTCTTCGGCTCGCGGGCGTGGCAGGCGTACTACGTCGAGTACACGATCTTCGGCGTACTGGTCTGCATCGTGCTGCTGCGCGGCCTCGAGTACGCCCTCGGTGCGGGCAGCAAGTTCCACTTCCCGAGCACCTGGTTCGTCGGCGACGCGCTGTTCGGCGGACTGTCCGAGCACGCGCTCGAGAACACCGTCTACCTGGTCGCGATGATCAAGATCATCATCTCGTTCGCGTGGATGATCACCATCTCGCTGAACGCGACCATGGGCGTGGCCTGGCACCGCTTCACCGCCTGGCCGAACATCTGGTTCAAGCGCAACGCCGACGGCGGTACGGCGCTCGGTGCGCTGCAGCCGATCATGGTCAAGGGCGAGCCGATCGACTTCGAGAACATCGACGAGCTCGACGAGGACGCGGCGCTCGGGGTCGGCAAGGTCGAGGATTTCACCTGGAAGGGCCTGCTCGACTTCACCACCTGCACCGAGTGCGGTCGCTGCCAGTCCCAGTGCCCGGCCTGGAACACCGAGAAGCCGCTGTCGCCGAAGCTGATCATGATGGGCCTGCGCGAGCACGCCTACGCGAAGGCGCCGTACCTGCTGGCTGCCGAGGACGACCGCAAGTCGCTGTCGCAGCTGGTGCTCGACGAGCAGGAGAAGCCGCTAGTCGGTCCGGCCGATGTCGCGGTCATCGACGAAGAGGCGCTCTGGGCCTGTACGTCGTGCGGCGCCTGCGTGCAGCAGTGCCCGGTCGACATCGAGCACGTCGACGCGATCATGGACATGCGCCGCTACCAGGTGCTGATCGAGTCGTCGTTCCCGTCCGAGCTCAACGGGCTGTTCAAGGGCCTGGAGAACAAGGGCAACCCGTGGAACATGAGCCCGTCCGGCCGGATGGACTGGGCCAAGGACCTGCCGTTCGAGGTCAAGCAGGTCGGGACCGACGTCGAGACGCTGGCCGAGGTCGAGTACCTGTTCTGGGTCGGTTGCGCCGGTGCCTACGAGGACCGCGCGAAGAAGACCACGCAGGCCGTGGCCGAGCTGCTCAACATCGCCGGCGTGACGTTCGCCGTACTGGGTGATGGTGAGACCTGCACCGGTGACCCGGCTCGGCGGTCCGGTAACGAGTTCGTCTTCCAGCAGCTGGCGATGCAGAACGCGGAGGTCTTCAAGGAGACCGGCGCGAAGAAGGTCGTCTCCACCTGCGCGCACTGCTTCAACACCTTGAAGAACGAGTACTCCCAGCTCGGTGTCGAGCTCGACGTCATCCACCACACCCAGCTGCTCAACCGGCTGGTCCGCGAGGGCAAGCTGACCCCGGTCGCCCCGGCCGACAGCACACTCAACGGCCAGAAGATCACCTACCACGACCCGTGCTACCTGGGCCGGCACAACCAGGTGTACGACGCTCCGCGCGAGCTGCTCGACATCATCCCCGGCGCCGAGTACGCCGAGATGCCGCGGAACAAGACCAAGTCGTTCTGCTGTGGTGCCGGCGGTGCCCGGATGTGGATGGAAGAGAAGATCGGCAGCCGGATCAACGTCAACCGCACCACCGAGGCCGTCGAGACCGGCGCCGACAAGATCGCCACCGGCTGCCCGTTCTGCCGGGTGATGCTGTCCGACGGCCTCACCGCCAAGCAGGCCGACGGCTCGGCCCGCGAAGAGGTGGAGGTTCAGGACGTCGCCCAGCTCCTGCTCGCCTCCGTCAAGCGGGGCTGATTGCAGCAACGTGCAATTCCCTTCCTCCTCAGGTGGTCCAGACCATAAGATCCAGGGTCCTGTATCACCTGGGGAGGAAATGCATCATGAAGTTCCGTGCCGCCGTCGCCACGGTCACCGTCGTACCCCTGGCCCTCGGCCTGGCCGCCTGCGGAGGCAACGACAAGCCCGCAGCAGCCCCGCCCGCGCCAGTCTCGGTACCCACCACCGCTGAGCCGCAGAAGGCCGTCAGCACCCCGCCGCCCGCGGTCACCCGCCTCAACCGCGTCACCTTCGTCCCGGCGATGAACACCGCCATGACGAAGGCTCGGTCGTGGAAGATCACCGGCGTCATGAAGGCCGGTGGCGAGCCGCTGATGACGATCTCCGGTGTCCAGTCCGCCAAGCCGTTCGCGATGTCGCTGCAGATGTCCGGCGCCGCCTTCGAGGGCAAGACCGCCAAGGTCGTGGTCAGCAAGGGCACCGGCTACGCGTCCATCCCGGGCGCCACCCCGGCCGGCAAGTACGTCAAGTTCAAGCTCGGCCAGATCGCCGAGCTGGACGAACTGCTCGACGGCGGCGACCCGACCAAGATCTTCAAGTCCTTCGACAAGAGCATGGCGAGCGTGAAGTTCGTCGGCGAGGAGACCGTCGCCGGCGAGAAGCTCGAGCGCTACGCCGTCTCGGTCAACACTGCCAAGGCCCTCAAGGCCCAGGGCAAGAAGATCCCCAAGGGCGTTCCGGCGACCATCACCTACTCGATGTGGATGGACAAGTCGCACCTCGTCCGCAAGGTCTCCTTCGACCTCGGCGGCGTCTCCATGGTGATGACCATGTCCGACTACAACAAGCCGGTCAGCATCACCGCCCCGCCGGCCGGCAAGATCGTCCGCTAGCCATGAAGTTCCGTGCCACGGCCGTCGTCGTACCCCTGGCCCTCGGCCTGGCCGCCTGCGGAGCCAACGACAAGCCCCCCGCCGCTGGCCCGGCCACGCTCCCCGGGCTGACCGCCGAGCCGCAGAAGGCTGTCAGTACTCCGCCGTCCGTGGTCCGCCTGAACCGCGTCACCTTCGTCCCGGCGATGAACACCGCGATGACGAAGCAGAAGTCCTGGCGCACGTTCGCCACGATGAAGGGCGGCGGCCAGACGCTCATGACGATCCGGGGCGCCCAGACCTTCAAGCCGGCGGCGATGTCGATGGAGATGACCGGCGCGGCTTTCAAGGGCAAGACGGCCACGATGATCATCAGCAAAGGCATCGGCTACGCATCGATCCCCGGTGCGACGCCGGCCGGGAAGTTCGTCACGTTCAGGTCCGGCCAGATCGCCCAGCTCGATCAACTGCTCGAGAGCGGCGACCCGACCAAGGCGTTCAAGTCGTTCGACAAGAGCCTGGTCAGCATCAAGTTCGTCGGTGAGGACACCATCGTCGGCGAGAAGATGGAGCAGTACGAGGTCAACCTGGACGCAGCAAAGGCGTACGCCGCCAAGGGTCAGAAGATGCCGAAGGGTGTGCCGGCGGTCATCCCCTACACGATGTGGATGGACAAGTCGCACATGGTGCGCCGGATGGAGTTCGAGGTCAGCGGCGTCTCCATGGTGATGACGTTGTCCAACTTCAACAAGCCGGTGACGATCACCCCTCCGCCTGCGAGCAAGATCGTCGGCTGAGTCCGGATTCGGTCATTTCACGCCGATGTGTGAGAACTTCTCGTAACGTGACGTTAGGCGGGTAGAAACCTACCTGCCGTGGAAGGTGTCACCGGCGGATGATCGGGTGGGTTGGTGCCGATGAGCGTGCGTGTGGGTAGTACTCGACGAGGCTTTCTGACCGTGACCGGAGCCGCGGCTGCGCTGGCGCTGTCCGGCGACCTGCCCGGGGTGGGGCGGGCGCTGGCCGGGGCGACCGGTCGCGGCGACCGGCGGGATCCGTTCACGCTGGGGGTGGCGTCCGGGGATCCGTTGCCGGATGCGGTGGTGATCTGGACCCGGCTCGCGCCGGATCCGCTGACCCCGTTCGGCGGGATGAATCGTCGTCCGGTGGAGGTCGGCTGGCAGGTCGCCGAGGATCCGCGGTTCCGGCGGATCGTCCGGCAGGGCACGACCCAGGCCCGGCCGGAGGCGAGTCATTCGGTGCATGTCGATGTCCGCGGGCTGCGTCCGTGGCGGGAGTACTGGTACCGCTTCCGCGTGAACGGGCAGCTCAGCCCGGTCGGCCGGACGCGGACCGCGCCGGCGGCAAACGCGATCGTCGACGAGATGTCGCTGGCCTTCGCGTCCTGCCAGGCGTGGTGGGAGGGCTGGTACACGGCGTACGCCGACATGGCTCGGCGCGAGCACGACGTGGTGTTCTTCCTCGGCGACTACATCTACGAATTCGGTATCGACCGTGGCATCCGGCCGCACTCGAACGAGCCCTGGATGACCCAGCAGACGGTCACCCTGGACGAGTACCGCGTCCGCTACGCGTCGTACAAAATGGACGCCGATCTCCAGGCGGCGCACGCGTCCGCGCCCTGGGTGGTCACACTCGACGACCACGAGGTGGTCGACAACTGGGCCGACGAGGCACATCCGAGCGCTCCGCCCGCGCAGTTCCTGGTACGGCGCGCGAACGCGTTCCGCGCGTACTGGGAACACATGCCGCTGCGGCTCGCGCAGTTGCCTAAGGGCCCGGACATGCAGCTCTACCGGCGGATCAAATACGGCCGGCTGGCGGAGTTCAGCGTCCTCGACACCCGGCAGTACCGCTCGGATCAGGCGTACGGCGACGGGTCGAAGGCACCCGGCCCGGAAACCAAGGATCCGGCCCGCTCGATCACCGGGGACACTCAGGAGAAGTGGCTGCTCGACGGCTGGGCGTCCTCACCCGCGCGCTGGAACGTGCTCGCGCAGCAGAACGCACTGGCCCGGCTCGACGTGAAGGAAGGCCCGGAGGTCCTGGTCCCGATGGACACCTGGGACGGCTACGAAGCGTCCCGCAACCGCATCCTCGGCGCCGCCTACCAGCGCAAGCTCCGCAACCTGGTCTCGATCGGCGGCGACCTGCACCGCAGCGTGGCGTCCGACCTCAAACTGGACTTCGCGAACCCCGACTCACCGACCGTCGGCACCGAGTTCGTCGGTACGTCGATCTCGTCCGCGATGGACGGGATGGACCTCGACCCGGGCGGCGTGACGCTGCTCAAGGAGAACCCGCACATCAAGTTCGGCAACTTCCAGCGCGGTTACGTCAGTTGCAGCGTCACCCCGCAACGCTGGATCTCCGACTTCCGCGTGGTCGACAAGGTCAGCATCCCGAACGGCACCGTCAGCACCCGCGCCAAGCTCCTCGTCGAGGACGGCCGCCCGGGTATCCAGACCCTCTGAGGAGACAGCGATGACGATTCGATGGCAATCGGCCGTCGCCCTCGGGACGGCGGTCGCGGCGGCGATTGCGTTGCCCCAGGCAACCAACGGCACGCCGCCGCGGTCCGGCGTCCAGGTGTCGGTGCAACCCGCGCAGCTGAGCGTCGTCGGCCTGCCCTGCTTTCCGGGCAACCTGACGCTCACCATGACGAACACCACCACCGAGGACCGGTACGCCGACCTGACGCTGAATCCCCGTGGTCCGCTGCAACTGTCCCGCGAACTGTTCTCGTCCTGGCTCCCGGCCGTCGACCCCGACCAGCCGGTCTCCGCGCCGGTCGAGGTCCGGGTGCCGCGCGACACCCAGCCCGGCAAGTACTCGGTCGACCTCGAGGTCGACCGGTCCAAGGTGACGGTGCCGGTGACCGTGAATCCGTTGCCACCAAAGGGTCCTGGCAGCAACGTGGCCCTCGGCGAACAGGCGACCGCCTCGTCGACGCACGGCAACTTCGCCGTCTGCGGCGGAGTCGACGGCGACCACGACTCCGAACACTGGGACACGCTGACCGGCTGGAACGACGGGACGCGCGCGGCGTTCCCCGACAACTACGCCGTCACCCTGGCCGCGCCGACCACGATCAACCGCGTCGAGCTCTACACCCTCGACTCGGTGAAGTACCCGGCCGCGACCAACGGCCTGCGCGACTGGGACGTCCAGGTCCGCAGCGGCACCGGCGACTGGCAGACCGTGGCCCAGGTCCGCGGAAACACCCTCGGCCACGTCGTGTCGACGTTCGATCCGGTCCAGGCGGACGCCGTACGCATCCTCTGCCTGGCCGGCAACGGCAACACCTACTCCCGGATCGTCGAACTCGAGGTCTACGGCAGCTGACCGCTGCGTCAGTGCAGGTAGGAAGCGCCGTTGAAGTCGAGGACGGCGCCGGAGGACCAGCCGGCCGGGGATGAGGCGAGCCAGTGGATGGCTGCGGCCACCTCCTCGGCGGTGGCCGTTCGACCGAAGGGGCTCTGCGCCCGGATCGCGTCGCCGCCGGGACCGTCCAGCATGCCAGCGGTCAGGTCGGTGGCGATGAATCCGGGCGCGATTGACGTCACGGTGATGTCATGTGGCGCCAAGGAGACGGCAAGCGACTGGCCCATCGCGTGCAATCCGGCCTTGGCGGCCCCGTACGCCGGTACGTCCGGCTCACCGCGGTAGGCGCCGCGCGACCCCACATTGACGATCGCACCCCGCCGTACGCCGTCTGCCGGCTCGATGTCGAGCATCTGGCGAGCCACACACCACGTCACGTGCGCCGCCCCTTCCAAGTTGACCGCGAGAGTGCGTCGCCAAGCCGCGACCCACTCGTCGTACGGCGTCTCTGCCAGCGGGTGCCCGATCCGCCGCGACCCGGCCACCGGCTCCTCGACGTACAGCGCGGCGTTGTTCACCAGTACGTCGATGCGGCCCAGCAGGCGGGCTGATTCCTCAACCAGGGAAGGGATTGCGGCCGAATCACCGAGGTCGGCCGTGACCACCGCGTGCCCGTCGCCAGGCAGACTCGCGCGAACCTCCTCGGCACGTTCGACCGCGCCGCGACAGTGCAGCACCACCCGGTCGCCGCCTTGCGCGAACGCCAGGGCTGTGGCGGCTCCGACCCCGCGCGATGCGCCGGTCACGAGTACTCCTCTGGACACGTCTCCTCCATGGGTTTGGTGTCACCCATTCTGCCCCTGACGCCCCGATGACATCAGATGGGGTTGACAGTGACGTCACGATGACGTCATAGTTGGCGTCATGGAACTTGATCCCTATCTCGAGTCGGTCCGGCGGAGCGTGGAGAACGCAACCGCCCTGGCCGACGACCAAACTCGCTCCGTGGCCCAGCGCCTCGGAGCCACGCTGGATGACGCCGGCCGCCTGGCCCTCATCTCAGCCCTGTCCGACGCCGCCGGGGAGATCAGCCGTGAGCTGTCCCCCGGTTCGGTCGAGCTCCGGATGGCCGGTGGCCGTCCCGAGTTCGTGGTCACGCCGGCTCCGAGCCAGCTGACCGGTCCCGACGACACGGACGACGTACTGGAAGACGACAACGACTCCGCGGTCAACGACCTGACCCCGGAGGCCGACGAGCCGACCGCGCGGATCACGCTGCGGCTGCCGATGTCGGTGAAGAACAAGGTCGACGAGGCCGCGACCGCCGAGGGCATCTCCTCGAACGCGTGGCTGATGCGCACGGTGATGATGTCGCTGAGCGACCGCGGCCGCCGTGGTGGCCCGCCGCGTCCCCCGCGGCCTCCGCGTCCACCGCGCGGGGGGATGTTCGGCCCGGACGGCCCGCTGGGCCCCGACGGTCCGCTCGGTCCCGACGGTGTCTTCGGCCCGGACGGTGTGTTCCGTCCTGGTGGACCCTTCGGTGACAACGGCGTCTTCGGTCCCGACCGAGGCCGGCGTGAGCGCGACGGTCGCCGTGACGAGCGTCGCGGTGAGCGTGACCAGCGGCGCGCCGAGGGCGAACGTCGCCGCGAGGAGAAGGACCGCCGCCGCGGTGAGCGCGGCTCGAGCCAGCGATTCCAGGGGTGGGCACAGTGAGCGGCTTCACGAGTCAACTGGTCGCCGAGGACGGCGAAATCAACCGGGCGCGAATCGAGATCGGTTCGGGCGAGGTCCAGCTGGTCCCCAGCGAAGGCACCCAGACGATCGTCGAGCTCGAGGTCGAGGACGGTACCGACGAGGATGTCGTCTACACGGTGGAGGACGGCGAACTGATCGTCGAGCTCCGCAAGGGACGCCGCTTCAACACCCGCCGCGGCCCCGAGATCCATCTCCGGATTTCCACCTCGGCAGTGCTGGACGTGCGCGCCAAGACCGGCTCGGGTGACATCACCGCTCAGGTCCCGGTCGGCTCCGCCCGGCTGTCGACCGGCTCCGGCGACATCCGCCTGGAGGTCGTCGAGGGCGACCTCGCGGTCAGCACCGGTAGTGGCGACGTACGGGTCGCGCACGTGTCCGGCGTCGCCAAGGGCAGCACCGGCTCGGGATCGATCGACATCGGCGAGGCCGGCGACACGATCGGGCTCAGCACCGGCTCCGGCGACGTCCGGATCGGTGACGCGGCCGGACCGGCCAGCGTCAAGGTCGGCTCGGGTGACATCACCATCGAGCGGATCCGCGACCACTCGGTCGCCACCTCCGGCTCCGGCGACGTCACCGTCGAGGTGGCCGACGGGCCGAGTATCCAGGCCGAGACGGCCAACGGCGATGTCCGCGTCGGCGTTCCCGACGGCATCCCGACGTACCTGGACCTGAAGACGGTCACCGGCCGCATCCGTTGCGAGCTGGAGCCCGGCGAGAAGCCCGAAGCGGGCGCGCGCTCGCTGACTCTGCGGGCCCGCACCGTCACCGGCGACATCACCGTCGTCAAGGTCTGAACCACGCCTCCAGGAGGTCTCGCCGGCATCGGTCCGGCGGGACCTGGGCGAAGCACTGCCAAAAACACCGAAGGGGAGTACGGACATGATCACCGAACACCAAGAGGTGGCCCGTTACCGCGTCGCCGAGCAGGTCCAGGCCGCCGAGACCCGCGCCCTGCTGAACGAGCACCAGTCCACCGACAGCGGTCCCCGGCACAGCCTGGCGATCGCCCTGCGCCGGCTGGCCGACAAGCTCGAGCCGCTGACAACCCCGGCGCCGCAGGGCCGGCACGCCCGCCCCGAGCACCGCGGTACCGGCCTCTCGGTCGTCCGCTGACCCCTTGTGTTGCAGCTTCGTGCAACGCCTGTGGATAACGGCGTTCAGGCCCCAGGGACGCTGCTAGGTTTCAAGCGATCACTTCGTTTGACTTGGGGAGAAGAGCACCGATGCAGCGTCCGACAGCCAAGGCCGTCGCCACCGCCGCCGCCCTGCTGATCCTGGTCGCCGGTTGCGGCGGCAAGGACGACAACAAGGGCAGCGACGCACCGAAGGGTGGCGGTGACACACCGACCACTCCCGCGCCCCCACCGGTCGCATCCTTCGACCCGCCCAAGGGCCTCACACCCGTCGCGGCGTACGGCGTCCCGATCGAGAGCGGCAAGACCAACGACAGCACGCTCTCGGCGGGGATGGTCGGCCAGACCGCGCTGGTCGCCGGCAAGAACGGTCTCACCGGCCGCCACATCGCCGGGCAGCGCGACCCGTGGACCGTGCTCGCCACCGAGAAGACCGAGACGATCACCACCTCCGACCACAGCGAGGTGATGCCGGTCGAGCTCGACGGCAAGGACGTCGCGGTGATCGCCTACAGCCAGATCGACAAGGGCAACGGCACCCAGAAGGCCAAGGGCCAGCTCGTCGTCCAGTGGATCGACTCCGCGGACGGCAAGAAGGTCGCCGAGGTGACGACGGACTTCACCGCGAAGTTCGGGCCCGGCACCACCGCCGGCGACATCAGCTCCCAGGCGTACGACGCGGCGACCGGCCAGGTCGCGATCGGGCTGCACGCCAACAGCTCCGACGGCGGTAAGAACGGCAGCAGCGACTTCACCGTGTTCGCCGACCCGAAGACGCAGAAGGCGACCATCACTCCGTTCATCGCACCGGGCGCCGTACTGAACGGCACGGTCGTCGGCGCGAAGGGCCGCAACCAGGAGGGTGCGCACGACGGCACGATCGTGATCTTCGACGGCGCCAGCGGCAAGGTCAGCAAGCAGATCCCCACCAAGATGGACTACCTGACCCCCGAGGGCAGCGGCACCAAGCACGCCTACTTCAACGGTTCGGCGTACGTACCGAACCCGAAGTCGACCGTCTACACGTACAACAGCGGTCTGTACGCCGTGGACATCGCGACCGGCGCGCTGGTCGGCCAGATCAAGACGACGCTGGGCACCGAGAAGGCCTTCACCTACACCTGTCTCGGCGACCAGGCGACCGCCGTCGTCTGCACCACCGGCGAGAACGGTGGCACCGACGAGATCATCGGCATCGACGACGCGACCGGCAAGAAGGTCTGGGGTTACAACAAGAACTCGGCCAGCCGGGTCGTGCCGGTCATCACCGGCGCCTTCCACGGCGTCGCGTACGGCCACGCGCAGGAGCAGCCGGTGATGCTCGACGCCAAGACCGGCGCCGACATCCCGCAGCCCTCGACGAACCCGAGCACGACCCCTTCGGTGAGCAGTACGCCGACCGACGGCACCAGCGAGACCCCGACGACCGGCGTACCGACCGATGACGTCGGCAGCAAGTTCGGTTCGGACCTGTCGCAGTTCGACCCGCGGCTGGGGACGCCGTCGCCGACCGCCATCAACGAGTACGGCGCGACGTACATGCAGAACGACAAGGCCGACAACTACGACATCGACAAGATCCTGATCGCGATGAAGCCGACCGCCTGATCCGGCGACCTGCGAAAGGCCCCGAGGAACGATTCCTCGGGGCCTTCGTCGTACCGGGATCAGATGTCGGTGCGGTGGAAGTTCTGGTAGGAGCGCGACGGCGTCGGACCGCGCTGGCCCTGGTAGCGGGAGCCGTACTTGGACGAGCCGTACGGGTGCTCGGCCGGTGAAGAGAGCCGGAAGAAGCAGAGCTGGCCGATCTTCATCCCCGGCCAGAGCTTGATCGGCAGGGTCGCGACATTGGACAGCTCGAGGGTCACGTGCCCGGAGAAGCCGGGGTCGATGAAGCCGGCGGTGGAGTGGGTGAGCAGGCCGAGCCGCCCCAGCGAGGACTTGCCCTCCAGCCGGGCCGCGACGTCGTCGGGCAGCGTCACCATCTCGTACGTCGACCCGAGCACGAACTCGCCCGGGTGCAGGATGAACGGCTCGTCACCCTCCGGCTCGACCTCACGGGTCAGGTCGGGCTGCTCCTCGGCGGGGTCGATATGCGGGTACCGGTGGTTCTCGAAGACCCGGAAAAACCGGTCCAGCCGTACGTCGACACTCGACGGCTGCACCATCGCAGCGTCGAAGGGTTCCAGCTGGACGCGCTTGGCGTCGAGCTCGGACAAGATGTCGCGGTCGGAGAGCAGCACGGATGCACGGTAGCAAGCGTGCTGCTCTGCGCCCAGTTCCTACCTCACCCCGAGCGTCCACGGGAGGCTGGTGACGGCTCGTCCGGAGCCCTCAGCTCCCCGGCGTGAGACCGCACCACTCCTGTGGCCCGAGGCAACGAACTAGTCGGACAGCTTGTTGAACTTCGACACCTGGGTGGCGAAGGTCTTCACCTGTGCCGGCGACCAGTCCTTGAGCAGGTCGTCGATCACCTTGTGCCGCTTCTTCCGGGCCGCGGCGAGCTTGCGCTTGCCGGCGGCGGTCAGGGTCAGCAGCGTCGCCCGGGCGTCCGTCTTGTCGGCGGCGCGCTTGAGCAGGCCCTCCTCCTCGAGTCGCGCACAGGCCCGGCTGACCGGTCCCTTGTCCACCTCGAGCGCGGCGACCAGGTCGGCCATCCGCACCGGAGCCAGCTCCTCGACGTGGTTGAGCAACGCATATTGCGCCGGCTCCAGGTCCGGATGCGCCTCGTCGGACAGCGTCCGCTGCAGACCGCGCAGCCGCCGTGCCAACGTGACGAGCTCCTTCTCCAGGTTCTCCAGCGCGTCACTCGTGTCTGTTGCCACCGTTCACCCCTTCATCCAGTTGCCCCGCAACCATCTTGTCCGGTCCCGGCCAGGACCGCATCCTCACGTTGCGTCGAATGTTGCCCCCGGCAACGCGTTCTAATCTGCCAGAAGATGACGGGCATGCCCAGTCCTTGGACGTGCCCTTTGTGGAAAACTGCCCCGGAACCCCCCGCGCAAACCGCTTCGGACTGCTTTTCGATGCGTTCGGCCACCTTCTCCGGCACATTCCGCTGACCGCGCAACAACTGCCTCGATCCGGCGCGCCGGACCCGCCGTGCCGGTGCCCCCACCCATCGGTTATGCTTTCTCCGCTCGCCTGAACGGCGACGCGCGCGGGTGTAGTTCAATGGCAGAACATCAGCTTCCCAAGCTGACAGTGCGAGTTCGATTCTCGTCACCCGCTCCACGAGAAAACGCCAGGCCGAGGATGCTCTCCTCCCTGGCGTTCTGTTCTTTCGGGGTTTCGGCGCAAATGTTCTGACATCCGCTCTCTTGCGATCCGGAAGTTTCCGGCCCCGGCCGAAACGCGATGCGGTCGATAGCCGCTCCACATAGAGTGACGGCAGTTACACGCCAAGTCCCCGGCGCTCGCGCGCGAGCATTTGGTCGAGCTGCTCGCTGAGGAAGGTGGAGGGCGCGCCCCAGTCGTTCACCGCGCAGGTCTGGAGCGCTCCGTTGATGCAGACGAGGGTGTGCCGCGCGAGAGCCGGTACGTCGGTGTCCGCCCGCAGCTCGCCGGCTGCCACTGCTGCGCGGTAGAAGCGGGCGCAGCTGTTCACGATGGCAGCGGAGTGCGCGCGGGCGTGTTCGCGGAACTCCGGATCGGACACATCGAGCTGGACGGAGCCGACCGCTGTCAGGGCGAAGTCGTGCAGGGTTGCCAGCGGGGAAGTGTTGGCCGCCTCTGCTGCCGCGGCGGCGCGGAGGACCAGCTGCGGCTCGCGAGCCGCTGAGGCGAGTAACAGACCGCGCTTGCTGCCGAACCGCTGCATCAGCGTCGGGGGCGCCAGGCCGACCCGGGCACCGACGGCGGCCAGCGTGAGTTTCGCCGGGCCGGCCTCGGCCAGCACCAGGCGGGTCGCGTCCAGGATCGCGTCGTCGTCGACCAGTCGCGGACGCGCCACGACCACCTCCGGCGTTTACGAATGGTCGTTCACTATTGACGGGATCGTAACAGATCCGTGCGCCGTCAGTTAGGTACGGCAACGGGTGAAGTACGGGGATCCCGAGGGGCCCACGGCCGAGCCCGCTGCCCGGTCCCCCGTCCGCGGGCCGGGCTCGTCGTACCAACGGGAGCTCTTGATGCGTTTCGCCCGCACTGCTTTGGGCCTGCTGCTGACCCTGATCGGCCTGGTCGTCGGCATCGCCGGCGCCGCGGCCGCGTTCTGGCTGGTCGGTCCGGACAACACCATCTCCACCGGAGGCCGGTCACTGACCAGTGCCGGCCTGGCCGTGGTCACCGCACCCGACCTGCTCGACCGGCACGGCCCGACCCTGCGCGTCAGCGTCACCGGGTCCAAGCCGGTCTTCGTCGGCATCGCGCAGGACCTCGACGTCACCGACTACCTCAACGGCGCCGCCCACACCCGCGTGATCCGGTACGACGTACCGTCCACGATCAGCACGCAGACCATGCGCGGCTTCGAGCACAAGCTGACCCCGCCCGGCGACCTGGACTGGTGGGTGGCGAAGTCCGGGGGCAACGGCAACCAGTCGATCGCCTGGCCGATGCAGGACGGCCGCTACTCGGTCGTCGTGATGAACGCCGACGGCACCCCCGCGGTCGACGCGAACGTCAGCTTCGGCATCGAGCTGCACCGCTCCTTCGGCATCAGCCTGCTCATCCTCGGCGCCGGCATCGCCGCCCTCGCCCTAGGCATCACCCTCGCCTTCCGCCGCTCCCCCGACGAGCCAGTAGTCCCGGCCTCCACCGCAATATCCCTCACCACGTCAACACCAACGACAATCCCCACAGCAACCGCACTGAGCACGACTACGGGCACAGAAACCACGCTGGGGATGACGGCCGGTGCCAGTACGCCGGTTCGCGGTGTCAGTCCGTTTGCTCCGGTGGACGACGTCCCGGCGTACCGGGCTCCTGAGGTCCGGTCGGTGCCCGACGAGGCGACGGAGCGGCTCGCGGTGATCAGCCAGCCAAGGCCGACGTCGGCGGCTCAGCTCCAGACCGAGGCTCCGGTCCGGCCGGCGCGACCCTCCCGTCCGATTCCAGGTGTGCAGCCTCTGCGGTCGGCGCCGATGCTGATGACACCCGCAGCGGTAGCCAAGGCGAAGTCGCGCGCGGCACTTCCGCCGACGAGCGCTCCCACCACGCCAACCACCGCCACGACCACCGCGCAGCCCTCGGCCTCCACCCCGTCGGCGTCGGCTCCGTCGTCCTCCACCCCGCCCGCTCCCACTCCGTTGGCCTCCACGCCGCCCGCTCCGACCCCGCCGGCCTTTGCGCCGTCGGCCTCCACTCCGCCTGCTCCCACGCCGCCGGCCTCCGCGCTGGCTGGTTCCACTCCGACCGCGCCCACTCCGTCGGCTTCCACTGCGCCTGTGGAGACGTTGCCGCTGGTGGAGTCGCCGGAGTTCACGAAGAGCGATGAGGCGGTGAAGCGGACGGCGGCACTCCTCGCCAGCGGTGCTTTGTTGCTCACGGCAACCAGCTGCGGGCTGATGCCGCCGAAGAACAACCTGACGGTTCCCGACCGCCGGCCGGCCGTCACGATCGCCGACGCCAAGGCCGTGGTGACGAAGTACAGCGAGCTCAACAACAAGGCCAACCAGACCCGCGACAACAAACTGGCCGCCACCATCGAGGCCGAGCCGACCCTGGCCCAGACCCTCGCCGGCTACCAGATCGGCCGCAAGCTGGATGCGGCCGGCAAGACGCTGGAGAAGCCGTTCACGTTCACCGACCCGGTGGTCGGTGCGCCGGAGTTCACGGCGTACCCGATGCGGTTCGTGGTCACCACCGGCGTCTCGGGTTCGACGGACACCCGGCAGCTCGGCGTCTGGGAGCGACAGAGCGCAGGCGCCCCATGGCTGCTGACCCACTCGGTCTACCCCGGCCGCTCCATCGACCTCCCGGCAATGGAGGGCGTGCGGACACCGAGCCGCGCCGACGTAGCCAGCCTGGCCACCCACCCAGCCGCAGTCGCCCCGACCCTCGCGGCGTACCTGACCGGCGGCCCGAAGGCTCCCGAGGCCAAACTCTTCACCGCCTCCCCCGGCATGGCGAAGCTCCTCGAGCAGCGCGCCAAGTCGAAGCACGCCGACGCCGCCGAGCCCTACATCGCCGCCGTCACCGACACCTACAAGCCGACCGGCACCCCCGTCACCTTCATGACCGCAGACGGCGAGGGCCTGGTCTTCCTCGCCCTCACCGAGCAGTACCTGCAACGAGTCGAGCCCGGCTCCAACGCCTACTGGACCAGCGGCGAAGCAACCGCCTTCAGCAGCAAGGTCAAGTTCACCCAAACCCTGCACCAGGACTACCTCCACCAGGTAGCCCTGGTCATCCCCGCCAGAACCACCGGCGGCCCCGTCCGCATCCTCTCCATGGACGGCCAACTAACAGGAGCCGGCGGCTCCTGACCCCCGATCCGCCATTTGAGGGGCGGCAAACGCTTGCTGGAAGATAGTTGCGGCTGGTTGACTTCTGGGGTGAGGTTTTTCCCATCGCCCTGGGAGTTGTTGTGTACATCAGTCGCCGCCGCCTGCTCTCGTTCGTCCCCGCCACCGCGCTCCTGACTGCGGTGAACCCGGTCCGCGCCACCGCGGTCGCCGCTGCCGAGCCCAACGTGTTGCTTGCCAATGCGATCGCGATCTACGCCGGTACGGCGGAATCGAACGCGCGACCGGAAGTCGCCGCCAAGCTCACCGCGATGGACGCGACCGCGCGGACCTGGCTGGCCGCGATGGACCGGGCCGGGGCCAGCGAGCTGTTCGCGGGCCTTCCGCTCGGTACCAGCGATCCGAATCTGAGCGCGTCGTACCAGCACCTCTACGAGATCGCCCTCGCGTACCGCCGGCCCGGGCCGGCCTCCGAGCTGCAGGGCAGCGAGCAGATCCGCAGCCGGATCATCGCCGGGCTGCAACGACTGCACGAGGCCTGGTACGGCGACCAGTCGAAGGGGTACTACGGCAACTGGTTCACCTGGGAGATCGGCATCTCCACGTTCGTCTCCAAGACGCTCGCGCTGATCGACGCGCCCGCCACCCTGATCACGCCGTACGTCGCCTCGATGGACTCCTACCTCCGCAACGGGAAGAACGGCGACGTCGATCTCGACTCGCGGTTCCACACCGGCGCGAACCTGGTCGACATCACCGCGAACCGAATCCTGCAAGGCGCTCTACTAGGTGACGAGGCGCGGATCCAGAAGGCGCTCACCGATCAGTTCACCGTCTTCGCGACCGTCGATCCGTACAACCTGCAGCACGGCGTCACCGACGGGTACTACGCGGACGGCTCCTTCGTCCAGCACGCGTCCGTCGCGTACACGGGCTCGTACGGTAAGGCCCTGCTCAGCCGGGTCGTGCAGACGGTCAAGGTGCTCGCCGGTACGTCGTACGCCCAGACCGGCGAGCTGATCGGCGTCGTCCAGGGCTGGGTCGAGGACGGGTTCGCCCCGCTGATCTTCGAGGGCTGGATGATGGAGATCGTCAAGGGCCGTGCGGTCTCCCGGCCCGGCACCGGGTACGACGACGTGGCGGTGATCGTGGAGGCGGTCGTCGACCTCGCCGACTACGCGGCAGCGCAGGACGCGGCCAGGTTGAAGTCGTTCGCCAAGTTCACCGCGCGGCCGACGATCAATCCGAACAGTTTCGTCTCGCCGGTGAGCATCGCGCGGTTCGCCGATCTGCGCGCCGATCCGGCGATCGTGCCGGCCGACCTCAACCCGGCTGCGAGCAGTACGGCGTTCAACGCGATGGACCGGACCGTGCACCGGCGACCGGGGTATGCGTTCGCACTCGCGCGCAACTCGGACCGGATCAGCAAGTACGAGTACATGAGCGGCGAGAACCTGATGCCGTGGTTCCAGGGCGATGGCGCGCACTACCTGTACCTGAGCGGCCAGGACCAAACCCGCTCGTACGGCGTCGACTACTTCACGACCGTCTCGCCGTACGCGCTCGGCGGGGTGACCGCCCCGGTCGAGACCCGCAAGACGATCCCGGAGCTCTACGGAACGGCGTACTACAACCGCCCACCGGAGTTCACCCCGTCGTCGGAAGCGCAGAACACTTACGTCTACTTCCCGACCGGCACCAACAAGCATTCCGGTGGCGCGACCCTCGACGCATACGGCGCGGTCGGCTGGGTGCAGTCGGACGACTTCGCCTACGCGTCCCGCGACGAACTCCCGGACGACTTCGTGACGTATCGGAATGCATCCGCCACCAAGTCGTGGTTCCTGCTCGACGACGAGATCGTGGTCCTCGCCGCGGGTATCCACGACGCCGACCGCCCGGTCACGACCACCCTCGACACCCGCATCGCCGCGCCCGGCGATCCTGTGACCATCACCGGCGTACGGCGAGACGGCCGCCCCTGGACGGGATCCGGCGACCCGCGCTGGCTGCGCTACGCAGCCAATAACGTTGCCGTCGGCTACTACTTCCTCGCGCCGACCGACGTTTCGTCAACGCTGCAAGAAGTTACCCGCAGCCGCCGCACGATCCGAGCCTCGAACCCGGACACCCCCGTCACCAAACAGGTCTTCGCCCTGACCGCCGCCCAGCCGGCCGGCTCCACGCGCACCCTCGCCTACGCCCTCGTCCCCAACGCAACCGAACCCGCACTCCGCGCGTACCACCACGGACGACTCGCCGTACTCGCCAACACCCCACGCCTACAAGCGATCCAGCACCTAGGCCTACGCCTGACCGCCGCCAACACCTTCACCCCGGGCGCCCACCACCTCCCCGGCCTGACCATCGACGGCCCCGCCGCCACCCTCCTCCGCCGCACCCCCACCGAAACCACCGTCGCCGTCTCCGACCCCACCACCACCCGGTCCACCATCACCCTCAACCTCTGGGCCCAGTACCTCCGCCCAGCCACCCCCTCCCCCGCCGTACAAGTCACCCGAACCCTCACCGGCACCCGCCTGACCTTCACCACCCACCAAACCCACGGCAAAACCCTCACCATCACCCTCGTTCGAGCCTGGTGAGAAGCGGTCAGGCCGGCATGTCGACCATGAGGCCAGCCGCTCGAGCGGCGTCAGCCAGCCTCTTGTCATAGGTGACGAACGAGCTCAGTTGCGGCACCCGAAGTGCCGTCGCCAGATGGATTGCGTCCAGACTCCGCACCGTTGCAGGCCGCACGGTCTGAGCCAGGATGCGAACGTCGGCATCCAGATCGATCAGGTCAATCAGGTCAAGCACCAGATGCAGTCGCCCGACAGAGTTCGGTGCATGCCGGGCCAGCGCACGAGACGACTCGACCTCCGCCAGAACTGAACTCACCCAGCCGGTCTCGACGCGCTCATCGAGCCAGCCCCGGAGTGCCTGCGACTCGGATTCGGCATGCGCCAGCTTCACGATGGCCGCCGAATCGAGGTAGATCATCAGCGCTCGCCCTCTCGGTCATGGGCGAGTTCGGCACCGACATCGACGCCGTCCGGATCACCGAGGGGCATTCGCAAGACAGCCCGCCGCATGGCCGCGGCCCGCTCCTTCCGCAGTGCCGCCTCGAGGACCGCCTGCCGAACGACCGCCGAACGTGAGCTACCGCCGCGGGTCAGCACATCCAGCGCATGCTCTGTCTCCGCATCCGTGCGGATCGTGATGGTATCTGCCATGCACCCAACGTAAGACAAAACGTCTTACATCACCAGCATCGTCAGTCTTGTTCGAGTTTGGTGATGAGGGATTGCATGGTGGTGAGGGTGGTTTTGAGGTCTTTGAGGGGGAGGTTGGTGCTGAGGTCTGCGGCCCAGGGATGTTGGGCTATGGAGACCTGGCGGATGGCCCAGTAGCCGGCTTCGGTGCAGGCGAGGAGTTTGGCTCGGCGGTGGGCCGGGTTGGGGCGGTATTCGGCGAGGTCGCGCTCGACCAGGAGGTCGGCGATGCGCTGGACGGCCTGGCGGCTGACGCCCATGATGCGGCCGACGTCGGCGACGGAGCGGGGTTCGTCGATGACGCCGCCGAGGACCTGCCACCAGGCGGCCGTGAGGCCGCCGTGGGCGGCCAGCTCCTGGGCGGCCTCCAAGAGGCGGGCGTTGAGGCGGAAGGTGGCGAGGATGACGTCGGTCAGCAGCGCGCCTCCTTCGGTCTCCTTGGCCGGCTCGGGCCATTCGGCGCGGGGCGGAATCGTCATGGACAACATGTTGTCATGATGACTGCATCCTGTCCATCACGCGGCGTGGGAGGGACAGCTTGGCGGCGATGAGCCCGGCGGCTGCGACCAGGATCCAGAGCACCCAGGGACCGAACGCGTAGACGGCACCACCGATGAGCGGACCGAGGCCGGCACCGATCGTGTAGGCCACGCCGTACGCGCCTTGGTAGCGGCCGGCCATTCCGGGCGGGGTGAGGCCGCCCAGGTGGGCCATGGCGACCGAGCTGTAGAGCATCTCGCCGAGGGTCCAGACGAAGACCGTCGCTGCCAGCAGGACCATGCCGTCGGTGAGCCCGGTCAGCGCCAGGCCCACCCCGGTCAGAATGTTCCCGGCAACCAGGACGTACTCGGCCCGGAACCGGGTGACGAAGGCCGTGGTCGGCAGCTCCAGCGCCAGCACCACCAGACCGTTCAGCCCGATCAGCAAGCCGAAATCACGCGCACTCAGTCCCACATCGTCGACGTGCAGCGGCAGACCGACGGTGGTTTGGATGTAGACGAACTCGGCGATCGCCGTCATCAGCAGGAACCGCACCAGGACGCGGTCGGCGAGCACCTGGCGATAACCACCCTGCGACTCCTCCTCGGCAAGGGCACGAGTCCGGGGCGGATCCCGCAGCAGGACCGCCGTCACGACCCCGAACAGCAGGCAGGCAACGGCATTGCCGAGGAAGAGTTCGACGTACGACGTGGCCGCCAGCACCCCGCCGATGACGCCACCGAGGGCAGCACCGACGTTCTGCGCGAACCGGAACACCCCGAAGGCGGCCATCCGCTGCTGCTTCGTCGCAGCCGAGTCGACCAGAAGCGCCGCCGCGGCCGGGCGGTAGACCTGTGAGGTCACGCCGATCAGGCCGACCACCGCGACGAGCACCCCGTACGGCGTGACGAACGGTACCGTCGCGGTCAGCCCGGCCGTCGTACCCGCGGACAGCACGATGGTCCACCGTCGGCCGATCGCGTCGGCGAGGTAGCCACCGACTGCGTTACCCAGCACCTTGCCGACCCCGGACACGCCCAGCACGAACCCCGCGGCACCGGCCGAGTACCCGCGCTGGGTCAGGTAGAGCACGATGAAGACCGGCAGGAAGTTGCCGACCTGATTGACCAGCATCCCGAGGCTGATGATCCATACCCGCCGGGGCAGACCACGCAGCGAATCACGGAACCGCGGTTCGTCGACATCGGTGGGCATGGACATCTGTGGCCTCCTGGCACGGGTGGGCGTTTCGATGCCATGACCCTGCTGCCGTGAGGTGTCCCGCCACATCGGGACTCTTCCCTATCTGCCTCAGTTCCGGAAGCGCGTCCACAGACTGAGGGTCTTACCGAACCGTTCGCCGCGGATCCATTCGAGGATGCTGCGCGCAACTCGTTCAGGCGAGACGTCCCCACGCACCGACCGGGGAACGTACTTCCGCAGCTCAGCCGCGTCGGCGAGGGCGTCGTCGATCTGATCCTGCAGCCAACCGCGAGCAGCCAGGCGCTTGCGCCGTACGGCGTCCGGACAGTCGAGGTGCAGCCAACGCCCTTCCGGCAACTGGCTGGGCAGCCCAGGCGTCAGCAGCAGGACCGGTATGCCGGACCGCCGGATCAGCTCGGTGATGCGCAGCCAGACCGCGTTGTACGCCGGCCAGATGGGTGCCGCGGTCGGACTCGCGATGCTGATCCCGAGCAACCGCCCCTGGTCGTCGAGCAACTCGTCCATGTCCATCACGACGAGATTGCCCGGATTCAACCGCACCAGCTCCGGAACCACGGTCGATTTGCCGGCCCCGGGCGCACCTGTCACCACGAACAACCTCGTCACGGGACTAGTGTGGCGCTCACTCGATCAGAAGGCTCGCGGGAGGGCGAACATCGGCCGAGACATGCGGCACACCGCCCAGGCCCGGAGTGATCGATCCGAGCACACTCGAGTGCCGGGCACCGGTGCAGCTCGGGACCGTCCCGCCGAGCCCGTGCACGGTCAGGAACCCCAGTACGGCGAACGCCAGCGCCTCCTTGGCCGCCGAGGGCAGGCCCAGCTCGTCGGTGGTCCGGACCGGAACGCCCTCCAACTCGGCAGCCAGCAGCTGCATCAGGGCCGGGTTCCGGATTCCGCCGCCGGAGGCGATCACCTCGGTCCCACCATGCCGCCGTACGGCGTCGGCGACCGTGCGGGCGGTCAGCGCAGTGACGGTCGCGACCACGTCGTCGGCCGGGATCTCCGGCAGCCCCTCCATCATCCGGGCCAGGTAGGCGAGGTTGAACAGCTCCTTGCCGGTGCTCTTCGGCGCCGGCAAGGCGTAGTACGGCTCCGCCAGCAGCCGCTTCAGCAACTCCGAATGCACCTGCCCACGCCCAGCCATCACCCCGTCGGCGTCGAACCCGAGCCGCCCGACCGTCAACTCGGTGACCACGGCATCGATCAACGCATTCGCCGGGCCCGTGTCGAGGGCGACCGGATCCCCGTCCACCACGGTGATGTTGGCGATCCCGCCGAGATTCAGTGCGATCGGTACGCCGGGTCGCCCGCGCAACCAGAGGACGTCGACGATGCTGACCAGCGGCGCCCCCTGACCACCGGCCGCGACATCGCGTGACCGCAGATCCGACACCACCGTCGTGCCGGTCGCTTCCGCGATCCAGGCCGGCTGCCCGAGCTGCAGTGTGCCGCGGACCTGCCCGTCGTCGACCCAGTGGAACACCGTCTGCCCGTGCGACACGATCAGATCGGCGAACCCACCACTGAGCTGCTCGACCGCCTGCTGCGCGACCCGCGCGAAAGCCTGCCCGATCCCCGTGTCCAGCCGGCACACCTGCCCGACGGAAGTACTTGCCGGCGGCAACAACCTGGCCAGCTCCGCACGCACCTCGTCCGGGTACGGCTGGCTGAGCATCCCCAACGGGGTCAGCACCAGCTTGTCCCCGTCCAGGCGGAGATCCGCCGCCGCCGCGTCGATCGCGTCGTACGACGTCCCGGACATCAAGCCGATCACTCGCATCTAGTCCCGCAACTCCCGTCGATGATCGTCGCCGCGCAACGTCAGTAGGGCCACTACACTCACCGCACACGTCACCATGACGTACCAGGCCGGAATGTCGATGTTCCCGGTCCGCTTGATCAGCTCGGTGATGATCAAGCCGGCCGACCCGGAGAACACCGCGTTGGACAGTGAGTACGCCAGGCCGAGCCCGGTGTAGCGCGCCCGGGTCGGGAACATCTCGGCCAGCATTGCCGGTCCCGGCCCGGCCATCAACCCCACGACCAGCCCGGCGGCGAACACCGCGGCCCCCTTCGCCGCCGTACCGGCCTCCTTGTCCTGGAGCAGGTTGAGCAGCGGAAACGCCAGTACGACGACCAGCGCGGCACCGGTCACCATCACCGGCCGCCGCCCGATCCGGTCACTCAACGCCCCGGCCGGAAGGATCGACGCGGCGAAACCGGCGTTCGCGAGGACGGTCGCGACCAGCGCCTGCTGGAAGGTCGCATTCAGCGTCGCTTGCAGGTACGACGGCATCACGACGAGGAAGGTGTATCCGGCGGCCGACCAGCCCATCAACCGCCCGATCCCCAGCGCGATCGCCCGCGCGACCTCACCTGCGCCCGCCGGTCGCGGCTCAGCTGCAGCCTGGACTCGGGTGAAGCTCGGCGTCTCCTCCAGCCTGAGCCGCAACCACAGCGCGACCAGCCCGAGCGGCAGCGCGACCAGGAACGGCACCCGCCAGCCCCAGTCGGTCAGCGCCTCCTTGCTCAGTACGGTCGCCAGGATCGCCGCCAGCCCCGCACCGGCGAGCAGGCCGAGCGCCACGGTGAACGACTGCCAAGCGCCGTACCGGCCGCGGCGGCCCGGCGGCGCGAACTCGGTCATGATCGACACCGCCCCACCGAATTCACCACCCGCCGACAACCCCTGCAGCGCCCGGACCAGGGTCAGCAGCCACGGTGCCGCCGCGCCGATAGCCGCGTACGTCGGCAGGACGCCGATCAGCGTGGTCGAGCCGGTCATCAGCAGCAGCACCAGGATCAGGGTCGGACGCCGGCCGATCCGGTCGCCGACCCGGCCGAAGACCGCGGCACCGATCGGGCGGAAGAAGAACGCCAGCGCGAACGAGGCGTACGTCTTGATCAGGCTCTCGGCGTCGCTGGTGGCCGTCGTACTGAAGAAGTTCGCCGCGATCACGGTGGCGAAGAAGCCGTAGGCACCGAACTCGTACCACTCGACGAAGTTGCCGACCGTGCCCGCGACCAGCGACCGCCGGTGCGAGGTGGGTGTGCTGGTCACGACAAACATTCTGTCTCAACCTTGCGGACCGTGCCGGTGTCATTCTCGGTACAGACCAGATCACGGGGAGGAGCAACGGGTGTCTCGGGGCGAAGACTTCGACGAATTCGTCCGCGGCAGTGCGACCAGGCTGCTGCGGACCGCCGTACTGCTCACTGGGGACCGGGCCGCGGCCGAGGACCTCGTACAGGAGATGTTCGAGCGGGTGTACGTGAAATGGCGACGGATCAACGGGTCGCCGGAACCGTACGCCCGCAAGACGCTGGCCAACCTGTCCGCGAACAGGTGGCGCAGCAGGAGCCGTAAGCCCGAGGTGGCGCTCGCCGACCACCATGACCAGGGTGCACCCGACGGATCGGACGAGTACGCCGTCCGGGACGGACTGCTGACGGCACTCCAGGAGCTCCCGCCGCGGCAGCGCGCGGTGATCGTCCTGCGGTTCTACGAGGACCTGACCGAGGCGCAGACGGCCGAAGCGCTGAACTGCTCCCTCGGCACCGTCAAGAGCCAGACCTCCCGCGGTCTCGACCGCCTCCGCCTGATCACCGAACCCGCACTCCTGGAAGGACTGCGATGACCGAGACCGAACTCAAGAACCGGCTGACGGCCAGCGTCGACGAGATCGAGGCCGCTCCCGACGTACTCGACCGGGTCCGGACCGGAGGCGCCCGCCGCCTCCGCCGCCGGCGACTGACCACGGTCGCGATCAGCACCCTGGCCGTGCTGGCAATCGGCGGCGCCACCCTGTCCGGGCCGGCGATCTACCACCAACTGACGGAGCCACCAGTGGCCGGCGTACCTGTGAAGAACGATCCCTACGGCTTCCTGATGAAGGGCCAGACCCGGGGCGACCTGGCCGGCGATCAGGAGTACCTCGACCAGGCGCTGGTCGCATGGCAGAAGTCGCACCGCGACTCGATCAACCGCGACCGGGGCATCTTCGACCGCATGCAAGGCGAGCCGCACGTCTACTGGGCCGGCAACACCCCGGGCGGGCGGGTCGCGATCATCGGGCAGTACTCCGATCTCCGCAAGCACGACAACATCCAGCTCGACCACCAGGGTGTGCACACGCTGGTCGGCTTCGTCGCCGACGGCAAGGACGGCAAGCCCACCGTGGTCGCGGACAGCTACCCGGCACCCGGCGTCGGCCTGATCACCGGCTTCGTCGCGAGGGACACGCTGGTGGTCCTCGACACCGGCAAGAAGGTCGGCTGGTCACCGGGCCGGGAGTACGACGACGAGAACGGCAGCAGCGGCCGCAAGTACACGCCGGTGCAGTTCAAGAACGGCGTCGGGGTCGTCGAACTCCCACCGGGCACCGACTCGAAGAAGCTGACCCTGAACACGCTGCCGGCGCAGGGCCCGTCCAATCTGTCGATCGCCAACGCCGGAGTGAACCTCCAAGGCAACTCGACGCCGGACGATCGACTCTGGTCGGGTGTTGAGGGAGAAGGGCTCTGGCCGATGTCACCGGGCGCCGAGCAGCTCGCCGGTACTGCGCGGGACACGTTCGGCAACGCCGTTGATGCGGTCTCCGACCCTGAGTACTACGCGTTGGCGGGCTCGCTCTGGATCGGGTACGGCGTCACGGCCGACGGCAGCGCGGTGTACCTCGGCGAGCAGCAGATCGACACCGACCCGACCCGGGCGTACGCCGTACTGCAGCCGAAGAACGGGAAGGCGCGGGTCATCTCCGGCGGCGAGCCCGACCGTGGCGCCGCACTGCCGGTGCAGATCCGGCTGCCGGACAACCAGGGCTGGGCGGTCGCGGCCAAGGACGCGACGCTGTCCTACCGGTACGGCGACGGTCAGTGGAGCGCGACCTCGAAGCACGCCTTGCTGATTCCGCACGGCGAGGATGCCGAGGTCAAGGTCGAAAGCGCGGCGCGGACGGAGATCGTCGCAGTCACTCCGAGTTGATCTCTTGACACTGGGTTTGGGCCCGATCGATGATCAGTCCGCTATACCGGTTTAGTTCAGCCGGTGTAGCGGACCGCCCACCCTTGTGACGAGGAGTCGATCGAATGAGTGAGCTCATGCGCCGAAGGACCCTTCTGACCGCGCTCGCCGCCGGCACCGCCGTGGCCGCGACCGGCACGGCCACCGCGACCGCGGCCTGCCGAGCGGTCAAGAAGCCGACCACGGTCGCGTACATCGAGGTCAACGACCACAGCATGCTGAGCGCCGGCAAGTACACGCTGGCGAACGACGGCCGCCAGGTGATCGACATCGCGGTGATCTTCGCCGCGAACATCAACTTCAACACGACGACCAGGAAGGCGTACCTGCACTTCAACGAGCAGGTGACGAACGTCCTCAACAACGTCGCCACCCAGGTCCGCCCGTTGCAGGCCAAGGGCATCAAGGTCACCCTCTCGATCCTCGGCAACCACCAGGGCGCCGGGTTCGCGAACTTCCCGAACCAGGCCGCCGCCGCGGCCTTCGCCCAGGAGCTCGCCGACGCCGTCGCCCGCTACGGCCTGGACGGCATCGACTTCGACGACGAGTACGTCGAGTACGGCGTCAACGGCACCGGCCAGCCGAACGCCGACTCGTTCATCTGGCTGGTGAAGGCACTGCGCCAGAAGATGCCTGCCGACAAACTCATCACCCTCTACGACATCGGCCCGGCCTCGGACCGGCTGGTCAGCGGAGCCGGCGACATCCGGAACACCTTCAACTACGCCTGGTACCCGTACTACGGCGGTTGGGGAGTCCCCAGCGGCCCGACCGACAAGTCACGGCTCTCCCCCGCCGCGGTCAGCTACACCGCGACCAGCCAGTCCACCGCCGCCAGCCTCGCCGAACGCACCGTGCGCGAGGGCTACGGCGTCTTCCTCACCTACAACCTCACCGAGGCGAACACCGCCGCTTACATGTCCGCCTTCACCCAGAAGCTCTACGGCAAGAACACCGTCTACACGCCCTAGAGCACGTACTCCCAGCCCGGCTGCCAGTCGAACGGCGAAGCGAGCAGCTCCTCCATCGGGCGGCCACCCAGCAAGTGCTCCAGCGCCAACCGGTTCGCCGCGTGCGCGACCACGAGCACCACGGCGCCGTCGTACCAGCGCTTGATGTCATCGAGGAACGACCGCGTCAACTCGACGACATCGCTGTAGCTCTGACCGCCGGGGAACGCCGTACGGGCGCGCTCGACTCTCGGGTCGAGCGCGCCCCGCGGCGCGCCGTTGAGCTCGCCGTAGTTGCACTCGCGCAGCCGCCAGTCCTGGAAATGCGGTACGCCGAGCTCGGCCAGCTCGACCGTTCGGACCGCCCGGCGCAGGTCCGAGCTGAACACCACGTCGACGCCGCGCCGCCGCTCTCCCAGCTCCACCGATTCCTGGTGTCCGCGCTCCGACAACTCCCCCGGTAGCCACCCCGTGGCGATCCCGTTCTCGTTGTCGAACGTCGTCGAGTGCGTCTCGTAGATCAGCTGTGTGGTCACGTGAACACTCAACCCGCTTTCCCTTCGTTACCGCCCGGTATATACTCAAGTTACCGACGAGTAAATGTCAAAGGGGACCCCTGTGAGTCACTACAAGTCGAATCTGCGGGACATCGAGTTCAATCTGCTCGAGGTTCTCGGCCGGGGCGAGGTGCTCGGGCAGGGACCGTACGCCGACATGGACGTCGACACCGCGCGTGAGGTGCTGGGCGAGATCGACCGGCTGGCGAAGAACGAGATCGCCGAGTCGTTCGAGGACGCCGACCGGAACCCGCCGGTGTACGACCCGGAGACGCACGAGGTGCGGATGCCGGAGTCGTTCAAGAAGAGCTACCACGCCTACATGGACGCCGAGTGGTACAAGCTGGAGCTGCCGGCCGAGCTCGGCGGCCAGCCGACCCCGCCGTCGCTGCGCTGGGCCGCGGCCGAGATGATCCTCGGCGCCAACCCGGCCGTGCACATCTACGCCGCCGGACCGAACTTCGCCCACGTGCTGTGGCGTAACGGCGTCGACCGGGACAAGAAGATCGCCGAGCACATCATCAAGCGCGGCTGGGGCGCCACCATGGTGCTGACCGAGCCGGACGCCGGCTCCGATGTCGGCGCCGGGCGCGCGAAGGCCACGCTGCAGGACGACGGCAGCTGGCACATCGAGGGCGTCAAGCGGTTCATCACCTCGGGCGAGCAGGACATGACCGAGAACATCGTCCACCTGGTACTGGCCCGCCCGCAGGGCATCGAGGGCGTCGGCGGCCCCGGGACGAAGGGGCTCAGCCTGTTCGTCGTACCGAAGCACCACTTCGACCTCGAGACCGGTGAGCTGACCGGTGAGCGCAACGGCGCCTTCGTCACGAACGTCGAGAAGAAGATGGGCATCAAGGTCTCCACGACCTGCGAGCTGACCTTCGGCGACGGCGTACCGGCCAAGGGCTGGCTGCTCGGCGAGGTGCACGACGGCATCGCCCAGATGTTCCAGGTGATCGAGTACGCGCGGATGATGGTCGGCACGAAGGCGATCGCGACGCTGTCCTCGGGCTACCTGAACGCCCTCGAGTATGCCAAGACGCGGGTCCAGGGTCCCGACCTGACCAACCCGGCCAAGGACGCGCCGCGGGTCACCATCACCCACCACCCCGACGTACGGCGTTCGCTGCTCACGCAGAAGGCCTACTCGGAGGCACTCCGCGCGCTGGTGCTGTTCACGGCGACGTACCAGGACCGCGCTGAGCAGGCCCGGTACGCCGGTGAGCACGACGTGGTCGCCGAGGGCGTGAACGACCTGCTCCTGCCGCTGGTCAAGGGCTACGGCTCGGAGAAGTCGTGGACCCTGCTCGGCACCGAGTCGCTGCAGACCTTCGGTGGTTCGGGCTTCCTGCAGGACTACCCGATCGAGCAGTACGTCCGCGACGCCAAGATCGACACCCTCTACGAGGGCACCACCGCGATCCAGGGTCAGGACCTGTTCTTCCGCAAGATCATCAAGGACCAGGGCAAGGCGCTGGGTCACCTGGCCGAGCAGATCCAGGGCTTCGTCGCCTCCGAGGCCGGCAACGGCCGTCTGAAGGAGGAGCGCGCACTGCTGGCGAAGGGTCTCGAGGACACCCAGAAGCTGCTGGGGATCATGGGCCAGGCCCTGATGGCGAGCAACCCGCAGGCCGAGAACGGCGACCCGCGGAACGTCTACAAGGTCGCCCTGAACACCTCGCGGCTGCTGTTCGTGCTCGGTGACGTGGTCTGCTCGTGGCTGATGCTGCGCCAGGCCGAGGTCGCCATCGAGCGGCTGGGTGACGAGCTGACGCCGGCCGACCAGGACTTCTACAGCGGCAAGGTCGCGGCGGCCCAGTGGTTCGTTCGCTCGACGATGCCGAGCGTCCGCGCCGAGCGGATCAAGGCCGAGCTGACCGATCTCGACATCATGGACCTGCCCGAGTCTGCGTTCTGATCCACCCACACTCCTCCGGCTCGGTCGCTTGCGCGGACCGAGCTGGAGGTCTGTTCAGGAGCTTTGTTGCGCCGTCAGGTTCGGGGCAGATCAATCTGCCCCGCCATCTGCCCTTCTCCTGAAGCGGTTCCGTGCAGCAGCGTTTCTGCCCGAGGCACCCGCATCCCTGGCTTGGCTTCCCCTGTCCGAGCCAGGGCTGCGGTGTGCCGGAACCACCGGTCCCAGCGCTGCGTCTGTGCGAGTGTGAATCCCTCAGGTCGTCGTAGGCTGTCTGCGATGTCCGTCCAGCTCCGCCGCCTTGCCACACTGCTCGCTGCCCTCGTGGTCCTGCCGGTGCTCCCTGTCCACGCAGCGACCCCACCACTTCCGGATCGGATCGCGGCCGCCTGGCGAACCGACCGCATCTACGTCGACGCCCGCATCGCCCCGGCGATCCCGGCCACCGAGCTGGACCGGATCCGCGCCGAGTCCGCGCGGGCCGGTTTCGCGGTGTACGTCGCGGTGGTCCCACGGACGCCGTACCTGCGGGAGAAGCTCCACGACCTGCCGACGCTGCTGCAGGCGCGGGTCGGCGAGCCGGGGCTGTACATCATCCGCGTCGTGTCGGACAAGTACTGGTCCGGCGCCGAGGCGCTGTTCCGGCCGGGCGGTCTCAGGGGCCGCTCCCTCAGCAGTGTCCGCTCTGACGACGGGCAGCGCCTCCAGATCGTCGACGACCGGCCGACTCCGCAGATCGTCCGAACCATCCAGCAGGCCGCGACGGCGTACGACGGCCGTCCGTTGCCGGCGGCTCCGGCCGGCGACCTGGAACCGCCGCGGCGGGCACCGGACACTCCGTCGTACGTGGATCGGGAGGACCGGGCGGCGTTCACCGGACTCGGCGTCGGCGGGTTCGCGGGGTTCGTTCTGGTTCTGGTGCTCGCACTGCGCCGTCGCCCGGGTGTGCGGTCGAAGGCCGCCGAGCCGACGGCGTACCGGAAGGAGATCCGTCGGCAGGCCGACCAGATGATCAAGCGGGCAGCCCATTCCGTGCGGCAACTGGAGAGGCGGTCGAAGCTGTCGGTCACGCAGCTCGACCAGCGCGACGAGGCGAATCGGCGGCTGGACGCCGCCCGCAAGTTGCGCGCGGATCAGCCGGACGACCTGCTCGCGGTGACCGGCGCTCTGGTGCTGGCCCGCCAGGCTCAGCAGGCGGCCGACGGTGGCACCATCCAGCGACCTTGTTTCTTCGATCCGACCCACCGGACCGGGACGACCCGGGTCGCGTGGGACGACGGCGTCGAGGTGCCGGCCTGCCGGACGTGTGCTCAACGGCTTAGCAAGGGGAAGCCGCCGTACGGGCTTCGGGTGAGCCGGAGCACCGGCCTGCTCGGTCGTGGTCGCGAGGTGGTCCCGTACTGGACCCTGGATCCGGAGGACAACCCGATGGTCGCGACCGGCTTCGGCGCGCTGTCCGACGACCTGGCCGAGCGAGTGTGCAAGCGGCCGGAGGATGCTCGATGAGGCGGGTGATGATGTTGCTCTTGGCAACAGTTGCCGTGCTCTGGGTACCGGCGGCCGCCACGGCCGCGGTTCCGTCCGATCCGCGGATCACCGCCGCGATCGAGGCCTGGCGGACCACCCCGCTGTACGTCGACCCCGACTTCACGTCGGTGGCCGACGTCGATCCGATGCTGGCGGAGATTCGGACGGCACCGGCGGCGGTGTACGTCGCCGTCGTACCGACCGGTGCGTGGTTCCAGGAGAAGGGCGATGCCGAACTGCTGGCCGGCTGGCTCGCGAACGCGAACGGGAAGCCGGGCGTGTACGTGGTGATGGACGGCGATGACACCTACGGCGTCGTGCACCTGATCCGCGCGTACGCGCCGGGTTGGAGCTGGGCGTCGGGCGGTGAGCAGTCGATGAGCAGCCAGCTCGCCCAGTCCCTGAAGCGGGTGGAGCTCAACGACCGGAACGACGCCGAGCCGGCCCGGACCACGCCGCGGACACCGCGGCCTGAGGCGGGATCTGAGCCGGAACGGTTCACCACCGGCGACGCGATCCGCAGCGGACTCGGCGGCGGAGCGCTCGGAATGCTCGGCGGCGCGTTGCTGGCCGGTGTGGTGCTGGGAGTGTCGGCCCTGGTCGGCCCAAGACGTGGAGGACGTTCGTGAAGGTGCAAAGGCTGACGGCCTTGGCGATGACCGCGCTGGTCACACTGCTGATGTTGACCGGGGCGCCGGCCCAGGCCGGCACCACGCAGACACCGGCCGAACGCGCACGCGAGATCGCGACGGCCCTGGACAAAGACCCGCTGTACGTCGATCCGGCGTACAAGGAGGCCTTGCCGGAGAACCTGCGGGCTGACGTTCGCGCGAAGGCCAAGGCCCTCGGCTACCCGGTCTACTCGATCGTGCTGCCACTGACTCCGAGCGATGCGTTTCAAGGCAAGGAAAGCAACGTCCTCACGCTGGTGATCGACGCGCTCAACAAACCCGGGCTGTACGTCGTGGTCGACGGCGGCAACCGGTTCCCGTGGTTCGAGGTGCACGAGCTGCCGCAGCTCAATGATGAGCGGCTCCGGCCGGTGCGGCAGCGCGCGCTCGACGACACCGGGTACGACGCCGGTCCGACCGAGGTGCTTGCCCGGATGTACGAGCTGCTGGCAGGGCCCGCGCTGCCGCCGAAGAAGCCGACCAAGTCGACCGGGGGCAGGCCCGACGCGGATCGGGACACGGACGGCTCATCGGGTGGCAAGATCGCACTGATCGTGGTCGGCGGCATCGTCGCCCTGGTGGTCCTCGGGCTCGTGATCGGCCTGATCCGTCGCGGCGGCGGTCCGCGCACGCCGCGGCGTGAGAAGTCGTTCAGCATTCCGCCACACGTCGCCGCCACGGTCGCGGCCGAGCAGCGCCGGAGGCTGAGTCGGGAGGCTTCGCTGGAGCTGACCACACTCGGCTCGAAGCTGGCTGCCTTGCCGACTGCCCATGGTTTGGGTTTGTCGCATCAGCAGGCTGCATTGGATGCGCGGCAGGCCGCGGAGAAGGTGCTCGACTCGTCGGAGGATCTCGTCGATGTGGTCGGTGCGATGGTCCTGCTGGACAAGGCCAGGCGTGAGTACGACGCCGCGGTCGCGGTGGCGGCCGATCGCCCGATCGACGCCGTACCGGATCTCTGCGCCTTCAACCCGCTGCACGGCCGGTCGTCCGGACGGAAGACCCAGGTGAAGTCCGATGGCGCCACCCTGACATTGCCGCTCTGTGCCGACTGCCGGCGGGCGCTCGAACGCGGCCAGGCGCCGTCGTCGCTGCCCGGCACCGACGGGCCGTACTGGCATGGCGACGATCTCTGGGCGCGGACCTTCTTCGGCACGCTCGGCGACGACCTCGCCGGGGCGGTGTCGCGCGGCGACCATCGCTCCTGACCTCAGGTGTCCCTGAGGTTCGGCTCAGGGGCGGCTAGGGGGTTCTGCCTGATCCGGCGGACGGTCTCCGCGACCTACGGTCGAGGCTGACACGCTGGGAGGCGGACGATGGAGAGCAAGCAGCTGGGGGTCGCGGTGCTGGTGATTGCGGCCGGCGTCGGATTGTGGCAGTTCGGGGGGAAGGACCGCGACGACGAGCACCGCGTCGACGCCAAGATCGACACGGTCCGGCTGGCGGCCGACAACGCCGACATCACCATCAAGGTCTCCGACGACGACAGCACGACCGTCAAGCAGAAGCGCCACTACTGGTTCTTCAAGCGCGGCGACGCGTACTCGGTCGACGGCAGCACGCTGAAGCTCGACGGCGACTGCGGCTGGAACTGCAGCGCGGACTTCGAGGTCACCGTGCCGCGCGGTACCAAGGTGGTCGGTGAGAACGGCAGCGGTGACCTCTCCTTCACCGGAGTGGCCGGGGTCGACGCCAGCTCGCGCTCGGGCGAGGTCGATCTCCACGATGTCGAGGGCGACGTGAAGCTCGACCTGACCTCGGGCGACGTGTCGATCCAGAACCTGGCCGGCCGGCTGAACATCAAGGCGAACTCCGGCGATATCGACGCCGAAGGACTCCGCGGTGGTCCGGTCGAGGTCGAGACGTCCTCCGGTGACATCGGCCTGGATCTCGCCGAGGCGAACGACATCAAGGTCAAGGGCACCAGCGGCGACGTGGAGATCACCGCCCCCGGCGGCTACCGGGTCACCACCGACACCCGCTCCGGCGAGGTGGAGAACACCCTGGGCAACGACACCGCCGGGCTGCACAGCCTCAGCGCCAGCACGGTCAGCGGAGACATCGACCTCAGGCGCAACTGAGCGTTTGTCACGGGGTACTGGTGGCGTGTCTGACAAGTGATGGATTACAGGGTGCGCACGGAGTAGCGTCTTTGGTAGGCGCACTTCACTAGGAGGCTCGGATGAGCATCGGTGTGGGGATCTTTTTGATGGTGGTGGGCGCGATCTTCGCGTTCGCGGTCCGCGACAGCTGGGATGCGGTGAATCTCCAGGTCGTCGGCTACATCCTGCTCCTGGCCGGGGCCGCCGGGATCGTGTTGTCGTTCTACATCACCAACCGGCGGCGCCGGGTGGAGACGGACGCCATCGACCCGGCCATCGAAGAGGAGTACCGCGTCGTCGAGCAGCACCACCGCGACATCAAGGAGTAGGGCGCTCAGCCGCCCGACAGCACCAACTGCAACCGTGCCGGTCCGTCAGCAGTGACGCGGACCGGCACACCCCAGTCCTGCCGATGCATGTGGCAAGCAGGGAACTCGACCGCCTCCGAGTCGTCGCAGGACGCGGCCTGAACCGCGACATGCAGTACGCCGTCGCCTACGCGCTCGTCGATCACGAGCCGCCGGACCAGATCCGTGGAGTCGCCGGCACCTTCGCTCAAGAGCGTGTCCGGTGTCGAGGAGACCAGCAGCCGGGTCGACGGACCGTACCGGTTGTCGAGCTTCTGCCCCGGCGGCGGCGTGAACACCACCTCGAGCGTCACCTCACCGGCCGCGATCTCCATCGGCGGCCGCTGCGTCCGCGTGCTGAACTCGGACGCCGTCGCCGACGCCCCGAGCGGAATCCGGGTCAACCGATGCGCGGCCGACTCCACCACGAGCAGCTCGTTGCCAACGACAACAGCACCACTCGGCTCGGCGAGATCCGTTGCCATCGTGTCGACGGTGTCGGTGCCCGGGTCATACCGCCGTACGGCGCCGTTGTAGGTATCGGCGATCGCCACCGAACCGTCGGGCAGCACGGTCACCCCGAGCGGGTGCTGCAGTAGCGCCTCACTCGCCTTCCCGTCCCGCAGCCCGAAGTCGAACAGCCCGGTCCCGACGGCAGTGTGCGCCTCGGAGTCGATCCACCGCAGCGCCGAGATCTCCGAATCGGCCAGCCACAACCGATCCCCGTCCGCCGCCAGCCCACTCGTCTGCGCGAACCACGCCTCGCGAAGGTCGCCGTCCTTCAACCCCTCGTTCGTCGTACCGGCCGCCACCTCGGTGAGCTTCGTGATCGGGTCGTACGTCCACAACTGATGAACGCCGGCCATCGCGATCCACACCTTGTCCTGGAACCACGCGACATCCCACGGCGAACTCAGTACGTCGGTCCCGTCGCCGTCCATCCACTGCTTGCCCGTTCCAACGAGCGTGGTCACGGTGCCGGTGGCCAGGTCGATCCCGCGCAGCGCGTGGTTGACCGTGTCCGCCACGACCACGTCGTACCCAACCTGCTCGGCGATCTCGGCCGGGAGCTGGGTCAGTCCGTTCGGCTCCGAGAAACTCGCCTGCACGCCATCGGCGAATCCACGGTGACCGGTGCCGATCCGCCGTACCAGCGTCTCTGCATCCGCTTGGAGCTCCGCAACGCTGTGGTTGCCCGCATCGGCCACCAGCAGGTTGCCGTTGTCCAAGGCAATGACTTTTGCCGGGAACCGCAACTCCGACCACTCCGGCTCCGGAGCGACGTACGGCGACTTCCCCCGCGTCAACGTGCCCTTCGCCTCGTGCTCGGCGATCAGCTCGGCCAGCAACGCATCCAACGCATGCGCATGCCCCTCACCCGAGTACTGCGCCACGATGTACCCGTTGGGATCCACCAGGACCAACGTCGGCCAGGCCCGCGCCGTGTAGGCCTGCCACGTCACCAGCTCCGGATCATCCAGCACCGGATGCCCCACCTCATACCGCTCCACAGCAGCACGAACCGCCGCCTCTTCCCCCTCATGGGCGAACTTCGGCGAATGCACCCCCACAATCACCAGCGCGTCGCCGTACTTCTCCTCCAACGGCCGCAACTCATCCAGCACATGCAGGCAGTTCACACAGCAGAAGGTCCAAAAATCCAGCAACAAGAACCGCCCCCGAAAGTCAGCCAAAGCCAACTCCCGCCCACCCGTATTAAGCCACCCACGACCCTTGAGCTCCGGCGCACGCACATGCATACCCCCAGTATCACTTGCCCCATCCACCCACCCGCCACACGCCCACGCTCCGGGCACGCCCTCTCCGGCCACACCAAGGGATATCCGTCCGTGTTGCCCCTTCTCCTCCCGTATACGACCTGAGAAGGGTCGACACGAGCGGATATCAGCTCGTGTTGTCGGGTGGGCGAGGCGACAATCAGCGGGGGAGGATGAGGGTGTCGGTCAGTAGCTTGGCGGTTTTGCGGAGGGTGGCTGGGGAGGAGGCCAGGTCGGCGGCCAGGGAGTACGGGGTTAGGGGTTCGCCGGGGCCTACCAGGCGGTGGCGGTGGGCGAGGAGCCAGACGATGGCTCGGGGCCAGGTGGAGAGGCGGGCTTTGGCCAGGAGGTCTGGGGCTTCTCGGACCAGGCGTTCGGCGATGTCGAAGGCGTCGGGGGCGTAGGCCGTGCCTAGGGTTTCGCCGGCCATCAGCCAGGCGTGGGGGGCCAGGACGGAGAGGGTGGCTGCTTGGGACTTGTCGAGGCCTTGGAGGTCTGGCTGGGGTGGGGAACCCAGGCCGGAGAGGGCTCGGTAGGCGTCTTCCAGGTCGCTGGTGGTGTCGTCGAGGAAGACTCGCTCGCCTACGGGGTCGATGATGGCGGCGGCTTCCAGGGCTGGGGTCCAGACGTCTACGGCGTCGACGGCTTCTTCGATGACGTCGTGGGCCAGCTGGGTGCGGTCGCCGGCGTAACCCAGCCAGGACTTGATGACAGTCGGTACGGCGGCGAAGTAGGTGCTGTCGGCAAGGACCTTGCGGGGTAGCCAGTGGGCCAGGAAGAGCTCGACCAGTACGGCGCTCACTCGCAACGGACCGCCGACGGTGTGGTCGACGGCGTGGTCGATCCAGAGGCGGACGATGTCGGCCGCGTCTTCGGGGAGGCCGGAGGCGAACGTGGAGTCGAGGAAGTCGTCGACCAGCTGGTCGCGTTGGCGTGGGGAGAGCAGGGGGCGGATCGGTGGGCGGACCGGGCGCTCGGGCAACTGGGTGAGGCGATTCACCAGCAGGGCCGAGAAGAACTCGAAGTCCTCGGTCACCGGCGGGTCGTCGAAGTCGTTGGTCTCGCCGAGGGCCTGCAGGATGATGCCGGCCGCGGTCGCGGGGCGGACAGTACGGATCGTGACCCGGCCACCGCGTTGGTAGGCGTCCAGGACGCGGTCGACGGGCGGTCCGACGAAGACGTCCTTGACGATCGCGCCGATGTTGTTGTCGATGAAGACCACGACGGTATGCGGATGCTGCTCGTCGTCATAGTCCAGTACGACGCTCAGTCCGTCGCCGGTGATGTCCTCGGAGACGATCGCGCTGGTGAGCCGGAAGCCGGCGATCCGGGTCACCCAGTCCGGCACCTCGTCCTCGGTGCGTAACCGGGACAGGTGTGCCCGTTGCAGGGGCAGCCGCCCGGCCGGGCCGACTGTGCGGGCCAGTGAGGTCAGGAGCTGGAAGGACTCGGAGTCACGCCGTTCGCCGAGCACGCGCGCGGCGTCGGCCCAGAAGAACCGCTCGACCTCACCGATCTCGTCCGGGCGCCCGGCCGGCCAGAGCTGGTCGGCGAGCATCGCGGCGGACCGGGCCACCGAGGCCTCGGCGATCACCGGGTGCAGACTGCGCGGGGCGGCGGCCAGGTCGAGGGTCAGCGTCTCCAGCAGGGTTTCGAGCACGGCGACACTCGGCGTGGTGTCGACATCGACGCCGGCCTGGGGTGTCTGCGTGGGATCAGGGTTCGAATCGACGAGGCGCAGGTGATTGCGCCGTCCGTCTCGCCCGCGGGGTGACTTGGTCACCTTCGTGAGGTTACCGCCCACGCCCCGCCCACCGCAGGCGCCTGCGCGAGTCCTGTGGACAAGCTGTATTGGATGCGACGCTCCGCGCCGCGGATCCTGGGCCCAGGACCGGCCGGACACACCGTGAACAAATGGCAACGGCCCGTACAGATGTACGGGCCGTCACCACGAAACAGCTCAGCCCTTGAGGGCTCCGGCCATCAGGCCGCCGATGAACCAGCGGCCGAGCACGATGTAGACGATCAGCGTCGGGAACGACGTGATCAGGGCGCCCGCCATACTGGCTGCGTAGTCGACCTTCTGGCCGCCCGACAGGGCCGCGAGCCCGAGTGTCACCGGGCCGTTGTTCTGCTGGGTGAGGAACAGGGCGAACAGGAAGTCGTTCCAGACCGAGGTGAACTGCCAGATCAGCGTCACCACGAAACCGGAGATCGAGATCGGCAGGATGATCCGCGCGTAGGTCTGGATCAGCCCGGCGCCGTCCACCCGGGCCGACTCGATGATCTCCATCGGGACGATGGTCGCGTAGTAGTTCCGGAAGATCAGCGTGCAGATCGGGATGCCGTAGATACAGTGCGCGATGATCAGCGTCGGCACTCCCCGGGTGACGTCCAGTTCGGTGAACGTCGTCCGCAGCGGCAGCATCACCGCCTGGTAGGGGATGAACATCCCGAACAGGATGAACGCGAACACCAGGTTCGCGCCCGGGAACCGCCAGCGGGCCAGCACGAACCCGTTCGCGGACCCGATCAGCGAGGCGATGATCGCGGCCGGGACCGCCAGCGTGAGCGAGCGGATCATGTACGGCTGCAGCACCTCCCACGCCTTGCGCCACGGCTCCAGCGTCCAGGTCTCCGGCAACGACCACTGCTCGGCGGCGGTGGTGTCGGCAGAGGTCTTGAAGCTGGTGATCACCACGACGTACACGGGGGTGAGCACGAACAGGAGGAACAGGATCAGCAGGATGTAGCGCACGGTCCGGCTCTTGCGGGTGGAACCGTCCGCGATCCTGGGTTTGCGGCGGAACGCGTCCGCGGCCGAACCGGTCGCATCTGCGGCGCTCACTCTTCGGCCTCCTGCCGGACGGTGTAGGCAACATAGGGAATCACCAGTACTGCGACCACCGCGAGCAGCACGATCGCGATCGCGGCCGCCTTGGCCTGGTCACTGCGTAACAAGGTGTTCCACATGTAGACCGCTGGAACCTCGGTCCGGAACTGGTTCGGCCCGGTGATCGCGTAGATCAGGTCGAACAGTTTCAGCGACATGTGCCCCAGGATGATCAGCGCCGACAGCGCGATCGGGGACAGCTGCGGGAACAGCACGTGCCGGTAGAGCTTGAACTCCGAGGCACCGTCCACCCGGGCCGCCTCGCGCAGCTCGCCCGGGATCCCCCGGAAGCCGGCCAGGAACAGCGCCATGATGTAGCCGGACAACTGCCAGACCGCCGGGAGCGCGATCGACGCCATCGTGGTCCACCGGCTGCCGGCGGTCCACCAGGGATTCTCCAGGAAGTTCAGGTGCAGGATCGAGAACAGCCGGTTCAGGCCGCGCGCGTCGTCACCCTGGGACGGGTTCAGCAACCAGCTCCACACCACACCCGAGGCGATCATCGAGACCGCCATCGGGAACAGGAAGACCGACCGGAAGATGCTCTCGCCCGGAACGCCCTTCTCCAGCAGCAGTGCCCAGAGCAGGCCGAAGATCAGCGTGCCCACGATGAACGCCACCGTGAGCACGCCGAGGTTCTTCAGCGAGTTGAGGAACCGTTCCTCACCGAACAAATGCGCGTAGTTCTCGAAGCCGACGTACTCGGCCGGGCCCTTGCGGGCCGTGTGCCGATCCGTCAGCGACGTGTTGAACGACCACGCGATCAGCCCGTAGACGAAGTACCCGAGCAGCAGCACGGTCGGCAGCAGCACCAGGGCACCAGGGCCCCAGGTCCGGATTCTTCCGTACATGCTCAGCCCACCGTCTCGGAGCCGGTCGACAACTCGATTCGCATCAGCTCGTCTTCATCGCGGTGCCGAAGGCGGTCTGCAGCTTCGCGACGTCCTGGGCCCCGCTGAACTGGCTCAGCGCGGACAGGATGTCGTTGTTCTGACCGGCGGAGCAGGCCGAACCGTGGGCGCAGGAGCCCGCGATCTTGTCCTTCTTCCAGTCGGCCATCGCGGTCTGCTGGTACTTCGGGTAGTCCGCTGCGTTCGCGTCCGAGCGGGCCGGGATCGAGCCCTTCTTGGTGTTGAACGCCTTCTGGCCCTCGGCCGAGCCGACAGTCTTCAGCCAGCACTTGGTGCCCTCGGGGTTCTGCCCGTTGGTCGGCAGCGTGAACGAGTCGGCCAGGAACTGGAAGGTGCCCGCGGTACCCGGCGCCGGCCAGTAGGTGTACTTCGAGTCCGGCACCTTGTCGGCCAGCTGCTGCGCGGCGACCCAGTCACCCATCAGCGTGTAACCGGCCTGGCCCTTGTTCACGTACTGCAGCGCGTCCGGCCAGTCGATGTTCTCGCGGTCGACGTTGGTGAAGCTGAGCAGTGTCTTGTACTTGTTCAGAGCGGCGGTCACGTTCGCACCGGCCCAGTCGGTCTTGCCGTCCCACAGACCGTTGAAGGTGTCGGTGCCCAGCTCGCCGAGCAGCACGGCCTCGACCAGCATCTCCTGGGCGAAGCCCTTGGAGACGGCCAGCGGCGCCTTGACCCCGGCGTTCTTCAGCTTGGTCAGGTCCGCGATCCAGGCGTCGACGGTGGCCGGCGCCTTGGTGGCGTCGAGATTCGCCCGCTTCAGCACGTCCGGGTTCGCCCACACGACATTGGCGCGGTGCACGTTGGCGGGGATCGAGTAGATCTTGCCGTCGACCGTCAGCTGGTCGATCAGGTTCTTCGGGAAGGCCGTGTCCAGACCGAAGTCCTTGTACAGCCCGCTCACGTCGTCGACCTGACCGGCGTTGATGTAGTCCTTCAGCTCGGCACCGGCGTGCGCCTGGAAGGTGGACGGCGGCTTACCCGCCTGCAGGTCGTTGGCCAGCACCTGCTTCGCGTTCGCGCCGGCGCCACCGGCGACCGCCGAGTTGACGAAGTTGTAGTCCTTGCAGTCGGTCTTGAACACCGACACCAGGCCGTCCAGACCGGCCTTCTCGCCGCCGTCGGCCCACCAGGTGAAGACGGTGACGTCCTTGGTCGCGGTGTTCCCGCTCCCGCCGCCGTCGTCGCTGTTGCCGCAGGCACTCACTGCGAGAAGACCCGCCGCACCCAGCACCGCGAAGGTCTTGCTCAGACCACCACGCATTTTCCACTCTCCGATCAAGCAGTTGTGGCGCCGCCGATGACAACGATGCCCCCTTGACACCGCCCCACTCTGGGCACCACGAACCCCGGTGTCAACGCTGCGCGCGAGCGCGTTGCGCAACCGTCATCGCACCGCACAACTGCAATGAGAGCGAGCACATACGAGCGGTTTCGCGCGGTTTTGTGGGTTGTTGCGTGACGACAGAGCGTTACGGCCGCAGCAGGACCTTGATCGCCCGGCGCTCGTGCATCGCCTTGTAGCCGTCCGCGACCTCGGCCAGCGGAAGGTCCAGATCGAAGACCTTCCCGGGGTTGATCTCCCCGGACAGTACGTCGGCCATCAGCTCCGGCAGGTACGCCCGGACCGGCGCCATACCGCCGGCCAGCCCGACATTGCGCCGGAACATCGTCCCGATCGGGACCTCGACCCCGTGCGGTACGCCGACGAACCCGACCGTGGCACCGGCCCGCGCAACGTCGAACGCGGTCTCCATCGCCTGCCCGGTCCCGACACACTCCAGTACGGCGTCCGCCCCGACCCCACCGGTCAACTCCAGTACGGCGTCCCGCGCCTCCTCGCCGCGTTCGGAGACGATGTCCGTGGCACCGAACTCGACCGCCAACTGCTGCCGCGACTCGTGCCGCGACAGCGCGATCACCCGCTCGGCGCCCATCCGTGCCGCCGCCAGTACGCCGGACAGCCCGACCGCACCATCGCCGACCACGACCACCGTGTCGCCGGCCTTCACCCGAGCGGACCGGGCGGCGTGCCAGCCGGTCCCCATCACATCGGACAGCGTCAGCAGCGACGGAATCATCGACTCGTCCGGCGGCTCCGGAGTCGCGACCAGCGTGCCATCGGCGTACGGGAGCTTCACGTACTCGCCCTGGCCGCCGTCCGCCTGCTTGCTGCCGTAGCCGACGAGGTTCTCGCAGGCGGTCTGGAAGCCGGCCCGGCAGTGCGCGCACGTGCCGTCGCTGACCACGAACGGCGCGATCACGAAGTCACCCGGTTTGACCGTCCGGACCTCGGCGCCGACCTCCTCGACGATCCCGACGAACTCGTGCCCGATCCGGCTACCCGGCCGGATCTTGTTCTCACCCCGGTAGGGCCACAGGTCCGAACCACAGATGCACGAGGCAACAACCCGCACCAGCGCATCGGTCGGCCCATCGATCCGAGGATCCGGAACGTCGCTCAGCTGAATATCGTACGGTGCATGGATCGTGGTCGCTCGCATGTCTTCACTACACCACGGCTCGGCCACCCATGGCACGAAGGACGAGAGGTATTCCGCCGATGCACCTCCTGTCGTTGGTGTCGTCGTTCGGCGGCTAAAGCACGGTGTAGCGGCCGCGGCGGTGGACGAGGGGCGGTACGTCGTCCGAGCCCAGCTCCACGTGAGCGATCTCCAACTGGACCTGCAGCGCCCAGCCGACCTCGGGCGGGTCCGGGGTGACGAGGGTGCAACCGGCCCAGGTGCTGACGCCCACTGGGGCTGGGCCCCAGTCGGTGTCGGTCCAGTCGATCATCCGGAAGGGGCCGCCGGGCGCGGGCGCCACGTAGCCGAAGGCGTCGGCCAGTTGCTGATGCGGTTCGCCGAGCAACGACACCACGGCGGTCTTTGCCTTGTGCAACATTTCCCACAGGTCCGAGTCCGGGTCGAGCAGCCCGATCACGAAACCGGGCTCCCCGTCGGCGATCAGCATCGACGAGACCGTCAGCCCCGCGCGCTTCCCGCCGTACGACGTCGTCCAGAGCCCGACCGGCGACGGCAGCCGCCCGCGCAGCCGCCGGACCGGACTGCGCTCGGACTCGGGCGGCAGGAACGGGTGATCACCATGGATCGTCACCCTTGCACGGTAACCCGGGCAGGTAGTGCGAACTGATCGATGGGCTTCATGAGGAGGCCGCTGGATCCGCGGACCGACTCAACGGCACCGTCCGGACCGAACGTGAACCCGTAGGACTCGCCGTACGAGCCATACCCGGATCCACCCGTGACGCGCACCGCGTCACCGTCGACCTCGAGCGGCTGCGGCTCGTCGGCCGGGTCGGTGCCGGTCGGGTCGATCGCGTACAAGCGGCCGCCGAGGACGGCGAAGTCGGTGACACCCCACAGGTTCGCGTAGCGGCCGACGAAGCGGTCCAGGCCGGTCGCGTCGCCGCGCTCCTTCGACGCAGCCAGGTCGATCAGCTTCAGGCCGGCCTCGGCGAGCTGAGCGGCCGGGCCGTCGATGGCGTTCGTCAGCACGGAGATCGCCAGCCGGCGGGACCCGTCGACGAAGGTCTTGGTGATGTGCCCCGGGTAGCCGCCGGCGTGCCCGAAGTAGTCCCGGTCGCCGATCTTCGTCACCTGCAGACCGAGCCCGTACCGCGTTCCTTCGTCCTTGGCCGTCTTCCAGAGCGGATGCTGCATCTCACGCTTCGACCGGTCGGTCAGCAACCGCTCGTCACCGGGGAGGTGCGCGGAGAAGTAGGTCACCAGGTCCCGCGCGTTGCCGAAGAAGCCGGTCGCGGCGGCCAGCGCCCGAGTGTCCACGTGCTCGATCGGTACCCGCGTCTCGGCGTACGAGAGCGCGCTGTACCCACTCGAATACTCGCCCAGCCGGGCCGGATCGAGCTCCGGCCCGAGCCCGGTCAGCCCGAGCTTGTCGACGATCCCGGTCTGCACGAACGCGTTGTACGACGTACCGGCCGCGGCCTCGACGATGAGCCCGAGCAGGCCGTAGCCGATATTCGAGTACTTGAAGCGAGCGTTCTCGGGCAGTACCGCGGAACCCGAATCCCGCAGTACGGCGACCAACTGGTCCCGATCCGGGAAGTTGGTCGCCAACTGCCACCAGTCAGCCGCGCCGCTGTCCCGCGTCACGCCACCCGAGTGGGCGAGCAACTCACGCACGGTCCGCTCACCGAGCGGCGTACCGACCAGCTCGGTGACGTGCTGCGCGGCAGTGTCGTCGAGCCGCACCCGACCCTGCTCGACGAGCTGGAAGATCGCCGTCGCCGTGAACGTCTTCGAGTGCGAGGCGATCCGGAACAGGTGGGACTCGGTCAGCGGTACGGCGTTCTCGACGTCGGCCAGCCCGTACGCCGCGGAGAAGGCGATCCCGTCCGCGGCGTAGACAGCAGTCTGAACTCCGGGCACCCGCTGGTAGCGCTGGTTGAACGCCAGCCAGCGGTCGTAGTAGGTGAGAGCTTCGCGAAGGTCGGCGGCATCCAGAGCGTCAGGCATGACGCCTAGATTGAATGACCCGGAAGCGACTCGCAACGTATGCGCCGTCGGTGTAGGTCGAATTCGCCGCCGGGTTGGCTCCGGTGCCGTGAAAGTCACTGAACGCAGCCGACTGGTTCACGAAGACCGGGCCGGTCAGGTTCTCCGACAGCGCGACCCCCGCATCGAGTGCGGCCTCGCGGGCCTGGTCGAGGACACCGGGGTCGGTCGAGTAGATACCCGCGGTCATCGCGCCACCCTCGGTGACGGTCTGCCGGAACAGCTCGATCGACTCCGCGGTGTCCGCGGTCTTCACCAGGAACGACACCGGCCCGAAGCACTCCCGCCCGTACACGTCGCTGTCCTTGGCCTCGAGCGCGACCAGCAGCGGCGTCCGGACCACCGCGTCCGGGAAGGCCGGGTGCTTGATCTCCCGGGACTCCAGTACGACGTCGCCGTACTCGCCGGCCAGCTCGAGGCGGCTGATCACGGCGTGGTTGACGATGCCGCCGAGGATCTCGACCGCGCGGGCGTCGTCACCGAGCAGCTTGCCCATCGCGCCGGCGATCCCGGCGCCGACCTCCTCGAACGACTTGTGGCCCTCGTCGGTCTCGATACCACCGGCCGGGATGAAGATGTTCTGGGTGGTGGTGCACATCTGGCCGGAGTACAGGGCGAGCGTGAAGGCGAGGTTCCCGGTCAGGGCCTTGAAGGCGTCGGTGGAGTCGATGATGACCGCGTTCACGCCGGCCTTCTCGGTGAAGACACTCGCCTGGGTCGCGTTCTGCTCCAGCCAGTCGCCGAACTCGCTGCCACCGGTGAAGTCGATCAGCTTCACCTCGGGCCGGGTGGCCAGTGGCTTGGCCAGGCCGTCACCGGCCTTCTCGACGGCCAGGGTGACCAGGTTCGGGTCGAGTCCGGCCTCGCCGAGCACCTCACGGCAGACCTCGACGGTGATCGCCAGCGGCAGCACCGCGAGCGGGTGCGGCTTCACCACGACCGCGTTGCCGGTCACGAGCGAGGCGAACAGGCCGGGCCACGAGTTCCAGGTCGGGAAGGTGTTGCAGCCGATCACCAGCGCGACACCGCGGCCGGTGACGGTGAAGTTCTTCTGCATCCGGATCGGGTCACCCTTGGCCGGCTTCTCCCAGAGCGCCTCGGCCGGGTAGCGGCTCATCTCCTCGTGCGCGTAGGCGACCGCCTCCAGCGCGCGGTCCAGGGCGTGCGCCCCACCGGCCTGGAAGGCCATCACGAACGCCTGACCGCTGGTGTGCTGAACGGCGTTGGCCAGCTCGAACACGCGCTTGTGCAGCCGGTCCAGGATCTCCAGGACCACGCCGGTCCGGCCGTCGATCCCGGCGTTGCGCCAGGCGGTCAGTCCCTTGCGCGACGCCTCGATCAGCTCGTCCAGACCGGCCTCGACCGTCCGCGGGTACGACACGTCGAGCTTGATCCCGAACGGCGACTCCTCGGTGACCACGGTGCCGCGGGCTCCGGGGGTCTCCACGGCGTACGCCGTACCGAGGTGGGCCTCGAAGGCGGCCTGGCCGTCGGCTGCCGCCGTCTCGCCGTACACCCGCGGGCTGGGGGACTCCGGGAACGCGGAGTGGTAGCCGCGACTGCGGATCGCGGTCAGAGCGGCGTCGAGACGGTCACGATGAGCAGCCAGCAGATCGGTCATGAGTGCGATGTTACAGTCATTGACGTAATCGGGGCTAGAGTGTCACAAACCCTCACCCGAAGGGGCAATCTGTCATGGCTGACGACTTGGCGAACCGCGTCGCCGCGGCGATGTGGGCGGAGGACTCCGCCAGCGCCGGTCTGGGCATGCGGCTGGTCGCTGTCGGGGACGGTACGGCGTCGGTTGAGATGCCGGTGCGCGACGACATGGTGAACGGGCACGGGATCGCGCACGGCGGGTTCCTGTTCAGCCTGGCCGACTCTGCGTTCTCGTACGCCTGCAACTCCCGGAACCAGGTCACCGTCGCCCAGGCTTGCGACATCGTCTTCGTCGCCCCCGCCCGCCGCGGCGACCTACTCGTCGCCGAGGCCGCTGAGCGCACCACCTTCGGCCGGAACGCGATCTACGACGTGACAGTTCGTCGCGGCGACGAGGTGATCGCCGAATTCCGCGGCCGCAGCCGCCAACTGTCGGGAACAATCCTGGAGGAGCAGTCATGACGCGCGAGGCGTTCTTGGTCGACGGAGTCCGGACGCCGATCGGCCGGTACGGCGGCGCGCTGGCCGGCGTTCGCCCGGATGATCTGGCCGCGCATGCGATCTCGTCATTGCTGGCGCGGCACTCCTTCGAGCCGGGACTGATCGACGATGTCGTTCTCGGGTGCGCGAACCAGGCCGGTGAGGACAACCGTGATGTGGCCCGGATGGCCGTGCTGCTGGCCGGTCTGCCGGTGGAGGTTCCCGGTACGACGATCAACCGGCTCTGCGGGTCCGGTCTGGACGCACTGGCGTACGCCGCTCGCTCGATCATTGCCGGGGACAACGACGTACTGATCGCCGGCGGGGTCGAGTCGATGTCGCGGGCACCTTTTGTGATGCCCAAGGCAACGACTGCGTTCTCCCGGCAGGCAGAGGTGTTCGACACCACGATCGGCTGGCGTTTCGTGAACCCCCTGCTGCAAGCGCAGTACGGGATCGACTCGATGCCGGAGACCGCGGAGAACGTTGCCGCTGACTACAACATCTCCCGCGAGGACCAGGACCTGTTCGCGCTGCGCAGTCAGCAGCGCGCGGCCAAGGCCCAGGCGAACGGCCGGCTGGCCGAGGAGATCGCGCCGGTCGAGGTTCCCGGCAAGCGCGGCGCGGTGACCGTCGTCGACACCGACGAGCACCCGCGCGAGACCACCCTCGAAGCCCTGGCCGGACTCAGGACGCCGTTCCGTGATGGCGGCACCGTCACCGCGGGCAACGCGTCCGGCGTGAACGACGGCGCCGCCGCCCTGCTCGTGATGAGCGGCGCGATGGTCGAGCGGCTGGGCATCACGCCATTGGCCCGGATCGTCGGGACCGCGACGGCCGGCGTGCCGCCCCGGATCATGGGGATCGGGCCCGCGCCCGCCACCCGCAAGCTGCTCGACCGGACCGGTGTCGCGCTGTCCGATATCGGCGCGATCGAACTGAACGAAGCCTTCGCCTCGCAGTCCTTGGCTGTCCTGCGCGAGCTCGGCCTCCCCGACGACGCCGAGCACGTCAATCCGAACGGCGGCGCCATCGCCCTGGGTCACCCCCTCGGGATGTCCGGCGCCCGCCTCGCCCTCACCGCTGCCCTGGAGCTTCGCCACCGCGACGCCGGGTATGCGCTCGCCACCATGTGTATCGGCGTCGGGCAAGGCATCGCGACTCTGCTCGCCCGTCCTTAGGAGTTACTGAATGCTCGGTGATGCGTGTCCCGGGGAACTGCTGGACGCCGACGAGCGGCTGTCCGTGGACGCATTGCGATCGCGGCAGTTGTCGTTGCTACAGGCAACTGTGCGGCGGTGTTACGAGAACGTGCCGCACTATCGCAAGGCGTTGGACGAGGTCGCGTTCGCGCCTGGTGATCTGCGGGAGCTGTCCGATCTGAGCCGACTGCCGTTCACCGGCAAGAAGGATCTGCGGGACAACTATCCGTTCGGAATGTTCGCCGTACCGCAGTCCGAGGTCGCGCGGGTGCACGCCTCATCGGGGACGACCGGACGCCCGACGGTGGTCGGCTACACCAAGCAGGACATCGACACCTGGGCCGACCTGATGGCCCGGTCGATCCGCGCAGCCGGCGGCCGGGCCGGCGATATCTGTCACGTCGCCTACGGCTACGGCCTGTTCACGGGAGGCCTCGGTGCGCACTACGGCGCCGAGCGGCTCGGCTGCACCGTCGTACCGGTCTCGGGTGGGATGACCGAGCGGCAGGTCGACCTGATCCGCGACTTCGGGGCCCGGATCATCATGGTCACCCCGTCGTACTTCCTCGCCATCATCGACGAGATGGAACAGCGTGGGATGGATCCGCGCGACACGTCGTTGCGGATCGGCATCTTCGGCGCGGAGCCGTGGACCGAGCAGATGCGCACCGAAGTCGAGCAACGCACCGGCATGCACGCGGTCGACATCTACGGCCTGTCCGAGGTGATGGGCCCGGGCGTCGCGCAGGAGTGCGTCGAGTCCAAGGACGGGCTGCACATCTGGGAGGACCACTTCTACCCCGAGATCATCGACCCGGTCACCGGCGAGGTCCTGCCCGACGGCTCCGAGGGCGAGCTGGTCTTCACCACCCTGACCAAACAAGCCTTCCCGGTGATCCGCTACCGCACCCGCGACCTCACCCGCCTCCTTCCCGGTACGGCGCGGCCGGGCATGCGCCGGATGGAGAAGATCACCGGCCGCACCGACGACATGATGATCGTCCGCGGCGTGAACGTCTTCCCCACCCAGATCGAGGAACAGATCCTCCTGGTCGAAGGCCTCACCCCGCACTACCTCTGCGTCCTCACCCGCCCCGGCCGCATGGACGAGCTCACCGTCCAGGTCGAGGCCGTTCCCGATCTCACCGACCGGACCACGGCGGCCGCCGTACTGTCCCGCCGGATCAAGGACCGCGTCGGCGTTACCGCCACCGTCGAGGTTCTCGATCCGCATGCACTGGAACGCTCACTGGGCAAGGCCAAACGCATCAAAGACAACCGCTGACCGCCGGGGCCACCAACTGGCGACCCCGGCGGAGAGGTTCAGCAGAATACTCCCGGTGCGATCCTCCGTGACTGACAACCGGCCGCCGGGTCGGTCATGATCTGAAAACGGTCAAATTCAGGTATGTAGATCTTTCCGCGCCAACTTGCGATGGCTCCGCCTACGACGTTGCCGACGACGTACTGCGTCGGGGTGAAGAACCAGGCCGCCGCCTTCCCCCAGTTGAATCCCGAGGGCTCCATGGAGTCGTTGTAGGCAACGCCTCCGAGAAGGGTGCCGCCGATGCCGATAGCGACCCCCGCCCCTCCCCCGACGAGAAAGCCGATGGTTCCGTAGAGCGCACCGAAAGCGCCCATCGCCGCTATCTTCTCCAGAGGATCCTCGCTACCGGTGTCCGGGACGATGTTGATACCCGCGGGTGCGCCACCTGCCCCGCCACCGCCTCCCTGTTTTCCGGCACCGCGGAGCTGACCTGCCCAGGCGACCGTGGTCACTGCCTGCCGGGTGGATTCAACGGCCGCGGTCAGAATGTCGGCGGACTTCTTCAGCATGGCGTCGAGGTCTTTGGCCTCGGCGTCGTTCACCCAGCGTTTCAGCTTCTTCGTGACCCGTACCTGTTCCTTGACCAGTTGGTGGATCGTTCGGGTGATCTTGATGATCTCCTTGGTGTACCAGACCGCAAAGCTCAGCAACGCGTTGGCCATCGAGTGCCAGCCCGCCGCCCGGAAGGCCAGGTAGAGCGCGATGGCCAGTACCACCATCTTCTGGTGCCTGACCTGCTTCACCCGCTCCTCGGTGATCCGCTTGGTGATGGTCCGGACCTGCTCGCGCAGCGTCGTGACCGTGTCCGTGACGTAGCGCTGCCCGTCGGGGTCGCTGAAGGTCAGCGGGCTGTTGTTCGCGTACGCGTACGCGTTCATCTGCTGGGGGTCCTCGAAGTCCAGCTTCGGATCCACCGAGATGAATCTGCCGGTGCTCGGGTCGTAGTCCCGGGCGCCGAGCCGGACCAGCCCGGTCTGGTCGTCCTGGGTCCCACCGACGAATCCACGCTGGCCGGGCCAGGCTGTCGGAGCCGTGCCACGGACCTCGCCGTACGGCGTTGTCCGGCGCCGCTGGACCGCCGAGGTCGCCGCATCGACGGTGACCGTCGTCGTACCGTGATGGTCACTGCTGACCCAGTTGACCTTGTTGCCGGTGCGGACCGCGACCTGGTGCGCGCCGAGGGAGTAATAGCGCGTGCCGACCTTCGTCCCGTCCGGCTTCAACTGCAGCTCGGTGTCGCCCAGGAACAGCGTCGTACCGGAGGCGTCCTTGCGCAGGAGCCGAGTGCCGCTGGCGTCGTACACGTACTTGCTGGTCTTGCCGTTGCCCGTCAGCTCGGCGAGCTGGCCGTCGTCGCCCCAGGTCAGCGTGTCGGTCACGCCACCCTTCGTCCGGGTCTTGAGGTTGCCCGCGTCGTCATAGGCGTACTGGTCCACCCGGGTGCCGCCGGTTCCGATCGTGGTGACCTTCTGTACGGCGTGCGGCCGGGCCTGACCGGCGGCCGGGTACTCGTAGGTGGCATTCGTCTGACCGGCAGGAGTCGTGTGCTGCTCGGTCTTACGGTTGCCGATGGCATCGAATGTCCAGCTGTACCAGTACGGCGCCGGGCCGCCGAGCGTGCGCTGCGTCGGGTTCGCCGCGCAGTCACCACTCGATGGCGTCCAGGCCGCCGTGAGCCGCCGGTAGTGGTCGTAGCCGAAGCACTGGGTATCGGCCGCCGCACCGGTGGTGGGGGTGTCGGTGGCCTTCAGCACGTTGCCGGCGGCGTCGTACTGGTAGGCGACGTCGGACTCGTACCCGTTACCGGTCAGCAGACCGGATCGCGACAGCCGGTGCGAACCTTCCTCGTACTCGAAGAGTCGCTCGGCCCAGCTGGTCGAGTTCTCCAGATGGATCCGGCTGGTCTCGCCGTACGCCGTGTAGTCGGTCTCGGTCACGTACGGCGACGCGCCGGTCAACGTGATCGGGCGACCACGCTTGTCGTAGCCGACAGAGACTGTCTCCTTGGGCAGTCCGCCGACCTCCGGCATCGTCGAGGTCGCGATATTGCCGTCAGCGGTGTACGTCGTCGAGACCGCGTAAACGCCCTTGAGCGCACCCTCGGAGTCCGGGAGGACGACCTCCTGACCGGTGGCCCGGCCGGCGTCGTCGTAACCGGTGTACCGCGTCGTGTAGGCGTTGCCACCGATGTAGCGGGTCGCACTCGACAACGCTCCGGTCTTGACCGTGTCATATTTCATCTCGGCCAGGAGCGTCGTGCCCTGCTTCACGGTGGTCTGCCGGCCAAGGGCGTCGTACTCGTAGGTCAGCGTGTTCTTCCGGGCATCGGTCTTCGACACCAACTGGTCGAGGTCGTTGTAGGTGTAGGTGCTCAGCCCTCGGTCCGGGTCGCGGTCCTCGATCTTGCGGCCGCGGAGGTCGTACTTGTACGACCAGACGTTGCCGAGCGGATCGGTCACCGACTCGAGCTGGCCGGCCGTCGTATAGGTGTAGCTGGTCTTGTCGGGCTCGCCGGTCGCCTTGTTGCCGTGGTACGCATGCAGCTCGACGAGGCGCCCCTGCAGGTCGGTGATCCGGGTGGTCGCCTGCTCACCGGACGGCGGCTCGATCGTCGAGACGCCGGTGCCGTTCGCGTGCGACCGGGACCACTGCTGGACGCCCATCGACTTGAACGACTCCAGCGTCGGCCGGCCGAGCGCGTCGTACGACGTGAATTTCTGCGCCGGGACCTGTTTCTCGTCGGTCGGCCGGACGATCTCGAAGCCGAGCGGTGCGTCGTTGGCGTACGGACCGTTCTGCTTCACCACCTGGCCGCGACTGTCGGTCAGGTAGTCGGTCACGAGCCGGCCGACGCCGTCCGCGGCCTCCTCCTGGGTCTGCCGACGGCGGCCCATGCCGTCACTGAACTCCCGGGTGACCTCGGTCTGGCCGTCGGGACGCAACGAAGTGATCGTCGTCAGCCCAGGCTTGCCCTGTTCGTTGCGGTACTCGTTCTTGACGTTCGGCACCGTGCCCCGGTTACCCGGCTGCCAGGTCTCCAGCACCCGGCCGAGTGCGTCGCGTTTGGTCGTCGTGGTCCGGTTGGCCACATCGGTGATGGCGACCTCCTCGCCCCAGGCCGGGTCGATCGCGCTGCTCGCGGTCTGACCGTTCGGCTGGGTGGTCTTGGTCCCCGTGAGCGGACCACCGGTTGCCGGGGTGTAGTCGAGCGTGGTCGTTCGGGCAGCAGCGTTGGTGGTGTGCCGGACCCGGCCGAAGGTGTCGTAATCCATCGTGCTGACGGTTTGGTAGATCGCCGCGCCGGCCGAGGTGAAACCGGACAGGCGCTTCACCGCCACCTTGTCGCCGTTGGCCGGGTCGTACTCGGTGACCTGATCCGAGACGACGTCGTCCTTGGTCCATGGCTTGTCGCAGGCCACGTCGACGGTCTGCGTCCGGCTCGGCAAGTCGGCCAGTCCGGTGGCGGCGTTGCCGAAGTACTCGTACCGCGTACAGATGTCGTCGTTCGGGTTGGCGAGATCGCGCAGATCGGTCTTCGCGGTCAACCGGCCGGTGGCCTCGTCGAAGGTGTTCGACGCCTCACTGCGCTTCCAGCCGGTGCCGACCGCGTGGTCCTGCCGGATCCCCCGCTCGGCCGTCTTGTAGGCCTTGGTCGTTCCCCAGTCCCGGACCCGCGTCGCTGTGGGATCCTTCGACACCCACTGGTCCGTGATCGACCGCTCGACGAGCACGGTGCCCGAGTACGTCGCCTGTTCGCGCAACCTACCCGTCAACGCGTTCAGGTCCTCGGACGTGGCGCCCGTGGTGTCGGTGACATCGACGTCCTTCACCGTGCCGTCGGCGCGGACGTCACCGTCCATGCCACGGTAGTAGGTGTTGAGCTTCACCGTGGCGGGGCCGTCCACGCCGTCGCCGGTGGTGACCTTCACCTTGTCGTACCCGCGCCACTGCGACCACGTCTTGCGGTCGACCTCGACCAGGCCGTCCTCCTCGTCACGTCGCCAAGCCGGCGCTCCGGGATACTCGATCCGCGTCACCTGGTCCGGCGTACCGCCGACCTGGTCGGACTCCTTGACCTCGTCGACGACGTACTTGGCGAACCAGTCCTCGCGTTCTGCCTCGTCCTTCGGCGTCCACTTGATCGGATAGCAGCGCTTGCGGTTGTCGTCCCGCACGGGCAGATCGGTCGGGTTGACGCAGTCGGGCGTCTTGTAGTTCACCGAGATCTGGCTACCGGTACCGGTCGTGATCGTCTTCACCCGCGGCCACTTCAGGACCGGTTGCCCGATGGAGTCCGGGCCGACCAGCCGGTTCGGCAGCATCTGGGCGGCGAAGGTCGTCTTGGGCAGCGCCGCGTTCCCGCCGACCAGGCCGGTGCTGCTGATGCCGTCGAGCCAGAGCATGCTCGAACGACCGCCGTCCTGCGGGTCGAGGAAGGACTGCTGCATCGTCCACGAGGCGACCGGCGCGTAGGCCGACCCCCGCCAGACCTCGGTGACCACGCGGTTGAGGCGCTTCTTGGTCCAGAACGTCGGCGAGGTCTTCGTGCCGCAGTCCGTCCCGCTGGTGCATTCCTGGTCGAGCGGGGTGTCGACGAAGTCGGCGGGCGCACAGGTGCTGGACTTGATGCATCGGTCGGCAGTCTCGAAGCGAACCCGCGCGACCTGGGCCGTGGTGACGGTCAGCTTGCCCTGCTGCTGGCCGTACTCGATCCGGTTGAGATTGCCGGCCCGGACGTACTCCTCGACCAGCGTGCCCTTACCGGCCCGGCCGTACTTGTTGGTCTCGATGTCGTAGTAGAAGCTCATCGTGTTGCCGTGCGAATCGACCACGTAGTCGAGGTTCCATCGGTAGGCCTGCTGGCAGAACGAGTCGGCGAACGCCGCCTTGTTGCAGGGCTCGGCCGCGTTGTTGCCGGCCACCGGAACGGTCCAGGTCGAGTTGGTCGCATTCGTTGTCCCCGGCAACTTGTTCAGGCCGAAGTAGTACTGGACGCCGCCCTTGTCGGTGATCCGCCAGTACTCGCCCTTCTCACCTGCTCCGGACTCCGGACCCTGGTCGCCGTTGTCGGCGTTGTCGAGCCGCTCGATCTTCAGGCCGTCGTCGTTGCGCGAGTGCCAGCCATTGGGTCCGTCGTCGAGAACCAGTTCACCGCCGGCACCGTTCAGGCTGAAGGTTGCGTTGTCGGTGGCCCAGCAGTAGTCGCCGGTCGCGGTCTTGCCGTTGTTCCCCTTCTGCTCCGTCTTCGAGGCGCAGGACGCGTACCGGCGCTCGATCGATCCGCCCGGAGCGAACTCGAACCCAGCACCCACCCAGGAGCCCTGGCTGTTGGCCGCCGTCGTCCGGCCGTCGACACCACCGGAGCTGTACCCGAGCTTCAGGTCCGGCTTCGGTCCACCCAAGCCGGGTGGTACCTGCATCGGATACGACCAGTTGAAGTCACCCGACGAGCCGCCGACCTGCCAGGTGGCGGTCGCGTTCAGCGAGGTGGCAGAACCGTCACCGGCCGGGCCGGCCGCTGCCGCGGTCAACGCGAACGTCGACGGCGTCGCCGCGGCTGGTACGTCGGCTGCGATCTCGCCGGTGCCGTTGTTGCGGCTCGGCAGTCGCACCGGCGTGCAGGCCGCCGCATTGGGCGTGGTCGACGCGCAGTCCGGCACCCGCATCAACTGCAACCGGGTCGCCCAGTCGCCGCCGTAGGCCTGCTTGAAGCCGCTGTAGTCCAGTCGCAGCGCGACCTGCCCGGCCTTGGCCACGCCGTCGGTCCGGCGGAGGGTGAACTTGAGGTCGCTGCCGGTCCTGGCGAGCATCTCAACGGCAACCTTGGCCGGTGTCGCTGCAGCGGCCGCACGGTCGGCCGCAGTCGCGCGGCCCGCCGTGACGGAGCGGTTGGCCGCGGTGGCCGGACCGATCTGGATCGGCAGCGCGCCGGCCTGAGTCGCCGGGCCGGTCCCGACCGCCGAGCGACCGGCGAGCACGTTGTCCCAGCCGACCGGTTGGGCCTGGGGCTTCGGTACGGCGACCTCGGCTCGGCCAGGGGCCGGCCAGCGCGGCGCCGGGACGGACGTCACGGCGAGCTTGTCGTCGTTGTCGGGCAGTCCCGCCCGGACCGGCAGGGTCTCGGTGGCGACTCTTGCCACCTTCCGCGGCTTCCCTTTCTCGACCTTGTTCTTGACCGGGATCTGCGCGGCCGGCGCAACCCCCGGGGTCGTCACAACCAGGCTGATTGCGACGGCGGCGGCAACGGAGGCCGTCCACAGTCGTCTGCGCACACGCATGAGTTCTCCCCAGATGGGCGGGCATGGAGGAGGTCTAGTCCACTGTCGTTCGGGCCGGATCGGCAATCGATTCCATGCCCCTTTAATGGTCTAGCCCACTCGGTCCGAAACCCTTCGCCCAGCGGATTTCGCGTGAAATCGTGACGGCCGTCTGTTGACGCCTCGCGACAGGGGGAACCTGCTGTGCCCACGTTCCGGATCACCCGATTGGCGGCGGTCTTCGCCCTCGCCCTGCCCTTACTGACGACTGCCGCCCAGTCCGCGGCGGGCCCGACCACACCCGCCGTACCGACGCCGGCGGAGCCTGACTCCGCGGTCGCGCAGGCTCGCCGTACCGGGACTCGGGTCGAACTACCCGAGCTGCGGTCGACCACGCGCGAGGTCTACGTGAATCCCAACGGCACGCACACGATGGTTCAGCACGCCGCACCGATCCGCACCGGTGCGCGCAACGGCTGGAAGCCGCTCGACCTCACGTTGCGGTTCGGCGCGGACGGCAAGGTGCGACCGGCCGTGAGCGACTCCGGGGTGGAGCTGTCCGGTGGTGGCCCGGGGTCGGACCTGGTCGGGCTCGGTGGTCGGCTGCGGCTCGGCTGGCCGGGATCGCTTCCGAAACCCGTCCTGCGCGGGGATTCAGCGACGTACGGCGAGGTCCTGCCGGGCGTCGACCTGCGGATCCAGGCTCGGTCGACCGGTTTCGCGAAGGCGCTGATCGTGAAGACCCGGGCTGCGGCGAGCAACCCGGCGTTGCGCGAGCTGCGGTTCCAGCTGAGCGGTACCGGTCTCACCTTCAGCCACAAGCCGGACGGTACGACGCTCGCCACGGATCGCCGGGGCCGGATCGTATACACCTCCGGTCAGCCACTGATGTGGGACTCTGCGGCCGAACCCAGGACGGTCGGCGTACCTTCGTCGCTGGCGAACGGCGTCCTGACGATCCGGCCGGACCAGGCGATGCTGTCCGCGCCCACGACCCGCTACCCGGTCACGATCGACCCGTCCTGGGACGATCGCGCCGACGACCTGTGGACCCACATCAACGCCGAACATCCCGAGACAAGCTACTGGTCGGAGGACCGCGCGAACGGCGCGAAGGTCGGGCAGGCCTGGGGTGCTGACCGGGACACCTATCGCTCGCTGTTCAACCTCGACACCACGCGCATCGCCGGGGCCCGCGTCACGGCCGCCAAGTTCACCGTCAAGCTCAACCACTCACCGGACGGCTCGAATCGGCCGGTCGATCTCTATCAGACCACACCGATCAGCCGGGCCCACCCGGTCCGGTGGGACAACACCACCTTCTTGGGTCCCTCCTTGGCAACGGCCTGGGGCCACGCCAAGTCCACCGAACCGGATATGACCATGGGCTGGGAGTCCCCCGCGCTGACCGCGCTGATGCAGGGCATCGCCGACCGCCGGGAAGGATCGGTCTCCCTCGGGCTGAAAGCACCCGACGAGACCGAGGAGTACCAGTGGAAGCGGTTCTACGGGGAGACCGCGACGATCGTCGTCGACTACAACAACGCACCGCGGATGCCGCTGAAGGTCAACTTCGACTACCCGAAACCCTGCGGTACGGCGGCGGCACCGACGGCGATCAACAATCCGGGCCCGGCCTTCTCCGGGGTGGCCGGCGACCCGGACGGTGACAGCCTGGTCAACCGGCTCGAGATCCACCGCGCCTCCGACGACAGCACGGTCTACTTCCAGAACTCCGGGATCACCGGCAACGGCGCTGCGTTCACCTGGTCCCCGATCCCCGCGGGCACGCTGGCCGACAACACGACGTACTACTACACGGCGATGAGCGACGACCGGGTCCCGGGCGATCAGCTCGAACACGGCCCGGCCAGTCCGCGGTGCTACTTCACGATCGACAGCAAGGCGCCGGGCATCGCCGTACTGGAGTCCACCGACTTCCCGAACGGCAAGCCGGGGAAGCCCGCCCGCGAGGTCGGCACGATCACGCTCAGCCCGGCGAGCGGGGACTCCGATGTCGCCGAGTACCTGTACGGCTTCAGCGCGGACCGCGTGCTGCTAACGGTGAAGGCCCGGCCGAACGGTACCGCCGTACTGCCGGTCAGTGTTCCGTCGTCGAGCCGCCGGCTCTGGGTCCGCGCGGTGGATCGGGCCGGTAACCCGGGACCGCTGACGCCACAGGCCTGGACTTTGCTCGCGCAGACCAACCCCGCCACGAAGCCGGTGCGCGGTGATGTCAACGGCGACGGAGCGGCCGATGTCGTGATGGTCGTCGACCAGGGCCACGGCCGTACCGGGATCTGGAACGTCGACAGCATGGGCGGCACCTTCGCCACCGGCACGCTGTCCTGGGACAGCGGGACCAACGGCGGATTCGCGTTGTCCCGGAGCCGTCCGGTCCAGGGGGACTTCGACAAGGACGGCCGGACCGACGTGGCGTTCTTCCGGGACGAACCCGGCCGCCGAGCGGCGCTCTACACACTCCCGTCGGACGGGAACCGCTACGACCCGCCGTCGACCCCGGTCTGGAAGGCACCGCAGGCGGACTGGACGATCGCGACCGCGCACGTCAGCTCGGGAGATGTCACCGGTGACGAGGCCGACGACATCGTCGTACAGCTGAACACCGGCAACGGCACCTGGCGCGTCGTGGTCTATCCCGGCGGGAACCTGTCTGCACCTGTTCAATGGCTACAGACGACCGCGTCCGGAGGTGACTGGACCGCGACCCAGCCGGTCGTGGCCGACGTGGACGGCGACAAGGTGGACGACCTGGTGGTCTTCCGGAAGGTGGGTGCCTGCCGAACCGTGGTGGACGTCTACCGCTCCACGAAGACCGGCTTCGCCGCCCCGACGACGGCGTACGACGGTGACTACTGCGTCGACAAGGGCCACCTGGCCGTTGGTGACGTGGATGCCGACGGCAAGGACGATGTCGTGTCCGTGTACGACTCCGGTACGGCGACCACGCTGAAGGTGTTCCGCTCGACCGGTACGGCGTACACGGCGTCGGACTGGTGGACCGGTAGCGGATGGGATCCGCTGCGGACCGCCATCCAGATCGGCGACTTCGACAAGGACCAGAAGGCCGATGCGGCACTGATCACCTCGCTCGACGGTGGTGGCCGTGAGGTCTCGCGGTTGCGGTCGACCGGGACGGCCTTCGCAGCGCCCGTCAGGGACTGGAAGGAGACTGCGGTCGGAGCCGGTACCGGACCGAAGTTCGACCTCGAACCGCGCACCTATGAGCTGGTGTCGCGGAACAGCGGAAAGTGCATGGAGGTCGCTGGTGCGAGCCAGACCGACCCAGCAGTGGTCCAGCAGTGGGACTGCTTCAACGGACTGCACCAGCGCTTCCGGGTAGTGCCGGTAGCGGGCACTGACCAGTACGAACTGCAGATGGTTCATGTGAACGGCGCATCGCTCGACGGGAAGGCCCGGTGCGCGGACGTCGGCGACCAGAGCGTCGCGGACGGCGCCCCGCTCGTGCAGTGGAAATGTGTCGGCACCGGTAACCAGCAGGTGCTGCTGGACTACGTCGAGGGCAGCAGCTACGACACCGTGTTCAAGGTCCGGTTCGCACACAGCGACAAGTGCGCCGCCGTCGAGAACGCCGGGACCGGGAACGGCGCCAAGATCATCCAGAAGACGTGTGCCGCCGTACCGGAGCAGCAGTGGTTCCTTCGGGCCGCACTGAACGCGACCCAGCTCGACGGGCGCTACAAGATCCGGGCGCTGCGCGACTCGAAGAACGACTACGTGCTCGATATCGCGTACTGCGATCCGGCCCAGGGCGTGCGGACCTGGGACTGGATGGCAGACAGCCCATGCCAGCGGTGGCAGGTCAAGCCACTGGGCGATGACGTCTACCAGCTCATCGACCCATCGAGCGGTACTGCGTTGCAGGTCGACAGTTGCTCACGGGCACCGGCCGACAAACTGGTCGCCGTACCCGTCGACTCGTCGGAGTGTCAGCGGTGGCGGCTCGAGCCGGCTGCCGACGGCAGCTGGACGATCCAGCAGGCCGACACCGGCTTCACGGTCGACGTCCCCAAGTGCGATCCGGCCAAGGTCGACCACCTGATCGTCTGGCACTACTGGAACGGAAGTTGTCAGCGCTGGGGGCTGACCAAGATGTAGTCACAGCGGGAGGACCGTGGTTCGGTGGTGGTGCTCGAAGACCACCGAACTACGGATGTCCGCGATCTCCTGCCGTTTGGCGAGGTCGAGGACCAGGTCGCGCAGTGCCTGGGCGTCCTTGACGGCGACGTGCGCGAGGAAGTCGGAGGCACCGGAGACCATGAACATGTCGAGGGTCTGCGGGAGCTGCATCACGTAGTCCTGGAAGGCGGTGGCGACGGCCATCGCCTGCGGGCGCAGTTTGATCGAGATGATCGCCTGCATGGCGCGGTCGATCGCCTTCAGGTCGACGGCGGCGTGGTAGCCGCTGATCACGCCGCGGTCGCGGAGGGTGCGGATCCGTTCCAGACAGGTGGACGGGGCGACGCCGAGTTCGGCGGCCATGTCGCGGTTGGTGCGGCGGGCATCGTTCTGCAGGATCCGCAGCAACGCCGTATCAAGTTCGTCCATGCGCATGATTTTCGCAGATCTGCCGAACGATGTTCGGCCGTCCTGATAAACCCTCGTACGTCGAGATAGGTTCCCGGCGTGCTGACGAACAAGATTGTGGTCGTGATTGCGGCCGACGCCCCGATCGGGGTCGCCTTGAACACCGCCGCTCTGCTCGGCGTCTCCCTCGGCCACCGGCATGGCGAAACGGTCGGCGCCGACACCGTGGATGCCGGCGGAAACGCGCACATCGGAATGTCGGCGTACCCGATCCCGGTGCTGAAGGCGACGCCTGAGCGGCTGCACGAGCTGCGGGCTCAGGCGGCAGCCCGCGATGACGTGGTGGTGCACGACATGAACCAGATCGCGCAGCAGGCGAGGACGTACCAGCAGTTCAGCGACACCTTGGCCGGAACCAAGCCGGAGGATGTCGAGTACCTCGGGCTCGCGATCCACGGTCCGCGGCAGGCCGTCGACTCCTTGACCGGAGCACTCGCCCTGTACCGCTAGATCAGTGGGTCCTGGGGCCCGGCCGAGGGAGATCTGCGGAAGGCCGGCGGGCGGATGTGCGGGCGGACGAGGGCCTCCACCTCGAAGTCCTCGAGGTCGAACTTGGTAGCGATCTCCCGGTACGACGCGCCCGTGCGAATGCGGTCGAGGACGTCCTCGACGCGGAGGCCGGAGCCGGCGATGACGGGCTGGCCGCGCGACTGCGACGGATCCACGATGACGTCGATGTCGTGGTAGATCACGAGGCGCAGGGTGGCGGCGTACCCGTCCTCGGACCAGCCGATTGCGGCCGAGCCTCGACGCAGGACACCGGGGAGACCGCCTTGGCTGTCACGGATGCGTTCCCAACCGGCTTCGCGCCCTTCGGCGGCGATCTCGATCAGCAGGTCGCGACCGTCGTGCGCAAGCCCGGACCAGGCCAGCGGATACTGCCGGCCGGCTCGCGACCGCAGCGCCACGGCAGCCTCGCCGATCGCCTGCAGGGACAACCCGGTACGCCGAAGCTGCCGCAGCATGTGGGTCTCGACCAGCCCGGCGAAGGTGATCGTCGGCTCCCCACGCCCGCCCGAACCAGCCGCCAACGCGCCGGACCGCAGCCAGTCGCCGAGCGTCGTCGCCGGCAGTCCCAGATGCAGCGCCACCTCGGCACGCGTGTACAGCGGCCGGTCGAACCGTGGATCCACGTCGAACCCCTTCACGCGGGCGGGCGCTGACAGTCCACAGACTGCCAGAAATGTGTTTGCCAGCGTGGGACGACCATGGCTACGGTGCAGCTCTACGCGGAAGGAGGTGAGTGCGATGTCGTACCGAACCGTCGCGCTGCCCGTCCGCCGTACCCGCGGCTGAGGTCGGGTGGCTCCCAGCAACAGGAGCTTTCGCATGACCGAAGTACCGCGTCCACCACTGACCGCACCTGAGCGCGAGCAGTTGATCGGATGGCTCGATCTCCAGCGTTCCTTCGTCCGGATGAAGTGCACCGGACTGTCCGAAGAAGATGCCCACCGCAACGTCGTCCCGACGTCGCCACTGATGACACCGGCCGGCCTCGTCGCCCACCTGCGCTGGAACGAGTACGCCTGGTTCCAGCTCTCCGTGCTCGGTGTCCCCGACACCGGCCAGACCCCGTGGACCGAGGGCGGTCACCCCGATGCCGAGATGCTGGTCGACGACGTACCGATCGCCCAGCTCCTCGACGAGTACGACGCGGAGTGTGCGCGCTCCAACGAAGCGATCGCCAACCTCCCCCTCGATGCGCTCGAACAGGGCACCGGGAACGGCGACCCCGCCTCGTTGCGGTACGTGCTCTGCCACCTGATCGAGGAGACCGCCCGGCACGTCGGGCATCTCGACATCATTCGTGAACTGATCGACGGCCGTACCGGCTACACCAAACTTGAGGAGACTGCATGAGACCACCCCTGACCGGTGACGAGCGCACTCAGCTCGTCGGCTGGCTCGACCATCTGCGCTCGCTGGTGCGGGTGAAGTGCGAAGGGCTGAGCGAAGCCGATGCGCATCGCGTGGTGCTGCCCACCTCGCCACTCACCAATGTCGCCGGTCTGGTCGCGCACCTGCGCTGGGTGGAGTACTCGTGGTTCCAGCAGAATCTCGGTGGGGTTCCCGACACCGGGCAGACCCCGTGGACGCCGGATGGCCACCCCGATGCCGAGATGCTGGTGGACGACGTACCGCTGGCTCAGTTGCTCGACGAGTACGAGGCGGAGAACGCGCGGTCCAATGCGGTCGTCGCCGCAATGGACCTCGGTGATCTCGAGCGCGCGGTCGTGCGGGACAGCGGTCAGGCTTCGGTCCGGTACGTGCTCTGCCACCTCATCGAGGAGACCGCGCGGCACCTCGGGCACCTCGACATCGTGCGGGAACTGCTCGACGGCGGGACCGGCTACGAGTCGATGAACTGACGTCGGACCCCGTGCCGGTTCCTGTCCCGCCGAAGGGTGGATAGGATGTCCGGGATCTGGCACGGGGTAGCGACAAGAGGTGTGATGAGGGAACCCTCCGTACGCCGTTATTCCGGGCGATCGGTCGAGGAGTGGAAGGCAGCGCGCCGGGAGCGATTACTGGCCGCCGCGGTGGAGTTGTTCGGGACCGAAGGGTATCCGGCGACATCGGTGGAACGCCTGTGCACACAGGCGAAAGTGTCCACGCGGCACTTCTACCACGAGTTCCAGAACAAGGAAGCCGTGCTGCTCGCGGTGCACGCGCAGGTGATCGAGCTGACCGTGCGGAACACCGGCGACGCGATCCGGCGGACCGACGGCCGGCCGGTCAAGGAACGGATCACCGCAGCGGTCGACAGCTATCTGAAAACCATCATGGCGGATCTGCGCCGGGCCCGGATCTCGTTCGTCGAAGTGGTCGGCACCAGCCCGGCTGTCGAGGAGCAGCGGATCGCGTTCCGGGATCTGCTGATCGCGGGTGTGCGTGACCTCGGCGAGAGCGCGGCGGCCAAGGGTGAGATCGAGCGCCGGGACTTCCGGTTCGTCGGTCTGAGTTTCTTCGGGGCGGTGAACGCGGTCATCTACGACTGGATGCTCGCCGACCCGCGGCCGCCGGAGCAGAAGGTGCAGAAATCCCTGCAGGAGCTGGCGGTTCAGCTCATGACGAGCTGAACCGTTTGCGCAGTTCGGCGAGGGCGTCATCGCGCTTCATCGCCGCACCAGCGCCGTACGCCGTCTCGAACGCGACGTCACCGAGCACCTCACGCAGCTGCTCGATGACGGCGCGGACGTCGCCGTCCGGCACGGTGCGCATCCCGCGCAGCGCTGCCGCAAGACCGAGCGTGCGCGCGCCGAGCTCGGCGTCACCGGACGCGAGTTCGACCTCGGCCGTGGTGTCGACGATCATCGCGATGACCGGCATATCCGCACTGCTCAGGCCGATCACCACCGCCTTGCGGTTCAATGCCCGGGCCGATTCGAGGTCACCGCGCCGCACGTCGACCCGGCCGGCCTGCGCCATCAGCAGCGCCGTACCGTGCGGGGCCAGCTGCTCGTAGTTCTCGCTGAGCATCGACCGGGCGCGCTCGATCAGCTCCTTCGCCTCGTCGAGCCGGCCGGCCCGCAGCTCGATCCGGGAGAAGCCGAACAGCGACATCGCCTCACCCTCGCGCGAGCCGTTCTCCTGGGCGATCCGGAGTGCCTGCTGCTGCACTGCCCGGGCGCCTTCGGGGTCACCGAGCTCGAGCCGGCTGGTCGCGGCCGAACCGAGCAGCTGCCCGATCCCCTCGGTGGCGCCAAGCTCTTCGAACAGACTCATCGACTCCTCGAGCGAGGCCAACGCACCCTCGTGATCACCACGAGCGGATTGCAGACTGGCCAAGCCGCGCAACGCCATCGACGTACCCCAGCGGTCACCGAGCTCGCGGAACCCCTCGAGTGCGACGCCCAGGTCCGCGTCCATCTGGACGGGTTCGCCTTCGTTGTCGCGGAACATCGCGAGCAGCAGCGCGGCCATGTGCCGGGTCCACGGATCCGTATGGTCACGCGCCGCTTCGAGCTCGAGGAACGCCGCCCTGGTGTCCCGCCGGAGCGCTGCCCACATCGCGTTGGTGAACCGGCCGACAGCCGAGTCGGTGACGGACGCGTGCTGCCGCGACAGCAGCCGGACCTCGGCCAGGCAGCGCAGCGCCTTGGGGATCATCGCCGCCGAGTCCTCCTCGGCGGACATGGTGCCGAAGGCAAGCATCATCAGCGTCATCGCGCGCTCGACCGGCACACTCGGCCCCGGTACGGCGAGCGCTGCGCGCATCCAGCCGACGGCCTCGGCCGGGCGGCCGCTCATGGTCCAGAGCTCGGCGAGCACGGACACCATCTGCACCGCGGCCCGGGCCGAACCGGAGTCGATCGCAGTGCGGAGTGCGTCGGTCAGGTTGTCGTGGTCCGCCTTCAGCCGGGCGATCCACTCGACCTGCGAACGGGTCCGCAGGTTCGGCCAGGCCTTCCGCAGCAACCGCTGGAAGTATTCGGTGTGCGCCTGCCGGAACCGATCCCGCTCACCAGCGGCCGCGAGCTGCTCGGCGCCGTACGCACGAACTGTCTCGAGCATCCGGTACCGCACCGATCGCTCGCCGGCGACCGCCTCGACAAGCGATTTGTCGACAAGCGAAGCCAGTACGCCGAGCACCGCCTCCGAAGGCAGATCGTCGTCACTGCAGACCTGCTCGGCGGCCTCCAGCGAAGCCCCACCGGAGAACAGTGAGAGTCGGCGAGCCACTGCCTGCTCATCGGCATCGAGGAGATCCCAGCTCCACTCGACGACCGCGCGCAATGTCTGGTGCCGGGGCAACGCCGTCCGTGAACCGCTGGTCAGCAAGCGGAATCGATCCGCGAGCCGATCCACGATCAGCTCCGGGGTGAGCGCACGCAGCCGGGCCGCGGCGAGCTCGATCGCCAGCGGCATACCGTCGAGCCGTCGGCAGATCTCGGCGACGGCGGGGCGATTTCCGTCAGTCAGCGCGAAGTCCGGCCGGACAGCGCGAGCCCGGTCGACGAAGAGCTGCATGGCCGGGTACTCGTCGGTCGATGCGTCCTCGGGTGGCAGTCCCAGCGGACCAACCTGATGGAGGTGCTCGCCGAGGATGCTGAGCGGTTCGCGACTCGTGGTCAGCACCCGCAGCCGCGGGCAGGCCGCGAGCAGCGAGTCGACCAGCCCGGCGACCTCCAGGACCAGGTGCTCGCAGTTGTCGAGGACGAGCAGGATCCGGCGGTCCGCGATCACCTCGACCAGGCGATCGGTCGCAGCGCGGCTCGCCCGCAGGTGCTTGGGTACGAGACTCGACGGCGGCGTCAGATCGACGTACTCGCTCGCTCCCAGCGCCGACAGTACGGCGGGGGCCACGTCGGCTGCGTCGCCCAGCGGCGCGAGCTCGACGAACCAGATGCCGTCGCCACTCTGCTCCACCAGGGTCCGGCCGGTCTCGGTCGCCAACCGCGTCTTCCCGGCACCGCCGGGGCCGACCATGGTGACGAGTCGGGTGCCGTTGCTCAGCAGCCGGCTGAGCTCGGCGACGTCCTCGCGGCGCCCGACGAAGCTGGTCAGCGGGGCGCGCAGATTGCTCCGTGGCGCGGTCGGCATCGGCGCAGGAGTCGAGACCGCGACCGGATCGACCACATCACCGCGCAGAACCGCGACATGCACATCCCGCAACCGTGCTCCCGGATCCGCACCGAGCTCCTCGGCGAGCGTCGTACGGACTCGCTCGTAGGCCGAGAGTGCCTCGGCTTGGCGGCCATCGGCGTACAGGGCGCGGATCAGCAACTCGTGGACGCGTTCGCGGAGGGGGTGCGTGGCGGCGAGGTGCTCGAGCTCGGTGATCAGGTCGCGGGCCCGGCCGCAGCTGACCGCGGCCTCGGCCAGGTCCTCGGCCGCACCGAGCCGGAGCTCGGTCAGACGGTCCGCCTCGATCGCTGCGAACGGGAGGTCGCGCAGATCGGCGAGGGCCTCACCCCGCCAGAGCTTCTCGGCCTGGGTGAGCAGTGTGTGGGCCTGCTCCGGATCAGACCCGAGCAGCGCGCGGCCGCGGCGTACCAGGTCTTCGAACTGCTGAGCGTCGACACAGTCCGCACCGATGGTCAGCGTGTAGCCGGCTGGGCCGGACTGGATCGAGATGCTCGACTCGGTCGCCGGAAGGCTCGAACGCAACCGGGACACCAGCGACTGCAGCGCGTTGGCACTGGGCGCCGCCGTACCCCACAGGCCGTCGACCAGCGTCTCGACACTGACCGGCTTCCCCGCACTCAGCGCGAGCCGCGCGAGCAGTCCGCGCAGGCGAACACCGCGGACGTCGAGCGGAGTCCCGTCGGCCGCCCACATCGCGAGAGGACCGAGCACCGCTATGCGCACGCAACCAGCCTCGCACACCGCAGTGCCCCGGGCCTCTGCCTTTTGTCATCTCGCTCGCTTATTGTCGACTGTCGTGACCGAACTCGCCGCACCGACGCAAACCGCCCTGACCCGACTTGTCGCCGACCGCCAGTCCACCGGCCGCGTTCCCGGAGTGGTGGGCGCTGTCGCCCGCGCCGGGTCGCTGGTCTGGTCGCACGGCGCGGGCTCCGCCGATCTGGACACCCCGGGAGTGCCGCCGACGGCGGACTCGCAGTTCCTGATCGCCTCCCAGAGCAAGACGCTGACGGCGGTCGCCGTCCTGGCGCTGCGCGACGAGGGCAAGCTCAGCCTGGACGACCCGCTTGAAACACACGTGCCGGAGAGCAAGCACGGTGGCGTCACCCTGCGGCAGATGCTCAGCCACGCGAGCGGCATGCAGCGCGAGCCGGTCGGCGACGTCTGGGACCTGATGAAGTTCCCCGACCGTGAAGAACTGGTCGCGGGCTGGAACGACGCCGACCGCATCGGCAGACCGCACCACCGGTTCCACTACTCGAACCTGGTCTACTCACTGCTCGGCGAGGTCGTCGCCCGCCTCGACGGCAAGTCCTGGTACGACGCGATCAAGGCTCGGATCCTCGATCCGCTGGAGATGCGCCGGACGACGGTCGGGATGGACGGCGGGCCGGCCGCGACCGGCTACTACGTGCCGCCGTTCTCCGACGTACCGGTCCGTGAACCGCTGCTGGACATCAAGGCGATGGCAGCCTGCGGCGGTCTCGCCAGTACGGCGGAAGACCTGGCGAAGTGGGCGATGTTCATCGCGAACCCGGTGTCCGAGGTGCTGTCCAAGGACACCCTGGACGAGATGTGCCAGGTCCAGATCATGGCCGACACCGCCCGCTGGCAACTCGCCTTCGGTCTCGGCTTCATGCTCTTCCGCCGCGGCGACAACCTCTTCGTCGGCCACGACGGCGGCATGCCCGGCCACATCACCTCGACCTTCGTGCACCGCGAGTCCGGTACCGCCGGCATCTGCCTGCAGTCCGCCACCTCGGCCCCGGCCCCCGCGCTCCTGGCCACCGACCTGATCACCAAGGTCCTCGAGCTCGACCCACTCCCCGCCGACCCCTGGCTCCCCGGCACCTCGGTCCCCGCCGAACTGACCGGCGTACTGGGCACCTGGTGGACCGAAGGCTCCCCCTTCAACTTCACCGTCAAGTCCGGCGTCCTGCAGGCCAAGTCCCCCGCCGCCGCCGACTGGCAGGCCCCCGCCGTCTTCGACCGCATCGCCGAAGACACCTACCGCACCATCTCCGGCCGCGAAACCGGCGAACTCCTCACCATCACCCGAGACCACACCGGCACCCCCGTGAAGTTGCACTGGGCAACCTACCTCTGCACCCGCGAACCCCTCGCCTTCGCCGACATCCCCCACTGACCACAAGAACTGATATCCGTCCGCGTCGCCCCTTCTCCCCTCGTAGACAAACCGAGAACGAACAACAGAAGCGGATATCAGTCCGTGTTGTCCCTTCTCTCCTCGTATACGGGCGGAGAAGGGGCAACGGGAGGGGATATCAGTTGGTGTGGTGGGGGTGCGTCAGGTGCGGCGGCGGTAGGCGCGGATGGCCAGGGGGGCGAAGACGGCTACCAGGCCGATCATCCAGGCGAGGGTGACCAGGAGGGGCTTTTGGATGGGGCCGCCGCCCATCAGGGCTCGTTCGAGGTCTACCAGGTAGGGGATGGGGCTGACTTTGGCGAAGGCCTGGAGGAAGGCGGGCATGGTGCTGGTGGGGGCGAAGATGTTGCTGCCGAAGGTGAGCGGGAACATCACCAGGAAGGCGATGCCCTGGACGCCTTGGGCGGTCTTCATGGTCAGGCCCAGCCAGACCCAGATCCAGCACATGGACAGGGCGAAGCCGAGGACGATGACGAGGCCCAGCAGGCCGTAGCCGAGGCCGTTGTCGAAGCGGAAGCCGAGGGCGAAACCGGTCGCCATCAGGATCGCGATCGAGAGCATGTAGCGGACGGCGTCGCCGAGGACGGCACCGATCAGCGGGGAGATGCGGGCGATCGGGAGACTGCGGAACCGGTCGAAGACGCCCTTGGCGAAGTCGTCGTTCAGGCCGACCCCGGTCCCCATCGTGGAGAACACCACGGTCTGGACCAGCAGGCCGGGGAGCAGGAACGGCAGGTAGTCCCGCCAGCCGCCGCCCTGGGCGATCGCGCCGCCGAAGACGAACAGGAACAGCACCAGGAAGATGATCGGCTGGAACGTGACGTCCGCCAGGGCTTCGGGGTTCTGCCGGATCCGGACGATGTTGCGCCAGGCCAGGGTCAGGCTCTGCTGCACCCAGGCGAACGGCCGCGACCTCTGAGCAGGTGCGGTCTCAATAGTTGCCGTGGTCATCGGCTTGCTCCTTCCAGGATGTCGGCCGGGCGCTCTTCGGCGGCGTGGCCGGTCAGGGCGAGGAAGACCTCGTCCAGGCTGGGCAGTCGTAGCGCCAGTTCGGTGACCGCGATGCCGGCTTCGTCGAGGCGGCGGACCACCACAGGCAGCGCCGTACCGTCGGTGACCGGTGCGCTGACCAGGGCGTTCACGACGTCGACGCTCGGTCGGACGCCGGCCGCTTCGGCGACGATCGCGGCTACGCGCTCGAGGTGGGCAGGCTCAGACGGCCGTACGTCGAGTGTCTGCTTACCGGCCTGTGCCTTCAGCTCGGCCGGACGGCCGGATGCGACCACGCGACCCTTGTCGAACACCATCAACGAATCGGCCAGTGCGTCGGCCTCCTCGAGGTACTGCGTGGTGAGCAGCACCGTAGTCCCGTCCAGGACGAGGTCGCGGATCGTCTCCCAGACACCGTTGCGGGCATGCGGATCCAGACCCGTGGTGGGCTCGTCGAGGTACAGGATGCGGGGGTTGCCGACCAGGCTCGCGGCCAGGTCGAGCCGGCGCCGCATACCGCCGGAGTAGCCCTTCGCGATCCGGTCACCGGCGTCGATCAGCTCGAACCGTTCGAGCAGCTGCTCCGCCCGGCTGCGGGAATCCGCCCGGGACATGCCGAGCAGCCGGCCGATCATGACCAGGTTGCGGCGGCCGGACATGTCCTCGTCGACCGAGGCGTACTGCCCGGTCAGGCCGATGATCCCCCGGACCTTGGCGGCCTCCCGGACGACGTCGTACCCGCCGACCGTCGCGTGCCCGGCGTCGGGACGCAGCAGCGTGCCGAGGATCCGGACCGCTGTCGTCTTCCCCGCACCGTTCGGCCCGAGCACCCCGAGCACCGTCCCGGTCGGGACAGTCAGGTCGACCCCGGCCAGCGCGGTCGTGGTGCCGTACTTCTTGACCAAGCCGACCGCCTCGATGGCGACCTGGTTCGATGTAGTCATCGAGTTCCTCCCAGTTGACTCACTTCACTGGGACAACCGTGGACTGCTGTGCTGGCACCGAGCTGGCGCTGCTCTGGCACGGCCGGGCCAGCGGCTGAGTTCAGCCTTTGAGCGGGACCACCTTGTTGGCCAGCAGCGCCTGGTAGGCCTCCGGGTTGTAGCGGGCCAGGTGGCCACGCGCCCGGCGGCGGTACTTGAGGATCTGCCGGATGCCGATCGCCCACAGCACGTACTGGAAGGCCAGTGCGTACTTGAAGTCACCGATCGTCTGCGGAGCGCCACCGGACGAGGCGTCCAGCAGGATGCCGACCATGCCGATGCAGATCAGCGTGGCGATGAAGCCGCCGGTGTTCACCATGCCGTTGGCCGCACCGAACCGGTTGCTCGGGTTGAAGGTGCGCGCATAGTCCAGTCCGAGCATCGAGCCGGGTCCACCGGCCGCCTGCACCACGATCAGCAGCAGGAGCACCGGCATCGGCGCCTGCCCCGGCCAGAGCAGTACGACGGTCCACATCAGCACCGAGCCCGCGATGACGGCCAGCACGATCCACGACCGGTAGAACGGGAACTTGGCGGCGTACCGGCCGACCAGCGGTCCGTAGCAGAGCCCTGCGAGCACCGGCAGGATGAGCATCGCCGCTGCAGTCCCCGGCGCAACACCCTGTCCCTGCACGAGGAACGGGTAGCCCCAGAGCAGACCGAACGTGCTGCCGGAGAAGCTGGTGGTGAAGTGCGTCCACAGACCCAACCGCGTGCCCGGCTCCTTCCAGGCCCGCCGGAGGTTCGCCCGGACCTCGGTGACCGACTGCTTGGCACGCCGCAGCGGCTCGTCGTACGGGGTGTTCTTCATCAGCAGCAGTACGGCGATGCCCGCGACCAGGCTGAGCACACTGGCCCCGGCGAACGTCGGCGTCCAGCCAAAGGCATGGAACGCAGCAGCCATCGGAGCGGTCGAAACGATCGCACCGATACCACCGAGCATCCCGGTCGCTTGAGACATCACCGGCTGCCGCAGAGCGGGGAACCACGCCATGACGACGCGCAGCACGCTGATGAAGACCAGAGCGTCACCAACACCCAGTACGGCGCGCGCTGCGAGCGCGGCCGGGTACGAATCGACCATGCTGAACGCGGACTGCGCCACGAACAGCAGTCCGGACGCAGCGATCAGCAGCCGCTTGGAGCCGTACCGGTCGAGCAGTACGCCGACCGGCACCTGCATGGCGGCGTACACAGTCAGCTGTACGACGGTGAAGCTGGCCAGCGCGGATGCGGAGATGTCGAACCGCTCCGCGGCCTGCAGGCCGGCCACACTCATGGAACCGCGGTGCAGCACCGTCACCAGGTACGTGAAGACAGCAGTGGCCCACACCGCCCAGGCGCGCCGTCCGCCCAGGGGGAAGAGGAGTTCAGTCACCGAATGCCCCGCAGATCCGCCGCGGCGGAATCGATGTGGGCGACGACGAGCTCGCGGAACCGCTTCACACTGTTGCCACCGAGGGCGTCGATCATCTCCTGGTGGTCCGCGATCGACCTGTCCATCCGGGCCGGCTGCACCTCGATACCGGGCACACCCATCCGCACCTGCCGGTCGCGCAGACTGTTGTAGAGCTTGGCGAGAATCTCGTTGCCGGCGGCACCGACGACGGCCTCGTGGAAGGCGCGGTCGGCCTCGAGGAAGCTCTTCGCGTCACCGGCCTTGCGGTGCGCGCGCATCTCGTCGACGCGCTGCGACAAGCTCTCGATCAGCTGCTTGCGGCGCGGCCACACCTTGGCGGCCGCGTGCGACTCGATCAGCTCGCGCGCCTCGAGGACGTCGTTGATCTCCTGCGGCAGCACCGGCAGCACCAGCGCGCCCTTCTTCGGGTACAGCTTGACCAGGCCGGACTCCTCCAGCCGCAGCAACGCCTCCCGGACCGGAGTGCGGGAGACCCCGACCGCAGTGGCCAGCTCGCCCTCCGTCAGCAGCTCCCCGCCGGGGTAGACCCGGTCCAGGATCGCTGCCTTCACATACGCGTACACCCGCTCAGCGGCGGGGATCTTCTCCACACCCGGCGCTGCCTCGACGACCACCCGAGCGATCTCGGCGGTTTCTTCCCCCAGCTCGAACTGCACAACCTCACCCTAAAACGCACTTGGTATCTCTGTTGTATCTATCCTACACCCACAGGCAATCCACCAGCTGTCCCCAACTTCTCCACGAGTTATCCACAGGGTGATCCACATGATGTGGGTAACTGAGCGTGAACTGCCGAACAATCGGTAGTGACAAACGCAGGGTTTCCCCTGTCTTGTGGATGAACCAGACCACTCACGGACGATGAGATTTAGAGTCACGAGTGATCGGCCTGACCCCGTCCTGGCCAGGCCTCGCCCTTCTGGAGGCAGCGTGACCCATCTCTTCCGTCCTCGCCGGTTGTCCGCCGGTCTGGCCGCCACCGCCCTGGCTGTGACCGCACTCGGCGCCACCGCCGCGAGCGCCGTACCGGCTCCGCTCGCAGCCACCGCCGAGCCCGGTCCGCTGATGAACTACGTGGTGAACACCAAGGCCTCCCCTGGTCACATCCGCAAGGTCGAGAACGCGGTCAAGGCCGCCGGCGGCACCGTGCTGGTCTCCTACCGGCAGATCGGCGTCGTCGTCGCGCAGTCGACCAACGTCGATTTCAAGACCGCGCTGAAGTCCGGTCGTGACGGCCGCGAGGTCCAGTCGGTCGGAGCCACCCGTACGGCGGCCGTCACCGACGGCACCGCGGCTGCGGCAGCACCGGCTATGGCTGGGCCCGCTGCCGAGCGCGAGGTCGTGGGGGCTCCGGTCCCGGACCCGCGGGAGAACGAGCAGTGGGACCTGACCCAGATCAAGGCCGACCAGGCGCACGCGATCACCGACGGCTCCCGCAGCGTCCTGGTCGGGATCAACGACAGCGGCGTGGACGACACGCACCCCGACCTGGCGCCGAACTTCGACGCCGCGAACTCGGTGAACTGCACGACCAACGGCGTACCGGACCGCACCGCGGGCGCCTGGCGGCAGACCACCAGCTCGCACGGCACGCACGTGGCCGGCACGGTGGCCGCGGCGCGCAACGGCGTCGGCATCGTCGGCGTGGCGCCCGGCGTACGGATCGCCTCGGTGAAGGTCGTCAACGACGACGGGTACATCTTCCCGGAGTACGCGATCTGCGGCTTCATCTGGTCGGCCGAGCGCCACATGGACGTCACGAACCACAGCTACTTCATCGACCCGTACATGTTCTGGTGCAAGGACAACGGCGACCAGGGCGCGGTCCAGGAAGCAGTACGGCGGGCCGTCTCGTACTCGACCGATCGGGGCGTCCTCGCGGTCGCGGCGGCCGGTAACTCGAACTACGACCTGGCCAACAAGACCGTCGACAACAGCAGCCCGAACGACTCGACCCCGACCCCGCGGACGATCGACAACAGCTGCCTGGACATGCCGACCGAGCTCCCGCACGTGCTCACGGTGGCCTCCACCGACAAGGGCGGCGCCAAGAGCAGCTTCTCGAACTTCGGCCTGAACAAGATCGACGTCGCCGCCCCGGGCCGCGCGATCCTGTCCACCGTGCCCGGCGGTGACTACCGGACGATGAGCGGTACGTCGATGGCCTCGCCGCACGTCGCCGGCGTTGCTGCTCTAGCCAAGTCGGCACACCCGTGGTGGGGCCCGCTGCAGATCGAGGCCGCACTGCGCAAGCAGGCCGACGACACCGCCTGCCCGGCCGTGGTCGACGCGCGCTGCACCGGCACCACGCAGAACAACGCCTTCTTCGGTGAAGGCAACGTCGACGCACTGGACGCCGTCAAGCGCGGCTACTAACCCCTGATCGGAGTGGGGGTCTCCCGCCCGGGACCCCCACTCGCTCATTCCAGACTGATCAGCACGATGCCGGCGACTACCACCGCGGCGGCGATCGCCCGCCGCGGACCGAACCGCTCGCCGAAGAACACGGCGCCGATGATCGCGCCGAAGATGATGCTGGTTTCACGTAGCGCCGCGACCGCGGCCAGCGTGCCGCGGGTCTGCGCCCACAGCACCAGCCCGTAGGCCACCATCGACACCACACTGCCGCCCAGCGCGGACAACACGGCTCCCCGCGGCAGCCGCAGTACAGACTGTCCTCGCCAGGCGAGCACCAGCAGCGGCATGGTGAACCCCTGCAGCATGAAGACCCAGCCCATGTAGGTGAGCACCGGCATCTTGTGGACAGCGAGCCCGTCCACCACGGTGTACGCCGCGATGGTCAGCCCGGTCCCGATGGCGGCCGCCAAGGCCGGCACCTGCCGCCGACCGGGCCGTCCGATGAACACCAGCCCGATCAGTCCGGCTGACACCAGCAGCACGCCCACAAGTACGCCGGGGGCCAGCGTCTGCTGCAGCACCACGACCGAAATCACCGCCACCACCCATGGCGACGTACCGCGGGCCAACGGGTACATCTGGCTGAACTGCCCCAGCTCATACGACGCCAGCAACCCAGCCAGATACGCCAGGTGCAGCACTGTCGAGGCCACGATGTACCCCCACGTCTCCACCGGCGGCAGCCCCTGCACGAGCACCAGCACCAGGCCGATGACACCTGCCGCCAGCTCGAACAACGCCAGCCCGGCCATCCGGTCCACAGCTCCGTGGGCCATCGCATTCCACGTCGCATGCAGCACGGCGGCCGCCAGCACTACCACCAAGACCAGCACAGCTTCACCTTCTCACACTGTGACGATTGGTCCGGACCTATCGAGTTCGTGGGCGGCCTCCAGCCGCACCCGGACGTCTTCGAGCGTCGCGTGACCAGCCCGCCAGACTCCGGCCCGCCAGATCGCCGACCCGATCGCGCGGTGCCTGACCATCATCGGCAGCGCCGCCTCCTCGTCCGCCGACAGGACCGTGAAAGCGGCGTATCCCCGCCGGAACGCCGTCACCTGGTCGGGAGCGGACCGGTGGAGCGCCGTCACCAGATCGGCGAACCGCAGGTCGATCCCCGCGATCTCGAAGTCCAGTACGGCGCTCACCCGGCCCTCGGCAACCAGCAGATTGCTGAGGCCGAAGTCGCCGTGGACGATCTGGACGGGCAGCCGTTGCCGCAGTTCCTCCATGGCCCGGTCGATCTCGGGCGCCCGCGTCGCGAGCCAGTCGCTCGCGGCGCCCGGAAGCTCACGCCGCAGGAGTGCGAACAAGTCGCCCAGCTCGGCGAACTCCGGCCGGATCGTGTCCAGCGGTCGCCGCCAGTCCGATGGCGCGAGCTCCAGGGGCAGGTCCGCCAGGGCGGCGCACAGCTCACCCGCCGCCCGCCCGGCCAGCTCCATCTCGCGTTCCGAACGTGCCGGGTGGACGCCAGGCAGCTGCCGGCAGAGGGTTGCGAGGCCGGCCGGCGTCGCGACCGCGGTCCTCCCGTCCGTCGCCGGAATCGGGGCGGGCACCTCGAACGAAAGTCCGCACCGCGTCAGCTCGGTCAGCAGGCGGTGCTCGGCGGCTACCTTCCGCTGATCGGCAGTGCGCTGCACGCGAACGACGTACCGGTCGGCTCCGAAGCGCACGAGCCGTACCCAGTTGTTCGTCCCGTTCGACGGAGCCGAGATCTCTCTCGGCGTACCGAGACCCCAATTCTTCAGTAGGGCTTGCAGATCGGGGGCCACGCCGCCGAGTCTCTCCGACGGTCGCAGCCTCCCGCCAACCATTTGTCAGCTGCAGGTGACTTCGGGGTTGAGCCAGTCGGCATGGTCGAAGTCGATGGAACCGGCTCCGTCGAGGCGGAGCTCCAGGGTGGTGACGTTGGTGAGATCAGCAGTCAGCGGTACGGCGGCCCCGGTACCGGCGGCGTCTGCCTGGGCCAGCCGAGCGCCATCGCCCCAGACTTCGAAGCGGACCTGCCCGCGATCGCCGACCTCGTCGTCGATACCGACCTTCGTGGTGAGCGTCGAGCAGCGCTTGCCCAGGTGGAAGGTGATGGATCCGTTGGCGTGCGCGCCCAGACCAGACGGGTAAACAGTGCCGGCCACGGTCAACGGCATGCCGTCACCGGCGGGCTGCTCGCCGTTGGAGCGGTTGCGTTCCACCGGACCCCAACCGTTGCTCATGGATGTCCACGGGCGGTCGGCCAGCTTGGACCTACCCGCAGGCGGCGGTGTGCCGACGCAGGTGAGCTCAGGTGCCAGCCAGTCGGCGTGGTCGAAGTCGGGCGAGCCCTTCGGGTCGACAACCAGCTCCACGACCTGTACGCCGGTCAGGTTGGCGTTGAGCGTGACAGCGCCACCAGCACCGGTTGCCGCGGCCTGGGCGAGCCGAGTGCCGTCACCCCAGATCTCGAACTGCACCTCACCCCTGTCACCGACCTCGTCGTCGATACCGACCTTCGTGGTGAGCTGTGTGCACTGCGCATCCAGGAAGTAGCCCACGCGCCCAGGTGCGTGTGTACCAAGGCCTTTCGGGTACACCGTGCCCGCAACCGTCAGCGGCTTCCCATCACCGGCAGCCTGCTCACCAACACTCATGTTGCGCTCCACCGGCCCCCAACCGTTGTCAGCGAAGACCCATGGCCCGTCGGAGAGCGTCGTACTGCCAACTGCTGGTGGATTCGCCACCACGAACCTGCCAGCTCCAGAGGTGGACTGCGAGCTACCGTCCCACGTCCAGCTGGCATTGGTGGTCAGAGCGACCGGACCGAGCGCTGGCTGGTTCGCAGCGAGATGCCAGGTGACCGAGCCGGTCTGACCGGCGCCAACCGTGCCCAGCTGGCTCGGACCGTCCGGAGTGGCCGTCCACGGGGCCGGTGCGGTCAGTGAGATCTGCGCACCGGTCACAGCGGTCGGACCGTCGTTGTGCAGCTGGGTCTGGACGTCGACCCGGCCCGCGGTCGACACGTAGGCCTTCGTCGGCACGGCCTCGGGCACAACCATCGGAGCGACATCAGCCGCAGCACCGGGCGTTACCCGGAACATCGCAGCATCGTGTGCACCGACCTGCGCCCGGACATTCCCGGCAGAGGCCCGGACGGCGTTGCTCCACAGCTCTTTCACCGTGTACGCCGATGCTGCGGGCAATCCGAGCGCAGCGGCCGTCGTACTGATGGTGGTGACGTTCGGCGAACGGTTGAGCAGGACGACCGCGGCCGCGCCGTCGGACAGCTTCTTCGACCACACCTCCACGTCACCGTCGTCCCGGAGCTTGGCGCCCTGTCGGCCGGCCCAGTCCTGGTTGACCGCGACCACGTCGGGATCGGTGAGCAGGTCCCGGGTCGAGGCAGGCATCGAGCGCAGGTCGTTGCCTGCGATCAGCGGTGAGTTGATGATCGACCAGAGGCTCATGTGGGCACGACTCTCGGCGTACGTGAGGCCGCTGTTGCCCACCTCGAGCATATCGGGGTCGTTCCAGGCGTTCGGGCCGGAGTACTGCTCGAGTCCGACCTGCTGGTCGAGCAGGGACATCACACTGGACCAGTTGTTGGCGATGTCGCCAGTGGTGCGCCACATGTGACCGCCGGCGTTGGCGCCCCACAGCCATGGCTGGTTCTGACCCCATTCGCAGATGCTGTAGAGGATCGGGCGACCGGTGGCCTGCAGCGCGTCGGCCATGGTCTTGTACCGCGTCGTGGCCGGGATGCCGTTCTGCTCACCGCAGTTGTCGTACTTGAGCAGGTCAACACCCCAACTCGCCCAAGACTGCGCATCGACAGTCTCGTGCCCCAGGCTGGCCGGCAGTCCTTGGCAGGTGTGTGAGCCGGCCGACGAGTAGATACCGAGCTTGAGCCCACGGGCATGCACGTAGTCGGCGATCGCCTTGATCCCGCTCGGGAAGCGCGTCGGGTCAGCCTGCAACCGGCCGCCCGCATCACGCTGCGGCGCCATCCAGCAGTCGTCGATGTTCACGTACTCGTACCCGGCCGCCGCCATCCCCGACGACACCATCGCATCCGCGGTATCGCGGATCAGCGCCTCGTTGATCTCGCACGCGAACGTGTTCCAGCTGTTCCACCCCATCGGTGGAGTCGGCGCAAGATCCGGCTTCGCCAGCGGAGCGGCCTCCGCGGTCGCCGGCAGAACAACAGCACACAAGGCCATGGACAGCAGCAAGGCAAGCAGACGTCTTCGCATGACGAACTCCAACCGTGGGTGGGGCGGCACTCACTGCGATGGAACGTACACCTGGTGTAACAGGGGGACAAGACATGAAGCCCCACAAACCAACAAATTCAGTCAGCTGAAAGTAGCTGCCCATGTGCTACCGGCGGCCGTACTACACTCCGCCGTTGTGATGTCGCCGATCCGTCCGGACCTCGTCGAGCTCGCAACGGCCCTGGACGCCCTGGTGACGAACGAGGTCACCCCCAGCTACGCCCTCGCGCTGCGCCGCGACGGCGAGCTGACGCAGCGATTCGGAGGACGCCTGGACGGGTCGGCGCAGGTGCCCGATCCGGCAACCGTGTACGACGTGGCCTCGTTGACCAAGATCCTGGCGACCTGGGGCGTTGTCGGGCGTCTGATCCACGACGGCCACCTGGCGCTGAATGCTCCACTCTCGCGTTTCTTCCCCGGCATCGGCGCCGGCGTCGGTCGTCATACGGTGGCCGACCTGCTGACGCATCGGACCACCTTGCCAACCGCTACCTGGCTGGCGCGGTACGGCGACGACATCAAGCACGGGGTACTGACCGCTGCGACCGAGGACCGCTCAGCCGTTCCCGCGCAGTACCTCAACCGCGGCTACCTCATCCTCGGCTGGCTCGTCGAGGTGATCGCCGGCCGGCCGTTGTCCGAGGTAACGGCTGACGAGTGGTGGCGGCCCTTGGGGATGCACGATACCCAGTTCACACCGCTGACCGGTGGGATCGATCCGGACCGGATCGCTCCCACCGAGGTCCTTGCTGATGGCAACCGGCTGCGCGGGGTCGTCCACGACGAGAACGCCCGGCTACTGGGCGGTGTCGCCGGTCATGCCGGCGTCTTCTCCACCCTGGCGGACCTCGCACTCTTCCTGACAGCTCTTACGGACGCACCCGAGACGCTGGGGTTGTCCCAGGACTACCTGGCCCAGTCGCGCTCCCCCTTGGTGCCCTGGACCGAGACGCGACAACGCGCAATCGGGTGGTGGGTCACACCCGACCAGTCCCTGGTTCGTCACGACGGGTTCACCGGTACGACGATCTGCTACTCGCCGGCGACCGGCGACTTCGGGATCCTGTTGACCAACGCCGTGTACTACTCGCGGCGCAACCCTGCCGTCAACCAGGTGCGTGACCAGCTCAGCAGAGCGGTCGCCGGATGAGCGCGAAGTACTGGCGGACAGAGGTGGCGTCCAGCTGAACCGCGAGCCGGTGACGTTCGGCGCGACCGCGTGGGCGGTCGCGCCGAAGGCGCACAATGAGGTGGTGTCTGTCAGAACATCAGGGCTCGGGCTGGGTCTTCCAGGATGCCGGCTACGTCGGCCAGGAAGGTGGAACCCTTTTCGCCGTCGATGAGGCGGTGGTCGAAGGACAGGGCCAGGGTGGTGATCCAGCGGGGGACGATCTCGTCGTTGACGACCCACGGCATCTTGCGGACCGCGCCGAAGGCGAGGATTGCGGCCTCGCCGGGGTTGATGATCGGCGTACCGGCGTCGACGCCGAACACGCCGACGTTGGTGATCGTGAACGAACCGCCGGACTGGTCGGCCGGTGAGGTCTTGCCCTCGCGGGCCGTGGCCACGAGGTCACCCAGTGCCGCGCAGAGCTCCGGCAGGGTGAGGGAGTCGGCGTTCTTGATGTTCGGGACGATCAGTCCACGCGGGGTGGCCGCGGCGATGCCGAGGTTGACCGCGCCCTTGTAGACGATCTCCTGGGCCTGCTCGTCCCAGGCCGCGTTGATGATCGGCGTCCGGCGCGCGGCCAGCGTGACCGCCTTCGCGACGATCAGCAACGGCGACACCCGCAGGTCGCGGAACGCCTTGTCCTTCTTGAGCCGCTCGACCAGCTCCATGGTGGCGCTGACGTCGACGGTGATCCACTCGGTCACATGCGGCGCACTGAAGGCACTGGCCACCATCGCCTGCGCCATCACCTTCTGCACACCCTTGACCGGCACCCGGGTATCACCCCGCCCGCTCACCACAGGAGCAGCCTCGTACGCCGGCGCCGCCGGAGCAGCCACGTGATTCTCCACGTCGGTGCGGGTGATGATGCCACCCGGTCCACTCGGAGCAACTGCCCCGAGGTCGATGCCCAGGTCCTTCGCGAGCTTCCGCACCGGCGGCTTCGCCAGCACGTGCACCGACCCGTTGCCCACAGCAACTGCTTCAGGTTCGGGTACGACCGGCGCCGGAGCTTCGACCACAGGTGCGGGTGCAGGCGTACCGCCCTTGCGGGGGCGGCGTTTGGCTTCGGTGGCTCGGGGGCCGTAGCCGACCAGGTTCGCCGTGCGTCCGCTGTCGACGGGTTCGTCGGGTACGGCGGCCGGCTCCGGGGCGTCGGTCAGTACGGCGATGATCGGCGTACCGACGTCGACCGTCTCGCCCTCGGGGACGAGCAGCTCGTGCACGGTGCCGGCGAACGGGACCGGGAGCTCGACCAGGGACTTGGCGGTCTCGATCTCGACGATGGTGTCGTTGAGTTTGACCGTGTCGCCGACCTTGACCTTCCAGCTGACGATCTCGGCCTCGACCAGGCCTTCACCCACATCGGGGAGGTTGAACCGTTGGATGGCCATCAGTACCCCATCACCCGGTCGACCCCGTCCAGCACCCGGTCCAGGTCGGGCAGGTACTCCTCCTCCATCCGCGACGGCGGGTAGGGGGTGTCGTACCCGGTGACGCGCAGGACCGGCGCCTCGAGGTGGTAGAAGCACTCCTCGGTCACCCGCGCCGCGATCTCCGAGCCGGGGCCGAAGGAGAGCGTGGCCTCGTGCACCACGACCGCGCGCCGGGTCTTCTTCACCGAGGCGAAGATCGTCTCCAGGTCGAACGGCGAGATGGTCCGCAGGTCGACGACCTCCAGGTTGCGCCCGTCCTCGGCCGCGACCTCGGCGGCCTGCAGGCAGGTCTTCACCATCGGGCCGTAGCAGAACAGTGTGGCGTCGGTGCCTTCGCGGGCCACCTTCGCCTTGTGCAGCGGCAGCGCGGGCGGGACGGACTCGTCCAGCTCGGCCTTCTCGTGGTAGCGCCGCTTCGGCTCGAAGAAGACGACCGGGTCGTCGGAGGCGATCGCCTGCTGGATCATCCAGTACGCGTCGACCGGGTCACCGCACGTCACGACCTTGAGCCCGTTGACGTGCGCGAACAGCGTCTCCGGCGACTCCGAGTGGTGCTCGACCGCGCCGATCCCACCGCCGTACGGGATCCGGATCACGACGGGCATCCGGATCTTGCCCATCGACCGGTAGTGCATCTTCGCGACCTGGTTGATGATCTGGTCGTACGCCGGGAAGACGAACCCGTCGAACTGGATCTCGCAGACCGGCCGGTACCCGCGCAGGGCGAGCCCGACAGCGGTCCCGATGATCCCGGACTCGGCCAGTGGGGTGTCGATCACCCGGTCCTCGCCGAAGTCCTTCTGCAGGCCTTCGGTGATCCGGAAGACCCCGCCGAGCTTGCCGATGTCCTCACCCATCACGAGGACCTTGGGGTCGGCCTCCATCGCGGCCCGCAGACCGGCGTTGATGGCCTTGCCGAGAGTGATTTTCGCCATCGCTCAGCCCTCGCCTTCGAACGACGCCGCGTAGGCGGCGTACTGGTCGCGCTGCTCCGCGAGCTGCGGCGTCTCCTCGACGTACACGTGCCGGAAGAAGTCGGTCATCTCCGGGTCCGGGAGCGCCAGGCAGCCGGCCCGGAGCTCGGCCGCGACCTTGTCCGCCTCGGCCTCGACATCGGCGAAGAAGTCCGGGCCGACGCCGCCGTACCGGGTCAGGTAGGCGTGCACCCGCTCGATCGGGTCCTTGAGCTTCCAGTGCTCGAGGTCCTCGGACAGCCGGTACTTCGTCGGGTCGTCCGAGGTGGTGTGCGCACCCATCCGGTAGGTGTAGGCCTCGATCAGCGTCGGGCCGCTGCCTTCGCGGGCTCGCTTCAGCGCCTGCTGGGTGACGGCGTACGTCGCCAGTACGTCGTTACCGTCGACGCGGACACCGGGGAAACCGAACCCGGCCGCGCGCTGGTACAGCGGGATCCGGGTCTGCCGGTCGATCGGCTCCGAGATCGCCCACTGGTTGTTCTGGCAGAAGAAGACGACCGGGGCGTTGAAGACAGAGGCGTATATGAAGGCCTCGTTCACGTCGCCCTGGCTGCTGGCGCCGTCGCCGAAGTACGCGATCGTCGCCTCGCCGTTGTCGGCGTCACCGACGGCATGGTCGCGCTGCTGACCCATCGCGTACCCGGTCGCGTGCAGCGTCTGGGCGCCAATGACGATCGTGTACAGCGCGAAGTTGTTGTCCTTCGGGTCCCACGCACCCTGGTCGACACCGCGGAACAGGCCGAGCAGGTTCAGCGGGTTGACACCCTGACAGAACGCGACGCCGTGCTCGCGGTAGGTCGGGAAGACCATGTCCTTCTTGTTCAGCGCGCGGCCGGAGCCGATCTGCGCTGCCTCCTGGCCGAGCAGCGACGCCCACAGGCCGAGCTCACCCTGGCGCTGCAGGGCGGTCGCCTCGGAGTCGATCCGGCGGACCAGGGTCATGTCCCGGTAGAAACCCTTGACGACGTCGTCGTCCAGGTCGAAGGAGTAGTCCGGGTTCTCGACGCGCTCACCTTCGGGCGTCAGGAGCTGGACGAACTCGACCTCTTCGGGAGGCTGGGATGGGCTGACCGGCACCTCGACGGGTGCGAACACTTCCGGGGGAGTCCCCGGCACCGACTCACTCACATGCACTCCTCGGGTTCGAGCGCGGGATCGCCGCGACCGCAACGTTGCACGGGCCCGGCCGTTCCGCCGGGTGAGGCTTCGCAGGCAGGACCGCATGGATCCAGGGGTTGATGCACACCACTTGCCGCACACCGTACCGAGCAGGTGCCTGATGCGCTAACAGTCTGGACGCTCGCTGGTACCCCGGTACCCAAATCGGTCTCGACACGAGACACCAGTCCACCCACTGGTCAGGTTTTTCGCCTCCCCGCCCGGCCCCTGAGCGGCCGCCGGACCGATGTGACATGCGCCACCCCACTGTTTGCCCCTGGCGGGAAAACCCTTGCACCCCACCGGGGAAGGCCATAGCGTAAGCATCATCATGCAAAGACACTCCTGACGACCGCCGGTCGCAGCGGAGTGGCGAACCCAGGAGGCACGGATGGCCGCTCCCGCCCAGGCCGCACCGGTCGTCGGTACCGGCCGGACCGCGTCCGCCGCGATGATCTGGACGGCGCTCGCGGTCGTGTACGTCGTCTGGGGCTCCACCTATCTGGCTATCCGGGTCGTCGTGGAGGCGGAGATCCCGCCGATGCTCGGGATGGCCAGCCGCTTCCTGGTCGCGGGCGCGTTGCTGGCCGCGATCCTGGCCCTGAAGTCCGGCTGGCAGCGACTGCGGATCACCCGCCGTGAGGCGCTCGGGGCCGCCACGGTCGGCCTGCTGCTGCTTGCCTTCGGCAACGGTGCCGTCGCGGTCGCAGAGCAGACGGTGCCGTCCGGGCTGGCCGCGCTGCTGGTGGCCGCGACCCCCCTGTGGCTGATGGCCCTGCGCGTCGGCGGCGGCGAACGCCCGCGCGTCCTGACCTGGCTCGGCGTACTGATCGGGTTCGCCGGCGTCGCCGTACTGGCACTGTCCGGCGGCAACACCAGCGCGAAGCCGTTCTCGATCGCGCTGATCATCTTCGGCACGATCTCGTGGGCGACCGGCTCCCGCTTCTCACCGCGGCTCGGACTGCCGAAAGACCCCCTCGTCACTGCCCTCTACGAGATGCTCTTCGGCGGTACGGCGATGGTCCTGCTCGGCGTGGTTCGCGGCGAGCCCGGGCGGTTGCACCTGGACCGGATCCACGGCAGCGGCTGGATCGCGCTCGGCTACCTGATCCTGTTCGGATCACTGCTGGCCTACTCCGCGTACTCCTACCTACTGGCGAACGCGCCGATCTCGCTGATCAGCACCTACGCCTACGTGAACCCGGCGGTCGCCGTACTGCTGGGGTGGCTGATCCTGAGCGAGCCGCTGACCTGGCAGATCCTGGCCGGCGGTGCGGTGATCATCTCCGGGGTCGCTCTGGTCGTCACGGCGGAACGGAAAAACCCGGGCCCCTAGGGGACCCGGGTCTCCCACCGCTGCCGATGCGCGCGGCAGCGGGCATGAGTTGCCGAGCGGCGCGCCCTGCCCCGAAAAAACACGGCGCGAAACCGCGGCAATAGTTCCGACGATTTCCGGATTCATCGTGGTATCGCCCATTCGACGGCCACCGAGCCCATCGACGACAATCTTCCGAATCACCGGATTTTTCCGTCACCCGCGCTGACTCAACGACGGACCCACGGGCCGGTTACGGCCCACCCCGACACAACTTCCCGGCAATCTATATGCCGCGTCAGGTATCTCATTACAGCTGGATTATGACTCGAATAGCTGACAAAAAAGTTTGTAACCGGCCTTGCCAGGTGTCGTTACCACTAAGACGATCCCGTCAAACCCGAAAGGAAACCTGGCACAATGCAGGTAACTCGTAAGATCGCCGCCGCCGCGGCCGTGGCGACTGTCGCCACCCTCGGCCTGGCCACCGTCGTGAGCGCCAACGTTCTCGACGACACCCAGAAGAAGGCTGAGGTCGGCGGCCTCGCCGACGCGGCGTCCGTTGCTTCCAAGGGCTACAACCACGGTGGCGGCAAGCACTGGTACTGGGTGAAGCGTGACGGCGGCCTCGTCGCCGTCGACAACAACTCGGTCGGCCCGTTCCAGGCCTGCCACAACCAGGGTTCGGTCGCCGGCATCGGTGCTGCGGGCAACGCTGACGACATCCTGGCGATCATCGGCTGGGACAACAACGGCAACACGGCCACCGCCGTCAAGACCTGCGAGCAGGGCACCAAGCAGAACAACGGCAACAAGTGGTACCGCGTCAACGGTGGCCTGGTTTCGGTCTCCGACAACGCCGTTGGCCCGTTCCAGGCCTGCCACAACGACCTCGCGGTCGCCGGCATCGGTGCTGCGGGTTCGGTCGGCACCATCGCCGGCGTCCTGGGCTTCGACAACAACGCGAACGCCCTGGACTCGCTGAAGACCTGCGAGCAGGCCACGTCGCAGAACAACGGCTGACCTTCTCCCTGGTCAGTGATGCAGGACCCGAAAGAGTCACCTCGGTGGGGTGACTGATTCGGAAGCACTACCGGCGGCGCCGGGAGAAAGCCTCACTCCTCCCGGCGCCGCACACATTCCGGCCTTCGTCCCAGCGCAGGCCGGATTTTTTACGCCTGCTTCCAGGCGCACGCGACCTGAAGGAACAAGTCGTTCGCCGCGCGCTCGCCGATGCTGACGCGCACTCCGTCCCCCGGGAACGGGCGGATCGACACGCCCTCGGCCTGCACCGCGGCAGTGAACTCCAGGGTCTCCTCGCCCAGGTGCAGCCAGACGAAGTTCGTCTGGGTTTCCGGCACCTGCCAGCCCGCAGCCCGCAGCGCCTCGACCACTCGGGTCCGCTCGGTCACCAGCTCCTCAACTCGGGCGAGCAGTTCGTCTTCGGCCTGCAGTGAGGCGAGCGCGGCCGCCTGAGCGATGAAGCTGACCCCGAACGGCAGTGCACACTTGCGGATCGCGGCGACCACCGGCGGGTGGCCGATCGCATACCCGATCCGGAAACCGGCCAGGCCGTAGGCCTTCGAGAAGGTCCGCAGTACGACGACATTCGGGTGGTCGCGGTAGACCTCGACCCCGTCGATGACCTCCGGGTCGCGGACGAACTCGCGGTACGCCTCGTCGAGCACGATCAGCACGTTGGACGGGACGGCCTCGACGAAGGCGAGCAACTCGTCGCGGTGCACGACGGGCCCGGTCGGGTTGTTCGGCGTACAGACCAGGACGACCTTCGTCCGGTCGGTGATCGCCGCCTCCATGGCCTTGAAGTCGTGCCGCGCGTCGTCGGTCAGCGGGACCTGGACCGACGTGGCCCCGGTCAGCTGGACCGCGATCGGGTACGCCTCGAACGATCGCCACGCGTAGACAACCTCGTCACCATGGGTCACCGCGGCCTGCAGCAGGTGGTAGAGCAGCGCGACCGAGCCGGTGGCGACCGCGATGTCCTCGGCAGGCACCTTGAACCGCTCCGACAGCGCCTCCAGCAGGTCGACCGCACCCATGTCCGGGTAGCGGTTCATGTGCTGCGCAGCGTCGGTCGCGGCCGCCAGCACGCCTGGCAACGGCGGATACGGGTTCTCGTTGCTGGACAGCTTGTACGACGGCCTGCCGTCGGAGGTCGCGGGCGGACGACCGGGCTTGTAAGCCGCAACGTCATCCAGGCAACCGCGGAAGCGAACGCCATTGTCAGGAGTCATAGCCGCAGGTTAGTCCTGACACCGCGCTCCGGCCAGACCCTGCCGAGTGGTGTGACGAGCGCCGTATTGCGCGCCGGAAGACTTACCTGCACACTGACTGATTGTCGGACAATCAGTCATTATGGAGGGGATCATGGGACAGCCGCTGGAGTGGGGTCGCCGCTACCTGATGGTCCGGCCGGACCACTTCCGGATCGACTACGTGATCAACCCGTACATGTCGACCCAGGACCAGCCCGACGCCGAGCTCGCGCTGAAGCAGTGGGACTCGCTGCGGCAGGCGATCGTCGACGCCGGTGGCGAGGTCGAGGTGCTGGCGCAGCGCCCGGATTCCCCCGACATGGTCTACGCGATGAACCTCGGGCTGGCCACCGCCGACGGCCGGGCGATGCTCTCGCACATGCGCTTCGAGCCCCGGCGCAAGGAGTCCCTGACCGCCGCCGACTGGTTCGTCGGCCACGGTTTCGACCTCGACCGGACCGGCCGTGACGACGTCGGGCCGCACTTCGAGTCCGGGGACGCGTTCGTCTTCGGTGACAGCCTGGTCGTCGGCTACGGCCCGCGCACCGAGGGCGAGGCACTCAAGCACCTGGCGACCGAGTGGGGCATCCGGGTCCGCGGGCTGCGGATCGCGCACGAGGGGATGTACCACCTCGACCTGCCGTTCTGCCCGGTCGACAGCACGACGGCGATGATCTACCCGCCGGCCTTCGACGCCGCGAGCCAGGCCGAGCTGGCCGGGATCGTCCCGGACCCGATCGTGCTGACCGACGAGGAGGCGTTCGCCTTCAGCGGTAACTCGCTGGTGGTGAACGAGACGATCATCATGCCGGCCTGCTCACCGCGGCTGCGCGAGATCTTCACCGGCCTGGGCCTGCGCGTCGTACTGGTCGACCTGAGCGAGTTCCACAAGGGTGGCGGCTCGGCCCGCTGCATGACGAATCCGCTCGACTTCCCGCTGACCGCGATCAGCACCCCGGGCGGCGAGCTCCATCTGCCGGTCTGAGGCCTACTTGATGCCCGCTCTTACTTGATGGTGGTGTAGACGATGTCGAGGGTGGCCGGATCCCAGCCGTTCGACGTGATCCAGTAGAGGGCGTTCTTCTTGCCGTCGGCGGTGTACGTCGTGATCCGGATGGACAGCGCCTCCGGGTCCTGCGGGTTCTTCGACGCCGTGTAGTCGACCTTGTAACCGCGCCCGAGGTGCGGCAGCTGCTGGATGATCGGGTAGCGCGCGACCATCCGCCGCTGGCCCTCGTCGAAGTTCCGGCCGGCCTCGGCCTCCAGCTCGGCCTGAGCCTCGGGGTTCTTCCGCGCCCACTCGCGGCCCTCGGCGCTGTTGGCGTACAGGTACATCTTGAGGTTCACCTCGTCACCGCTGCCGGCGGTGAAGGTCGTGGAGTACGTCTGGAAGCCGCGGCGCTCACCGGTCAGCGTGTGTGAGCCGGACTTGACCTTGACCGGTCCCGACGCGTCGACCCGCTGACCGTCGAGCGTCAAGGTCAGGTCGTTCGGGATCGCGGTGACGCTCATCGTCGCGCCCTTGTCCCGGAAGATCAGGAAGCTGCCGAGCACCACGATGACGACCACCAGCACGACGGCGCCGATCAGCATCCGGGGTTGGCCTTCGCTCTCCATCTGGCGTCCCTCCTCAAGACTTCTTGTCCGGGGCGGCCGCGTTGACCTTCAGCCGGAACACCGTGAACTGGACGCCGACCTTGTAGAGGTGCTCGGCGTACGGGACGTGGTCGCCCAGCGATCCGGAGGCCGAGTTGTACCCCTTGCCCTCTTCACCCCACGGCCCGACGTAGAGGTAGGTGTGGCCGGGGCCGTTGAGGATGTCACCCGGTTTCATCCCGCCGGGCGGCTCACCGAACCAGGAATCGTACTTGCCCGACGTCTTCATGTAGTCGAACTGGGCGGGGGTCCACACCTCGGGGAACTGCGGGTCCGCCCCGCTCATGTGCATGACGGTCGCGACGAACCGGCCGCAGTCGGTGTACGCGCGGTCGCCTCCGGGGTCGTTGTACTTCTTCATCGCCTCGACGAACTCCGGCTTGGCGATCTTGGCGTCTTCGGCGTTCGACCCGCGGTGGTTGTACTCCGGGCGCTGGCTCGGCCACGCCAGGTTCTTGGCGACGGCCGCGATGTCGCCGCTGCCCGCGGCGCAGGCGGTGGCCGGAGTGGCGCCCGGATTCGCGCCCGGGCTGGCCCCGGCGAAGGTGTCGAAGACCAGGCGGGCCGCGGTCTTCCGGTCGCGGTAGTTCTGGCTGTTCGGGTCCCCCTCGTGACCGGCGAACCGCTCGTAGTAGTGCCCGAACGCGTACGCCGCTTCCTCCGGCGTATTGGTCCGCTTCAATTGGTCGCTGGCGGGCTTCTCGTTGGTCTGCAGCTGCTTCAGCAGGAAGGCGAGCTGGTGCTCGAGGGTCCCGATCGTCTCGTACGGGACGCCCTGGTCGCGGGAGGCCTTGATGATCTTGCTGGCCGGCGTCCACTGGACGATGCCCCAGCCGGCCGAACTGTTCTCGGCCTCCTGAGCCGGCGTCTCGTGGCCCTCGGGCTTGTCCTGCAACTGGAGCGGGCGCACGCCGTACGACTCGATGACCATGTTGCCGACCGCACCGGCGGACTGCTCCTTGGTGTAGCCGTTGCTGACCAGGAAGTTGAAGGCCTTCTGCTGGTTGTCGCTGCCGATCAGCGGGCCGGAGCCACAGCCACAGCTGCCACCGCCGGAGGCCGTCGGGGTCTCGCCGAACGACTCCTCCTTGGGGTCGGTGTTGACGAGCTTGCCGTCACCCTTCTGGTCGACCCAGAGCTCGAAGTGCAGGTGCTCGCCGCTGGCACCCTCCTCCTCGTCCCCGGAGCCCGACGTACCGATCTGCTGGCCGCGGGCGACCTTGTCGCCGACCTTGACCGACATGTCGTGGAAGAACTGGTAGTGGAACTCGACCGACTTCTCGTGCCGGATCCAGATCTGGTTGTCGGCGACCTTGATGATCTCGCCGCTGTCGACGGCGTAGACCGGGCTCTCCTCGTCGACGTCGAAGTCGAGGCCCTGGTGGTCCTCGGACCACTCCTCGTCGACCGACTTCTCGTCGGTCGGCCAGGAGAACGGCTTGCTCTCGCCGGCGCTCGGCCCGCCGCAGCCGGAGGCCTCCGCGTCCGGCAGGCTCATCAGGCTGCCGACGATCAGGGCGATCGCGATGATGAGCGGCAGCAGGAAGACGGTCAGCGCACCGCCGAGGAGCAGCGGGCCCTTGTTCTCCATCCGGCTCTCCTCGCGGCGTGTCGGGGCGGCAACTACACAGCAGATCTTCCCTCAGATCGAGGTCATTGTGTCGTGAGTTATCCACAGGTTGGCCCGCGCACCGTGCCGCACGCGACAACGACGGCGGATTGGAAGAGAATCTTTCTATGTACGAACGGCTGCGGGTAGACCGCTCGACCACCGTGGACCGGGTGGTCGACGCGCTCCGCTCCGCACTGTTCGCCGGCGACCTCGAACCCGGTACGCCGCTGCGCGAGCAGCCGCTGGCCGAGGCGCTCGGCGTCGCCCGCAGTACCGTCCGCGAGGCGATGACGATGCTGGTCACCGAAGGGCTGGCGATCCGCGAGCCGAACAAGGGCGTCAGTGTCGCGATCCTGCACCCGGCCGCGGTGGCGGATATCTGCAACGCCCGGTTCGTGCTGGAGTCGGCCGGGGTTCGGGCCTGGTTCGACGCCGACGACGACGCCCGGGAGGAGGTCCGGAAGGCGATGCGGACCTTCGCCGCGACCGCCCAGGACGGCGCTGACCCGGAGGCGATGACCGAGACCCATCTGGCCATCCACCGCAGCCTGGTCGCCCTGACCGGCAGTGAGCGGCTGATCGCCACCCAGAACTCGATCACCGGCGAGGCCCGGCTCGCCCTGGCTCGGGTGGACGCACTGCGCCAGGACGCCCGCCAGCAGGTCGCCTCGCACCGCAAGCTGATCCGCCTGCTGGAGCGTGGCGAGCTGGACGAGTGCGTCGAGGAGCTGCGCCGCCACCTGGCCGGCGCCGAGGAGTCCCTCCTCGAGGCGATCGCTACCCCGCCGACCTAAACCTGGTGCAGTCCTTCGGCGGTGACGTCGTACGTCGTACCGCCGACTCGGAGACCGCGGAGTCGTGCCGAGGGGTCCAGTGCGGCGACTCGCGGCTGTGCCGTGACAGTGCCGTCCAGACCTACCTCGACACCGAAGAGGCCTTCCAGGACGAGAGACACCCAGGCACCGGATGAGGAGCAGGCCCAGTCGATCAGGTAGGGGTCCTGCGGCGGAGCCTTCCGGGCACCGCCTGCCATCAGCGGAGCGCCCTCCTCGACGAAGTGCGCTTGTCCACAGGGCCCCTGGTTCGCAGAGCGCGCCAGACCGGGCAGCCAGTCCAGTACGACGTCGGTCCGGCCGAAGGCGATCAGTGCGCGAGCCGCATCAGCCGGCCAGGCCGGGTAGGCGCCGTTCCACTGGTGATCCGGGCGCAGGCTGAAGGACGCGTCCGCGTCGTACGGCGACAGTGCCCGCATCCACGTGGGTGTCTGCAGCTCGCGCTGGAAGAACGCCACCATCTCCGCCTGCTGGGACTCGGACAGGTCGCCGGCGATCGTCGTACCGATGATGTTGAAGTCGTAGCAGTGCCGGACCGGGATCAGCTCACCGTCGGGCTGGCGTGCGGACCAGTGACCGGCACCGTCGACGTACAGCTCCTTGACGTGGCCGGCGAGCTCGTCGGCCTCCTTCAGCAGGTCTTGGTTGCCGGTGATCTCGGCCGCGACCCGCAGGCACCAGACGTTGGCTGCGTTGAAGCTGGCCACCTCGTGCACGTAGCTGCTGACGCACTCCAGCAGGTTGTCGATACCGCCGTAGTCGGCCAGAGCGTGCTTCCCGCGCAGACCGCGCCAGGCGGTTGCCCACTCGACCACGTGGTCGGTGACTGTGGGGCTCAGCAGGCTGGAGTCCCCGGTGAAGCGGACGTAGTCGCGGACCAGGCGCGTCATGGCGAAGTCGTTGACCGAGTACCACTGGCCGACGGGTCCACCGGTCAGCCACTCGGTGCCGAAGTGCTTGTGGATGTCCAGGTCGATCCAGTGCTCGATGTGTCGCCGCATCGGCACCGGGTCGAGCAGTGCGTGCGTGAGCGACGAGAGGCTGTAGTCCCAGATGAAGGTGGTGGTGGCCCAGTGTCGCGGCATCAGGGTGTCGTAGGCCCGGCCGAGCACACTGGCCGGGTTGTCCCGCCGGAACCAGATCACTCCCAGCACGCCCCACCAGTACAGCTTCTGCAGTGCCTCGTTGCTGGTCTCGAGGACGGGGAGCGAGCCGCTGAAGCCGTCGCTGTCCGGGTCGAACGCGTCGGACAAGGCCATGTCCCAGACGCCTTCAGCCACAGCGATCACTGCCGGTACGTCGGAGACGCACACCTCGAAGTGCGTCTCTGCCTCGGTCAGGTCCCGGGCCAGCACGTGCACATAGCTCAGGCGGCCGTTGCCCTGAGCGTCCAGCACGAGTGTCGTCTTCAGCATCGCTCTGTCGACCTCGGCCGGTACGTCGAGGCCCTGCAGGCTCACTGCGGTTCCGGACTCGCCCACACCGAGCACTCTGTCGTCCACCGTGTGCAGGGTGTTCGGTTCGGACGGCGGCATGTAGTTCGACCAGCCACCGGCCGCACCGGTCGCCGTACTGGCCAGGGCGAGTCCTAGCTCTATCTCACGTCCAGGGGTGCCGGTGACCTCGAGCTGTACGACGACTGCTGGACGGCCCGGGGCACAGGCGGTTGTGGTGCGCAGGGTCAGTCCGTCGACAGTGGTCGACCGCACCACGTGGTCGGGGCGCCACACCACCTCCACGGTGCCGCCGTACGAGCGGACCAGCCGGCCGTCGACGTACAGCTGGCCGGTGATGCAGTCGCCGTGTGAGTACGGCGGGAAGTTCACACTGCGGATCGCGAACACGTCCAGGTCGACCTGTGCGGTGCCGAGGAAGTTCGTCAGGCCGGGTGGGTTGAACATGTCGTCGTACGTGTGGGTGAGGACATCGCTCGCGAGATCGGCGGAACGCGGGATGGTCATGTCGGGTCGGCCCAATCGGTGTTCGGGAGCAAGGGGTACCAGTCGGGGCGGGCGGGGTCGCGGTCGTAGGGGTAGCTGCCGAGTTCGCGGTACCGGGCGGCGTACTCGGCGAGTTTGTCCCGGTCGAGCTCGACACCGAGCCCTGGCCCGTCCGGGACCGCGATCGCACCGTCGGCGTACGGAAGCTTGCCGCCGGCAATGATGTCGTCGCGCAGGTGGTGGTAGTGCGCGTCCGCGGCGAACGACAGGTTCGGTACGACGGCGCCCAGCTGCAGCATCGTCGCCAGCTGGATGCCGAGCTCACCGGAGGAGTGGACGGCGACGCCGAGCTGGAAGGTCTCGCAGACGCCGGCCGCCTTCACACACGCGCGGATCCCGCCCCAGAACGTGGTGTCCAGCAGGATCACGTCGACCGCCGGGTCTCGGACGTTGGCGGCCAGTTGTTCGAAGTTCACCACAACCGTGTTGGTAGCAAGGGGAATTCGCGTGTTTGCGCGGACGCGGCGCATGCCGTTCAGGCCCCAGGTCGGGTCCTCGAGATAGTCGTTGTCGAGATCCTCGATCCCGCGGGCGAACCGGATCGCCTCCTCGACCCCGAACGCGGCGTTGGGGTCGAACCGCACCCGGTGTCCCGGGAAGGCCTCAGCCAGCGCCCGGAAGCAGTCCCGCTCGTAGTCCGGCGGAAAGACACCGCCTTTGAGCTTGTGCACGCTGAAACCGTGCTGCTCGACCAACTCACGCGCATGCGCGACCAACTGCTCAGCAGTCCGGATCTCGCCGCTACCGTCGTCGTTCGGGTGCCGGAAGAACAGATAGCTCGCGAACGGCACCCGGTCACGCACCTTGCCGCCCAGAAGCTCGTGCACCGGCACGCCGAGCGCCCGGCCCTGCAGGTCGAGACAGGCGAACTCAATAGCCGCCAGCAGTTGCGTGCGGTTGTTGTAGAGGCTCGCAGTCGGGTTGGCGATCATCCAGCGCAGCGCCTCGGTGCGTGCGGGGTCATGACCGACCAGATAAGGCTTCAGCCCAGTGATGGCGTCCTCTGCGCTCTGCCCGCCACCACCCAGCTCCCCCAGCCCGACCAGCCCGTTGTCAGCCTCAACCTCAACCACAGTCCGAACGAACCGCCCCCAGTGCGCACCATTGCTATGCCGCAGCGGCGCCTCGAGCGGCACAGTCACCGTGGTCGCCCGGATGTCGACGATCTTCACGGCAGCACCACAGGAATCTGAGCAGTCAGCCCACCGTCAACCTTCACGTCCGCACCAGTAACAAACGCCGCCGCCGGCGTACTCAGGAAGTAGATGACCTCAGCAACCTCCCCCGCCGTCGCCACCCGCCCCAACGGATGCGACCGCCCCCACTCTTCGATCGAGGCCCCGAACAGCTCAGCCGAACTCCTGAGCATCGGCGTATCCACCGACCCAGGACACACCGCATTCACCCGAACCCCATCCCCCGCATGATCAACAGCCATAGCCCGCACCAAACTCAGCAACGCCCCCTTCCCCATCGAGTACGCCGCCACCCCCCTCTGCGCCGCATAAGCCTGCACCGAAGCAACCACCACCACACTCCCACCCTTCGGCAGGCGTGGAATGAACGCCTGGCAAGCAAAAAACACGCCCCCGACATTCACCCCCATCACCTCGTCGTACACATCCTCCGGCGTATCCACCACCGTCCCGTACCGCTGCACGCCCGCCGCGCAAACCAACGCATCTACTCTGTCGAGCTGCTCTGCAGCTCCTGCTAAGGCAGCACGATCAGCCACGTCGACGACAATCCCTTGCACAGAAGCAGGAAGAGCCGCCAGACCGGCAGCATCCCGGTCGAGCGCAACCACGTGGTCCCCGGCAGCAAGAAACCGTTCCACGGCTCCACGGCCGATTCCGGCGGCGCCGCCGGTTACCACGACTGTCCGAGGCATATGTCGTCCTTTCAGAACTGGCCGAGGGCTAGCCCTCGGGAGAAGAAGCGTTGAGCAGCAAGGAAGAGGATGACCGTGGGCAGCGACACCAGCAGTCCGCCGGCGAGCACAGTCGGCAGCGCGGCGCCGCCGTACGTGGACTGCAGCCCGGTCAGCGCCGGCATGATCGGCCGCACGGATTCCGACTGACTCAACGTCAGTCCCAGCAGCAGGTCGTTCCACACGAACGTCGCCTGCAGGATGAAGATCGCGGCCAGTGCGGACCCAGCCATCGGCAGGTAGATACTCCGGAAGATGCGAAACAACCCACCACCATCAACCACGGCAGCCTCGAAGACGCTCCGCGCGATCCCGGTGAAGAAGTTCCGCATCACGAACGCCGAGAACGGCACGCTGATCGCCGTGTAGACGATCACCATCCCGACCCGTGTGTCGTACAGACCCGACGACGCATACCCGGAGAACAACGGCATCAGCACCATCTGCAACGGAAAGATCGTCCCGCCGAAGATGAACACGAACCACAAGAACCCACGCCGCAACCGCAGTACGACGATCGCGTACCCGGCCGCCGCACCGATCAGCACGGCGAGCACCGGCGCAACCACGCTGTACAGCGTCGTCGCCACCAGCGTGTCCCCGAGCGCCGCCTTCGACCACGCATCACCGAAGTTCGCGAACAGTGCGAACCCATCCGGCTTCCACACGGACTGAGCGTCGTACCCGTCGACCGGCTTGGCCGCGTTCACCACCAGCAGGTAGATCGGCGCGAGCCACAGCAGCCCCAGTACGACGAGGAGTCCGGTCCTAAGCCTGCTCACGGGCGTCCCCCAACTGGTAGCGCAGGTAGAGGATCGACGCCGCGAACGTGACAAGACTGAGGAACAACGCGATCGCCGCACCCTGCCCGTAGTCGTTCAGCACGAACGTCTCCTTGTACATCGACAGCGCCAGCGTCTCGGACGACGTACCGGGACCGCCCTGCGTCATCACCCACACCACGTCGAAGGTCTTGAGACTGCCCACAATCGACAGTCCGACCACCACAGTGGTGATGGGGCGCAACTGCGGCCACAACTGATGCCAGAACAGCCGAAATCCATCCGCACCGTCCAAGCGAGCCGCTTCCAACGGCTCACCAGGGATGGACTGCAGCCCCACCACGAACAGCAGCGCATTCACTCCCGCCGCCTGCCAGGTGACGGCCACGATCATCATCAGCGTGTTCCCCGGACCAGACTGCAGCCAGCCGGTATGTGCACCAGGCAGTCCGAAGAAGCCGAGTGCCTGACCCAGTGCGCCCTCCGGCTGCAGCACAAAGCCCCAGATCACCCCGACGGCCACACCGGAGATCGCATACGGCAGCAGGAACGGCAGCCGCAGCCAACTGCCCCACCGATGCCCATAAGTCAGTACGGCGACCAGCAGCCCGAGCACCACCGGCAGGGTCACCATTCCGACGACCCACAGCAGCGTGTTGAGCAGCGCACCGATCAGATCGGGGTCGCTGAACATCGCCTGGTAGTTGGCCAACCCGGCCCACACCGGCGACGCCAGTCCGTCGTACGACGTGAAGCTGACGTACGTCGTCCACAGGAACGGCAGGTAGAGCAGCAGCGCGACAACCCCAGCAGCCGGGAGGCCGAACAGCGGCGCCGCCCGCGCCCCTGTCCGGCTGCTCACCTCTCCCCGGCTCACTTCTGCTTGGCCCAGTAGGCGTCCGCCTCGGCCTGGATCTTCTTGAGACCCGGCATCGGGTCACCCGGCTTGGTGACGAACGCACCGAACACCTCGAGCGCCTTGTTCGCCACCGGCACCGGGGTGGCCTCGAACCAGCGGTTGATCAGGCGGTAGCCGTCGCCACTGACGTCCTTGTTCAGCGCGGCCAGGCCGGTGTCCTTGACCTCTGCCTTCGGGTTGAAGGACAGGTCACCGCGGGAGTTCGCCCACGCGGTCTGAGCCTGCGGAGTGACCCACCATTCCGTCCACTTCTTGACTGTCGAGCTGTGCTCGCTCGCTGCAGCCGAACAGAGCGGACCGGTCTCGAAGATCATCGAGGTCTTCGACAGGGCCGGGTTGACGTTCGGGATGACGAAGAAGTCGTAGTCGGTACCGGCCTTCAGCTTCAGCGTGTTCAGCGAGCCACTGAACCAGGTACCGAAGTTCACCATCGCCACGTCGCCGTTCTTCAACTGTGCCTGCGGTTCGGTCTTCGCACCCGGGTCGCTGAAGAGGCCGGCGTCGATCAGCTTCTTCCAGTCGTTCATCACCTCGACCACACCGGGGTCGGTCCACTTCGCCTTGCCCGCGGCCAAAGCGTCGTACAGGTCCGGGTCCTTACCGGCCAGCAGCGTCTCGAACCAAACGAAGCTGAACAGGATGCTGGTCTGGTAGAACGGCTTCACCCCGGTCGCCTTGACCTTGTCCGCCACGGCGATCAGGTCCTGCCAGGTCTTCGGGTTCTCGGTGATGCCGGCCTTCTTGAAGACGGCCTTGTTGTAGTACATCACCCAGTAGCCCGCGTTCAGCGGAACGCAGTACTGCTTGCCGTCAAAGGTGAAGTACTGCTTGAGCTGCTCCGGTACGTTGCCATCGGCAACCGCCTTGGTCCACTGTTCGGTGGTCTCGGCGACCAGCTTCTGGTCGACCAGGTCCTCCAGCTCCTTACCGGTGTGCCAGCTGAACAGATCAGCCTTCTCCTTGGTCCGGAACGACGAGCGGATGAAGGCGGTGTAGGTGTTCGAGTCCGAGTAGCCGACCGGCTCCATCCCGACCGCGATGTCCTTCTTGCTCGCGGCACCGACCTGGGCAAACGCGTCCTTCCAGCCGCCCTTGTCGTTGTAGAACTTCAGCGAGTCGACCGGCTTGTCGGCCGCGGGCTTGGCGCCACCGGCACCTCCACAGGCGGTGAGCACGAGAGCTCCGGTCAGGGTGGCAGCTGTGAGCGCTTTCCAGTGGCTGATGCGTCGCATGGGGGTGCGTCCTCCGAAGAAGTCAGGGGTTCACGCGGTCGTTGATGACGGCGAGAACGCCGTCCAGATGCGCACGGGTCAACTGCTCGGCCAGTACGGCGTCGCCGGCCCGGACCGCGGCCAGAATGGCGTGGTGCTCGGCCAGGTCGGTCTCACGGTCCCCGTGGATGTGCAGGATCTCCAGCTGCTCACGGACGTTCACCACGGTCACCGACTCGACCACCTCGGCCAGAGTCGCGTTCCCGGACGCCTGCGCCAGCGCACGATGGAAGTCCATGTTGATCTCGGCCAGCCCGCCATGGTCACCGGAAGCGATCAGCTCGGCCGCCTGCGCCAGGTCCTGCTCCATCTGAACCAGTGCGGCTTCACTGCGCGCTTTGGCGGCCAGTGCGGCGACCGGCGGCTCAATCAGCGCCCTGGCCTGCAGTAGCTCGACCAATCGGTTCGCTGTCGGCTTGAGGGCCAGCGGGTTCGCCAGGACTAGCCGGTCGACGTTCGGACCGACGTACACGCCAGAGCCGTGCCGGAGCTCGAGTGCGCCGATCGCCTCCAACCTGCGCAGAGCTTCGCGCACAGTCGGTACGGCGACCTTGAATCGCTCGGCCAACGACCGCACCGACTCGAACTGGTCGCCGACCGCGAGCTTCCGGTCCGCGATCAGTCCCAGCATCGACGCGGCCAGGTCGTCGAGGAGACTCCGGCGTACGACGGCGGTCACGGGGCCGCCTGCAGGGTCACGCCAACGAACCGCGGTCGGTAGATGCTGACGTCGGCGTACAGCTCGTCACTGACCAGGCTGTTGACGTTGTAGCTGACCAACAGCTTGGAACCCGAGCGCAGGTCCGGATGGTCGTGCGAGTTGTAGGTGATGTGGTTCCCACCGGTCTCCGGGGTTTGGTAGAGCTCCACCGGCTTCACGAACGGACCGGTCGGCGAACAGCCGAAGTACCCGAGGACTCGGCGGCTGAACAGCTCCTTGGTGTCATGGGTGACCAGGAGGTAGCCATCACTCCAGCGGGTCACGCTGTGCTCGTTGGCCACGCCCTCAAGCGTTCTGACCGAGGCGGTCTCGTCGGTCGACCAGCCACTGCCGGTCCAGTACTCCCACGGCTTGGCAGTCAGGTCGTCACCCTGCACTCGGGCGACGTGCTGGTACTTCGACGCCCCCAGGTCCTCGACGCCGTAGATGTAGGTGAAACCACCGTCCCGCTGCAGCCAGCCGGACCACTGCACGTTGGCCGTGGACGGGAGCGGAGTCAGGCTCAACAGCTTGTACGTCGTGCTGTCGAAGCGGGCCAGGTAGTTCGCTGCCCAGCGCCAGTCCCACTGGCCCGTCCCGGTCTTCTCGAACCGCAGTGCGACCACATCGAGCTTGCGGCCGGCGTCACTGGTCTGCGCGGCACCGAACCAGTACCACCCGTTGGCCGGCGGCGGAACGAGCGCAGTCGGATTGGACGCCGTACCGCCGGTCACTGTCTTGAGTGTCTGGCCTTGCTGGATCACGAACGAGTTGTTCAGGAACGGCGTCGTCTTCGGACGGCTGCCGTCCGGATTGACCGGGCCGAGGAAGGTGTCGGAGAAGATCCACGCCGTCCGGCCGCCCGGGAGTGCGACCGAGTAGGTGCTGTCGGCACCGGTCCAGCCCTTGCCGGTGTTGCTGTAGGCGTTCAGCAGGCTCTCGGGAGCAGCGTGCGGCTGGGCTTGGGCCGTCCAGTTCGTCCGCACGGCATTGCAGTCCGCCCGGGTCGCTGCGGCGGGCACGGTGACGCTTGCGGCTGCCAGTGACACCGCGACAACTCCGGCCAGACTTCGTCGTGACATGCAATTGATCTGATCACTTGGTCATTTACGTGTCAAGAGTTCAGGGACGGGTCAGGGCGTGTACGGAGCGTGGGAGTAGGACCCGAGTGGAAGGATCGAGGTATGAAGAATCTGATCATCAGGCTGCTCGCCAACGCGGTGGCCCTCGCGATCGCCGCCTGGCTCGTCGGCGGCATCACCCTGCAGGGCGCCACCACCGGCCGCCGGGTGCTGACGCTGCTGATCGTCGCCGCGATCTTCGGCATCGTGAACGCGATCGTGAAGCCGGTGGTGAAGCTGGTCTCGCTGCCGCTGCTGATCCTGACGCTGGGTCTGCTCACCTTCGTGATCAACGCGGCGATGCTGGCGCTGACGTCGTGGATCACCGGCAAGCTCGACGTCCAGTTCCACGTCGACGGCTTCTGGTCCGCACTCTTCGGCGCCCTGATCATCAGCATCGTCGGCATGATCATCAACGTCGTCCTGCCGGACAAAGCGGAGATCCGCTGAGGTACGTCGAGGTCGTCTGCACCGGCAACATCTGCCGGTCACCGATCGGCGAAGTCGTCCTGCGCTCGAAGCTGGCCGAGGCCGGCATCGACGACGTCATCGTGACCAGCTCAGGAACCGGCGGCTGGCACGAGGGCGACCCGATGGACCCCCGTGCCGCCGCAGCCCTCCACCGCCGCGGCTACGACGGCAGCTCCCACCGAGCCCGCGCATTCGACCGCACCTGGTTCGACGACCGCCACCTCGTCCTCGCCATGGACACCGGCCACCTCGCCGCACTCAACCACCAGGCCCGCGGCCGCACCGACGTACCCATCGAACTCTTCGCCGAAACCGACGTACCGGACCCCTACTACGGAGCGGACGCAGGCTTCGACGAGGTCCTGCACCAGATCGAAACCGCAGCCGACCACTGGGTCGACCGCCTCCGCACCTGAACTGAGCGATGGCTGCCCTACGGAAGTAGAAGCTATGACTGGCCGATGGTGGATTTGAGGGTGGTGAACCACTCCACGGATGCGTCGAACTCTTTGCCGCCGGCGATGCGGGGGAACTCGATGGCGCGTAGTTCGTCGTTGCGTTCCTCGTCGTGGCCGACGACGCCGCTCTCGCCGCGGAGGGCGGCGTCGACTGCGTAGTCGGTGCACTCCTTGATCAGGGCGAGGTCGGCGTCGTTGGCTGCGGCCGAGCGGCTGAAGTAGCCGCTCTTCTGCACCATCGTCTTCTCGGCACCGATCCGCTCCGCGAACTGCTTGGCGAACCAGGCACCCGGGTTGATCGTGTCCAGCTTGACGTGGCCGAACGGGTCCCGGCCGACCTCCTCGCCGCGGGCCTCCATCTCGGCCACGATCGACGGTACGCCGGCACCCTCGGACAGGAAGATCGTCACGCAGTCGTTCTCGTCCATCACCTTGCGCAGGCGCTCGGCCTCGGCGTCCAGGTCGATCGTTGCCTCCGGCACGTACACCGCGTGCACGTCCCAGCTCGACTCGTCCAGGCCGATGCCCGGGTTCCACTCCTGCTGGTCCAGCCAGTCGCGGTAGGCCTTCGCGGTCGCCGCGGTCAGCCAGCCACAGTTGCGGCCCATCACCTCGTGCACGATCAGCATCCGCGGGTTGGAGCTGTGCTCGGCGACGATGTTCCGGGCGAACAGCGCGCCCTGCTCGGCCGCGGTCCACGCACCCAGGCTCTGCCGGATCGGGATCACGTCGTTGTCGATGGTCTTCGGCAGGCCGACCACGGTCAGGTCGTAGTCGTGCTCCTGCAAGTACGCCGCCAGGTCCGCAGCGGTCGTGTTGGTGTCGTCACCACCGATCGTGTGCAGTACGTCGACGCCGTCGGCCACCAACCGCTCCGCGGCCACCTGCAGCGCGTTCTGGCCCTCGGCGATCAGACCGCGCTTCACCAGGTCGGCGGTGTTGGTCAGCTTCACCCGGCTGTTCCCGATCGGGCTCCCGCCGAACTTGTGCAGCAACGCCGCCTTCTCCCGCACCTCGGGCGTGACGACGACATGCCGCCCGCTGAGCAGGCCGTGGTACCCGTTCAGGTACCCGATGATCTCCACGTCGGGCGCCACTTCCGTGTAGCGCTCGATCAGCCCGCCGACGGCGGACGACAGGCACGGCGCAAGGCCACCGGCCGTGAGCAGGGCAACTCTGCGGACAGACTTGTCGGCAGCCATGGGGCAGGTCCTTCCAGAGGTCGCTGAAGTCAGCAATAGCGTAGTGATGCAGACCACTCCTCACGGTGGTCGGTGCCCATCAGCCGGACAACGGCACCGAACGAGGCGACACCGGCGTGGACACGACGAACGAACTGGTCGTCTGCCCATGCACCAAGAACTTGTCCAGCACATCCCCGAGCCCCGCGATGGCAGCCACCTGAACCCGCATCAGGAAACAGTCCTCACCCGAGATCCGATGGCACTCGACCACCTCCGGCGTCCGCGCGGCCAACTCGATGATCTTCGGGATCTGCCCCGGCCCGGGCCGCAATCGCACCCATGCCGCGACCGGCAGACCGAACGCACCAGGATCCACCTCGAGCCGATATCCCCGGATCACCCCCGACTCCTCCAGCCGGGTGAGACGCTCGCGCACGGTCGGCGCCGAGACCCCGAGCCGCCGCGCCAGCTCACTCGTCCGCAACCGCGGATCCGCCGACAGCTCGGTCAGCAGGCGCAGATTCAGCTCGTCCAGCACCGGCTTCTCAGTTTGAAGGTATTGCCCACCTTCTGCGTTCGTTCCGGCAACCATGAGGCCCCTTCCAAGGCTCACAACACCATGGGAAATCGCAAACTACCTTCCTAGGGTATTCGGGTGAGTAAGCAGGCAACCACCGCAGCAGCCGTCACCGTGGTCCTCTGGGCATCGTCGTTCGTCGCCATCCGCCATCTCGGCACCGAGTTCTCCGCCTGGGCGTTATCCCTGGCCCGGCTGGGTCTCGGCAGTCTGCTCCTCGGCGTCATGCTCTTCGCGCGCCCCCGCCAGGATCCCGCCGTACGCCGATGGCCGGCCAAGCGTGATTGGCCGCAGCTCCTCGCCTGCGGCCTGCTCTGGTTCGGCGTCTACAACGTCGCGCTCAACGAAGCCGAGCGACGCCTCGACGCCGGTACCGCGGCCATGCTCGTCCACATCGCCCCGCTCCTGATCGCCGTACTGGCCGGCCTCACCCTCGGCGAAGGCTTCCCGCGCCGCCTCGTCGTCGGCGGCCTGGTCGCGTTCGCCGGCATCATCGTGATCGGTACGTCGACCTCGACCGGCCACGCCGAAACGTGGGGCGTGATCCTCTGCCTGATCGCCGCCATCGCATACGCCGTCGGCGTCGTCACCCAGAAGCCGTTGCTCAGCAGGCTTCCCGCCGCCGAAGTCACCTGGCTCGCCTGCACCGTCGGCGCCGTCGCGTGCCTCCCGTTCACCCCGACCCTGATCGACGAGCTCCGCGCCGCGAGCGCGAGCACGATCTGGTGGGTCGTCTACCTCGCCGCCTTCCCCACCGCCCTCGGCTTCACCACCTGGGCGTTCGCACTCCGCCGTACCACCGCCGGAAGGATGGGCGTCACCGTCTACGCCGTCCCCGTCGTCGCCATCGCCCTCGGCTGGCTCTTCCTCGGCGAAACCCCAGCCCTCCTCACCCTGGCCGGCGGCGCCCTCTGCCTCACCGGAGTGGCAATCTCACGAAGGAGCAGCCGATGAAGTCAGAGGGTAGTGGCGAGGTCGCGGAGGTGGGCGTGAATGTTGCTGTAGGCATCGACTTGCGGAAGTAGCCGCTTCGGGACCTTGGTGACCACGCTGTAGTTGGCGTCCACGACGTTGGCCAGCGGGACCTCGCTGATCTGGCTCAGCAGCTGGTACGCGTCGAGTTTGTCCAACCCGTACAGCGATCCCAGCCAGCCGACCATGTCGACCTGACCGGCTCGCCAGGCGTCCTCGAGCGGGCGGCTGGACCCGACGACGGCCAAGTAGTCGTCGTTCTCGATCCGCGGCCAGGCCGGCCCGGGCGTCTTGAGGAGTTCGACGATCAGTACGACGTTCATCGCGCCCTCGACCGCCGTACCGCAGGACTCGCCCTCACCCTGGCGGTAATGGCCGTCACCGACCGAGAACAGTGCGCCCTCGACGTTGACCCGGAGGAAGCAGGTTGCGCCCGCCTTCATCTCGGGGGTGTCCATGTTCCCGCCGAACACGTCCGGGACCAGCGACGACCGGACCTCGCCCGCGGCCGGGGCCACGCCGACCGTGCCGAGCATCGTGTTGATCGGCAGCGCGAGCTCCAGCTCGCTCCCTTGCGCCTGGAACCCGACCGTCTGGTTGGCGGTGTCCACCTCGTAGATCCAGGTGCGCTCCGGGAGCGGGTCCTGCAGCGTCGCGGTCCGGTCGGTGCTGGTCAGGCCGCCGAAGAACGGGATGGTCGCGGAGGCACCCCAGCTGCGGGCCGGGGTCAGCTCGACGAAGTGGAGTACGAGGGTGTCCCCCGGCTCGGCGCCTTCGACGTAGAACGGTCCGGTCTGCGGGTTCACGAACGGCATGTTCAGGCTCGCGCTGGCCAGGTCCGCCGTACTCCGCAGGCGGCCGCAGAACGCATCGTCGGTCCACAGGCGCAACGCCGTACCGGGTTTGACCCGATGCAGCGGCGCGGCACCGCCGAACGTCCAGGTGTACTCGTTGGGCTCGGGGCTGAACTCGAGGACATCCACCCGCCCAAACCTACTCTTGGGCGAGTGATCAGCGGGTTCTCAGGCGTTTCTCAAGCGGACCGCCTACGCTCGGATCCGCGGTGGTCTGCGCTGGACCGCCCACTCGACCTCGAGCGGAGAGCGGTTATGCGGGTACTGGTGGTGGACGACGACCGGGCAGTCCGGGACTCGCTGCGCCGTTCGCTGGAGTTCAACGACTTCGAGGTCGTCACCGCCTCCGACGGCGCCGAGGCGCTGGCCGTGATCGGGAACGTCGATCCCGACGTCGTGGTGATGGACGTGATGATGCCGCGGCTGGACGGTCTCGAGACCACCAAGGCGCTACGGGCCGCCGGCAACAACGTGCCGATCCTGGTGCTGACCGCGCGGGACGCGGTCGCGGACCGGGTGGACGGCCTGGACGCCGGCGGCGACGACTACCTGACCAAGCCTTTCGCGCTCGAGGAGCTGCTCGCCCGGTTGCGTGCCCTGCTGCGCCGCAGCAGCACCCCGGGCGAGGGCGGCCCGCGCGGCGAAGTCCTCCAGTACGCCGACCTCGTGGTCGACGTGGACGCGCACGAGGTGCACCGTGGCGACGTACCGATCCAGTTGACGCGGACCGAGTTCTCGCTGCTCGAGCTGCTGATCCGCAACCCGCGCCGGGTGCTCGAGCGCGCCGTCATCCTGGACGCGGTCTGGGGCTACGACTTCCCGACCACCGCCAACTCGCTCGAGGTCTACATCGGCTACCTGCGCCGCAAGACCGAGGTGAACGACCTGCCACGACTGATCCACACCGTCCGCGGCATCGGCTATGTACTGCGGGACACGCCACCGTGAGCGGTCCCGACAACTTCCCTTCGTATGCCCGCCGCACACCGCAACCCCAGCCACGGCCGGAGGCTCAGCCACGACCTGTTGCCCAGAGCAACATGCGGTCGGCCCAGAGCTGGTGGCAGGACAAACTTCACCGGCTGAGCCTGCACTCCCGGGTGACGCTGCTCGCCGCGGTCGCGGTGGGTCTGGCGGTCGCCTTCGTGAGCATCGCCGCCTACGTGTCGGTGCGGCAGCAGATGTACCAGAACCTCGACGACAGCCTCGAGGACCGCGCCACCCAAGCGGCCCGCAGTGGAGTGCTGACGAACAACGCGGCCCTGCAGTCGGTGTCGCCGGATGCCTTCGGACTGAGCGACATCCTGGTCGGCGTCTACACCGTCGACGGCGTCCGGGTCGGTGCCCGGAAGAGCACGCCGCCGCCGATGGAGGCCCCGGAGCTGGACGTGGCCAAGGAACAGAACGTGGTCAGCAAGCGGACTGTCGGTGTTTCGACGGGGCCGCACTACCGAGTGGTCGCGGTTCCGGCCCAGTTCTGTCCGAGCAACGACATCGACCTGGACTGCGGCCCTGGCGAGTACGTGCCGGCCGCGCTGGTGGTGGCTCAGTCGCTGAAGCCGATCGACCGGACGTTGCACAACATGGGCATCGTCTTGTGGGCGGTCGGGCTGCTGGGCGTCATCGGCGCTGCCATCGCGGGGAACGCGATCGCCGCGTCCGGCCTGCGGCCGCTGGCCCGGCTGACCGGTGCCGCGGAGCACGTGGCGCGGACGGACGACCTCAGGCCCATCCCGGTCATCGGTTCGGACGAGATCTCCCGGCTCGCGCTGTCGTTCAACGCGATGCTGGGCGCACTTGCCCAGTCACGCGACCGGCAGCGGCGGCTGATCGGGGACGCGGGGCACGAGCTGCGGACGCCGCTCACCAGCATCCGGACGAACCTCGACCTGCTCGCGCAGGCGGACAAGCGGGGCGGACTACGCCCGGAAGACCGGCAGCAACTGCTGGACGACGTACGGGCCCAGATGGACGAGCTCACGAATCTGATCGGCGACCTGACCGAGCTGGCCCGGGACACCCCGCAGATCCGCAACGCCGAGCTGATCGAGCTGTCCAACGTGGTCGAGGACGCGCTGATCAAGGTACGGCGGCGCGCTCCGAACCTGGAGTGGGATGTCAGCCTCGAGCCGTTCCCGGTGTGGGGCGACGAGCGGCTGCTGGGCCGGGCGGTGACCAACCTGCTGGACAACGCGGCGAAGTACAGCGTCCCCGAGGATGCCCGGACCGACGGCGTACCGGTCGGACTGGTCACGGTGCGGCTGCAAGACGGCGTACTGACTGTCACAGACTCCGGACCAGGGATTGCGGACGCGGACCTGCCGCATGTGTTCGAGCGGTTCTACCGGTCGAGCGAGGCCCGCAGCCGCCCCGGCTCCGGCCTGGGGCTCGCGATCGTCAAGCACGCGGCCGAGCAGCACGGCGGCATGATCTACGCCCGCAACACACCAGGCGCCGGCGCCCAGTTCACCCTCTGGCTCCCCCACGCCGCCACCCAGACCCGCTGAAGCTGGGAGTTTGCTGGGCGCCTTCAGAGGATCTTCACAGAGTTCTTCGGTAGCTCTGACGGGATCTTCAGGGGGTTCTCAGGTCCGGCGGCCAAAGTACTCGTCATGACCGACAACCAGCCGCCCGAGCCGCAGAGTGGGCCTGCCCCCTTCGGCTCCAACCCGCCGGAGCGTACGCAGCAGCTGCCGATGTATGGGCAACATCAGCAACAGCATTTCGCTCCGCAGGGTGGACCGCAGCTGGGCCAGCCGGGTCAGCACCCCTCAGGTGGGAGTGCCTACCCGCAGTTCGGAACGCCGGGGACGCATCAGGGGGCGTCCCCCGGCCCGAACTGGCCCTTCGGTCCGCAGCAGCAGCCGGTGGCTCCCACACCGGCCAAGCCGAAGCGGATGGGCCTGGCAATCGTGGCCGCGACCGCGCTACTGGTCGGGGCGGCCGGTGGCGTGGGCGCCGCTGCGGTGTATTCGGCCACGAACGACACCGCCGCCAACCCGTCGGTCACCGCACCGCTGAACGGTAACCAGGCCGCACCGGCCTCGGCACCGGACGGCTCGGTGCAGAACGCGGCCGCCAAGGTGCTCGGCAGTGTGGTGAAGATCGCGGTCGCCAGCCAGCAGGGCGCGGGGACCGGTTCGGGCATCGTGATCAGCAAGGACGGCCTGATCGTCACCAACAACCACGTGGTCGCCGGTGCCGGGCAGGGCGCCAAGATCACCGTGATCCTGAACGACGGCCGCACGGTCCCGGCCACGGTCAAGGGCCTCGACCCACTGACCGATCTGGCCGTGATCAAGGCCGAGGCCACCGATCTGACCCCGGCGACGCTCGGCTCCAGCGGCAAACTCGCCGTCGGCCAGGGCGTGGTCGCGATCGGTTCGCCGTTCGGCCTGCAGTCCACCGTGACGAGTGGGATCGTCTCGGCGCTCGACCGCCCGGTCACCTCGGGCGACGAGGAGCAGAGCAGTACCACGGTCTTCCCAGCCATCCAGACGGACGCCGCCATCAATCCGGGGAACTCCGGCGGCGCTCTGATCGACCTCGCGGGCCAGGTGGTCGGAATCAACAGCGCGATCAAGACCGCGGGCGGATCGGGACAATCCGCCGGCGGGAACATCGGCCTGGGCTTCGCAATCCCGATCGACCAGGCCAAGCCGATCGTCGACGAGCTGGTGGCCTCGGGCAAGGCCACGCATGCGCGGCTCGGAGTGTCGGTCGGCGACGCGCAGTCATCCGACGGGCTCGTGAACGGAGCAACCCTCCGCGAGGTCACGCCGGGTGGTGCGGGCGACAAAGCCGGTCTGCAAGCGGGCGATGTGGTGACCGCTGTAGACGGTAAGGCGATCGCGTCAGGGGACGCGTTGGTCGCCGCAGTTCGCTCGCACCGCCCCGGCGATCAGGTCAAGGTCACCATCACCCGGGCCGGCAAGACGCAGGAGATCACCGCCACCCTCGGCTCCGACGACGGCAAACCCACCGGCTGAACCACCCCCACGTCAGGACTCCGGCCGCCCACCGAGCGGCCGGAGTCCGTTTTTGTGTGGTTAGGTTCCTGGGGTGAATCTCTATGAGGCGCGGCCACCGATCGTGGCCGACGAGCGGACCCAGCTGATCGGCTGGCTGGACCTGCAGCGGGTGCTGGTCCGCCACAAACTGGCAGACCTGCGACCCGAGGACGAGCACCGGTCTCTCCTGCCTGCGTCGCCGTTGATGACGCCGGCCGGGCTCGTGTCGCACATGCGGTGGGTCGAGCACCTCTGGTTCGAGGTGGTCTACCTGAACGTTCCCCGGGACCAGAACCCGATGTACCGCAAGGACGTCGAGAGCGCCGAGATGCTGGTGACCGGCGTACCGCTGCCTCAGTTGCTCGACGAGTTCGACGCACAGTGGGCCCGCTCGAACGAGATCGTCGCCGCCCACAGCCTGGACGACACCGGCCAGGACCCGGAGTTCCAGCCAAGCCTGCGCTGGATCCTCCTCCACATGCTCGAGGAAACCGCCCGCCACGTCGGCCACCTCGACGCGATGCGCGAACTGGCCGACGGCCGGACCGGGTATTACTAGTAGTTGTGGAGATTCGGCGGGCAGACGATCGCTTCGTAACGTCCTCGGACTGGCTGGAGTCGCGGCACTCGTTCTCGTTCGGCCCGTTCTACGACCCGGCCAACATCGGGTTCGGCTTCCTGGTGGCGCACAACGACGACGTGGTCGCGCCCGGCACGGGCTTCGAGACACACCCACACCAGGACCTGGAGATCGTCACCTGGGTCCTACGAGGCGCCCTGGCCCACCGTGACTCGGAAGGCCACAGCGGAGTCGTCCACCCAGGCCTCGTCCAACGAATGAGCGCCGGCTCGGGCATCCGCCACTCCGAATGGAACGACGGCCCCGACCCCGTCCACTACGTCCAAATGTGGGTCCGCCCCGACCACTTCGACCTGACCCCGTCGTACGCCCAATCCCCAGTCGACCTAACCCCCGGCGAGCTAACCCCAGTCGTCTCAGGCCTACCGCACCACACAACCAGTACGGCGATCCGCCTCCACCAGCAATCCGCCGGCCTCTCAGTAGCCCGCCTGGCTCCAACCCAATCCGTCGTACTGCCAGACGCCCCCCACGTACACGTCTTCATAGCCGAAGGCACCGCCCACCTCGAAGGCGTAGGACACCTAGCCACCGCAGACGCCGCCCGCCTCACCACCCCAGAGGAGGCAGCCGCCGCCGAAGGCGGTGTCCTCCTGCGCGGCGGCGGCCGGCGGTTGACCGCGGGGCCGGCGGGCGCCGAGGTACTCGTGTGGGAGATGTATTAGTCGGTTTGTTGGGTCATGGTCCAGATGTGGGGGAGGGGGCGGCCGTCTTCGGCGAAGGCTTCGACGAACTGGCTCATGTGTTGCTGCCAGCGCTGGTCGGTGGGGTCTTCGCGGAGCTGGGCTACGGCGGCTGCGTAGTCGTCGCACTCCACCAGGTGGAACAGGTCGCGGCCGCTGCGCCAGATCGACCAGTCGGTGATGCCGGCGGCGCGCATCACGGTGAGGAGCTCCGGCCAGACGCGGGCGTGCTCGCGCTCGTAGGCCTCTTCGGTACCGGGGAGCAGTCGGCTGTGCAGGGCTAGGCGGGTCACAATCGTGCAGAATACGACAACTCCGCGGCGGGAACCTGCGTCGTACTTGGGTGGGTTGAGTAGTTTCGCCCGTGTGTTTGCCAATCGTCGTGCGAGAGTTGGAACCGTGAAGCGAACCGCTGCTGTCGTCTGTGTAAGTAGTCTGCTGATCACCGCCGGTTGTTCCGACAGTAAGTCGGGTGACGGCGGGAAGGCGGATCCGAACGACGAGAAGCAGGCCTCCGCGCAGGTCGTCAAGCAGTTCGCGGACGCCTGGGTGAAGGCCTGGGCCCCGGACGGCAAACCAACGGAAGCGGCTGCGCTGACCGACAACCCGACCACGTTCGGCAAGCGGCTGGACGACGTCGACTCGGCGCTCGTGGCCAGTACGGCGACCGTCGTACCGCAGGGTGACGTGAAGTGCTCCGACGACGCGACCTGCACCCAGGAGCTCGCCGTCGAGGCGCAGCTGCGCGGGATCGGCACGATGAAGTGGACCAGTACGGCGACCGCGGTCAAGGTCGGCGACGCCTGGAAGATCAAGGCGGCCGGCGACACGATCTACCCGGGGCTCGGTGACGGGACCAACTACCTCAAGCGGGTGCGCACCCTCCCGGCCCGCGCCTCGATCCAGGACCGGCACGGTGCCGCGCTGACCTCGAACCGGCCGGTCGTCATCGTCGGGGTCGCCTCCGGCACCGCGGCGACCGCGGCGACGTACGCGGCCTTCACCAAGAACCTCGATGTCGACGGCGCGAAGCTGGCCAAGCGGGCGAAGGCGGCCCCGGCCGGGCAGTTCGTCGACGCGATCACGATCCGCGCGGACCAGTGGGAGAAGCTGCGGCCGACGATGGGCAAGCTGCCCGGCGTCCTGACCATGGGCGGCACGCAGTCGCTCGCGGCCACCCCGACGTTCGCGCGTTCCCTCCTCGGCTCGATGAAGCTGGCCAACGAGGACACCCTGAAGAACGCGGGCCCGACCGCGTCCGCCCAGGACCAAGTCGGCGTAAACGGTCTGCAGTACGCGTTCCAGCAGCAGCTGGCCGGCACGCCCGGCGGCGTGGTCAGCCTGCGCGACGGCAAGACCAAGCTGACGATCAAGGAGGTCTTCACCCAGAAGGGCACCCCCGGGAAGCCGGTGAAGACCACGATCGACACCAAGATGCAGCAGGCCGCCGAGGCTGCGCTGGGCAGCCAGAAGCTGCACGCGTCGCTGGTCGCCGTCCAGGCCTCGACCGGCCAGATCCTGGCTGCGGCGAACGGCCCGGACGTGACGAGCTACAACCGCGCCTTCCAGGGCCGCTACGCCCCGGGCTCGACGTTCAAGACCGTCACCTCGGCCGCGCTGCTGAGCAATGGCATCACCACGAACAGCTCGCTCCCGTGCACCGACACGATCAACGTGTTCGGCAAGACGTTCAAGAACTACGACGCCCTCGCGGCGTACGGCGCCGGCACCTTGCAGAAGGCGTTCAACCAGTCCTGCAACACCGCCTTCATCTCGCAGCACGCCCGGTTGCAGAAGGACGGGATGACCAAGGCGGCCGCGATGTTCGGGATCGGCCGTGACCTCGAGCTGTCCATCCCGGCGTACGGCGGCAAGGTCCCGGCTCCGAAGGACGATGTCGAGGAGGCCGCGTCGATGATCGGTCAGGGCACCGTCACCGCGAGCCCGCTGTCGATCGCCCTGATCGGCGCCACCGTCGCCCACGGCACCGCGATGAAGCCGGTCCTGGTCCCCGGCAAGGACGCGGCCGGTACGGCGGCCGCCCCGTTGCCCCCGGCAACCGCTGCCGCACTGCGCACCTTCATGCGGACCACCGTCACCGGGGGTACCGCACACATCCTGGCCCAGAGCGGCACGGTCGGAGCCAAGACCGGTACGGCGGAGGTCGTGACGAACGGCAAGGTCGGTACCAACGGCTGGATGGTCGGCTACCGCGGTGACGTGGCCTTCGCGGTCATCGTCGAAGGCGGCGAGTCCGGCGGCAAGGCGGCCGGGCCGATCGTCAAGAACTTCCTCGCCCGCTTCAAGTAGCCGCCCGGGTCGCTAGGCCCCACCGGCAGTTGTCGGTGGGGCCTACTAGCGTCCAGGCCATGAACGACACGGAGCAGACCCGGCCGATCGTCGAGCGATACTTCGCGACCATGGCCGCCAAGGACTGGGATGCCTTCGCGACGGTGCTCGCCGCCGACGTGACCTATGAGTTGCCGCAGACCGGTGAGCGCATCACCGGTCGTGACAAGTACCTGCAGTTCAACCGGGAGTATCCGGGCGACTGGACGCTGAGCGTCACCCGCCTGATCGTCGACGGGAGCACCGCCGCCGGTTCGATGAACTTCACCGTCGGTTCCGAGCAGTTGGTCGGCCTGGTGTTCCTCGAGCTCCGTGACGGGCTGGTCGACCGGGTCACCGACTTCTGGCCCGAGCCGTACGAGCCGCCGCCGGGCCGCGACCACCTGGTCGTCCGGGGGCTCGAAGGGATCGACCGGTTGTGACGCGCGGAAGTTGCTGAGAGTTCGCTGGCTGAGAGTTCGCTGAAAAGGCGGCATTCCGGGCCTTTCGTCACCTAGGGTTTCCGGATGGAGACCCTGATTTGCCCGAAGTGCCGTGGCGCGATGCGTACCTACGAGCGTGCTGGGATCACCGTCGACCAGTGCACCGAGTGCCGCGGTATCTTCCTCGACCGCGGTGAGCTGGAGAGCCTGGTGGACGCCGAGCTCCGCTACAACGCTCCCCCGCAGCCCCGGCCCGAGGAGAAGCGCTACGAGGAGAAGAAGCGGTACGACGACGACCGGCGCTACGACGACCGCCGTTCCGACGACCGCCGGTACGAGGACCAGCGCCGCTACGACGACCGCGGCTACTCGCACAAGAAGAAGCAGAAGTCCTTCCTGGAGAACCTCTTCGACTGAAAACCCGCTGGACATCACTCTCTGAGGCGGTTTAGCGTCGCAGAGGTGACTACCCCGTTTCGAGATAGCTGCGCGCACGGTTGATTTTCCCGCCATCCTTCTGGATCGCGGTGCCGTGATGGGCCCTGGGTTGCTGCCCGGTCCTGTCCAGCTTCGTCGAAAGCGGTGCCCCAACTGTGACGCACACTCATGCCATTTCTGCTGTTGATCTGACCAAGACCTACACGTTCCACCAGCAGCGCGCCGGGCTCGGTGGAGCGCTGAAGAGTCTGGTGAAGCGCAAGTACGAGACCCGGCTCGCGGTCGACCGGGTCTCCTTCACGATCGAGCCCGGTGAGGTCGTCGGGCTGCTCGGCCCGAACGGCGCGGGTAAGACCACGACGCTGAAGATGCTGTCCGGACTGCTCTACAAGACGTCCGGCGATCTCGAGGTCCTCGGCTACACGCCGTCGGACCGCAAGCCTGACTACCTGCGCCGGATCGCGCTGGTGATGGGGCAGAAGACCATGCTCTGGTGGGACGTGCCGGCGATGGAGAGCCTGCTCCTGCACAAGGAGATGTACGGCCTGTCCACGGCCTCGTTCGAGCGCAATGTCGCCGAGCTCGCCGAGTTGCTCGAGGTGCAGGACCTGCTGAACGTCCAGGTCCGCAAGACCTCGCTCGGTGAGCGGATGAAGCTGGAGCTGATGGCGGCTCTCGTCCACGGTCCGGAGATCCTGTTCCTGGACGAGCCGACGATCGGGCTGGACGTGGTCGCCAAAGCCCGGGTCCGGACCTTCCTGGCCGAGGTCAACCGGCTCCGCGGCACGACGATCCTGATCACCAGCCACGACATGGACGACATCGAGGCGCTCTGCTCGCGGGTGATGATCATCGACCACGGCAGTCTGCAGTTCGACGGCGCGCTGGACGAACTCGTCCGGACCGCGCAACCACGCAAGCTGGTTCGAGCGACGTACGCGACGCCTGTGGACGGGAGCCGTCTCACCGGGGTCAGCGCGGTCGAGGTCTCCGGCCTGACGCTCCGCCTCGAGGCTGATCGGGAGCGCACCGGCGAGGTGCTGGAGCAGCTCACCCGGCTCGGCCCACTGGTCGATCTCGACGTTGCGGACGCCGACGTCGAGGACATCATGCGTGACCTCTTCGAGCGCCGCGGGGAGGTCTCATGATCCGCAACCTGCGGGTGCTGCGCCGGATGGTCGCCGCCGAGATCGCCCAGCAGTCGATCTATCGCGGCGCCTGGGTCATCTTCATGCTGGCCAACATCTGTACGCCGCTCATCTCGCTGCTGATCTGGCGGACCGCGCTCGCGAACGGCGCCCGGCTCCCCGTGGATCAGCGGTACATCACGACGTACTTCGTGCTGCTCGGCTTCGCCACGATGGCCACCTCGTCGTGGATGGCCGGCTTCCTCGCGAACGACATCCGGCTCGGCAAGCTGTCCAGCTGGATGATCCGGCCGGCGTCACTGCTGGTCGGGTTCGTCGCGAACAACCTGTCGGAGAAGTTCCTGAAGCTGTTCGCGCTGGTCCCGATGATCGGCCTGGTCTGGTGGATCTTCCGGGACTCGATGAACGTGCCGTCCGGGGCCGGCCGGTGGGCGCTGTTCTTCGTCACCCTGGTGCTCGGCGCGATCCTGGTGTTCACGATCGACATCCTGATCGCGGCTTTCGCGTTCTGGATGGACGATGTGAGTGCACTCGTCCAGGCCCGGGTGATCATCGGTTCCGTGCTGTCGGGGTCCGTCGTACCGCTGGCGCTGATGCCGGAGTGGTCGCGCGGGTTCATCGACTACCAGCCGTACCGGTACACGGTGTCGTTCCCGGTCGAGATCGTCGCGGGGAACCTGTCCGGGTCAGAACTGCTGACCGGGCTCGGCGTTCAGCTCGGGTACGTCGTCGCTGTCGGCCTGCTCGCCCGTGTCGTCTGGGCGGCCGGGATCCGTGCGTACTCGGCGGTGGGCGCATGAGGCACCTTCGGTTGTGGCGGCGGTTCTTCGCACAGGCCGTCGTACGGGAGACGCATTACCGGGCACATTTCCTGACCACGTTGCTGGTCGGGCTGGTGCAGCTGGGGCTCGGGATCGTGCCGACACTGCTGCTGTTCGGGTTCACCGAGGAGGTGCACGGCTGGTCCCGGGCCGAGGTGATCGCGCTCGTCGGCGTGTACCAGGTGATCACCGGGCTGATGGCGACGTTCATCGCGCCGAACCTGAACCGGATGACGTCGTACCTGACCGAGGGCGAGCTGGACGCCGTACTGCTCCGGCCGGTGTCGAGTCAGTTCTACCTGACGTTCCGATGGATCAACGTCGCGGAGCTGAGCAATGTTGCCAGCGGCATCATTGTGCTGGCGTTCGGGCTGGTGCAGTCCGGGCTCACGCCGGATGTGGGCCAGGTGCTGCAGGCCGTCGTACTCGCGGGGTGCGGCTTGGTGCTGTTGACCGCGGTGTGGTCGGCGATGGTGTACCTGGCGTTCTGGCTGCAGTCGGTCGGGCCGATCGGCGTCGTCTACCTGAACATGGTGGAGGCGGGGCGGTATCCGCTGACGTTCTTCCCGGTGGCGGTGCGGAGCTTCCTGACGTTCGTGTTCCCGGTGGCGTTCGCGACGACGTACCCGGTGCAGGCGTTGTCAGGTGACCTCGGCTGGGGATCGGTGGCGCTCGGGATCGGGCTGTCGGCGATTGCCGTGTTCCTGATCCGGTTGTTGTGGCAGCGTGGGCTGCGGACGTACGCGAGTGCGTCGAGCTGAGTTTCTCGCCGGAGGAGGGCGCGATGGGCTGGTGGGTCCTGCATGTGGACATGGACCAGTTCATCGCGGCCGTCGAGATCCGGCGCCGGCCCGAGCTGCGCGGGCTGCCGGTCGTGGTCGGCGGGTCGGGGGATCCCACGAAACCACGGCAGGTGGTGGCGACCGCGTCGTACGAGGCGCGCGAGTTCGGGGTGCATTCGGGGATGCCGGTGCGAGCGGCGTACAAGAAGTGTCCCCAGGCGGTCTTCCTGCCGTCGGATCCGGCCGCGTACGAGGCTGCGTCGACCGAGGTGATGGACACGCTGCGGGCGTTCCCGGTCGTGGTCGAGGTGTGGGGCTGGGACGAGTGTTTCGTCGGCGCTTCGACGGACGACCCCGAGGGGCTTGCGGATGCGCTGCGAGCAGCGGTCGTGGAGCGCACGGGGCTGACCTGCTCGATCGGGATCGGTGACAACAAGACGCGGGCCAAGCTGGCGACGACGTTCGCCAAGAAGCCGCAGTCGCATGCCACTGCGTTCGAAGGTGCCGGGGCTGGGGCGCCGGGGGTCTACCGGCTGACCGCCGAGAACTGGCGCGAGGTGATGGACCACCGGCCGGTCCGCGAGCTGTGGGGCATCGGCAGCCGGATGGAACGCAATCTGAACGAGCTCGGTCTGGAGACGGTGGCCGACCTCGCAGCGGCCGACGTCGAGGTTTTGAAGAAGCGGTTCGGTCCGAAGATGGGTGCCTGGTACGCCGCCCTCGGCCGTGGGCTCGGCGATACCGAGGTGACCGACGTACCGCGGGAACCGGTGTCGCGGAGCCGTGAGGAGACCTTCGAACGCGATCTCGAGCCGTCCGAGGTTGCCGATGAGCTGCGCCGGATCGCGGTCGAGGTGACTCGCGATGTGGTCGCGGAGGGTCGCAGCATCCAGCGGGTCTGGGTGAAGGTCCGGTTCACCTCGTTCTTCACGCCGATCAAGAGCCGCAAGCTGAAGGCGGTTACGCAGGACCCTGAGGTCATCGCCGCAACCGCACTGGAACTGCTGGAGAAGTTCGAACTCCGCCGGCCGGTGCGGCTGCTCGGGGTCCGCGTCGAGTTCGCCGTCGACCCATCCGCGGCGGCTTCGAGCTGATCACTGGCCGAACCAGTGATAGGCGACCGCCAGCCGTGCGAATCCGTCGCGCGCGATCAGGAAGCCGACGATCGCCAGGATCCAGCTGGTGGCTCCGGTCGCGTGCTTCTGGAACCAGGCATTCAGCCGGTGCAACGCCGGTGTGATGCGGTCGGACAGCGAGACCCGGAGGGCCAGCAGGACCAGGGCAGGCAGGATCATCACGAAGCAGTAGCCGGTGAGTAGCGCCGCGGCGACCGGCCAGGAGACCGTTGAACTGCTGACCAGGCCGATCGCGGCCAGGAACGTGACCATGGTCGCCAACTCGAGCACTCCAGCGCTGATCGCCAGCGTGATCAAGGTGCCCGGCGAACCGGTCGCCTTCGTGATCCGCGCACTCCAGTCGACAGTCTTGCCCCGCGCCGCCCGGCGCTTCGGGTCGAAGCGGAAGCTCAGCGCGATCAGCCCGACGCCGACGACCACCTCGGCCCAGGAGAACGCCGTCGACTCGGCGAACCTGGTGAGCTCGTCGCCGATCGCACCCAGCCCCGCGGCGATCGCCAACCCGGCCGCCAGGTAGAAGAGGGCGATCGTCAGCAGATACGTCAGTACGCCGACCACTCGCACCCGCCCGGGCGCGAGCAACAACCCGATCGGCACGAACAACGTCCCGATGCTCGTGCTGTCGAGCAGAGCCAGGACGACGAGTGCGCCCACCATCGTCGTACTCATCGCACTCCCTCCACGCCGAACGCACGGTCGACCGCGGCCGCGAGAACGCGGCGGGCGGACTCGGGGGTGATGTCCTTCCGGTTCGTCGCCATGTCGATCACGAGACCGTCGACCAGCGAGGTCAGCAGCCGAGCCTCGAAGTCGGCATCGAGCTGCTCCGGTGAGGTCCCGGCAGCGGTCGACTGCCGGATCCACGCAGCGATGGACTCGTGCATGTAGCGCATGCCGGCCTGATGCGGCGCGAGCAACTCCTCGTCGACCGTTCCGGCCGCGAGAAACGCCAGCCAGACCACGGACTCCGCCATCCGCTCCTCGTCCAGCGGCAACAGCGTCTCCAACATCGTGTACGCCGTCTCTCGCACCGGCTCGCCCGTTCGCCGTACCGCGACCGCCGCGGCCAGCCGCTCCCCGGCCCGCACCTCGAGGTGGTCGAACGCGAACTGCAGCAGATCACGCCGGCTCCGGAAGTACCGCTGAATGAGCCCCACCGAGACCCCAGCCTCCTCGGCAACCACAGCGAGACTCGCCTCCCCCAGCCCGCGCCGAGCCACCACCGCGATCAGCGCACCGGCAACCTCCCGGCGCCGCTCGTCATGATCCGCAGTCCTGGGCACGCGATAAAAATACAACCATATTTCTATCCAGTCAATCGACCGACGCCCGGGATAGGTTCACTGTCGTGCAACCGAACTTCGCCGTCTTCGACGCCATGGGCGTGCTCTACCGGCACGGGAACGTCGTACGAGGCGTCCTCATCCCCTACCTGCGCGACCACGGCTGCACCTCCCCCGAAGCCGAGATCCGCGCCACCTACCGCCGCTGCACCCTGGGTGAGATCTCGACCGGCGAACTCTGGGCCACCCTCGGCGTAGCCGCGACCGCCTCCGACGCCGACTACTGCACCCGCCACGAGCTAACTCCTGGTGCGCCGCAGGTCCTGCGAGACCTCCATGCGTCCGGCATCACCCCTCTGGTCCTCACCAACGACGCAGCCCCATGGTCCGAGCTGTTGCGCCACCGCTTCGACCTCGCCGCTCACGTCGGCGCCTGGTTCGTCAGCTCCGCCATCGGCGCCCGCAAACCCGACCCCGCCGCCTACGACGCGATCCTCGCCCACCCAGGCCTGGACCCCGCCGCCACCCACTTCATCGACGACCGGCCCACCAATCTCCGCGCCGCCCAAGCTGCCGGCTTCCGCCCCGTCCTCTTCCCCAGCGAGGACACCGACGCGAACCTCGAACCAGGCTTCCACCCGAACACCGTCAACACCATGCCCGCCCTCTCCACGTACCTCAGGCGGGGTCGACTGTCTTCACCATGACGCAGTTCTTCAGGCCTTTGGGTCGGTCGTAGGTGAAGCCGAGGCGCTCGTAGAGTCGACGGGTGCTGTTGTAGAGGAACGACGACGACATCTTCTTGGTCTGGTTGGTCAGGTCGTGCGGATAGCTCTCGACCCGGCCGCCGCCGGCTTGGGCGATCAGGTCCAGTGCGCCGGTGATCGCCAGCTCCGTCACGCCCTGCCGCCGGTGGCGCTTGTCGACGAAGACGCAGGTGATTCGGTAGTCGGGATCCACGGTCTTGGTGGCGTCGTACTGCTTGAGATGGTGCAGGGTCGGCAACTCGACCGGTGTGCCGTACTCGGCCCACGCGATGGCCTCGTCGCCGTCCATCACCAGTGCGGCGTGTGCCTTGCCCTGCTCGACATAGGCCTTCTTCAGCGCCCGGTTGGCTTCTGCGCCCTGACCGCGCTCGGGCCCGTCAGGGTGAAACCAGATGCACCAGCAGCCGCCGAAGATGCCGTTGTGCCGCTGCACCATCGCATCGAAGGCGGGCCAGGTCTCTGGGCTGAGCGGCGCGATGGTGTACGACGACTCGGCTGCCATCGCGATTCAATCCTTCTTCGCGGCGGAGATGTCGACGCACACGATCCCTTTGTTGCCGTCCTGATCGGCGATGACGGTGAGCGAGGGAGCGTTGCTGTCATCGGCGATGGTCCCGCCCGCGGCGAGGGCGGCGGCGATCCGTTGGTCAGCCGCCTCCGGCGCCACGTAGACCTCGATGTGGAACCGCTGCCGCGGGGTCTCCTGCTCGTCGGCGTCCCCGAACCACAGGTTCGGCACCCGACCCGTGGCGTCCCGGATCTCGTCGCTGGGGGTTCCGCGGCCCTGGGCCTCGGCAGTTCCGGTGAGCAGCGCGGCCCATACGGGGGCGATGGTCGCGGAGCGCTCCGTGTCGAGGCCGAGTTCGAGATCGCTGACCGAGGCCGGGTCGGCCTTGAGCTCATGGTCGGCGGCGATCTCGGTGATCCGTCGCGCCAGGTCGACATCCTGCTGGGTCACCCATTCGACGACGTGTTCGGTGCCTTCGCCGTCGCGGTAGATGGCGTCGTCGCTGACCAGCTTGAGGTCGACGTATCCCTGGCCGATGGATACGCGCGGGTGGTGACCGAGCGCGTCGCCCGCCTCCCCCACCGCAGCGACCAGCCGTGCGCCGGAGCTGAAGTCGTCGACCAGGTAGCGGGCATGCAGTCCCTGGGCCAGCTTGCGCCAGTCGGCCAGGTCGGCCGCGGCGATCTGCTCACCCTTCAGCATGTCCATGCCTGCGGACCATACGCCTGATTCAGCGGTGATTCACCGGTTGGCCACTAGCTGCCAACCAGTTGTCAGGGGGTGAGGTTGTAGGTGGTGATGGCTGTGGTGGTGAAGACGGCGTTGCGTTCGGTGGGGGTTAAGTGGGCTGTGAGGGTTTCGGCTGTTGCTACTACGTCGGCGTAGGAGGCGGCGAGCAGGCAGACGGGCCAGTCGGAGCCGAACATGACCCGGTCAGGGGCGAATGCGTCCAGGACTACGTCGGCGTAGGGCTTGAGGTCGGCGGGGGTCCAGGAGGACCAGTTGGCCTCGGTGACCATGCCGGAGAGTTTGCAGGTGACGTTGGGGAGGGCGGCCAGGGCGCGGAGGTCAGTGGCCCAGGGGTCTAGCGGGCCGCCGATCTCCGGCTTGGAGATGTGGTCGACGACGAAGGTCAGGTGTGGGAGCGCCTGGGCGGTACGGATTGCGGCCGGCAGGTGCGGTGTCTTGGTGAGCAGGTCGTAGACGAGGCCGGCGTCGGCCACGGCGGCCAGGCCACGCTGTACGTCGGGACGCAGTAGCCACTCGGGATCCGGCTCGTCGTGGACCTGGTGCCGGATGCCCTTCAGATAGCCACCGTCCGGCCGGGCCTGGAGCTCGGCCAGTACGTCGGCCACATCGGGTGCGGTCAGGTCCACCCAGCCGACGACACCGGCCACGAGGTCGTTGCTAGCAGCAACTTCCAGGAACTCGCCGGTCTCGGCCAGGACGCCGACGGTCTGCACCAGCACGGTCGCGGTGATGTCGGCCGCAGCTGCGAGGGGCGCCAGGTCCTCGGCGCTGAAGTTTCGGCGGATCGGCTCGAAGTCGGGACCGACCATCCAGGTCTGGTCCCGGATGGACAGATCCCACACGTGATGGTGGGCGTCGACTCTACTCATGCGGCGGTGGTTCCTTCGGCGTGGATGAGGCGGATGACCTGCTGGCTCATCTGGTCGTAGTCGTGGGTGTTCGGGAGCTCGCCCTGGATGCGGTGGTCGCGCATCACGACCACGCGGTCGGCGAGGGTGATCATCTCGGGGAGGTCGGAGGTGATCAGCAGGATGGCGAGACCGTTGGCCGCGAGATCCCAGATGAGCGTGTGGAAGGCGTCCTTGGTACGGACGTCGATGCCGACCGTGGGCTCGTCGATGATCAGGATCTCGGTCTGGGCAGCCAGCCACTTGGCCAGCGAGACCTTCTGCTGATTACCACCGGAGAGCGTGCCGGCGTGCTGGGACGGCGAGGCGATCCGGATGCCGAGCTGCTCGACGTACGACGAGACGATCTCGGTCTCGGACTTGGCCGGGACGTAGCCGAGCAGTTTGCGGAGCCGGTCCCAGATGGTGACGGCGATGTTCCGCGCGACCGACTGCTCGAGGAAGACGCCCTCTTCCTTGCGGTTCTCGGTGACGTAACCGATCTTGTGGTTGCGCAGAGCGTCGCGGACCGTGCGAATCTTCACCGCCTGGCCGCGCACCAGGACCTCGCCGGCGGTGATGCGGTCGAGACCGAGCAGAGCCTTGGCCAGCTCGCTCCGGCCGGCGCCGACCAGACCGTACAGACCGACGATCTCACCAGGCCGGACGGTGAGATCCACCTCCGCGTGACCGGTCGCCGTACCGACGCCGCGGAGCTCCAGGATCGGAGCCACCGAGGTGTCTACAGTCCGGTCGGGCAGGTTGAGTGCTTCGTGGACCCGGCCGACCATCAGGTCGACCACCTGGTCACGGGTGAGCTCGGACAACGCACCGCCGGACAGCACCGAGGCGCCATCACGCAGGACGGTGACCGTGTCGCAGATCTGGAAGACCTCCTCCAGCTTGTGACTGACGAACAGCACCGCGCGTCCGTCGTCCTTCAGCTTCTCCACCACGCGGAACAGCAACGCAGCCTCATTCGGCGTGATCGACGCGGTGGGCTCGTCGAGCAGTAGCACCTGACTCTCCACCGACAGCGCCTTCGCGATCTCGACCAGCTGGGCCTGCGCGACCGACAGCTCGGTCACCGGTTGATCCGGATCGATGTCGAGCTCGAGCTCAGCGAGCCACCGCAAGGCCTCGGACCGGATCGCGCCCCGGTCGACCAGGCCGCGCGAGGTCGGCAGCTTCTGGAGCATGATGTTCTCCCCGACCGTGAAGCCGGGGATCAGGTTGCGCTCCTGGTGGACAACACCGATCCCAGCCGAGGCCGACTCGTGCGGCGAGCCGAAGGACACCTCACGCCCGTCTAGCAGCAGCCGGCCACCGTCTGGGCGATAGAGCCCGGTGACGACCTTGATCAGCGTCGACTTGCCGGCGCCGTTCTCACCCAGCAAGGCGTGGACCGAGCCCGCCTCGAGCGACAGCGTGACGCCGTCCAGCGCGCGAACACCGGGGAAGACCTTCACGATCTCCGAAGCCTGGAACAGCGTCATGACACACCTCCGGCCACCGCCACGTCGGGCGATTTCACCACCGAACGCCGCTCCTGCCGACGAGTCCGGACCTGTCCGAGCACGACCGAGCCGAGAACGACGGCGCCGACCACGAAGTTCACCCAGGAGGGCTCGAGGGAGAACTCGGCCCGTGCGGTGTCCACGAAACGCACGATGAAGGCCGCCAGCACGGTCCCCAGCACGACGGCGGATCCGCCCGTGAGCAACGCACCACCGATGATCGGCGCAGCGAACGACGGCAGCAGCCAGTCACCGCCGATGCTCTTGTTCACACCAGGCGACGAGGCGACAGTGAGAATCGCGGCGACGCCGAGGATCGCCCCGGACAACGCGTGCGCGACGATCACCGAGCGGTCGTTCGAGATCCCGGACAGCCGGGCGGCGATCGGATTCCCACCGGAGGCGAGCAGCTGCCGGCCGGGCACCGTCCGCTTCAGCATCACCGCGAGCAGCCCGGCCACGATCAGCGCCACGACGAAGATCCACGGGACCACGCCGAACAGCGCCGCCGACCCGAAGTCCTTCAGCCCTTGTGGATAAGCATCGACAGTCCGTGTCCCGACCAGCCGGTACTGCACGCCGAGCAGGATGGTCATCGTCGCCAGCGTGACGATGAACCCGTTGATCCGGGTCAGCACCACGAGGACGCCGTTCAGCAGGCCGACGATCCCGGCGAGCAGGAACCCGATCAGCAGCGCCAGCGGAACCGGTACGCCGTGATCGGCCATCAGCACGCCCATTGCCGCCGCCGCGAATCCACCGATCGCGCCGACGGCGAGGTTGAGTTGACCCACCGCGAGAACCACCATTTGAGCCAATCCGATCAGGATCGGCACGGCAAGGAACTGAAGTAGCACTCTCAAGGAATTCGCTGCGAGCAGGTCACCGCCGGAGGCGATCACCAGCCCGATGAAGAACACGATGCCGATGACCAGCAACGTCATCTCGGTCGATCGAGCGAAGCGCTTCATTGTCGTCGAACCTCCTGCCGCTCGGACAGCACTGTTCGGACCCGGTCGGTGGACAGTGCCAGGAGCAGGATCAGGCCGAGGTAGATGTTCAGGCTCTCCAGACCGACCCCGAGCAGGTCGAGACCCTTGCGGATCACCGAGGTGAGCGCCGTACCGATCAAGGTGCCCCAGATCGAGACGAAGCCGCCCGCCAGCAGGGTGCCGCCGAGGATCGGCCCGAGGAACGAGGGCAGCATGAACTCCTCGCCGATGGTGGCCTTGATCGAGCCGGTCGAGACGGCGAGCATGAATCCGGCCAGGGCGGCCAGGCAGCCGGACATCGCGTGCGCAGTGATCACTCGGCGCGCAGTCGGGATGCCGGACAACTCAGCCGCCTTCACTGACGACCCGGTCATCAGCAGCTCCCGGCCGAGCCGGGTCCGCGAGTAGATCCAGCCGACGACCACCATGGCGACGATCGCGAAGATCGCCAGCTGCGGTACGGCGGGTGACCCGCACACGTTGCCGACACACACGTCCGCCAGCGAGTAGTTCCGCAGCTCACGCATCCCCGGCGGCTTGGTCACGAACGCCGCATTGTCGGTCAGCGACGTGTAGACGAGCGGAATCATCCCCAGCAGCAGAAAGTCCAGTGCCAGCGTCACCACGAACGAGTTGACCCCGGTCCGCGCGATCACCCAGCCTGCCAACGCACCGATCGCCGTACCCGCCACCAGTCCCACCAGGAGACCGGAGTACAGGGTGAGGTGAAACAGGTCGTAGGAGATGCCGGTGAGCATCATCGAGAACGCGGCCATCCGGCCGACCGCAAGGTTCATGTGCCCGATCGACAGCACACACAGCTGCGCCAGCCCGACCACGGTGAACATCGCGATGTCACGCAGCAGCGGGAAGATCACCAGCTGCTGATTGAAGAACGCCGGCCGCAGGATGCCGAACAGCACACCCAGCAGTACGACGAGCAGGAGCAACCCGATCCGCTGGTTGGCCCACCAGGGCGTGCCACGCGGCGGCTTCTCGATCGGTGCGTTCTCTTGGAGCGCCTGAGTGGCGGTCTCCGAGACCGGCGCGCTCATGCGACACGCCGATCGTCGATGGCGTCAGGGTTCCAGTCGATGCCCAGCCCCGGTACGTCGGGCGCTACCGCGTGCCCGTCCACCACGGACATCTCGGACCGCGTGATCGCGCGCAGTTGCGGGATGTGCTCGACGTACCGGCCGTTCGGTACGGCGGCGGTCAGGCTGACGTGGATCTCCATCAAGAAGTGCGGGCAGACCTCCAGGTTGAACGCCTCAGCCAGATGCGCGACCTTCAGCCACGGAGTGATCCCGCCGATCCGCGCCACATCCACCTGCACGATTCCGGCCGCCCCGGCAGCGACGTACTCACGGAACTGCGACACCGAGTACAGCGACTCACCCACAGCGATCGGAATCGAAGTGGACTGTGCCAGCCGCACATGCCCGGTCAGGTCGTCAGCCGGTAACGGCTCCTCGAACCACGACAGGTCCACCGTCTCAAATGCAGCAGCCCGCCGCTTGGCCTCGGCATACGTCATCGACTGGTTGGCGTCCACCATGATGTCCAGAGAAGGACCAACTGCATCCCGTACGGCGCGCAGTCGCTCCAGGTCCTCGTGAACCCGCGGCTTACCCACCTTGAGCTTCACACCAGGCCAACCGGCCTTCTGCGACGCCAGGGCGCCCGCAACGAGCTCATCTGTCGTCAGGTGCAGCCAGCCGCCCTCGGTGTCGTACAAAGGCACCTGCTGCCGATACCCACCAGCCAACCGCCACAGCGGCTCAGCAGCCCGCAGACACCGCAGGTCCCACAGTGCGGTGTCGACAGCAGCCAGCGCCAGCGAGGTGATCGCACCGACCGTGGTGGCGTGCGTTGACCAGAACAGGTCGGACCACAACGCCTCGACGTTCCGGGCGTCCTTCCCGATCAGTCGCGGCAGCAGATGGTCCCGCAGCAACGCCAGTACGGCGGTTCCGCCCGTACCGATCGTGTACGAGTACCCGAGTCCACTCAGCCCGTCAGCCGTCTCCAGCGCGACGAACACCGTCTCCTGCTTGAGGAACGACTGCACAGCGTCGGTGCGGACCGTCTCGACCTCGAGATCGACCAGGTACGCCGATGCCTGCGTGATAGCGCTCACTGGCAGCTCAGCTGCTTCTCGAACTCGGTCTTCAGGGCCGTCGTCTTCGCCTTGCGCTCGTCCTCGTACGTGTCGACGTTGGCCTTGGTCACGACGAACGAACCGGAGTCCACGATCACGCCGGGCGTCTTCATCGTGCACTGCTTGGACTGCAGCAGCGCGAGCAGCCAGCCACCGATGTACGCCTGGCCGGCCGGGTTCTGGGTGACGGTCGCGGCCACCCCACCGGACTTGATGCCGGCCAGGATCTTCGCGTCGTCGTCGATCGCCACGACCTTGATCGGAAGCTTGCTGGAGGCAACACCGTCGGCCGCGGCCACGGCCGGGTTGTAGGCAGTAGTGACGATCCCCTTGATCTCCTTGCCCTTGGAAGCAAGCAGGTCGGCGACCGCCTTCTGGGCGGTGGAGAGGTCCTTGTCGATATCAGTGATCACCGGCAGTTCGGTGACCTTGCCGTTCGTCTCGGCGATCGCCTTCTTCACCCCGGCGATCCGGCGCTGGGTGTTGGAGTCGACGTTGTTGCCGGTCAGGTGCACGATCGCACCCTCGCCGCCGATCGCCTCGATGGTCGCCTTGGTCGCCTTGTACGCCGCCGCCTCGACATCGGTGGACAGGCAGAAGTCGGCCGCGTTCGTGTCACCGGCCGGGCAGGACGCGAGCGAACCGACCGCGAACCCCTTCGCCTTCAGGTCCTCGAACGTCGAGTTGATGTCGGTCGGCGACACGCCGAAGATGCCGAACGCGTTGTACCCCTGCGCGGCCAGCGAGTTGATCACGTTGTTCTGCTTACCCTGATCCCACTCGCCGGTCTCGTTGAAGGTGGCGTCACCCAGTTTGAAGTCGGCCTTGTCGACGGCGGCGACCGTCTTCCACGGCTGGAAATAGGGGTGTGCACCACCCGGGATCAGCGCTAGCTTGACCTTGGAGCCGTCCTTCAGGGTCACCGGGCCCGAACTGGTGCCGGTGGACGCGTCGTCCTTCGGGGCGCCGCCGGAGGTGGAGTCGGCGGGCTTGGTCGTGCAACCGGTCGCGACGAGGGCGACGGCGGCCAGACAGAGTGCGGTTCGGCGCAGGGCGACGGTCATGGCGGGCTCCAGATCCTATAGGATATTGCCAACCTGATGCTGCCGCCTCACACTGGAGCCGTCAAGACTCGTCGAGGTAACGATGCCGAGTCGGGCAGAATAGGGTCCTTCGGGAGGAGCGACTGTGACGGATGCGCATGTGGGTCTGGCGGGGCAGCTGGCCCGCCTGCCCCAGCGACAGGTGCTGAGTGACGACGTCTACGAGACCGTCAAGGGCCTGATCATGGACAGCGTGGTCGAGCCCGGCACCCGGCTGAACATCGACGCCCTGACCCGGGAGCTCGGGATCTCACAGACGCCGATCCGGGAGTCGCTGGCCCGGCTGGAGTCCGACGGCCTGGTGATCAAGGAGCCGCTGCGCGGTTACCGGGTGTCGTCGCGGCTGAGCCGGCCCGAGTTCGAGGACCTGTTCGAGTTCCGGCTGCACATCGAGCCCTGGGCAGCCGGTCGGGCCGCCGAGCGCGCCGGCACCGAGGACCTCGTCCGGCTGAAGGACGAGATGCTGAGCTACACCGACGTGCCGGACCGGCCGGCGTACGAGAGCTACCGGGCGATGGCGGCGCATGACCAGCGCTTCCACGACCTGGTGCTGGAGCTGTCCGGCAACGAGACCGCGCGGCTGTCCTTCGCCCGCACACACTGCCACCTGCACCTCTTCCGGCTGTACTACGGCGGTGGGATCGCGACAAAGGCGTTGCGGGAGCACAAGACCGTCGTGGCCGCCGTCCGCAAGGGCGACCCGGTGGAGGCGGCCGCGGCGATGCGGGCGCACATCGAGGCGTCCCGTGAGCGGCTGCGGCCGATGTTCGACCAAGAGTGATTCCGTCCTGAGGTAGGAGACACCTGTGGAACTGCTGCGCCTCGGCGCGGTCGGCGAGGAGCGCCCGTACGTGCGCGCCACCGACGGCACCGTCTACGACCTGAGCCCGCTCACCGCCGAGATCGACGGCGCCTTCCTGGCCGCCGACGGCATCGCCCGGACCCGTGCCGCACTGGAGGCCGGTGAGCTGACGGCAGCCGCCACGGACGGCCTGCGGGTCGGTGCGCCGATCGCGCACCCGGGTGCGGTCGTCTGCATCGGCATGAACTACGCGGCCCACGCGGCCGAGTCCGGCTCGGAGCCCCCGAAGCAGCCGATCGTGTTCTTCAAGCACCCGAACACCGTCGTCGGCCCGTACGACGAGGTCCTGGTCCCGCGCGGTTCGGCCAAGACCGACTGGGAGGTGGAGCTCGCCGTCGTCATCGGCAAGACCGCCCGGTACGTCGAGACCGACGAGGAGGCCCTCGCCTGTGTCGCCGGGTACGCCGTCTCGAACGACGTCTCCGAGCGTGCCTTCCAGATCGAGGAGTCGGGCGGCCAGTGGTCGAAGGGCAAGTGCTGTGAGACCTTCAACCCGCTCGGCCCGGGTCTCATCCCGGCCGACGAGGTCGACCCGGCGAACCTCGACCTCAAGTCCTGGGTGAACGGCGAGATCCGGCAGGACTCGAACACCCGCGACATGATCTTCTCCGTCGCCGCGCTGATCCGCGACGTCTCGCAGTACATGGTGCTGAGCCCCGGCGACATCCTGAACACCGGCACCCCGCAGGGCGTCGCCCTGTCCGGCCGCTTCCCGTACCTGTCCCCGGGTGACGTGATGGAGCTGGAGATCCAGGGTCTCGGCAAGCAGAAGCAGGCACTCGGCAAAGCCTGATCGAATTCTGTCGGCGCGGCCTCCTAGGGTCGCGCCATGACAGAAGCTCTGGAACGAATCCGGGAGTCGTACAACACGGTGGCGGTGTCGTACGCCGAGCGCGTGGTCGACGGTCCCGAGTGGGAGATCGAGGGATTCGACCTCGTGGCCGAGCAGGCGGCCGGCCGCCCGATCCTGGACGCCGGCTGTGGCCCCGGTCGCACCACCGCCATCCTCGCCGCGCGCACCGCCCTCCTCACCGAGCCCAGCCCGGTGATCGGGCTCGACCTCTCCCCCGGCATGCTCGCCGTCGCCCGTCGCGATCATCCCGAGCTCGACTTCCGCGTCGGCTCGATGACAGCACTCGAGTTCCCCGACGAGTCGTTCGGCGGGGTAGTGAGCTGGTGGTCGATCATCCATCTGCCGCGCGACGTCGTACCGCAGGCCCTAGCCGAGTTCCACCGCGTCCTCGCGCCTGGTGGGGTGCTGCTGATGGGCTTCCACGTCGGCGAGGAGTCCAACCACAAGACCTCCGGGTACGGCGACCTCCCGATGGACATCTGGGTGCATCGCTGGCTGCCGGAGCAGCTGACCGAACTGGCGGTCGCGGCAGGCTTCACGCCGTACCAGGACGCGGAAAACCCCGAGGACCGGCTCGTGTTCCGGAAGTAGGGTCGGGAAATGACTTCTCGCGTGCGGACCGTGACCTTCGACAGCCACAACCCCTACGAACTGGCCGGCTTCTGGCTCCAGGTCCTGCGCACCGAGCGCCCCGACGAGGACCACCCCGGCGATCCGTACGCGAGCGTCCCGCCGAAGGCAACGAGTTCTGCATCCTCCGAAGCGCCCCCGAACGCGCAGCAACCAACTGACCCTTCGGTTACAACTCGGGGCTGTGCACACCCTGTGGAGGCCTTCGACAGGTAATGCCTTGTTTCGTGCCACCAGTTCTTGTTCACGCCCCTCGTCCGCCACACCCGTCAGTGGAAGGCCAGGGACCAGCTGCCGGTGTGGTGGGAGAGGTTGACTGTGGCCAAGGGGCGGACGTCGACGTGGCGCAGCGACTCCGCGGGCGCGTCGAGTACGTAGAGGACGACCGCGCGGAAGACAGCAGGGTGTACGACGGCGAGCAGGGTGCTGCGTTCATCGTGGCGTTCCACGAGATCACCCAGCCAGTCGGCTACGCGGGTGATGACGTCGTTCTCGGTTTCGCCGCCTGGGGTGGCCGTGTGGGGGCGCTCCAGCCAGGCCGCGACGCCGGTGGGGTCGGCGGCCAGGAGGTCTTCCAGGTCGTGGCCGGACCAGGTGCCGTAGTCGCGGTCGCGGAGGGCGGACTCGATGGTTGGCGTGAGGCCGAGGGCTTCGGCGGTGCGGACGGCGGCCGGCTCGGGGCCGGTGTAGGTGGCGTCGGCCTCGAGTTTGAGTTCGCGGGCGGCTTCTACGCTTGCCGTGTCGGGCTCGGGCGCACCGCCGAGGACGAGGCCGCGCAGCGCGGGGGTCAGTGCGTGGGCGACCAGCGTCAACGAGCTCAAACAGACACCTTCTGTTCGGATGGCCGGCGGGCCACCGTGGCGGCGTACCCGAAACCGAGCAGGAGCCACAGCGTCGCCTGCGTACCGAGCGAGGCGAACCGGAACTGCCAGAGCAGCGTAGCGGGGAACGTGTCCGGAACCTCGTTGATCCGCGGCAGGATCAGGTACGCCGCCGCCACGGTCAGCACGAGTCCGGCGACACCACCGGCCAGCCGGGCCACTTCGCCGTACCGGGCGGTCCAGCGCGACAGCGCGACACCGGCCCAGACCGCGAGCAGGCCGATCACGATCGTCAGCAGGTAGGTGACGGTACGGCGGGTGATCGTCTCGGGATCACCCACGGCCGGTGGGTTCGGCGGGTACTTGAGGAACGGCACGAGCACGACGCCGATGAACCCGGCGGCGGCGAGGCCGAGGGCGGCGTACGCGTCGTTGCCGGTCCGGAGCTTGCGCCGGAGCAGGGTGAAGGCAACGGCGAAGATGCCACCCAGGGCGACACCGGACAGGCCGGTGGCCAGGAAGAGGCCGGCCTTCTGGCCATTACGGCTGACAAGGGGCTCTTCTTCGGCGGCGTGTTCATGCTCGCCGCCCTGGTCATGGGTGTGCGCGCCCGCGTTGGCCTCTTCGATCGCGATCGCGGCATCGACCCGCGGCTCGCCCATCACGTAAGCGAAGGTTCCGGCCAGCAGGCCGGCGAAGAGTCCGGCGATCAGGCCGCGCACCAGGAGTTGTCCGAAGGTGCGCATCTGATCAGTGGCAGGGCACGCCGAGGAGATGCCGGCCGTCGTGCATCAGCTCGTGCAGGTACATCCCCGACTGCGACACCGCCCCCTGGTCGAACCCGACCAGATAGGCGAGCAGCAGCAACAGACCGACGCTGAGCGCGGAAAGAACGAGTAACCGGGACGAGATCGCCGGTACGCCGACCGACTGGGCAGGAGCTGCCATCTGAACCTCCTGGGGAAGTGCGCGTCCCCTTCGAAAGGCTGCTGGTGCCCGAGCATCCTGACTCGCGAGCAAGCTCGCTCACAGTGGCGCGGCCGTGCCGGATTTTCACCGGCTTCCCTCGTGACATCGCAGTTGTCCCCCGAACCGTAGCCCGCTCCCCGCTGAGGGGTCAACGGACCGCGGTCCCGGGGTGACAATCACCTCAGTCGTAGAAGACAGTGAGCGCGGCGCTGGTGGCGCGGTACTTCTTCCAGTGGAACTGGTTGTTCTCGTCCAGGTTGCGCAGACCGAACGAGAGGAACGGCGACTGCAACGTGGCAGCCGCCTGGACGACCGACCGCAGGGCGTCGGTGGAGAACTGCAACTCCTGGTCCGGTTGTGAGCCGTAGGAACTACCGGACGCGGTGCCGGCCTGGGTCAGCCACGAGTCCGCCGAGTTTCCCCAGGTCAGTGGTACCGCCGGGTCGATGTCACGGACGTGGAACAGGTGCACCGGAGTTGGCGTGCCGGTGGCTGAGTGCGTCAGCAGGATGGTGAAGTAGGCATCCAGGATCGAGCGTCCCGCAAGGGCGGCTACCGGCACCCGGAAGAACGACCGCCAGACATTCGCCGGGTCCGAGCTGTACATGCGCCCGGTACGCGCAGCGTCACGAGCATCCCGATCCTCCACATCGGGGTCGCGTGGATTGACCACCCAGTAGGACTTGTCGGGCCGGTAGCTGGAGACATTGGTCCATTGGTCGATGGACAGCCGGATCGCCTGCGAGGCGCGGGCGGGGAGAGTGGCGGTAAGAGGGGCGGCAGCGGCCGCGGCAGCCAGTCCGAGGGCGGACCGGCGGGTGAGGGGCTTCATGATGGTGTCCCTTGGTCGTGAGGTGGGGACACCGTGACATCCGGCGGTGACGAGCTGAAGCTTTTCGAGACGGTTCGAATACTTCAGCCGGTGCAGGGGCGGACGATCTACAGTGGCGGGTATGCCTTCCGCTCAGCATCTGCTTGCGTTTGCGATTACTGCGTTGGTGATCATCGTCGTCCCCGGGCCCAGTGTGTTGTTCATCGTGGGGCGGGCGCTCGCGGTGGGGCGGCGTGAGGCCGTGTTGACGATGCTGGGGAACACGTTGGGTGCCTCGGTGATGCTGGTGCTGGTGGCGCTCGGGCTGGGCACGTTGATTGCGGCCAGCGCGGTGGCGCTCACCGTGGTGAAGCTGGTCGGAGCGGCGTACCTGATCTATCTCGGGGTGCATGCGTTCCGGACGCGGAAGTCCCTGGTGGCGGCGATGACCGGGGCCGCGAAGCCTGGCACGACAAGTCGAACGGTGCGGCAGGGGTTTCTGGTCGGGATCACGAACGCCAAGACCGCGGTTTTCTTCGCCGCCGCGTTGCCCCAGTTCGTGGATCAGCGGGCGGGCAGCCCGGCCTGGGCGCAGATCCTGGTACTCGGCCTGATCTTCATCACGATCGCCCTGCTGTCCGACAGCCTGTGGGCGGTCGTGGCCGGTACGGCGCGGGAGTGGTTCGCCCGTTCACCGCGCCGGCTCGAGTTCGTCGGTGGGACCGGCGGCCTGATGATCATCGGCCTCGGCGCCGGGATCGCGGTCAGCGGGACGAAGGAGTAGTCCGCCGCGCCGCTTGGACCCCGACCAGAGCCAGTACGGCGGGGAGTCCGAAGGCGACCAGATAAGCGGTGACCGGGGAGCGCGGCTCGATCGCCGCGAAGAGCGAGCCGCCGACTGCCAGGACCGTTGCCGTGGACAACGAGTCGCTGAGTTGCAGGGCAGAACTGTTCGCACCCTGCTCGGCACGCTCGGAGTACTCGAGCACCAGCACCGACAGCGTCGGGAAGACCGTTCCCATCCCGAACCCGGCCAGGCCCCAGCCCAGGATGCCGACCACGACCGGTACCTCCGGGTGCAACGTCAGGACGGCGATCCCGATCCCGAGCACGATCGCGATCATCCCCACCTGCAGGAACACCTCCGGACCGAACCGGTGGTTCGGCCGGCCCCGCCACCACGACGCGAGCGTCCAGCTCACCCCACTCACCGTGAGCACCAGCCCCGCGAACGCCGGTGACAGCCCACGCTCCCGAGTCAGCATCAGCGGCAGGAACACCTCCGCGCCGAAGCCGGCCGCCGCGACCAACCCCCGCAGCGCGATCACCGACGGCAGTCCCCGCCCAAGCACGAACGTCCCCCGCGGGAGCAGCCTCGGCGCGAACACCACGATCGCGGCCAGCCCGGCCGTGAGCAGCGCGATCTGCAGTACGCCGTGCTGCTGCCCGCCGAAGTTCAAGGCGCCGACGCCGATGGCAGCCCCGATGGCCAGCAGTGCCTGCTTGTTCCACAGCCGCCCCTGACGAACGTCGTACCGGTCTCCGCGGGCCAGGCCGGGACGCATCACGAAGGCCGCCGGAATCGCCAGCACCGGTACGGCGAGGAACACGATCCGCCAATTCGTGTGCTCCACGATCAGCCCCGCGATCGCCGGGCCGACCAGGGACGGCACCACCCAACCGGTCGCGAACGCGGCGAAGATCCGCGGGCGGAGAATCGCCGGGTAGAGCTGCCCGACAACGACGTACAAGGCAACAGTGAGCAGGCCTGAGCCGAAGCCCTGGATGATCCGGCCGGCGACCAGGACCTCCATACTCGGCGCGAGCCCGGCGATCACCAGGCCGCCGAGGAACCAGGCGGTCCCGTGCCAGAGCGGGCGAGTCGGGCCGCGCAGGTCACTCCAGGTGCCGGAGACAACCATCCCGACCACGCCGGCAGCCAGCGGGCCGCCGAACGCGAGCGCGTAGAGGTACAGGCCGTCGAGCGCCTGGGCGACGGTCGGCATCGCGGTCGTGACGGCCAGGTTCTCGAAGGCGACGAGCGTGATCAGCGCGACCATGCCGATCGTCAGCGCCCGGTACCGCGGGGACAGCACACCTGGAGTCGTCATGGCCGGTTCAGCAGTCGTGATCATGCCGAACACCTTCTGACTTCAAGTGCACTTGAAGTCAATCAGAGCGCGGCAGCGAGCACCAGAGCGAGGATCGGCGGCAGGGCCTGAGTGGCCGCGGCCTGAACCATCCGACGGTCGGAGGCGACCAGCACGATGCCCGCACCGGCCATGCAGGCGCAGCTGAAGAGCGCGATCGCATGGCCCTTGTCGCCGCCCGCAATCAGCCCGCCGAGCGCACCGGCCGCCAGGAACAGGTTGTAGAACCCCTGGTTGAACGCCCACGGCCGGGCGGCGTTCATCTCGGTCTCGTCCTTGACCAGGAACCGCTGGTACGTGCTCGGCTTGCGGAACAGCACGCTCTCCATGACAAAGATCGCGACATGGAACAACCCGGCAACCACCACGAAGACCTGTGCGACGACGCTCATGGCCGAACCGTACTACCAGGCGAACGCTCGGGCCGGATTAGTCCGGAAGATCGCCTCCGCCGTGTCGGCGCCGAACTCACGCGTGATCCGCGGCCGAAGCGCGGTCAGCAGGAACGACATCCCCGGCCCCTCACCAGTCGCGCCCCGAGCCTTCGCGGTCGTCGTGTCCCCGCCGAGCAGCAGCCGATCGCCGTACCCGCCGTCGATGAGCCCAGCCAGACAGTCGAGCAGGTGCGGATCAGTCGCGTTGTTCGCCCGAGACGGCCCATCGAACGCCAGCCACGCACCGCGCTTGGCCAGCTCACCGTGCGCACGCTGGTCCGGAAAGCGATTGAGATGCCCGAGGATGACGCTTCCAGGCGGTACGCCGAGGGTGTCGACCAGCAGGTCCAGTACGGCGTCGGCCGCGGACCCGAGCTCGTGATGGACGGCGATCGGTGCGCCGGTCGCGTGATGCGCCTCCGCGGCGGCGTGCATCACGAACCGCGCATGCTCGTCGAGCCGATGGAATCCACCGGCCACCTTGATCAGCCCGGCCCGGATCGAACTGTTGCCGATGCCAACGATCAGCTCATCACGAAAGATCTCCGCAAGCCGCGGCCGCACCTTCGCAACGAACCCCGCCGGGTAGTGCTCGGCCCGATGCAGACCAGTCGCTGCAATCAGCGAAACCCCAACCCGGGTTGAGATCCCAGGCAGTTCGGCAGCTCGCCGATTCAACCCGTACGGCGTCCATTGCACGATCGCCTGCCCACCCGCAGCAGCGAACGCGCCAACCTCCGCCAGCGCCGCGTCCACATCATCCAGCTCCTGCCCGGGCAACATCGCCGACCGGAAGAACAGATGATCATGCGAGTCACAAACCCCCAGCTCCGCAGGCGCAAGCTCCCCCACCACAGTCCGAATCATCACCACCCCAACCTAAACCCGCGCCAGCTAGCGGGGGCGTGGACACCGCATCGCGGGCGTGAACAAGGAATAACGTGTTCCCGCCCACCGCTTCCTGTCCAAACCCCCGATTCCCGGCTCGGCCGGGGGCGGCACGCGCCTTCGCCGTACTGCGGTCAGCTACTGGGGAGTGTGGACATCTAGTGGGATGTCCGCCCCCGGTGTCCGGCCCACGGCAATTTGATGGGTTCCCCCATGAGGCGCACCACCACGAGAACCCGCTACGCGGTGGGTTCACCTATCAAATGGGAGGTTCCCGTACCGGATTCCGGGGTGGGAACCTCCCACCCGGTGGGTTCACCCACCAAATGCGGTGGTTCTGCGGAGTGTGGCTGCCGGTATTTGGCGGTACGGCTCCGATGATCGCCAGGCTTGTGGCCTCGGGCGGCCGAATGGGCCTTCGGGCGGGCGGATCCGGCGGCTGGGCTGGATGACTGCTGCTGTCTCTCCCCACCGCGGCTGTCTCCCCACCGCGGCTGTCTTTCCCCATTGCGGCGGGTCAGCTGGCAGGCCTCCGCACTCTCCGGCGCCAGTCATAGCCCGGAAGCTCAAGCAAGGGGCACCGCGGTCACCGACCGCACCATCCCGCCCAGCCACAGACCCGGCCAGCCACACCACTTTTCTAACGCCGGCCGCAGCGGTGAGCAACCACCGCCGTACGAACCCGGCCGCATCCGAGCGCACCGCCACCCGGGCCGACGTACAAACTCCCACCCACCAAGCAGCGGACCCTCACTTGTGGCCGGGGACAGCGGGCGGTGGGCGGGGACAGGTCATTCCTTGTCTCAGCCCACCAGTTCTTGTCTCAGGCCACCACAAGTGGGCCGGGAACAGGGCGCGCCCCCGGGCGAGGTGCTCGGGGGCGCGGGGTTGCCGGTGGTGGCGTCAGGCAGCTTGTTTGCGGGGGCCGCGGCGACGGCGGCCGCCACGGGAGGCGGACGGGCTGTCGCCGGGGCGGGTGGCGGTCGACTTGGCGACCGTACGGGTGCCAGTGCCTCCGCCTGCGGTGCGGGTTGAACCGCCGCCTGCGGTGCGGTTCTGGGTACTGCCACCAGCCGCGCGAGCGCGGCCGCCGCCGTTGCCTCGACCTCGGCCGCGGCCACCGCCAGATGAGGTGGCGGCTGCGGTGACGACGATCTTGGCGGGCTCGACGAAGGTGCGCTCGCCGGGGGCGAGCTCGGCGAGCAGCGGGTCGCCGATCGTGAGCTTGGTGGTCGTGGGGGCGATGCCGGCCTTGCGGGTCAGGTCGCGCACGTCGCGGACCTGGTCGTCGGTCATCAGCGTGATGACCGTGCCCTCGGCACCCGCGCGGGCCGTGCGGCCGGAGCGGTGCAGGTAGGCCTTGTGCTCGACCGGCGGGTCGGCGTGGATGACGAGGGTGATGTCGTCGACGTGGATTCCGCGCGCGGCGATGTCGGTCGCGACCAGCGTCTTCGCCGTACCGGCCGAGAACGCCTCGAGGTTGCGCGTCCGCGCACCCTGCGACAGGTTGCCGTGCAACTCCACCGCCGGTACGCCGGAAGCGATCAGCTTCTTGGTGAGCGACTTCGCGCCGTACTTCGTGCGAGTGAAGACGAGCGTGCGGCCCGGTGCGGCGGTCAGGTCGACCAGGACCGGGAGCCGGCTGTCGGACTTCACGTGCAGCACGTGGTGGGTCATCTTCGAGACCGGCGACTGTGCCGAGTCGACGCTGTGCGTGACCGGGTTCGTCATGAAGCGCTGGACCAGGACGTTGACGCCCGCGTCCAGCGTGGCCGAGAACAGCAGCCGCTGGGCCTTGGCCGGCGTCGCCTCGAGGATCCGGCGGACGGCGGGCAGGAAGCCCAGGTCGGCCATGTGATCGGCCTCGTCGAGGATGGTGATCTCCACCGCATCGAGCTTCACGTTGCCGGACTTGAGGTGGTCCTCCAGGCGGCCGGGGCAGGCGACGACGATGTCGACGCCCTTGCGCAGCCCGGTCGTCTGCGGGCCGTGGCCGACGCCGCCGAAGATCGTCATCGTGCGCAGTTCGAGCACATCGGCCAGCGGCTGGATCGAGGCCTGGATCTGGGTGGCCAGCTCCCGCGTCGGCGCCAGGATCAGTGCTCGCGGGGACTTCGACTGCCGCTTGTTGCCGCGCAGGTACAGGCGCGCCAGCAGCGGCAGCACGAAGGCGTAAGTCTTGCCGGAGCCGGTCCGGCCGCGGCCGAGAACGTCCTTGCCGGCCAGCGAATCCGGCAGCGTCGCCGCCTGGATCGGGAAGGGTTTGGTCACCCCGGTCGCGGCGAGCGCCGTGACCAGAGCATCCGGTACGCCGAGATCGGCGAAGGTCAGGTCGTCCGGAACCTCGAGCGGAATCACCGAGTCGTACTCCGAAGCAGTGACCGAGCCGTTGCTCTGAGCAACATTCCCGTCGGTCTTCTTCGCGGCCGGACGCCGGCGCCGCGGCGGGCGGGAGGACGAAGCGGAAGTGGACGTGTTCGTGGCTTGCGTAAAGGGGCGGCGGGCCGCCATAGGTACTCCAAAAATCGTGGGGTCGTCCTGCCCGGCGCGGCCGTCATCGGCCGCGGCGCTTGGGGGTCGACTGCGAGCACCTCTGTCACAGAGTGCTCCTGGCCCGAGGCAGAACTGGGCGGGCCGTCACAGTCAGTGTACGGCACCGGAGGTCCTTCCCCCAGCTAGTTTGTCCCGGTGACCCGAACAGACCCGCCGAACGCCGCTCCCGAACGCGAGTTGCTGCAGGGATTTCTCGACTACCACCGGCAGACATTGCTGCTCAAAGTGAGCGGTCTGAGCGGGGAGGAGCTGGTACGGCGCAGTGTGGAGCCGTCCAGCATGTCCCTGCTCGGCTTAGTGCGCCATCTCACGGAAGTCGAGCAGTACTGGTTCAAGACCTGCCTGGCCGGCGAGGCGGTCCCGGATCTCTACTGGACGGCTGAGAACCCCGATGGGGACTTTGATCTCGCCGACGCCGCCGAGGCGGAGAAGGACCTGCAGACGTACGCGGACGCCGTACAAGAGTCTGACGCGATCGCGATGCGCTACGCCCTCGATGACACGTTCCGACGGCCGCGCCGCGAGGGTGAATACAGCTTGCGGTGGCTCTACATTCACCTGATCGAGGAGTACGCACGGCACAACGGCCACGCGGATCTGCTGCGCGAACGCATCGACGGCAGCACCGGCGAATAGGTCAGGGCTTGATCGCTCGGATCAGTCCGACGATGTCGTTGACCACTCCACGCACACCCGGGATCCGGGTCAGCCGCAGCAGCCGGTCGACCAGTGGCACCGAGCGGTCGATCAACAGGTTGGTACGGCGAAGGCCCTCGCTGTCGTCGTGCACCCAGAACAGCACGATCCCCATGTGCAGTAGCCACAACAGCTCTGGCAGCTCAGCCGCCAGCTCTGGCGAGAGCTTGAGGTCCGAGCCCGCGACCACCTGACGGAAGATCTCCACACTCGCATCCCGGGCCGGCTGCGACTCCGTGCTGAACGGCGACAGCGGACTCTTCGGATCCGCCGCCGTCTTGAAGAACGTCCCCGCGAACTCGTGGTACGGCGCCGACACGTCCAGCCAAACCCGCAGTACGGCGGTCAGCCGCGCGGCGAACGACTTCTCACCCGCCAGGACGGCTTGGACCGCCTCCCGGTGTTGCTCCTGCAGGTGGTCGTAGTACGCCTGCATCAGATGGTCTTTGGAGCCGAAGTAGTAGTAGGCGTTGCCGACCGAGACCCCCGCCTCGGTCGCGATCGCCCGCATCGTCGTCTTGCCGTACCCCTGCTCGCGAAACAACCGCAACGCCGTCGACAGGATCAACTCACGCGTCTGCTCACCCTTGGTGGTCGCACCGTCCGTCACAGCCGTCAGCGTAGTCACCCCCACCCCGATCCATCGTGAACCGCCGCAACCCAGCCACCGCCTGGATCATCCCCCGCGCCACCGGCCGCATCGCTGGAGAGGCGAGCCGGATCGCCATCGGCCGGTGCTCGAAGGTTGTCCACAGGCAGACGATCCAGGCCCGATCGCCGACGTACACGGACCCGTCGTCGGCGATCACCGTCACCTCGCGCAGCGTGGCCGCGTGGTCCAGATCGGGGTAGAGCGCCCGCGCTTGCGCCGACCCCGCCGCGACGAACCGCGTGCGCACCACCCCTCCCTGGCCGTCCGGAGCCGGCGCCTGCACCGCCAACCAGTCCTTGAACCGGCGGCACAGGCCACACTGCGCGTCGTACAGAACCGTCAGCTCCCGCATGGGTCAGTAGCCGTAGTTCAGGGGCGGTTCGGGCTGGGGAGCCAGTACGGCGTTCGCCGGGACCGGGGGTGTGGTCAGGCGCTCGGCCTGGCTGCGCCTGCGGATCTTGTTGAAGACCCACACGTTCGCCAGGTGGATGCAGCCGAGCATCAGCATCACGATGCCGAGCTTCACGCTCAGCGCCTCGAACACCCCGCTGGCATTCAGCACCGGGTCCTTCGACCGCAGGAACAGCGTCACGAACCCGAGGTTGAGCAGATAGAACCCGACCACGAGCAGCCGGTTCACCGCATCGGCGAAGGCCTCGTTGCCGTCGAACACGTCCACCAGGAAGATCCGCCCGTTGTGGCTCAGCGTGCGGGCCACCCAGATCGTCAGCGGTACGGCGACCGCCAGATAGGTCAGGTACGTCGTCACAGTCATGTTCATGTCGTTCCCTCACAAGTTGAACACGTTCAAATCATCGTAGGTCGAGCGTAGACCCAGCTTTTGAACATGTTCAAGTAGAACGCTCCGTGAGCTGCACCTCACCCGGGGGAGGATGGGTGGATGACGAGCTGGGTGTTCGAAGGAACCGTCCTGCCCGCGGGTGACAGCACCCGAGTGACCGTTGGTTCGGGCGATCCTGAGCGCCTCCCCGGGCGGTTCGCCGTACCGGGGCTGGTTGACTCGCATTGCCATTTGACGCTGGGGGCCGGTGCGGACGGGTGGCCGGCGTTGTTCGGGGCTGACTTCGCGCGGGCGCGGCTCGACGAGCTGGCGGTCGCGGGAGTGAGCGCGGTGCGGGACGTCGGGGGCAATCGGTCGGTCACGCTGAAGCTGGCGACGACCGAGGACGACGGCCGGCCGGTCGTGATCGCGGCCGGGCGCTTCCTGGCTCCGGAGGGTCGTTACTTCGCGGCTGCGCATGAGCCGGTCGCGCCCGAGGAGTTGCTGGCCGCGGTCGAGACCGAATTGGCCGACGGCGCAACCTGGCTGAAGCTCGTCGCCGACTTCCCCGAGGTCGGTCCGGACGGGCCGATCCGCGGCAGCGTGATGGCGCAGACCTACGAGACCGACCTGATCCAGGCGATGGTCGAGCTCGCGCACAGCCGAGGTGCGCGGGTGGCCGCGCACTGCACCACCGACATCGCCGGCGAACTGATCCGGGTCGGAGTCGACTCGATCGAGCACGGCACGGCACTCACCGAGCAGGATCTGCAGGCCCTAGGCGCCCGCGGCGGCGCCTGGACGCCGACCCTCTGCGCCTCGGTCGGAGAGAGTCCCAGCGAAACACCGGAACAGCGAGACCGCCGCCTGGCTCGCTCCGAACAGGCTGCCGCGATGCTCGCCCTCGCCGACCGGTACGGCGTCCGCGTGCTGGCCGGTTCCGACGTGGTCGGCTCAGTTGCGGGTGAGGTCGACCTGCTCGTGAAGCACGGCCTGACTGTCACCCAGGCACTGGTCGCCGCCTCCACCGGAGCGCAGGAGTACCTCGGGCTGACCGGCGACGGGAACCTCGTCACGTACGACGCCGATCCGCGCGAGCACCCGGAAATCCTCGCGACCCCGGCGAGCGTCGTACTGAACGGGAACCGGATCGCTTGAGACGATGCCGGTATGCGGGAGAAGGATCTGGACCGGTGGGTGACGAAGTACCGCAAGGCCTGGGAGTCGAACGACCCGGCCGATGTGGAGGCGCTGTGGACCGAGGACGCCGCGTGGTACCGGCGGCCGGACGAGGACCCAGTGGTCGGGCGGGCCGCGATCGTGGAGGCCTGGGCGGAGGTCGCGGACGCGCCGGGTGAGACGGCATTCGAGTACGAGGTGCTCGGCTTCGGTGACGGGGTCGGGTTCGTACGCTGCTGGACGACGTACCTGACCGAGCCACCGGGTGAGTTCAGCAACCTGTGGGTGATCCGGTTGACCAAGGACCGGGCGCACGAGTTCACGGAATGGTGGATGGAGAAGCCTTGATGGGTTACTGTTTTCGGTAGGCGCTCAGGGTGCCTCCGGTCCGCGGGAAGGGCTCAGCCCACCTGAATGTCTTGAAGTTGGTGCCGTTGTTCACACCTCCTTTCTCGCCTGTCGACGCGGACAGCAGGCTCGCAGAGAGGAGGTCGGCCAATGCCGACCCGTAATCTTCCGAACGACCCGCATCTGGATCACCTGCGCAAGCAGGCCAAACGGCTCCTGTCCGAGGTCCAGGCCGGCGACCCGGCCGCTGTTGCCCTGGCCGACGAGTTCCATCCGGTCAGCACGCTGGCCGAGGCTCAGCTGGTGATCGCCCGCAGCTACGGATTCCCCAGCTGGCCGCGGATCGTGCATCACCTCGAGCTGGTCGGCCGCTACAGCCGATCCCCGCATCGCCAGTCGATTGGTGGTCCACTGGACACTCCCGAGCAGCGTGCCGACGAGTTCCTCAAGCTGGCGACGCTGCACTACGGGCAGGACGATCCGGCCCGGCAGCATGCGGCCCGTTCACTGCTCCCTGAAGTTGCCCACAGCAACATCTACACGATGGTCGTCGCAGGCGAGATCGACGCCGTAGGGCGGAATCTCAGCCAGGCAAGGGCAGAGGGCGGACCGTACCGGTGGGAACCGTTGCTCTATCTCACCTACAGCCGCATCGACGCACCGAACCAGGTGGAGATCGCGCGGCTGCTCCTGGAGAACGGCGCCGATCCGAACGCGGGTTATCTGTGGCAGGGCATGCCCTCGCCGTTCACCGCACTGACCGGCGTCTTCGGGCGCGGCGAGGGCGACCAGCCACCACATCAGAATCGGGTCGAGCTGGCTCGGTTGCTCCTCGAGGCCGGTGCGGATCCGAACGACAGCCAGACCATGTACAACTGCGGTCCGGGCTGTCCCCCGCCGTACGACGATGTGCACTTGGAACTGCTGCTCGAGTTCGGGCTGGGCCGGGGTGACGGTGGTCCGTGGCACGAGCGGATGACGACGGCACATCCGACACCGCAGCAACTGCTCGAGGACGAGCTGGTGTTCGCCTCGTCCGAAGGTCTACTGCATCGGGTCGAGCTGGTGCTTGCCCAGGGCACCGATCCGGAAGGGCGCGGCACGGAACACCCGGTCTTCTGCGGGCATCGGGCGTACGAACTTGCTGCTGTCCAAGGGCATACCGAGATCGCGGAGCTCCTGCGCGCTCACGGGGCGGCACCGCTGGACGACGTACATGAGGTGTACGCCGCCGCCTGGCGCGGGGAGTCGCGCTCAGTTGATGCCGCCCTTGCTGCCCGAGCGGTCGCTCGCAATCCGCATCTGGTCATGCGGGCCGCCGAGACCGGGCGGACCGAGGCGCTGGAACCCTTGCAGCGCTTGGGATTCGACGTGAACCACATGGCCGGCGCTGCGCCGATCCATCGGGCCGCGCTTAACGGTCACCTGGAAACAGTCCAGCGGCTGGTCGAGCTCGGCGCCGATCCGGAGCTGCGCGATCCGTCGTACGACGGCGATGCGCTGAGCTGGGCCGAGCACAATCAGCAGAAGGCCGTGGCCGACTACCTCAGGGGCTTACGGCTAGGAACAGGAAGGCGCTGAACACCATCAGGTGAACGGCGCCCTGCAACAGGGTGGCTTTGCCGGTGGCGAGGGTGATGGTGCTGACCGCGACAGTCAGCGCGAACAGCACGATCTCCTTGCCGCCGAGCCCGAGCACGAGCGGGCCGTCCAGCCAGATCGAGGCGATCCCGATCGCCGGGATGGTCAGGCCGATGCTGGCCAGGGCCGAGCCGAGCGCCAGGTTCACGCTGGTCTGGAGGCGGTTGCGGAGGGCCGCGCGCACAGCCGCAACCGTCTCCGGCAGCAGCACGAGCAGTGCGATGACAACGCCGACCACCGCGAGCGGGGCGCCGGCTGACTCGACTGCGGATTCCAGCTTCGGCGAGACCGTCTTGGCCAGTCCGACCACAGCGACCAGGCAGACGAACAGCAGGCCGAGGCTGATCAGCGCGACCTTCCCGCTCGGGGCATCCGCGTGATGTTCCTCCTCGTCCGCTGCGTTGTCCGAGACCGGGAGGAAGTAGTCACGGTGCCGGACGGTCTGCACGAAGACGAAGACGCCGTACATGACGAGCGAGACCACGCCCGCGAAGGCCAGCTGCGGTCCGCTGAACCGGGGCCCGGACGCACTCGTCGTGAAGGTCGGCAGCACCAGGCTGAGCGTGACCAGCGCGGTCATCACCGCGAGCGCGCCGCTCGACGCATGGACCCGGAACTCCTGGACGTGGTGCTTCAGGGAACCGACGACGAGCGCCAGGCCGAGGATGCCGTTGCAGGTGATCATCACCGCGGCGAACACGGTGTCGCGCGCCAGTGACGCGGCCTTGTCACCGCCGGACGCCATCAGCGTGACGATCAGCGCGACCTCGATGATCGTCACGGCGAGTGCGAGGATCAGGGTGCCGAAGGGTTCCCCGACGCGGTGCGCGACGACCTCGGCGTGGTGGACGGCCGCGATCACTGCGGCGCCGAGACCGGCGCAGACCAGGATCAGCAGAATCGCACCGAGATCGCGGCCCCAGGACAGGACCAGGACGACGAAGGCGAGCGGGGGCACGGCCAGACTCCAGCGCGGCAACCCATGGACCACGGAGTTTGTCATCCCCAGCAATTCTATGGGCTCCAGCGTAAATGGCTTGGCACCTGCCGCTGTGAAGGTGATGCTTTTCGCATCATGACAGTGCAGATCAGGGTCGCGACCGACGCCGACTGGCCGGCCATCTGGCCGTTCTTCCACGACATCGTTGCCGCACGGGAGACGTACGTCTACGATCCCGAGCTCACGTACGAGCAGGCAGAGGCGATGTGGATGACGCCCGCCACCCGCAGCCGCACCACGGTCGCGGTTGATGCGGACGGCACCGTCCTCGGTAGCGCGAACATGTACCCGAACCGTCCCGGTCCCGGCTCGCACGTCTCCAGCGCCAGCTTCATGGTCAGCCCGGCGGCTCGCGGTCGCGGGGTCGGGCGGCTGCTCTGCGAGGACATGATCGAGTGGTCCGGCCGCGAGGGTTTCCGGTCGATCCAGTTCAACGCGGTCGTGGAGACGAACGAGCCGGCCGTCCACCTGTGGCAGGCGCTCGGGTTCCGGATCGCCGGGACCGTGCCGGAGGCATTCGAACACCCCAAACTCGGGTACGTCGGGCTGCATGTGATGTACCGTCCGCTGGTGTGACGGACAACCGCGCACGCCAGATGTGGAAGACGCTCGAGCCCTTCCACGCGATCAGTTACTTCGCCCCTGAGACCAGGCAGGCGACCGATGCCCTGGGTCTCAAGGGCGGCTGGATGAGCTACTTCGGCTGCCGCGCCGCGCCGCTCGGTACGGCATCGGCCGAGCTGGTGGCCGCGGTCTTCTACAACTTCCACCCGGCGATGGTTGCGCGGTCCGTGCCAGACGCGTGGGAGCGTGCCACCCCGGGCCAGTTGCTGGAAGCACGGCTCGCTGCGGTCGATAGCGCCGTACGACGGTTGTTCGATCCCTTGCCGTCGTTCGAACGCGTGGCTGAGGTCGCGCGGCGCGCGGCCGAGGCCGCACCGCTGGCGGGGCGCCCGCTCGGGGCGGCCAACGCAGCGCTCGACTGGCCGGATGAGCCGCACCTCGTGCTGTGGCAGGCGACCACGATTCTGCGTGAGTCGCGTGGTGACGGGCACGTGGCTGCGCTCGTCGCGGCTGGACTCAGCCCGTGTCAGGCGTTGGTGACGGCCGCAGCGGTGGGCGGGCCCACGAAGGAGACCTTCGATGTCGCCCGGCGCTGGAGCTCGGAGGAGTGGACGGCTGCCGAGGACGACCTCCGTTCGCGGGGACTACTCGACGCGGCCGGCGCGCTGACCGACGCCGGCCAGGCACTCCGCCAGCAGGTGGAGGACACCACCGACGCATTGGCGGAGACCGGTTGGCGTGCGCTTGGCGACGACCTGACGACCGAACTGCACGACCTGGTGCACCCGTTGAGCGCCGTACTGATGTCTAGTGCACTGGTCCCGCCGGACAACCCGATGGGTTTGCGCTGGAGCTAGCTTTCGATCCGCTCGGCGACTGCGCGAATCGATGCGACCAGATCCTCGGGGCTGGGGGCCTTGGCCGGATCGAACAGGTAGAGCACGACGACGCCGAGCAGGAGCGCCTGGAAGAACGAGCCGATCCGGTTGACCTCGGCGGGGTCCGCGTCGGCATCGACGCCGCCGAAGAGGTGCGCCAGCCCTTCGCGCGCCTCGCCCTGCAGCTTCGAGAGGTCCGCCAGTAGACCTGGCTGCCCCACGCTGAGCACCTCGAACTGGGTGGTCCACAGCGCCTTCACGTTCGGCTCGGAGAGGCTGCCGATCGCCTGCTGCCAGGTCGCGACGAAGCGCTCGTAGCCGCTGGTCGGGCCTGCCGGTGCGAGCGCGCGCCCGACATCGGCCCCCCACTCGTCGAGCGCCTGACGCATCGCTTCGTTGAGCAGGGCTTCCTTGGAACCGAAGTGGTAGCCGATCGCCGCCAGGCTGACCCCGGCTGCGGACGCGATATCGCGCGCGGTCGTCCGGCCGTACCCCTTCTGGACCAGACACCTCTTCGCGCCGTCGATCAGCGACTCCCGGTTGCCCATGGCCCGCAGCGTAACACCGCGTCTGATACGCCCGTCTGGCACGAATGTCTTAGGATCTCCGAAGGCTTGTGGCGGCTGCGCGCAGCACCGCCGCGGTGAGGGCCGCGAGCACCTCGGACTCCAGCTTCCAGTGCTGCCAGTACAGCGGTACGTCGAGATACTTGCCGGGGGCAATGGTCACCAACTGGCCGGCCGCGATCGCGGGGTCGGCGACCTGATCCTCGATCATCCCCCAGCCGAGCCCGATCGACACCGCCTGGTGGAAGGCTCCGGCCGCCGGTACGGCGTGCACCGGCGGATCGAGGCGCCGCCGGGTCAGCTTGCGAATCAGCCGATGCTGCAGAACGTCCTTCTCGTTGAACACGATCAGCGGTGCCTCGCCGAGTGCATCGGCCAGCGGTTTGCCGGCCAGCCAGCGGTCGGCGTACTCGGGGGTCGCGACGGGTAGGTAGCGCATCTTGCCCAGCGGTACGACGCGGCAACCCTGCACCGGCCGCGGATCACCTGTGACGGCGGCCAGAACAGTCCCGTTGCGAAGGAACTCCGCGGAGTACTCCTCGTCTTCGCGGTGGATCACGAACCGCGCCGGGAACTGCTCGGACAGATCGAGCATCGCGTCCAGGAACCAGTGGTTGAGCGAGTCCGCATTGACCGCGATCGGCAACCGAAGCGCGTCAACAGTCCCTTGTACGGCGGCGATCGCCTCGTACTCGAGTAGGGCGACCTGCCGCGCCAACCGCAGCACCGCCTCACCGGCCGCCGTCGGCCGGGCCGGCTTCCCGCGCATCACCACCACCTGGCCGAGGCGGCTCTCCAACGCTTTGATCCGTTGACTGATCGCCGACGGCGTGACTTGGAGCCGTTGCGCCGCGGCGTCGAAACTTCCTTCGTCGACGACCGCCGCGAAGGTCTCCAACTGCGCGGAGTCGATCAGCATAATGAAGCGATTCTAATGGCACGTGAGAATCTTTAGCTGGTTTACTCCGGCAGTTCTTCCTACCGTCGAAGCATGTCCCTCCTCGCCGGTTTCGCCACGACCCTCGCCATGATCGTCGCCATCGGCGCTCAGAACGCCTTCGTCCTGCGCCAGGGGCTGCGCCGCGAACACGTGCTGCCGGTAGTCCTCGTCTGCGCGCTGTCGGACGCCGTACTGATCTCTGCCGGTATCGCCGGCCTCGGCGTCCTGATCTCGACCAGTCCCCTGGCACTCTCGATCGCCAAGTACGGCGGCGCCACCTTCCTGCTCGCCTACGCCGCCTTCGCCGCCCGCCGCGCCTTCCGCCCCACGACCTTGGCGGCCACCGACCACACCCCCGCCGCAGTACGCACCGTCGTCCTCACCTGTCTCGCCTTCACCTGGCTCAACCCGCACGTCTACCTCGACACCGTCGTCCTGCTCGGCAGCCTCGCCAACCAGCACGGCCCCGACGCGCGCTGGCTCTACGGCCTGGGCTCCGTCACCGCCAGCTTCACCTGGTTCTTCGCCCTCGGCTTCCTCTCCCGCCGCCTGGCCCCCGTCTTCGCCCGCCCCCGTGCCTGGCAGGTCCTCGACACCACCATCGCCCTCCTGATGACCACCCTCGCCACCGTCATGCTGGTGAGCTGATCGCCGACTACGGTCGAAAGGTGACTACTACTCCCAAGGTCCTCGTCATCGGTCTCGATCCCCACCGCATCCCCGGCCCCTTCGACCCGGCTCCGGTAGACGCCGCCATCGAGGCCGCCACCGCGAGCTTCCGCGACCGCGGCATCGAAGCGCACGACTGCCTCGTCGGTCTCGACGGCGCCGATGACGTCCCCACCGTCGTCACCACCCTGCAGTCCCACCCCTGGGACTGCGTCCTCATCGGCGCCGGCATCCGCAGGAACGAAGAGCTCCTCCCCCTCTTCGAACAACTCCTCAACCTCGTCCACCAACACGCACCTACCGCAAAACTGGCCCTCAACCAAGGCCTCAACGACATCGCCGAAGCCACCTTCCGCCACCTGCCCTCCTGAGGCTCAGTCGTGGACGTGACTGTGTTGTGTGATGCGGTGGCGGTGTTTCCGGAGGGGGTGTCGGAGGCGATGCCCGGGTGGGGTGCTGAGCATGCCGAGTGGACGGCTCGGGTTGCGCCGGGAAATGTCGGTGGGGGTGGGTGGTGGCTGCATTTTCACAGCTACTTGGTGACTGGGGATGCGGGCGTGGTGCTGGTGGATGCGGGGGTTGGGCCGGCTGGAGGTGAGGCGGCTGAGTGGTTGGGGGTGGCCGGGCGGTTGCCGGGGTTGCTGGAGTTGGCGGGGGTTGGGGTTGACGAGGTGGATGCGGTGGTGTTGACGCATGTGCACCTGGATCACGTGGGGTGGAGTGCGGAGGGAGCTCGGCCGCGGTTCGTGAACGCGGAGTACGTCGTACAGGCGGATGAGTTGGCGCATGTGCGGGGCGGCGCGACGTACGAGCGGATGATCAGGCCGATCGAGGAGGCCGGGCAGTTGCGGGTGGTGGACGGGGACGTCGGGTTCCGGGGGATGCGGTTGCTGCCGACACCGGGGCATACGCCTGGGCATCAGTCGGTCGTGACCGAGCGGGCGTTGCTGGGTGGGGATGTGCTGGTGCATCCTGCGCAGGCTCGATGGCCGGAGCTGACCTATGTGTACGAGCGTGATCCGGCGCGGGCCGTCACCTCCCGGCGCGAGGTCCTCGCGCTCGCGGCGACGACCGGGATCCCGATCGCGGCCGCTCATCCACATCCGGCACTGGACGCCGAGGCGCGGGCGTTGACCACTCCGACGACAGGTGAAGCCGTCTGCCCGCCGTACCGGCTCTAGGTGGTGAGCTGTCGCATCAGGTCCATCGTGTCGGGCGCGACCCACTCCTCGGCGACCTTGCCGTCCTTGATGCGGTAGAGCTCGAGGCTGCGGAAGGTGACCTTGCGCTGGGTCGGAGGGATGTCCACGAACGGGCCTTGATGGGTGCCGTCGAAGTGGAGCCTGACGACGACCTTGTCCTCGTGGCCGAAGATCTCGTCGATGGTGACCTTGAGGTCCGGGAAGGCCGACAGCATGTACTGCGTGCCTTGTTTCCAGGGGTCCCGGCCGATGGTGGGCTCGGGGCGGCCGGGCTGGTTGGCGACGAAGTCCTCGGTGAGGTGCTCGGCGGCCTGATCGATGTCGCCGTCGGTCAGCAGCTGGTACAGCCCGCGCAGCAGGTCGACGTTGGCGGCGGCGGTCGTTGTCATCGGCATCATCCGTTCGCTAGTATTTAGTGAACATGGTACACAATGATCCTGATACATCAGTTGGCCGGGAAGCGTTGAACCGGTTGTTCACAGTGTCGATCCTGATGACCGAAGACATGACGCGTGGGTTGACCGAGCGTGGACTGACCCGCGCCCGGGCAACGGCACTGTGGCAGATCGTGCAGCACGGGCCGATGACCCAGCGGGAGCTGGCCGACCTGCTGCTCGTGACGCCGCGCAACGTCACCACTCTGGTCGACGCGCTGGAGCGGACCGGGTTCGTGACCCGGACCGCCCACGACGAGGATCGGCGCGCTGTCCTGGTGCGGCCGACCCGGAAGGGGACGGCGGCGGCACACCGGATGGACACGGAGACCGCGCGCCTGGCCGACGACCTGTTCGGCGACCTCCCGGCCAAGGATGTGGCGACCGTCAACCGCGTCCTGGCGCAGTTGGAGGAGCGGATTCAGCGGTAGCCGGTGGTGTCGGCGGGCTTGCCGGGGTCCTGGACCTCGACGATGTAGCGCCAGGCATCGGGCTGCGAACCGTCGAGGTCGGTGAAGTTGTAGATGTTCGCGAGCTCACCACTCGAAGTGGACTTCCCGTTCCAGCGACGTACGTCGGGATCCGCGGCGAGCGCGGCGACGGCGCGACCGACGTACGACGGGCTCTCGGAGATGGCGAAGTGCGGGATGCGTTCGGTCGCGTCCCGCCAGGTCTCCTCGGTGACGCCGAATCCTTCGAGCATGGCCTCGGATCGCAGCCAGCCCGGGCTGAGCAATACGGCGGTCGCCTCGTACTTGTCGAGCTCGTGCGCGAGTGCGAACGCCATCCGGCTGACCGCACCCTTCGCGACGTCGTAGAAGAACGAGACGCGGTAGTTGTCCGCGTTGTACTCGTTGGTGCCGTCGGTCATCTCGACCACCAGACCGCCGGGTGACTTGATCAGCAGCGGCAGCGCGAAGTGGCTGGTGATCACATGCGTGTCGACGCCGAGCCGGAACAGCCGCAGCCCGTCCTCGAGGTCACTCTCCCAGACGGTCTTGTCCCACTCGGGTTCGCTGAACTGACCCCAGATGTCGTTCACCAGGATGTGCAGCGCGCCCTGCTCACGCTCGATCCGGTCGACCAGGTCCTTCACCTGCGCGGGATCGAGGTGGTCCACCGGTACGGCGATGCCGTGGCCGCCGGCCTGGTTGACCAGCGCGGCAGTGTCCTCGATCGTCTCGGGGCGATTCATCTCCGAGCGGCTGGTGCGCGTGGTCCGGCCAGTGACGTACACGGTCGCGCCGGCCGCGCCGAGCTGGACCGCGATCCCCCGCCCGGCCGCGCGACTGCCTCCGGTCACCAATGCGACTTTCCCCGCCAACGGCTTCATCGTCCGATCCTTTCCATACGCTGTATGGTTATGTACCATACGACGTATGGTTAATGCTGGCAAGCGCTCCGGTGGGCGGCCCCGGGCAGGCGAGGAGCGGCTCAGCCGGGAGGCGATCCTGGCCGCGGCGCTGCGGATCGTCGACGACGAGGGCATCGACGCACTGACCATGCGACGGCTCGCCGCGACGCTCGGAGTGAATCCGATGTCGCTCTACCACCACCTGCCGAACAAGGCCGCCGTACTGGCCGGGTTGGCGGAGCTGGTGTTCGCCGACCTGGAGTTTCCGGATCCCGGTGACGCCGTTGGGTGGCAGGAGCAGTTGAAGGACGCGGCGCGGGCGTATCGGAACGCACTGCGGGCACACCCGAATCTCGCGCTGCAGATCCTGTCCGACACGTCGGCGGTGTCGGCGGTTGTGGTAGCGACGGTCGAGCCGTTCTACCGCGCACTCGACCGAGGCGGGTTGCCGGCGCGGCAGATCGTCGAGGCAGTGAACACGCTCGTCGACTTCATCCACGGGTTCCTGCTCGGCGAGGTCGCCGTCCGGGCCGAGACGTTCGACCTCGGGCCTGACCTGCTCAGTCGCGTGGCCGAGCTACCTGCGGGGAAGGCGCCGACGCTCGTCCGCGTCGTGTCGGAGCTGGGTGCGGACGGGCTCGCCTACGACTTCGACAGCGGGTTCGAGTCGGCGTTGTCGATCTTCACCGCGGGCATTGCGGCCGGTACGACGAACGCGGTCAGCAGCACGGGGATCGTGAGCGCGGCGACCAGCGTGGACATCGTGAACCAGACCGATCCGAGCGCGAACCCGGCGTAGACCGCGATCGCGAAGATCCCACTGAACAGTCCCGCCACCGAGGTCACGGTCGCCCGGGCCGGTCCGGTGATCGCGTCCTGCAGCCGCGCGTCGGCAACCACGATCACCAGCTGCATCACGCCGTACCCGAGGGCGATCGGGAGGAATCCCCAGGCTTCTCGACTTAGCGCACCGATCGCGATCAGGACCGCGGTGATGCCGAGCGCTCCGGAGAAGGTTGCTACTGGCAACTTGTATGCCGGGCCGGCGAGTGCACCGCCGATTGCCTGGGCCGCGACTGTGCCGGCGATCAGGAGCGGGACGAGCGGGGTTGGTGTGCCGATCTCCCTGGCCAGCAACGGGAAGTACTCGTCGAACGAGAGGAAGCCGGCGACCAGCGCGGCGAGCACGACAGCCCGCCGTACGGTCTTGGCGGTGAGTACTTCGGCGAGGCCGGACCGCAGCATGGCGAAGTAGTTGGCGAACGCGCCGCGCGAGGTGCCGTCTTCGGACTCCACGGTTGCGCGGGGAGCCTCGGGCAGGGTGTAGGCGACTATCGCCTGGGCAAGGTTGCTCGTGATGCTGACCGCCGCGGCCAGTGCGTAGCCGCCGAGCGCGAAGAGCGGGGACGCGAGGGCGGTGGCAGCGAGGTTGAGGATGAAGGAGGCGGAGCGGGCTCGGCCCAGGAGGGTTGCGTACCGGGTGGTGAGCGAGCGGGCCGCCAGTTCGTCGTACACGAAGGCTTCGTAGGTGCCGGAGATGAGGGCGGACGAGATCCCCCAGAGGACGAACCCGAGGGCGAAACCGGCGTACGTGGGCAGGACGATCCAGGCCGCGTAACCGGCGGCGCCGATCAGGGCACCGAACACCAGGAGTTTGCGGCGGGAGTACGAGTCCGCCCAGGCACCGGACGGCACCTCGACGACGAAACCGGTCGCCGACCAGATCACGAACAGCGTGGAGATCTGCGCTGCCGACAGTCCGTGATCGGTGAACAGCAACTGGTACAGGGGATACAGCGGAATGAAGTCCTGCAGCGCCTGGTAGGCCACGATCCGGGTCGACAACCCGGTCGGTAGCCGATCGGCCCGGCGAGACCTAGGTCAAAGATGCGGACTAGGAAATCTCATGCTCCGAAGGTACCGCCCAACCTCCGACTCCGCATGTGGATTCGCGGACCACCCCCACTGATCAACTGGAGCGCGGTGCGGACCTGGAGGCCATCACAATTGCCGGCGCCCGTCCCTTCGCCCGCTCAGCACCTCCCGTCTGGCTCAGTTGTGATGGCCTGGGGGTTCGGGTAAATGCCGCGCGTCGGGTGCGGACCTTCCGGCAGAGTAGAACTGTGGCGGATGTTAGTGGGCGGTTCTGGGGGAAGTTGCCGGCTGGGAGTCGGGAGGCGTTGGTCGAAGGGCTGAGTGCTTCTGAGTTGCAGTCGGTGTTGCTGGATGTGAGTCGGGAACGGGCGGCGAAGGTGACGCCGGCGCGGTTGATGCAGCGGTGGCGGGAGGATCGGTTCGTGCGGCCGTCGACTGCCGATCCGCGGGCTTTGGTGCGGACGCAGCAGCGGCTGTGGGAGGCGTTGCCGGAGCGGTTCGCCGGGGTGGAGTTGTCGCCGGTGACGCCGCTGGGGACGTGTTCGGCGGTGGCGACGATCAACCAGCACCAGGTGCTGAGCACGATCCGCGGTACCGAGGTTGCCAGCGATCCGACCAACGAGCTGGCGATCGAGGCCGCCGTACGGCGTCGTGCCGGGCAGGCGCGGGTGGATCTGGCGGCGTGCCAGCGGGTGGTTCGGGCGCAGTCGGTCGACGGGCCGGGGATGTTCGCGCACTTCCAGTTGTTCGTGCTGGTGTCGAGTGCTCGCGACACGGGTTCGGGCCGGACCGAGGCCGAGCTGCTGATCGATCACCTGAACTTCTGGGCGGACGTCCTCGGCGAATCCGCCGACCTGACGTTCACCACGTTCACCCCGTCGGCGGTCACCGAACGGATCGAGGACACGGTCCGCCCGGCTGTTCGAGCGACTCTCCGCGAAGACAGCGAGCGCACCAAGAGCGCCACCTACTACACCGGCACGGCGCTCGGTGTCGGAACGCGGGATGCGGAGCTCGGCGACGGTGGGTTCACGAGCTGGACTGCTGATCTGCTCGGCGATGCGAAAGAGCGGTGCCTGACCTCGTGTATCTCGACTGAGCGGCTCACCGCAGTTTCAGCAGACCCGCCTCAGTAGGCCGGAACCCGCACGCCTCGAGGTAGAACGCGGCCAGGTGCGGCTCGAAGTCGACGTGCAACCACTCGCAGCCAGCTTCCAGAGCCTCCGTCGCGGCGGCCGCGACCAGCTGCTGCCCGATCCCGCGCCGCCCGAAGTCCGGGTGCACCGCCGTGTCGAGTACGAACGCATGCGCCCCGCCATCCCAACACACCTGCACGAACCCGACGAGCCGATCGTTGCTGAAGGCACCGACCCAGGTCAGGGCCCAGCGCTCCAACCGCTCTCCCCAGGGATCCACCGCCGGCTGGGCATCGAAGGCCGCCGCATGCAGCTCCGACAACACCCGATCATCAACCGGGAACCGCACCACCAACTCGATCTCGTTCACAGCATCGCCACCCCGGCCGCGAGCCGGGCATCGAACCCCGCGGCTTCTTCGGACCCTTCAGGCCAGTCGGCCATGCTCAGATATCCCTGCACCATGCTCGACGGCAGTGCGGTCAGCAGTCCTTCGCTCGGACCATATGCGGCCAGTGCCTCGGCCCACTGCTCAGGCGGCACCGAGGAAACCAGATGCCACGTCAGGTCGATCACTCCGGGTGCGGCGGACACGTCTTCCCAGTCCAGCAAAGCGATTTCGCCGTTCGGGGCGGTGCGCAGGTTCGGTGCCGACGCATCCCCGTGGACGAGGGTGAGCGGTCCGGCTTCGAGCAACCGCGCCTCAACCTGCAGGACCTTGCCGACCAGTCGCTCGCCGAATTCGCGCACCGGAGACGACAGATCCGCGCGAGCAGCCAGCTTCGGCCAGATGTCGTCGTACAGGCGGGCGACCAGTTCGTCCCCCGCGCCGATCGGGCGCAACCACGGCCAGCGCACGTGGGCGCGGTCGACCCAGCGATCATGCATGGAGCGCAGCAGCGCGGCCGCCGCTCCAGGCTCGGCTCCCTGCCGCCAGGCGGAGAGATCCTCAAGCTCCAGCAGCGAACCCTCGTCGTTCAGCTCGGCGCGGTAGCACTCCGGTACCCGAACGCCGATCTCCGGTGCGACCTCCCGATAGAACCGCACCTCAGACTCAGCCATCTGCAACGCAGCCGCAATTGACCCAGCCTCCGCAGGCAACCGCCGCTTGATGTAGTTCGCCATGCGCCCGACCCTAGGCACAGCGTCCGCAGACCGCCCCTGATTTAGAGCGCGGGATGGGCGCGGCGGGAGGGGGCTGGGTCAGGGGGTGGCGGCTTCTGTGTTGATCAGGATGACTGTGCTGTTTGCTGTCAGGGGTAGGCGGGGGCCGGCGGCTCTCAGGGCGGCGAGGGTGGCTGCACCGCTTGGGCCGGAGGAGATGCCTGCTGTGCCGAGGTCGGCTGATGCCTGGAGTGCTGCGTCGTCGTCGACGGTGATTGCGTGGTCCAGGCCGGCTGACAGCACTGGCCAGGCCAGGGTTGAGGGGGTGCCGCAGTTGAGGCCGGCCATGACTGTCTTTGAGGTTGGGATGCTCAGGAGCTCGCCGGCGAGGAGGCTGGTGGTTACGCAGGAGGCGGCTGATGGTTCGACGCCGAGGAGCATCGGTGCGGGTGCCTCGCTGCGGAAGTGGGTGACTGCCGCCTGGGCGACCGACCCGACTCCCATCGGTACGACGACCAGGTCGGGCTCGGCGGAGATCTCGCGGAACAGCGTCGAGTACCCGTCCACGATCAGCTGCGGCACCACCTCGTACCCAGGCCAGGCCGAGTCCTGGATCAACAGTCGTTCGTCCCCCGCGTACGCCGCCGCCTCGGCCACCGCATCGTCGTACGAACCCGGTACGACGCTCACCGTCGCACCCTCAGTCCGAATCGCGGCGATCGCCGCCTCGCTCACCACATCCGGTACGAACACAAACGCCGGCAGACCGAGCATCGCCGCCCGGCGCGCAACCGCGCGACCGTGATTCCCGTCGGTCGCGGTGACGAGTTCGGCCGTGCCAGGCTGCAGCGCACGGTGGATCGCCCACCACGCACCCAGTGCCTTGAACGCCGGCAGACCGAGCCGCTGCGACTCGTCCTTGACCAGCACCTGCCCGACGCCCAGCTCGGCGGCGAGCGCCGGAACGGACGTCAGCGGAGTTGGCCGGTACGCCGACAGGCTCTGGTGGAACGCGAGCACCTCGACCGGGGCAGGCGTCGTCCGCCACTCCCGGGCGGGAGGGTTCGAGTACCAGCTGACCAACTACGCGACCAGGGCGAAGGCGCCGTACTGGGCTGTCGGCGAGGAGCTGACCGGGCGCGGCGCGGACTGCGCCACGCGGATCGAGGTCGTCTGCAGCGAGATCGGGAGCGTGGCCCGGACCGCGGTGGCCAGGTCGAACTGCACCTCGTTCAGCAGGTCGGTCAGCTCGAGCTCGAGGGCGCGGCAGATCGCGGCCAGGATCTCCGAGGACGGCTCTTTGCGGCCGCGCTCGATCTCGGACAGGTAGGGCACGGACACCTGCGCCCGCTCGGCCAGCTCGCGCAGGGTGATCCCGCGCTCGCGCCGCAACCGGCGGAAGACGTTCCCGATCACCTCGCGTAACAACACGTGTGGCCCTCCTCGGCTCAGATGTCCTGTACCGAGTGTGCCATCCGCCGGGGCTTCGCGGTGGGCAGATCTGCCACGGGCAGATTCCTGGGCCTGATCAGGTGGTCGGCCCGCACTCTGGAAAGCATGAGCGAGCTACCGAACAACCTGGACAAGAACGTCTACGAACGCCTGATGTGGCAGCGCATCCTCGTCCTCGGCGACGAGCTGAAGGATGCGAACGCCAACGCCCTGTGCGCCCAGCTGTTGCTGCTGAACGCCGAAGACCCACGGGCGGACATCTCGCTCTACATCAACTCACCGGGCGGCTCGGTCTCGGCCGGCCTGGCGATCTACGACACGATGAACTTCATCAGCAACGACGTGGCGACGTACGGGATGGGTCTGGTCGCCTCGATGGGGCAGGTACTGCTGACCTGCGGTACGCCGGGTAAGCGGTTCGCGCTGCCGCATGCGCGGATCATGATGCATCAGCCGATCAGCGGCATGGGCGGTACGGCGAGTGACATCAAGGTGCAGGCCGAGCAGGCGATCAAGGCCCGTGAGGACCTGGCCCAGCTGATCGCCGAGCGGACCGGCCAGCCGCTGGAGCGGATCACCACGGACTTCGATCGCGACCGCTGGTTCACTCCGGAGGCTGCCCGGGAGTACGGGATCGTGGACCAGGTGCTTACGCGGCCGGTCGCCGTACCGGCTTGAGGGCTTGTTCGAGGTCGGCGGTGATGTCTTCGGGGTCCTCCAGGCCGAGGGAGAGCCGGAGGAGGGCGTCGGAGGGCTTGGCGGTCGCCTCGACCAGGCGGTGAGTCAGGGCTGCGGGGTGCTGGATGAGCGTGTCGACGCCGCCCAGTGAGACCGCGTGGGTGATGAGCTGCAGCCCGTTCGCCACGGCTGCGGCAGCCTCGTAGCCACCGGCCACGGTGAACGCCAGTACGGCGCCCGGTCCGGACATCTGCCGGCCGACCAGCTCCAGCGGGTCGGAGAGCCCGGGGTAGTAGACCCGCTCCACGGCCGGCTGTGCGGACAACCAGTCGGCCACCTTGGCAGCGGCGGCCTGCTGCGCCCGCACTCGCACCGGCAGCGTCTGCAGTCCCCTGTGCAGTTCGTACGCCGCCAACGGGTGCAGCAGGCCACCTGTTACTGCGCGGATCTGCCGAAGCCGGCCGACCCAGTCCCGGCCGGCCGCTACGACGCCGCCCATGACGTCACCGTGACCACCCAGGTACTTCGTTGCCGAGTGCAACACCAGGCTCGCCCCGTGCCGAGCCGGCTGCTGCAACACCGGAGTCGCGAAGGTGCTGTCCACCAGCACCGGTACGTCGCCCGCCTGCCGAACCGCCGCGGCGATGTCCACGAGCTCGACCGTGGGGTTGGCCGGGGTCTCGAGGATGACCAGGCCGGTGTCGGCGCGGACGGCCGCCGCGATCTCGGACGGCTGGACGAAGCTGACAGTTGTCCCCAGGAGCCCTGTGGATAACAGGTGGTCGCTGCCGCCGTAGATCGGTCGGACGGCGATCACGTGCGGGCGGCCGGCGGCGACCGTGGCGAGCAGGCAGGCGGTGAGCGCGGCCATGCCGGAGCCGAAGGCGACCGAGCCGTCGGTCTGCTCGAGCTCCGCGAGCGCGTCCTCGAACCGGGCCACGGTCGGGTTCCACAGGCGCTGGTAGACGAGGCTCCCGCCGTCCGGACCGGTGCCCTGCGCGAGTGCGTCGTACGACGCGCCGCCGGTCCCGACGTCGGGGAGCGGGTAGGTCGTGGACAGATCGATCGGCGGGACGTGTACCCCGAGGGCGGTCAGGTCGTCGCGGCCGGCGTGCACCGAGCGGGTGTCGAGCTGCATGACGCCTCCCAAAGTTATCCACAGGCACTGGTTGTTGATGAGGATGGAATCTTCTGCGGCTGAGGCGCAATAGTTCCGAAGAAAATTCGTCCACAGGGATGTCCACACGCTGTGGATTCTGTGAACACGCTCTACAGTGCTGGTATGCCGAAGGATCGCCGGAGCCCCGGACCGGCCCCTCGGGCAGTGCCGGGCGCAGGTCCGGGCGGCCTGGACGAGGTGGACCGCGAGCTGGTCCGGCTACTCACCATCGACGGACGGATGCCGAACAACGCCCTCGCCGAGGCGACCGGGATCGCGCCGTCGACATGTCTCACCCGCGTCCGCGCACTCCGCGAACGCGGTGTCATCCGCGGCTTCCACGCCGACGTGGATCTGGGCGCGCTGGGTCAACCGCTGCAGGCGCTGATCGCGATCCGGATCAGCACGCACTCGCGCGACGAGATCGACCGCTTCCGCGCCAAGGTCCCCGCACTACCCGGCGTACTGTCCCTCTTCCACGTCAGCGGCGCCAACGACTACCTGCTGCACGTCTCGGCAGCCTCCCCCGACGCCCTCCGCGAGTTCGTCCTGGACCACCTGACCGCCGACTCGGCCGTAGCCCACGCCGAAACCAGCCTCATCTTCGAACACGTCCGAGCCACCCCCACCCCGCTCTGACGGTGGTTAGCGGGGTTTGAGGCCCCAGGCTTCGGCGAGTAGCTGGAGGGCGTGCTGGCGTTCGGTGGGGTTGTGGATGTGGGTGGTGATGATGAGTTCGTCGGCGCCTGCTTTGTTGGCTCGGCGGGTGAGTTCGGCGGCTACCTGGTCGGGGGTGCCGACGATGGCGAGGCCGGCCCATTCCTCGACGGCGGCTCGCTCGCCTTCGCTCCACGGGTAGGCGGCGGCCTCTTCCGGTGACGGGAGGGGGCCGGGGCGGCCGGAGCGCAGGCGGAGGATCGAGAGCGAGTTGGCGTCGGCGAGCTGGTGGGCGCGTTCCTCGGTCTCGGCGACGATCGCCGACAGCGCGAGGATCGCGTACGGCTCGGTCTCGTGCTCGAACATCTTGAACTGCGTCTTGTACGTCGAGATCACACCTGCCGGATCGAGCGTGCCGAAGTGACCGGCGTACGCGAACCCGGTCCCGAGCGCAGCTGCCGCCTGGCCGCCGTACGTGCTGGAGCCGAGGATGTAGACCGGCGGCAACGGTACGTCGGACGGTTGCGCGGTGATCGGTTCGAAGGGGTGACCGGCCGGGAAACCCTCGGCGTACGCGCGCAGTTCGGCGTACTGCTCGGTGAAGTCGTCCGCCCCGAGCGTCTCGCGGCTCCGGCGGAGCGCAAGCGCCGTCCGCTGATCGGTGCCGGGTGCGCGACCGAGCCCGAGGTCGATGCGGTCCGGGTACAGCCCCGCCAGGACGCGGAACGTCTCGGCGACCTTCAGTGGCGAGTGGTTCGGCAGCATGATCCCGCCGGCGCCGACCCTGATCGTCGACGTGGCGGCGGCCACCGCCGCGATCATCACCTCGGGACTCGAACTCGCGACACTCGGGATGTTGTGATGCTCAGCCAGCCAGTACCGGTGGTACCCAGCGGCCTCGGCCACCCGCGCCAGCTCCAGCGTCTCGTGCAACGCCTGCGAAGGCTTGCTCCCCGAAGGCACCGGCGACAGGTCCAACACCGACAAAGGCATAGCTCCGCTAGTCACACCCATCGCCAACCAGCTCCACCCGCCACGTATTCCACCCCCGGCGTGTCGCCCTCCCGCGCACGTTTGGTGGGTGGACGTCCGGGATGGGAGGTTCCCCCACCGAATTCCGGGGTGGGAACCCCCAAGGCGGTGGGTGCACCCACCAAATGGCGGTCGACCGGGGCGCGGGGTGGGCGGGGGGCGGGGTGGGCGGGGGTTGGCGGGGGTGGGCGGGGGGCGGGGTTAGGACGGGTAGGTGGTGGTGGTGCGGGCTTCGCGGAGGGGGCGGGACCACCAGGCTAGTTGGGTGAGGAGGGCGTGGGCGGCGGGGTCGGTGGTGGGGTCCAGGGGGTTGCCGGTGGGGGTGAAGTCGGATTCGTGGAAGGCGAGGGTGTCGCGGATGGGGACGGCGTGGAGTTCGCCGAAGACGAGGCGGAGTTGTTCGGCGGCGCGGAGGCCTCGGGAACGGCCGCCGTAGACGACGAAGGCGACGGGTTTGGCGTACCAGGGGCGGCGGACCGCGTCGATGGCGGTCTTGAGGTCGCCGGGGTAGGCGTGGTTGTACTCGGCGGTGACGATCGCGATGGCGTCGGCCTCGTTGATGCGGGACGGCAGCGCGGCTACCGGTACGGCGCTCAGGTCGATGAGATCGGGCTTGAATTCGTCATGCCGTTCGGCCTGGCGTTCGAACCACCGGGTGACCGTGGTGCCGAAGCGGCCGGGCTCGAGGTTGCGGGTGAGCACGGCGAGGCGGAGCGGATGCACAGTCACGTCCGGGGACGCTATTACCTCAAGCCGACTTGAGGTCAAGCTGCCGGGTACGGCGGAGTGCCGTGATCGCCAGCACAACGGTCCCCACGAGCACAGCACCGACCACTGCGTTGTGGGCGATCGACAGGAGCGAGCGCAGCAGCAACCACTCGAAGGCACAGCCGGCCGTAGCGACCAGGACGACCCAGAGGCCCCCGCGGCGGCGCGCCACGAGCGAGGCCAGCGCGCCCAAGGCCAGCAAGGTGGTCACGAGGGCCGGGAGGGCACTGAAGATCACGACGTAACCGTGCGGATCACAGGAGGGCCCACAGCGCGGAGAGGACGCCAGGATCGGCTGGGCAACCGCGGCTACCGCCACGAGCAGCGCCGTCACGGCGTTGGCGATCCAGAGCTTCACAGCGTCCACTCTACGGAATCGCACACTACAAGAAATGGCCCGCACCAGATAAACTCAAGGATTTGTGGCTGCCACCGAGAAATGTATTCGGGAGCCAACAAAGACGCATTTTATCACAAGGGGTTTGAATTGCCGAATCCGGTCGACGCCGAACAAGTGCACCTCAGCACCTTCTACGCTGCGCTCGATCACGAGCGGGAGCGGACCGAGCGGCGTACCCAGGAAGAACTGCTGGTCAGCACCCGGAACGCGCAGGCGCTGAACCAGCGCGACGGGCGGATCCGCGACCTCGGCGTCCGGTTGGCCCGGCTGAACTCGGCCGAGGAGGGGCTGTACTTCGGGCGGCTCGACGCGGCTGATGGTGAGGTGCTGCACATCGGCCGGCTCGGGCTGCACGACGCCGACTACGAGCCGCTGCTGATCGACTGGCGCGCTCCGGCAGCCCGCCCGTTCTACATCGCGACCGCAGTCGCGAACCAGGGCGTCGTACGGCGGCGTCATATCCAGACGCGGTTGCGGAGGGTCGTCGACGTCCAGGACGAGCAGCTCGATCTCGGCCGGGAGGCCGCGGACGCGTCCAAACCGGGGACCGGCGTGATCGGCGAGGCCGTGCTGCTGAAGGCGCTGGATGCGCGCCGGACGGGCCGGATGGAGTCGATCGTGCAGACGATCCAGGCCGATCAGGACCGGATCATCCGCTCCGAACTGCCCGGAATCCTGGTCGTCCAGGGCGGTCCGGGCACCGGTAAGACCGCGATCGCGCTGCACCGCGCGGCCTATCTTCTGTACACCCATCGGGAACAGCTGGAAAAGCGCGGAATTCTGGTCGTCGGACCGAATGCGGCATTCCTGAAGTTCATCGGCCAGGTCCTTCCCTCACTCGGTGAGGACGGGGTCCGCCTCGTCACGATCGCCGAGCTGTATCCGGGCCTGACCGCGACCCGCCCGGAGGCACCGGAGAGTGCCGAGGTGAAGGGCCGCACGGTGATGGCCGCGGTGATCGAGAAGGCGGTCGCGGACCGGCAGTGGGTCCCAGACCAACCGATCGAGATCCGAGTGGACCGGACCACCCTCACCCTCGACCCGGAGTTCGCCCGCACGACCCGCGCTCGCGCCCGCCGCCGCAACCTGACGCACAACCAGGCCCGGCCGTTCTTCCTCAACGAGATCGTCGACGGCCTGACCGCGCAGTACTCCGACCTGATCGGCACCGACCCGCTCGACGGCGAGAACATCCTCGACGAGTACGACCTCACCGAGCTCCGCAACGAGATCCTCGCGGAGCCGAAGATGCAGGCGCTGTTCGACCAGCTCTGGCCGCAGCTCAGCCCGCAACAACTGCTCGAGGACCTGTACGGCGACGAGGAGCGACTCGCGGAAGCCGCACCCCAGCTAAGTGTCCTCGACCGCGAACACCTTCTCCGGTACGGCGCCGACTGGAGCCCGGCCGACGTACCGCTGCTCGACGAGGCGGCCGAGCTGCTGGGCGATGACGGGACCGAAGCCGCGCGCGAACGGGCTGCCCGGGCCCGCGCAATCGCTTATGCACAAGGCGCTTTGGACGTGCTGTCCGGTTCGGGGTCGACCGACTTCGACGAGGACGACGCGTCCGAGCTGCTGACCGCGAAGGACATCCTCGACGCGCAGATGCTTGCCGAGCGCTACGAAGCCGAGGACGACCGTACGCTGGCCGAGCGTGCGAGCGCGGACCGGCGCTGGACCTACGGGCACGTCATCGTCGACGAGGCGCAGGAGCTCACCCCGATGGCGTGGCGGGCGATCGCGCGACGTTGTCCGCTGCGGTCGATGACTGTCGTCGGCGATGTCGCGCAGACCAGCGCGATCGGCGGCGGCACGAGCTGGTCCTCGGCACTCGGCGAGACCTTCGGCGACCGCTGGCGCCTGGCCGAGCTGACCCTCAACTACCGCACCCCGGCCGAGGTGATGGACCTCGCGAACGCCGTACTGCACGAGGTCGATCCGACGGCGAAGCCCCCGCGCTCGGTCCGCTCGACCGGGGTCCAGCCGTGGCACGCGGATGTCCCACCGGCCGAACAAGCCTTGTACGTCTACAAGATGGCGTCCGAGGAGACCCAGTACGGCGAGGTCGGCGTGATCACGTCACGCAGCCGGCTCGAGCTCATCCAGGAGGCGGTCGACGGCCTGAGCGGTGTCACCGTCCTGACCGCGCGGGAGGCGAAGGGACTCGAGTTCGACTCCGTCCTGGTCGTCGACCCGGACGGCATCGTGATCGAGTCCCCGCGCGGACTGCGTGATCTGTACGTCGCTCTGACCCGCTGCACGCAGCGTCTCGGCGTGATCGGTGAGCTGCCCGAAGTGCTGGCCGACCGGGAGTGGAATCAGTGATCGGCGCAGCACTTCTGCTGGTGCTGGAGTTCGAACGGGATCAACAGGTTGCCGGCCGCCGGCTGTAACTGCAGCACGAGCTGACCATCCCGACGTACCGGACGCAGGAAGTCGAGCGTGTCGACCAATGCATCGTCGGTAATCGGCAGACCACCAAGCGCTTCCAGGTGGTCGATTCCGCAGCGACTGCGCAGCTCGGCCGCGGGCAGCACCCCGCGGCCGTGCTCGTGTCCGGGCCAGCGGACGACGCGGCCCGCCGTACCGAGTGCGGCTTCGACTGCGGCCACGTAGGCACCGCGGACGAGTTGGCTCGGTCCGGCGAGCTCTGGCTGGGACGCGCCCGGCCGGGTGATCGCCAGGCCCGCGCCCCGATCCGCGACGACTGCTCGGATCGGTTCGGCCAGGTCGGCGGCGCCGGCCAGCGACACCGCCACGTGCGGCCGGTCGCCGCCCACAATCATGTGGGTGCAGGCGACGACCGGCTGGTCCACAACCGCGATCAGTTCGTACAGCAGGTGGTCGGCCGCGGCCGTGTCCCTGCTGTCCGCGTCGACGGCGATAATCATCTTGGGATCACTTCGGCAGCACCCAGATCGGGTTCGTGTAGAACCACAGGTCGACCCACGGGTCCGCGTCGCCGACCACGTCGAGCGCCGGTCCGGCCGGGTCGACGGCAACACCGTGATAGCCGGCCTGGCTCCGGTTGCCATCCGTCCCCCGAACGCGGAGGTACGACGGCTCCTCGACTCGGCCGAGCGGATAGACCAGCTCGAACGTGCCGCGCTTGCCTGAGGTGTCCCACTGCCGGACGACCTTGGTCTTCGGCGCCGCGAAGGTGTCACGGTCGGCGACCGGACCGGTGACCGCGCCCTGGATCACGTCGACCCGGTTCAGCTTCGGGACGAAGTTCGCCCAGTTCGGCATCGTCTGGGTGGTGATCCGGACCACCAACTCGACCGGACGGCCCTTGCGAACCACGAGCGCGCCGCCGAGCGGTTCGCCGTACCGCTTGCCGACCTCGCGCACCTCAACCTCGACACCCTTGACGAGCATGCCGTGGTCGACCCAGACGCGGCCGTTGCGCAGGCCCTCCATCACCGAGAGGTAGTCGCGCCGGTCCGCACCGACGTGCGTGCGGCTGTAGAAGCCCGGCCAGAAGTCGCTGTTCGTCGGGAGCACCTGGTTGCCGTACACCGGGTCCATGTACCGGCCGTCGCGGTCGAACTGCTCCTGGCTGGAGCCGTCCGGGCGGCGGGCGGTCTCGTTCCAGTTGTTGTGCGAGTCGGAGTTCGCGCTGATCCACCACGGCTTGCCCTCGGCGAGCAGGCTGTCCCACAGGCCGCCGACCGTCGCGGTCATCCAGTCGAAGCCGCCCCAGGTGCGGTAGCTCTCCGGCGGGTACGCCGGGAACGAGTTCGCGTTCTGGGAGTTGCCGTAGATACCGCGGGCTCCACCGGGGCCGATGCCCTTCGGCAGACCGCCGGCCTGGTGACCGGGTGCACCCTCGAAGCCGACCGCGATCCGCGGGTCGGCGTCCCGCCAGTTGCGGATCTCGTGCGGGCTGTCGATGCCGTTGCGGGCCGGGTGGTTGGCCAGGAAGAGCGCGTCCGCGACGCGACGCTTGTCGACCTGCTGACCGAGCCACTGGATGCCGGAGACTGCGAGGGCCTCGTTGACCGGCGTGTTCGCACCGGCGCCCTTCACGCTGCCGTCGTAGTTGTTCTCGAACTGCTTGAGCACCTCGACCTCGCGGCTGCCCGGCGCGACGAAGATCGTGCCGTGCTCGGCGGCCGGGATGTTCCACTCCAGCCCCTGGAAGATCAGGGTGTCGCGCAGCTCGGAGCGCGCGGCCTTGATCTGCGGGTTCACCAGGTCGACACCGATCCGGGCGTGTGTCGCGCCACCGTGGTCGGTGATGACGAGCCAGTCCAGCCCGTACGCTGCCGCGTGCCGGGCCTGATCGATCACCCGGTACATGCCGTCGGAACTGAACTGGGTGTGGATGTGGTGGTCACCGGCCAGCCACACGTTCGGGCGGTTGCCGTGACTGAAGATCCAGCCGTCCTTCGGGGCGCTGGCGGCCGCGAACTGAGCGCCGGTGACGGCGAGGGCCGCCGTACCGCCGAGGATGCCGGCCGAGCGGAGCAGCCCGCGGCGGGAGACCTCGGCCGGGGTCAGGTCGCTGTCCGGCACCGACTCGTCGAGCGCGGCGAGCGTGGCCGCGTCCAGCTCGGTGTTGGGGTGGTGATGGTCGTGCGAGTGGTCGTGACCGTGTCCGTGGCCGTGACCGTGTCCGTGCCCATGGCCGTGACCGGCGGAGTGCGAGTGCCCCATCGTTACTTCCTCCTGACAAAGGGAAATCCGCCGGATCATCGCCTTTCCGGATGGACATCGGGTGTTGCTCCGGTGAACCGTTCGACGCACCTGCGACCGCGTCGCGACGGGAAGTTTCGGCATTGGTCTAGTCAGGTTTGTTGGCCTGGTCCGCCGGACGCTCGAACAATGACGGCATGAGACCGTCCAGACTGCTCGCCGCCGTCCTGGTCACGGCGACCATCACCGCGTCCACCACTCCGTCCATCGCTCACACCCAGCACTCCCAGGTGTGGGCGGCCCGCGCCGCGACCCACGTCTTCCCCGACTCGCTGCCGACCGACACCGGCGCCGGTACGACGCTCGCGCTCGACTCCGCCCGGAACGAGTTCGAGGCCGGGCAGGTCGTGATCCGCCGCGACCGTGCGTTCACCATCAAGCGGGTCAGCTTCACCCCGCTCACCGCCGGCTTCCGGCAGATCCCGCCGTCCGAACTGAGCTACAACTTCGTCAAGTTCACCGCGCTCAACCACAACTCGGTCTTCGGTGGCAACCAGTACGTCTATGCCCCGAGCCGGCCGGCCCCCGACGACTTCCCGGACGGCCTGTCCAACGACCGCTCGACCACGGTCGCGGCCAACCGGACCCAACCGATCTGGGTCCGGGTCCACATCCCGAAGTACGTCGCCGGTGGGGTCTACCGCGGCACGGTCCGGATCGAGACCGACCGTGGTACCGAGACCATCCCGCTGTCGGTGAACGTCCGGCCGGTGACGATCCCGGACACGAAGGACAGCGGCTTCACCGATGTCGAGTGGACGCTGTTCTTCGGTACGGTCTCGCACCAGCCCCCGCCCAGCGGCGTCGAAACGATGCTCGCGAATTACGGCTTCTCCCCGTTCACCCCGAAGTGGTGGAAGCTGATGGAGGACTACGCGGACCTGCGCCGCGACTACCGCAACAACAACCTGACGCTGCCGATGACCACGTTGCTGCTGGCCGGCGACACCAAGGTCGATGCCGCCGGCAAGGTTCATTTCGACTGGTCGAAGGTCGACCAGGTGGTGAAGTTCTTCACCGACCGCGGCACGGTCAGCCGGCTCGAGGGCTTCTGGGTGAACGGCGGTCCCGGCTACTCAACCGTCTGGGACGTCGAGACGCTGGTCCGCGACGCGGACGGCAGGACCGTGAAGAAGTACGTGCCTTGGACATCCGCCGAGGCCGACGACTGGATCCAGCAGTACGTCGGTGCGCTCCGTGACCATGTGAAGGCCAAGGGGTGGACGGACAAGTGGTGGATGCACATCGGTGACGAGCCGAAGGGCGAGTCGGGCGACAAGGGCTGGAACGGCATCTTCGACAAGGTGAAGGCCGTCTGGCCGGACGTGAAGATCGGCGACGCGACCTTCCACGACCCGGTCGCCTCCCAGGTCGCCGAGCGTGAAGACATCATGATCCCGAACCTGCTCAACTACGAGTGGAACCCGAAGACCTTTGACGCGGAACGGGCCAAGGGCAAGGACCTCTGGCTCTACAACTGCAACATCCCGACCCAGGGCTTCCTCAACCGCTTCATCGACCAGCCGGAGTACTACCAGCGACTGATCGGCTGGCTGGCCGCGGCGCGGGGCGCGAACGGTCATCTGCACTGGGCCTTCAACAACTGGAACATCTCGATGGACGACCAGGACGTCAAGGGTGACTTCTGGGTGGTCAATCCGGACCAGAAGCACAAGAACTTGCTGGAGCGGACCATCCGGCTCGAGTCGATGCGGGACGGGATCGAGGACTGGGAGGTCGTCGAGATCCTGAAGAAGACCAATCCGCAGTTGGCCACTGACCTGGCACTGGCTCTCGCGAGCAAGCCTGGAACGTTTACCGGCGACGTCACCTACATGGAGCGGATCCGCGCGCTGGTGCTGGATGCGGCCGCTGGTAAACCACTCGCTGCGCGGGACCTGGCTTCGACGATCAAGTCCGGTGCCCTGGCCGATCTCGGGTCGCAGCATCAGGTCGACGGCGTGTATCTGAAGTGGGGTGCGACGCATCCGGCCGAGTACACGATCCAGACCTCGTACGACGGAGTCAGCTGGGTCGATGCCGGGACGCGTACCAAGGCCGACGGTGGTGAGGACTTCGTGGGGCTGAACGCGAAGGCACGGTACGTGCGGCTGAAGGCGCCGGTGGACGGGTTGCTGACATTCAAGGTCGCCGGAGCGCCGCTGCCGCGCGAGAACCTGGTCGGCGGGCGCACCTACGACAAGTCCTGGGAGCCGCCGAAGGGCTTCCCGGACAGCACCCTGTTGGAGTCCACCGACGGCGTCATCTCCGACAACTTCGGTGACGGGCGGCCGTACGTCATCCAGGGTGGTGCCGGGGAGACGAAGTCGTTCGACCTCAGCTTCGATCTCGGGAGCCGCAAGACCGTCCGCGCAGTCGAGGTCCAGGGGTACGTCGAGTATTCGGGCTATCGTCCCGACACGGTCCGGGTGCTGACCAGCGACGACGGTGTGAACTGGACCGAGCGCGGTCCAGTGGTGAGTCGACCGAACGATGCCTCAGGCAACCGTTTCGAAGTGCGCTTCACCCCGGTCCAGGCCCAGCACGTCAAGGTCGCCTTCACCCGCACCTTCACCCCATCAGCCGACGGAGTCTTCCTCGACGACATCGAGGTCTACTGATCGACCCTGAACACAAACGTCCGCACCGGGCTGGGGAGACCGGTGCGGACGGTGAAAGGTATTCAGGAATCAGGCGCATTTGGTTGCTGAGAAATGCGGCGGCAAGTGAGGAGCAGAACGCCAACGCTCACTTGCCGCCGAACCGAAGTGTCTTTGTGGTCGAGGTGAGGTTCTCGGCCGGCCGTCGTCCGGGTGGGTTGTCTGGTGAGAAACGGACGACGAAAGAACTTCGGAAATCTCTCAGCGGGGTGCTACATCCCACATGCGCTCGCCGGGCAGGGGGTCGGGGAGCCGGTCGACAGCAGGCATCGGGTCGTTGGTGACCCGCAGTCCGGCGAAACGACGGCTCATGGCGTGGGCGTACCGCTCGGCCAACGCCGGCTCGGCGTTGTAGTCGGCGATCACATGCTCACCGAACCAGACCCGCACGCGACGGCGCTCGATGGTCTGGGTGGCGGTGGCGGTTGTCACTGGTCCTCCTGGCAAATTCTCGCGGTGATCGGCCTAAGGATTCGCGGGCGAGCGCGGTGACGATGCGCCGTAGGTGTTCACCGTCACATCAGATGCAACGGAGCATCAGAGCCGGAGGTCACGCACCGATCTCGATTTCTCCGAGTCCGGGCAAACTTTTTCGGACCGGCCGGACTCGAATTGTTCGAGCACATTTTCGACTTTAGCGATTTTTACCCGAACGGCCCGCGGACGGAGACGCCACCGTCCAGGACCAACTGCTGCCCGGTCGTGTACGCCGAGGCGTCGGAGGCCAGGTGGACAACGGCAGCCGCGACTTCTTCGGAGCGGCCGTAGCGACCGAGGGGGATCTCGTCGACCCATTCTCCGGTCGGGGCCGTATTCACGGCGGTGGCGATCGCACCGGCCGCAGCGACGTTCATCCGGATGCCATCGGCGGCGTACTCGGCGGCGACCGTCCGGGCCAGGCTGAGGATGCCGGCCTTCATCACCCCGTACGCCGCCTGCTCGGGTGCGGCCATGAATCCGGTGACCGAACCGACGCTCACGATCGAGCCACCGGTGCCCTGCGCAAGGAAGACCCGCAGGGCAGTCCGGACGGCGCGGGCGACGTACCGGAGGTTGACCTCGTAGATGGTGTCCCAGTCCTCGTCGGCCATCTCGTGCAGCTTCACCGCGGGGACGAACGCGACCTGTCCGCCGACGACCGTGACGAGGATGTCGAGTCCGCCGAGGCTCTCCACCGCACCCGCGACCATGGCCTCGAGGTCGGCGAGCGAGCGCACGTCACCGCTCACCGGGTACGCCGTACCTCCGGCGGCACGCACCTGGTCAGCAGCCTCGGCCGCTCGGGCCGGGTCGAGATCGGCGACCACCACCGCGGCTCCCTCGGCACCGAACATATTGGTGACCGCACGTCCGATACCGGCTCCGCCGCCACCGATGACCAGGGCACGTTTCCCATTCAGCTGCATGGCCGCGAGGGTAGATGACGATGGGTTCTGGATTCATAGGCTTTCCTCAGGAACGACACGCCGAGCTGTCGGAACGACTCCGTACGCTGGATCTCGTGACCATCGAAGACGAGGAAACCCAGGCCCTCGCGCTGCGCAGGCCGGCAGCGGACGGGGTTGTGGGATCGCCTGCCCCGGTCGAGCCGACGGCCTTCGCCGCCGTGCAGACCGAGCACCTGATCGGTGATGTCGGGGACGCGCTGCGGCTGCTCGACGCGGTCGAGCGAGTGCGCGGCCATGCCCATCCGCTCATCCTCGGCCTGCAGGACGCTGTCGGCCTGAAGATGCCGGCGGCCCTGGTGCTGAGCGCTATTGCGAACGGACGGAACACCGCCGAGGGCGTTGCCGAGCAGATAGGTACGACCACGGCCGAGGCCGAGCTCGCCATCTCCGACCTGGCCGCGCTCGGCATGGTCCGGAGTGGCCGGCAGGTCGTGGTCACCGCGCTGGGTCAGGCCCGCTTGTCCCAGCTGGACGGTCTGACCGTCCGCGTCCTCGATGTCGTCACCGGCATCCTCGGTCCGGACGACGCCGCCCACCTGGTCCGGCTGCTGCACACGGTGGCCGACGGTCTTGAGTCGGCCGCGGTCACATCCGGTCCCAGCCAGGCCCTACCGAACGTGCTGCTGCAGAACTAGATCTTTTAGGTGCCGGGGATCGGGTCGTTGTACTTGCCGAGCTGACCCCGGTAGAGGGAATCACCGCGGTAGGGCCACGCGTACGCCGTACAGCCGTGCAAGCCGAGTGTTTGCTGCTGCATGACTGGTGCGGGCTGGCCGACACCGGGGCAGAGCTGGTGGGCGTAGCCGAGGCGGTGTCCCGTCTCATGGTTGAGCATGTACTGGCGGTAGGTCGCCAGTGAGGCGCCATAGTTCGGGACGCCGTGCGCCCAGCGGGCGATGTTGAGCACGACCCGGTCGCCGATCCGGCAGCTCGTATAGCGATCCGGGGCGTAGCCGCAGTAGATGTCGCGGGTCTCCGGCGTGACGAACATCAGCCGAAAGTCGCTCTGCTCCCCCGGTCCGACCTGCTGGAACCGCCACTTGCCGCCGGTGGTCCAGCCCTGCGGGGCCCCGTACGTGTCCCGCACGAACTTGGCGAGCGCGGCCTGGTCGATGCCCTTGATCCCACCCTCGATGGCGATCTGGAACTTGAGCAGGTCTCCCGCAGTACCGATCACGCGGTGGTCCGGATCGGCGGGGAGCACGGTGAAGTTCACGCTGCCGCGCTGCGGATAGGTGATCGCCGGCTTGGGCCGCTGCGGGGTGGTCGACGACTGCGGCGGCGTCTCGGCCGGCTTGTCACCGGGGTCACCCTTCGACGCTGCGTTCCGCACGGGCGTCTCGGCACCGACGGCCGGCCGCTCGGGTTTGCCGCCGCGGTCGAACGGGCTGGCCGGGAGCTGGAAGAGCACTCCGGCGCCGACGACCGCCACCACGGCGAGTCCGGCGATCCTGACAGCAGTCCAGCGGCGCATCGAGTCCCTCTCCTCACGACACCCTGGCGGGTGTCCACTCACCTCCTCTTGCCTGGAAGGGCACAAACCCTTCTCACTCTGTGGGTGGAGATCGTTTCTCCACCTCCCGGTTCTGATACGGCCGTGTTAGATTCGTGGTGGAAAAAGCACGTCCGTATCATAAAAGGAGAAGCTCCGATGAGACGCTGGACCGCGGGCCTCGCCGCCGCGACCCTGCTCACCGCCGGAACCCCCGTGCTTGCTGCCTGGGGGGCGGCACCACCTGCGCACCTGACCGCCGACGTCAACCGCGACGGCCTGCTGACCGCGGCCGACGACGCCGGCCGGGACACCTGGACCGACACCCGCGGCGCGATCTTCCTGCCCAACCTGGACGACGACGAACGCCGCTGCACCGTCGCTCCGGCCGACTTGAACGCACCGGGGCGGACGGTCGACGACAAGCTCGCCGCCTGCAACGACGCCGCCGACGACCGGATCAACGGTCCCCGCGATGCCGCCGACCTGGCCCCGCTGAAGATCGATGCCCTACGCAACCTTTCCGCGACCGCGAGTGGGACGGTCACGATCAGCCCGGCGGACAAGGCACGCATCTTCGTCGCTGCGCGCCCCATCGGGAGCTTGACTGCGGCTCAGTTGCGGGGCGGGGTGCGGCTCGGGCTGGAAGGGCGTGACATCGTTCGCGACCCGGCGCGGTGGGACGGGCGGATCACGGTCACGCTCACGGTGCGCGACAACGGTCGGAGCAGCACGGACGTCGTACAGATGCGTGTTGCGCCGTTGATGCTGCAGAACGACCTGCAGCCGGCTCAGACCGTGCTGGCCGGCCGGCCGAACAACGGACCAGGTTGGTGGAACGGATCGCCGCCGTACCAGGACGGCGTACCGGGTGAGTGGCAGCCGTTCGCTCGGACGCTGCGTGCGGCGTCCAGCTCGGCCGGGGCGCGACTGAAGTTCGTCACCGGTACGGCGGAGGGCTGGAAGGACATGTGGTTGCAGGACACGTTCGAACCGGCCACCGCGAGCATGCCGGGCGTCGGCGGTCCGCACACGATGCGGATCCTGATCCGGTCCGGCAATGTCTGGGACTTCGACGGAGTCGCCACTCCGCGACCCGCGGGCCGGCTGATCTATCGGGACCTCCGTGGTCCGGACGTCGGCGTCGTCCAGGAGCTCGCCACGAAGGCCTCCCCCGGTCTCGACGACCTGCTGAACATGGGTGGCAACCTGGAGACGCTCCCGCCGTACGACGGTTATCCACAGGGGCGGATCGTGTACGGCGCGGGCGAGCGGCGGCCCGATCCGGCGTACCTGAAGATGGTCACGAGTCAGGGCTATCAGCCGCCGGTGGTGATCGATACGTCCTGGCTGATGATCGGGCATGCGGACGAGACCACGCATGTCATCCGGGCTGAGAACGCTCGCGGGTGGACGCTCGCGGTCGCCGATCCGCGGCTCGCGGCTCAGCTTCTGCGCGACGTGCAGAGGCGCGGCGGTGGGAATCAGCGGCTCTTCGCGGACACCAACTCCACGTCGAAGCCGACGGTCGACTCGCTCCTCGCCGCCGCCAAGCTGGCCGACAACGAGGCGGCTGCGCAGCACATCGACGAGCAGCTCGCGATCCTGCTGAAGGCGACCGGTCTGCGTGCTGACGAGCTGGTCCGGCTGCCGGTGTACTTCGACCGCGTTCCCGAGTACGGCCTGCTGAAGGCGCTGACGCCGGGTCTCGTCAACGGACTCTCGCTCACCGATCGGCAGTTCGCCGTACCGGATCCGCACGGTCCCCGGTTGAACGGGCGTGACGTCTTCCGGCAGACCGCCGAGCGTGCGCTCGCCCGCAACGGCGTCCGGGCGCACTGGGTCGAGAACTTCTTCTGGTCGCACCTGGGCGGCGGCGAGGTGCACTGCGCAACCAACGCCCTCCGCGACGTCTCCGGTGCAACCCCGTGGTGGTCGTGATGCCGGCCGCCACCTGGTGAGACCCATGACAGGAACAGGACAGGTTTCGGGAGGCAGCCGAACTTTTTGCGGAGTCAGCGAATCGTAGGGGTGGACGCGGTCGGGGGGCCGCGTCCATTGCCCTGTCGCCGGCCGATGAGTGGAGCCCATGTCCTCGAGGAGCAAGCCTGGGTCCCGTGCGCGACGGGCGAGGCGTCGGGAGCGGTCCGGGATCGGGGCGCTCGCGCTGGCGATCGTGGGGGTGCTGCTGCCGGGGGCCGGCTACCTGGTGGCCGGGCGGCGGCGCCTCGGGGCAGTGCTGGTCACCCTCAGCCTCGGCCTGTACGGCGCCGCCGCGTACCTGGCGCTCGCTCGTCGCGACGACGTGATCACGTGGGCCCTGAACCCCGACGTACTGCTCGGGATGGTGGTCGGGCTGGGCGTGATCGCGCTGTACTGGGTCGCGGTGCTGGTCACGTCGTACAAGATGCTCCGGCCACTGTCCGCCGGGCCGGGCGCGCGGCTGGCGGGGTCCGCGGTGATCGGGCTGGTCTGTTTCGCGATGGCGACGAGTACGGCGCTCGGTGCGCAGACGCTGATCGCGCAGCGGCAGCTCGTGGAGAAGGTGTTCTCCGGGACGCAGTCGAAGAGCCAGACCCGGCCGAAGATCAACAACACCAAGGACCCGTGGGCCCAGATCCCCCGCCTGAACGTCCTGCTCCTCGGCGCCGACGACGGCGAGGGCCGCGACGGCACCCGGACCGACTCGGTGATGGTCGCGACCATCGACACCCGGACCGGCAAGACCTCCCTGATCTCGCTGCCCCGGAACTGGATGCGGATGCCGTTCCCGGAGGGCACTGCGTTGCACAAGCGGTTCCCGACCGGCTACTGGGATCCGAACGGGCCGAAGGAACAGCCGAACTTCTACCTCGACGCGATGTACCGGATCATCCCCGCCGAGTACCGCGATCTGATCGGGCCCTCCGACAACCCGGGCGCCGACGTACTGAAGATGTCCATCAGCGAGGCGCTCGGCCTGAAGCTGCACTACTACGTGCAGGTGAACCTGGCCGGCTTCGCCCAGCTCGTCGAGGCCCTCGGCGGCATCACCGTCAACATCAACTACCGGGTCCCCGTCGGCGGCAACGACGACAAGAAGATCCCGCCCAGCCGCTACCTCGAACCCGGACCCAATCGGCACCTGAACGGTACCGACGCGCTCTGGTTCGCCCGCGGCCGCTACAAGGTCCTAGGTGCCGACAACGCCCGCCAGGCCCGCCAGCGCTGCACCGTCAAAGCCATCGTCGAACGCGCCACCCCGCAGAACGTCCTGGCCAACTACCTCGACCTGGCCAAGGCCGGCGAGAACCTGGTCCGCACCGACATCCCGCAGACCATCCTCCCCGCCTTCGTCACCCTCGGGCAGCGGATCAAGAACGCCCCCATCACCAACATCGACCTCGACAAGCAGAAGAACTACCCCAACGGCCGCAACCCGAAGTACGACGCCATGCGGCAACTGATCCAGCGGCACCTGAACCCACCGGCCAAGCCCGCCGCCCCGAAACCCACCGCCCCCTCCACCCGCAAACCGACCCCCAAACCCACCGCCCCCGACCTCAACGAGGCCTGCGCCTACCACCCGACCGGCTGAGGTCAGGCGTAGCGGACGCCGAGGCCGCCGTCGACCGACCAGTTGGCGCCGGTGACGAAGGCGGCGGCGCGGGAGGCCAGGAAGCAGACGACCTCGGCGACGTCTTCGGGGGTGCCGATGCGGTTGAGGGGGTGGACGGTGACGGCGTGGTCGCGTTCGTGGGGGAAGTTGGTGAAGAACTCTTCGAGGAGGTCGGTGGCGATGTAGCCGGGGCTGACGGCGTTGACGCGGATGTTGTGGGGACCGACGTCCAGGGCCAGTGAGCGGGTCATACCGACCAGGCCGGACTTGGCGGCGGCGTACGGGAACATGCCGGCGGTGGTGAGGGACGAGTGGATCGAGGCGATGTTGACGATCGCGCCGTGGCGGTTCTCGATCATGGCGGGCAGGACCTGACGCGCCATCAGCCAGGCGCCCTTCAGGTCGACGTCGAAGACGGCGTCCCACTCCTTGACCGTCATCTGGGTCGCGTCGGCGTACGCGTTCTTGCCTGCGTTGTTGACGAGCACGGTTGCCGGGCCGAGTTCGGCCGCCAGTTGCGTGACCGCTGCAGCGACAGAGGTCTCGTCGGTGATGTCGCCGACCACGGACGCGGCTCGCGCGCCGGTCGCCTGGAGCTCGGTGATGGTCGCCGCGAGCTGACCAGCCAGTACGTCGATCAGCCCGACCGCGGCACCCTCGGCGGCTGCCTTCGCGGCCACCGCACGACCGATCCCGCGGGCAGCCCCGGTCACCACCACGACTTCATCGATCAATCGCCCAGTCACATCCCCGAGGCTAGCCGGGCGTACCGGTCGGCCGCCGCCCGTGTCAGCGGTTGTTTGAGCAGAACGAGCTGGTGATAGAGCGGCCCGGTCGCCGCGACCACCATCTCGTGGGCGTCCGTCGTCGCCGGCACTTCGCCCCGCGCGATCGCTCGCTCGACGACGACGGCCGAGCGGCGGTAGCGGTCGGCCCAGAACGCCGTGAGTGCCTCCGCAGCTTCCGGCGTACGGAAGGACGCGGCGATCACGGCCTGGGTCACCGACGGTTGCTCGGTCAGGGCGTCGTACACCTCGCGATTGAGCGCGATCAGATCGCCCTCGAGCGAACCCGTGTCGGCGGGAGCCCAGTCGTCGTCGGTCTGCAACAGGTCGACAAGCAGCCCGGCCACCGTCTTCCACCGCCGATACACGGTCGTCCGGTGGACGCCGGATCGCGCCGCGACCCCGTCGATCGTCAGCCCGTCGTACCCGTACTCGGCCAGCTCGGCGGCAACAGCAGCCAGTACGTCGGCGCGCACGCGCGCAGTCCGTCCACCCGGCCTGCTTGCGCGATCGGTCTCGGTCATGTCATCATCTTAACGCAACATTCGTCGCATTAAGGAGTTGGCCCGTGATCTTTCTGACCCGCCGTTCGTCCGTCCGAACCCGCGAGAGTCAGGAGCACACGTATGTCTACCCAGCTGTCCTTGCACGAGGTCACCAAGTCGTTCGACCATCAGCTCGTCCTTGATCGGGTCAGCTGCGCCTTCCCGCCTGGGCAGGTCAGCGGACTGATCGGCGAGAACGGTTCCGGCAAGTCGACGCTGCTCCGGATCGCCGCCGGGCTGGAGCCGGCCGCCGAGGGCTCGGTGACCGCTGTTGGCAGCCTGGGCTTCCTGGCCCAGGACAACCCGCTGCCGCTCGAGCTCGACGTCGCCGCCCTCGCCGATCACGCGCTGGCCGACCTCCGCCGGATCGAGGCTCGGCTCCGCGCACTCGAGGCTCGCCTTGCTGATGGTGAGCTCGACGTTCTCGACGAGTACGGCGAGTTGCAGGCGGAGTTCGAACTCCGGGAGGGGTACGACGCGGACGCCCGGTTCGCGCGGGCCACCCACGGGCTCGGACTGAGCATGGTTCCCGCGGACCGCCGATTGGCGGAGCTGTCGGGTGGCGAGCTCGCTCGGTTGCACTTGGCCGCGGTCCTGGCCTCGTCGCCGGAGATCCTGCTGCTCGACGAACCAACCAACCATTTGGATGTGACGGCCGCGACCTGGCTAGAGGATCACCTGCGCTCACGGCGAGGCACGACCGTGGTGGTCTCGCACGATCGCGCGTTCCTGGAACGGGTCGCCTCGACGCTGTTCGAGGTCGACGGTGACACGCACCGGATCACGCGGTACGGCAACGGCTACCAGGGTTACCTGGTGGAGAAGGCGGCCGAGCGGGCGCGGCTCGAACAGGCCCGGCAGCAGTGGGAGGACGACGTCGCCGCGATGCGCGCCACCGTCCGCACCACGGCAGACCGGGTTGCCTATGGGCGGCCGATGAAGGACAACAACAAGGTCGCCTACGACCGCGCGACCGGCCGGGTGAACGAGGCGGAGCGCAGCAAGATCCGCAATGCCAAGGAGCGACTGCGCCGGTTGGAGGAGGATCCGGCACCGATTCCGGCCAAGCCGTTGCGCTTCACCGCGTCGCTGCGGACGACCGGATCGGCGGCCGGGCTGAGCGCAATCGGAGTCGCTGTCGAGGAACGGCTCCGGCCGACCTCGATCGACGTACCGGCCGGTGGCCGCCTGCTGATCACCGGACCGAACGGCATCGGCAAGTCCACCCTGCTCGACGTCCTCGCCGGCCGGCTGCAACCGGACTCCGGGTACGTCGAACGCCGCGGGCGGATCGGCTATCTCCACCAGGCGGCCACCGAACCGCGTCCCGACGAACCGCTCCGGACGGCGCTCGCCCGTCATCAGGGCGCAGCCGGGCTGGGGTTGTTCCGCGCGGACCAGCTGTCGACGAGGGTCGGCGACCTGTCCACCGGACAACGCCGCCGGCTCGCGTTGGCCCGCCTGCTGAGTACGCCGTACGACGTGCTGCTGCTCGACGAACCCACCAACCATCTGTCGCTCGTCCTGGTCGAGGAACTGGAGGCAGCGCTCGACCGGTACGCCGGAGCGCTCGTCGTGGTCAGCCACGACCGCCGGTTCGTCTCGCGCTGGCGCGGCGCCGTTCTCGATCTGAAGGAGTCCTGCCTTGTCACACACTGAAATCTCTGGTCCGGGTGAGGGCCCGTACGGCGTCGCGATCGTGGCCGGTGAAGTGTGGACCACGCTGGTGCATGCCGGCGCGATCGTCCGTTCTTCACGGTCGAGCCAAGAGCGTTATGACCTGGGCGCGCCTGCCGCACGTCCGATGGTGATCACGGCCGGCACCGACGGCGTCTGGTTCACCCGGAGTGGTGACGATCAGGTCGGCCGTATCGATGCCTCCGGCAACATCTCGGCCATCGCGGTCCCAGGCGCGCCGTACGGGATCTGCGTCGGACCCGACAATGCCTTGTGGTGCACGTTGATGAGCACGGATCAGGTCGCGCGGATCACGGTTCTTGGGGAAGTGACGACGTACCCGATCGGGGTTGCCGGTGGGTTTCCGGCGATGATCACTGCCTCCTCCGGTGAGCTGTGGTTCACCCTGAACCAGGGCAATGTGATCGGGCGGATGACCACGACCGGCGAGGTGACGACGTACCCGTTGCCGACCTCCGGTGCAGGGCCGGTCGGGATCAGCGCCGGCCCCGATGCGGTCTGGTTCGTGGAACTGCAGGCGGATCAGGCTGGGCGGATCGGCGCGGACGGGAAGATCGAGGAGTTCCCGTTGCCGCCGGGGTCGAAGCCGCATGCCGTGGTGGCGACCGCGGACGGCGGGTGCTGGATCACGTTGTGGGGTTCGGGTTCGCTGGCGCGACTCGATGCCTCGGGCACGGTGGTCGAGGTGCTCGAGCTGGGCGAAGGGTCGGAGCCGCACGGGCTGGCCGTCGACACCGATGGGTCGGTGTGGGTCGCGCTCGAGAATGGTTCCCTTGCTCACATCCACGCTGGAGAGTGAGGGGTCTCACGCGTCAGAGGGAGGTGTGGTCCGGGTTCGCAGGAGGAGAGTGGTGGTGTGGCCACCACCGCGATAGCCCGGACAGTACCGCACAGGGTTCGTGATGTGATCGCGGTCGGGCGGCCGGCGTTCTGGGTCGTCTCGATCGTGCCCTACTACGTAGGCATCCTGCTCGCGACGCGGGAGCTGATCCCGCCGCTGGAGGAGTGGCCGCGGCTGATCGTCGGCGCGGTCGTGATGGGCCCGCTGGTCTGGCTCGCCGTCCTCGCGGTCAACGACGCGTACGACCTGCCGAGCGACCGACTCAACCCGCGCAAGGCGAAATCGCCCTTGCTGGACGGGCGAATCACGCTGCGCGCGGCGAAACGGTTGGCGTTCGCGGCCGCGGTCGCAGCGGTCGGGATCAGCCTGCATGTCGGGGTCGTCTTCGCGCTCGGTGTGCTGCTCGCGGTCCTGCTCGGCTACGCCTACAGTGTGCCGCCTGTCAGGCTGAAGACCCGGGCCGGATTCGATGTCGCGGTCAATGCGCTGGCCCTGGGCGCCTTCGGCCCGCTGGCCGGCTGGGCCGCGATCAATCCCGACCTCAGCGACTTCCCGTGGCTGATGGGTTTACAGGGGACGCTCGCCGCCATTGGCCTCTACCTGCCGACCACGCTGGCCGATCTGGACGCCGACCGCGCCGCCGGGTACCAGACGATCGCGGTCCGCTACGGCGCGCGAACGACGTACAGACTCGGGTACGGCGCCTGGATCGCGGCCGCGGCGTTGTCCGTGATCCTGGCCGCCACGGACACGATCATCCCGCGCAGCATGCTGGTGCTCGAGGTGGTGATGGTGCCGGTGCTGGTCGTCGCCTACCGCAGGCTGATCGGGCCGCGGCAGTCGTTCAGGGGGATCATCGTGCTGGCGTCGCTCTTCCTGTTCCCGTGTGCCACCTTCGCGCTCACGTATACCGGGACGATTTGATCAGTGATCTTTACAACGACGGAAACCCCGGGGACCCTGGGGTCCCATGACTGTTACCCGCTCCGAGCTCGAAGCCGGCTACACGCTCAGTCAGGCTGATCTCGCGCACTTCAAGCAGCACGGCTTCGTGAAACTGAAGAACGTGCTGAGTCCCGAGACGATCGCGGCGTACGAACCGGAGATCACCGGGAAGGTCATCGAGCTGAACACCCAGCACGTGCCGCTGGCGGAGCGGGACACGTACGGCAAAGCATTCCTGCAGGTCACGAACCTGTGGCAGCACAGCGAGAAGGTGCTGGAGTTCGTCTCCTCACCACGGCTCGCGAAGATCGCCACGCAACTGCTGGGCGTGCGATCGGTCCGGCTGTACCACGATCAGGCGCTGTACAAGGAGTCCGGCGGCGGCGTGACGCCGTGGCACGCCGACCAGTACTACTGGCCGTTCGCGACCGACCGGTGCGTGACGGTGTGGGTGCCTCTGCAGGAAACGCCGATGGAGATGGGGCCGCTCTCGTTCGCCGCCGGTAGCCACACCTTCGAGCACGGCCGCGACCTCCCGATCAGCGACGAATCCGAGCGGGTACTGCAGAAGACGCTTGCTGAGCAGGAGTTCCCGGAGGTGTCCGAGCCCTTCGAACTCGGCGAGGTCAGCTACCACCTCGGCTGGACGTTCCACCACGCGCCACCCAACACCACCGACGTACCGCGCCGGGTGATGACGATCATCTACGTCGACGCCACCATGGAGATCTCCGAACCGGTCAACGACGCCCAACGCAACGACCTGTCCTGGATGCCGGGCACCGAACCGGGTGACGTCATCTCCTCACCCCTGAACCCGGTCCTCTACTAACTCCAGCAACGGCTCCTGCCCATCGGTCACCGGGAAGTAGGCGAGGAACGTGACACCGTCCGGACCTGCGTCGAACCGGATGAGCTCGTCCGCCGGCTCGTAGAAGAGGTCCCCAGGCTTGAGCACGACCTCGGCCTCATCGCGCAACTGATAGATCGCCGACCCGGATTCGATACTGCCGAACACCGGCCCGTTGTGCGTGTGCACCCCGACTGCAGTGTCCGGCAACATCGTGATCCGACGAGCCTGCACCCGCCGAACCGGCAGATCAGCCGGAAGCACCTGATCAAGAACAACCTGCCGAGTAATCGCTTCTACGCTCATGCCGAGCAGTGTACATACCAATAGGTACAGAGTGTGGGCCGGACCGCCAGGCTGGTAGGAGCGCGCGTGCCCGGCGCGAGGGGACTACAGGGATCGTTTTTGGGGGTAGATGGTTTCGCCTCGGGATAGTTGGTCTACGAACTGGGTTATGCGGCGGGTGCGGGTTTCGGGGCGTTTGGCGCTGTTGACTCGGTGGACCACGGCGAAGCGGTTGGCGCTGGTGAGGATGTCGAACATGGCCTGGGCTTGGGGTACGGCGGCTATGGCGGCGGCCAGGTCGGCTGGGATCTCCAGGTTGGCGGAGCCGCTGTAGGCGTTGGCCCAGCGGCCGTCGGCTTTGGCTCGGTCGACTTCGGCCCAGCCGGCTGGTTGCATGCGGCCGGCCTTTTCGAGGCGGGCGATGTATTCGACGTTGCGTTGGGACCAGGTACTGCGGGCGCGGCGGGGGGTGTAGCGCTGCAGGAAGGTGAATTCGTCGCGGGTCTTGCGCTGGCCGTCGATCCAGCCGTGGCACAACGCTTCGTCGAGTGCGTCGGAGACAGCGAGGCTGGTCGGCGTGGTGACGTTCTTCTTCGCACACACCAACCAGACACCGTCACTGGTCTGGTGATTCGCAGCGAGCCAGTCGTGCCAGGCAGCTGCGTCGGCGAGGATCAGTTCGTCCGTCATCGGGGAGTCTCCTGGAAGCGGGTGGCGATGTGGTGGGCGGCTTCGATCAGTTCAGGGGGCCCGACGAGCTCCAGATCGCACTCGAACATGGCGAATCGGGCGGCGAGGCCGACCCAGGACCAGGCCGTCATGGTTACCCGGCAGCTGGTCGCCGTGACCTCCTCGACCATCGTGTCCTGTCCGGACCACGGCGCGACCTCGCTGGCGGGGACTTGCAGCACTGCCTCACCGCGGCAGGGGAACTGCTCCTTCGTCTTGAACTGCCTCGAGATGTACGTCGCGACATCCGCGGCCGGTAGTTCGCGCGGTGTGAACCGCGGCCCGGTCGGCGTCTTCGGCGTCATCCGGTCGACCCGGAACGTCCGCCAATCCTTACGATCCAGATCCCAGCCGATCAGGTACCACCGCCCACCCCAGGTGACCAGGTGATGCGGTTCCACCTTCCGTGGCGGCAACCACTCCCCCTCGGGCGCACCCGGTGACTGGTAGTCGAACCGCAGTACCTCCTGCGCCCGAACAGCCATCCCGATCGCGATGAGCTGGTTCGAGTCGACCGTCGTACGGCGGTTCGGGTATCGGTCGATGGTTGTCACCTGGAGCGCGTCGACCCGCTGGCGCAGCCGCGCGGGCATCACCTGGCGAACCGTGGCCAGCGCCCGCAAGGCACCTTCCTCGATACCGGTCACTGTGGTGGTCGCGGTCTGCAGCGCGACCGCGACCGCGATCGCCTGGTCGTCGTCGAACAGCAACGGCGGCAGCTCGGCGCCGGCGTCGAGCCGGTAGCCGCCGTCCGGTCCCTTGATCGCGCGCACCGGGTAGCCGAGATCGCGGAGGCGATCGACGTCGCGGCGGACCGTGCGGGCGCTGACCTCGAGTCGGTCGGCGAGCAGCGCGCCCGGCCAGTCACGGCGCGCCTGGAGTAAGGAGAGCAGCGAGAGCAGCCGGGCTGAGGTTTCGGACATGGGACCAGCTTGGCATCAATAGCGGTCAGGTTCTGTCCGCCATCCCAGCTGACCCAAATGGGCCATGGCGCCGATCGGTCTGTCCGAAAGTGAGCGGAATCACCTACGGTATCGGGCAGATCACCACCCGCCCGCAAGGAGATCTGTATGAGGCCCCGCCCTGCCTTTTTGACTGTGTTCGGTTCCCTCGCCGCTGCCGCGCTCGCCGCGACCAGCGCCGTGGCCGCCGTACCGTCCGACGGCCCGAACATTGCCCCGCCCGTGTCCCAGGCGGTCCTCGCCACCGACACCGACGGCGACTCGCTGCCCGACATCTGGGAGACGAACGGGTACGACGCCAACGGTGACGGCGTCGTCGACGTCGACCTGAAGGCGATGGGTGCCGACCCGAAAAAGAAGGACCTGTTCGTCGAGATGGACTACATGTCCGGCCGGCTGGCCACCACGGCCGCCCTGGACCGGATCGTCCAGGTCTTCGCGCAGGCCCCGGTCAGCAACCCGAACGGCACCACCGGCATCAAGATCCACCTCGACGCCGGTGCGGCGCGGGGTGCAGCGTACAACCTCGGTGGTGGCAACCAGGTCCCCTACGACGCCGACCTGAACCCGGCCGCCTCGCAGACGACGGCGATCAAGAACACCCACTTCAAGTCCGCCCGCAAGGCCGTCTTCCACTACATGCTCTGGGCCGACAGCTACGGCGGCGGCTGCAGCAGCGGCAACGCGTTCGCGATCCCGAACGACACGTTCATCGTCACGGTCGGACCGAAGTGCAACTGGAACGCGACCGACAACACCAACGTCGGCACGTTCATCCACGAGCTCGGCCACAACCTCGGCCTCAAGCACGGCGGTTCGGACCACGGCAACTACAAGCCGAACTACCTGAGCGTGATGAACTACTTCTTCCAGCTCGGCGGTGTTCCGCGGGCCAACGGCACGCTCTACTGGAGCTACTCCAACATCGCCCCGGCCGCGCTGAACGAGACGAGCCTGAAGGAGGCGGTCGGCCTCGGCGCCGTGGCCTCGGCGTACAAGACCAGCTGGAAGTGCCCTAACGGCACCAGCCGGACGACGACCGGTGCCGCCAGCGGCCCGATCGACTGGAACTGCGACGGTGACGCCACCGACACCACCGCGGCCGACATCAACGACGACAACGTCAACAACACCCTGACCACCCAGAACAACTGGGCCAACATCACGTTCGGCGGCGGCGCCGTCGGTCAGGGTGCGAACATCCAGCCGAAGACCGCTCCGGCGGAGCTGCAGGAGATGACCCGCGAGGAGTGGACCGAACTCCAGCACAACCACAAGTAGCTCTCTGAACAGCAGAAGGCCTTCACACTCAGGTGGGTGTGAAGGCCTTCTGCTGTACTACCAGGTGACGGGCAAGGCCTCGATCCCACCGGTGAACTGATTCGGCCGAGCAGTCAACGCCTCCGCCGGTACGGCGACCGCCAGGTGCGGGAAGCGTCGGTACAGCTGACTGAACAGCACCTGGAGTTCCAGCCGGGCCAGCGGAGCGCCGATGCAGAAGTAGGGTCCGTGGCCGAACGCCACGTGCGGATTGGGCTGCCGGGTGCTGACGAATCCCTCGTCGGTGCCGACGACCGCCGGGTCCTCGTTCGCCTCGGACAGTTGCAGGACAACCAGGTCGCCGGCGGCGATCGTGGCCTCGGGAAGCTCGATCGGCGCGTTCGCCCAGCGCGGCAGCCCGAACGCTTCGCCGTCCCGCACCGTGTTGCCCGGCAGCGGCATCGACGAGCGCAGAATCTCCTCGACGGCCGCTGGGACGAGCGATGGGTCGGCCCGGAGCGCCTGCTGCTGCTCCGGATGCTTCGAGAACTGCAGGATCCCGGTGTCGATCGCAGTCACCGTGGTTTCGTGACCGGCGAACAACACCCCACCGCCGAGCGCCGCGGCCGCGAACAGTGGGAATCCCTCCGGGTCCTCGAGGTGCGCCGCTGCCAAGCTCGACAACAGATCGTCGGACGGCCGCTCCAACCGCTGTGCGAGCAGACCACCGATGTACTCCGCCAACTTGGTGTACCCGGCGATCGAACGACCCGGGTCGATCATGTCCGCGGTGTCCTCGGACCACCCCCGGAACCGATCCCGATCCTCTGGCGGCACTCCCAGCAGTTCGCAGATCACCAACGCGGGCAGCGGAAACGACACCACCGCGTGGAAGTCGGTCGGCCGGTCTCGCTCCGCCAGATCATCCAGTACGGCGGTGACGAGCTCCTCGACCCGCGGCCGGAACTGCTCCAACCGCCGCGCACTGAACCACGGCCCGAGCAACTTCCGCATCCGCTGGTGATCCGCGCCGGAGGTCGGTGTCTCCGGCGCCGGCGGCCCGAACACGACGGACTCGGAGTACTTCGGCGCTGTCGACGGATCAGGATGCGTGCGCCCGAGCCGCGGATCCGGCAGCAGCGCCTTCACGGTCGGATAGTCGGAGACGAGCCAGGCCGGATCCCCGGCAGGAGTGACCGTGCGGCGGATGCTCATACATCGATCAAAACATTGCTGCGACCGACTCGCATCATCTTCCGTGTCCGCCCGATCACCGTGGGTCATTCAGCCCAGATTCCGGTGGTCGCGGTTTCGCGGGCCCAGTCGGTGAAGTCGCGGGGCTCGCGCCCGAGGACCTGCTGGACGCCGTCCGAGACGTACTCCGAGCGGTGGTTGCGGATCACCGCGAACAGGTCGCGGACCGCCTCCGAGTCCTCCGGGGTCTGGCCCTGCTCGATCAGTTCGGCGATGTGCTGCTCGGGGTCGAGGTCGACGTACTTGATCGGACGGCCGGTCGCAGTGGTGAGCTCGGCGGCGACCTCGGCCATGGTGAGGACGCGCGGACCGGACACCGCGATGGTCGCGCCGGTGTAGGCCTGGTCGAGCAGGGCCGCGGTCATCACGTCGCCGACGTCGTTGGTGTCGATCCACGCCTCGCCACCGTCGCCGGCCGACAACCGGATCTCTCCGGCCAGAACGTCGTACCGGAGGAAGTCCTCGCTGAATCCCTGGGCGAACCAGGCCGGCTGGATGATCGTCCAGTCGGCGCCACTGGCCTGTACGGCGTGCTCCAGGCCGAGCTGGCCTTCGTAGACGGCGAACTCGCGGCCCGGGCTGCCGACACCGCGGCCGGACAGCAGGACGATGCGGCGCAGTCCTTCGTCGGCCGCCTGCTGCACGAAGCGACCTGCGGCGGCGAGTCCGCTCGGGCCGACCGGCGGTGCCAGGTACGCCGTGTCTGCGCCGGCGATGGTCGGTGACCACGTGCTCTCGTCGTACCAGTCGAAGCGCAGCGCGCTCGATCGGGAGGCGAGGCGGTAGGGGATCTGGCGGTTGTCGAGTTGAGCTGCGACGCGACGGCCGGTCTTGCCTTTGCCGCCGAGGATGAGGATCTCGTTGTTGTTGGTCATGGCTCTAGTTCATCGCGAGAAATTGAGCTTAACCATGGCTGTTCAGCGCAGTTTGATGTCCGATACGCTCAGGTCATGGACGTGCTCGATGATCTGCTGACCGGGACCCGCGCGGTGGACGGGGTGTTCAACCTCGGGATCCTGGAGCCGCCGTGGGCGCTGGAGATCCGCGAGGAGGCTCCGCTCGCGCTCGCGACGATGGTGCGGGGCGACGCCTGGATCACCCGGGACGGGATCGAGCCGCTCTGGATGGGGCCGGGTGACGTCGCGATCTTCACCGGCCCGGCGCCGTACGTGGTCGGCGACAGCGTCAGCACCGAGCCCCAGCTCCGGATCCTGCCCGGCAACATCTGCCAACCATTGCCTGGGGCCCCTATTGACTACAGCGAGCGGCTCGGGCTGCGCACGTACGGCGGTCGCGCGGAGGGCTCGGCAATGGTTGCCAGCGGCACCTATCAGGTGGCCGGCGATGTCAGCCGCCGACTCGTCAACGCACTCCCCTCGGTGCTCGTGGTCCCGGCCGCCGACCTGGCCGGGCCGGTGATGGACATGATCGCCGGCGAGATCCGCCGCGAGTCGCCTGGTCAGCAGAGTGTGCTGGATCGCTGGCTCGATCTCGCGTTGATCGTGACGTTGCGCGCGTGGTTCGACCGACCGGAATCACAAGCGCCCGGGTGGTACCAGGCGCAGACCGATCCGGTCGCTGGTGCGGCACTACGGTTGCTGCACGAGGATCCGGCGTACCCGTGGAGTGTCCCCGAGCTCGCCGACCGCGTCGGAGTCTCCCGCGCCAGCCTCGCCCGCCGCTTCACCGCAGTCGTCGGCGAGGCCCCCATGAGCTACCTCACCAGCTGGCGAATCACCCTCGCCGCCGACCAACTCCGCAGTACTCAAGACACCGTCGAAACCATCGCCCGCAGAGTCGGCTACGCCAATGCGTTCGCCCTCAGCGTCGCCTTCAAACGAGTCCGCGGTACGACGCCCACCGCGCACCGCCGCCAGGCGGCCTAACTCGTTGTCGCCTTCATGAAGGCCAGGGCTTGGGGCCAGGCCAGTCGGAAGGCGGCGGCGTTGGTTTCGTTGGCGTGGCGGGCCTTGTCGGAGAAGCCGTGCTCGGCGCCGGGGAAGTACTGGCTGAAGGTTGCACCTACCGGGCGGGACTGGAGTGCTGTTTGGAGGGCTTCGAAGTCGGCGTTCGGGACGAGTACGTCGGCGCTCGGGTAGCTCACGAGGACCGGGGCGACGATGCCGGGGGCGTCGGAGATGGTGTCGTACGTGTGCTGCTCGTGGTGCTCCGACGGGCTGGTGGGGTGGAAGGCGACCACGTTGGCCAGGCGGTGGTCGCGGGCTCCCAGAAGGAGGGCGAAGCGGCCGCCCAGACACCAGCCGATGACGCCGGCCTTGGTGCAGCCGAGGTCGTCGGTCAGGTAGTCGAGCAAGGCGCGCTGCTCGGCCAGCGCTTCGTCGTCGTCCTTTTGGCGCAGTAGCGCGGCGAGTTCGTCATGTGTCGAGTTGTCGGTGCTCTTGCCCTTGAAGGGATCCCAGACGAGGGCGGTGATCCCGGCGGCGGCGAGCTCGTCCGCCCACTCGCGGATCTGCTCGCCGATCCCGGTGATCATCGGCAGCAGCAACATCCCTGCCCGGCCGACTCGCGCCAGATACGCTTCCTGATCCCCAACCTGCACAGTCACACCCATGCGGTGGATCTTAGTGTTTGAGCATCCGCGGGACACTCGCATTCACCAGGATGAAGATCAGTACGGAGAAGATCAGCAGGGCCGTTGCTGCCGGGAGCAGCGCGATTCCCAGGCCGATGGCCAGGACGGGGAGCGCCAGACCGGCGTACGCGATCAGGAAGAGTGCGGCGAGGACCTCGCCTCGGGAGCCTGCGTCCGCGAGTGAGGCGGCGGTGGCGACGGCACCGCGGAAGACCAGGCCGACACCCGCTCCGGCGATCACGCCGCCGAGGACGAAGAGCGCGAGGTTCGGGATCAGGCCGCCGGCCGCGATACCGATCAGGCCCGCCGACATGAAGGTCAGGCCGAGGCGCAGCTGGTTGCGGCGTTCCATCCGGACGAAGACGACCTGGCTGCCGGCTCCGGCGATGAAGACCGCGAAGGTGACGACGCCGGCCAGGATCCGTGACGGCTGGTGCAGGACGCCGGCCAGGAACGTCGGCGCGAGTGAGGTGAACAGCCCGAAGATCGAGAACGCCGCGAACGCACCGATCGCACTTGCGAAGAATAGCGGCCTCGCGGCCGGCGGTAGTGCGACCCGCTGCGGCCGGTACGCCGGACGCTCCTCCAGCCGCTCGACGGTCTCGGGGACCAGCGCGATCCCGACCGCACTGAGCAGCAGCAACACGAGGAAGATCTCGTACGGGCGCTCGAGCGGAGAGGCGACGTACTGGGCGAGCACGCCGCCGACCAGGGGACCGAAGGCCAGACCGCCGAGGTTGACCATGCTGGAGATGAGCGCGGACCGGCTCGGATCTTCGTCCGGTCGGGCGATCTTGCGCAGTTCGGAGAGGTGGGCCGTTGCAGTCGCAGTCAGTACGCCGACGCCGACACCGGAGATGAAGCGGGCGAGCAGCAGACCGGGGACGTCCGGCCAGATCAGGAAGATCGCTGCCGAGACCGCTTCGGCGAGGACCGCGAGCAACGCCACCCGGCGGCGGCCGAGCCAGTCGCTGACGTGGCCGGCCAGGTAGAGGCTGACCATCACGCCGACCGCGTAGGCCGCGAAGATGATCGTGATCAGGTACGTCGGGAAGCCGTCTCGCCGCTGGTAGATCGCGTAGAGCGGGGTGGGGACGGTCGAGAACGCCATCGTGATCAGGAAGGCGGCGGCGATCACCCAGAACCCGGGCTGATGGGCGAACCGTACCCGGGACGCGACCGGGCGGGACGAGGTCAACGTTGTGGACATATCAACAGAGTCTCTCCGATGATCTATCGAGTCCAACGAAAGTTCTTGCAGGCTCTTATCGCTATTGGCGATAATTGGCCGATGGACAGTCGGCAGCTCGAGTACTTCGTCGCCGTCGCCGAGGAGTTGAGCTTCACCCGGGCGGCGCAGCGGCTGTTCACCGTGCAGTCGACGGTGTCGGCCGCGATCCGGGCGCTGGAGACGGATCTGCGGACCACGTTGTTCGACCGGTCGACCCGGCGGGTGACGCTGTCGACCGCGGGAGCCGCGCTGCTGCCGGAGGCGAAGGCTGCGCTGGAGGCGCTCGATCGCGCTCGTGCGGTGGTCGAGGAGGCCTCGACCGGGCTGCGCGGGAACCTCCGCATCGGCACGATGACCCGGCTCGGGATGGTCGACCTCGCTCCCCTGCTCGGCGCTTTCCACCGGAAGTATCCGCTGGTCGACGTACAGGTGACGACGTCGCCGACCGGGTCGACCGGGCTGGCCGACGACGTACGGCATGGGCGGCTCGACGTCGCGTTGCTCGGTCTGCCGCTGTCAGAGCTGAGCGGGCTGGACGTGCGCGAATTGGCGTCGGTGCCGTTCGCTGTACTGGTTCCGCCGTCGCATCGGCTGGCCGATGAGGCGTCGGTCTCGCTCGAGCAGCTGGCCGGGGAGCGGTTCGTCGACATGCTGCGCGGGTTCGGGAATCGGCAGATGGTGGATCAGGCCTTCGAGCGGGCCGGGGTGCCGAGACGGGTGCAGGTCGAGGTGCCGGACCTGAGCGAGGTGCCGGAGTACGTCCGCGCCGGGCTCGGGATCGCCGTCGTACCGGATATCGCCCCGTCGATCCCCGGGGTGGTTCATCTGCCACTGGCCGGTCCCGGGCTGGTGTGGACCTTGTCGGTGGCAACGATCGCCGGCCGGCAACCGAGTCGAGCCGTCGTCGCGCTGCAGGAGCTGCTCGGCGAAGCAGTACAGCCGGGGACTTACTTCACCGGGGAATTGATCTCCTAGTCCGGCGGTTGTGAGGGATATGGCAACTGTCTCGTTCAAGGGGGCTACCCGGGTCTACCCGGGAACCGATACTGCGGCCGTCGATCGACTGGATCTGGATATCCAGGACGGCGAATTCATGGTCCTCGTCGGACCCTCCGGCTCCGGTAAGTCGACCGCGCTGCGGATGCTGGCCGGGCTCGAAGAGGTCAACGACGGATCGATCTACATCGGCGACCGCGATGTCACCAACTCCCCGCCGAAGGAACGGGACATCGCGATGGTGTTCCAGAACTACGCGCTGTACCCGCACATGTCGGTCGGCGAGAACATGGGCTTCGCGCTGAAGATGCAGGGCATCCACAAGGAGGAGCGCGCTCGCCGGGTGCTCGAGGCGGCAAAGCTGCTCGGTCTGGAGGAATACCTCGACCGCAAGCCGAAGGCGTTGTCCGGTGGCCAGCGGCAGCGTGTCGCGATGGGTCGCGCGATCGTCCGCAGCCCGCAGGTCTTCCTGATGGACGAACCGCTGTCGAACCTGGACGCGAAGCTGCGGGTCCAGACCCGCACCCAGATCGCCGAACTCCAGCACCGGCTGGGCGTCACCACGGTCTACGTCACCCACGACCAGGTCGAGGCGATGACGATGGGCGACCGCGTCGCCGTACTGAAGGACGGTGTGCTGCAGCAGGTCGACACCCCGCTGAACCTGTACGACCGGCCGGTGAACAAGTTCGTGGCCGGCTTCATCGGCTCACCCGCGATGAACCTGCTCGACGCGTCGATCGTCGACGGGGGCGCCCAGGTCGGCGACTACGTGGTGCCGATCGCGCGCGACGTGCTGGCGAAGGCCGGATCCGACAAGACTGTAACGCTGGGCATTCGGCCGGAGGCGTTCCACCTGGCTGACGGGGGGATGCCGGTCAACGTCGCGGTGATCGAGGAGCTCGGCTCCGACGCGTTCCTGTACGGGACCGCGGCGCACACCAACGAGCAGATCATTGCCCGCATCGGGACCCGTCTCCACAACGAGAAGGGCGCAGTCGTGCACCTGGCCGCGGACCCTGCAAAGCTTCATCTGTTCTCAACGTCCACGGAGGAGCGGCTCGTCTAGGGTTTGCTGGATGTGGTCCAAGGGAGCGCCTGGGGTGCTTGAGCTGCCGTCGGGACGGATGGTGCGCGGACGCGGTCTGCGCAACGGCCCGGCGGCAGCGCCATTTCCGGCGTACGGCGTCTATCTGCTCGGGTCGACGCCGCCTGCCGTCGAGTGGGAGTCGCGGTGGCTGCGTTGGCCGGACTTCCGGCTGCCTGCTTCTCGGGATGAGGCGCGCGAGGTGTTCTTGGATGCGTTGGAGCGTTCGGGATCATCGCGGGTTGAGTTTGCCTGCGCGGGCGGGCGCGGACGCACCGGTACGGCGCTCGCGTGCCTGGCGGTATTGGACGGTGCGCCCGCGGCTGAGGCAGTGGCTTATGTGCGACGCCACTACGATCCACACGCGGTCGAAACGCCGTGGCAGAAGCGGTTCGTCCGGCGCTTCCAGTAAATCTGTTGACCTCGGCAACCGGGTTGGCGTTGGCTCGGCCGGGTGACGATCTCGCGCACCAACCCGGACGGACTCCACCAGACCCCTGGCTATCACCACGTGACCAAGGTCCAGGCCGACACCTTGATCTACCTCGCGGGCCAGTGCCCGCTCACCGTTTCCGGCGATCTCGCCGAGGGTGGGTTGAGCGGCCAGACCGCGCAGGTGATCGACAACATCCTGACCGCACTGGCCGCGGCCGGCGCCGGCCCGGATGACGTCGTACGAACTGTCATCTATGTCAACAGCTCCGACCGCGACGACCTGGGCGCCGTTTGGGCCCAACTCAACGACTCCCCGCTCGCCCCGGCCTTCAGCACCGCCAGCACTCTGCTCGGAGTTGCTCAGCTCGGCTTCACGGGTCAACTCGTCGAGATCGACGTCACTGCAGCGCTCTGATTTCGTGGTTCGGCGCCAGCCTGTGGTTGGCGTCGTACCGGTCTCGGAGGTTGAGGAGTCGGTCGAAGTCTTCGTAGGCCTCGGCGATTTCGGCCGGGGTCAGCGTCTCGTAGATGAAGTTGAGGAAGCGGCCGATGGTTGACGCCTGCCAGGGCTCGAAGATGCGGCGGTCGACGTCCTTGCGGCCAGGTGCGAGGACAGTCAACGAGTACGACGCGTCGCGGTGACCGACTGCGTTGTCGACCTTGTTCGCGAGCGCACCGCCGAGGTGCCGGATCGCGATGATCGCCGTCTTCGGGAGGGTCCTCAGAGCCTTCGGGTCGAGGTCGCTGAGCAGCGCGTTGTGGGCACGGTAGCTGTCCGGACTCTCGGGTTCGGCGAAGATCTTGCCGGACTCCACGTAGGGCAGGTCGCCGACGGTGTTGAGGACTGGTCGGCCAATCGCTCTGAGCGGTTCGATCACCTGGGCGGCTCCCAGATTGGCGACCTGGATCTGCGCGATGTGCTTGCCACGCAAGGGCTCCGGGACCTGCGGGACGTCCGGGAACGGGATCATCGTGACTCCCGACGTCACATCATTCGGGACCGATTGCGTCCAGTCCCGCCAGGCCTCGACGGCGTTCGGGTGCTCGGCGAGATCGAAGTACAGGCTGCCGCCGAACAAGGCCGGGACGTCGAAGAGTGCGATCTCCATCCCGGTAACCACGCCGAAGTTGCCGCCGCCACCGCGGAGCGCCCAGAACAGGTCCGGATCGTCCTCGGCGTTGCGGCGGACGCCATCCGCGGTCACGACCTCGATCCGGTGCACGTGGTCGGCGGCGTACCCGAACTTACGCGCCATCAGTCCCATCCCACCGCCGAGCGTGTAGGCGACGGCGCCGACGCCGGGGGAACTGCCGGAGAGCGGAGCCAGCCCGTACGGCGCGGTCGCCGTCATCACGTCTCGCCAGGTCGCGCCGGCCTCGACCCATGCGGTCTTCGCGGTCGCATCGACCCGGACGCCGTTGAACCGGCGGGTCGCGATCAGCACGCCCTTTTGGATCCCACTGGTCAGTCCATGGCCTGACCCCTGGACGGCGATTCGGTGGTCGTGGGCGACGGCGTACCGCACGGCCTCCTCGATCTCGGCGGCGCTCGTCACCTCGAAGATGACCTCGGGCCGATGCGGATCCAGCCGCTGGTAGCCGAGCCGGGCGTCGTCGTACCCCTGTGCTGTGTTCGTCAACATCATGAGTCTCACGCTAGGAGCCCTTCCGGACATAAACTGTCCGCAATGAGCGCCATGCCTGGTCGGTTGTTCCGGTTGCTGTCGTTGCTGCAGAGCCGCCGCGAGTGGTCCGGCCGCGAGCTGGCCGAGCGCCTCGGCGTCACCGAGCGGACGGTACGTCGTGATGTCGAGCGGTTGCGTGCCCTCGACTACCCGGTGACCGGGACCACGGGTACGGCGGGTGGCTATCGGCTCGGATCCGGTACGACGTTGCCGCCGTTGTTGCTGGATGACGACGAAGCGATCGCGGTCGCCCTCGGACTGGTGAGCGCGGGGAGTGGTGGGCTGGCTGGGATCGCGGACAGCTCGATGAGCGCACTGGCCAAGCTCACGCAGGTGCTGCCCGCGCGGCTACGGCCTCAGCTGGCCGCGATGGGCTCGGCGGAGGCCATTCCGCGGCGCGGGGTCCCGCAGGTCGACCCGGACGCGCTGGCCACGTTGGCCCGCTGCTGCCGGAACCACGAGGTCGTCGCCTTCGACTACGTGAACCGGCGGGAGGTGCCGACGCGGCGCCGCGTCGAGCCGCATCAACTGATCACGATCTCGTGGCACTGGTACCTGCTGGCGTTCGATCCGGACCGCGAGGACTGGCGGTTCTTCCGGGTCGACCGGATCGCGGAGGTCAGTCCGACGCTGCACCGGTTCCTTCCGCGGACACTGCCGGCGGGCGACGCGGCGTCGTACCTGGTCGAGTCGTTCACGACCGCGCCGTACCGGCATCGCGTCCGGCTCACCGTGCAACTGCCGGCCGATGAGGTGACGGCCAACATCTACTGGTTCAACCCGGGGCGGGTCGCGCCGGCTGGGGATGGCGCCTGTGTCGTCGAGTTCGCGGTCGAGACGCCGTCGTTGCTGCTGCAGCTGGTCGCCGGGATCGTTGCCCTGGGCGCCGACTTCACGGTTGACGAGGCGTCGGCTGAGACCGCTGCCCTGATTGCCGATGCGGGTCGGCGCTTGCAGTCGTTCAAGCCACGATGAGTCCGATCCCCAGTGTGATCACGCCGACGGCGAGCGAGGCGGCTCCCAGCCACAGGATCCAGAGGAACTGGTTGGGGGCGGTTCGTCCCTTGCCTGCGGACGAGGCGAAGAAGCCGGCGGACATCAGGATGGCCGCCAGCGGGATCGCGACGCGTGCGATCCAGAGCGGTACGCCGGTCAGAGTGGTCTGGTCGACGTACAGGAGTCCGACCAGGCTGAGGATGACCAGGACGCCGGCGTGCGCGTGGCCGGCCCGGGCGAACGACTTCTGGAAGTCCGTCATCGGCACCTGACCACGGACGATCTTGGTCATGAAGTAGCCGCCGAACTGGATCGTGACGATCGTGAGCAGGATGACGCCGGCCAGGATGCGCGATGCGTCGGTCATACGGACACCTCTTCCTTGGTTTGGATCCTGCTGGCGATGAACAGCGCGCAGGTGATGTAGAGCAGTTGCTCGGGAATCCGCTGCCACAACGGGCTCGCCAGGCCGAGATCCGCGATGGCCGCGTAGATGTTTGCCGGGAGCAACAACACGTAGAGCAGGGCCAGCCCGGCCGCGGCAGCGCGACGGGTCGCGGTCAGCACGAGCCCGGCCGCACCCATGAGCTCCAGGACACCGGTCAGGTAGACGAGCCCATCGGCGTACGGGAGGAACGGCGGCACCATCGCGGTGAGGTCGGCGTGCGTCGGCATGACGGTCACGTCGGCCGGTACGAAGTGCGCGCTCGCCGTGACCAGCAGCATCACAGCCATCCCGTGCGCCGCGGCCACCCGCCATTCGCCGTACCGACGCACGCCGAGCGCACCCAGACCCCGGAAGGCGGCGGTCGCCAGCAGCAGGACGAGGACGATCATCAGCTTCCCTTCAATGGATAGTTACAGTATCCGCTTATGGAGACTGATACTATCCGTCGTACGGCGACGAAAGGCAAGCGATGCGGATCGGGGAACTCAGCAAGGCGACCGGAATCCCGGTCCCGACGATCAAGTACTACCTCCGCGAAGGCCTGCTCGCCCCCGGCGAACTGACCAGCCCGAACCAGGCGTCGTACGGCGACGCCCACATCCGCCGGCTCCGCCTGATCCGCGCCCTGGTCGACCTCGCCCAGGTCCCGGTCGCCCAGGTCAAGGAGATCGTCGAGTCCCTGGACGCCGACAACATCTCCCTGCACGACCAGATCGGCCGCGCCCACCGAGCCCTCACCCCCACCCGCAAACCCACCGCCACCCCCGAGGCCCGCGCAGCCGCAACAGACGAGGTCAACGCCCTCATCACCCGTCGCGGCTGGACCGTAGAACCCGAAGCCCCCGCCCTGGCCACCCTCATCGAAACCGTCGCCGCCCTACGCACGCTAGGCCAGGACAATCTCGTAGCCTTCCTCGACGCCTACGCCGAAGCCGTAGACCGCTTCGCCCAACTAGAAGTAGAAGCCGTCTCCGCCCCCACCCGAGACCAACTCGCCGAGTCAGTAGTCATCGGCACCATCCTCGGCGAAACCCTCATCTCCTCCCTCCGCCTCCTGGCCCAAGAGTCAATCTCCGCCCACCACTGGCGCTGAAGACTGTGGAGAACTTGAAGAGATTTCGTGAGTGGGCCTACGGAGTTGGAGCACCGCCCTCCGGAGTATCTCGCGGCCCCATTGAGCGGAGGTGATCTCGCATCGCGGCGTCCATCTGCCCGTACAGATAGCGGTCCGCCTGTCCGTAGGCGACAGCCACGAGTTGTTGAGAATCTGGCACCGCCACGGTTCGCGAGATCAAGGGGTTGACCAGAATGAGAGCGTGATGTGGAGAGATTGGCATGTAGAGGCACGACATCTCGTCGATCGACGAGTCGGTCCAACCATGAGTTACGAGATCAGGATGGAAGGCGACAACACCCTGATCCGGTAGGAGGAGACCGCTGCTGCTGCCGATCTCAAAGTCCAGGAACTCCATGTCCCAACTCGCACAGCCAAGGTACTGCCACGCATTGAGGAAGGACCTCGTGATGCGAAGCTGACTGTCCTGGGTCAGGTGGTCGCCCTCGTCGAAATCCAGGCCACCCAGGCTGATGAGATCAGCTGCCTCTCGGGTCATCAGCGTGTTCACTCGCCGTTGCCGCGTGCCCCTGACAGCTTGAACTACTACGAGCCGGCGAAGCGCGTGTACCTGCTCTGGCCGCAACTCTGCCTGCGAGGTCGAGTCAATGAGCTGCTTCAAAGCCGATGCAGCCGGAGTCTCCACCTCACGCCCGAGCAACAGCTCGACCGTCTCGTCACCGAACGAATCCCGATTGAAGTTCGGCACCTGCGCCGCACTAGGCACGCCAACATAGCTGAACCGACGTGCTGCCTTGTCAAAGGCGGCGACCTTACCTGTTGACTCGTGGGCGAAATTTCGCAGTACGAACTGCGGCACATAGTGGTGCCGAGCCGGCCGCGCCTCCGAACTCAACCGTCGTGCGCCATGTCGACGAAGCGCGAGTAGTGACCCTGGAAGGCCACGGTGATGTCGGCGGTCGGGCCGTTACGGTGCTTGGCCACGATGAAGTCCGCTTCACCCGGCCGCGTCGACTCCCGCTCGTACGCATCCTCACGATGCAACAGGATCACCATGTCGGCATCCTGCTCCAGCGAGTTATGTGTAGCGATGCCTTCGGCGACGAAGTTGTGGGTGCCGAGGACGGTGGCGTCGTAGACCTCTTGCTCGCCGAGGCTTTCGACCGAGGTGATGGTGTCCCAGAAGATGTCGTTGGTGGCGAGGACCTCGAGGTCGGCGGAGTCCAGGACGTCGGCTACCTTCGCGAGGCGCTGGCGGCTGGGGGCGTGCTTCCACAAGGTCGAGCCGGAGAACTGGGTGCCCATGGCTGCGGCGAACTCGCGGTGCGAGACCTGGCGGTCGGCGAGGACCTGGCGGACCTGGGACCAGACTTCCTTCGGCACCGTATCGAGGTTGGTGTTGCCCTTCACATCACGCAGCGCGGTCGCGACCTCGAGGACCTTCAGACCGCGAAGGCCATGGACACCGATCTCGTCGCAGAAGCGCAACTGGTTGGCCGCGCCGTAGATGTGCAGGTGGTAGCCGTCACGGTAGCCCGGCTTCTTGGCGACCTTGATGCGAGTGAAGATGTTGTGACGGAGGAGGAGGCGCGCGAGGTCGTCGACGAGGCGGCGGCTTGTGCTCGCGTAGTAGATGCGGCCCTGGCCGGTCTTCGCGTCCCAGCGGACGGATCCATCGGTTGCCCAGAGGTGGCGGATGAAGTGGGCGACCTGCTCCTTCGGTAGACCGAAGATGCCGTCGGGGACGAACTTCTCGTGGCTGCGCAGGCCGAACAGGCCGAGACCGTCGAGCCAGACGGCGATCGGGTTGCGCCTACCGCGGGCCAGCCGGTACGGCGCGGGGAGGCGCAGCGTGGTTACGCGAGCGGCGGCGTACTCGTCGCGGATCGGGGTGATGCCGAAGCGCCGGTTGGCAGCCTCGCCGACTGCGGTCAGGTTCGCCTCGTCGATGCTTGCGTAGCGGATCGGCTGACGCTTCACGAATGAGCCGTCGCCGAGCAGGTGGGCGAGGAGCGTGATCTCGTCCTCGTCCCACGGGGTGACGTTCAGCGGCGGTGGGACGTGGCGCAGAGAACCCAGCCGGGCACCCGGTGCCAGCTCACCGAGCGGCTTCCAGCCGTCGTACGTGAGGAAGGGGTGGTTCGCGGTCGCCTTGATCTCCCGGCCGGAGGCGAGCTTCAGCCGGAAGACCTCCTTCACCCCGCTCGGGAAGGCATGGGTCAGCGTCCGCGGCACGAGCTTCAGCCGATCGTCCAGCGACCAGACCGGGATGTCTCGCGCGTCCGTGGCCAGCAGCTCGCCCAGCGAGATCTCCGCACCGGTGTCGGCCCGCATCAGCCGGGTGTCCGCGGTCAGACAGCCCGATTCGCGGAGGTCGGAGGCCATGGGGCGTTTGTCGGAGCGTTGTTCGGAGCCTCGGTTGAGCTGGCAGATGGCTACTACGGGGAGTTCTAGTTCTTTGGCGAGGAGCTTGATGGAGCGGGAGAACTCGGAGACTTCGAGCTGGCGGGACTCGACCTTCTTGCCCGACGTCATCAGCTGGAGGTAGTCGATGATGATGAGGCGGAGGTCGTGGCGCTGTTTGAGGCGGCGGGCCTTGGCGCGGATCTCCATCATGGTGAGGTTCGGGGAGTCGTCGATGAAGAGCGGGGCTTCGGAGACTTCGCCCATCTTGCGGGCCAGGCGGGCCCAGTCCTCGTCGGTCATCTTGCCGTTGCGCATGTGGTGCAGGGGGACCTTGGCCTCGGCGGAGAGGAGGCGCATGGTGATCTCGTTGCGACTCATCTCCAGGGAGAAGACGCACGAGGTGAGGCCGTGCTTGATGGAGGCGGAGCGGGCGAAGTCGAGGCCGAGGGTGGAGTTGTGCGTGGGGATCATGGTCTTGCCGGCCAGGTAGAGGTGGGCGGCGTTGTCGACCTCGACGCAGCGGACGGGGACGCCGGCGACGCGGTCGATCCACTCGATGCGGCGCTCGCCCTCGCCGGCGAGCGCGGCCGGGAAGCCGTGGCCGGTGATCCGGCGGGGCGCCGAGCCGGGGATCGGCGGGGTCAGGCCGGGGCTTGCGGACATCGCCGTGAACAGGTCGGCGGTGGTGCAGACCAGCGGGCGGCCGCCGTCCTCGACCAGCCACTGGTGCTCGGCGTCAGCGACGATGGCGCTGCCGTCGGAGAACGAGAGCCGGAAGCACGGGCGGTCCGTCATCACGTCGGTCGCCGCGACGACCGTGGTCGGCAGTCCTTCGGCGTCGAGCAGCTGGTCGCCGACGGCGACCTCGGCCATCGTGGTCCAGCCGGTCGGCGTGGGCAGCGGGGTGTCGAGAGCGAGCGCCTTGCCCATGGCGGGACGGGCGGCGACGATGATCATCTGGCCGGGGTGCAGGCCGTTGGTCAGCTCGTCGAGGTCGGTGAACCCGGTCGGTACGCCGACCATCGAGTCACCGCGGGAGTCGATCGCCTCGATCTCGTCGAGGGCGCCCTCCATGATGTCCTTCAGCGGGGCGTAGTCCTCGGTGGTGCGCTTGTCGGTGACCGAGTAGATCTCGGCCTGCGCCTCGTCGACGACGTCGTCGACCTCACCCTCACCCGCATACCCGAGCTGGACGATCTTGGTGCCGGCCTCGACCAGCCGGCGCAGGATCGCCTTCTCCCGGACGATGTGCGCGTAGTAGCCCGCATTCGCCGCGAGCGGCACCGAGGCGACCAGGGTGTGCACGTACGGCGCGCCACCGATCCGGGCCATGTCGCCGCGCTTGGTCAGCTCGGCGGCGACGGTGATCGCGTCGGCCGGCTCACCGCGGGCGTACAGGTCGGTGATGGCGTCGAAGACGGATTCGTGCGCCGGGCGGTAGAAGTCCGTCCCGCGCAGGGTCTCGATGACATCGGCGATGGCATCCTTCGACAGCATCATCGCGCCGAGCACACACTGCTCCGCGGCCAGATCCTGCGGCGGCGTGCGGTCGAACCCCATCTCGGGCCTGCGCTCCTCGTGGCCGCCGTCCTGGCCACGGAACTCCGCCACGCTCATCTCGTCCGACCTCCTCGTTCGCCGCTGCCCCGAACCACCGACGACCGGGGTTCGAACACCTGATCGAACCGTAGCCGCACCGACGGACAGATTTCGACCGCCCGCCTGGGTACCCAGGCACGCGACCGTACGCCGGTCTCGTCCCCAGGTGGTAGCCAGCCGTCCACAGGGGATGTGGACGAACTGTGGGAAACCCCGCGAACGCCTGTGCACAGGTTGGGAACAACCCTGTGGATATCTGTGGGCAACAATCCCCAGCAAGCCTCTGACCTGCGGTTTCACCAATGCACAACTGTGGAGAAGAAAAAGTCGGGGTACTTTTCACAGGCAACCCCACAGCCCGTGGGTAACGTGCCTCCAGTGAGTCGCGGACGCTGGGTCAGGGGCCAGGATCGGGAGATCCTGCAGCTGGCCGTTCCCGCCTTCGTGGCGCTGGTTTCGGAGCCGCTGATGCTGCTCGCGGACTCGGCCATCATCGGCCACCTCGGGACGCCGCAGCTGGCCGCTCTGGGGGTCGCCGGGACCATCCTGCAGACCCTCGTCGGTATCTGCGTGTTCCTGGCGTACGGAACCACCTCGGCCGTCGCACGCCGGATCGGGGCGGGCGATCACCGCGGCGCACTGGCCCAGGGCATCGACGGACTCTGGCTGGCGCTGCTGCTGGGCGTCGTACTCGCCCTGGCCGGTGTTGTGTTCGCTCCCCACGCCATCAACGCCTTCAACCCATCCCCCGACGTGGCTGAGTACGCGGTGACCTACCTGCGCATCTCCTGCTTCGGCATCCCGTCCATGCTGATCCTTCTCGCGGCGACCGGCGTACTGCGTGGTCTGCAGGACACCAGGACGCCGATGGTCGTCGCCATCTCCGCCAACCTCCTCAACATCGTTCTGAACCTCCTGCTGGTCTACGGCCTGCACCTGGACATCGCAGGCTCCGCCCTCGGTACGGCGCTCGCCCAGACCGCGGCCGGGGTCGCGCTGGTCGTGGTGGTGGTCCGCGGCGCCCGGCGTGACGGTGCCAAGCTCACGCCGGATCTGCCCGGCATCCTCGCGTCCGCGCAGATGGGTGTGCCGCTGATCGTCCGCACCCTGACGTTGCGTGCGGCAATCATCTTGCTCACGTTCGTCGCCACCTCCCTCGGTACGACGTCCGTCGCGGCGCACCAGGTCGCCTTCACCTTCTGGAACTTCCTGGCGCTGGCACTCGACGCGATCGCCATCGCTGCCCAGGCGCTCACCGGCCGAGCACTGGGTGCCGGTGACGTCGCAGGCACCCGTTCCATCACCAGACGGATGATGTGGTGGGGTCTGTGGTCCGGTGCGGTCTGTGGACTCGCACTCTGGGGGCTGCGCGCGGTCTACGTGCCCTGGTTCACCGCAGACCCCGACGTACGGCGAACACTCGCCGCAGTGCTCCTCGTGGCAGCCATCTGGCAGCCCCTGAACGGCGTGGTCTTCGTGCTGGACGGTGTACTCATCGGAGCCGGCGACGGCCGCTACCTGGCGATCGCAGGCGTCGCAGCGCTCCTCCTGTATGTCCCACTGGCTCTGAGCGTGCTGTGGTTCGACGGTGGCATCGTGGCGCTGTGGTGGGCGTTCGGCGGCTTCATGCTGGTCCGCCTACTCACCTTGGTGACCAGGGAGCGTGGAGACGCCTGGCTGGTCACAGGGGCTACCCGCTGACCCCGAAAATGCGGCATCGTGGGGCGCATGGTCGACAAGGACGACGAGCTGGTCGAGGAACGCGAAGAAGAAGAGCTCGAACAGGCTGCGCACGAGCAGCGTGAGCTCGAGGAGATCCGCGACCGTCGTGAGCTGCTGGACGCCACTGCGGAGACCACCGAAGCCATCCGGCTCGCCGAGGCCAACGACGCCGCCAGCACCCGGCACCGCGAGCTGGCTGATGCCGAACGGCGCCAGGCGCGCAGCGACCATGCCCACGGCAACCACCTGCTCGACGAGGCGGCCGCCCGCCCGGACGAACCCGGCGCGGACGCCACTGCAGCTGCCGGCCGCCGCTACCAGCGCGCGGGTGACCGCGAGGACCGAGAGGCGGCGTACGACGACCGTGTCGCCGACCGGTACGCCGGAGAGCAGGCGCCGGCCAGCGATGCCGCCCGGCGCCCCGCCCAGCCGCCCGAGGCCCGGAAGTTCGTCCAGCCGCGCAAGACCAAGAAGCGCGAGAAGGACACCGGCCTGGACCTGGACCTCTAGATCCCTCGCACGTTCGGCTGGCGCTGGTCGAAGAACAGTCCGGCCGGCGGCTCCTCGACTGGGAGCGGCGGGATCGGGTAGTCGGTGTGCGTGCCCCGGCAGGCCGCGAACGGGCCGTCCGGGTCGAGCAGCGTCATCATGTGTGGGTCCGCGTGGTCCCGCCACCAGACCGACATCCCGGTCGCCGGGTCGAGCCGCAGGTGCTCCCAGGCGCGCCAGATCGAGTCCAGCCGGCTGAGTGCCTCGGCGTGCCGGAACCACTCCGGGCACCACACGTACTGCTGGCCGATCCGCCGCGAGTACAGGTAGATCAGGCGATCCTCGACGAACGCCGCGACGTGCGGATAGAAGAGTTCCTGTTCACCATCCACGACGCTGCTCCTCAGTCTGCTCCCACACCGGTACGCCGGTCGGCATCGGCGGCGGTCCGCCCTGCGGACCGGTCACCCACGGGTTGGCCGAGCCCTGCGTGACCTGCGGCGCCGAAGCACCGGGGTCGTACTTCGCCAGTGACGCCTTGACCACTGCGGCGTCCGGACGGGTGAACCACGGCACCGTCTTCACCATGGTGGCCGGGATGCCGGACGGGAACACCACAGCCCGCCCCGGCGGCATGGCGGCCAGGTCCGAGATCTCCAGGATGTTCTGCCGCTGCGTCTGCCGGCTGGTGCCCCGCTTGCCCTCGTTGTACGAGACCGAGCTGGAGATGATGTCGTAGTCGCCGATCAGCTTGCTGAGCCGCTCGAGGAAGTTCGCGTCGGACGCGCCACCGCCGTACACACGGATGTTCGCGGCGGACCAGAGCTTCTCCATGCCGTGCTCGCCCCAGCACTCCTGACCCTGCGCCCAGGACTGCAGGATCGTCATCAGCACGATGCCGCGGGAGCCGAAGTGGCTGTAGAGGTCGGGCAGGTTCTTCCAGCGGCAGACGTTCGCCGCCTCGTCCAGCACGCCGACCAGCGGGTTCGGCATCCGGCCCATCGGCATGCCCTTGGCGTACTCTTCCGCCGCCTCCACGACAGCGACGGTCAATGCGGTGACCAGCGGCCCCGCCGTACCGGCGCCTTCCTTGGACAGGCTGTACAGCGTGCCGCCCTTGCGGACGAACTCGTGCGGGTTGAACTGCGGGCGCGTGTCGTTCGGCCCCTGCGGGATGACCCAGCGGGTGACCTTGCGGTTCACCAGGAACTGCGCGCTCTGCTGCGCGGTGCCGTACACACCGGCGCGCTGCTTGTCGGGTGCGTTGATGACACCGGACAGCGCGTCAGCCGACAGCTGTAGCCCTGGAGTGTTGCGCAGGATCCGCTCCGGCTCGTCATTGCGCTGGTCCGCGAGCCACGTGTACACCTGCGTGATCGGGCGCTTGGCCACCGCTGCAGCGAGCAGCAGACCGGCCAGCAGGTCAGTACCGGCGGAGTCGAAGAACGCATCGGTCTGGGCGCCGACCTGACGCTGTGAGGCGACGAAGTGCTCCGCCAGCTCCCGCGCCTTGGTCTCGTCGGTGATGTAGGTCAACGGGTTCCACCACCAGTTCGGCGGCTCCTCGCAGACCTCCTGCGGGTCGAACACCCACACCGGCCCCTTGTCGAGCCGCGGGCCGCGGGTGGCGTCGACGATGTCCCGCTTGTTCGACGTGGCGACGACAGAGCCAGGAGCGTCCAGGATCGCCGGTACGGCGCGGGACGTCGTCTTACCGGTCCGAGGTCCCCAGATGTCGACGTGCATGTCCTCCCAGGACCCGAACACCTCCAGCCCGTCCCGCACGGTCCTGCCGATCAGGATGCCCGGGCCGGCGTGACCGGCACCGAGCCGGTCGGCGATGCCCTGGGCACCCTCGCGGGTGAGCTTGTAGATCTCGGACCGCTTCGACATCAGGAACGCCTGCTTGTCGACCCGGCCGACCGACTCCTGGCGGCGCCGGAGCAGGAACCAGACCACACCAACGATCAGGATCAGCAGCACGATCTCGAGGATCAGTACGCCGGTGGCCGCGCCGGACCAGCGCAGCCGCCCCTGGATCAGCTGGGTCAGCGCACTGACCGGGTTACCCGGTACGGCGCGGGTCCCGTCGATCGCGGCGGCCGCCTTGAGCGCACCCCAGATACCGCCGACGACGACCACGAACAGGCCGCAGCCGATGAAGATCAGGACCGTCTCGACCGACAGGCCGCCCGGTCCGGTGGTGCGTTTACCGTCAGCCATTGTTCGTCACCTCCGGCCGCACGACGACCCGTGTGGTCGGGTCGGGCGGCGGCAGCATCGCCGGGTCGTCGAAGCTGTACTCCTCGACGACCGCTTCGGTCCCGTCCGGTGCGACCTCGACCTTCAACGGCCTTCCGTCGGCACCGGTCTTCCAGAGTTTGTTCGTGTCGTTGATCTCGCGCTCGACCGACGTCAGGCCGACGTGCACCGGGATCCCCGGGCGGCCACCGACCTTGACCAGGAAGTTGCCCCGGCCGGGAGGTGCGGCCTCCTCACCGGTGGCCGGGTCCCACGCGGGCGGGTCCTGCCAGCCGATGAGCATGTTCTTCTCCTCCTCGGACATCGGCACGACCTCGTTCAGGTTGTCCATCTCGGCCCGTGGCAGACCACCACAGATGACCATGCCGGACCGCTCGACGAAACCCTTGGCCTTCATCCGGTCCTCGGGGTGCTCGAGCGCGAGCAGGTCGGACATGGTGTGCGAGATCATCGCCATCCCGACACCGCGTTGCCGATTCAACCGGGTCAGTGCGTCGACGCGGTCGACCAGCCCGCGCCCGGCCCGCAGCACCCGCCACAGCTCGTCGAGGATGACGAAGTAGTGCCGCCGCGGTTCCAGCCCGGCATCGGCGAGCGCCTGCGAGACGGCCACCGCACCGAACCCGTACGACCAGCAGGCCAGCAGTACGGCGGCCTGCAGGTTCGTCTCGGAGTCGTCGATGTTGGACACGTCGAAGACGACCGGCCGGTCCATCTTCATCGGGTTGTCGGTCTGCTCGGAGAAGATCTCACCCAGCCGGCCGCCGCCGACCAGACCGATCAGCGAGGCCTCCAGGCCTTCGGTGATCTGGCGGTAGCGGTCCAGGCTGCCGCGGTCGAGAGCCACGTTCCGGACCCGGTCCGGCGCGTCCTGCACGACCTTGAGCAGATCGCGCAGTACCGGCGTACCGGTGTGCCGTTCGTCGAGAACCTTCAAGGCCTCGTCGATGATCGTCTCTTCACGGTCCGTCGGCGGCGCCGACCGCATGATCGAGATCAGCGCCGACACCATCGTCTGCCGCCGCCCGTGCGCGTCGGCCTGAATCGCCTCCCGTGCCTTCCCGGTCAGCCGCAACGCGGCCTCCCGGGACTCACCAGGATCAAGAATGTTCAGGTGCCCCCGGCCACGACCGAGCTGGATGACCTGCCCACCCAGCGCCTCGATCAGGTCCTTGTAGTCCGGCTTGAGGTCGCCGAGCACCAACGGCTGGATCCCGTACCCGGCCAGGCCGAGCGCCATCCGGCGGGTGATCGTCGACTTCCCCAGGCCAGGCTTGCCGAGGACGAACATGGACGGGTTCGAGATCAGTTTGGCGCGCATGAACCAGCTGATCGGGTCGCAGCACATGGTGGCGCCGGAGAGGATGTTGCGGCCGATCGGTACGCCGACCATGGGGCTGCCGGTCCCGGCCGCGAACGGCCATAACCCGCACACCTGGACCGTCGTACCGCGCCACTCCTGCGGGGCCTGGAGGTAGGTCGAATAACCCCCGCCCATCCCCGGCCAGCCACGCGGCATCGGCCGCTTGCCGCCGCGGGACGGGTCGGTGGTCTTCTGGTTCTTCTTGCTCATAGGGCCTCCCGCAGACCGGCTGGGACGGCCAGGTGGCTCTGCAGCACGACGCCGAGCGGTAGCGCGGCCACGAACGCGGAGTCCTGCGAGCCGTAGGCCGGCCGGAGCAGCACTCGCGCGGTCGCCCCCAGGTTGTCGATGGCGGCGATCATGTCCGGGATCTGCTCGGCGGTCATCACGGTCCCGGTGACAACCATGCCGAAGTTCACCAGGCCGGCACCGCGCGCCTCTTCCTGCGCGGTCCGGTCGGCCGCGCGGGCCTCGGCGATGGTGCGGGCCGTGGGGCGGTCGCTGGTCGTGGCGCGGAAGGTTGCGTTGCGCTTGTCCGCCTCCACCATGCGCGCCGCGGTGGCTGCGTCGAGTGGCCGGTAGAGCAGGGTGACGCGCTTGCGGTCGATGTCGTTGTGCGGTCCGACCAGCTGCGACAGCACCGACGAGAACACCTCGCCGCGCGGGGCCTGCGTCATCTGCCAGGTCACCGACCAGGCGGAGTCATGCCGGTACTTGTCCCAGAACGCCTGCGTACCCGCGGGCCCGACATCGGTCCACTGCAGCTCCGGCGCCATGCCCTGGCTACGAGCCTCATCGATCAGTACGGCGGACGCCGGGTCGTAGGCGATCCGGATCGTCTCGCACAGCTCCTGCGCGGTGACGGGGCGGGCCGCCCCGGCGCCGGTGGCGTTCAGGCTCTGGGTCAGGGCGGGCAGCCGGGACGCGAGCTCGCGACCCATGTCGTCTTCCTTGCGCCGCTTGCCGTTGCGGTCGGTGCCCTTGAAGGTCAGCGCGACCCGGGCCGACACGAGCGCCGAACCCTCCGGGTAGCTCTGGACGACCTCGGCGAGCATCGCCTGCGCGATCGCCGGTGAGCCCGGCTGGATGTTGTGGTTGACCTCGCGGCGCAACCGGATGCCGGTGTCGGGTGCACTCTCCACCGTCACCGAAGCGGCCACGATGCCCGGCTCGTGGCCGAGCGAGGCGAGCCACTGTCCCCAGTGGGCGACCCAGATGTCGATCTGCTCCTCGTCGACCAGCGACGCGCCGTCCGGCTCGGCGTTGATCACGACGGTGAAGTGCCGCGTGCTCGGGTAGTACAGCAGCGCGAACGGCCGGCCGTACGAGTCCTTGAACTCGCTCAGCTGGGAGGCGGCGGCCAGGCCCGGGATCTGGAACTTGCCCCAGGCGGTACGGCCGAGCGGACCGGAACGGTAGATGTTGTGTTTCGCCATCTTTGCTCGTTGCCATCCAATTCGGGTCGAGAGCCGTTGCAGGGCGGACAGGTTGTGTTTGTCCTTGGTCATCAGCAGCAGCAGGATGACGCCGACGACCAGCAGGCAGATCACGGCGCCGAGGATGCCGCCGGCCATCATCGAGAAGATCGTCGCCAGCAGGCCACCCATCATGATGGCCGTACCGAGCGATCCCAGGCCGGCGATCCCCGCCGAGGCGGGCTGCCGCCAGTTGCCGTAGGTGCGCGGAGCGCTTCGTACGTTGTCAGCTGCTGCCACGTGGTCCGTCCGAGTCTCGTCTGTCCTGGTCACGCCGGTCGTCGTTGGCCCGTGCCCGAGCCCGGGCACCCTCGGAACGCCTCGGGTCACTTGGTGGTCCGCCGCTGCCCGACGGACCGTCACCGCCGCCGCCCTGCTGGCCGCCCTTGCTGCCACCCTCGCTGTCGCTGGAGCCCTGCGGCCCGTCGTCGCCGAGGGTTTCCTGCGCGGCAGTCTCGCCGATCTGCTTGGTCGCCTTCACACCGGCGGCGACGATCGCGATCGGTGCCGCCACCGCGGCCGCCGGACCAGCAGCCGCTGCAGCGCCGCCAGCTGCCGCACCGCCTCCGGCTGCCGCTCCACCGCCTGCTGCCGCACCACCGCCGGCGGCACCGCCTCCAGCGCCGGCGCCGGCCGTGGGCGGCGGTGCGCCACCGCCACCGGTCGGTGCCCCGCCCTTCGGTCCACCGCTCGAACTCGCCTGCTGCTTGGCCTTGCCGACGTTCTTGGCGCCGCTTGGGCCGTCACCGCCGCCGCCCTCACTGCCGCTGCCGCCGTCGCCCTGAAGCGAGTCCTGCATCTTGCCGGCCAGCTTGTCGGCACCGACCATCTTGGCCGCGATCATGCCGGCGCCGGCATTGCCCGCCGTGGCGGCGACCATCGGCACGATGAACCGCATCAGGCCGGGCAGCGCGAACAGCGCGAGGATCAGCAGGGTCAGACCGGTGACCATGTTCATCACCGAGGTCGCCGCGGCATCGCCGTCGGCGAAGTTCAGGCCCTGGCCGTTGTTCGAGGTCAATCTGATCGCGGTCGCATAGATGATCGCGGCCACCGGTTTATAGAGGATGAAGGCGAGCATCCAGCCGAGCAGCTTCTTGAACCAGTTCCGGCCCATCTCGGTGTGGGTCGCGGCCGCCGCGATCGGCAGGACGCCGACCAGCAGGATCAGCAGCGCACTGCGCACCACCATCAGCACGATCTGGATCACCCCGGCGATGATCGCCAGGATGCCGATCGCGATCGCCAGCCCGATGCCGATCGGGCCGACCGTCCGCGAGACCGCCAGCATCGCGACCATCGCGCCGCCGAAACTCTTGGCCTTGCCGTCCGGGCCGATCTCCCGCACCAGGTCACCGGGATCGCACTTCCACGGGGAGTTCGGATCGTCGAACAACGAGGTGGTGACGATGCACCGGGAGAACCGGTCGCCGAACTCGATCAGCGCCTGGGTGACACCGACCGCCAGCGCCGAGGCGACGCCGAGCGTGAGCAGCGAGCGCAGGATGTCCCGGATCGACTCCCCCCGCTGGGTGTAGGCCAGCTTGATACAGGCGACCAGGACACCGAGGACGGCGACGAAGAAGGCGATGTACTGCGTGTGGTCCCACATCCACTGCACGGTGCCGCTGGCGGGCCGGCCCGCCTCCCGGCTCATCGGGTCCTTACCGACGGGCACCGTGTCGACGTAGACCCAGAAGGTGCCGATCGTCCCCATGATCACCGTCACGGCCGAGGAGATCGCATCGAGAATCGGCTGGAAGATCATGCCAATCAACCACTTCACTTGGTCGCCGATCCAGTCCTTGATGGCCTGCCACACACAGTCCAGCCAGCTGCCGCAGAGCGGGATCAGGTAGAGGGGGCTCATATCAGGACGTCTTCGGCGAGACGAAACGGAGGATGGCCGGTAGCGCGACCACGGCGAGCAGCATCATGGTGATGCCCATCATGAGGTTCATCAGCTCAGGTGCTCCCTTTTCCGCCGTCACCCCTTCAGGGACGGCGGGCGTGGAGATCATCGTGATGGCGGCCGCGTAGATCAGCGCGGCCACGGGTTTGTAGATGATGAAGCCGCCCAGCCAGGCCAGTGATCGCTTGAACCACATCATCCCCACTTCGGTGTTCGTGGCCGCGGCGGTCAGTGGGAAGATCCCGACCAGCAGGATCAGCATCCCGTATCTGACGATCATCAGCGCGAGCTGGATGATCGCCGTGATCACCATCAGGATCCCGATGAAGATCACCAGGGCGAAGCCCAGTAACTCCCCGGGGTCCTTGAGTGGATCGACCATCGTCAGCGTGAGCTCTTTGGCGAAGTCGTGGTCGTTGGCGGCCAGCGCGCGGCCGATGATCCACGACGAGAACTGGTCGGAGGCGTTGATCAGGGTCGAGGTGACGAACAGCAGACCGGCGTTCACCACGACCATCGTGAGCAGCGCCTTGAGGATGTCGCGCAGCGGCTCGCCGCGGTGCGAGACCGCCATCTGGATCGCGCCGATGATGACCGCGATGGTGGCCACCGCGATCATGATGTACGTCGTTCGTCCGTGCACCCACCAGACCGTGCCGCTCTGGCCGATGTCCGGGGTCTTGATGTAGATCCACAGGAAGCCGACTGCCTTCATCACCGCCTCGACGGCCGCGATGATCACGTCGGCGATTGCCTTGAGCAACAACTTGAAGATCGGCGTCAGCGTCCGTTGGACCACTTCGCCGAGGAATTCCTCGACACAGTCGTCCCAGTCCCAGGGCGCCAGCGAACATCCGAGGACGATCATCAGGCCCCCTGGAATCCGACGTAGCTCTCCAGTGAGCCGAGCAGGTCAGGCTCGGTGCTGCCGTTGAAGCTGCCGTCGGCCTGCAGCTTGCCCTTCCAGTCCTTGCCGGTCCAGACCATGGTGACCGGCAGCGCGCCGACGGTTCGCTCGTCGAAGCGGACGGCGATCGAGATGATCGCCCGGTCCGGCTCGTAGTCGACCACCTTGAAGCCGGCGAACTGACCCCCGCGACTCTCGTCCCGCGGAGTCGGGGTGGCCCGGTTCTGCGCGACGGCGGCGTCCCGGCCCGGTCCCGGAGCGATCCGGGTGGCCAGCACGTCGGCGGTCAGCGCGGGGTTCTTGATCTGGGCCAGCAGCACGAACGTCGCGAACACCGCGCCGGTCGGCGAGTGTGCGAAACAGGAGCGCACGCCGTTGCGGTCCATCGCGGCCGGCCCGGCCTGTTGCTGGAGCGGGAACAGCAGGTCGCCCTCGAACTGCCAGGTGACACCCACCGGTGCCACCCGCGGAATCCCCTGGGGCGGCTTGGCGGTCTTGCAGCCACCACTCCCGAGGACCGGGGGCTTGGGCGTCGGCGTACTGGTGGTGGTGGGATCGGGTGTCGCGGGCGGCCCGGTCGGCTCCTCGGTGGGTGCACCGGTCGGATCGGTCACCGTCGGCACCGGCGTCGGGGACGGCTGTGCCTCAGGTGTCGTGTCCCGGGTGAACACCCAGAGCAGCGCACAGATCACCACTGCGCCGAGGATGACGGCGCCGGCGACGAACCCCCGCTCCTGCCAGAAGCCGGTCGATTCGTCACCGCCGTCGTCGTCGGAGCCGGAACTCCTGCTGAACAGCCCCACCGTCGATCAGACTCCCGTCGGAGACGCTGTCAGTTGCCCTGGAGCGCGCCGACGAGCAGCGACGCGGAACCGATCACGATGCAGGCCGCCAGCACCCATCCGAGCCGGGCGGCGTGCTCGCCACCCTCACCACGGCGCTGACCGACCGCCATCATCGCGCCGGCGATCAGGATGCCCAGGACGCAGATGGTGAAGGCGATCCAGCGCACCCAGTCGATGACGAGATCGAGCTTCTCCGCACCCGGAGGCCGCTGGCCGCCGAGCGGGAGCAAGGAGGGAACCTCCGAGATCAGGTGTGCCAACATCATCGAAGTACAGCCTTTCAGTACGGGGCGGGATAGTCCGCTGGGTTGGACGCGCGAAGAGCGTAGATGGATTCAAGAACTTCGAAAACCTCGTCAGGGGTGTTCTCGGGCGTGGGAACCTCCCCTCTGCGCCACTCCTCGATCCAGGGAAGTTCCCAGACTCTGGGGACGCCGCCGCCGACGATGTCGGCGAAGTCGTCGAGCACCCGGGGCAGCCGGCCCGGGGCGTCCGCGATCAGTACCAGGCCGAGCACGGCCACACCCTGCACGACACCGGAGGCCCACTCGGTCGCCGCCCGCTGGGCAGCGCGCAGACCGAACCCGTTCGTCCGGGCGACCAGGATGACCGGGGTCGGCACCGGTGGCGGCGGGATCGGCCAGCGGTGATTGGCCGCGCGGGTCCCCGGCAGCAGCTGCGCCATCGTGGACTCGCCGGCGCCGCCGTGCGCGCCGACCCACCACAGCGTGTCGGCCGCCGGGATCGCGAACTTCGGCAACCGCTGGTCCTCCGCGGGCGCCGGAACACCGTGCTGGGGCGCGGACGGACCCCGCGGCGTCAGGTTCGCAGCCTGGGCGGGTCCCGGCGCCGGACCCGGTTCCGGCTGTTGTTGCCGGGTCCACGGATTCTGCGTCATGAGACCTCCTCTCCCGCTGCGTCACTGGCTGCCGCCCACAGTATTGTCTCGCTTTCCGGGTGTACGTTCGTGACCCATCCACAGGCGAGGATGTTTCTACCCCCTTGTCGGGGTCAGTGGAGCCGGCGGCTCCACGGGGTTTCTGCCTGCCGGAAGTCTCCTGGCATGCCTTCGGGTGCGGGGGACATGCTAGAACGAGTGCGTCGGCTCCGGATGAACGAGGGAGATCTGTGGCGGGAATGAGAGGTCATCGTGGCTGAGAAGATCCCGTCCTGGCCAAAGGTCACGATTCGGCTTTACGACGACCACAACGCCGAGGTCAAGATCGCAGGTCGCGGTCACCCGGTCAACCACCACGATCCGCGGCAGGCCGCGATCGCGTTGGTGGCCGAGCGCGCGGCGCAACTCGGCCGGGCGATGAAGGCGACCGCGGTCGAGGCCGACGGCACGTCCTGGCCACTGATCATCCACCCCGACGGTGAGGTCGAGGCCGTTCAGGCGCAGACCCGCAAGCGCGGTGGTGGCGGGGGCGGCGGAGGTGGCGGTGGCGGCAACGCGCAAAAGCCGATCTGGCCGATCATCGTCGCGTTCGTCATGGCCGGTGTGCTGATCTTCGGCACCGTTCTGTACTTGCAGGTCTTCCGCAAGTCGGGCGGCGCTCCGGTCGCGAAGACCGAGCCGGGCAAGCTGCCACCGCTGCCCGAGCCGAGTGTCGCTCCGGACCAGTTCTCCGCCCGCCCGGTGCCGCCGGGCTGGTCGGCCAAGGCCGACTGGTCGGTCGACATCGCGGCGAACACGACGCCGGCGGTGTCACCGGACGGCAGCGAGGTGGCGGTCCTGACCTCCGACCACAAGGTCGCGGTCTTCAACAGCGACGGCAAGGTGCAGTGGCAGGACAAGGTGCCGAACGGCGCGGAGAGCCCGGTCTACACGACCATCGACGGCAAGCCGGTGCTGGCCGTCGCATCCGAGGACACCTTGTACTACTGGCCCGGTGGCGGCGCCGAGGCGATCGAGATCGAGCTCCCGAACTCGTCAGCCGTCCAGTTCTTCGGTACGTCGCCCCTCGTCGACCTGGCCGGTGATGCCGGCGCCAGCGTGGTGACCGGCAGCGAGCTGAAGGCGGTCCCGAACCAGCCGCGACTGTCGACCGTGCTGCTTGCCCAAGGCACCAAGGCACTGATCGCCCGGTACGCCGGACCGTTGTACTGGAGCGAGCCGGGCAAGGACCTTCAGGAGGTCGAACTCAAGAAGCCGGGTGGCGGCAAGGACATCGAGCGGGTGGTTGCCGCAAGCCCGGAGCTGGTCCTGACGTTCTACACCAACGGCAAGAAGGACGAGGTGATCCCCACCGTGCAGTCGACCGCGACCGGTGCGGTCGTCGCCACCTGCCGCGCCCAGAACGTGAACGATGCCCAGAACTGGCAGTGGCTGCCGGACCCGAGCCGGAAGATCGCGGCCTGGGGCGCGTGCCTGATCAACTTCAGCAACGGCCGCACCTCGATCCAGCCGAACTTCCGCCCGTACTCGATCACCGGAACGACGATCTTCGGTACGACGGGCAGCAACCTGATCGCCATCACACCAGGCGGCAAGCCGACCACCCTGCCCACCGACACCGCACGCCCGTGGGGTATCGCCGGCAGCCACGCGATCATCCTGCACGACTCCGTCGTCTACGCCCTGGCCAAGAAGTGAAGCGCCTCCTGACCACCGCTGTCACAGGCCTGCTGGCCGCGGCCGCCTGCCTGACCCCGGCAGCAGCCACCGAGGACGACCCAACCCCAGCGAAGTACCCAGAGATCCAGCGCCCGGCCACCGGCGGCAACACCGGAGATCCACTGCCGGTGCGCTACCCCCGAATCGAAAAGCCCGGCGCCGTCGGCGGCGACGAAGACCCCAAACCCCCACGCTGGCCCGCCCCCAAAGCAGGCTGAATGCACGAAGGCCCGCGTTCCCTGAGGGGGACGCGGGCCTTTGTGTGGGGCTGGGTCAGGCAGCGGTTACTTCGAGGCGGACCGTGGCGGCCACCTCGGGGTGCAGCTGGACCGAGACCTGGTGCTTGCCGGTGGTCTTGATCGGCGACGCGATCGAAATCGCGCGCTTCTCGACCAGCGGGCCGCCGGCGGCCTTGATGGCACCGGCGACGTCGGCCGGGGTCACCGAACCGAACAGGCGGCCGGTGTCGCCGGCCTTGACGCCCAGCGTGACAGCGAGCTGCTCGAGCTGGTTCTTGACCTCGCTCGCGTGCTCCTTGCCCTGGATCGCCCGGGCATCACGCGCCCGCTTGATCGACTGAATCTGCTTCTCGGCGCCCCGCGTCCAGCCGAGGGCCAGACCGCGCGGAACCAGGTAGTTACGGCCGTAGCCGTCCTTGACCTCAACGATGTCGCCGGGGGCTCCGAGGCCCTCGACCTCCTGCTGCAGAATGAGCTTCATGTGTCGGACCTCCCTCAGCGAGCGGTGCTCGTGTAGGGCAGCAGAGCCACCTCACGAGCGTTCTTGATAGCGGTGGCCACGTCGCGCTGGTGCTGCACGCAGTTCCCGGTCACCCGGCGGGCGCGGATCTTGCCGCGGTCCGAGATGAACTTGCGCAGCAGCGCGGTGTCCTTGTAGTCGACGTACGTCGCCTTGTCCTTGCAGAAGCCGCAAACCTTCTTCTTCGGCTTCCGAATGATCTTGGCCATTGTGGTGCTCTCTTCCTACTTCCAGAGCCCGGCACGGATGCCGGAATGGTCTGTCTTTCGAAGTTGAAACCCGGAGGACCGGATCAGAACGGGGGCTCCTCCATCGAGCCGCCGCCCTGGCTGGCCCAGGGGTCGTTCTGCGGAGCGGCCTGACCGCCGCCGCCACCGCCTTGCGGGGTCGCCCAGGGGTCGTTCTGCGGGGCGCCGCCACCTTGGCCGCCGCCACCGAAGTTGCCGCCACCCTGAGGAGCGCCACCGCCACCACCGAAGTTGCCGCCGCCACCTTCGCCGCCGGGACCCGACCGCATGGCCTTGGTCACCTTGGCGGTGGCGCTGCGCAGACTCGGACCGACCTCGTCGACGTCGATCTCGAAGACCGTGCGCTTCTGGCCCTCACGGTCGTCGTACGAACGCGACTTCAGCCGGCCCTGCACGATCACGCGCATTCCGCGCTGCAGCGACTCGGCCACGTTCTCCGCGGCCTGGCGCCAGACGGAACAACTCAGGAACAGCGATTCGCCGTCCTTCCATTCACCGGACTGCCGGTCGTACGTCCGTGGGGTCGACGCGATCCGGAAGTTCGCGACGGCCGCACCGGACGGCGTGAACCGGAGCTCCGGATCGTCGACAAGGTTGCCGACCAGTGTGACGACGGTTTCGCCTGCCATTGCCGTTCCTCCTGCATTCGGGTGTGACTGTGTCTACAGCTATTGGTACCGGCTGGTGCCGACAGTACCGATGGCTGCTGACGACCCCAGGGTCAGTGCTGGTCCGGCCGGATGACCTTGGTGCGGAGGATCGACTCGTTCAGCGTGAGCTGACGGTCGAGCTCCTTCACCACCGCGGGCTCCGCGGTCAGGTCGATGACGGCATAGATGCCTTCGGCCTTCTTCTTGACGTCGTACGCAAGCTTGCGGCGGCCCCAGATGTCGAGCTTCTCGACGGTGCCACCCTCCTTGCGGACGATGTTCAGGTACGTGTCGATGGACGGTTCGACCGTGCGCTCGTCGAGCTCCGGGTCGAGAATCACCATGACTTCATAACGACGCATGCGCGAACTCCACCTCCTTCGGACTTTGGCGGCCACGGTCTTTCCGTGGCAGGAGGGCGATGCGATTGCACTTCACATCGGCACTTGCCGCCGATGCCAAGCAACGAGCCCGGTCGATGGACCGGGCCACATCCAAAGAATACCAGCGTTCGGACAGCGGATTGACCATATCCACAGGGCAACGTACGCCGTCGTCCTCACTGCCGGTTGGTCAGTCGTCACTCTCCGGACCCACGACCAGCAGGTCGATATGGATCCCGAGCGTGCTCCCGTCCGCGGCCACCGTCCGCACCACCGGATACGCACCGTCACCCCAGCCGGAGTGTGCGAGGACGAGATTCTCACCCTCCGTGGCCAGCGGCAGCACGATGTTCGCGCAGCCCTCGCGCAGGTGGTCGGGCGAGTCCATCAGCGCGAACCAGCTCTGGTCGCTGTCGTTCTCGAAGAGGTCCTCGTACCAGTCGCCCTCGGGCATCAGGGTCCGGACCGCCTCGGCGTCCGCGAAGGCGACCGTGCCCGCGTCCACCGGGACCAGCCAGAACTCGTCCTCGCCGAGCTCCTCGTCCCCACTCGTCGCAGCCTCGACCCCAGCCACCTCACCCTCGGCAAGTCGCACCGACAGGTAGGCCTCGCGCAGGTGACTCCCGTCCTGGGCATCGGACACGTCCGCCACGGTCACGAACACCGGATAGTCCCCCGGCGGTACGTCGACAACCGGCCCCTCGCCCAGCGTCACGAACGGGTCCGAGGCCTCAAGCCGCCCACTCGGCACCCGCAGCACACCGAGCTCGTGGACAGTCAGGGACCACGTACGACGGTCGACCTCGACGGGACCGGGACGCAGGGCACGGAACAAGCTCGGAGTGATCACCAAGCCAGCGTAGGCCCGGCTGGTCGAGAACTGTCGGACGACAGTTCTAGGGTGGATGCATGAGCTTGAAGCTTGGTGCACATGTGGACCAGGAGGACCCGCTGGCCGAGGCGGCCGATCGGGGTGCCGACCTGGTGCAGTTCTTCCTGGGCAATCCGCAGGACTACAAGGCGCCGAAGGTGGCGTATGCCGACGGCGAGGAGGCGCTGCGGGAGCGGGCCGCCGCGGCCGGCGTCGATCTGTACGTGCACGCGCCGTACCGGCTGAACGTGGCGAACACGAACAACCGGATCCGGATCCCGAGCCGCAAGCTGCTCCAGCAGACGCTCGACAAGGCGGCCGAGATCGACGTCAAGGGCGTCATCGTGCACGGCGGGCACGTCGGTGACGACGACGACCCGGAGGCCGGTTTCGACAACTGGCGCAAGTGCATCGAGCGCGCCGAGCTACCGGTCCCGCTGCTGATCGAGAACACGGCCGGCGGTGAGAACGCGATGGCCCGCCAGCTGGAGCGGATCGAGCGGCTCTGGGAGGCCGTCCAGGCGTCCGGCAACGACCGCCTGGAGAACGTCGGCTTCTGCCTCGACACCTGCCACTTCCACGCGGCCGGTGAGGAGCTGCCGTCGATCGTCGAGAAGGTGCTGGCGATCACCGGCCGGATCGATCTGGTGCATGCGAACGGTTCCCGCGACGAGTTCGGCTCGGGTGCCGACCGGCACGCCAACTTCGAGGACGGGCACATCGACCCGGCGCACATCGTCGCCGTCGTCGAGGCCGCCGGTGCGCCGGTCGTGGTCGAGACGCCGAACGCCGATCACGGTCAGAAGACCGACATCGACTACCTGCGCTCACACCTCAACTAGCTACTCGCTCTTCTCCGTCGTGAGGTGGTAGAGCCAGTAGGCGATACCGAAGGGCAGCAGCAGCCCGAGCGTCGTGGTGGTGCGCGGCGGAATCAGTACGCCGACCAGCACCGCCGCCACGAACAGGATCGTCATCGCCTGGAACAGGTCGAGCCGGCCGTACAGGCGGTGGTGCAGATCTGTGCGCTCCAGGGCGCAGAGCGCGTAGATGCCGGCCAGGATCAGCACGAGCAACGTCATCACGATCAGGCCGAGTACGGCGAGCGCGTCGAGGCCGTCCGTCCCGCTCAGGCTGTGCGAGTACTGGAACGCGCCGATCAGCACCGTGACCGCCGCGCACACCCAGAACAGACTCTTCGGGCTCTGCTTGGCCGGCCCGGGATCGGGTTCGGCGTCGGGCTCAGGTTCTGCTGGGGCCATGGCGGCGACGGTAGCGCACCGAAGGACAATGGGCCGATGCAGACCGAGGAAACCTGGGCCGAACAATTCCCCGAGCTCTTCGCTCCCGGCCACTGGGCCTGGGGTGAGCTCGATGTCCGGTTCACGGTCGAGGAGCCGGCCGACGAGTTGATCAGCAACGTGCACGTGATCTGCCGGACCGCGGGCGGGATCGTTGTCTGTGGCAACGACCTCGGCTGGCGCTTCCTGCCCGGCGGGACCCGCGAGCCGGGCGAGACGATCGAGCAGCTCGTGAACCGTGAGCTGCTCGAGGAGGCCGGTGCCCGGCTGACCGGCCCGATGACCTGGGTCGGCGCTCACCGCGCCGACCACCGCCGCCCAGCGCCGTACCGGCCGCATCTCCCGCACCCACTGTCGTACTGGGCCAATGTCGTCGCGGACGTCGTCATCGAGCAGGAGCCGACGAACCCCGAGGACGGCGAGCAAGTCACGCAGGTGCTCGTCCTGCCGCCGAACGAGGCCGCTGCCTGGCTAGAGGAGCAGTCGGACGGCGTGATGGGCCCGGTGGTCAGACTGGCGCTGGCAATGGGGCTGGTTTAGCGGAGCGCCACGGCAGGACGAACGCACTGAGCAGTGCGATCGCACCGCCGACGTACATGACACCGCGCAGTCCCAGTACGGCGGTCATCAGCCCGCCGACCGCCATGAACGCGGGCTGCACACAGCGCGAGGTGATCGACCACGACGTCAGCACCCGCGCCATGTAGCGGTCCTCGGTCACCTCCATCCGGTACGTCGCGAACGACGGGTTGAACGCACCGGCCGCCACCAGCAGCGCGGTCTCGGCAACCAGCAGCCAGACGAACCCCGCCATACCGGATGGAGCCAGCGGGAGCAGTAGCGTCCACGGGGCCCGCAGTACGCCGAACCACAGCAGCATCCGGTGCAGTCCGAACCGGCGGGTGAGCGCAGGCGCGAGCCAGGCGCCGAGCACGCCGCCGAGGCAGGAGACGCCCAGGAACACGCCGTAGCTCCACGGTGCCAGGTGGAGGTCGCGCAGCATGAACACGGTCAGCAGCGGCGAGATCATCATCAGCGGCCCACCGAAGAGCTGCGAGTTCCAGAACAGGACCGCCAGGCCGCGGTTCGCGAAGATGTACTTCCAGCCGGCGCCGAGGTCGCGCTTGCCGGCGTCCTCGACGGGAGCAGGCTCCGGCTGCTGGATCCGCCTGATGCCGAAGGCCGACAGCAGGAACGACACCGCGTCCACCACCAGGGTCAGCGTCGCACCGACCAGGCTGACGAGAGCACCACCGATCGCCGGCCCTGCACTCATGGTCAGCCAGAAGACCTGCTCGAACTTGCCGTTCGCCTCGGCGCGTCCTTCAGGCCCGACCAGTGCCTTGAGGTGCGCGCCGCTCGCGCTCGTGAACCCGATCAGCGCTGCCGACTGCAGGACGCCGACCACACACAGCTGTGGATAACTCAGCACACCGAAGGCTGCGGCGATCGGCACGCTCACCAGCGCCCCGAACCGAAGGACGTCGGCCGCGATCATCACCGGCCGCTTCCGTCGCCGTTCGATGAAGTCGCCCATCGGCAACGCGAGCACCGCGGCAGCCAGCGCCGAGACGGCGGCCAGCATCGACACCTGCAAGGTGCTGACGTCGAGCACCAGTACGGCGATCAGCGGCAGCGCGCCGTACCCGATCCCGGACCCCAAGGCACTGACCGTGTAGGCAAACCACAACCGCTGAAAGTCCCGACCCAAAGACACCCGGCGATCGTAGGAGGACCCACCGACAGAAAGACGCCGTTCACGTCCAGCCGCTTGACTGTGGGAATCATCCACGCCCCGGGAGGACTCACCATGGACCGTCGGACCTTTCTTCGCGCTGCCGTGATCGGCACCTCCACGTCTGTCGCCTTCAGCTTCAGCGTGGCACCGCAGGCACTCGCCTTCCCCGCCCAGACCGGCACCAGCCCGTACGGCGGTCTGCGGCCGGCCGACGCGAACGGCCTGCTGCTCCCGACCGGGTTCACCAGTCGCGTGCTGGCGCGGTCGACGCAGACTGTGCCCGGCACCAGCTACACGTGGCACGGCGCTCCCGATGGCGGTGCGTGCTTCGCCGACGGCACCGGCTGGATCTACGTGTCGAACTCGGAGCTGAGCAGCGGCACCGGCGGAGCCAGCGCGCTGCGCTTCAACAGCAGCGGCTCGGTCACCGGCGCGTACCGCATCCTCTCCGGGACCACGCGCAACTGCTCCGGCGGTGCAACCCCGTGGGGCACCTGGCTGTCCGGTGAGGAGACCGACCTCGGCTACATCTGGGAGACCGACCCGAAGGGCGCGACAGCCGCCGTACGGCGTCCTGCGCTCGGCCGGTTCTCGCACGAGGCCGCGGCGGTCGACCCGGACCGGCGCGTGATCTACCTGACCGAGGACGAGACGAGCGGCGGCTTCTACCGCTTCGTCCCCACCACCTGGGGCGACCTGTCCGCGGGAACCTTGCAGGTGCTGCGCGAGTCCGGCAGCACGCTGTCCTGGGTGACGGTCCCGGACCCCGATGGCAGCCCCACCCGGACCCGCAGGCAGGTGTCCGGCATGAAGGTGTTCAACGGTGGCGAGGGTTGCTACTACCGCAACGGCACCTGCTTCTTCACCACCAAGGGCGACAACCGGGTCTGGGCGTACAACGCGGTGAACAACACGATCGCCATCGCGTACGACGACAACCTCACCTCGAACCCGCCGCTCACCGGCGTGGACAACATCACCGCCGCGGCCGTCGGTGACCTGTACGTCGCCGAGGACGGCGGCAACATGGAGATCTGCATCATCACGCCGAACGACATCGTCGCCCCGTTCCTCCGGGTGAGCGGCCAGTCCGGTTCCGAGCTCTGCGGTGTCGCCTTCAACCCGGCCGGCAACCGGCTCTACTTCTCCTCGCAGCGCGGCACCAGCGGTTCGTCCAGCGGCGGCATCACTTACGAGGTCACGGGCCCGTTCCGCACCAGCTTGTGAGGCTCAGCGCAGGTTCAGACCACCGTCGAGCAGGACCACCTCGCCGGTGATGTAACTGTTGTGGACAAGCGCTGAAATCAGATCGGCGACGTCCGCCGGCTGGGCACCACGACGCATCGGGCTCGAGGTTTTCCACAGCTCCTGAGCGTCGGTCCAGTCGGCGGTCATCGGCGTATCCACAAGTCCAGGGGCGACTGCGTTCACCCGCACCTCTGGTCCGAGCGCGGCCGCCAGCAACTTGGTGACATGGTTCAGAGCGGCCTTGCTGGCGGCGTACGCGATCGAACTCCCCTTGGGCCGAACGCCGGCATGACTGGTCACGTTCACCACGCAACCGGTCGATTCGCGCAGCGCTGGCAAGGCCGCCGTACACAACAACCAGGGCGCGATCAGGTTGACGTCGAGCACCCGCCGCCAGTCCGCGGCGGTCAGCCCGTCCAGCTCGGCATGCGGTACCGGCCAACTGATCCCCGCGTTGTTCACCAGTACGTCGAGTCGCCCGTGGACGGCCAGCACCTCCGGCACCAACCCCTGCGCCGCATCGTCATCGGCCAGGTCGGCCTGGTGATACGACCCACCCAGCTCCGCCGCGAGCGCCGTACCGGCCTCCCGGCTGACCCGCGAGTGTACGGCCACCGTGAACCCGTCCGCTGCCAGCCGCCGAGCCACCCCGGCCCCGATTCCCGATACCGACCCCGTCACCAACGCCACCTTCGCCATCCACCCACCCTAGAAAATCGATAGGCTCCAGCTCCGCCTCCGCCGCCCGAAAGGTCGGGAATGAACACCACTTCCTTTCTCATCGCGGTCGCCGGGATCGCGGTCGCCGCGCTCGGCGCCGTCCTGCTCACGCGGACCCGGAAGCAGCAGGTGCGAGAGGAGGTCGGCCACGCGGCCCACGTCCTCGCCCAGTTCCAGGAGCCGGCGACCTTCCCCGGCACCCGGCGGAAGAGGCCCGATCCGGAAGCCGAGAGCGAGCCGATCGACGTAGGTGAGGCCGAGCGCAACTCGGGTGACGAAGGCGAGCCCGAGCCGGCCCAGCAGGACATCCCGGAACCCATCGCTCCCACCCAATGGCCTCCACCCAGCGGGGCCAATGCCTGGGGCGCCCAGGGGCAGGCCTACCCGTGGCCTCCCCGTTACGATCCGGTCCCCGAGCCGTTGGACTTCGCGGAGCTGGCCCGGACGTCCCGGCAGGAGGCTGAGATCTACCTGCAGCATCACCGGCTCGCGCTCAAGCACCACGCCGCCTACCAGCAGGCGTCGCTGTGGTCGGGTGTGCTCGGGTTCGCGATCGTGCTCCTCGGCGGCGTCCTCACGTACGTCGCCGGATTCGACGTCGGCGTGGTCACCGCACTCGCCGGTGCGATTCCGTCCGTCGCGTCAGGCCTGCTGTTCCATCAGGCCAACCTCGTCGCCGACCGTGCGGCGGAGAACCTGCGTGGTCTCGAGATCAGCGTCCGCCGGTTCAACTCGATCCAGGCCGCCAAGGAAATCGCCGACCAGATCGCCGACGTACCGACCCGCAACCGCATGTACGAGCTGATCGGGCAGCACCTGCTCTTCCCCGGCCTGGATCAGGCGCCGTAGCGGAGGCCGTCCAGGAGGAGGTCGAGCAGACGGCCGGCTTGGTCGCGACGGTCGCCGGCGGCCAGGGCCACGCCGCTGAGGCTCATCAGGACGTCGTCCGCGGAGATGTCGGAGCGGAGCTCGCCCGAGGCGATGCCGGCGGCGAGGAGCGGTTCGATCGCGCCGACCAGGAGCTCGAGGCTGTGGTCGTACGGGTTGGCGCCCGTGGCGATGATGGCGCGCAGGGCGTCGGCCATCCCCATCTTGGTGTGCAGGTAGTCGGCGAAGCGGTCCATCCAGGCGCGCAGGGCCTCGGCGGGCGGGAGCTTGTCGAGCAGCTCGGGGGCGGCCTCGCAGACGGTCGCCAGCTCCTTGCGGTACGCCGCCTCGATCAGTGCCTCGCGGGTCGGGAAGTGCCGGTAGAGCGTGCCGATGCCGACGCCGGCGTCTTTGGCGATGCCCTCGAGCGTCGCCTCCAGCCCGCACTTCGCGAACGCCCGGGCGGCCGCGGCCAGCACCTGGTCGCGGTTGCGCTGCGCGTCGGCCCGTAACGGCCGCGCCTTCGACTCCGTCATCTCTCCCCCTTCCGAACCCGAAACCTAGCGGACTTGATATCCGGAGGCGCCTCCGCTTAACTGGATCTATCCGGAGGCTCCTCCGGATCAACAGTAGCTCGCAGAACGGGACGGACCCTGATGAGCAGAATCACCACCCCCTTCGGATACACCTCCACGGCGGCCGAGGTGCTCGCCGGTGTCGACCTGACCGGCCGCCGGGCCGTCGTCACCGGCGGCGCCTCCGGCATCGGCGTCGAGACGGTCCGGGCGCTGGCCGGGGCCGGTGCCGAGGTCACGCTGACCGCCCGCGACAAGGTCGTCGGCGAGCGGGTCGCCGCCGGAATCATCGACTCGACCGGCAACAGCCATGTGTACGTCGCTCCGCTCGAGCTGGCCGACCGCGAATCCGTGCGCGCCTTCGCCGCCAACTGGGACGGCCCGCTGCACATCCTGATCAACAACGCCGGCGTGATGGCCGAACCACTGAACCGCACTCCCGAGGGCTGGGAGCACCAGTTCGCGACCAACCATCTCGGCCACTTCGGCCTCGCGCTCGGCCTGTACGACGCCCTGGCCGCGGCCGGCGGCGCTCGGATCGTCTCGGTCAGCTCGAGTGCGCATCTCTGGTCCGACATCCACTTCGACGACATCCACTTCGAGAACCGCCCGTACGACGAGTGGGCGGCGTACGGGCAGTCCAAGACGGCGAACATCCTGTTCGCGGTCGAGGCGGCCAAGCGGTGGGCGAGTGCCGGAATCACCGCGAACGCCGTGATGCCGGGTGGAATCCGGACCGCGCTGCAGCGCCACCTGGCCGCCGAAACCCTGCAGCAATGGGACGACTTCCCCTGGAAGACGCCCGAGCAGGGCGCATCCACCTCGGCCCTGCTGGCCGGGTCCCCGCTGCTCGACGGCGTGACCGGTCTGTACTTCGAGGACAACAACGAGGCGCTGCCCAACGTGCAGGGCGAGAACACGGGCGTCGCGCCGTACGCACTCGATCCGGAGTCTGCCACTCGGTTGTGGGAGCTGTCCGAGCGGCTGGTTTGATCACGGGACCGGCTCAGCTGGGGTTCCTCAGGCTGGGCCGGTAACCTGACCGACCGTGAGTGACTTGAGCATCCGGATCATCTCGGCCGACGAACACGCCGCCTATCTCGCGGCGCGTCCGTCGGCCAGCTTCTTACAGACGCCTGGCTGGGCGGCGGTGAAAAGCGAGTGGAAGGCCGAGTCACTGGGCTGGTACGAACCGGCCAACCCGGCGGAGCTGGTCGGCGTCGGCCTGGTGCTGTACCGGCAGATGCCGAAGGTGAAGCGCTACCTGGCCTACCTGCCCGAGGGTCCGGTGGTCGACTGGGACGCGATCGACCTGGGCCGCTACCTGCGGCCGCTGGCCGCGCACGCAGCGGCACAGGGTGCGTTCGGGATCCGGATGGGTCCGCCGGTCCCGACCCGGCGCTGGAGCGCCAAGACCATCAAGGACGCGATCGCCGGCGGGCAGCAGCCGCGGCTCGGCGATGTCCGCCCCGACGTGATCGAGCCGTCGGGCGCAACGGTCGCGAACCAGCTGCGCGCGCTGGGCTGGAAGGCCCCGCGCGTCGGCGAGGGCTTCGCGGCCGGGCAGCCGCAGTACGTGTTCCAGGTCCCGCTGGCCGGTCGCGGCCCGGACGACCTGCTGAAGAACATGAACCAGCTCTGGCGGCGCAACATCAAGAAGGCCGACAAGATGGGTGTCGAGGTCTCGCAGGGCGGACCCGAGGACCTGAAGGCCTTCCACCAGCTGTACGTCGAGACGGCCGAGCGGGACCATTTCACCCCGCGGCCGCTGCCGTACTTCGAGAAGATGTACTCGGCGATGGCGAACCAGCCCGCCGGCTGCTGTGACTTCCGGGTCTACAACGCCCATCACGAGGGCGATCTGGTCGCTTCGACGATCTGGATCCGGGTCGGCGGTCATTCGTGGTACTCCTACGGTGCCAGCTCGACCGCCAAGCGGGACGTGCGCGGATCGAACGCGATCCAGTGGCGCATGATGTCGGACGCACTCGCAGCGGGTGCGACCGTGTACGACCTACGGGGCATCACCGACACCTTGGATCCGAACGACCCGCACGTCGGGCTGATCCAGTTCAAGGTCGGCACCGGCGGCGAGGCCGTCGAGTACGTCGGTGAGTGGGATCTGCCGTTGAACAAGGCGCTCTACACCGCATTCGACCTCTACATGAGACGGCGTTGACACCATGCCCCTGACCCTGCACGTCGATTCCGATCGATGGCGCGATCACCTCCGTTCCACGTGGAACCCCGATATCGTCCCGGTGGCCAAGGGCAACGGGTACGGGTTCGGCAACCATCGGCTGATCGCGGAGTCGCGCGCCCTCGGTGCCCGCACGGTCGCCGTCGGCACCTACTTCGAGGTGCCCGCCGACCCGCGGGAGGACGTCGTCGTCCTGACCCCGTGGCGGCCGTTCCTGGAGATGTCGCACAGCAAGAACGTGATCCACACGGTCAGCCGGCTGGCCGACCTGGTCTCGATCCCGGCCGGCAGCCGGGTGCTGATCGAGGTTCAGACGTCGATGCGCCGGCACGGGATCGGCGCCCGCGAGCTGCGGCACACGATGCTGCTGAACGCGCTCGACCGGATCCGTTTCGAGGGCTGGTCGCTGCACTTCCCGATGGGCGCCGGCGGTACGTCGGCCAACGTCCGCGAGGCAGCCAACCTGGCCAAGGCGGCCACCGACGTACGGCGGGGCGCGCTGTGGGTGTCGCACGTCCCGGCGCAGAAGCTCGGTGACATCGGCGAGAACGTGAAGCTCCGGATGGGTACGGCGCTCTGGCTCGGCGACCGTGGTGCGCTCACGGTCCGCGCGACCGTGCTCGACGTGCACTCGGTCCGTCGTGGTGAGCGGGTCGGCTACCGGCAGCGCCGGGTCAGCGGGGACGGCCACATCCTGGTCGTGTCCGGTGGCACCGCGCACGGCGTCGGTCTGGAGGCCCCGACCGCGGCGGCCACCGTCCGCCAGCGCGCCATCGCGATGGCGAAGGGCAGCCTCGACGCGGCCGGGATGGCACTCTCGCCGTTCACCATCGAGGGCAAGCAGCGCTGGTTCGCCGAGCCGCCGCACATGCAGGCCAGCATGCTCTTCCTCCCGTCGGCGGTGGCGCCCCCCGCGGTCGGCGACACGATCGGCGTCGACGTCCGCTTCACCACCACCTCGTTCGACCGGGTCTCGATGGACTAGTTACCGGCCCAGGAGTACGTCGATGCGGTCGCTGGCCGCGTCGGCGTCGCGGATCACCTTGGCGGTGTCGACGCCGGTCAGGTGGCCGTCGCGCTTGACGGCGACGCCGTTCACGAAGACCCACTGGACGTTGACGGGCTGGGCGTTGAAGACGAGCTGGCTGACCCAGTTGCCGTTGGGAGCGAAGTTGAGGGCCTGCGGGTTGATGATCTGCAGGTCCGCCTTCTTACCCGGCGTCAGCGAGCCGATCTCCTTGTCGATGCCGAGCGCCTCGGCGCCGCCCAGGGTGGCCATCCGCAGTACGTCGGCGGGCTGCGGGTAGCGGGTCGGGTCCATCGCGGTCGCCCGCTGGAGGCCTACCGCGGCGCGCATGTCGTTGAACATGTCGGTGGTGTCGTTGGTCCCGCCGTCGATGCCGAGACCGACCTTGATTCCGCGCTCGGCCATCGCGGGCAGCCGGATGACGCCGGAGGCCAGGCGCATGTTGGAGAGCGGGTTGTGCGCGACCCGGATGTCGTTGGCCGCCAGCTCGTCGAGCTCCGCGTCGGTCATCTGGACGGCGTGGTTCATCAGCAGACCGGGCCGGATGGCACCGACCTTGCGCAGCGCCTCCATCTGGCCGGTGGCCGGGTCGGTCTTCGACTCGTGCACGTGCACGTTCAGAGCGACGCCGAGCTCCTTGGCCAGGTTCTCCGCGGCGGTGGTGTTGGGAAGGTTCTGCATGGTCGGGTGCGTGCCGACCTGCAGGTTCGCCAGCGGGTTCGGGTCGATGACCTCCTTCTTCACCCGGCGGATCTCGTCGAGCGTGGCCGGCTTGGTGTTGGCCGTGTAGGAGAAGAAGAAGCGCAGCTTCGAGTCCGCGAGGGCCTTCAGGCTGCCGTTCGCGAAGTCGGCGGAGAAGCTGTGCGACCAGTCGGTCGTGGTGGTGATGCCGGTGCCGATCGCGTCCAGGGCGGAGAGCCTGGTGCCGGCGTACCCCTCGGCGTACGACGGCTGGTTGCCGTACAGCGGGAGCACACACTCGGCGAGCCAGCCGTTGAGCTCCTTGTCGGTGGCACAACCGCGGATCAGCGACTGCCAGGTATGCGTGTGCAGGTCGACGAAGCCGGGCATGACGATCTTGCCGCGGCCGTCGATCACCCGCGCGCCGGCGGTACCAGGCAGGTCCTTGCCGACAGCGGTGATGGTGTTCTTGGTCATCAGTACGTCGGCATCCTGCAGCATGCCGAGCGCACCCTGGCCGACGGCCGGATCCATCGTGAGGACCATCGACGCATCGCGGATCAGCACCTTCGCGGTGCCGTCGTAGCCGGTCGCATCGAGCTGGTCGGTTCCGTTGAGTTGGTTGGCCCCCAAGGGCACGGCGAGACCGGCCAGCATGGTGAAGCCAAGAGCGAGAGCGCGGCGCCTGGTGAACATGGCGAGAACCTCGATCTGAGAGAGGGAGCGGGCGCCCGAACCTAACTCCTGGCAGGTTCTGCGCCCCACTCTTTTCCAGCTCGATCGAATCTTGACTTCAGGTGCACCTGAAGTTGCACGGTAGGCCCATGGGGTTTCTGGAACGGATCGAGGAGCGGCCCGGAGCCGCTGAGCTGCGCGCCGAGTCGTACCGGCTGCTCGGGCTGAAGCGTGGCGCGAGCGTGGTCGACGTGGGCTGTGGTGCCGGGCATGCCGCCGAGGAGCTGGCGGCCAAGCGGCTGAAGGTGACCGGGCTGGATCCCGACCCGGACGCGGTCGAGGCGGCCCGGACCCGGGTCCCGGGGGCAATGTTTCACGTGGCACGCTCCGACGACCTCCCGCTCGCCGACGAGTCGATGGACGGCTACCGCGCCCTGCGACTCTTCCACCTGCTCGACGACCCGGTTCCGACGATCCTCGAGGCCTATCGGGTGCTGCGGCCCGGCGGGCGGATCGTTGTCGGCGGTCAGGACTACGGGTTCCTGCTGATCGACAGTTCCGATCAGGACCTGACCGACGTCATCCTGCTCGGACTCGAATCCCGCTCGGTCGCGCCCCGCGCCGTACGGAATCTTCGCGATCTTCTCCTCGACGCCGGCTTCCAGGACCCCGAGGTCGTCGTCCACAACGATGTCGTCACCGACCACGCCACGATGGCGCCGCAGCTCGCGGCAGCCGCGACCGCAGCCGTCGACAAGGCCCTGATCACTCGGGACGATGCCGACGGCTGGCTGGCCGAGCAGCAGGCGCGCGGCCGCAAGAACCGCTTCCTCGCGGTCCTACCGACGCTGCTCGTCGGCGCTCGCCGTTAGCGCGGCGGCGACCACGCCCACCGACAACACGATCGCGAGACCGATCATCGACGGCAGCAGCGCGGCGTACCGAATGAGCACACTGAACCCGATCGACGGGAGGCCCATGCCGAGGTAAGCGACGACGAAGAACACCGCGAGGACGCCTGCCCGCGACGCCGGCTGCGCGGCGATGACCGTCTCGGCCACGGCGCCCTTGAACAGCAGCCCCGCACCGGCACCGGACAGCGCGGCGCCGGCAAGCAACACCCAGAGCGCAGGCCGATGGAGCGCCACGACGGTCACGACCAGACCGGCCGGGTAGAGCACGGATCCGATCAGCAACACCCGCGTGCGTGCGAGCCGGCCGACCGCAAGCTGGGCGACCGCCGACGCGGCGAACGTGACGAAGGGCGCGAGCGCAGCGAGGAAGTACGACGTGATCCCGAGCTCGCCGCGGACGATGATCGCCCCGAGCGACGAGAACAACCCCATCACCGCGAACGCCAGCGCCCCCAAGGCGGCCGCCGCAACGAAGGTCCGCCGCTGCCCGTCCCGCAGCGCGAACCGCACCGGCCGATCCTGGTCGGCCAGCTCGGTGTCGACGGTCTCCGGGCTGGTCAGCACGAGGAGGAGCAGGAGCGACATCAGTACGCCGAACACGACGTACGACGTGCGCAGTGGCGCCGGTCCCCATTGGCCGAGGACACCGGCCACGAGGGGACCGATCGCGAGCCCGCCCAGGTTGGAAGCAGTCGCGACCAAGGCCGGGAACGAGGATCCAGCCCGGTCCGGCCGCGCTTCGCGGTACAGATCGGTGAGGTACGTCGTCGCCGTGGTCGCCATCAGCCCGATCGCGACCCCGGTCAGCACCCGCCCGATGAGTAGCGCGGGCAGTTGCGGCCAGATCGCGAGGATCATGTCCGCCGCGATCCCAGTCAGCAGCGCGGGCAGGATGATGCGGCGGCGGCCGAGCCGGTCGGACAGATGCCCGAGCGCCAGCAGCGCACCGGCTGCGCCGACCACCATCGCGGCGAAGGCGACGGTCACCGTCGTCGCGCCGAAGTGGTCGCGGGCTTGGTAGAGCGGCCACAACGGCGTCGGCACCGTGCCGAACGCCATCAGGGTCACGAAGGCCGCGGCGACGAACCAGAAGCCGGTCAGGTGCCGGCCGCCCGTGCGCAGCGGTGTTGCGATGCTCATCAGAAACCTCTCGTCGTTGAGTCTTCATCCATCTGAACTCAGGACTGCCGACGAGCGATAGCAGCTCTGGTGGGACTGGTTGAGATAGTTTCCATCTGCTGGAGAGATACTGGAAGCATGGAACTCCGGCATCTGCGCCATTTCGTCGCGCTCGCCGAGGAGCGCAGCTTCACGACGGCCGCTCAGCGCGAGCACATCGTCCAGTCGGGGCTGTCGACCTCGATCCGGGCGCTGGAGAAGGACGTCGGCGCGCTGCTGTTCGTCCGCGGTACCCGGCCGATCCGGCTGACCGCCGAAGGCGAGGCCTTGGTGCCGTCGGCCCGCCGGACGCTCGAGGCGGCGGCCGCGGCCAGGCAGACGGTCCAGGAGGTGCACGGCGTGCTGGCCGGGCGGCTACGGATCGGCGCGCTGCAGAGCACCGGGCACACGCTCCCGTTCGCGAGCTGGCTCGCCGAGTTCTCGCTGGCGCATCCGCGGGTGGAGATCGTGGTCCGGTTCCAGGCGGCCTCGGAGATGCTCGGGCGGGTCATCGACGGCAGCCTGGACATCGCGTTGGCCGCGCTGATCGAGGACGATCCGCCCGGAGTGGACGTCGTACCGCTGCTGGCCGAGCCGCTGATGGTGGCCTGCCCAGCCGGCCATCCACTCACGCGCTTGCCAGCAGCCAGGCTGGATCAGTTGCTGGACGAGCGCTTCGTCGAGGCTCCGCCGGAATGGTCGATCCGGGCGGTCATCGACGAGGCGTTCGCGTCGGCCGGTCTGCAGCGTCAGGTCGCGATCGAGGTGAACGAGTGGAGCATGGCGCTCGACCTGATCGCGGCCGGGGCGGGAATCGCGCTCGTCCCGCAGGGCCTCGACTTCGCGCTGCATCCACGCTCGACCGACACGATCCAGCTGGTGCCGTTGGCCGGCGTCCAGCTGGAACGGCGGGTCGACCTGTTGCTGCCGAGCGGTCATGCCGCGACGCCCGCGGCCCGCCGGTTCGCGGAGCTGGTTCGCTCGAAGGTCAGCTCAGCTGCCAGCGAACCGTTGGCAGCAAGGCCGAAGGGCTGACTCGGTCCTTGTTGACGGCGACGATGCCGAACATCGACTCGATCAGGGTGTCCGACAACAGATGCGGCTGCAGACCGAGGCCGACCAGGCCGGTGTGTTTGACGTTGTAGTAGTGCTCGGACTGCTCGACCCGCGGGTTGTCCAGGTGGTCGACCTGGACCGGGCCGGGGAAACACTCCGCGACCTTGTCGGCGAGCTGACGGACCGAGTAGCTCTCGGTCATCTGGTTGAAGACCCGGAACTCACCGGCGTCGGCCGGGTTCTCGACTGCGAGCCGGATGCACTCGACGGTGTCCCGGATGTCCAGGAATCCCCGGGTCTGCCCACCCACGCCGTACACGGTCAGTGGCTCGCCGAGCACAGCCTGGATGACGAAGCGGTTGAGCACGGTGCCGAAGACGGCGTCGTAGTCGAACCTGGTCGCCAGCCGCGGATCGAGCACGGTTTGGTCGGTCTGCTGACCGTAGACCACGCCCTGGTTGAGATCAGTGACACGCAGCCCCCAGACCCGGCAGCCGAACTCGAGGTTGTGCGAGTCGTGCACCTTGCTCAGGTGGTAGAACGAGCCCGGCTTCTTCGGATAGAGCATCCGGTCGGTGCGCCCGTTGTGCGTGACGTCGAGCCAGCCTTCCTCGATGTCGATGTTCGGCGTGCCGTACTCCCCCATCGTGCCGAGCTTGACCAGGTGGATCTCCGGGTTGATCTCAGCGACGGCGTACATCAGGTTCAGTGTCCCGATCACGTTGTTCTGCTGGGTGTACACGGCGTGCTGCCGGTCGATCATCGAGTACGGCGCCGCCCGTTGCTCGGCGAAATGCACGATCGCGTCCGGCGCGAACTCCCGCACCACCTCGAAGACGAAGTCCGGGTCGAGCAGATCACCGGCGTACGGCGTGATGCTCCGCCCCGACACCTGCTGCCAGACGGCGACTCTGGTGTCCAGGTCCTCGATCGGGACCAGACTCTGCACGCCCAGCTCACGGTCGTAACCGCGGCGGGCGAAGTTGTCCAGAACCGCAAGCTCGTGACCACGGTCGGACAGGTGTAACGCGGTCGGCCACCCCAGGTAGCCGTCACCGCCCAGGACGAGTACGCGCACTGCGCTCGCCGCCTTCCGTCAGGGGATAGTGGCTCTCCCTTTCATTCCTATCCCGGCAGACCCCCTGCGCAACCCCGAGGACACTGGCAATTAGCTGTGAATCCGGGGCGTGCACAATGGATGCCGTGCGCATCCACAGAAGGCTCGCGGCGCGCTTCGGCCTGCGCCGGAGCCGAATGTTGCTGTGGGCGAAGTACTCGGCATCCTCGGTGATCTCGACCGCGGTGAGTCAGGTCGCCTTCGCGTTGTGTTACTGGTTCGGCGCGATGCCGTTGCTGGCCACGGTGATCGCCTGGGTCGCCGGCGGCATCCCGAACTACCTGCTCACCCGGCGCTGGGCCTGGGAACGCCCCGGCCGGATGTTGCCCTACGCAATCATCGTGGTCGGGAACGCAGGGGTCGCGGCCCTGGTGACCAGCCTCACCGACCTCGCCGCCCAGGCCTGGATCGACTCGTTGTTCTGGCAGACCCTGCTGGTCAGCAGCTCGTACTTCTTCACCTTCGCGGTGCTGTTCGTGGTCAAGTTCAAGCTGTTCGACCGCTGGGTGTTCGCCGAGCCCGTCGCAGTACGTACTCCCGCAGCCACGTAGTGGTCATCACCCGCGCGTAGTTCGCGCCGTACACGAGTCCTGGGCCTTTCTTGCTGGTCCCGTCGCCCCGGCGGCGCATCGTCATCGGCAGCTCGACGACTCTTGCCTTTCGGGCGAGCGCTCCGAGGAGAAGCTCGGACGACTGGTACTGCGGCTCGCGCAGCGTGACCGCGGTGGCGAGGTCGGCTCGCATCGCGCGGAAACCGAACGAGGTGTCGGTCAGGCGGTGCCTGGTCAGGATCGACGCCAGTACGGCGAACACCCGGACACCGAGCCAGCGCAGCCGACTGTCGGCGTCCTCCGCACCGAGTCTGCGTGATCCGGTGACGAAATCTGCCTCGTCGTCGAGGATCGGCTGGAGGAGTACGGCGAGTTCGTCGTTGTCGTACTGGCCGTCGGCATCCGTGGTCACGATGTACTGCGCGCCACCGCTCGCAGCCACGTGATACCCGAGCCGCAGTGCCGCACCCTGACCACGGTTGCTCTTGGCAACGACTACTGAGGCGTCTGCCTGCTGGGCGATCTCGGCGGTGTTGTCGGTTGCGCCGTCCACCACTACGAGTACGTCGACTGGCAGACCGGAGCAGGTCCGTGGCATGTTCGCCAGCACTGGACCGATTCCACCGGCTTCGTTGTAGGCGGCAATCACCACGACGATCGGTGCGAAGGTTGGCTGGAATCCCTGTGTGGCTTGGGAGTCCACCGCGTCTGGGTAGGCGGCGAGCGCGGGGCGCGCCTGGTCCTTGCCGAGGATCGCGCGCAAGCCGATCGCGCCCGCGAGGGGGAAGAACACGAGCGCCGGGAGCTGGTAACGCCAGGAGAACTCGAACGCTGCCGAACCAAGCAGAAGGATGACCCCGGCTGCAGCAGGGAACAGTGCTGCCATCCGAAGTTCCTTGGCTCGCACTGCCGCGGCTAGCGCGATCAGCACACCGAGGCCGAGCAGGGCTCCCGAGGCGTATCCACCGTTGAGCTGATAGGCGCGCAGGATGGCGGCCGGGGTGTGCATGACCTGTGGCTCCTGGCCGCCGTACTTCACGGCGAAGGCGGCGGTGTTGATGTCCTGCAGGTTCGGATAGGTCAGCTGGAACTGCCAGCGGCTGAGCGGTACGTCGTTCGGTGAGGTGGTCCTCGTGGGAGCGAATCCCTTGGCGAAGTCCTTCAGCGCCGCCCAGGTGACGTCGAGCGGTTGGTTCTTGATGACTTCGTGGGCGAACGCGGTTGCCTGTTCGGTGGTTGCGCCGGCTGGGAGGGGGTTGTGGGCGTACTGGTCGACACCGAGACGTGGTTCCTTCGGGCAGAGCTGTTTGAGCGACACCTTGCTGCAGTCGGCGACGACTGCGGTCCGTCCGTAGAGCACCTGGCTCCCGGCACCGGTGAAACCCCAGCGGCCGGTCTCAGCGTGGAAGTAGCCGACGTAGGCGCCAAACACGACTGCAAATCCAGCTATGGCCACCAGCACTCGTCGCCATGCGACAACGGCCAGATAGAGCACGACAGCGCACAGCAGGGTGATACCGATGGCCCGGACTGCGAACGCGGCGCCTACCAGCAGCCCGGCCGCGGCTGCTGCCTGCCAGCTCGACTTTCCGAGCAGCAGCCACAGCACACCGACCAGGAGTACGTCGAAGAGCGTCTCCGCCATCACGTTCTGCTCGATCTGCACCTGGTAGGCATCCAGCAGCAGCGGTGCGGCGGCCAGCGCGGACAGCCAGCGGCAGACGGTCAACCGCCGCGCCAGCGCGTAGACCGCGACCCCCAGCAGCAGCCCGACGAGGTGCTGCACGATGACGACGAGCGTCGTACCGCCTAGTGCGACCAGTGGCTTCAGTGCGATCGAGTAGCCGATCGGGTTGAGCTGGTCCGGTCGCAGCAGCTCCATGTTGTTCAGGTACTGCTGCGAGTCCACATAGATGATCCCCGGCTGGTACGCGACCGTCGCCAGCACGCGCAGCGCCGTACCGGCGACCAGGAAGACTCCCAGCAGCCAGTGGCGCCTCACACTTGCTGGAAGTACTGCCATGTCCGGGCGAGGCCCTCGTCGAGCGAAACCGTCGGGGCGTACCCCAGGTCGCTGGCGATGTCGACGATCACAGCAGGCATCTCACCGGGCGGAGCCTCGATGTGCTCAACCGGGATCGGCTTGCCGGTGACTGCGCGGACCGCCTCGACCAGCTCGAGCACCGACACCGACCGGCCGGAGCCGATGATCGCGCGACCGTCGTACCCGGTCTCCAGCGTGAGCAGTACGGCGTTCACCACGTCGTCGATGTAGACCAGGTCCCGGCGCTGCTGACCGTCCCCGTGCACCTGCACTCCGGTGCCGGCGAGCGCTGCGCGCATCAGCCGCGGCACGAAGCTGTCCTTGTGCGACATGCCTGGGCCGTAGACGTTGGTGAACCGCAGTGCGGCGGTGGCCAGACCGTAGCTGCCGGAGTACGCCGACAACAGCATCTCGCCGGCCGCCTTGGTCGCGCCGTACGGCGTGAGTGGGCTCAGCGGGTGATCCGCGGTGATGGTCGCCGTACCGACATCGCCGACGACCGCGTTGGTCGAGGCGAGCACGAACCGGTCCACACCACTGCCCCGGGACAGCTCCAGCAGCACCTGGGTGATGGTCACGTTCTGCGCGAAGGTAGCCATCGGTGCGTCCACCGAGCGCAGCACCGAGGTCAGCGCGGCCAGGTGGACCACTGCGGTCGGCCGGGTCTCGAAGGCCCCGATACAGACTTCCTGGTCGGCCAGGTCCCCGGTCACCACGGTCACGCCCTCGTCCCAGGTGGGGTCCGGCGGCTCCCGGTCGACTGCCGTCACCGGCACGTCCCGCTTCCGGAGAGCGCATACCACCGCTCGCCCGATGAAGCCTGCCGCACCTGTGACCAACACCCGTTCTGCCATGGCGATCAACCTACGCCCGGCGAGCAACTGAACCGCAGTCGGAAGCGGGCTGCTACAAGGCCTTGACCAAGCGTCATGAAGATAGGGAAGATCACCCCGGACGCGGGCTGACAACCTTGTCATCGGGGCCGCGTAAACCTCCGACGCAGCAGCTTCAGGCTGTCGCGCCGGCCGGCCGTGCAAGGAGCGTGGATGAATCTCCGCCGCCCACTGGGTCTCGTCGCGTCGCTCGGGCTAGTTGTGACAATGTCACCAGTTATGACGTCAGCGCATGCCGTCCCTCCGAACACCTCGGCCACCCACGACGAGCCGGTGGTGAGCGGGGCCTCGTTCTTCACCTCGTTCGAGTCCGGGCAGCCACAGCCCGGTTACACCGACACCGTCGAGACCGGTCCGGACGGCAAGCCCCGCACGGGCGGCGTCCAGGGCCCGACCCCGACCGGTGTCGGCGGCAGCGAGATGGACAAGGTCACCACGATCACCGCCAGCGGCGAGAACACCGGCGGCGGTGAGATCGCCTCCAACGCCGCCGACGGGGACAAGTTCACCAAGTGGCTGGTCTTCACCAAGACCGGCTGGCTGCAGTACGAGACCTCGGCCCCGGTCGTGATCCGGAAGTACGCGCTCACCTCGGCCAATGACGCCGACGGCCGCGACCCGCAGAACTGGACCGTCCAGGGCTCGAACAACGGCACCGACTGGACCGTGCTGGACACGCAGACCGGTCAGAGCTTCGAGAACCGGTTCCAGACCAAGGAATACAGCTTCGCGAACGAGACGGCGTACAAGTTCTTCAAGTTCGACGTCACGCTCAACCACGGCGAGAACATCGTCCAGCTCGCCGACTGGTACCTGTCCAACGGCGACCCGCTGCCGCCACCGGGCCCGGTCGCCGAGTCGCGGCTGGACTCGGGCCCGACCAGCGCCTACAACGCCCGCGCCCGGGTCGGTTTCACCGGCGTGAAGTCGTTCCGGTACGCCGGGCGCCAGACCGCCGAGGGCCGTGGCTACACCTGGAACAAGATCTCCGACGTCGATCTGAAGGTCGGCCGGGACACCCGGTTGTCGTACAAGATCTTTCCCGAGCACGTCGAGGGTGACCTCAGCTACCCGAGCACGTACGCCGCGCTCGATCTGGCGTTCTCCGACGGGACCTACCTGAGCGATCTGCGCGCCAAGGACCACCACGGCTTCGGGCTCAGCCCGCGCGGGCAGGGCGACGCCAAGGGCCTGTCAACGAACCAGTGGAACAACATCGAGGCCGACCTCGGCAAGGTCGCGGCCGGCAAGACCATCAAGCGGATCCTGATCGGCTACGACAAGCCGACCGGACCGGCCGATTTCCGCGGCTGGGTGGATGACATCCGCATCGCCGCCGCTATCAACCCGGACTCTGCGGCTCAGAAGACGGCGGCCAAGCACCCGTCCGACCTGGCGCTGACCACACGTGGCACCAACGCGACCGGCGGGTTCTCCCGGGGTAACAACTTCCCGGCGACCGCCGTACCGCACGGTTTCAACTTCTGGACCCCGGTGACGAACGCAGGCTCCCGCTCCTGGCTGTACGACTACGCCAAGGGCAACAACGCCGAGAACAAGCCGACGATCCAGGCGCTGTCGATCAGCCACGAGCCCAGCCCGTGGATGGGTGACCGGCAGACCTTCCAGGTGATGCCGTCGACGGCGGAGACCCCGACCGCGAACCGGGCCGCCCGCGCGTGGTCGTTCAGCCATGACAACGAGGTCGCGCGGCCGTACTACTACGGTGTCGAGTTCGACAACGGGAACGCCGCGGAGATCGCGCCGACCGACCACGCGGCGATGCTGCGGTTCAGCTTCCCGAAGGGTGGCGCGTCGCTGGTCTTCGACAACGTGACCAACGAGGGCGGCCTGACACTGGACCCGGACACCGGGGTGGTGACCGGCTTCAGTGACGTGAAGAGCGGGCTGTCGACCGGCGCCGGCCGGCTGTTCGTGTACGGCGTGGTGGATCAGAAGGTGGTTGCCTCCGGCAAGCTGTCGAACGGTGGCGGCGCGAATGTCGGCGGCTACTTCGGGTTCGATCCGAAGGTCACCCAGGTGCAGCTGCGGCTGGCGACCTCGCTGATCGGCACCGAGCAGGCTCGCAAGAACCTGGAGATGGAGCTGCCGGCCGGTTCGAAGTTCGGCAAGGTCAAGGACGCGGCGCAGGCACTGTGGGACGCGAAACTGCGCACGATCGAGGTCGAGGGCGCCACAGCGGACCAGCTGACCACGCTCTACTCGAACCTGTACCGCCTGTTCCTCTACCCGAACAACGGCTCGGAGAACACCGGCACCAAGTCCAAGCCGGTCATTACCTACGCCTCGCCGACGTCGCCGAAGGTCGGCGAGGATACGCCGACCACGACCGGCTCGAAGATCGTGGCCGGTCAGACCTACGTGAACAACGGGTTCTGGGACACCTATCGGACGGTGTGGCCGGCGTACTCGCTGTTCGCCCAGGACACAGCCGCCGACCTGGTGAACGGCTTCGTCCAGCAGTACAAGGACGGCGGCTGGATCTCCCGCTGGTCCTCGCCGGGCTACGCCAACCTGATGGTCGGTACGTCGTCCGACGTGGCCTTCGCCGATGCCTACCTGAAGGGGATCAAGGGCATCGACGTGCAGGCCATGTACGACGCCGCCGTGAAGAACGCGTCCGTCGTACCGCCCTCGCAGAACGTCGGCCGCAAGGGGATGGACCTGTCCACCTTCCACGGCTACACCGCGAACAGCACCGGTGAGGGCTTCAGCTGGTCGATGGACGGCTACATCAACGACTACGGCATCGCGAACATGTCGAAGGCGCTGTACGTCAAGGCGAAGAAGAGTGATCCGCGCAAGCAGGAGTACCTGGACAACTACAAGTACTTCCTGAACCGGGCGCGCAACTACGTCACGCTCTACGACCCGACGGTCGGCTTCTTCCAGGGCAAGAACCCCGACGGCTCGTGGGGTACCTCGCCGAACCTGTTCGACCCGCGCGACTGGGGGCACGACTACACCGAGACCAACGCCTGGAACATGGCGTTCTCGACCCCGCAGGACGGCGCCGGGCTGGCCGCGATCTACGGCGGCCGGGACGGTCTGATCAAGAAGCTCGACGAGTTCTTCAGCACCCCCGAGGACGCGCTGCACCCCGGCGGTTACGGCGGCACGATCCACGAGATGCTCGAGGCGCGCGACGTACGGATGGGTCAGTACGGGCACAGCAACCAGCCGTCGCACCACATCACCTACATGTACGACTTCGTCGGTCAGCCGTGGAAGACGCAGGCGCTCGTCCGCGAGGCCGTGTCGCGGCTGTACCTGGGTTCGGAGATCGGGCAGGGCTACCCGGGTGACGAGGACAACGGCGAGATGTCCGCCTGGTACCTGTTCAGCGCGCTCGGCTTCTACCCCCTGCAGGTCGGTTCGCCGTCGTACGCGATCGGCTCGCCGCTGTTCAAGAAGGCGACCGTGCGGCTGCCGGGCGGCAAGAAGCTGGTCGTCAGCGCACCGGGCAACAGCGCGAAGAACGTCTACGTGAAGGGCGTCCGGATCAACGGGAAGAAGTGGACGTCGACCAACCTGCCGCACGACCTGATCGCGAGTGGCGGCAAGATCGAGTTCGAGATGACGGACAAGCCGTCGAACTGGGGTACCGGACGCAACGACGCCCCGCCGTCGCTCACGACGCCCGGCGAGGACCCGAGCACCTGGCGGGACTCCACCTCGGACGAGGGCGCCGTGATCACCGGCTCGGCGGATGTTGCTGCGCTGACCGACAACGACACCAAGACCCAGGTCACCCTCACCGGTGACAAGCCCACGGTGACGGTCGCCCTCCAGCAGGGCCGCCCGGTCGGCATGTACACGCTGACCAACGGCACGACCGGTACGGCGCCGTCCAGCTGGGTGCTCGAGGGGTCGAACGACGGGACCACGTGGAAGACGGTCGACAAGCGGACCGGGGTGACCTGGCCGTGGACGTCGTACACGCGGTCGTTCAGCATCGCGTCACCGAAGGCCTATACGCAGTACCGGCTGGTGCTGGCGCCGGCCGCCGACGGAGTGACGCTGGCCGAGTTCGAGCTGCTCGGGACGCTGAAGGGGATCGAGGTCGGAACGCACCCGAGCGACAAGCGGGTGGCGGAGACCCGGCCGAGCCCGACGCCGTCCCAGTCGATCGACCGCAACTACGGGTAACGCCAAGTAAAACCCGCGGAGCCTGCCCCTGAGAGGTTCCGCGGGAAATTGAGGAGGGGTGGCGGTCCCCGCCCGGACTGCCACCCCTTCACCCCTATCGACGGCCGGAATCGCCGACGGGTTGCCTTCCGCGCCAAAGAGTCCACATGCCGGACAAACTCACCGGCTGAGTGAGAACCATCCGAGGTTGAGCAGCGCGATCGCGGCCGTGGTGGGAACGATCACCTGGGGTGCGATTCCCGCCCTGACCGCGAAGACCGGCAGGGCCAGCGCCATCGCGATTCCCCCGAGCTGGACGGCGAAAAGTGACCCCAGGCTGCCGATCGCACAGTCTTCGGCACTCGGCGGGCACAGCGGCACTCCGAGCTGGAACAGGGCGGCGTACAGGAGGCCGGCGGCCAGACCGACGTACGCCGCCTGAAGCATCACCCTGCCGATCGACTGCGTCCGTGTCTCCATGCGAGTCACGCTAGGTGCCCGATCGGCCGCGGTCTTGAGGGGAACTACTCAACCGCTCCAGCGGCCGGTGAAGAAGCCGGCCGCCCAGATCGCGGCCAGCGGTATCCCCAGGCAGAGGTAGAACCGGCCGAGCCAGCGATAGCGGTGGACGAGCACGGCGAGGCCGATCCAGAGCGGCCACCACAGCAGCGTCGCCCGGGTCATCGAGTAGATCCAGAACGACGTACAGAAGGCGCCGATGGTGGCGGCGATCCAGGCTGCCTCGCCCCACGAGCGGCGCCAGAGCAACCAGGCGAGCAGCAGCAGACCGATCACGAGCGTGACCAGCTCGGCCCGGAACATCCAGGTCCAGTCACTGCGCTCACCGGCGAAATGGCCGCGCGACGCGGCGTCCCAAGTGTGGATGAGCGAGTCCCACGGCCAGGTGAACTCGCGCGCCCAGCCCTTCTCCTGCGCCTCCTGCCAGGCGAACCACGAGCCGTGGATCTGCTTCAGGTAGGCCATGAAACCGAGCACCGGAATCGCCGGCAGCAGCAGCCAGGGAGCCGACGGCCAGTCGCGCTTCTTCGAGGTGACGAACTCGACCACGAGGGCGCAGGCGAGGAAGATCCCCGAGACCCGCACCGTCGCGGCGAGCGCGACGAAGATCGCGGCCCGGGCCCAGCGCCCCTGCCGGGCGGCGAGCCAGGCGGGGAAGGCGAAGGCGCAGAACAGCGCCTCGGTGTACCCGGCCGCGAGGAAGACTCCGACCGGAGCGCCGTACCAGACCACCGCCGCATTCGGACCGAGGCCCTTGAGCTCCGGGAACTCGTACTGCGCGAGGCGGGCGAGGTAAATGCCGGCGATCGCACTGGCCACGGCTGAGACGAGGATGCCGGCGCCGAAGTACCCGACGCCGGTGAAGTGCACGAGGTGAACCAGGAGCGGGAAACCGGGAAAGAACGCGGCGAGCGGCGCCTGCGACGGCTCACCGTTGTTGTAGCCGAACTCCGCCAGCGCCTTCAGATGCCAGACGTCCCACTGCACCCAGGCGCGCCAGACCTCCGGGTACTCCGTCCCGCGGTTGAACAGCAACGGCGCCGAGATCGACAGCAGGAACAACCCGACCCGAGTGGCAAGCCACCACCCGAGCACCTCCCGCGTCATCGCCGCCGGCAACCACCGCCGCAGCCCGACCCCCTCCACCCGAGCCCGCCGCGCCCGCCCCGGCCGCGCCTCGACGGCGGCTGGGGGCGGCTCCGGGGGCGGGGCGGCTGGACTACTGACCACCGCCGCCGGGATTCTCCGGATTCTCCGGGTCTTCGCCTGGTGGCGTGATGGTCGGCGGCCAGCCCGGAGTCCTGGTCGGCGTCTTCGTCGGCTTGCCCGGCGTCTTCGTGGGCGTGCTGGTCGGAGTGTTCGTCGGCGTCTTCGTGGGCGTGCTGGTCGGAGTGTTCGTCGGCGTGTTCGTCGGCGTCATCGTCGGGGTCTTCGACGGCGTGACCTCGTTCTGCAGGCCGTCGTCGTCCTCCGGCTCCTCGAAGTTCACGTCCGGCAGGTTCTCGACGGCCGGCTTCATGAACTCCAGCCAGGTCTTCAGCGGCCAGTTGCCACCGAAGAACGCCTCGTCGCTCGAGTACGGGTCGAGGTCGGACTCGCCGTCCTTACCGGCCCGGTAGACCACCGAGGTCGAGAGGTTCGGCGTGTACCCGGTCCACCAGGACGTCAGGGTGTCCGAACCGTCCTTACAGCCGTCACAGGCGGCGTTCGCCTTGCGGTGCTCGACGGCGACACCACCGGCCGTACCGGTCTTCCCGGCCACCTCGCGGTCCAGCTTCCGGGCGTCCTTACCGGTGCCCTTGTCGACGACGTTCTTCAGAATGTCGTTGACCTTCTTGGCCAGCTCCTCGTCGAAGACCTGCCGCGGCTTGATCTTGGCCTTGTCGCTCCAGACGACCTTGCCGTCGCGGTTGGTGATCGACTTGATCGTGTGCAGCTCCGCGGCCTTGCCGTTCGCCGCGAACGTCGCGTAGGCGTTGGCCATGTCGACCGCGGACGCGTACGGGTCGGGGCCGAGAACCGTCGACGGGTTGTTCTTGCCGACCTCGAGCTCCTTGGTCTTCGGGATACCGGCCGCCTCGGCGGCCGCGACCAGCTTCGCCGGGCCGTCCTGCATCTGCTTGTCCACCAGGTCGTAGAACGCCGTGTTGATCGACTGCTCGGTGGCCTTCTTCAGCTTGACGTCGCCGTAGTCGTTGTTGAACTCGTTGTTGAGCTCCTGGCCCTGGATCTCGATCGGGCTGTCACCCTGCAACGGTTTGTTCAGGTCCCAGCCGTCCTGAAGTGCCGCGGCGACCGCGAACGGCTTGAAGGACGAGCCCGGACGGGCCCGGCTGGTTGCCCAGTTCAACTGGTTCTTCAGGAAGTCGGGCCCGCCGTACATCGCCAGCAGCTCACCGGTCCCGGGCCGGACGGCGGCCATCCCGACATGCAGACCGTCCCGCTTCTTCGGCAGCCGGTTCTGCGCGGCCGCGATCATCTCCTCCTGGGTCGTCTTGTCGAAGGTGGTGACGATCGTGTAGCCGCCGCCGGTGATCTGGTTCTCGGTGAAGCCGCGGCGCAGCAGCTCCTTCTTCGCCATGTCGAGCAGGAAGCCGTTCGGCCCGCCGTACTTGTTGTTCTTCTTCGGCTTGTTCATCGGCGGCAGCGCCTTGGCGTACTTCGTCTGCTCGGCCTCGGTGATCGTGCCGCTCAGCCGCATCCCGTCGAGTACGTAGCGGTAACGCTCCAGGATCCGCTGGTGGTTCGCCTTCTTGTCGATGTCGAACAACGTCGGGTTGTTCAGCACCGTGGCCAGGAAGGCGGCCTGCGGGACGGTCAGCTTGTTCGGGTCCTGGACCTTGAAGTAGGCGTTACCCGCGGCCGAGATGCCGTAGGCACCCTCACCGAAGTAGATCGTGTTGAGGTAGCCCTCGAGCGTTTTGCTCTTGTCCTGCTGGCGACTCAGCTTGGTCGCGATGAACAGTTCCTTGAACTTGCGGGACGCGGTGCGGTCCTGGTTCAGGTACATGATCTTCACGTACTGCTGGGTGATCGTCGAACCACCCTGCAACTGCTCACCCTTGGCGATGTTGTACGCCGCCCGCAACATGCCCTGCGGCGAGATGCCGGGGTTGGTCCAGAAGGTCCGGTCCTCCGCGGCCAGGACCGCGTCCTGGACCCGCTTCGGGATCTGCTTCAGCGGGACCGATGTCCGGTTCTGCTCGTAGAACCGGCCCATGTTGTCCTTGCCGTTACCCCACTTGACCGTGGTGGTGTTGGCCTCGAACTCCTTGTTGACGTCCGGGATCTCGGTCCGCTGGTAGATGATGAAGAACGCGGCGGTGCCGAGGATGATCCCGAGGAACCCGAAAGCCATCAGCCAGCCGAGCACCCGGAGCGCCCAATGTTTCTTCGTTCGGCGCGGCGGAGCGGCTTTTCTACGAGCTTCACTCACAGTGCAGTCCTCGACGATCTCGCGGAAGTCATTGCCCCACAGACTACGGCGGGTGTGGTAACGGGCCCGAATCCGCTCCGGAGGGTACCAACTCCGGGGTTCGGGGGCGAATCATCCCGTGACGTGCGGCGCCAGGAACGTGACAGCGAGTAACGCCGCCGGGAAGCACGCCAGGAACATCGTGAACGTGTAGCCCATGATGTCGCGCGCCTTCAGCCCCAGGATCGCGAGCGTCGGCAGCATCCAGAACGGCTGCAGCAGATTCGCGCTCGCCTCGCCGAGGTCGTACACGATGACCATCCAGCCGGCATCCACGTTCAGCTCGTTGGCCGCCTGCAGGACATAAGGGGCCTCGATCACCCATTTGCTGCCGCCGCTGGGCACGAAGATGCCGAGAATGCACGAATAGATCGCCACCAACGGCGCGAGCAGGAACTGACTACTTGCCTGCACCAACCAACCGGCCAGCCGGGCGGAGATCCCGGTATACGCGATCATGCCGAAGATGCCGCCGTACAAGGGGAACTGGAGCAGTACGCCGGCTGCTGCGGGCACGCCGTCGCGCACCGCGCGCGCCATCCGCCAGGGGCGCCAGTGCAACAGCATGGCGAGCAGGAACAGGATCAGGTTGACGGTGTTGAGGTCGAGTGCGCTGAAGAAACTCTTGCCGTTGAAGTAGCGGATCAGATACGTCACACCGAGCGCCACGATGAACAGGCTGAACAGCGGCGAGTGCTCAAGCCAGTCACCAGGCCTGCGCTTCGCACTCTGTTCCCTTTGACCGTTGTACGCCGAACCTCGGCCGATGAGCGGTTTGAGCTCGATGCCCATGTGCTCGGCGGTCCGCGAGCTGCCCTCGCCCGGTGCGATGAACCAGGCCATCACGACACCGACGACGTACACGAAGAGCGTTGCCAGCAGCGCCTGCCAGGTGAAGATCGTTTCGCTGAGCGGAATCAGCCCGGTGGCGCGACCGCCGGCCTTGATGACCTCCTGGACCGGTGCGGGGCTACTGCTCGCACTCGCGACCTGCAGCGCGGCCGACCCCGACAGGCCCTGCGCCCAGACTGTCCCGAGCCCCAGGAACGCCATCGCGCCCAGTGCGCGGTAGTCGGCCTTCGGCACGTTGCGGGCCACCTCCCGCGCCAGGATCGCCGCGAAGATGAGGCTGAAGGCCCAGTTCAGGTACGACGCGAACATCGCGACCGCGGCCACGAACGCGACCGCGGACCGTGGGGTCTTCGGGATCCGGGCCAGCCGGGTGATCAACCGGGCGACCGGTCCGCTGGTCGCGACGGCGTACCCGCCGATGATGATCATCGCCATCTGCAGGGTGAACGTGATCAGGCTCCAGAACCCGATGCCCCAGGCATCGACCAGCCCGAACCCCTTGGTCGCGGCCGGATCGTCCGGGCGCTTCAGCAGTGGCTCACCGGTGACGAGCCCGAACAGCAGCACGATGAAGGTGCCGACCAGGACGAACCCGAACGCGTCCGGCAGCCACTTCTCGGTGAACGCGGTGAACCGCAGGGCCACCCGCGCCAGCGGCCCCTCACCCTCGAGTTCGTGCTTGGCGTGTTTTCCATGGCTGTCGGCCATGACCCTCCGCTCCTGGACCACGACGCTGTGTGTCAACCGATTAACGCAGATCGGCGCCTGACGTAACAGGTTTCCTTGGAGTGCCGCCGCGTCAAGGTGACAAAGGCGACCTTTGTCATGAGTTGTCCACAGGCCGACCTGCTGCTTACAGTGGCGGCGCGATGTATCGAACCGATACATCAGGTTCTGACAAACTGGACCGAGGAGGTGGGGGTCATGGGAAACCGCAGTGGTGTCCTGGAGCTCGCCGTACTCGGTCTGCTGCACGAAGCGCCGATGCACGGTTACGAGCTCCGCAAGCGCGTCAACGCCCAGTTCGGCTGGGGACGTGTGCTGTCGTTCGGATCGCTCTACCCGTGCCTGAAGGCGATGCTCCGCAACGGCCTGATCACCGCCGACCCCGGTACGCCGGAGGCGGGGCGCAGGCCGAAGATCGTGTACACGATCACGGCCGACGGCAAGGACCACTTCGCGCACGCGATGCACGATGCCGGTCCGTCGGCCTGGGAGGACGACACGTTCGGCGTCCGGTTCTCGTTCTTCGGCCGGACCGATCCGGCCACCCGGCTGCGCATCCTCGAGGGCCGGCGCGCCCGGATGGAGGAGCGGCTGGCGAACTTCCGGGCCGCGATGAGCCGGACCGCGGAGCGGGTCGACGCCTACACCCTCGAGCTGCAACGGCACGGCCTGGAGTCGGCCGAGCGCGAGGTCCGCTGGCTGAACGAGCTGATCGACGGCGAGCGGCGGCAGCAACCCTCCCAACATCCCCCACCGCCTGACCAAGGAGATTCCAGATGACCTCGATCCGGGTAGCGATCGTCGGCGTCGGCAACTGCGCCAGCTCGCTCGTCCAGGGCGTGCACTACTACCGCGACGCGAAGCCTGAGGAGCGCGTCCCCGGTCTGATGCACGTCCAGTTCGGCGACTACCACGTCCGCGACGTCGAGTTCGTCGCCGCGTTCGACGTCGACGGCAAGAAGGTCGGTCTGGACCTCGCCGACGCCATCGGCGCCAGCGAGAACAACACGATCAAGATCTGCGACGTGCCGCCGTCCGGCGTCACGGTTCAGCGGGGTCACACCCTGGACGGTCTCGGCAAGTACTACCGCGAGACCATCACCGAGTCCGACGCGGCCCCGGTCGACGTCGTGGCCGCCCTGCGTGAGGCGCAGGTCGACGTACTGGTCTGCTACCTGCCGGTCGGCTCCGAGCAGGCGGCGAAGTTCTACGCGCAGTGCGCGATCGACGCGAACGTCGCCTTCGTCAACGCGCTGCCGGTCTTCATCGCCGGCACCAAGGAGTGGGCCGACAAGTTCACCGCGGCCGGCGTGCCGATCGTCGGCGACGACATCAAGTCGCAGATCGGCGCCACCATCACGCACCGCGTGCTGGCCAAGCTGTTCGAGGACCGCGGCGTCACCGTCGACCGGACCTACCAGCTGAACGTCGGCGGCAACATGGACTTCAAGAACATGCTGGAGCGCGACCGGCTGGAGTCCAAGAAGATCAGCAAGACCCAGTCCGTCACCTCGCAGCTGGTCAACGACATCGACCCGCGCAACGTGCACATCGGCCCGTCCGACTACGTGGCCTGGCTGGACGACCGCAAGTGGGCCTTCATCCGGCTCGAGGGCCGCAACTTCGGCGACGTCCCGCTGTCACTGGAGTACAAGCTCGAGGTCTGGGACTCGCCGAACTCGGCCGGCATCATCATCGACGCGATCCGCGCGGTGAAGATCGCCAAGGACCGCGGTATCGGCGGCCCGATCCTGTCCGCGTCGTCGTACTTCATGAAGTCGCCGCCGGAGCAGTACGCCGACGACGTCTGCCGCGACCTGGTGGAGAAGTTCATCCGCGGTGAGGTCGAGCGCTAGATTTCCTGAATGCGGCTCCACGTGGGATGTGCTCAGTGGACACATCCCGCGTGGCCGCAACCGGCCCGCTTGAAGCTCGCCGCGTACGCATCGTGGGTGAACGCGGTCGAAAGCAACACGACCTTCTACGGGATCCCCGCCCGCTCATCGGTCGAGAAGTGGGCGGCACAGACGCCGCCTGATTTCCGGTTCGTCGTGAAGCTGCCCCAGGTCATCACCCACGAACGCCGCCTCGGCAACATCGCCGCCGAGTTCTACGCCTTCGCTGCCGCGGTCGAGCCACTCGGCTCCCGCAACCACGCGATGTGGGTCCAGCTCCCGGCATCCTTCGCCCCTGGCGACCTGGGCACGCTAGCCGCCTTCCTGAACGGCGCTCCCCGCGAACACCGGTACGCCGTGGAGGTCCGGCACCCGGCCTTCTTCGACGACCCGCGCGTGGCTGCCCAGCTGGAACAGGTGCTGGCCCGCGCCGGAGCCGAATGGGTCCCCTTCGACACCGGCACCCTCTTCGGCCACCGCCCCACCAGCCTCGCCGAACGCGATGCCTGGATGAAGAAGCCCCGCGTGGCCCGCCGAACCACCGCCCTCACCGGCCACCCGATCGTCCGCTACATCGGCCGCGACTCCGTCTCCGAGACCGTCGACGGCTGGGCCTATCTCGTCGACCTCGTGCACACCTGGCTCACCGAAGGCCGCTCACCCACCATCTTTCTGCACACCCCCGACAACGCCGAAGCCCTCAACCTGGCCCGCCTCTTCCACCAAACCCTCCGCACCCGCCTACCTTCACTGGCCCCCCTCCCCGAGCCGGTCTCGCTAGAACCACCCACCCTCTTCTAACCCACCCCAACAGCATCACCCCGCGCCCCTCCTGAGCAGCACGACCGACAGGAGGTATCTCCCCGCGGCCCCTCGCCGACGACATCCCCCGCCTGGCCGATGCCCAGCGGCTCGCAGACCTCCTGTCCTTCGTGCTTGGCGGGGTTATCCACAGGTGGAAAGTTTGCTGCTGGGAGCGGGGTGAATCTCCGTATGTTCTCCGTCGAGATCCGACCTCGGAGGAGAACCCCATGGAGCACGTCGAGACCGCCCAGAACCCCGCAGTACCCTCAAGCACCGCCACTCCCCTGCAGGCCGGCAGAGCACAGGCGGGCGCACCGCGAAGCACGGCCGCACCTCTGCGGGCCGGCGCCCAGCCGGGCGCATCGCGGAGCACGGGCGCTGAGCATCGGGCTCGTGCGGAGTGGCTGGTGGGTGAGCTGCGGCGGATGGCGGCCGGCACCGACAACCCGACCGAGCGCGCCAACCTCCGACGTTCCGCCGACTCCCTCATCCGCCTCGCCACGGCGTACCGGCCATGAGCACCACGGCCCCCGCCACTCCCACCGCGCCCGCCTCGCTCGAGGAGCTCCTGCTGCGCAGCGGCCAGGCGGCACTCGCACTGTCCGGCGCTCACCACAGCGCCTGGAACGGTCAGATCGTCCAATCAACCGACGACATCCTCGGCCTCGCCCACTGGGACGGCACCCTCCACCTCGACCGCGAGTACATCCTCGACCCGCTCCGCGAGATGTACGCCCTGGCCGGGCAGAAGCACTCCATCGCCCACCTGGCCCGCTACCGCGAAGCCCTCGCCACGATCCTGCACGAGCACTCCCACTTCCTCGGCCCGGCCGGCGCCACCCAGGAAGCAGCCCGGGCCGCCTTCGTCCGCCCCGGGAGCCGCCAGCTGGAAGAAGGCGTCGCCGAAGCCTGGACCCAGTCCCACCTCGACGACTACCTCCACCACCTAGGCGTCGAGAAGGTTGCCCCCGGCATCGATTCCTTCCACACCAACGGCCACTACGCCCCCTACGTGACCGCCGCCCGGATGCTCACCACCGACATCGAAACCCGAGCCGACCTGACCCCCGGCACCGTCCTCACCGCCCTCAACAACCAAACCGCCGAGCACCAGGTCGACCTCCTCACCACCCTCTACTACAACTCCACCCGCCTCCCCGACCTCGAACCCTCCGGCCCCCGCACCCGAGACCACCTCGAGTCCATCCTCCGCACCGGCCTGGCCTCCCTCGACGCCCACCAACTCCTCCCCCACCCCCAAGCCACCGCCCGAGCCAAAGCCACCACCCAGTCCCTCCTCTCCCACCTCCACACCGAAATCACCCGAGCCGAGTCCCTCTACACCCACCACCACAAAGCCCTCACCGGCCTGCCGGCCCCCGCCGCCCACACGCCACCCACCGCCCACAACACGCCACCCACAACCCCACTGCCAGCAGCCCGAGACCGCGACCGCGACCGCCGTACCTTCGCAGCCGGTGCCGCTCAAGCAGTCACAGCACATCGGTAGACCAGCAGTTTCGTCCTGTTGACGATTGCCGGCGGCCGGTACCGTCGATCCGTGAACCAGGATGGCGTGCGTGCACGGGTCGAGGCCTTCGTATCCGACTTCCATGGGGCATGGGAGTAGGCAGGCAAGCCGCCGAGCTCCTTGGGCTCCGACTACGCGGTCGATGCGTGGAGAGGTGAGCTGGCGACGCTTGTCGGCGCTCATTTCACGGCCGGAGCCAGCACTGGCGAGGAGCACGTGCTCCGCGGGCGCGCGGCACACGATCCCGCCCTGGAGACCATCACCGAGGTGGAGGTCGAGACTGATCGGGCGACAGTGCGCTCGGTCAGCGGCGACGGTTCGATGCCGACCTATTACGAATACCGGCTTGTGCGCGATGACGGGCGGTGGCGGATCTGTCAGCTTCTCCAGTTTCTCGATCCACCAGGAGTCCCGCTGGTCGATCCCGCCGAGGCCGAGGCCATGCTGAGCTCGGCGAGCTTGGATGCTGCGCTGGCCGAGCTGCCCGCACACGTGGGGCTCGACGTGGCGAGTCTGTTCGCGCACGGGCGGCAGGTCGCCCTTTTCGGCGAAACGGTTTGGCTTGAGGTCGTCCATCTCGGTGAGGTGACCTGTGGGTCCGGGGTGCTGACCGTCCGGGACTTCGGCTACCGCGCTTTTGACCTCGCACCGCTGGCTCGCCGGTTGCCCGCCGGTACCTACCCTGTCGAGGTCTCCACAGCCGCGGGCACGAACGTCGCGCTGCGCCTGCTGATCTCCGCGGCGCCGGCAGTCACTTGGCACCCTGCCAAGGTGGCCGGGGAATCGAACATCATCGGGGTGGATGCCGGCAACGTGGCGATCCTCGATCTCGCGACGCTCGTGCGTTGCGACGCTCAGCGGGTCGAGGAGTTGTTTCAGGTGCATTCCCTGCGGCTTCTGGACGCTGCGGGCGCAGTGTTCAGTCTCACCGGCGACGTGGACGACGCGGTCATGGTGACGAGTGGCTACGGCGACGGCGCCTACCCGTGCTACTGGGGAGTGGCCGACGACGGCACGATCGCCTCGCTCGTCGTCGACTTCCTGGTGCTGGACGAAGACACGGCTCACGCGCGCGACTAGGCGAGGTCGGGGTATCTGGTGTGGACGTCGGCGGAGAGGGTGGCTTTGGTGGTGGCTGCTGCTTCGTCCACGAGGATTTCCAGCTGACCTTCTTCGAGGGCGTCGAGGGTAGTGCGGACCACGTCGGCGGGGTCGTTCTTCGGGACGTCCCAGGCGGCCATCATGTCGGTGTCGGTGGCTGCGAGGACGGCGGCGCTGACCTGGGTGCCTTGAGCGGCGAGTTCGAGGCGGGTGGTGTCGGTCAGGCTCCATTGGGCCGCCTTCGCGGCGGCGTAACCGCCGGCGCCGGCGAAACCTAGCCAGGACAGGACCGAGAGGACGTTGAGGATGGTGCCACCGCCGTTGGCGGCGAGGACGGGGGCGAAGGCGCGGGTCATCGACAGGGTGCCGAAGAAGTGGGTTTCGAGTTCACGACGGATGACCTCGAGATCGCCGGTGATCAGCGACTGCGGCGCGGCGATGCCCGCGTTGTTGATCAGGAGGTCGACGTCGCCGGCGGCGCGGGCCGCGGCGGCGACTGCCGCTGGGTCGGTGATGTCGAGTGGGAGCACCTCGACGCCGGGGAGGTCGATCTGCTCCGGGTTGCGGGCGGTGGCGTAGACCTTCGTCGCGCCGCGCTCCAGCAGTTCGGCGGCGAAGTGCCGGCCGAGGCCACGGTTGGCGCCGGTGATCAGGGCGGTGCTTCCGGACAGTTTCACTGTGTTGCTCCTGGTACGTCGTGGTTGGTGAAACCACCGTAGGAAGCATCCACTGCACCACACGATGATCGTTCGACGCAGATTCATACCCGTCTGGTGCAAGCGAGCTAGGGTTGAGGTCGTGGATCTGCTTGCGGAAATGCTGGCTGTCGGAGGGGTGCGGGGCGCGCTCGGCGCCCGGATCGAGGGCGCCGAACCCTGGTCGCTGAACTGGACCGACATCCCCGGCGCTGTGTTCTACGCGCTGACGAGCGGGGCGGCCTGGCTCGGCGTGCCGGGTCACGAACCCCTGCAGCTCCTGCCGGGTGACGTCGTACTGCTGCCGACCGGTGCCGACCACGTGATCAGCAGCGCACCCCGCGTCCTAACTCCGAAGAAGTGCGATTCGGAGGCTGCCGCCCATGCCCGGCTCACCGGTGAGGTCCTGCGGTTCGGGACCGGCGAGGTCCAGAGCCGCCTGCTCGCCGCCACCTACTCGCACGATCCGGCCGTCCTGACGCAGGTGCTGGCGCGACTGCCGCAGGTCGTCCATCTCTCCGCCGACACGAACGGCAACTGCCTCGACGACTCCGCGAAGCTGCTCGCCCGCGAGCTGGCCTATCCGCAGCTCGGGTCGGCGGTCGTCCTCGATCGGCTGGTCGACATCCTGCTGGTCCAGTTCCTGAGGGTGTGGTTGAGCCGTCGGCCGGAGGAGACCAAGGAGACCTGGCTCGGGGTGCTCGACGATCCGCTGCTGACCGCCGCGCTGACCAAGCTGCATGCGGATCCCGCCCACCCGTGGACCACCGAGCTGCTCGCGGCTGAGCTCGGCGTCTCCCGCGCGACCCTGACCCGCCGCTTCGTCGCCACGACCGGCCAGGCACCAGGCGCCTACCTGACGCAATGGCGGATGGACCTTGCCGCCCGCCGCCTGCGTGACACCGACGACACCCTCGATACCGTCGCCCGCTCGGTCGGCTACACGTCGGCGTACGCGTTCAGCCGGGCGTTCAGCCGGGCCCGCGGGCAGGCACCGGGGCGCTACCGGGTCACCGCCCGAGTGGCCGCCTGACGGGGGTACGGTGGCGGGCTCCGGTGTCCGCGAGGTGTGGAGGTACGGCGATGGAGCTGGTACGCGAGAGTGACGAGTACGCCGCGGGGATGGTCGAGTTGCGGCGTGAGCTGCACCGGGATCCCGAGGTAGGACTCGTCTTACCGCGGACTCAGGCGCGGGTGCTGGATGCGGTCGCCGGGTTGCCGTTGGAGATCTCGACCGGGCGCGAGGTGTCGTCGGTGGTCGGGGTTCTCAGAGGTGCGCGGCCGGGGCCGACTGTTCTGTTGCGTGGGGATATGGATGCGCTGCCGGTGGTGGAGGAGACCGGGCTGGAGTATGCATCCGAGAACGGGAACATGCATGCCTGCGGTCATGATCTGCACACGGCCGGGCTGGTGGGTGCTGCGCAGTTGCTGAGTGCGCATCGCGAAGAGCTCAGTGGGAACGTCGTCTTCATGTTCCAGCCGGGTGAGGAAGGGCTGGGTGGTGCGGGGTACATGCTGCGGGAGGGCCTGCTGCAGGCGAGCGGGGAGACGCCGATGGCGGCGTACGCCGTACATGTGTGGGGGCTGGCGGCCAAGGGGCTGTTCGAGACTCGGCCGGGGACGATGATGGCCGGTTCCAATCAGCTGCATGTCACTGTGCACGGGCGTGGTGGGCATGGGTCAACGCCGCATACGACGGCGGATCCGGTGCCGGTCGTGGCGGAGCTGGTGTCGGCGTTGCAGACGTATGTGACCCGGCGGGTCAGCGTGTTCGACCCGGTGGTCATCACGGTCACGCAGTTGTCGGCCGGCGTGGCGATCAACGTGATCCCGAACTCGGCCAAGCTCGGTGCAACGGTGCGGACGCTCTCGAACGAGACCTTCGAGCAGCTGAGCCACGAGCTGCCTGCGCTGGCGGAGTCGATCGCCAAGGCGCACGGGTGCACGGTCGATGCGGCGCTCAACCTGCAGTACCCGGTGACGATCAACGACGCCGACCGCACGCAGCATGCGATCAGCGAGCTCAGCACGCTCTTCGGTCCGGAGCACGTGCGGGTGGCGCCCAATTCGCAGATGGGGGCCGAGGACTTCTCGATGGTGCTGCAGGAGGTGCCCGGCACGTTCATCATGCTCGGTGCGCGCCCCGACGACGTACCGGCGGACGAGGCGCCGTCCAATCACTCGAGCATCGTCCGCTTCGATGATGACGTGCTGCCGATGCAGGCCGCCGCACTTGCTCAGCTGGCGGTTTCGCACCTGACCTGACCTGCGGCCGACCCGCGCAAGCTGGCCGGCCGCAGGCGTTTCAGGACGTGGCGAGCTTGACGGTGTAGGCGCCGCGGCTGCCGTACGTCGTGTAGCCCGTGCTCAGCGGGTCGCCGTAGCCGACGTTGTCGATGCGCACGTAGTACGTACCGGCCGCGAGATTCGCGGTGACGCTGGAGCTCAGGCCGGTCGGAGTTGCGGCGTCGGTCTGGCCCGAAGCCGGGTCAGCCGAGGCGACAACAGCGCCGGCGCTGTTCAGCAGGTCCAGCTTGATGTCGAGGTTTCCACCGAAGGCCGCGGCGTTCGCGGTTGCCGTGTAGTTGCCTGCAGCACTGACCGTGACCTTGTAGACATCGGTGTCGGTCTCGGTGCCGACGTACCCGGTGACCGCCGTACCGACTGTCAGGGCAGCTGCGGCGGCCGTGGTGTCACCGGCGTCGTCCGCACGCGCGGCGAGACCGTGAGTGCCGACGACGGCGTAGTCGTCTTCCTTGTTGTTGGCGTCGGCGTACTCGCCCTTGCTCCACTGGCTGATCCCGCGGTAGTACCCGACGCCCATGATCGGCGCCCAGGCCCCGTGGCCCTGGTAGTAGCCGACGGACGAGGTGCCGTCGTGGCCCAGGCCGACGTTGTGGCCGGCTTCGTGCGACGCGGCCTCGGCGAGGTTCTTCGCGCCGGTGCCGACACCCTTCGTGAAGACCAGCGCCGGCTGGTAGTAGTCGTGCTGGCTGCTGTTGTCGTAGACCCCGACGTAAGCGACGCCACCACAACCACAGCCGGACTGGTACCAGTCGTCCGGGTCGATGAGCACCCGCGTCCCGTACTGCGCATCGGACGCACCGGACCGGTCGATCGCCGACTGCGGCGGCGCCTGCGTGGTGACGTCGACGTCGAAGCTGGCGTAGTCCTCCGCAACCCGCGCCCATACATCGCGTACGACGTCCTGCTCGGCAGTGCTGTAGTTCGCCGGATCGCCATCGGTGTCGTACGCCGAGACGTTCACCGTGGCGGGCTTACCGCCGGTGTTCCACGCCGTACCGGTGATGGTGTGACCGTCGAAGTCCAGGTAGATCACGCGGTTCGAACCAGGCTTGCTGTGCAGCTCGAACGCCGGACCGGTCGCGGCCTCGACGGACTCGGTGGCCCAGCGCGGTGAGGCCTCTTCGGACTTCTGCGCCGGGGTGAGCTGCGGCTCGCGGTAGAACAACCGGCTGTTGGTGTCGAGCCAGGCGGTTTTGTCAGTCGCGAGAATCCGCTGCAGCTGATCGGTGGGCAGTCCGTTGGTCGCGGCCACCTCGGCCAGCCTGCTCTGAACCTGCGCCAGTGCTTGGACACCCGGTGTGGGTTGTCCGAGCAGTTGTGCGTCGGCGCGGGAGCCGGCTCCGATGGCCAGGCCTCCGAACACGACTGCGCCGGTGCACGCGAGCGCACCGGTACGACGGAGTTGCTTCCTCACTGAGGTCCTCCAGGGGTCGGGCGGTTGATCCCCCCAGAACCCCGGGGCCGTCGATCTCGGTGGGAACGACGGCCCCGGGTTGCTTCTGGTACTACCCGGCAGTCACACGCACCGTGTACGCGCCACGGCTCCCGTACGTGGAGTAGCCGGTGTTCAGCGGGCTGGCGTAGCCAACGTTGTCGACCCGCACGTAGTAGCGGCCCGCGGCGACCTGACGGCTGATGCTTGCGCTCAGACCGGTCGGGGTCGCCGAGTTCGACTGTCCGGCGGCCGGGTCGGCGGTGACGACGACATTGCCGGCCGAGTCGAGCAGCTGGAGCTTGATGTCCAGGTCCCCACCGGACGTGGCCGCGAAGTTGAACGTGCCTGCGGCCAGGTCGATCCGGAAGACGTCGACGTCGGAGTCACTGGCGTAGACGCCGGAGACTGCAGTGCCGAGCGTCAGCGCGGTGGCGTTGCTCGTCGCGTTGCCGTGCTCGTCGGTGCGCAGCGCGAGCCCGTTCTGGCCGACGACCGCGAAGTCGTCTTCCTTGTTGTTGGCACCCGAGTACTCGCCCTTGCTCCACTGGCTGATCGCCTTGGAGTAGCCGACACCCATGATCGGGGCCCAGGCGCCGTGGCCCGTGTAGTACCCGACCGACGCCGTACCGTCGTGGCTCAGGCCCAGGTTGTGCCCGGCCTCGTGAGACGCGGCCTCGGCGATGTTCTTCGCGCCGGTGCCGACGCCCTTGGTGAAGACCAGGGCGGGCTGGTAGTACGAGTGCCGGCTGGTGCTGTCGTACACACCGACGTACGCGACACCACCGCAGCCACAGCCCGACTGATACCAGGTCGTCGGGTCGATAAGCACGCGTGTGCCGTACTGCTGATCGGTCGAACCAGAGCGGGTGATCGCGGACTCGGGCGGTGCCTGCGTGGTGACGTCCACGTCGAACGGCGCGTAGTCCTCGGCGACCCGGGCCCAGACATCGCGTACGACGTCCTGTTCAGCCGTGCTCCAGGTAGCGGTGTTGCCGTTGGTGTCGTACGGCGTGACGTTCACCGTGGCGGGCTTGCCGCCGGTGTTCCACGCCGTACCCGAGATCGTGTGACCATCGAAGTCCAGGTAGATCACGCGGTTCGAACCAGGTTTGCTGTGCAGCTCGAACGCCGGGCCGGTCGCCGCAGCGACTGCCTTGGTGGCCCAGCGGGGCGAGGCGGCGGGCGCTGCCTTCGCGCCGGTGGTCGGCTCGCGGAAGAACAGCTTGCCGTCGCGGTCGAGCCAGCTGGTCTTGTCGGTGGCCAGGATCTGCTGCAGCTTGGCAGCGGCGATGCCGTTGCGGTCGGCAAGCTCTGTGAGCCGGGACTGGACGCGGCCGAGTGCGGCCTTGCCCTGAAGCTCCTTGCCGAGCAACTGGTCGATCGGGGCGGGGATGGGGGCGGGGGCGGACTGCTGGGCGTCGGCCGAGTTACCGGCGACGACGGCCAGGGCGCCGAAGGCTACGGCGCCGGCGCCGACCATGGCACCGATGCGGCGGGGGCGGGTGTGCATAAAGGGGGTCCTCCTCAGGGACTCCGCGTGTCTCACTTGACATACGCCTCACGAGCGGTGGGCGAGGACGCACTGTGCGTAGCCTGCCCGATGGGTTGCCTCGGTGTATACATTTTCCGCGGGATTTAACGTTTGATAAGCGCATGCGATACGTGATGATGATGCGGGCGAGCGCTGGTTCCGAGGCGTGGGAGCAGCCGAGTGAGCAGAGCCTGAACGAGATGACTCAGGTGATGGCCGAGATGGCCGAGAAGGGCGTGCTGCTCGCAGGTGAGGGGCTACTGCCGAGCTCGGAAGGCTTCCGCCTGGTGCCCGACGGCGGTAAGGCGCGCGTGGTCGACGGGCCGTTCGCCGAGACCAAGGAACTGATCGCCGGTTTCTGCCTGATCGAGGTCGCGTCCCGCGAGGAGGCCCTGATGTGGGCCGAGCGCTGCTTCGCCGCGGATCACGGGAACACCTCCGGGATCGAGCTCCGCCGGGTCGCCACGGCTGACGACTTCGGCGACAACTTCACGCCGGAAGCGCGAGCACGTGAGGCGAACACGTTCGCCGTACTGGACGCTCGACGGTCAGAGGACTAGCACCTGGCGTATCGACGTACCGGCGGCGAGGGTGTCGAAGGCTTCGTTGAGGTTGGCGAGGCCGACGGTTGCGGTGAGCAAGCGGTCCACCGGGAGGCGGCCGGCCTGGTAGAGCGCGATGTAGCGCGGGATGTCGCGGCTGGGGATCGCTGAGCCGAGGTAGGAGCCCTTCACTGTGCGTTCCTCGGCTACCAGGCTGACTGCGGGGATGCTGAACGACTGCGACGGGTGCGGCAGACCGACCGTGACGGTGGTCCCGCCGCGGCGGGTGGCGGCGTACGCCTGCTCGAGCACCTTGCCGCTACCGACCGTCTCAAACGCGTAGTCGGCTCCACCGGACGTAGCGTCGCGCACATCCTCAACTGCACCCGGCCCGGCCAGGACTGTGTGAGTGGCACCGAGAGAGCGGGCCAGCTCCAGCTTCTCCGGTACGACGTCCACGGCGACTAGCGGATGCGCACCGACCAGCACGGCACCCAGCAGCGCGGACAACCCGACACCGCCCAGTCCGAACACCACGGCACTCCGGCCGGCTCGGACCTGCGCGGTGTTCACCACTGCGCCCACACCTGTCATCACCGCACAGCCGAAGAGCGCTGCGATCTCCGGAGGCAGTTCCGGGTCGATCTTCACTGCGGACCGTGCGGACACCACCGCGTGGTCCGCGAACCCGGATACGCCGAGATGGTGGTGCACTCCGTCCAGGCGCCGTACGCCGGACAGCAGCGTGCCGGCCGTGTTCGCAGCCGCACCGGGCTCGCACAGCGCGGCCCTGCCCTCAGCACACGGACCGCACTCACCACACGCGGGGACGAACGCAAAAGCGACAGCGTCACCCACTGCGAAGCCAGGAGCCTCTGACTGAACCACCTCACCCGTCGCTTCGTGGCCGAGCAGCATCGGCATCACTCGCGGCCGAGAGCCGTCAATCACGGACAGGTCCGAATGACACAGCCCGGCGGCGCGGATCCGCACCAGCAGCTCACCTGGCCCAGGTGGTGCCAGCTCGACCTCTTCGATCCGCAGCGGCCGCGACTCGGCGTACGGCTTGGGTAGACCCATCTCCCGCAGTACGGCGCCGCGCACGATCATCCGGTGATCCCCTCCAACGCCTCCCGGATACGGTCCGGAATCGGCACTGGCCGCCGCTCCTCCCGATCCACGAACACATGCACGAACCGCCCGGTCGCAGCAGGCTGCTCAGTACCTTCCCGGAACAGCCCGATGTCGTAACGCACACTCGAGTTCCCCAGCTGGCTGACCCGCAACCCCGCATCGACCACGCCGGGAAACTCCAGCGACGCCTTGAACGTGCACTGCGAGTCCACGCACAGCCCGATCACCGCACCACCGTGGATGTCCAGCCCGCCCACCCGGATCAGGAAGTCGTTGATCACCGTGTCGAAGAAGCTGTAGTACTCGACGTTGTTCACATGCCCGTACACGTCGTTGTCCTTCCACCGCAGCGTGATCGGCAGAAAGTGCGGAAACCCGGACCGGTCCATCCCGCCAGGCTACGTTGCGTCAGTCCCGCCAGAGCCCAACCCGATTGCCTTCCACGGACTATCTGATGATCAGTACTTGAGGGCTGGGCCTAGTAGCAAGCCGCCGTCTACGACCAGTTCGGTGCCGGTGACGAAGGCGGCATCGGGAGCGGTGAGGAAGAGCAGGGCGCGGGTGATCTCGTCGGGTGCTGCCAGCCGGGGGATGGCGAACGGGTCGGGTGAGTAGAGCTCGGCGATCGGCTGGGCGCCGGGGGCTGCGGGCTCGTGGATGAAGGGGGTGGATGCGACTCCGGGGTGGAGGGAGTTGACGCGGATGTTGTCGCGGCCGAGTTCCAGGGCGGCTGATCGGGTCAGGCCGCGGATCGCCCACTTACTGGCGACGTACGGCGCGTAGTACGGGGAACCGACGTTCGCCATGGTTGAGGCGACGTTCACGATCGAGCCGCCGCCGGCTCGGCGGAGTGAAGGCGTGAACGCGCGGATGCCGAGGAACTGACCGGTGACGTTGATCGCGAAGGTGCGTTCCCAGGTCTCGATCGCGGTGTCCTCGATGGTGGCCGGGCCGTGCTGGATGCCGGCGTTGTTGACCAGGATCGAGACGGGCCCGAAGGCGGATTCGGCGGCGTCCACGGCGTTGGCCCAGTCGTCGGGGTTGCGGACGTCGAGGGGGACGAAGTGAGCGCGTTCGCCGAGTTCGGCGGCCAGCGCGGTGCCGGCGTCGCGACGCCGGCCGGTCAGGACGACCCAGGCGCCCTCGGCGTAGTAGGCGCGGGCGTGGCTGGCGCCGAGGCCGCCGGTCGCGCCGGTGATGACAACGGTCTGATTCTCGAATCGCACGGCGGAACTCCTGATGACTGAATGGTGAGTCGAGTGACTCACCTCGCAAAAGTACCCAGGACCTGAGAGGTGAGTCAAGCGACTCAGCTCGGACCATGACATGATCGGTCGCATGACGCCCTCGGCGTACCACCAGCAGCTGGCCGCGGCGAAGCGGACGGCGCTCGTCGAGGCGGCCACCGACCTGTTCCTGCGGTCCGGGTACGACAAGACCTCGCTGGCCGCGATCGCGGCAGCGGCCGGGGTGTCGAAGGCGACGCTCTTCAAGCAGTTCCCGACCAAGGCCGCCCTGTTCGAGGCCATGGTGACCGACTTCTGGCGCCTCGACGAGCCGGCCGCCGAGCTGCCACCGGTCGGCGATCTCGCCGCCGGGCTGACCGTCCTCGGACGCCGGTACGTCGACCTGCTCACCGATCCGCGGATGGTCGCCCTGTTCCGGATCGTGATCGCGGAGGCGCCGCGGTTCCCCGAGCTCGGGCAGACCCAGTTCCGGCTCGGCAAGGCGCCGTTCTTCGACTCGGTCCGGCGCTACCTCGAGGCCGAGCACGCGGCCGGCGGCGTCCAGGTGGCGGATCCGACCATGGCGGCCAGCCAGTTCCTCGGGATGATCGCGGACTTCGTGTTCTGGCCGCGGATGCTGCTGGTCGACTGGGATCCCGGCGCGGCGAAGACCACCGACGTACTGGCCGAGGCCGTGGCGACGATGCGGGCGCGCTACCAGGGTTAGGGTGCAGGCGTGCGGTTCATCCGGGATCTCGGGACGTTGTTGCGGCGGCGGGATTTCCGGCGGCTGTTCGCGGTGCGGCTGACGTCGCAGTTCGGCGACGGGGTGTTCCAGGTCGCGCTGGCGTCGTACGTGTTGTTCTCGCCGGAGCGGGCGCCGGATGCGGCGGCGATCGCGGGGCTGTTCGCGGTGGCATTGCTGCCGTATTCGGTGCTGGGACCGTTCACCGGGGTGTTGCTGGATCGGTGGTCGCGGCGGCAGATCCTGTTCGGGGCGAACCTGACCCGGGCGGCGCTGGTGTGCGTGGTCGGCGTGATCGTTGCAGCGGGCAACGCCGGGGTGCCGTTCTATCTCGGGGTGTTGCTGACGCTCGGCGTGAACCGGTTCCTGCTGTCCGGGCTTTCGGCCGGTCTGCCGCACGTGGTCGAGCGGGACGAGCTGGTGATGGCGAACGCCGTCACCCCGACCTCCGGTACGGCGTCCTTCCTGATCGGCGGCGGAGTCGGAGCCGGGGTCAAACTCCTGGTCGACTCGGATCTCGCCGTACTCGGACTGACAGTGCTTGTGTACGTCGGTGCTGCCCTGCTCGCACTGCGGTTGGGCCGGAACCAGCTCGGGCCGGACCTGCAGGGTGACGAACCCGGTCTGGTCGAGGCGATTCGGACGATCGCGAAGGGGCTGGTGGACGGCGGCAGGCATCTGCGGGAACGGCGGCAAGCCGCGCTCGGGCTGGCGGCGATCGGGTCGCTGCGGTTCTTCTTCGGGCTGATCACGGTCGCGATGATCCTGCTCTACCGCAACTACTTCTACGGGCCGGATCGCCTCGACGAGGCCTTCGGTGCGCTGGCGATCGCGACCGGGATGGTCGGGGCCGGCATCTTCGCGGCCGCTCTCGTCACGCCGTGGGCGACGCGGGCGATGTCGTTGCGGCGGTGGATCACGGTGCTGTTCGCGGCCGCCGCGGTGGTGACCGCCGTACCGGTCGGGTTCTTCACGCAACCGGCGCTGATCGTCGGTGCATTCCTGACCGGGTTCTGCGCGCAGGGTGTGAAGATCAGCGTCGACACTCTCGTCCAGACGGGGGTCGACGATGTCTTCCGGGGCCGGGTCTTCTCGCTCTACGACATGATCTTCAATGTCGGGCAGGTCTCCGCCGCCGCACTCGGCGCGGTGATCCTGCCCGACAGCGGGAAGTCCTATCCGGTACTGGCCTTCATCGTGCTCGGTTTCGCCGTCACCGCGGTGCTCTACTCACGCGCCGCGCAGCGCGGTGATCGGCTGGATGGCGGAGGCCTTCCAGGCGGGGTAGGTCCCGGCGATCAGGCCGATGACCGCGCCCAGCAAGGGTGATCCGAACGCCAGTTTGTTGTCCAGGATCGGCGTCCAGCTGTTCGCGAACGACACTCCGACGGTGAGCAGTACGCCGACCGCTGTACCGAGTAGTCCACCGAGCAGTCCGACGATCACGCTCTCGACCAGGAACTGCGCGGCGATGTGTCGTCGCGCGGCGCCCAGGGCTCGGCGCAGGCCTATCTCGCCGATCCGTTCGAGGACCGAGAGCAGCGTGACGTTGGCGATGCCGAGGCCGCCGACGAGCAGCGCGACCGCACCGAGCAGCAGGAACAGCGCGTTCAGGTCCGACTCGACGCCCTTGCGGACGGCGCCCTGCTTCGGCGGCGCGTCGACCTTGAGCTTGCTCGGGTCGTTCGGCTGGATCGCCTTCGGGGCCTGACCGGCGATCAGTTGTGCCGCGCCGACCGCGGTCCGGATCTCGATCGCGTCCGGCGACTTCAGGTCGTACGCCGCCTTGGCCGTCCCGTTCGGCATGATCACCGCGTCGTTGAGCTCGGCGCGGCCGGAGACCGAGTCGAGGATGCCGATCACGGTGTACGCCTCGTCGCCGATGAAGATGGCCGGCGCGGAGTCGACCCGGTTGATCCCCAGTCGCTCGGCGGCATGCTTGCCGAGGACAACCACCCTGTCACCGCGCTGGTCGTGCCCGGCGTCGAAGAACCGCCCGGTCTTCAGTACGGCGCGGATCGCGTCGAACAGTCCGGCCGAACCGGACATCACCGTCAGCGCCTTACCCTCACCACCGTTCAGCCCAGCCACGTTGCTGACCAGGTCGTCGCCGACGTCGAGCGCACTCACGGTGCCAACCGCGTCGACACCGTTCAGCCGCCCGAGGCGGTCAGGCGCATCCCACGGCAGCTCAGTAGCCGCCTCACCTTCCTGCCCGTTGTTCTCCTCCGGCTCCACGACAACCCGGGTCGCCTGCGCCAGATCAAACTTCTGACTGATCTGCCCGGCGGCCGTCTGCCCGAGCCCAACCGTCCCCACCAGAGCCGCCACCCCAAGCACAGTCCCAAGAGTCGTCAGAATCAGCCGAGTAGGCCGAGCCGCAACCCCCGCCAAAGCCTCGTCCAACACATCCCGCACCGCCGGCCTCGAGCGTCGCGGCGTGGCCCCTCGCCGCCGCGACGCCCGAGGAGTGGACGGCCCGCCGGTGGGAGAGGCCGGGGGGCCTGCTGGTGGGGTCACCATTGGAGGGTCCCGTCGACGATGCGGACGCGGCGTTGGGCGCGTTCGCTGACGTGGTCGTCGTGGGTGATGACGGCCAGTGTCATGCCGCCGCGGTGGAGTTCGTCGAACAGTTCGAGGATGGCCTCGGCGTTGACGCTGTCCAGGTTGCCGGTGGGTTCGTCGGCCAGCAGGAGGCTCGGTTCGGCGACCAGGGCGCGGGCGATGGCGACGCGTTGGCGTTCGCCGCCGGACAGCGTGGTCGGGCCGAAGTCCATCCGGTGCGAGAGGCCGACGCGTTCCAGCGCGACCCGCGCCCGGGCCATCCGCTCGCGGCGCGGGACTCCGACGTACACCATCGAGAGTGCGACGTTCTCGAGCACGGTCCGGTGGGCGAGCAGGTGGAACGACTGGAAGACGAAGCCGATCCGCTCACCCCGCAGTACGGCGCGTCGCCGTTCCTTCAGGCTCATCGTGTCCACGCCGTCGAGGCGGTAGACCCCGCCGCTCGGGTTGTCCAGCAGCCCGAGCAGGTGCAGCAGCGTGGACTTGCCGGAGCCGGACGGTCCGACGATCGACAGGTACTCGCCCTGCCGGATCGTCAGGTCGACGTCCCGGATCGCCTCGACCTCGGGCGGCCCGGGGAAGACCCGCCGGACGCCGATCATCTCGACGACCGGCGCCGGGAGCGCGACCGCCACCGGCGACATCTCGATCGCCGCGCTCATTTTCCGACCACGACCTGGTCGGTCTCGTCGAGCTTGGCGTCACCGGTCGGCGTGACCGCGGCGTATCCGTCGGCCGTCAGCCCGACCTTGACCGGGACGAGCTCGGTCTTCCCGTTCCGCACAACCTCGACGCGCGAGCCGCCGTCCGATCCGGCCGAGAGCGCCGCGACCGGCACGGTGAGCACCTTGCCGTTCGTGCTCTTCACCGGGATCGTCACCTTCACGTTCGCGTCCCGGAGTTGTTCGAGCTGCTTCGGGGTGAGCTTGTCCGGGCCGACCACGACGTCGTACGACTCGCCCTTGCGGGTCAGCCGCTTCACCTTCGCCTTCACCGTCGAGCCGTCGCCGAGAGTCAGCTCGGCCACCATCCCGGCCTTCAGGTGCTCGGCCGAGGCGGCGTCCACCTTGACCGTGACGACCAGGGCCGCGCCGCTGGCCGACATCACCGCGCCACTCGCCGTACCGCCGCGCTCGACGTTCACCTTGTCGACCCGGCGCGGCAGCGACTTCACGTAGACGATCTCCGAGACCGGCAGCGGCGTCTCAGCCTTCAGCTCGGCCTCGTCCTGAGCCTCACGGGCGTCCTCGAGGGCCTCCTTGGCATCCGTGACCGCGCCTTTCTGGACGGTCAGATCCGGGGCCTTCGCCTTCTTCGCCTGAGCCAGCTGGGACTGCGCCTGCCGGAGTGCCTTCTTCGCCATGTCCGTGCTCTTCTTCGCCTGGTCGACCGCATCCTTCAGCTGCTGGTCCGCCTCGGGCGCGTCGTACCCGGCCTTCTCGTACAGCTCCCGTACGGCGCTCGCCGTACCACCGTCGTACTTGCCGTCGACGCTGCCCGGATCGAACCCGAGCCGGTCCAGCGTCTTCTCCAGCTGCAGTACGTCGGGACCCTTGCTGCCCGGCGTGAGTGTCCGGTACATCGGCAGTACGCCGGCCAGCGCGATCACCGGCCGCCCGACGATCTCGAGCAGTGCCTTGGCCTCGGTGATGGTCGAGCCGACCCCCGGCACCTTCCCGGTCACGATCGCCGGCGTGGTCAGGCCGCTGGTCTCGACCCGGATGTTCACCGCTCCGTCGAACGACGCGTCACCACGACCGACCACCTTGCTGGCCAGCGCCTTCTTCTCGACCGGGACCGTGATCTGGGATGCCTTCGGCGCGGCGGTCTTGGCGGCCGCGTCCTCCGGCGAGGTGATCCGGGCACCGGCCACGACGCCGACCCCGAGCGAGGTCGCCGCGAGCGCGGCCACCCCGACCAGGATCTGCCGCCGCGACTTGGGTCCTGCGGTCACCGGTTCGCCATTCCGTCGCGGTACGCCTCGAGCTCGGCCTTGTGCTGGGCGACGAACTCCTTCTCCAGTTCGTACTGCACGGTCTTGAACTGGCTGTCGTACGCCTTGGCCTTGCACTTCTGGTCGGCCACGGCCAGCTCGGTCTCGGCCTTGCGCAGCTCACCGAGCTTCGCGGCATCGACCTTGTCGAACGACGGCGGTCCGCCGATCGTGACGCTCGGGCCGTCGGCCTTACCCGGTCCCTCGGGTTTGGTCCCGGTCAGTTCGTCCAGCTTCTTCTGGATCGACGACCGCGGGTCGTCGATCTTGGTGAAACCGGAGTGACCGGCGTCGGCCAGGCAGTCGGACCAGCCTTTGGTCGCGTCGATCACCCGCTGGTCGTTCTCGACCCGCTTGCCCAGTGCCTCCAGGTCCTTGAACAGCGCGTCGTACTTCTTGAAGTCCTCCTGGTTCTTCGACGGGTCGCCGTACGCCTCGGTGAAGGCCTTGCCCCGGCAGCCGGGGTCCTGCGGCTTGCCGGGTGCGCCCACCGGGCCGCCCGAGATGACCGCGCCGTTGGCGCCGCCCTTGCCGTTCAGCGCCTCGTCGTAGGACTTCTGCGCCGACTTGGACAGCGCGTCGCGGATCTTCTTGTTCGGGTCGTTCGCGTCGTCCTCGGCACCGGCCTTCGACCAGTCGATGGTGCTGATCCCGTAGCCGTACTGCTCGGCGAACTTGTCCGGCGGCAGGTCGAAGGCCTCGGCGAACTTGCTCTTCGACTTCTGCTCCGGCGGGACCGCGACGTAGTCGAACCCAGCGGTCTTCATACAGCTGACGATCGAGTCCTCGACCTTGCGCTGTTTGGCCAGATCCTCCTCGGTCTGTTCCCCACTGCCACCGACCCGGGTCGCGCGCATCATTCCGCCACCGGAGCTGATGAACCCGTCGCCCATGTACTCCGCCAGCGGGCTCTTGTCGCTCTTGTTGTCGCCGGCAACCGGCGTCTTGTCCTGGTTGTTCCCGCAGGCTGCCAGCGCCAGAACGGCCAGGGCGGCAAGTGCGGTCCGTGAGGTTCTCATGGCAGTGGAGCGTGCCGTCCGGGCTGTGAAGAACCTGTGAAGGACCGGTTTGCACTCGATGCTCTCAGTCGATCTTCATCGGATTCTCATGATGTTGCCGCACATTAGGGGACATGCCTGCCCGGATCCTGGTCGCCGAAGACGACGTGAAGCAGGCGGAGCTGATCCGGCGGTACCTCGAGCGGGAGGGCCATCTGACCGTCGTCGTGCACGACGGGCGGGCCGCCATCGACGAGGCCCGCCGGCGGCGCCCCGACCTGCTCGTACTCGACGTGATGATGCCGAAGGTGGACGGGCTGGACGTCTGCCGGGTGCTCCGAGCCGACGGCGGTGACAACGCGGGAGTCCCGATCATCATGCTGACCGCGCGGTCCACCGAGGACGATCTGCTGCTCGGGCTGGACCTCGGCGCGGACGACTACCTGACCAAGCCGTACAACCCGCGCGAGCTGGTGGCCCGGGTCCGGACGGTACTGCGGCGGACCCGGATCCGGGGCGAGGGCGAGGTGTACCGGGTCGGCGGGCTCGAGATCGACCCGGCCCGGCACGAGGTCCGGCTGACCGGTGAGCTGGTCGAGGTGACACCGGCCGAGTTCAAGATCCTCGCCTGCCTGGCCGCGTCGCCCGGGCGGGCGTTCTCCCGGCAGCAGTTGCTGGAGCACGCGTTCGGCTTCGACCACTACGTGTTCGACCGGACGATCGACGTACACGTGATGAACCTGCGGAAGAAGTTCGGTGGTTCGACGTACCTGAAGACGGTGTACGGCGTGGGCTACAAGCTGACCGACAAGGTGGTGTCCGATGCGTCGTAGTCTGTTGTTCCGGTTCCTGGGTCTGTCCCTGGCGGTCGCGCTCGGGGCGGTCGTCGCGACCGCCGTGATCGCGTCGTACAGCACCACCGAGCAATTGCAGGGTGAGTTGCAGGAGAACGCCGGCCAGCTCGAGGTCGACGGCCGGATCTACGGCGAGCTGAGCACCTACGCGCTCAACCACGCCGGCTGGGCCGGTGTCGACAAAGAGGTCCGTCGACTCGCCGACGATCTCGGTCGCCGGATCGCCCTGACCAAGCCGGACGGCACGGTGATCGCGGACTCGGCCCGGGTCCTCGGCGCCGCGCCCGAGCTCCCCTCGGTGCCCGCGGCAACCATCGACGCCCGCAACGAAGGCGGGCTCGCCTTCACCGGTGCCATCCGGTCGTACTCCTCCGGGCCCATGCCTGTTGCCGGCACGGCGATGCAGACCACGTTGGCCAGGACGGCGACCTTCCCGCTCACCTACAGCTGGGGGCTGACCGCGGTGGAGCAGGAGCAACGCAAGGTCCTCGCCGAGCAGGCCAGCCGATGCCTCGCGGCGCAGGGAATCAAGTCGGATGTCTCGGTCACCGATGGTGCTCCGATGGTGGCACTCGAGGCCGAAAACATCGACGGGGTCACCGTGCGGCAGGTCTGGAGACCTTCCGCGAACCTGGCGACATTCGAAGGCGCCGGAGCCGCGGCCGGCGGCGAGGCATCCCCCAATGCCGCCGACCGCTGCGTGCCGAAGGGGTTGTACGCGCCGAGCGCCAAGGCGAAGCTGGTCAACGACGACGAAGTCCGGCGCGCCTCAGCCTGCCTGACGGCAGCCAACATTCCGTTCACGACTCTGACCAGCGACGGCCTGCGCGCGGTCACGCCGAAGGATCAGAACACGGTCCCCGCGGAGTTCTTCGAGTGCAGCACCCAGGCCCGGTCGCAGGCGATCGCGCCGTACGTGGCGCCTGCGGCGAAGCTCTATCTCGGCTCGAAGAGTACGTTCAACGTGTTCTCCGGGGAGGGGATGTTGCGTACGGCGGCTACTGCGCTCGGCGTGATGCTGATCGCGGCCCTGGTGATGTTGCTGACCGGTCGTCGGCTCGTCCGGCCGATCGTCGCACTGACCGGTGCGGCGCAGCGGATGCGGAACGGCGACCACGCGGCCCGAGTGCCGGTGACCGGTAAGGACGAGGTCGCGCGACTCGGGCACGCGTTCAATGCGATGGCCGAATCGATCCAGCGCAGCGACTTCCAGCGGAAGGCCATGGTGAGTGATGTCGCCCATGAACTCCGAACCCCCTTGGCCAATATCAAGGGCTACCTGGTCGCGTCGGAGGACGGCGTCGTACCGCTCGACGGAGAGCTCGTCACGTCGCTGCTGGAGGAGACCGGCCTGCTCGAACACCTCGTCGCCGACCTGCAGGACCTCGCCCTGGCTGACGCCGGCATGCTCCGCCTGCACCCGGCCCCGCGGGACCTGAGCGAGCTCGCCCAGCAGGTCGTCCTGGCGCATCGCCCGGCCGCCGAGACCGCCGGTGTCACCCTGACCGCGAATGTCCCGGCCGAGGCCGTCGTCTCGATCGACAGCGCCCGGATGCGCCAGGCCCTCGGCAACCTCGTCTCTAACGCGATCCGCTACACCCCGACCGGCGGCACCATCGTCGTCGGCGTCCGCCGCGTCGACGACGGCTACAACCTCACCGTCACCGACAACGGCGCGGGCATCGCCGAGGAACACCTCCCGCACCTGTTCGACCGCTTCTACCGCGCCGAACAGTCCCGCAGCCGCTCCACCGGCGGCAGCGGCCTGGGTCTCGCCATCACCAAACACCTGGCCGAAGCCCACCACGGCCGCATCACCGTCACCAGCAAACTGGGCGAGGGCTCGGTCTTCACCCTGTGGCTTCCGCTAGGTACTTGAGCGGGATCTCAGCCCGCGCGCGGATCTCCACGGGGTCCGCGTGCGGGATCAACCGCACCCAGGACACGAGCCGATGCACCCGCTCCAGCGCTTCGGTCGCCACGAGGTCGGCGCGCAGATCTCCCCAGTGCGCGAGATAGACGTCGTACAACTCCTCTCGGTCCGCCTCCCGCAGCGGCGCGCCGGTCCACTCGACAACCGAGGCGAGGAAGCTGTGCAGCGACACGAACGGGTGTCCCCAGATCGCATTGCCGAAGTCGAAGAACCGCGGTCCGGCGGCGAAGATGTTCGCGGCGTACACGTCGTTGAGCTCCAGATCGACATCGCTCAGGTGTGCGAGCCGCCGATCCAGTACGTCGGCCGCCGCCTCGGCCCGCCGTAGCTCGCCGGCCCCGATCCAGAGCGGATGCGCGTGCGGCAACCTCGCCCAATCCCGAGCAATCGCCCGCACCCGATCACCCGCCTCGCCAGGCGTCATCGTCACCATTCCGGGCAGCACCTCAAGACGTCCGTGTACGGCGCGTTGCAGCCGGGCCAGCGCACGCACCACCCTGCACCGCGTGGCCTGATCGGCGATGTCGGCCCGGGTGAGCGTCGGACCGTGATCGGGCGCGAGCAGCCACCCCCGTTCCCGGTCGACCGCGAGGGGCCGGATCACCGCGTCTGGTGCGAGCTTCGCCAGCGCGGCGACCAGCTCGGCCTCGAACCGATGCCCCGGGTTGTTCTCCTTGAACCACACCGGCCCGTCGGTCGTCGGATAGCACCGGGTCACCGACCAGAGCCGCGCCCGATAGGTGACCGGCGCACCGATGATCCGCGCGCCCAACTGCTCAGCCACCCAGGCGTCGACCATGCGGTTCCATTCGGGCGACAGCCAACGCCGTACCCACTGCCCGTCCGCATCCGGGCCGAGCGGTCGCGCAGCAGGCAGCATGCGCGGGACGCTACAGCCGGCCGCCGACATCGACAGACCAGTTCGCGTGGGTGGGCACCCCCTACGGAGGGCTTGAACAGGTTATTACTTGTCTCGGCCCACCGGTTCCTGTTCACACCCCGGCAACTGACCCGCATCAACGCGGTGCGTCCTACGATCGGGGCATGAGCGGTCGAGGGCGGCGGGCGCGGGTGGCGGATGTGCACGCGGTGGCACGCGGGATGCCGCATGTGACGGTTTGGGAGCGGGAGGACGGGACGGACCGGCCGGTGTATCAGATCGGCGGCAAGTCGTTCGTATTCTTCCGGACGGCTCGGCCTGATGCCGTCGATCCGGAGACCGGGGAGAAGTACGACGACGTGATCATGATCTGGACCGAGTCCGAGGACGAGAAGCTGGCGCTGGTGTCGGACGAGTCGACGCCCTTCTTCAGTACGCCGCACTTCGACGGGCACCCGTCAGTGCTGGTCCGGGCGAGCCGGATCGGGGAGCTCAGCAAGCAGGAGCTGACCGAGATCATCCAGGACGCCTGGTTGTCCCGGGCGTCGAACCGGCGGGCCACCACGTGGCTCAAGGAGCATCGCCTGTGAGCTACCAGCCGCCGGGCGGGATCGCCGCGCCCGACTACGGACAACGACCGCCTCGGAAGAGCCGCGCCGGCCTGTTCATCGTGCTGATGCTGGTGCTGCTGGTCGCGCTCCTGGTCTCGTTCGCCGTCATCGCCACCCAGGTGTTCACCGGCCTGAGATCAGCCGACCCGTCGCCCGTACCGTCCTTCGCCCCGGCGAGTTCACCGACCCCCAAGAAACCCACGAAGCCCGGCACGACGAAACCGGCGTCGACCGCCGATCAGGTGGCCGAGCAGTTCGTGGTCCGACTGAACCTGAATGATCTGAAAGGTGCAGCTGCGCTCGGCTGTGCGGACACCACGCAGCCCATGTCAGTGCTGATCGGGCAGTTCGTTCGGTCACCGACCCTGCTGACCGTGAGCAAGACTTCAGTCAGCAGTGCGGGCCCGATCGCGGTATACGCACTCAGCGGCCGCACGAAGGGCGCCGAGGTCGGCGGAAGCCTTGTGTTGCAGGTTGCCGGCGGTCCACCCTGCGTGAAGGTGTTCGGCCTCCACCCATCCCGCTAGGGCGCCAGGGCTCGGGCTGTTTCGATCAGGCTGGTGCCGGTGGGCAACGAGGCGATGATGGGGGTGTCGAGGCCGTTGGCCACGTAGCGGTTGATGTGGTCGCGGCACTGATCGGCCGTGCCGTGGACGATCAACGAGTCCAGGACCTCGATCGGTACGGCGGCCATCGCGGCATTGCGGTCGCCCGCGGCCCACGCCTCGCGCATCGGCTTCATCGCGGGTCCGCGACCGAGCCAGTCGTGGAAGGCGGCGTACCCGGGGACCGTCAGATAGGTGGCGATCAGGAAGCGGCCGATGTTGCGCGCCATCTCGGCGTCCTCGGTGACGCAGACGAAGATCCGCGCCGCCAGCTCCTTGTCCGGACCGAGCTCGGCGCGAACCTGGCGGACGTCATCCGCCGACAGCCAGTTGGTGATCGCACCATCGGCCTCACGCGCAGCCAGCCGAAGCATCTGCGGACGCAGCGCAGCGAGCATCAACGCCGGCGGTACGTCGGGCGCCTTCTCCAGCCGGAACCGGCTGATCGTGAAACTGTCGAACGTCCCGTCCACCTTCTCCCCCGCGAACGCCTGCCGCAGGAACCGCAGTACGTCGCGAGTCCGCGCGTACGGCGGGTCGTACGCGATCCCGTTCCACCCAGTCACGATGGTTTCCGACGAGGCCCCGATCCCGAGCACGAATCGCCCCGGCGCCAAGTCGGCCAACGCCGCTGCACTCATCGCGAGCGCAGCCGGGCCGCGCGTGTGGACCGGTACGACGGCCGTCCCCAACCGCAACTGGTCGTCCCACTCGGACGCCAGCACCAGCGGCGTGAACGCATCCGCACCGGCCACCTCGGCCGACCACAGATCCGTGTACCCCAGCGACGCAAGCTCGCCGATCAGCGGTTTGTGGTCCCGCAACGGCACCCCGGTCAATGGAACGGTCAGACCCCAGCGCATCAGATCAACTTCCTCAGGATCGGCAACGGCGCAGCCTTCATGAACCGGGCGAGCGGCGCCCACGGCCAGGCCGGGACATACGCGACCGCCTTCTCGGCCTCGATCGCGGCAACCATCGAGCGGACACCCGGGACGGTGTCGACGATCAGCGGCGTGTTCTGCACCTTCTCGTTCAGCGCGGTCCGGATGTAGCCGGGAGAGATCGTGCTGATCGTGATCGGCTTGTTGAGCATCTCCATCCGCAGCCCCTCCGCCAGCGAGGAGACGCCGGCCTTCGCGGCGGCGTACGCGGTGATCGTCTTCGGCAGGCCGCGGAGTGCGGCGGCGGAGGCGATGAAAACCAGGTGGCCGGCGTTGCGGGCGCGGAAGAGTTCCATCGCGGCCTCGGCCTGGGTGAACGCGGCCACGAAGTTCGTCATCAGGGTCTCGCGGTTCACCTCAGGCCGGCCGGTACCGACGGGTGCACCCTTGCCGATCCCGGCGTTCACGATGATCCGGTCGAGTTGTCCGTGCGCCTTGTCGGCCTCGCGGAAGACGGTGAACACCTGCTCGTCATCGGTGACGTCGAGCTTGTGGATGGTGATGGTGAGCCCGGGATGCCGACCGAGGAACTCGTCGCGGAGGACGGCCAGCCGATCCTCGCGGCGCGCGGTCAACGCGAGGTTGTAGCCCTTGGCGGCGAACTGCCGCGCCATCTCCTCGCCGAGTCCGGCGCTCGCGCCGGTGATCAAGATGCTGTTCCGTCTCATCGGTACGTGAGCTCCTGCTTGTCGAGGTGGCCGTGCTCGTTGTAGCTGACCACAGTCAGTCCGCTGCGGCCGGACACGACTTTCGTGATGGCAGTGTTGATGGTGACCGGGTTCAGCTTGGCCCACAGGCCGTCGCCCCCGGACAGCAGCCGGCTCACCACGGCCGCGATCGGACCGCCCGAGGTGAACACCAGTGCAGTCTCGCCCTTGCCCAGCCGCCCGGCAGTACGCCGTACTGCCTCGTCGGAGCGATCGCAGAACGCCTGGAAGGTCTCGGTGTAGCCGTCACCGCCGTTGACCCACCGGTCGGTCGCCGCGGTGAACATCTCCTGGAACGCCCGCTTCGGGTTCCCACGACGCGCCAGGTCGGCGAGCAGCACGGCCCGGACCTTGTACGCCGGTTTGTGCGCGACGATCACCTGGTCGTGGTCGAACTCGTCGTACCCCTGGTCGACCTCGGGACCGAATCCCGCCAGCTCGGCCGTCTGCGCATGCCGGTGCATCGACCCGGAGATCACCAGATCCGGCTGCACGCCACGCGCCCGCAAGGTGTTGCCAAGAGCAACTGCCTGCTGCTCGCCGAGCTCCGAGAGCTTGTCGTAGTCGCGCGCCCCGAACGACGCCTGAGCATGCCGGACCAGGTAGATGACCGCCACGTCACGCCTGCCGGATGATCCGTCGGCAGCGCCGCTCGAGGATGTTGACCGGGAGCCAGAGGTTCTTGAACCGCGGGTTGCGCGTCTGCTTGTGGTGATAGCGGTAGTAGATCTGCTGCGCGATCACGGCCAGCCGGAACAACCCGAACACCTCGTAGAACGCCCAGTTCTCCGGCTTCAGCCCGGAGCGCTCGGTGTAGTAGGCAACGATCTCGGCCCGGGTCAGCATCCCCGGCGCGTCCGCCGGCTGCAGCCGGAACCGGCGGAACGTCCAGTCGTCATCGGCCTGCACCCAGTACGCGAGCGCGCCGCCGAGGTCCATCAACGGATCGCCGAGCGTGGCCAGCTCCCAGTCCAGGATCCCGGCCACCCGCTCCGGATCGTCGGGAGCCAGTACGACGTTGTCCAGCCGGAAGTCGTTGTGGATCACGCACGTGCGGACGTCGGCCGGCCGGTTCGCCGCGAGCCACGCCATCACCTTCTCGTAGCTCGGCACGTTCCACGTCTTCGCCTTGCGGTACCGGTCCGACCAGCCGCTGACCTGGCGGCCGACGTACCCCGCGCCTCGCCCGAGATCGCTGAGACCGGCCGCGGCCGGGTCGACCTCGTGCAGGTCGACGAGCCGGTCGATGAGCGTGCGGCAGAGCTGACCGGTCTGCTCCGGGGTGAGGTCGACGCCGAGCCCGGAGCGGCGCGGGATCGTACCCGCGACCCGCTCCATCACGTAGAACTCCGAGCCGATCACGGCAGCATCGGTGCAGTGGGCAACCATCGTCGGGACGTACGGGAAGACGGGTTTGAGCGCGGCCTGGATCCGGTACTCGCGGCCCATGTCGTGCGCGCTCTTCGCCTTCGTCCCGGCCGGTGGGCGACGCAGGATCAGGTCGTGACCGGGGTAGCTCAACAGGTAGGTCAGGTTGGAGGCGCCACCCGAGAACTGCTTGACCGCCGGCTCACCCGGCGGCAGTTCGGTGTGTTGCCGCAACCAGGTGTCCATCGCCGTGACGTCGAAGGCGTCCTCGTCGCGGACGGCGCGAGCACCGTCACCCATTTGCCTGCTGAGCCTGTTCTGCGCGTCGGTGAGCCTTGGCTGCGGTCTTGCGCATCTGCCGGTCGTACAGCGGGCGGGCCCAGCGCTTGGTCAGATAGGCCACGCGAGCAGGCCGGTCCGGGATGATCAGGAAGCGCTTCTTCGCGATCGCGGCCAGCACGACCGTCGCGATGTCGTCGGCGGTCCGTGGCGACTTCTCGATCAGCCTGCGAGCGCCCGACTCCATCGCCTTGTCGGCGCCCTGGAACGAATCGGCCAGGTTGGTCTGGAAGAACGACGGGCAGATCACCGACACCGTCACGCCGAAGGGCTGCAGCTCGTGCCAGAGCGTCTCCGACAGTGCGACGACCCCGGCCTTGACCGTGTTGTACGAGCTCATCATCGGCGGATGGATGAGCCCGGCGACCGAGGCCGTGTTGACGATGTGGCCGGAGCGCTGACGCTTGAAGACCGGCGTGAACGCACGGCAGCCGCGAACCACACCCATCAGGTTGATGTCGACGACGCGGTCCCACTCGTCCAGGGTCTCGACGTCGATCCGGCCGCCGGTCGCGATTCCCGCGTTGTTGACGAGGATGTCGAGTCCGCCCCAGTGCTCGTCGCACCAGGCGACCGCGGCATCCCAGTCGGCCGGGTTCCGCACGTCGAGTCGCAGATAAGGACCGTCGTCGCCGGCGAACGTCGTACCGATGTCGGTCCTCAAGACCTGGTGGCCTTGGGCAACGAACTGCGCGGCCAGCGCAGCACCCAGACCACTCGCTCCACCAGTGACCAGTACTCGACTCACGCTTTGGCCTCCTTCTGTACGGCGAGGTAGCCGGCCAGCTCGATCCGCGCGACCACGCCGCGGTGCACCTCGTCCGGACCGTCGGCCAGGCGGAGCGCCCGCGCGCTCGTCCAGGCGGCGGCGAGTGGGGTGTCGTCGGAGAGACCGCCACCGCCGTGCAGCTGGATCGCCATGTCGATCACATCCTGCGCCATCCGCGGTACGGCGACCTTGATCTGGCTGACCTCGCTGAGCGCACCCGCGAGCCCGACCGTGTCGAGCAGGTACGCGGTCTGCAGGACCAGCAGCCGGGCCTGGTTGATGGCGATCCGGGCATCGGCGATGCGCTCCCGGTTCCCACCGAGGTTGACCAGTGGCTTGCCGAACGCCTCCCGGCTGGTGCCACGCTTCAGCGCCAGCTCGAGTGCCTTCTCGGCCAGGCCGATCAGCCGCATGCAGTGGTGCACGCGACCCGGGCCCAACCGGCCCTGCGCGATTTCGACCGCGCGACCGGGCCCGACCAGGATGTTGGCCGCCGGCAGGCGGACGTCGGTGAACGACACCTCGCCATGACCGAACGGCTCGTCGAACCGGCCCATCGCCGGCAGCAACCGCTCGACCTTCACACCCGGGTGGTCACGTGGGACCAGCACCATGGTGTGCCGGGCGTAGCGATGCGCGTCCGGGTCGGTCAGCCCCATGAAGATCAGCAGCTCACACTCGGGATTGCCGACACCGGTGCTCCACCACTTGCGCCCGTTGAGGACGACCTCGTCACCCTCGACGATCGCGGTCGCGGCCATGTTGGTCGCATCCGACGAGGCGACCCCCGGCTCCGTCATACAGAACGCGGAGCGGATCGTCCCGTCCAGCAGCGGCTCCAGCCACTGCTTCTTCTGCTCGTCGTTCCCGTAGCGCAGCAACACTTCCATGTTGCCGGTGTCGGGCGCGTTGCAGTTGAAGATGTACGGCGCGATGAACGACCGGCCCATCAACTCGGCCAGCGGGGCGTAGTCCAGGTTCGCCAGACCTTCGCCGTACTGCTCGTTACCGGGCTCGGCGGGTGGGAGGAACAGATTCCACAGACCCTGGGCGCGGGCCTTCGCTTGCAGCTGCTTGAACACCGGCTGCGGCTGCCACGGATCGGCGGCAGCCCGGGTCGCGGCGTGGATCTCCGCCTCGACCGGGTCGATCTCGGTCCGGATGAACTCCTCGACCCGCCCGATCAGGTCCTGCGCACGGGCGGACGGTTCGAACCCCATGTGACAGCACTCCTTCCGAAACCGGCGGGGTACCGCCGGGTAGGTTTGACCGTAGCGCCCTTTTGAGCAATGCTCAACACTGTGGACAACAGGTTGACCGCGGAAGATCGGAAGAAGCAGCTCGTCAAGATCGGCTTGATGATGTTGCGCGACAAACCGATCCACGAGCTGTCGATCGATGCCATCGCCGGCCAGGCCGGGATCTCTCGCAGTCTGCTCTTCCACTACTTCCCGAGCAAGCGCGACTACTACGTCGCGGTCATCTCCGCCGCCGGTCGCCGGCTGCTCCGGGTGACCAAGCCGGACGAGGACCTACCCCCGGACGAGGCGCTCCGCGAGATGCTCGTGCAGTTCGTCGCCTTCATCTCCCGCCGAAGGACGGCGTACATCTCCTTCGTCCGCGGTGCCGCCGGCGGTGACGACTACGCCGTCGAGGTGTACGACGACACCCGGATCGGCCTCTGCCGCCGCATCCTCACCTACCTGGGTACCCCCGAGGTCGCCGACAACCGCTCCTCGATCGAGTACCTCCGCATCCACGCCTGGCTCAGCTACACCGAAGACCTCGCCATCGAGTGGTCCGGCCTCCCCGAAGACGCCCGCCCCCTGACCGCCGACGAGCTCATCGACCACACCCTCGAAGCCCTCCAAACCCTCCGCAAACTCTGACCCACACCCGGTTAGAGGAGTTCGGGCTTCAGGGTCGGCTCTGGCATTTCGGGGTCGAAGGGGTAGAGGGGGCGGGTTATGGCGTGGTGGCCTAGGCGGAGGAGGTCTTGGTCTACGCCGCCGGGGGTTAGGGCCAGGAGCCAGTCGGCGGCGAGGGTGTAGAGCTCTGGTTCTAGGTAGCCGATCTTGACGATGACCAGGTCGGTGGTGGCTGGGTCCAGGCCGAGCAGGGTGAAGTCGGCGAGGTGGTGGTAGGGCTTGCGGCGGGAGGTGAGGATCGCGTGCAGACCGCCTACCTGGATGACGGCTACGGTTCCGCCGACTGGGTCTTCGGAGAGGGAGAACACGGTGCCGGTGACCTCGACCGGGCCTGCGGGGCCTGAGTCGACCTTGCCGCCGGCGGCGACGCTGATCGGGTTGCCGACACCGGCCGCGACACAGGCTGCGACGGCATCGGGGTCGGTGATGCTGGCGTGGATCACGGTTGCCTGGCCGCTGGTGAGTTCCTCGACCGACAGCAGTTCGCGGAGCGTCCACGACACGTCGCCGGCTCCGCCCGCGGTCGGGTTGTCCCCGGAATCGCTGATCAGGAACGGGCGCGCCGTACTCTTCAGGCCCGCGGCGACGCACTCGTGCAGCGTCCCGGTCGGTGCCACGAACTCGAAGTCGTCGCGCGCATCCCAGTAGGCCTTGGCCAGCTCGGTCGCGCGCTCGGTGATCAGCGCTTCGTCGTCACCCATCACCACCACGGCCGCCTGACACCGCGGTTCGTCGGCCCACGCGTACCCGACCCAGACCGCGGCATCCAGTACGCCGGGCTCGTCCGCGATCTCGCCGACCCGCTGGTAGATGGAGGCCGCCGGCTCGATCCGGGTCGACGTCTTCTCCCCCGGCAGCAAGACCGGCACCTGGATCCACGCCTTCTTCGGCTTGCCCAGCCCCGACTGCAACCGCTCGACCAGATTTCGCGCCGTCCGCTCCCGGCTCTCCATCGCGTCCTCGTGCGGTGCCATCCGGTAACAGGTGATCAGATCAACGGCCGAGGCCAGCTCGCGCGACACGTTGCCGTGCAGGTCCATCGAGGTCGACACCATCACGTCCGGTCCGAGCGCGGCGCGCACCCGGGTGGCCAGATCCGCCTCGGCGTCCTCGCGGCCCACCACGCTCATCGCGCCATGGATGTCGAAGAACAGTCCGTCCAGCGGGCCCGCCGTACCGATCCGCTCGATGATCTCCGCGGACAAAGCGTCGTACACCTCGGCAACGACAGCCCCACCCGGCAACGACCGGGCATGTAGCAACGGCACCCACTCGATGCCGTCGGCCCACTCCTTCTCCAGGAAGTCGTAACGCGCGAGCAGATCCTCCCCACGCCGTACGTCGAAGTCGTCCAGGCCGGCGCGATGCGGCGAGAACGTGCTGGACTCGATGGCGATCCCGGCAATCCCGATCCTCATGAAGTCCAACCTTTCACATCCGCTCAGGGGGTCGCACTGGTTTCGACGGACGGGGGAAAGCGGTGCACCTCCTGGGGCCAGTCGAGGGCGACGGCGAGCCGGCCGGCCCAGTAGCGCGCGGCTTCGTCGTCGGGTACGGCGATGGCGGCGAACCCACCGAGGTGTTCCTTGGACTCGACATACGGGCCGTCGGTGAAGATCGGCTCGCCGTCCTGGGCCGTGACGCTGCAGAGAACGGACGAGGCATCGAGGCCGCCGTTGCCGAAGAGGTAGACGCCGGCCTCCGTCATCTCCTCGATCACGGGTCGCACGGACGCGGCCTTCTCCTGGAGCTGCGCTTCCGTGTGCTCAGGGACCCACTCGTCGTTGAAGCTGATCAGGTACTCGGGCACTGTCGTCTCCTATCGAGTCTGTGCGAAGCCGGTTGGCCGTCGCACATGAAGTCCACGAACGGCAGTACTCCGATCCGACACCATCCCGCAGGCGAATTTCAACGACGCGCGGTCGAGCCGCGGACGACCAGTTCGGTGGCCAGCTCCACGTGGAGGGCTTCGAGGGTGTGCCGGTCCAGCAGGCGGGTGAGCAGGCTGACCGCCATCCGGCCCATCTCCGCCAGCGGCTGGCGGACGGTGGTGAGGGCCGGGGTGGTGGCTTGGCTGAGGTCGAGGTCGTCGAAGCCGGCGATGGAGAGGTCGGTCGGGACGCTCAGGCCTTGGGCGGTGGCGGCCTGGAGAGCGCCGATGGCGGCCTTGTCGTTGAAGGCGATCAACGCGGTGGGGCGTGGGTCGAGGGCGAGGAGTTGGGTGGCAGCCTCGTAGCCGTCCGCGGTGGTCGGATGGGTGTGGCGGACGAGGTCGGCGTTGGGCAGGATGCCGGCGTCGGCGAGGGCGGCGTGGTGACCGGAGAGCCGAGCGTCGGCAGCGAGCCATTCACGAGGGCCGGCGATGACGCCGATCCTGGTGTGGCCGAGCGCGGCCAGGTGGGCGGTCAGTTGGCGGGCGCCGGAGTGATGCGCGGCTGAGACCGAGGGGATGTCGCGCGGGAGGGTGGTGCGCGGGTCGACCACGACGAACGGGAAGCGGCGCGAGCTCAGGCGGACGAGGTCTTCGCTCGACTCGGGCGGGAGGATCAGGATCGCTCCGGCCAAACCGCTCTGGGACGGGATTCGGGACAGGACCGGCTCATGGGCGGCGGCCTCGCCGGCGTTCAGGACGACCTGGCGGCCGTGTCGGTCGAGGGTCTCGGCGATGGACGAGACGATCAGGCCGAAGTAGTCGGTCAGCAGATACGGGCAGCGCACGTAGACCGCACCTGCGACGGGCTTCGGCGTACCGCCGCGAGGGGTGGGAGCGCGCAGGCCGAGCTCCTCGACCGCGCGCTCGACCAGGAGTCGCGTCTCCGGCGCCACGCTGCCCTGCTGGTTGAGGACCCGGGAGACCGTCGCGGTCGACACCCCGGTCGCGGCCGCGACATCGCGCACGGTCGCGCGCTGCCTAGGCATTTGTTACATCGCTTTGTTTCACGCTCAGCACTCTAGTGGTGCGCCTGGAGCCATTGACAGAGATCGAGAGAGATCGTTTCCTGAGGTCGTTTGTTGCACTTGTGTTTCACACCCTGAGGAGTGCGATGCGAACACCGATGATCGCCACCGCCTTGGCGCTCACCACCGGTCTGCTGACCGTGCCGACCGCCGAGGCCCACCACCCGACCACCCAGGTGCGGAGCTGGGTGACCACCCCGGACCGGGCCGAGCTCCTGCACGAGCGCGCACCGGTCGCCTTCCAGCGAGATGACAGCGACCTGACGACGATCACGGTCGACCCGCGAACGACGTACCAGACCATGGACGGTTTCGGCGCTTCGATCACCGACTCGTCGGCGGATGTGCTCTACCGGCTGACCCCGGCCGTCCGCGACGAGACGCTGCGGAAGCTCTTCGATCCCCGGCAGGGCATCGGCGTCAGCTTCCTGCGGCAGCCGGTCGGGTCGTCCGACTTCACCGCCGCGACCGAGCACTACACGTACGACGATGTCGCGCCCGGCGAGACCGACTTCCAGCTGAAGCAGTTCAGCATCAAGCACGACGAACAGCAGGTGCTGCCGCTGCTCCGCCGCGCGAAGCAGCTCAACCCGGCGCTCAAGGTGATGGCCTCCCCGTGGAGCCCGCCGGCCTGGATGAAGACCGGTGACTCGCTCGTCGGCGGTCGCCTCAAGGACGACCCCAAGGTGTACGACGCCTATGCGCGCTACCTGGTGAAGTTCGTCGAGGCGTACACGCGGGCCGGCGTACCGGTCGACTTCCTGTCGATCCAGAACGAGCCGCAGAACCGCAAGCCCGGCGGCTACCCCGGCTCGGACGTCCCGGTCCGGCAGGAGGCCGAGGTCATCTCGCGGCTCGGGCCGCTGCTGCACAAGACCAGCCCGCGGACCAAGATCCTCGGCTACGACCACAACTGGTCCACGCACCCCGCCGACATCGGGACCACCCCGCCCGGTGAGGACCCGGAGACCGACTACCCGTACAAGTTGCTGCGGACGTCGGCCGCGAAGTGGATCGCCAGTACGGCGTATCACTGCTACTCGGGCAATGCGGCGGCTCAGACCGCGTTGCACAACGCCTTCCCGGACAAGGGCATCTGGTTCACCGAGTGCTCCGGTTCGCACGGGCCGAACGACACCCCGCCGCAGATCTTCCGCGGCACGCTCACCTGGCACGCGCGCAACCTGATGCTCGGCACCACCCGCAACTGGGCGAAGTCGGTCGTCAACTGGAACATCGCCCTCGACTCCACCGGCGGTCCGCACCTCGGTGGCTGCGGGACCTGCACCGGTCTCGTCACGTTGCAGGCCGATGGCACGGTCACGACGGATGCGGAGTACTACACGATCGGCCACCTGTCGAAGTTCGTGAAGCCGGGTGCGACGCGAATCGGAAGCACGTCGTACGGGACGACCGGATGGAACGGGCAGCTGATGACGTCCGCCTTCAAGAACCCGGACGGCTCGACGGCACTGCTGGTGCACAACGAGAACGACGAGCCGCGGAAGTTCGCGGTCGCGGTCGGCGACCAGTCGTTCGAGTACGAACTGCCTGGTGGTGCGATCGGGACGTTCACCTGGCCGTCCTCCCGCCTGTCGACCCCGACGCCGGTGTCACTGGCTGGTGCGACAGCGATCGCATCGGTCAACGGCACCGAGGCCGGACTTGCGATCGATGCGGACGGATCGACCGTGTGGTCAAGCAAGGCTGCCCAGGCGCCGGGTCAGTCGATCCAGCTCGACCTGGGTTCCCGCAAGCTGTTCCGGCAGATCGCCCTCGACAGCGGCGGACAGCTCGGCGACTTCGCCACGAACTGGTCAGTTGCCGTTAGCAACGATGGAGTGCAGTGGTCGAAACCGGTGACCGGTACGTCGTCCGGCCAGCTGACCACGGTGACCGTGCGACCGTCGTACGCGAGGTATGTCCGGATCACCTCGAACGGCACCAGCGACCACTGGTGGAGTCTGGCGGATCTCCGGATCTATCGCTAGACGACGTTGTCGAGCCGGGCGCTGCCCCGTCCGGTTCGCAACTGGTAGCTGGTGCTGACGCCCGCGTCGGGGTGGAGCTTGTCGACCGCTCGGTACGACAGCTTCGCCTCGTCGCGGGTCACCTCCAGTACGCCGTACCCGTGTTGCCGCATGTCGATCTGCTTCAGGTGCGGGTTGTACTGCAACCGCTTCTGCTCCTCGGCCTTCGCCCCGGCCACGCCCTTGGTGTCACCGGTGTTCGTCGACGACACCGACGGTACGACGAACTCCACGCCTGCTCGCTTGGTCCCGGCCGGGTTGCCGGGGGTGCCCGGAGCGAACCCCGTGTTCCACAGCTCACCCGAGTACGTGTCGTGGTCGTCGCCGGTCACGACAACCAGGTCGGAGACGCGATCGGCCGCGAGGGACAGCAGTTCGGTCCGCTCAGCGCCGTACCCGTCCCAGGTGTCCATGTAGGCCCGCTCGCCGCCGGCGCCGGTGACCATGCCCATCATCATGTTCGGGTTCGCAAGCACCTTCCACTGGGCACCGGACGAACGCAGGCCGTTCTCCAGCCAGGCCTTCTGATCGGGGCCGAGCATGCTCCGGCCCGGGGCATCCGCCGCCGCGCAGATGACGCTGCCACCGTCGTTGCACGGCTGGTCGTCCTTGTACTGCCGGTTGTCGATGGCAAACAGTTCGACCGTCTTGCCGAGCCGAAGCGAGCGATACGTCCGCGTCATGTTGCCGGCGTACCGCGGAACCGGCATCCGCTCGAACCACGTGTGCCAGGCCGCCGACTTCTTCTCCTGGAAGAACAGTTCGGGGAGCGACCATTTGTTCTTCGTGTAGTTGTTGCGGAACTCGTGGTCGTCCCACAGCGGCAGGAACGCGTGCTGCGCATGCATCGCCCGCAGGTCGTCGTCGCTGCGATAGAGCGTGTACTTCGCGCGCATCGTCGGCAGGACCTGTGGATAGAGGTTCAGGTCGATCCCGCGAACGCCGGGGACCGTCGCCTCATAGACGTAGTCACCGAGACCGACGACGAGGTCGAGCTCCTCCGCGGCGAGATGCCGGTGCACCGCGTAGTACCCCTCGGTGAAGCCTTGGCAGGTGAAGAAGCCGATCCGCACCGGCTGGTTCGAGTCCGCCGGGCGCAGCGTCTGGAAGCGGCCGACCGGCGAGACCGTGTCCTTCCCGCGGAACTGGTAGAAGTACTCCTCGCCTGCGGTGAGCCCGTTCGCCGGGAAGTGGACGCAGCCGTCCCACTGCTTCTCCGCGATCACCGTCTTCACGATCACCGGCCGGGACAGATCGCGATTCCGCGAGACCACGACCGCCAGCTCGGCATCACCGTCGAACAGCCCCCGCGGCACACGGGTCCACAGCATCGCCCCATCGGTCCGCGGCACCCCAGCCATCACACCCTCGGGAAACGTCGCCCCCGTGACCAGCGTCGGCGACGCATCCGCCGCGGTCCGCAACGCCGGCGTACCGAACGCCTCCAGTGGCACGGCGGCCGCCACACCAAGACCACCTACCGTGCCGAGAACAGTACGCCGAGTCACAGTCATAGTCGGGATAATGAAATATTTTCATGAATAGTGGAAGACCTCACGGCGATCCGGGCCCGGCGAGAGGAAGTCGAAACAGTTGCGTCACGCCTGCTTGCTACCGTCCGGACGCATGATCGAGGACCTGGAACTGCGCGCCGTACCGGGCACCGACCCCGCCGTGCTCACCCTCGCGACCGCGCAGCAGGCCGAACTCGCCGCGGTCTACGGTGACGACCAGCCCCAGGTCAGCCTGCACCCCGACATCACCTTCACCCTGCTCCTCCTCGACGGCAAGCCGGTCGGCTGCGTCGGCCTGCAGCCCGTGGCGCCCGGTCTGGGCGAGATCAAGCGCATGTACGTCGTTCCGTCCGCGCGCGGCTGGGGTTTGTCGCGGCAACTGCTCACTGCGGTCGAGGCGGACGCGCAGCGCAAGGGGATCACCAAGCTCCGGCTGGAGACGGGGACTCAGCAACCCGAGGCGATCGCGCTCTACACGAATCACGGGTATGCCCCGACGCCGCCGTACCCGCCGTTCGAGCATGAGCCGGCGTCGCTGTGCTTCGCGAAGGACCTAGGGCAGGTCGAGGACGAGGGTGTCGCCTTCGGGGTGGAAGCCGAGGCGGTTGAGGTACGGCGAGGAGTCACGCATCCGGGGTGAGGCGAGGACCTGGTGGAAGCCTTGGTCGGTGAAGACGTCGCTGCGGCGGTAGACGAACTCGCCGGGGGTGAAGTCGCGGTACTTCGGGAGTACGTAGTCCAGGTCGATCTGGGCGCGGCCCTCGCCGGCGTCGTGGGCCAGGACGACGCCGATCGTGCGCTCGCCGCGTTGGACGAGGAAGGCGTACGGGCTGGCGGACAGGGCGAAGCCGGGGTTGAAGCGCCTGATGTCGCGGGCGTGGGTGGCCAGGACGTGACCCAGGTACGCGTCGTCCGAGTTGACCCGGAGCACCTCGTACTCGGCGTCGTCGTGCCGGTGCCGGAGCAGCCGCCACAGGTGCACGACGTTGATGACGGCCAGGACGGCGTTCATACCGACCATCGGCCAGACCTCGATGACGAGGTTGAAACCGACCAGGATCACGCAGCCGACCAGGTTCAGCAGGCGGAGCCGCAGGATCCGGGTCTGCAGCAGCGACACCACGACCAACGCGGATCCGCCCCAGCCGATGATGCTCCACACGTCCACGCTGCGAGCGTAGACCAGAATGACCCTGTGCCAGAAACCTTGTTCCTGAACGGCGAACCACTGCCCACTGTGACTCAGGAGTTGCTCCGAGCAACTACATATGGCCACTTCTCCTCATTGCAGGTCCGCGACGGCCGCGTCGACGGCCTCGACCTGCACTTCGAACGCCTCGACCGCAGTTCCCGCGAGGTCTTCGGCCGGCCACTCGACGCCGACCGGGTCCGCAGCGATCTCCGTACGGCGCTCGCCCAGGAACGCGACTGCAGTCTGCGCGTCAACGTGTTCTCACTCGCGGGCGATCTCGACCTGCTGATCCGCCGCAGCGAACCGATCGAGCCCGGCACCACACCACTCCGGTTACGCCCGATCCAGCACCAGCGCGCGCTGCCGCACCTCAAGCACACCGGCACGTTCGACCTGATCTACCACCGGCGCCAGGCAACAGCCGCCGGGTACGACGATGCCCTGTTCCACACCGCCGCCGGTGAAATCTCCGAAGCGTCGATCTGGAACATCTGCTTCGCCCGTGGCACCACGATCGTCTTCCCAGCCGCACGGGTCCTGGCTGGAATCAGGCAACAGGTTCTGCAGCGCGGCCTCGCCACCTTCGAGCTGCGCCCGGTGCACTTCGACGACCTGCCGGCCTACGACGCTGCCTACCTGACGAACTCCATCGACCCGGCGCTCCCGGTCGCCGCGATCGGAGCACGGTCGTTCGCGCCGCATCCGGAGTCGGCCGCGACGATCGCGGCCGCCTACGCGACCCAAGAAGCGCAGCCGATCTAACGCTCGGACCACCAGCGAAGGAGTTCTTCGCGAGCCCGGTCCTCGCCGAGGGGGCCTTGGTCGAGGCGAAGCTCCATCAGGAACTTGTAGGCCTCGCCGACCTCGCGACCTGGGGGCAGGTCGAGGATCTGCATGATCTGGTTGCCGTCCAGGTCGGGGCGCAGGGAGTCGAGCTCCTCCTGCTCCTGAAGCCGGGCGATCCGATCCTCGAGGTCGCTGTACGCCGCCCGCAGGGTTTCCGCCCGCCGGCGGTTGCGGGTGGTGCAGTCGGCGCGGGTCAGAACGTGCAGGCGTTCCAGCTGATCACCGGCGTCGCGGACATAACGCCGTACGGCGGAGTCGGTCCACTCGCCGTCGCCGTACCCGTGGAAGCGCAGGTGGAGCTCGATCAGCTTGCTGACCTGGTCGATCTGCTCGTTGCTGAAGCGGAGTGCCTTCATCCGCTTCCGGGCCAGCTTCGCGCCGACGACGTCGTGGTGATGGAAGGTCACCTTGCCGCCGTCCTCGAAGCGGCGCGTCTTCGGCTTGCCGATGTCGTGGATCAGCGCGGCGAACCGGCTCACGAAGTCGGGCGCCGGATACGGGAGCCGTGACTCCAGATCGATCGCCTGATCGAGCACGGTCAGCGAGTGCTCGTACACATCCTTGTGCCGGTGGTGCTCGTCCTTCTCCAGCCGCAGCGCGGGCAGCTCGGGCAGCACATGGTCGGCGAGCCCAGTGGTGACCAGCAGATCCAGACCGATCCGCGGGTGGTCGGCGCAGATCAGCTTGATCAGTTCGTCGCGGACCCGCTCGGCCGACACGATCGTGATCCGGTCGGCCATCGCGGTCATCGCGGCGACCACTCCCGGATCCGGCGTGAACCCGAGCTGGGCGGCGAACCGGGCCGCGCGCATCATCCGCAACGGGTCGTCGGAGAACGAGTCCTCCGGGCTGCCGGGGGTCCGGATCACCTTGTTCGCGACGTCGGCGATACCGCCGTACGGGTCGACGAACTGGTGCGACGGGAGCAGCACGGCCATCGAGTTCATCGCGAAGTCGCGCCGGGCCAGGTCGCCCTCGAGGCTGTCACCGTAGGCCACCTCGGGTTTGCGTGAGGTGGGATCGTAGGACTCCGACCGGTAGGTGGTGATCTCCAGGACCCACTCACCCTTCCGACAACCGATGGTGCCGAACGCCTTGCCGATATCCCAGACATGGTCCGCCCAGCCGGCCAGCCGCCGCTCGACCTCGTCCGGATGGGCAGAGGTCGCGAAGTCCAGATCCTTGCTCCCCCGGCCGAGGAGAATGTCCCGGACGGGTCCACCGACGAGGGCGATCTCGTGGCCGGCGGCGGCGAACCGGGCGCCCAGTTCGTCCACGACAGGGGCGATCGCCAGCAGTGACTGGACGCCTTGCCGCTGTACGGCGGACAGGGATCCGGCAGGGCCTGACTGGTCGGCAAATGGTGACACGGGGAACTAGGTTACGGTGACGGCGTGTTCAGACGGCGACTGAGGCTCTCCGCGGCAGTGACCGCGAGCCTGCTGATCGTTGCCCCGGCAGCGATTTCGGCCGTCCCGGCGATGGCCGCGGACGACGATCCGACCGTCCAGGTGACGATCGACTCGTTCGGCCCGGTCGTCCCCAAACCCGGCGCTACGGTCACCATCAAAGGCACCGTCACCAACACCAGTACGGCGACCTTCGGCAACGACCCCCAGGTCGTCACCTGCATCGACCGGCGCCCGTTGACCACGGCCGCCGAGATCGCCGCCGTACCGAACGAGCAGAACATTCCGATGAACGACCGGGACAGCTGCTCCGGAATCGGCTCGGATACCACCACGTACCAGGTCCTCGGCGAGAAGCTGGCGCCGAATGCCAAGGTCGCGTTCACGCTGACCGTGCCGTGGAAAGAGTGGCGGATCGACAACCGGACCGGCGTCTACACCGTCGGCGTCCTGTTCCGCGGCACCCCTGAAGACAAGTCCCGGACCACCGCCGGCCGGGCCCGGACCCTGATGCCGGTGATCGGCGCCGTACCGAAGGGCAAGGTCAGCACCGCGCTGGTGATCCCGCTGCAGCACCGCCCGACGTTCCTGGGTGGTGTGTTGTTCGCGGACGACTCGCTGGCGGAGGCGATGAAGCCGGGCGGGTCGCTGCGCCGGGCACTCGACCTCGGCAGGCAGCGCCGCGTCACCTGGCTGGTTGACCCCGCGCTGATCTATGCGGCCAAGATGATGGCGGAGCACCCGTACCGGATCGGCGCGAGCTACAGCCAGTCGGTGCCAAGCACGAACGGAAAGATCGCGCAGTCCTGGCTAGCCGACTTCACCAAGAGCCAGGCCGACGGCAACCAGGTCATCGCGCTGCCGTACGGCGATGTGGACGTGGCCGGCCTGTACGACGCAGGTGGCTCGCTGAAGGAGCTGGTCCGGCAAGCCCGGGCGCAGAGTGAGCAGGCGAACCTCGGCGTATCGGCGCGGACCAACGGGCTCTGGCTGGAGAACGGTGCCGCGGCCAGTCGCTATCTCGCCTTCGCCGCCAGTGGTTTCCGGGGTGCCAACGAGGCCGGCGACCTGAATCTGGTCAACAGCGCCGCCTGGTCCACCGACGCCGCCAAGGTGCTGACCCCGGGGACCTCGGTCTACCAGGTGCTGACTCCCGAGGGTCCGGCCAAGCAGTCCCGGGCAGTCGTGGCCGACTCGGCACTGACTGCCGGTGGGCCGGATGCCGGCTCCGATCGTGATCCGCTCCAGGTCCGGCAGCGGTTCCTCGCCGAGACCGCACTACTCGCCGCCTCGGGCAAGACCGCGGCCACGGCGGTCGTCGTACCGCCGCGAGGTTGGGACGCCGACGGCCGGGCGACCGCGGCCCTGGCCGGCGCGTTCACGCAGCCGTGGCTGACGCCGGTGACCGTCGACGACGTCGTGAAGGCCACCCCGAAGCCGCGCGCGATCGTGGCCCCGAGCGCACCGAAGACGAACGGGACCCTGAGTGGTCCCCAGCTCGAAAAGCTCAAGCAGCTCGAGAAGTCGATCAACACCTACACGAGCCTGTTGTCCGAGCCGGACACTGTCAGCCCGGACATGCCCAGGGGACTGCTGCAGTCCGCCTCGCTCGGCTGGAACGGTCATGCCGACGAGGCCGGCCGGTACGCAGCCGTCGAGCTCGGCTCGGTGAACGGGCAGCTCGGCAAGGTGCACCTGGTCAACTCGAGTCTCGACCAGGGCAAGGGGATCAAGGTCAACCTGGCCGGGAGCAACGGCACCTTCCCACTGACAGTCGCGAACGACCTGAACCACTCGATCCGGGTCGGCGTCGTCGTGCGCTCGGTGAACCGGACCGACCTGCGGGTGCGGGCCGTCGACACCGTGGTCGTCCGAGCAGGTCAGAAGTGGACTCCCCGGATCAACGCCAGCGCCGAGCAGAACGGTGTCATCCAGGCCACGGCGCAGGTCGTCACCGTCGACGGTGACCCGGTCGGTACCGCGCAGCCGATGCTGATCCAGGCGAGCCAGTACGGCAGTGTCGGCTGGATCCTGGTCGGCGCGGCCTGCGCGCTGCTCTTCGGTACGTCGTTCGTCCGGATCTACCGGCGGATCCGCGCCGAGCGCCGCAACCCACCGGCCGCCGATGACGTTGCGGCCGACCCGACCCCCGAGAACGACCCGCTGCACCCGGCGCCGCTGCCGGCCGCCCCCGGAACGCCCGCCACGAACGCGGACGCCGGCCTCCCGGCGGACGCGTCGCTGAAAGAAGGAGTCGGCTCGAAGGATGGCTGACCGCACCCTGCGCTCCGCGGCGGTGATGGCAGCCGGGACTGTGTTGTCCCGCCTGCTCGGATTCGTCCGGCTCGCCCTGCTCGCGGCTGCCATCGGCACCGCGCTGCGGGCCGACATCTTCAACGCTGCCAACACGATCCCGAACAGTCTGTACATCCTGCTGGCCGGTGGTGTGTTCAACACCGTCCTGGTCCCGCAGCTGGTGCGGGCGATCAAGAACCACGACGACGGTGGTCAGGACTTCACCAATCGCATCCTGACGTTCGGCTTCGTCATCCTGGCCGTCGTCACCACTGCGTGTGTGCTGCTGGCCCCGGCGATCGCCGGCCTGTACATGCCGGAGGAGCTGCACGATCCGTCCCGGCTCGCGGAGAAGGCGAACCTGGTCTTCTTCGTCCAGCTCTGCCTGCCACAGATCTTCTTCTACGGCGCGTTCGTGCTGGTCGGCCAGGTGCTGAACGCGCGGCGCCGGTTCGGCCCGATGATGTGGGCGCCGATCGCGAACAACCTCGTCGCCTGCGCGGTCATCGTGACCTTCCTGTTCGTCTACCGGACCGGGGACACACCGGCGACGTTCACGCACGGCGAGCAGTTGCTGATCGGGCTCGGGCACACGGCCGGAATCGCGGTTCAGCTGCTGGTGCTGCTGCCGTATCTCAAGGCGAGCGGGCACACCTACCGGCCGAAGTTCGGGCTGCGCGGGACCGGGCTCAGCCAGACCGCGAAGCTCGGGATCTGGACGATGCTGTTCGTCGCGGTGAACCAGGTGACGCTGGTCGTGGTCACCAAGCTCGCGCTGGCCGGTAGTGCGACCGACGACCTCGGCGCGAAGGCCGGTCTGACGGCGTACCAGACGGCGATGCTGATCATCCTGATGCCGCACGGCATCATCACGGTCTCGCTGGCGACCGCCGCACTGCCGCAGATGTCGGCGCTGGCCGCGGACCGCGATCTCACCGAGGTGGCCCGGCTGTCGGCGCGCTCGATCCGGCAGACGCTGGCGATCGTCGTACCGGCAGCGGCGGCAATGATCGCGTTCGCCTACCCGATCGTCACGATCATCGCCGGCTACGGCTCCGGTAAGAACAACCTGACGCTGATGGCGTACACGCTCGTCACGCTCGCGTTCGGCGTCGTTCCGTACACGATCCAGTACTTCCAGTTGCGCACGTTCTACGCCTTCGAGGACACCCGTACGCCGTTCTTCCTGCAATGCGTGATCGCGGCGACGAACATCGCGGCCGCCTTGGTCGGGGTCCGGGTGCTGCTGGACGAGGAGCACCTCCGGTACTCCGGTGTCATGCTCGGCGGGGCTTTCGCGCTGGCCTACACAGTCGCCGTACTGATCTCCCGGCCGGTGCTGCGCCGGCGCGTGCCGCGGGTGGCAGGGGCCGGAATCGGGCTGCCGCTGCTCGCGATGGTGATCGCGGCCGCGCTCGGCGCGGGTGCGGGGCGGCTGGTGCTGTGGGCGGTCGGGCAGGCCGTGGAGTTCTCCGGTCCCCTCGGCGCGGTGCTCCAGCTGGCCGTCGCCGGGATCGTGCTGCTGCCGGTGTACGCGGGCGTGGCCCGGGTATTAAGGATCCACGAGGTCAACGACGTGGTGTCGATGGTCACATCGAAGCTGCCGGGCCGCCGCTGATCGGAACGCTTGTGCACTCGTGCACCGGTACTGGATCACGATGCCACTACGATGGTGGCTGCCGACCACAGCATCCAGGAGGGCGAGAGACACCGTGTCGAACCAGACCGTCAGTCCTGGTGCACTGCTCGCCGGGCGGTACCGGATCGCCGAGCTACTCGCGGAGATCGACGGTGCACGGGTGTGGCGGGCCGTGGACGAGGTGCTCAGCCGGGCGGTCGTCGTCGATGTCCTCCCGGTCGGCGACCCGCGGACCAACCTGTTGTTCGACGCCGCGCGGCGGGCCGCCGCAGCGGCCGACCCGCGCTTCCTGCGGGTGCTGGACTGCGACATGTTCGAAGGCGTCACGTACTGCGTGCGTGAGTGGGCCGGCGGTCGTCCGCTGGAGCGGATGCTCGCCAGCGGACCACTGACCGGCCAGCAGGCCGGCTGGCTGGCCCGCGAGGTCTCCGAGGCCCTCGAGCACCTGCACCGCACCGGTCACGCGCACGGCTCGATCAGCCCGTCGACGGTCGTCGTCACCGATGCCGGTGCGATCAAGGTCGTCGGCCTGGCGACCGAGGCCGCCCTGCGGTCCGCCGGTCCGGGCTCGCCCGAACAAGACGTCTACGCGCTCGGTGAGCTGCTCTACGCGTCGCTGACCGGCCGCTGGCCAGGCCCGAGCCCGGCCTGGGGTCTGCAGCCGGCGCCGGTGGAGCACGGCCGGCTGATGAGCCCGCGCCAGGTGCGAGCCGGCGTACCGCGTTCGTTGGACGACATCAGCGACCGGCTGCTCGCCGACCCGCCGCGACACCACGCCCCGCCGATCACCAGCGCCGCCGGTCTGTCCGCCGCGCTGTCCGGAGTCGTCGGCAGCTCGCACGAGCCGCCGAACCAGATGGACGAGACCGTCCAGGTCGCCCAGCTGAACGGCAGCATCGACGACGCCACCCAGGTGGTCCCGCAGGCACCTCCGCCCGCGCTCGATCCGACCCCTCCGGCGTACCAGTCGTCCAACGGCCACGCCGAGACCGCGGCGTACGCCGCCGCCGAGGCACGGCCCGCGCGCCGGCAGACCCCACCGCCGTCGAACGGGAACGGCGGCCGCCGCCGCGCCGACGAGCCGAAGCGGAAGGGCTCGTGGGGCGGCCGGATCCTGATCCTGCTCGCCATCCTGGCGCTGCTCTCGGTGGTCGCGATGGCGCAGTTCCTGCTCAAGGGCGCCATGAACAACGACCAGACCGACGACCCCGGGACCGGTGGCCAGCCCACCCAGCCGGCCAGCAGCAAGCCACCGGCCACCGGCACGGCGGCCAAGATCGTCAACGCCAAGGACTTCGACCCCGAGCCTGCCGGCAACGGCTACGAGCACCCCGAGGACGTCAAGAACACCTACGACAACAAGACCAGTACGAACTGGAAGACCATGTCGTACAAGGGCAAGCCGAACTTCGGTGGTCAGAAGCCCGGCGTCGGCATCATCTACGACCTCGGCGCACTGACGCCGGTGTCGAAGGTGGTCGTCACGCTCGAGGGTGACGAGACCAGCCTGGAGATCAGGGTTCCGAAGGGTGACGACAAGTCCAAGTCACCGTCGGCCGTGAACGGCTGGGAGCCGATCGCCACCGAGGCCGACCAGCCCGAGGGTCCGGTGACGCTGACTCCGTCGGCGCCGACCGAGACGCGGTACGTGCTGGTCTGGCTGACCAAGGTGCCCAAGGTCGACGGCGGTTACAAGGGCACGATCTCGGAGGTCTCGATCCAGAAATGACGGCACATCTGGATTCGGGGACCAATCCACCGACACAGCTCCCCCGGATCGGCCTCGACGAACCGGTTCATCCGGCTCCGGTCGGGTACGACCAGCTGGACGACCACGAGCTGCTCCGGCTGCACGTGGCCGGCAACCCGGACACGTTCGGGGTTCTGGTCAAGCGGCACCGGGACCGGATGTGGGCGGTCGCGATCCGGACCCTCGGCGAGCCCGAGGAGGCGGCCGACGCGCTGCAGGAGGCGTTCATCTCGGCGTTCCGCCGGGCCGACTCCTTCCGCGGTGACGCCAAGGTGACCACCTGGCTGCACCGGATCGTGGTGAACGCCTGCCTGGACCGGATCCGCCGGCGGCAGGTCCGCCAGGCCGATCCGCTGCCGGAGGACGAGGACCGCGCGGCCGAGCTGGCCGGACCGGTCGAGGAGGACGCGGCCGAGGTGCGCGAGCGCCGGCTCGACGTCCTGAACGCGCTGAAGCAGATCAACTCCGACCAGCGCAGCGCACTCGTACTGGTCGATATGGAGGGCTACTCGATCGAGGAGGCGGCCGCGATCCTGGGCTGCGCACCGGGGACGGTGAAGTCCCGGTGTGCCCGGGGCCGGGCCCGCCTGCTGCCGTTGCTGCGGCACTGGCAGACCACCCGGGCCGGCCGCGACGACGACTCCGACCTGCCGTCCAAGACTGCCGCCGAAAGTGTGGGAACCGAATGACCGGCCCGGCCGTCGTAGCGGAGTCGCCTGGGGTTCGCCCCGACTCTGGCGGCCCGATTGCCGACGTCTTCGACCGGAGTACTCCACCGATGACCACCACGCGCGCCTTTCGGGGCACGTCCCGTCTGGGGGCGAGTTCACGATGACCGATTCCGGTCTGCCGACCAGCGAACATCTCGAGCACCTCGACACCGACACGATTGCCGACCTGCTCGAGAACCTGCTGCCCGCCACCGAGGCGCACAGCGCTCGTGAGCATGTGAAGGCGTGCCCCGACTGTCAGCTCACCTACGACGCGCTGCTGGAGCTCTCCGAGGATCTCGCCGACGAGGGCCGGGCCGACATCCCGATGCCGGTCGATGTCGCCGAGCACCTCGACGCGGTGATCCGGGCCGAGGCCGTGATGCGGGCGTCGACCGTCGGCGTGCACTCGCTGGCGCAGATCCGCGAGGAGCCGCACCGGCACATGCCGAAGCTGTTCGGCGCGGCCGCGGCCGTCGTCCTGATCGCGGCGATCGGTGTCGGCGTCGTGATGGCAACCAAGGACCGCGCCGGCGAGAACGCGGCGAACACGAACCCGACAGCAATCCAGCCCACCGGCGTGGTCTCGCTGAGTACGGCGCAGATCGCGCCCCAGGTGCAGAAGTGGCTCGAGAGCAGCAGCACACCCCTCCTCAATGGGAGTGCCGCCGAGCTCACGTGTGCCCGGAACTTCGCCTCCGCCCGCCCGAACCCGCAGGTCCGGCTCGTGCAGCCGGCCAAGGTCGACGGCACCCGCGCGACGGTGATCGGCCTGCAGGGTGGTTCTCCTCGTGACATCGAGGTCTACGTGCTGACCGGCTGTGACGGTGGCGGCTCCGCCGGTACGTCGATCTACGACACCACGGTGACTCTCCGAAACCGCTGATCACCCCTGGTGGGCCCATCACGCGTCACGGCCGGGTAATCGGTACCGTGGGAATGGTCGGCCTCACGGATCCGTTGAGTACGACGTACCCGTCTCAACGATTCGAGGAACGCCTGCATGAGCGACTCTGTAGTTCGCAACGTCATCATCGTCGGCTCCGGCCCGGCCGGTTACACCGCCGCCGTGTACGCCGCACGTGCGCAGCTGGAGCCGCTGGTGTTCGAGGGGTCCGTCACCGCCGGCGGTGCGCTGATGACCACGACCGAGGTGGAGAACTTCCCCGGTTTCGCGCAGGGCATCATGGGCCCGGCGCTGATGGACGAGATGCGCACCCAGGCGGAGCGCTTCGGCGCCGAGCTGGTCGCCGACGACATCGTCGCGATGGACCTGACCGGTGAGATCAAGTCGGTCACCGACTCGGCCGGCACCGTCCACCAGGCGCGTTCGGTGATCCTCGCGATGGGTTCGGGCTACCGCAAGCTGGGCATCGAGAACGAGGACCGGATGTCGGGCCACGGCGTCTCGTGGTGTGCGACCTGTGACGGCTTCTTCTTCCGGCAGCAGGAGATCGCGGTCGTCGGTGGTGGTGACTCCGCCATCGAGGAGGCGACCTTCCTGACCCGGTTCGCGTCGAAGGTGACGCTGGTGCACCGTCGCGGTGAGCTGCGCGCCTCGAAGATCATGGCCGAGCGGGCCTTCGCGAACGACAAGATCGACTTCGCGTGGAACTCCGAGGTTGCCGAGATCCAGGGCGACGAGAAGCTGACGGGCGTCGTACTGCGCGACACGGTGACGGGCGAGACCCGCGAACTGCCGGTCACCGGTTTGTTCATCGCGATCGGTCACGACCCGCGGTCGGAGCTGATCCACGGGCAGATTCGTTTGGACGAGGAAGGGTACGTGCTCACCCGCGAGGGCAGCACGGAGACCAACCAGCCGGGCGTGTTCGCAGCCGGTGACCTGGTCGACCACACCTACCGGCAGGCGATCACCGCGGCCGGCAGCGGCTGTGCCGCGGCCCTGGACGCGGAGCGCTTCCTGGCCAGCATGGAGTTCGAGCACACCGTGGCAGCTGCGGCCGCCACCGAGTCCGTCACCGTCTGAACCTCACATAACCACCCTTGAAGGAGATATCGCCGTGGGCGAGAAGATGAACGCCGTCACCGACGCCGAGTTCGACGAGACCGTGCTGAAGAGCGACAAGCCGGTCCTGGTCGACTTCTGGGCCGAGTGGTGCGGTCCGTGCCGCCAGGTCTCGCCGATCCTGGAGGAGCTGAACCAGGCCCACGGGGACAAGCTGACCTTCCTGAAGATGAACGTCGACGAGAACCCGGTCACCCCGAGCAACTACCGTGTTACCGGTATCCCTACCATCAACGTCTACGTGAACGGTGAGCTCGCGAAGTCCATCGTCGGCGCCAAGCCGAAGGCGGCACTGCTGAAGGAGCTCGCCGACTTCACGGCGTGATGTCAGGTAGGACACCGTCCGCCACGGCTAGGAGTGATTTATGGCAGGCCCGCACGGCGTGTACCGGATCGGCGACAGCGGTGAGGCGGTGGCCGAGATCATCGGCAAGCTTCAGCGACTGGGGCTGCTGACCGGCGGTCATGACGTCTACGACGAAGCGACCGCACACGCCGTCCGGGGCTTCCAGCAGCAACGCGGGCTGATGATCGACGGCATCGTCGGCCCGCAGACCTACCGCGCGATCGACGACGCACGCTGGCGGCTGGGTGACCGGCTGCTGACGTTCGTCGTCTCGCATCCGCTGACCGGGGACGACGTACTCGCGCTGCAGGCCAAGCTGCAGGAGCTCGGGTTCGCCGTCGCCCGGATCGACGGCATCTTCGGACCGGACACCCAGCGCGCGGTGACCGAGTTCCAGCGCAACATGGGCCTGCCCGCGGACGGCACCTGCGGCCCGTCGACGTTCAAGGCACTGCAGCGGATCAAGCCGATGGCAACCGGCGGCCGCCCGGACGCTCTGCGCGCATCGGAGGCCGTCCGGGCCGCCGGTCCGCGGCTCTCCGGCAAGACCGTGGTGATCGACCCGGGCCACGGCGGTTTCGACTACGGCTGGGAGGGCTACGGGCTGCGCGAGTCCGACATCGCCTACGACCTGGCCGCGCGAATCGAAGGCCGGCTCGGAGCAACCGGCGTACGGGCGTATCTGTCCCGCGGCCGCGATCAAGGGCCTGACGAGCTGGCCCGGGCCGCCTTCGCGAACGAGACCGACGCGAACCTGTGCGTCTCGCTGCACACCGACGGCTCCGCGAACCCCGACGCACAGGGCGTAGCGACGTACTTCTACGGCAACGACCTGCACGGCGCCTCGTCCAGCGTCGGCGAGCAGTTCGCCGGCCTCGTCCAGCGCGAGATCGTCGCCCGCACCGACCTCCTCAACTGCCGCACCCACGCCAAGACCTGGGACCTCCTCCGCCGGACCAAGATGCCCGCCGTCCGCCTGGAGATCGGCTACGTCACCAACCCCCACGACTCCGCCCGCCTCGCCGACGCCGCCTTCCGCGACGTCATCGCCGAGGCCATCGTCGTCGCCATCCAGCGCGTCTACCTCCCCCCGGAGCAAGACGCCGCCACCGGCATGCTCCGCTTCGGCCAACTAACCGTCTGACGCCGGGCGGCTGCCATGCTCCGCCTGCTCGGCAGTATCTGTGTCCTCGCTGCACTGCTCACCCCGGCGCCTCCTGCGCAGGCGGCCGAGGCCGGTCGTCTGGTGGCGGTGACCGACCAGGACTACGACTCCCCGTCGGCCGCGCGGATCCGATTGATGGATCCGACCGTGGCGAACTGGGGTACGGCGACCGCGCAGAAGTGGACGTGGTCACCGACGAGCGCCAACGGCTTCTCCGGCCTGACCGGTGCCTGGGGACTGCCGACGGACGTGAAGCTGCGGATGAAGGCTGATGCCTACGTGGCTGTGGTATCGGATTCGCGTGGGCTCGCTGCGCTGATCGGCTATCCGAGCGGCCAGCGGCTGTGGGCGGTCAACGTCGGATCGGCGAACAACCCGCACAGCGTCGAGCTGCTGCCGGACGGGAACGTGGCCGTTGCCGCCAGCAACGGTGGTTTCATCCGCGTCTACACGGCCTCGCAGGGATCAGCGTCCGCGAGTTACGCCAGCTATCCGCTGCCCGACGCGCACGGTGTGCAGTGGGATCCGGCGCGGCAGGTGCTGTGGGTGCTGGGTGGCAGCAAGCTGGCCGCGCTCAAGATCACCGGTACGCCGGCCGCTCCCCAGCTGACCGAAGTGTCGTCGGTCCCCGGGCTGACCGCCGGTGGCCACGATCTCGCTCCGGTGCTGGAGGACCACGACCGGCTCTGGGTCTCGACCGGCTCGAAGGTCTACCAGGTGAGCAAGTCGGCCGCGGCCATCGTGGCGACGTTCGACCAGGCGGGGATCAAGAGCGTCAGCAGTATGCCGAACGCCCAGCAGGTCCGGACCAGCCCGAAGGCCGGGTGCCGGACCAGCTGGTGCACCGACACGGTCAACTTCGCCGTACCGGCGGCGACCCGGACGATTCCGGGAGCGGAAATCTACAAGGCCCGTGTGTGGAGCTCCAGGTACGAGTAGACCGGGGCGGTCTACTTCGCCGGGTACTCCTTCTCGAGGGCGATCGTGGGGAGCGCCCGGTCGAGGACGCGTGGCAGCCACCAGGCGCGGTTGCCGAACAGGCGCATGATCGCGGGCACGAGGACGCAGCGGATCAGGACGGCGTCGAGCAGTACGGCGGTCGCCAGGCCGAGGCCGAACTGCTTCAGCATCCGGTCCGGGCTGAGCAGGAAGGCGCCGAACACCACGATCATGATCGCGGCCGCCGCGGTGATCACGCTGCCGGTGTTGGCCAGCCCTTCCCGGACGGCTTCGCCCGCGTCCTTGGTACGGCGCCATTCCTCGTGGATCCGGGAGACCAGGAAGACCTCGTAGTCCATCGACAACCCGAAGACGATCGCGAAGATCATCACCGGCACGAACGCCTCGATCGGGCCGGGCTGCGCACCGAGCCAGCCCTGCTGGAAGACCAGCGTGATGACACCGAGCGATGCGCCGATGCTGAGCAGGTTGAGCACTGCCGCTTTGAGCGGGATCAGGATCGACCGGAACACCGCCATCAGCAGCAGGGCTGACAATCCGACCACGACCAGCACGAAGATCGGCAGCCGTTTACTGACCGCTGAGGAGAAGTCGTCGGCCGCCGCGGTCGCACCGCCGACCAGATAGTTCGCCCTCGTTTGCGCCTCGAGTGCCGGGAGCGTGTCGTCCCGCAGCCGCTGCACCAGCTCGCTGGTCGCCGCGTCCTGAGGTGCCGACTTCGGGAACGCCAGTACGGTCGCGATCTTCCCGTCGGGAGATGGTTGCGGCGGTGTCACGGCCGCGATGTTCGGATCCTGCTGCAGCGTCTGTCCAAGCGCCCTCGCCGCGGCCTCGTCACCTTCCGACACGACCACGAGTGGGCCGTTGAATCCAGGACCGAACCCCTGCGCGAGCAGGTCGTACGCCTTCCGGCTGGTCTTGGCCGGATCGTCGGTGCCCGCGTCCGCGAACCCGAGCCGCATGTCCAGCGCGGGCAACGACAGCGCGACCAGCGCGACCGTCCCGAGCACCAGCGGCACCCACGGCCCCCGCTGCACGAATGCCGCAAGCTTGCGCCAGCCGTCGCCCGGCGCGCGACGCTTCTTCGCAGCGTGCTTGCGGACACTCTTCTCGATCCGCTTGCCGAACAGCGTGAGCAGCGCAGGCAGCAGACTCACTGCGGCCAGCATCGTCACCAGCACGGTCAGGGTGACACCGAGAGCGACACCTTGCAGCGCACCGAGTCCGAGGGCCAGCAAACCGAGGAGGGCGATCACCACAGTGCAACCGGCGAACATCACCGAGCGGCCCGCGGTGTCGAGGGCAACCATCGAGGCCGTCGTACGGTCGGTGCCGTCCTTCAGCAACTCGTGGCGATACCGCGAGAAGATCAGCAACGCGTAGTCGATGCCGACACCGAGACCGACCAGCATCATCACCGGCGCGGTGTAGTCGGGCACGGTGATCAGGTGCGACGCCAGGATCAGCAGGCCGAGCGTGCCGCCGACAGCGAACACGGCGGTCAGCAGCGGAAGTGTTGCCGCGAGCAACGATCCGAACAGGAACACCAGGATCACCAGCGCGGCCAGGATGCCGGCGCCCTCGGCCGCACCGCCTTCACTCTCGGCCGCCGAGCGGGCCAGGTCGCCGCCGACCTCGATCTGCACCCCAGGCTGGGCGAACTCCTGCGCCTTGTGGATGATCGCGCGGACGTCCTCGACCTCCATGTCCTCGGTGGCGGCATCCAGCCCGACAGTGGAGTACGCCGTACGCCCGTCCGGCGCGAGTGATCCCGGGGCGGTGAAGGGGTCGGCCACGGAGGCCACGTGCGGGAGGTTGCCGACGTCGGCCAGCATCGAGGCGATCCGCTGCTTGTGTGCCTGCAGACCGCCGTCGGCGTGGACGACGATCTGGACCGACGCGGTGTCACCCTGCGGTTGATGCTCGCGGAAGATGTCGGTCACCCGCTGGGAGTCGGTCCCGGGGAGCGAGTTGTCGTTGCGGTAGTTGTCGCCGATCAGGCTCGAGGTCGCGGTGACGGCGATCAGAGCGGCCACCCAGAGCAGTACGGCGAGACCGGCGTGCCGCATCGACCAGCCGGACACCCGGTGCAGCAGCCCCTCCTTCGCGGGCGGTCGTCGTACTGGAGTGTCCACGGTCATGGCTCACGACTCCTTGATAAGTAGATGTGCTACATGTTGTCTCTCGACATTAACAGGAGTATGAGTAGACTGGCTACGTGAAGGCGGACGCACTGCGCGGGCATCTGGACCCGATGATCCTGGCCGTGGTCGAGGACGAGCCCCTGCACGGCTACGCGATCATGGAGGCGCTGCTGGAGCGCAGCGGCGGCGAGCTGGATCTGCCCACCGGGACGCTCTATCCGGCGCTGCGGCGACTCGAGCGGGCCGGTTACCTGGCCAGCGAGTGGAGCACGGTGAGCGGGCGGAAACGCCGTACCTATCAGCTCACCAGCGCGGGCGAGAAGATGCTTGCCTCAGGCAAGCAGGAGTGGCTGACCTTCCGCGCCGTGATGGAAGGAGTACTACGCCCGGGCCAGGCGTAGGGCCCGGCCGGCCTGCAGGCCGACAACGACGAGCGGCAGTACGACGAAACCGGAGACGACCGCGTAGTCGAGCAGGGCGACCTGGGCGCTGCTGGCCGCCATCACGACCCCGATCGCGCTGATCACGACTGAGGTCGCAATCGCGAAGAGCGAGGTCGCGCGGCTCACATGCTCCCGGACGATCGGGTAACGCATACCGGCACCGGCGGCGATGACCGCCAGGACCGCACCGGCGATGGTGACCATGCCGATGCCGCGGACCATGGTCTGCAGGAAGTCGTTCAGCGCGCTCTCCTGGACCGCGTCCTGGTTCCAGCTCCAGGCGCCTTCCTGCCAGACGATCGGCTGCACGATCAGCACCAGGAACAGCAGCGTCGCGGTCCGCCGGCTCTGGCTGACCGCCAACTCGGCGCGATAGCCGGGCACGACTTCGTGGAGGCTGCCGAAGTCGGCGACCGCCGCACGCTCGGCGCTGTCCCGGTCGAGGCCGTCGGCCTCGAAGGCTTCGGTGGCGTCGATCAGGTGGTCGCGCGCTTCGGCCAGCAGGTCGGCGCGCTTGCGGCGCGGACCGGGCAAGGCCTTGGTCAGACCCACCATGTAGTCATCGACAGACGTGGACACGTTCCTCATTGTCCGTCAGCCGACGGATTTTCACGTCGGGGATTTCACTGAACCGACCCTCGATCGCCGCCGGCTGCGCAGGACGAAGAAGCCGACGTACGAGATGACGATGAGCGCGAAGCCGACCTTCTCCGCGATCGGCGTGGAACCCTCGGGCCAGATCGTGCCGTCGAGGTAGTGGTTGATGTAGCCGCCGGCGTACACGTCCTCGCCGCCGCGGCGGAGGAAGTACTTCTCGGCGCCGGTCAGCGGACAGTCGTAGTCGATCAGCACGATCGCCAGACTCCAGACCGCGATCGCCAGATGCGCCCAGATCACCTTCGGCCATCGCCAGGCGAGGAAGCCGCCGAGCACGAAGAACAGCAGGAACGCCGCATGCAGGACGAACATGACCTCGGCCAGGAGCCGCCACTGCATGTCAGGGTGTCCGAACCGGCGGCGTGGACTCCCGAACCGTCACCGGCGGTGCCGCGGGCTCAGGCCGGATCGCGCCCATCAGACGCTCGACCGCTGCCTCCATCTCACTGCGCCAGGTGATCGCGGACCGCAGATCCAGCCGAAGTCTCGGATTCCGCGGGTGGTCACGGACCACAGCGAAGCCGACGGCACGGAGGAAGTCGGTCGGCCAGACACAGCCAGGCCCCTGCCACCGCGAGTCGCCGAACGCCTCGACCGCCCGGAACCCGCGCTTCAGCACGTCCTTCGCGACCGCCTGGACGAGCACCTTGCCGAGCCCGAGCCCCAGGTACCGCGGCAGGATCCGGCCGGTCGCCAGTACGACGGCGTCCGGGCTGACCGGCGCGGTCGGGAACGCCTGGACCCGCGGCAGGTACGTCGCCGGCGCGTAGACCGCATAGCCGGCGAGCTCGTCGTCGACGTACAGCACCACCCCGGCCGGTCCCCAGTCGAGCAGGAGCTGGGACAGCCACGCTTCCTTCTCCAGCGCGGTGTCGCCGTTGCGGCCGGCCTGCCGGGCGGCCACTGGGTCGAGCTCCCAGAACACACAGTCACGGCATGGCGCGGGCAGCTCGCCGAGAGTGGCGAGGGTCAGCGGTTCCAGCCGGCGGGTCATCAGGTCACCGGATTGCGGACTGTTACGTTCGTCACGTTGCGTGCCCGTCGCCTTAGCGGGTGGCCTCGGCCGGAGCGGGGGCCGGTGGCCGCACGTCCGGGGTCTCTGCCGCCCGGGGGGCGACGTAGCGTTGCTGCACCTTCGCGGCTGGTTGCCGCCGGAAGAGCTCACCGGCGAATCCGGCCAGCACACCCAGTAGCAGCCCGCCGAGTGTCCAGCCGGCTGCCTTACCCACAGTCATACTCGTCCACCTTCCGCCGTACTGCCCCTATAAGGCATGGTAGTGAGAGGTCGCGCCGTTCCACAGCCCAGGCGCGTTCGGGCTATCGGGGTTAGCCTGGTGACCTTCCCCTCGTAGACCTTTGTGGAGTGGCTCCGTGAGCGCTGACGTGCCCGATGTCCGGCAGACCCGTCTCGACAACTATGTCGACCGGTATGCAGCACGGACCAAGGGCATGACCGCATCGGAGATCCGCGCACTGTTCTCGGTCGCCAGCCGGCCCGAGGTGGTCTCACTGGCCGGCGGGATGCCGAACATCGCCGGCCTGCCGCTCGACGTGGTCGGCAGCGCGCTCCGCGACCTGGTGATCGACAACGGCGCGGTCGCGATGCAGTACGGGTCCGGCCAGGGCGATCCCGGCCTGCGGGACCAGATCTGTGACGTGATGCGGCTGGAGGGGATCGAGGCCCACCCCGACGACGTCTGCGTGACGGTGGGCAGCCAGCAGGCCGTCGATCTGGTGACGCGGGTGTTCTGCGATCCGGGTGACGTGGTGATCTGCGAAGCGCCGTCGTACGTGGGTGCGCTCGGGGTCTTCCGGGCGTATCAGTGCGAGGTCGTGCATGTCGCGATGGACGACAACGGCGTCGTACCGGAGGCGCTGGAGCAGGCGATCGCGACGGTCCGCGCGGCCGGCAAGAAGATCAAGTTCTTCTACACGATTCCGAACTTCCACAACCCGGCCGGGGTATCGCTGTCCGACGAGCGGCGGGCGCGGGTGCTGGAGATCTGCCAGCGAGCCAACCTGCTGATCCTCGAGGACAACCCGTACGGTCTGCTCGGCTTCGACGGTGAGCCGCAGCGTGCGTTGCGCGCCGAGGACCGCGAGGGCGTCATCTACCTCGGTTCGTTCTCCAAGACCTTCGCGCCGGGTTTCCGGGTCGGGTGGGTGGTCGCACCGCATGCGGTGCGGGAGAAGCTCGTGCTGGCTCAGGAATCGGCCACCCTGTGTCCGCCGGTGTTCAGTCAGCTGGCCATCTCGTCGTACCTCGGCAGGCACGACTGGCTCGGCCAGGTGAAGCAGTTCCGGGAGATGTACCGCGAGCGCCGGGACGCGATGCTCGCGGCCCTGACCGAGAAGATGCCTGCGGCAACGACCTGGACGAAGCCCGGTGGTGGCTTCTACGTCTGGCTGACGTTGCCGGAGGGTCTGGACGCCAAGGCGATGCTGCCGCGAGCGGTGACGGCGCGGGTCGCGTACGTGCCCGGGACGGCCTTCTTCTCCGACGGTTTCGGCTCCCAGTGCATGCGTCTGTCGTACTGTCATCCGACGCCGGAGCGGATCACCGAGGGCGTGTCGCGGCTGGCCGCGGTGATCAACGAGGAGCTGGAGCTGCGGCAGACGTTCGGACCGCTGCAGCCAGGTGCGAGCCACGGCTACGAGGCGCCGGGGCCGGAGCTCAGTTAGCCCTTCCGGGCAAAGGTTTCGCTATGGATCTCCGGGCGACGGGAGATCGTTGATTCGCTAGCGGTACCGTCTCAGTGGGCCTCGGGACCGGCGCCCGCCGGATGTCGCCTTCTAGTGATCGGGAAATGTGTGATGAGTGATCTGGGTCGAGTGCTGGTACTGGCCGGCGGACTGTCGCATGAGCGGGATGTCTCGCTGCGATCGGGCCGCCGGGTCGCCGAAGCCCTGCGCAGCGTAGGGGTCGAGGTCGAGCAGCGGGATGTCGACTCGAGCCTGGTCGACCGCCTGCGCGAAGACACACCGGATGCGATCTTCCCCGTCCTGCACGGCGTGACCGGCGAGGACGGCGCCCTGCGCCAGGTCCTCGACCTGTACGGCGTTCCGTACGTGGGCGCCGACGCCGCCGCGTGCCGGACGGCGTTCGACAAGCCGGTCGCCGCGACCATGGTCGGCAAGGCCGGGCTGTACACGCCGGAGTCCGTCGTCCTCGGGCACGACACGTTCCGCGAGTTGGGCGCCACCGCGCTGATGGAGGCGGTCGTCCACCAGATCGGTCTGCCGCTTGTCGTGAAGCCGGCCCGCGGCGGCTCCGCCCTCGGTGCGTCGATCGTGCGCTCCGCCGAGGAGCTGCCATCGGCGATGGTGAACTGCTACGCCTACGGACCGGTCGCGCTGATCGAGCGGTACATCGACGGTATCGAGGTCGCGGTCACGGTGGTCGACGTGGGCGACGGACCGCGTGCACTGCCGGCGGTCGAGATCGTCCCGGACTCGGGGTTCTACGACTACGAGGCGCGGTACACGGCGGGTGCGACGGAGTTCGTCGTACCGGCTCGGTTGGCTCCCGACGTTGCCGGCGCGTGCGCTGCTGCGGCGGTGACAGCCCATGTGGCACTCGGACTGCGGGACTTGTCGCGGTCCGACCTCGTGGTCGATGCGGACGGCGTGCCGTGGTTCCTGGAGGTCAATGTGGCACCGGGGATGACGGAGACGTCGCTGGTCCCGCTCGCCGCTGAGGCCGCTGGGATCGAGCTCGGTGTGCTGTGCCGCGACCTGTTGGCTGCGGCCGCGGCTCGTTGAGATGACTCCGGATCGGCCTCTGTGGCGTACGGCGCTGGCACCGCGCTGGACGGCGTTGCTGCTGCTCGCCCTCGCGATCGCCGGGGTGATGTCTGTCCTCGGTGTATGGCAGCTCGACGTGTACCGGTCGAAGACCGCGGAGGCCACGGCGAAGCAGGCGCTGGCTGCACCGATTCCTTTGCAGTCGCTGTTCTCCGTTGACGAAGGGCTGCCGGCGAAGGCTGTCGGGCGGCGCGTGACGGTCGCCGGTACCTGGGGTCCCGCTGCCGACCAGGTCTTCATCACCGACCGGCGGAACGGTTCGCAGGACGGCTTCTGGGTGGTCAGCCCGGTGATGCTGGACAGCGGTGCAGTGATGGTCGTTCGCGGTTGGGTGGCGTCGGTGGATGATCCCGCCGCCACGGCGCCGACCGGGCCGGTGCAGCTGTCCGGTTCGGTGGTGGCCTCTGAAGCCGCCGACTCATCCGGTGATGCGACGCGCGGGCGGGTGCTTTCCTCGCTACGGATCCCCACGCTCGTGCACATGGTCACGTACCGGCTGTACGACGCCTTCGTCGTACAGACCGCACTGGATGCTGGGACTGTCCCTTCGCCGGCGCCGGCTGCGGTCACACCGCCTGCTCCCCCGACGGATCACGCCGGTCTGCGCAATGTCGCGTATGCCTTCCAGTGGTGGATCTTCGCCGCGTTCACGCTGTGGATGTGGGGCCGGATGGTCCTCGACGCGCATCGAGGTTCGCCCGATGAGCTTTCCGACCAGGACCAGGAGACCGAGCCGGTGGGGTCGAGCGGTACCGTTTCAGCGTGACTTCACCTGCAGACCCCGCCACCGCCAGCTCGCAGCTCACCCCCGCCGTCCGCGGCGCGCTGACCCGCTACCGGGTGATCGCCTACATCGTCGGCGTGATGCTGCTCCTGCTGCTGTTCGTCGCGATGCCGCTGAAGTACCTGGCCGACAACCCGGGTGCCATGAACGTCATCGGCCCGCTGCACGGCTTCCTCTTCGTGGTCTACCTGCTCGCCACCTTCGACCTCTTCCGCCGGGTCCGCTGGACACTCCCGCGCCTGGTCCTGATGGCCGTCGCCGGCACGATCCCCTTCCTCAGCTTCTACGCCGAGCGCCGGACCACGCACGAGCTCCTCGGCCGCTAAACCCATTGGGGGGTTGCCGCTGACGGGTTTAGCGTCAGCGGCGTGACTACCCCCACCGCCTCCCTGCACGACATCACCGCGGCCAATCGGGTCAGCTGGAACGCGATTCACGACGCCCGCCCCGGCCAACCGGCCGCCTTCTTCGCCGCCGGTGGCTCGGCCCTGAGTGCCGAAGAGATCGCGGCCGCCGGTGACGTGAGTGGTCATCGAGTGCTTCAACTCGCCTGCTCCTGCGGAGACGAGGCCCTGTCCTGGGCCACGCTCGGCGCCTCGGTCACCGGCATCGACATCTCCGAGGTCGCCATCGACCTCGCCCGCGCGAAGTCCACCGAGTCCCGCATCCCGGTCGACTTCCGCCGAGCCGACATGTTCGACCTCCCGGCGGACCTGACCGACCTCGACCTGATCTACCTCAGCTGGGGCGCGATCTGCTGGGTCCCCGACCTCACCACCTGGGCCACCGTAATCGCCGACCGACTCCGCCCCGGCGGATCACTCCTGCTCGCGGACCACCACCCAATCTGGGAAGTCCTAGCCGTGACCGGCCCCGACACCCTGACCGTCACCACCGACTACTTCGGCCGCAGCACTCCACGCGCCACCATCAACAACGCCAAACTCCCCGTCGGCGCCCGCGACACCGCAACCCCACCACCCTTCACAGCCTTCGTCTGGCCGCCCTCCGACATCATCACCGCCCTCCTCGCCGCCGGCCTACAACTCACCCACTTCACCGAGTCCCCCATCCCCGACATGTACCCCGGCCTAGGCGCACCCGCCCACCTCCCAGCGACCTACCTCATCCGCGCAACCCGAAATGTTTCACGTGGAACCACGCCGCGTATCACCAAGTAACTTTGTCGACATATCGACCACTGGCGCCAGATGCCGATATTCCTCTGGGAGCACGATTCTCAGAGCTCAACCAGATCCCCCACCAGAAACTACACCCCCACCCCGCCCCGCAAAATCAACCTCCCAGAGGAATTCCAGCCTCCCTCAACCTCCCGTGATACCAGAGGCCAAGCCTCCCCCCGGCCTCGCCCCAGACACAGCCACACCACCACCAAGCCCGCCAGCTCCAGACGTCTCCCGATCGCCGACCACATCAAGCAACCGCCCCGCGCCGCGTCACCTCCCCGCCGGCCGCTGGGAAGTCCGGCCTCCCGAAAACGACAGGTAGGAATCCCTGTCCCAACGCTCCAACGACGGGTCACCCGGCAGACGGTCGCAGCATGCCGCCCGCAACCCAAGCCCGCTACCCCAGGCGACTTCGCGCGGCCACCGACCGCGCCCGTCAGCCCAGCCAACGCGCACCCACCCGCCGACCGCACCAGCCGCGACCGCTCCCGTCAGGCCACAGGAAAACGCGCGCCCAACCGCCGACCGCACGTCGCTCTCCTCAGGCCACAAGTAGCGCGCGCCCGACCGTCGACGGCGCCTCGCCGAACCGCCCGTCAGCAACCCAGGCCCGTCAACCCCACACAAGGTCCACGCGCTCCCCGACCTCACCAGCCGCGACCGTTCCCCTCAGCCCAGAAGAAGCGCGCACCCAATCGCCACTGCTCCGAGCATCAACCGCAACCCAAGCCCGTCAACCCCAGGCGACGCTCACGCGGTCGCCGGCCTCGCCATCCCCCTCGGCCACCGCGGCGCCCAGCCACGCCTGCAGTTGAATCGGCCGCAGCGGCGACCAGCCACTGACCCACCGCACCGGACGCATCAGATCGGCGCCTCACCGGCGATCAGTGGAACAAAACTTGCAGATACCGACCACGCCGTTCCACAAGCCCCGGTGACCACCCACCCGCTGCTAGCGCACATCCAATGCCAGCTCGCACCCGTCGCCAGCGCGCACCCCGTTGCCATCTCGCGCACGAGGCAGCGTTATCGGCTGCCTGAGGGCTGCGTGGATGGGGTCCCCAAGGGATGGGGCGGTGGGCCTAGTTTGTGGGTTTGTTCGGGTCCATCAGGGTGACGATGCGTTCCAGGTCGTCGATGGAGGCGAACTCGACGGTGATCTTGCCTTTGGTTTTGCCTAGGTCGACCTTGACGCGGGTTTCGAAGCGGTCGGAGAGGCGGTCGGCGAGGTCGACCAGGCGGGGGGCGACGGGCTTGTTGCGACGGCGGGCCGGGGTGGGGTCGTCGCCGTTCATGTCGCCGAGGGCGACGATCTCTTCGACGGTGCGGACGGAGAGGCCTTCGGCGACGATGCGCTGGGCGAGGCGCTCGATGGCGTCGCCGCGGGGGAGGCCGAGCAGGGCGCGGGCGTGGCCGGCGGAGAGGACGCCGGCAGCGACGCGGCGCTGGACACCGGCGGGGAGCTTCAACAGCCGGAGTGTGTTGGAGATCTGCGGGCGGGACCGGCCGATGCGGGTGGCGAGGACCTCTTGGGTGCAGCCGAAGTCGTCGAGCATCTGCTGGTACGCCGCCGCCTCTTCGAGCGGGTTCAGCTGGCTGCGGTGCAGGTTCTCCAGGAGGGCGTCGCGGAGCATGACGTCGTCGGAGGTGTCCCGCACGATCGCCGGGATCGTGGTCAGGCCGGCGGCCTGGGTGGCGCGCCAGCGGCGCTCCCCCATCACCAGTTCGTACTTGTCGTCCTCGAGCCGGCGGACGACGATCGGCTGCAGCAGGCCGATCTCCTTGACCGAGTGGACGAGCTCTTCCATCGCCTCTTCGTCGAAGACCGACCGCGGCTGCTTCGGGTTCGGGGTGATCTTCCCGACCTCGATCTCCGCGAACTCGGCGCCGGGTACGGCGGCCAGCTCAGGCCCGGGCTTCTCCCGCGGCGGGGCGCCGGGGATCGAGTGGGACTTGGTGCCGAGAGTCTGCGGAGTACCAGGCGCAGGATTGCTGGGGATCAGCGCTCCCAGGCCGCGGCCGAGTCGGGTGTTCATCGGGCTCCCTCGAGGTTGTTCCGCATGGCGATCTCGCGCGAGGCCTCGAGGTACGACAGGGCGCCGGCCGAGGCCGGGTCGTAGGCGAGCACAGTCTGGCCGTGGCTCGGTGCCTCCGAGATCCGCACCGACCGCGGGACCGCGGTGCGCAGTACGGCGTCGCGGAAGTGCCCACGAACCTCGGCAGCGACCTCACCGGCCAGCTTGGTGCGGGCGTCGTACATGGTGAGCAGGATCGTGGAGACGTCCAGGCCCGGGTTCAGGTGGGACTTCACCATGTCGATGTGCCGGAGCAGCTGGGACAGACCCTCCAGCGCGTAGTACTCGCTCTGGATCGGAACCAGCACCTCGCGGGCCGCGGTCAGCGCGTTGACCGTGAGCAGGCCCAGCGACGGCGGGCAGTCGATGAAGACGTAGTCGTACTTCTCACCGGCGGCCTCGGTCTCAGCCAGGTGCGCGTCCAGGACGCGCTTCAACCGGCTCTCCCGGGCCACGATGCTGACGAGCTCGATCTCGGCACCGGCCAGGTCGATGGTCGCCGGAATCACCTGGATGCCCGGGTGCTCGGCGCACGGCTGGAGCAGCTTGCCCAGCGGCTCGTTCTCGATGATCGCCTCGTAGACCCCGGGGGTTCCCTCGGAGTGGTCGATCCCCAGGGCGGTGGAGGCGTTGCCCTGCGGGTCGAGGTCGATCACCAGGATCCGGGCGCCGTACAGGGCCAGGCCGGCGGCGACGTTCACCGTCGTGGTGGTCTTGCCGACGCCACCTTTCTGGTTGGCGACGACGAAGACCCGGGTCTCGGCGGGCAACGGGAACTCGCGGCCCATAGTGCGTCCTTCATTCACCAGCAGGGTCCGTTCGGTGGCGGCGGCGATCGGAGTCTCGAGAAGTCGTCGCTGAAGCTCGTCCGACGTGGCCCGCGCGGCGATCTGTGCGGCAGTCATAGCGCCCATTCCAATAGGTGCGGGACTTGGCCCGAAGAGGATGTCAGTGGGGGTTGGTGCGGGTCTGCCCCCAGGTTCATCCACAGGCCTCTGTGGATGAATCCCCGCGTAAGAGGGCAGTTTCGTGCGGTCGTCATCCACAGGCGGTGGAGACTCGGAAAGGTCAGTGTCGGCATCGACCAGGGACGCCGTTTCACGTGAAACACCATCATCTCCCGAACTCCCCGTTTCACGTGAAACGGGATCCGGCGTGGACGGTGGAGTGAGATCGAGACCACTAGCCGCCGCAGCCCGAAGCGCCGACCCAGCAGCAGGTGAGAGGAACCTGGGCGCCGCGGCCGATGCCGGATCCCCCGGCGCCGCCTCCGTCATCGGAGATGCAGTGGCCTCTGATTCCACAGGTGCCGTCTCGACCGCCGGCTGGCCCGCAGCCGCCGGGATAGCACGCGCCACGTCCACGGAGTCGGCGGGCGCCGCACCAACGGAAGGGGCAGCGTCGGCGGAGCCGGCAGGTGCTGCGGTCGCGGTCTGGGCCGCCTCGGCAGGGACTGCCTGGGCAGGCGTGGCGACGGCAGAGTCAACCTCGGTGGAGGCAGGCTCGGTGATGGCAGGCTCGGTGGAGACGGACTTGGCAGGAGCCGTGTAAACGGGCACGGGCTCGGCGGAGGCCGCGTCCGCCAGGGAGGGGGCCTCGGCAGGGAAGGGTTCGGCGCCGGCGTCCACGGCAGAGGCTTCTGCGGTCCGGACGGGCTCAGTGTTGGATTCCGCGGTCTGGGCCTCTGCGGCAGGAGTGGGCTCGGCGGGCGGCAGGGCTGACACGGTGGCGGCCGACTCGGTGGGAGCCGCGTCAACGCGCACAGGCTCGGCCGGGCCGCGCTCGGTGGGGCCCTCCTGCAGCGGGGCGGGCTCCGCTGGGACGGGCTCGGCGGGAGCCGCGGAAGCCGCGTGCAGCGGAGCGGGCCCGGCAGGGTCAGGCTCGGCGGGGGCCGGGGCGGACTCGACGGGCTCGGCGGCGGGCTTGGCTGCGGAGGCGTCGGTAGGGGCGGGCTCAGTGTTGGTGTCCGCGGCTCGGGCTTCTGCCGTGAGGGCAGGCTCGGCGCTGGTGTCCGCGGCTCGGGCTTCTGCCGTGAGGGCAGGCTCAGTGTTGGTGTCCGCGGATCGAGCTTCTGCCGTAAGGGCGGGCTCGGCGTTGGTGTCCGCGGGACGGGGTTCTGCGGACGGGGTGGGCTCAGTGTTGGTGTCCGCGGGACGGGCTTCTGCCGTGAGGGCGGGCTCAGTGTTGGTGTCCGCGGGACGGGGTTCTGCGGACGGGGTGGGCTCGGCGGGGGGTGGGGCCGCGGAGTCCGGGGTCGTGACCGGCGCGTTGGGTCGGGTGGGGGTGGTTGGTGAGGGGGTGGTTGGTGAGGGGGCGGTTGGCCAGCCGATGGCTTGGGACTTGCCCGGCTCTCCGGTGCTCTTCTCGGGCCACCCGAGGGCACGACTCACCAACCCACTCACCTCCTGCGTCCGCCGCGCCGGGAACCCCCTGCAGCACGTCCGGCCACAATACTCACCACAGTCGTCGGCTGGGCCAGTTCATCCGTGCCGAGTTGATGAATGTGCCAGAGGTCGGCGCCCAACGCCGAGAGTTCGCGCTCGGAGGCCTCCAACTCCTCCTCCGCGGAGGAGCCCTTCATCGCCAGCATCAGACCTCCCTCGGCGCACAACGGCAGGCACCATCCCGCCAGTTTGCCCAACGGCGCAACTGCCCTCGAAGTCACCACGTCGTACGACGCGCGCGGCAGATCCTCGGCGCGAGCCCGGACCACCTTCGCGTTGTCGAGCTGCAGAGCTTCGACGGCTTCGTCGAGGAAGGTTGTGCGTCGCAGCAGCGGCTCGACGAGATCGATCTGTAGATCGGGGCGGACAATCGCGAGCACGATGCCGGGCAGGCCGGCGCCGGTGCCGATATCGCCGACCGAAGCGCCCTCGGGGATCAACCGCTCGAGCACCGCGCAGTTCAGCAGGTGCCGGTCCCACAACCTCGGGACCTCGCGCGGACCGATCAGGCCGCGCAGGGTTCCTTCGGTGGCCAGCAGTTCGGCATAGGCCGCAAGCGGCGCCGCCGCCCGTGGATAAAGCTTCTCCACGAGCGGCGGCGTTTCACGTGAAACGGAATCGGGATCGGTCATGCGGGTTGGACGACCACGCGGCGGCGGGGCTCTTCGCCTTCGGACTCGCTGGTCAGGCCGGCGGCCGCCACGACGTCGTGGACGACCTTGCGCTCGAACGGCGTCATCGGGTCGAGGCGGACCGGCGCACCGGACTCCTTCACCTCGTCGACCGCCTTGCGGCCGACCTCCTCCAGCTCGGCCTTCCGGTTCGCCCGGTAGTTCGAGACGTCGAGCATCAGCCGCGACCGCTCGCCGGTCTCCCGGTAGACGGCCAGCCGGGTCAGCTCCTGGAGCGCCTCCAGGACCTTGCCGTTCTCACCGACCAGGTTCTTCAGGTCCGCGCCGACGATCGACACCGCGGCCCGATCGCCGTCGATGTCCATATCGATGTCGCCGTCCAGGTCGGCGATGTCGAGCAGTTCCTCGAGGTAGTCGGCGGCGATGTCGCTCTCCGCCTCCAGTGCCTTCAGTCGGTCCGCGGCGGTCGGTTTCGCCGTCTCGGTGTTCTCCAGGCCGTCGGTCACGGCAACTCCTTCATCATGTCGAGGCCCGCCCCACGGGGACCCAGGGTCAATCAGCGCAAGAAAGGCACAGCACGAAGCTCAGCGGCAGGCGCGATCAGCGCGAACCGCCCGGCTTCTTCTGGGCGGCCCGGCGCTGCGCGGCAGTCTTCGCCGCGGGCTGGCGCTTGGCACCCGATCCCTTCTTGCCGGCCGGCTGCTTCTTGGCAGCTCCGGCCTGAGGCTTCTTGGCAGCGTTCTGCTGCGTGCTCGACGTCTGACCGTTCGACGACGCGGCCGGCTCGTCCGTCGGCGTAGCAGCGGCGGGACCGGTCTTGCGGTCACTGCGCGACTGACGCTTCGGCTGCTGGCGCTGCGCGGGGCGGCGGTCGGTCAGGGTGTCGCCGTCCTCGTCGCCGGCCAGGCCCTCGTCGGCCGGGCGACCGGCGCGCTTGTTGTGCTCACGCTTGCGGGCCTCCATGGCGTCGTACGCCGGAGTGCCGGGGGCCGGGTTGCGGCGGATCACGTAGAACTGCTGGCCCATCGTCCACACGTTCGAGACGAACCAGTAGATGAGCACACCGATCGGGAAGTTGAAGCCACCGATCAGGAAGAAGATCGGGAAGACGTAGAGCATGATCTTCTGCATCTGCGCCGCCTGGCCCTCGAGGGCCTCCTTCGGCATGTTCTTGCGCATCAGCTGCAGCTGGGTGATGAACATCGTCGCGGTCATCAGGATGATCAGCACGATCGCGACGGCCTTGACGTTGGCCGAGCCGGAGCCGTTCGCCTTCAGGAAGGTCTGCGAGATCTCCGCGCCGAAGATCTTCGCGTGCTGCAGCGAGGACACGTACGGCTGCATGATGTCGCTGTGGGTCCTGCCCTTGGCCGCGTAGTCGAGCACCCGGAACAGGGCCAGGAAGATCGGCGACTGGAGCAGCAGCGGCAGGCACGAGGAGAACGGGTTGGTGCCCGTGTCCTTGTACAGCTTCATCATTTCCTGACCGAGCTTCTCCCGGTCGTGGCCGTACTTCTTCTGCAGCTCCTTCATCTTCGGCTGCAGCAGCTGCATGTTCCGACTGGAGCGGATCTGCCGCACGAACAGCGGGATCAGCAGGGTCCGGATGACGATCGTCAGACCCGCGATCGAGAGCGCCCAGGCCCAGCCACTGTCCTTGTCGAACACCTGGGAGAGCAGCCAGTGCCACCCGACCAGCAGTGCCGAGACCGCCCAGTACAGCGGCGTCATGACGGCGTTGAAAACGTCTACGATCCCGTCCCACAAGGCGAGTTGGGGGACAACCAGATCAATCACTCAAGCACCTCGCTGCACAGGCCCGGCGTCCGCCGACGGACCGGGCTGATTGGCGGAGACAGTCTCTCCGCGGTGGTCGACATCTGTGGGTGGAACGGGGTCGTAGCCGCCGGGGTTCCACGGGTGGCAGCGGGCGAGTCTCCTCGCCGCCAGCCAGCTACCGCGCACCGCACCGTGGCGTTCGACCGCCTGCAGGGCGTACGCCGAACAACTTGGGTAGAACCTACACACCTGCCCGTAGAGCGGGCTGATCAGCAGCCGGTACAGCTTGAGAAAACCGATGATCCCACTCTTCGCGGGATTCCTTAGTACCGCGGTGAACCTCATCGCACCGACAGCCGGCTCAGAGCGCCGTCGACGTCCGCGACCAACTCGTCGTACGACGCCGAGGCGGACGACGGAAGGGCACGGACGACGGTCAGGCTGCCGGCCGGCAGATCAGCAAGCCGCGCGGCCAGTACGGCGCGCAGACGGCGGTGGACCCGGTTCCGGAGAACCGCGTTGCCCACCGCCTTGTTCACCACGAATCCGACGCGGGCCGGTTCGGGCCGGAGGCTGTCCGGTCCGTCCGGGCACAACAAATGGACCACCACCGCGCGCCGACCGGCTCGCCGACCAGCACGGACGGCGCGACGGAAGTCGTCGGACCGGCGTAACCGGTTCGACGCAGGCAACACGGGGTGGTCACCGTCGACAGGTCGCTCAGGCCGCGAGGCGCTGACGGCCCTTGTTACGACGGGCGGCGATGATGGCGCGGCCCGCACGGGTGCGCATCCGAAGACGGAAGCCGTGCTTCTTGTGCCGGCGACGGTTGTTCGGCTGGAACGTCCGCTTGCTCACTGGAATGACTCCGGTTACTCGAGAACTCGATGGATGCGACGCTTGCGAGCGCAGCACGAAAGGGCCGGTTCAACACCGACCGATCCACGGTACGTGGACGCCTGTGGACAGGTCAAACCAGGTATCCCCAGAATTATCCACAGGCCCTGTGGACAGAATAGTGGATGACGGCCGGAAGCCTGTACCGTCACACAGTGATCAGACTGATCACGAACTGCAACTACGCACCATGACTACGCTCCGGCGTCCACCCGACACGCCGCAGGTTGCCCCCAATTTGGGGTTCATAGCCTGTGGATGACGGCTTGAAGCAGCGTGGGCGGACTTGTTAGCGTCAGCCCCTCACACCAGAGGTCCCGCACTCCGCAATCGGTAACCAACCCGATCCAGCCGTCGTTCACAACTGTGGACAACCGTGTGGACAGCGCGGTGTCGGGTCCAAGGTCGCGCCACCGGAAGAGCAGTCCGGAGGGCACCGGCCACCGCAGCGATGGATTCGGGGAGCAACGCGTGGTCGAGGACCATTCCGCCGGTACGGAGTACACGGCGGCGGAATACACAGCAGTGGACCAACCTGAGGACAAGTACCGCGGCGACGGCGAACCACCGCTGAACCGGTACACCCTCAGCACCGACGAGCAGCCCGGTACGACGAGTGCCGACCTGCGTCCCGAGCCCAGCACTGACTTCCGCTCCGAGCTTCCGCCGGCCCCGACTCCCGATCAGCTCGACTTCCTGGTCCCGCCGCCGGCTCCCCGCCGGCCCGAGCCGGAGACCCACCTCAGCCCGTCACTGCCGATCCCGATGCCTGAGCCGCTGGCCCCGCGCCACCGGCAGGCGGATCAGTACCGTCCGCAGCCGGAGCAGCCCGCCAGTACGTCGTACTTCGCACCTGCTCCGACTGTCTCGGGTTCGGGCTGGCGCACCGACCAGACCGCGAGCTGGAGCAGCGACCAGCACCACGACCCGGAGCCCGAAGAGCCGATCCGGGCCGAGCAGCCGTCGTACGGCGACCGCCCGATCGAGCCGCCGGCGGCGCCGCCCGTAGAGCGCCCCGTGGAGCGCGCCTTCGAGCACCGGGTCGAGCAGCCTGCCGAGCCCACCATGGAGCGTTCGGTGGAGCGGCCCACGGAGCGAGTCCCGGAGCAGCCGTCGGACCGCGCCCCTGAGCGGCCGGTTGACCAGCTGATCGAGCGGGCACCTGAGCCGGCGCCCGAGCAAGCACCGAGCGCAACACCTGGCGCGACACCGAACACGGCACCCGACTGGGGTGTCAGCGGTGGACCGGTCTCCGGGCCGAGGCGGAACGAGGGTGATGAACGTGCAGAGGCTGACAGCACCATCGCGAACAACCCGACCCCAGCACCCGAGATCGCAGCACCCCAGATCGCAGCACCCCGGGTCGAGGTACCCGTTCACACCGAAGCGGCCGCACCCGTGATGGACCTCGGCGACGCCTGGACCCGGGTCCTGGCCGGCCTGCCGCCGAACCAGCGTGCCTGGCTGACCAACTCGCGCCCGGTCACCCTGCACGAAAGCACTGCGATCGTCGCGGTGCCCGACGACTTCACCCGCGGTCAGCTCGAGACCCGGCTGCGGCCCGACCTCGAGCGGATCCTGTCCGAGAGCTTCGGCCGGGACATCCGGATCGCCGTCACCGTCGACCCGTCGCTCGACCCCGAGCTGCAGCCGCAGGCACCGCCCGCGCCGGTGGTCCGCGAGCCGTTGCGGACCGAGGGTTCCTACCAGCCGACCATCCAGTCCGCGCTGACCGATCCCGACCAGGGTCCCCAGCACTACGCCCAGCCGACTCAGCAGCCGCGGCAGGATCAGGCACCGTCGTACGAGCAGCAGCAGCCCGCTGCCCAGCAGTACGCCCCGCAGCCGAATCAGCCGTTCGCGCAGCAGGCTCAGCAGCCGTTCGGTCACCAGTCCGGTCCGGACAGTCGGCCGCCAGGTGCGCCGGCGCCGGCCCAGCCGGCCACCGAGGCGCAGGGTGAAGCACGGCTGAACCCGAAGTACACCTTCGAGACCTTCGTCATCGGTAGCTCGAACCGGTTCGCCCACGCGGCCGCCGTCGCCGTCGCCGAGGCACCGGGCAAGGCGTACAACCCGCAGCTGATCTACGGCGACTCCGGTCTGGGCAAGACCCACCTCTTGCACGCGATCGGTCACTACGTCCGCAGCCTCTACACCGGGGCCCGCGTCCGGTACGTGTCGAGCGAAGAGTTCACCAACGACTTCATCAACGCGATCCGCGACGACAAGGCATCCCAGTTCCAGCGCCGGTACCGCGATGTCGACGTACTGCTGATCGACGACATCCAGTTCCTCGAGGGGAAGATCCAGACCCAGGAGGAGTTCTTCCACACCTTCAACACGCTGCACAACGCGAACAAGCAGATCGTGATCAGCTCCGACCGGGCGCCGAAACGCCTGGAGGCGCTGGAGGACCGGCTGCGGAACCGGTTCGAGTGGGGCCTGATCACCGACATCCAGCCGCCCGACCTCGAGACCCGGATTGCGATCCTGCGGAAGAAGGCGGCCACCGAGCGGCTGACCGCGCCGCCCGAGGTGCTGGAGTTCATCGCGTCGAAGGTGCAGACCAACATCCGTGAGCTCGAGGGCGCACTGATCCGGGTCACCGCGTTCGCCAGCCTGAACCGGCAGCCGGTGGATCTGAGCCTCGCCGAGATCGTGCTGAAGGACCTGATCCCCGAAGGCAGCAAGCCCGAGGTGACGGCGAGCATGATCATGGGCCAGACCGCGTCGTACTTCGGCCTGTCGATCGACGACCTGTGCGGGTCGAGCCGGAGCCGGGTGCTGGTGACCGCGCGGCAGATCGCCATGTACCTGTGCCGTGAACTGACGGACCTGTCGCTGCCGAAGATCGGACAGCAGTTCGGCGGCCGCGACCACACGACCGTCATGCATGCCGAGCGGAAGATCCGTCAGCTGATGTCGGAGCGCCGCTCGGTCTTCAACCAGGTGACCGAGCTGACGAACCGGATCAAACACCAGGCGAAACAGCAGTAAGAAACAGCTCACAGGTTGGGGACACAGCTGTGGACAACTGTGGGAAACCTCGGTGTGTGTTGTGGACGCCCTGTGGGGACAGAAAAGTTCATCCACGGCCGTCAACAGACGAAGCGGTGGTCGTCCACACGGCGTACACAGGCCAATTCGATGTCTGACCTGCGAAGTCTCGGGTTTCCCACAGGATCCACAGGTGCTAAGAACCTTATGGAACCTGTAGAGGAATCTGAGTCCACAAATTGAACGAACGGCCCAACCTGGGGAAAACCCGCTCGCAGGCCGGGACTCGCATCGGTTGCCGGTACCTGTCAGGCTGGTCCCTTCAGCACCTGTAGGACCCCTTCAGCCGATGCAGACGCGACCCGCCCGAAAGCGCCACGTCATCCCCGATGGGCAAACACCACCCGTGTCCGTGGCAGGATCTGCCTGGCACCCAGCCGAATCAGGAGGCACCCCGCGGTGAAGTTTCGCGTCGAGCGCGACGTACTGGCCGAGTCGGTGGCCTGGGCCGCGCGCAGCTTGCCCAGCCGTCCGAGCGTTCCGATCCTTGCCGGCCTGCTGGTCGAGGCCGAGGACGGACAGATCACCCTGTCCGGCTTCGACTACGAGACCTCGGTCCGGGTCACCGTGCCCGCACAGGTGGCCGACGCCGGCAAGTGCCTGATCTCCGGCCGGCTCGTCGCCGACATCTCCAAGAGCCTTCCGAACCAGCCGGTGGACTTCCAGGTCGACGGCGCCAAGGCGCAGGTCACCTGTGGCAGCTCGCGGTTCACGCTCCAGACCCTTCCCACCGAGGAATATCCGGCTTTGCCGGACCTCCCGGCGGCCAGCGGCACCATCAAGGCCGACGTCTTCGCCCAGGCCGTCTCGCAGGTGGTCACTGCGGCCGGACGTGAGGACACTCTCCCGGTGCTGACCGGTGTGCGGGTCGAGATCGAGGGATCCACGATCTCGCTGCTCGCGACCGACCGCTATCGGCTCGCGATCCGTGAGCTCGAGTGGAACCCCGAGTCCCCCGACGCCTCGGCCGCCGCGCTGGTTCCGGCCCGCGTGCTGTCCGAGACCGCGAAGGCGATGACCGGTTCGGACGTCACGGTCTCGCTCGCTGCGCCCGGGACGGGTGACGGCATCGTCGGCTTCGAGGGCGAGGTCTCCGGTGGCAACCGCCGGGCCACCACCCGGTTGCTCGACGGCGAGTTCCCGAAGGTCCGCGGCATCATCCCGACCGACGCCGCCATCCAGACCCGCGTCCGGATCGAGACCGCCGTACTGGTCGAGGCCGTCAAGCGCGTCGCCCTGGTGGCGGAGCGGAACGCACCGGTCCGGCTGACCTTCGCCGAGGACACCGTGACCCTCGACGCCGGTAGCGGCGACGAGGCGCAGGCTTCGGAATCGATCGAGGCCCGCGTCGTCGGTGACCCGGTCACGGTCGGCTTCAACCCGACGTACCTGCTCGACGGCCTCGGCGCGATCGGTACGCCGGTCGCCCACCTGGCCTTCACCCAGGCCACCAAGCCGGCCGAGCTGACCGGCGTGCGAGACTTCGACGGTGACCCGATCAGCGAGTTCCGGTACGTGCTGATGCCGGTCCGCCTGAACAGCTGAACGCCAACAGAACAAGGGGATTCACGATGGAGCTCGGCCTTGTCGGTCTCGGCAAGATGGGCGGCAACATGCGCCAGCGGATCCGCAACGCCGGCCACACCGTGGTCGGCTTCGATCACAACCAGGAGATCTCCGACGCCAAGGACCTGGCCGACATGGTCGGGAAGCTGACCGCGACGGATCAGCCGAAGGTCGTCTGGGTGATGGTCCCGGTGCAGGCGATCGATCCGGTCGTCACCGAGCTGGCCGAGCTGCTGTCGCCCGGCGACATCGTGATCGACGGCGGTAACAGCCGCTGGACCGATGACACCCGGCGCGCCGCACAGCTCGCCGAGAAGGACATCAAGTTCGTCGACTGTGGCGTCTCCGGCGGAGTCTGGGGCCTGGAGAACGGCTACGCCCTGATGTGCGGCGGCGAGAAGGACACCGTCGCCACCGTGATGCCGATCTTCGAGGCGCTCAAGCCCGAGGGCGAGTTCGGTTTCGTGCACGCCGGGAAGGTCGGCGCCGGCCACTTCTCGAAGATGGTCCACAACGGCATCGAGTACGGGATCATGCAGGCGTACGCCGAAGGCTACGAGCTGCTGGAGGCCGCGGATGTCGTCGACAACGTGCCGGAGGCGTTCCGCTCCTGGCGCGAGGGCACCGTGATCCGGTCCTGGCTGCTGGACCTGCTGGTCAACGCGCTCGAGGACGACACCCACCTGGAGAAGATCCGCGGGTACGCCGATGACTCCGGGGAAGGCCGCTGGACCGTCGAGGCCGCGATCGATCACGCCGTACCGGTGCCGGCCATCGCGGCGGCGCTGTTCGCGCGGTTCGCGTCCCGGCAGGACGACTCGCCGGCGATGAAGGCGATCGCCGCGATGCGCAACCAGTTCGGTGGGCACGCCGTCAAGGACGCCGACGCGGCCGACCCGTCGTACGCGACACCGCCGATCAAGCACTGAGGTGTATGTCACCGCCCTGGGTCTCGTCGACTTCCGGTCCTACCAGCAGGCGGAGGTCGAGCTCGCTCCGGGCGTGACGGCCTTCGTCGGGCCCAACGGGCACGGCAAGACCAACCTGGTCGAGGCGATCCACTACACCGCGACCCTCGGTTCACACCGGGTGGCGACCGACGCACCGCTGGTGCGGGCCGGTGCCACCCGCGCGATCGTGCGGACCGAGATCCGCAGTCAGTACGACCGCGACGTCGTGGTCGAGCTGGAAATCAATCCTGGGAAGGCAAACCGGGCCCGGATCAACCGTTCGCCGGTCCCCCGGCCGCGGGAAGTGCTCGGACTGCTCCGGACGGTGCTGTTCGCTCCGGAGGATCTCGCGCTGGTGAAGGGCGATCCATCGGAACGGCGGCGGTTCCTGGACGAGCTGCTGACACTGCGCGCACCGCGGATGGCCGGCGTACGGGCTGACTACGACCGGGTGCTCAAGCAGCGGAACTCGTTGCTCCGCAGCGCTTCGCAGGCTCGCCGGCAGAACCGGACCAGTGCCGCCGAGGGACAGCTCCGCACGCTTGAGGTGTGGGACTCGAACCTGGCGCGGACCGGCGCCGAGTTGCTGGCGACGCGGCTGGAGCTGCTGGAAGCCCTGCGACCGTTGACGGCCGACGCGTACGACGCGGTTGCCCGAGGCAAGGGTGATGCGCGGCTCGAGTACAAGTCGTCGGTTCCGCTCGAACCCGGGGTGACGTCCCGCGAGCAGCTGGCCGAGGTCATCCTCGCCACCGTGTACGAGAAGCGTCAGGACGAGCTGGACCGCGGGGTGTCGCTGGTCGGCCCGCACCGCGACGACGTCGTACTGGGTCTCGGGGACTTGCCGGCGAAAGGGTATGCGAGTCACGGTGAGTCCTGGTCGTACGCCCTCGCGCTGCGGCTGGCGTCGTACGAGCTGCTCCGAGCCGACGGGGGTGAACCGGTGCTGATCCTGGACGACGTGTTCGCCGAGCTCGACACCAGTCGTCGCGACCGGTTGGCCGAGCTGGTGGCCCCGGCCGAGCAGGTGCTGGTGACGGCCGCCGTGGGCGCGGACGTGCCCGCTGAGCTGAGTGGGGTCCGCTTCGACGTGGGCGACGGGGCCGTCAGTCGTGCCTGAACCCCGGAATTCCTCTGAGAGCGACGCCGAGAGCGATGTCGCTCCGGAGCTACCGGTGGACGAGGAGCACGACAAGCAGGGACTGGATCTGGCGAAATCCCTCGCGGGCCGGCTCAAGCAGCAGGCGGCGAACGGCGGTTTCAAACCGGTCAAGCGTCGTCGCCGGCCCCGGATCGACGGCGCCCAGGTCAGCGGTGCCCGCCCCGACGACCGCGATCCGCAAAAGCTCACCAACACCCTCGGCCGGCTGATGCGCGACCAGGGCTGGGAGGTGGACGTCGCCGTACACGGTGTGATGGCGCGCTGGCCGTCCATCGTCGGCCCCGAAACCGCTCAGCACTGCACCCCCGAGTCCTACGAGAACAACATCCTGACCGTACGGACGTCGTCCACCGCCTGGGCCACCCAGCTCAAGCTCCTCGCCCCCGACCTCGTCCGCCGCCTGAACGCCGAACTCGGCGAGGGCACCGTCATCGCTGTCAACGTCCAGGGCCCGCACGCCCCGAGCTGGCGCCGCGGCCCCCGCACCGTTCGCGGCGGCCGAGGCCCCCGCGACACCTACGGCTGACCGGCGGATGCCCTAGGATCTTGCGCGATGCGCACCCTGGTCGATGGCTTCCGCGAGATGGTCCAGCTGATCGGAGACACCTTCCGGCTCTGGTGGCGGAATCTGCTGCCTCTGACCACCTGGTGGCTGGTCGGGTATGCCGGTCTCAAGGCCTGTACGCGGGCCGCGATCTGGCTGGACGAGCATGCGCACGGCAGTTTGGGTGTCGGTGTCTTCGCGGTCGGTGTGCTGATCCAGATCACCGCCGCGATCGGCATGATCCGGACCTGTGCGAGTTCGCTGTACCGCTGGCGCGACGCCGCCCGGAACAAGGCCGAGGAGACCTCGGACCCGACGCAGCAGGGTTTCCTGGAGCTGGTCGCGGTCACGCTGCTGCCACTGGTCGCGGTGTGGTCGGCGTGGGGCTTCCTCGAGGACCAGATCCAGCAGTTGTCGGCCAGCAACAACGTGGAGCGCGGCACCCAGGCAGGTGCCGGGTTCTTCGAGCTGAACAACGGTGCCTGGCACAAGTACGTGCCGGCGATCTTCATCCTGCTGGTACTGCGGCGGGTCCTGCAGGGGGTCGACGACAAGTGGCCGAGCCGGCCGGTCAAGTTCGCGCAGGTGTGGGCCGAGTCGTTCTTCCTGCTGCTGACCGTCGTCGTGTCCACCTACGCGATCAACGACGCCAAGGACTGGTTCAAGGATCGCAGCTTCTGGTACTGGTCGGTGGACTGGTGGGACGCGTGGAAGGGCTTCTGGGAAGGCATCAACATTCCGCTGCCCGCCGGGCTCGAGTTCCTCTGGGGATTCGCCTGGGAGACGCTCTGGCCGCTGTTCAAGCTGGGCGTCGCCGAACCGCTGACCTGGCTGGCGATCACGACCGTGGTGTTCGGTCACCGGGTGCTGTCCAGCCACGGCGTGCTGACCGGGACCAGGCTGGAGCGCCGGCTCGGTGGCCGGGTCAGTGAGGCCGCGCCGCAGCCGAACCGCTTCGTCGCCCTGACCAACAAGGCGCCCGACCTCGTCCTCGGCGGATTCCGCGAGAAGTTCTACCCGACGCTGAACGCGTTCCGGCTGCTGGTCCGCGTCGGTCCGGTCTTCCTCGGCGTGGTCTGCATGCTCTACACCGTCTGGCTGCTCGGCGACGAGTGGATGTTCGTGCTGATCCAGCGCGCGATCGGGATCCACGGGCAACGCTGGGGCCTGATGAACCACGAGATCGCGGACCTGATCCGCAGCCTGATCTTCGAGCCGATCCGGATCGCCTTGCTGGCGGCGGCCTTCGACCTCTGCATCTCGGTCGGCAGCGAGCGTCGCGCCGAAGCGGCGGCCGCGGCCAAGCAGCCCGCGACCGCCTGATCCACCGCGGTCAGGTGGTGAGCAGGAACCGCTCGTAGTCGTCGCGGTTCGTGATCACGACACCCTGCAGGTGCGGCAGGGCCTCCTCCGGTACGACGTAGATCTGCGCGATCTTGTTGGGCTTGTTCCGGACGAGCGGAGTGTCGTAGTCGGAACAGGTCGTCGGGACCGGGAACCTGAAGGCGTTGGTGGTCTGCCAGCTGTTCCCGCGGTCGTCCCGCAGCGAGGTGGCGCAGTGGAACCCGCCGTCCTGCAGCCGCAGACCGTCCAGCGGAGTGACCCGCAACTGGGCCACGACGATCACCGCACCGGCCGGGCGGTCGACCTTGATCTCTTCGCCCTTGGTGTTCACGAGGCGGGTGTAGACGCTCATCGAGTCCAGCTGCCAGGTGGCCCGGCCGATGGTGACCGGGCCCTTGTCGACGACATGGTTGATCGCACCGTCGTTGAAGTTCTGCTCAGGGTCGCCGAGATACGTCTTCAGCATCAGGAAGCAGCTGGTGGCCAGCAGGACCAGCAGCAGCGAGATCTGGGCCGCCAGCCGGGCGGCGCGGTTCGGGCCTGTCACGATGCCACCCGGATGTCCTGCTTCGGAACGACGAACTGCTCCGCGGCGTTGTCGACGAGTTGCTGCGCGACCGCCTCACTGGGGATGCCGAGGTCCACCGACACCATCCGGTTCAGCACGTTCCAGAACTGTCCCGGCCGGACCTGGAGGGTGAGGCCGGCGAGCTCGGCCGGGTCGACCTCGAACACGATCGCGCCGGACTGGGTGAACCCTGACGCGCCGAAATCGATTCTGGAATAGGTCAGTGGGAGCGGGTTGAAGACGGCGTCACCGTCCGAGACCAGCGTGGCCTGCGCGGTGTCGGCCTTGTCCACGCCCGGAGTGCTCTCCCACTCCAGCGCGACGAAGATGCCGTTGGTCTCGAACGGCTTGGCGTCGGAACTGGCGTTCGTCTCCATCACCGACTTGGCCAGATGCATGCGCACCACCGTCAGCGATGCCTCCTTGCCGAACCTGAGCGGCTGGCCGATCGTGCCACTGCTGACCATCATGTTCTGTTGCTCGAACACCTGCTCAGGTGTCGCCAGCCGGGTCAGTCCGCCGATCAGGACGAACAGGATGCCGACGAGGATCGTGGCGGGGCGGTAGAGCTTCACTCCTACTTCTCCTTGCCATCGACGACAACGGTCGGCTTCAGGCGGACGACGGCCGCCGCCTTCGGCAGATGCCAGTACGGGTCCTCGTCCGCGCCCATCAGCCCGTCGTCGGAGACGTACTGCTCACCGAGGATGCCGATCTCGATCTGGTCGGCGGTGAAGTCGGGCTCGACCTCGAACTTGGTGAAGCAGCTCTCCGGCGGCAGGCCGTACACGATCACCCAGCCCGACTGGTCGCGGCACCGGGCACCGCTGGAGTCCACCAGGTCCTTGCCACCACCCGGGACCAGCCGCAGTACCTTGTTGCCGACCGACGTACTCGTGTATTCCTCGGTGTCGATGTTGCGGACGTCGAAGTAGACCCGCAGCTCGGCCTCGGCGGCGGAGTACTCGGTCTTCGGCTTCCGGACGATCTCGGCCTTGGTGAAGCTGAACTCCCACCGGCCGGCGGCCACCGTGGCCGGGGCGTCGTAGGTCGGTACGGCGCGGCCGACCCGCTGCTTCCAGCCGCCGGTGACCAGCACCAGCAGCGCCAGTACGACGACGATGCCGATGACGATCAGCCAGGTCCGCCGGTGCCGGCGGATGACCCGGTCGGCGATCAGGTCGTCGATGACGTCGTCGAGACTCTCCACGGCAGCGATCCTAAGGGGCGGCGGGTGCGCGGGGGGCGGTCTGGACCGGTCCGCGGGCGCTCGCCGTACCGAGTCAGTGGTGAAACGACCGGAGGCCACTGAGCGCCCGTGAGCGCTTTCCGGCCCCCCACCCGCGAGAGGGGACATGGCGAGGAGGGCGAAAAGACGCCCTGAGGTGAGTTTCAGGCGGCTGGTGGCAGGTTCTGCTTCGGTCGACGGGTAAGATAAACCCAGTACGACGAGCCGTGCCCCTAACAACACTGTAGAGGCGGCTTCCACTGTGCCGCGATGCCTCGCGAACGCGGGGTCCGAGGAGGACAACAGCCGGTGACCGACGAGCCGACCGAGATCGACGAAACAACGTCCGCAGACAGCACCGGCATCGAAGAAGAAGCACTGCTGACCGAGATCCAGTCCAGCGTCGTCGAGAAGGAGTACGACGCCAGCGCGATCCAGGTCCTCGAAGGTCTCGACGCAGTCCGCAAGCGGCCCGGTATGTATATCGGATCGACCGGTGAGCGGGGTCTGCACCACCTGGTCTACGAGGTGGTCGACAACGCCGTGGACGAGGCGCTGGCCGGATTCTGCGACAAGATCGTCGTCACCCTGCTCCCCGACGGCGGCGTCCGCGTCGTGGACAACGGCCGCGGTATCCCGGTCGACATCGTCGAGTCCGAGGGCAAGCCGGCCGTCACGGTCGTGCTGACCGTCCTGCACGCCGGCGGCAAGTTCGGCGGCGGCGGGTACAAGGTCTCCGGTGGTCTGCACGGCGTCGGTGTCTCGGTCGTGAACGCGCTGTCCAGCCGGCTCCAGGTGGACGTGCGCAAGAACGACAAGCTCTACACGCAGTCCTTCACCATCGGTGTTCCGGACGCGGACCTGGCCGAGATCGGCACGTCGGACTCCAACGGCACCACCATCACCTTCTGGCCGAGCCCGGACGTCTTCGAGACCACGACGTACTCGTACGAGACGCTGACCACCCGCTTCCGTGAGTACGCGTTCCTGAACAAGGGCCTCGAGCTCGTCATCCGCGACGAACGGCCGGACCACACCGAGGACGGTCAGCCGGTCGAGCAGTCCTTCAAGTACGACGACGGCCTGGTCGACTACGTGAAGTACCTGACCGGTATCCGCGAGACCGTGCACCGCGACGTGATCGCGTTCGAGGCCGCGCAGGCCGACGGGTCGCTGAGCCTCGAGGTCGCGATGCAGTGGAGCGGCTCGTACCAGGAGTCCGTGCACACCTTCGCGAACACGATCAACACCCACGAGGGCGGCACCCACGAAGAGGGTTTCCGGGCCGCGCTCACCTCGCTGGTCAACTCGTTCGCCGAGGACCAGGGCATGATCAAGAAGAAGGAGGACAGGCTCACCGGTGACGACATCCGGGAGGGCCTGACCGCGATCATCTCGGTCAAGCTGGGCAATCCGCAGTTCGAGGGCCAGACCAAGACCAAGCTCGGCAACACCGAGGTGAAGGGCTTCACCCAGCGGGTCGTCAACGACCGGCTCGGCGCCTGGTTCGAGCAGAACCCGCAGGAAGGCCGCGAGATCATCCGCAAGGCCACCGCGGCCGCGAGCGCCCGGATCGCCGCCCGCAAGGCGCGCGAGCTGGCCCGGAACCGCAAGGGCCTGCTGGGTGGTGGCGGGCTGCCGGGCAAGCTGTCCGACTGCCAGTCGACCAACCCGGAGGAGTGCGAGGTCTACATCGTCGAGGGTGACTCGGCCGGTGGCTCCGCGAAGGGTGGCCGGGATCCGAAGTACCAGGCGATCCTGCCGATCCGGGGCAAGATCCTGAACGTCGAGAAGGCCCGGATCGACCGCGTCCTGCAGAACAACGAAGTACTGGCGATCATCTCCGCCCTCGGCACCGGGATCCACGAGGACTTCGACGAGGAGAAGCTGCGGTACCACAAGATCGTGCTGATGGCCGACGCGGACGTCGACGGTCAGCACATCCGCACACTGCTGCTCACGCTGCTGTTCCGGTTCATGCGGCCGCTGATCGAGCGCGGCCACGTCTACGCCGCGCAACCGCCGCTGTACAAGATCCGCTGGAGCAACCAGACGCCGGAGCTGGCCTACACCGAGCGGGAGAAGGACGGCCTGCTCGAGGCCGGGATCGAGGCGGGCAAGAAGCTGCCGAAGGACAACGCGATCCAGCGCTACAAGGGTCTGGGCGAGATGAACGCCCAGGAGCTGTGGGAGACCACGATGGACCCGGCCAACCGGGTGCTGCTGCAGATCACCCTGGACGACGCGGCCCGGGCCGACGAGACCTTCGCGACCCTGATGGGTGACGACATCGAGGCTCGGCGGAACTTCATCCAGCGCAACGCCAAGGACGTTCGGTTCCTTGACATCTGAGCGGAGCGGCCACGCCTGCGCGGGGCCGCGACCACTCCAGCGCCGACTTCAGCGACGTACGACGTCTGACACGAACGGGACGAGCATCAGATGACCGAGACCCCCATTTCTCCTGGACACGACCGGATCGAGCCGCTCGATCTGCAGACCGAGATGCAGCAGTCGTACCTCGACTACGCGATGGCCGTCATCGTCGGCCGCGCGCTGCCCGAGGTGCGCGACGGCCTGAAGCCGGTGCACCGCCGGATCCTCTACGCCATGTACGACGGCGGCTACCGGCCGGACCGCGGTTTCTCCAAGTGCTCGCGCATCGTCGGTGACGTGATGGGTCAGTACCACCCGCACGGCGACTCCGCCATCTACGACACCCTGGTCCGGCTCGCGCAGCCGTGGGTGATGCGGGCACCGATGATCCAGGGCCAGGGCAACTTCGGTTCGCCGGGTAACGACCCGGCGGCCGCGATGCGGTACACCGAGTGCCGGCTGGCCCCGCTGGCGATGGAGATGGTGCGCGACATCGACCAGGAGACGGTCGACTTCCGCCCCAACTACGACGGCCGCTCGCAGGAGCCGGTGATCCTGCCCAGCCGCTTCCCGAACCTGCTGGTGAACGGCTCGGCCGGGATCGCGGTCGGGATGGCGACCCAGATCCCGCCGCACAACCTGCGCGAGGTCGCGGCCGCGGCGCAGTGGTGCCTGGAGCACCCGGACGCCACCCAGGAAGAAGTCCTGGCGGCCTGCATGGAGAACATCAAAGGCCCGGACTTCCCGAACGGCGCCCTGATCGTCGGCTACAAGGGCATCGACGACGCCTACCGCACCGGTCGTGGCTCGGTCACGATGCGCGCGGTGGTCGACATCGAGGAGGACGCCAAGGGCCGGACCAGCCTGGTCGTCAGCCAGCTGCCGTACATGGTCAACCCGGACAACCTGGCGCAGAAGATCGCCGAGCTGGTGAACACCGGCAAGATGACCGGGATCGCCGACATCCGCGACGACACGTCGTCCCGGACCGGCCAGCGCCTGGTGATCGTGCTCAAGCGCGACGCCCAGCCGCGCGTCGTCCTGAACAACCTCTACAAGCACACCCAGCTGCAGGACACCTTCGGGTGCAACATGCTGGCGCTGGTCGACGGCGTACCGCGCACGCTCAGCCTCGACCTGTTCATCACGCACTGGATCGACCACCAGATCGAGGTCATCCAGCGCCGGACGCGCTACCGCCTGCGTGAGGCCGAGAAGAACGCGCACATCTTCCGCGGGTACGTGAAGGCGCTGGACGCGCTGGACGAGGTCATCGCACTGATCCGCCGCAGCCCCGACGTCGAAGAGGCGCGGCAGGGCCTGATGAGCCTGCTGGAGATCGACGAGATCCAGGCGCAGGCAATCCTGGACATGCAGCTGCGTCGGCTGGCCGCCCTGGAGCGGCAGAAGATCGTCGACCGGCTGAACGAGCTCGAAGCGATCATCGCCGATCTCGAGGACATCCTGGCCGACCCGGTCCGGCAGCGGAACATCGTCCGCGACGAGCTGGCCGAGATCGTCGAGAAGTTCGGCGACGACCGCCGTACCGAGATCATCGCGGCCGACGGCGACCTGTCCGTGCAGGACCTGGTCCCGGACGAGGACGTCGTGGTCACCATCACCCGCGGCGGCTACGCGAAGCGGACCAAGGCCGACCTGTACCGGACGCAGAACCGCGGCGGTAAGGGTGTCCGCGGTGCGCAGCTGCGGGCCGAGGACGAGATCAACCACTTCTTCGCCACCACGAACCACCACTGGATGCTGTTCTTCACCACCAAGGGCCGGGTCTACCGGGCCAAGGTGTGGCAGCTGCCCGAGTCGGCGCGCGACGCCAAGGGTTCGCACGTGGCCGGGCTGCTCTCCTTCCAGCCGGACGAGGACATCGCGCAGGTGCTGACGCTGCGCGACTACGAGCAGTCCGACTACCTGGTGCTCGCGACCAAGAAGGGCCTGGTCAAGAAGACGGCACTGACCGACTACGACTCGGCCCGGCAGAGCGGCATCATCGCGGTCAACTTCCGCGAGGACGACGACGAGCTGATCGGCGCCGACGTGGCCACCGCGAACGACGACCTGCTGCTGGTCTCCCGCAAGGGGCAGTCGATCCGCTTCACCGCGAACGACGAGCAGCTCCGCCCGATGGGCCGGGCCACCTCCGGTGTCACGGGGATGAAGTTCCGCGCGGGTGACGAGCTGCTGTCGATGTCGGTCATCCGGGCCGGCGACGACGAAGAGGCGCAGTACGTCTTCACCGTCACCGACGCCGGGTACGCCAAGCGGTCGCAGGTCGCGCAGTACCGGCAGCAGGGTCGCGGCGGGCTCGGCATCAAGGCGGTCAAGCTGAACGACGAGCGCGGTTCGCTGGTCGGCGCGATCATCGTCGTCGACGAGGACCAGGTGCTGGCGATCAAGGCCAGCGGCCAGGTCGTGCGCAGCCGGGTCGACAGCGTGCCGGTCAAGGGCCGGGACACGATGGGCGTTCGGTTCGCCGGGGTCGGCGAGTCCGACGCGGTCGTCGCGATCGCCCGGAACACCGACCTGACCGTCGAGGGCGTCGAAGGGGCCGAGGGCGCCGAGGGTGCGGAAGGTGTCGATGCGGTTGCGGCGTCCCAGGATGTGGACGCTTCGACAACCGAAAGCCCGGCTGGGAGCGTCAGTACTTCCGACGAGCGTTCGACGGATGTGAACGGCGCGGCTACCGTCGAAGACGACGATGCCGGCCAGGAGGGTAACTGATGACCAACCGCGCGAGGCCGACCTGGCCCGAAGGTGCGGACAGCTCCAAGTCTCAGCGCCCCGCGCCGGGCGCGAAGCAGTCCACGCCGGCCACTCCGCCCTCCAACGGTCAATCGGCCAACGGTCGCCCCAGTGGGAACGGCCGGGCTGCCACGCCGCCGCCGAGCACGCAGCGGCCAGCCGCCGAGCTCCGCCCGCAGCAGCAGCGACCGGGCACGGCCGGAGCGCCGGCCCGTCCGGCGCAGCAGCCGCCGGTTCGCCCGGGGGCTCAGCCCAGCACCTCCCGACCCACCCCAGCACCCAGTACGCCGGGCCGCCCGGAGCCGTGGACACCCAGCACGACACCGGCCGCGGGTCAGCCTGGTGACGGCGGATCGTCGTACGGGGTGACCGGACGCACCGAGAAGCCCGGCACGTTCGGCGGCAAGACCGAGTCGTTCGGTGACAAGGTGAGTGCGGCCCGTCAGGCCGTCCTCGACAAGGCCGCCGGCATGACCGGCAAATCGGACAGCGAGAGCGTCGAGCTCGGGGACACCACCAAGGCGTCGGCCAAGGGGCAGACCCGCAAGGCCCGGCTGCGGATGTCCCGGATCGACCCGTGGTCGGTCATGAAGACGGCGTTCCTGCTCTCGATCGCCTTCGGCATCGTCACCTGGGTCGCGGTCTTCATCGTCTGGTCCGCGATCGGTGCCGCCGGTGTCTTCGAGAACATCAACAGCACCGTCACCGAGGTGCTCGGCAACCCGAACACCGAGCCGTTCCGGATCGAGAACTACATCAACACCGGCAAGGTGATGGGTTTCACCACCCTGCTCGCCTGCGCCGATGTGCTGATCATCACGGCCCTGGCCACCCTCGGATCCTTCCTCTACAACATCGCCGCCACGCTGCTCGGCGGCCTCGAAGTCACGCTCGCGTCGGAGGACTGAGCCCTCCCGGCCGGGCCCACCAGGGTCCGGCCGGAACCGGTTTGGGAGACAGGCACCTGGTGCGGTAATCTCTCCCAGGTTCGACCCCGTAGATACGGGCCTATAGCTCAGTTGGTTAGAGCGCTGCCCTGATAAGGCAGAGGTCACTGGTTCAAATCCAGTTAGGCCCACCAGATCGTGAAACCCCCGATCCGAGGAGTCCCGCGGTGCTGAGAAAGATTCTGCTGGTGCTGCTGGCCGGCATCGGTGGATACTTCGCTTACAAGAAGACCCAGCAGTCCCGCGCCGACAAGGACCTCTGGGCCGAGGCCGTCGACCCGGTCACCCCGGGCCGCTGACCACCCCACCACGGGGGCGTAGCTCAACTGGCAGAGCACTGCCTTTGCAAGGCAGGGGTTAGGGGTTCAAGTCCCCTCGTCTCCACGAAGCCGATGGCGACTCGTGTCCGCAGAAAGCGCGGACCGGGTCGCCTTCGTCATTTGTGCGGCTGCGCTTCGCTTGCCGCCGGCGGGGGCTCCGCCACCCGCACCCCCTTTGGGTCTCGCTTCGCTCGCCCTTCGGTGGCTGGGCGCCGCGGTTTAGTGATTCCCCCGCGGCAGCTACGCCCACTTCTTCGTCGCGTGCTACGCAGCCAGCCGGCCCACCCTCAGGTCCGTGCGCTACCGCGCCCACCTGCGGGCGGCGTTGCACCTCACCCACGTCAAGTTGTGCGTGGTGGTGCTACCAGGTGACGTCGTCGAGAGCTGGCCAGGGTGGGCCCTCTCGTAGGGCGCGCAGGAATGCGACTCCTGAGCGTCTGCCGCTTGGGTGGTGGTCGTTGAGGCTCCAGCGGTGTGCGGCGATGATCGCGAGTACGACGCCTCTGCAGTCGCCGATCAGGTCTTGGTCGGCGTTGGGGTAGTGGTGGCTGACCTTGTTGGGGGTCCAGGCCAAGTCGTACTCGACGGGGCCGCGGGTGGTGTTTTCGAAGTCGATGAAGAGTGGGCCGTTCTTGGTGTTGAGGATGTTGAACGGGTGGGGCTCGCCGTGTAGCAGTTGTTCGGCGGGACGGCGGTTGACGATTGATTGCTTCAGATCGTGGAGGGCGTTGGCGAGCAGGGCTCGGTCTGTGTCTGCGAGGTCGGGGGTGACGGCACGGGTGGCAACGTCTTGTTGAGTGGCAGCTACTCGGTCCATGAAGTGTGGCGTCGGGACGTCGATGCGGCGTAGGCCGGTGTGGAGACGTGCGAGCGCCTGGGCGTACTCGGCTGGGGGAAGCGTTCGAGACTGCACGGGTTCGAAGTAGGTCCACAGGGTGATTTTGAAGCCGTCTTGTGTGAAGACGCGTGGTTCGACTCGGGGCTCGAGTGGGGCGACTGAGGTGTCCGTCGGCGTTAGCTGCCTCACGAGTTCGACTTCTTGCTCTGCGCTGGCGAAATGCGTGATGGGCGTGACTCGGGCGACGGTGTCGCATGGGGTCAGGCGGATGACGAGTCGGTTGGAGTTGCTGAGAATGGTCGCGTCGTCGACGGACAGGTTGAGTTCTGAGGCGGTCGACATCGCCGCAGCCACCGCACGGCGCGCTTCAGCTGCTTCCATCGCCGTGTCCCCTTCCCTTCGCGAGGAGTTGAGTCTGGCAGGCGACCAGCAACACTTCCCCTCATTTTCAGAGGCCTGCGGGAGGGCTGGAGACGGCCGTAGCATTGCCCGATGGTCTTTGCTCCTGGTCGGTCTATTGCTCGTCGCGATGTCCATCTCAACGGGATGATTGCCGCGGTGCAGACCACGCGGGTTGTTTGTGACGACGCGGAGGCGTTGCTTACGTGGACTGCGGCCGGGTCGGACTGCATGTTGCGCGGGACTCGGGACGGGGCGTTGATTCGGAAGATGTCGCTGGCGGAGCGGGACCGGACAGCGTCGATGCTGTGGCCTCGGCAGTGGGAAGGTCGGCACGTGCTGATGCGGACCGAACCCGGGGCGGACCATTCGGTGTGGTGGTTCTTCGACCTGGAGATGCGGTTCGAAGGGTGGTACGTGAACCTGGAGTCGCCGGTACGACGTTGGTCGGCTGGGATCGACGTCCTCGATCACGCGCTGGACATCCTGGTCGCGCCTGATCGCAGTTGGTCGCTGAAGGACGAGGACGAGCTGGACGAGCGGATCGGTCATCCGGCGTACTGGACAGCAGCTGAGGCGGACGGCATCCGCGCGGCCGGCGAGCGCATCACCGGCGACATCGAGGCTGGCCGCTTCCCGTTCGACGGCGCGTACACGGATTTCCGTCCCGAACCGTCGTGGGGACCGGCTGACCTGCCCCCGTACTGGGACGCCGAGGTGGCGTTCCGCTGATCGTTGAGGGCTAGGTGCTGGTGTCTAGCAGTGCGGCTAGTGGGGATCTGATGTCGGCGGGGTAGAGGCCCAGGCTGTCGAACTCGGTGGGGTCGGCCCACAGGAGTTCGGAGATGTTGTTGGGGGTTTGGGACTCTGCTTCGTCGCCGGACAGGGCTGGGGTGCCGGCGACTTCGGTCATGAGGAAGTAGGAGGCGGGTCGGCCGTTGTGTTTACCGGTCCAGAGCAGGCGGTCGATCTTGGCGGTGAGGGTGGTTTCCTCGTTCAGTTCGCGTAGGGCTGCTGTTTCTGGGGTTTCGCCTTCCTCGACGTGGCCGCCGGGGAGTACGGCGTAGTGGTGGCCGGGGCAGTTTGGGCTGCTCCACTCGGCGGCCCCGCACATGACGCAGGTGCTGGCTGAGTCGTGGCGCAGGTAGCGCTTGATCACTAGGGCCCGAGGGCCCTCGACGACTACAGCGGCGGCTCTTGGGATCGGCATGGCGAGCAGACTGCCAGGGCGATCCGACAGAATCGCGATCGGCCGACGGACAGGACGTTTAGGTGTGCTGCACGCCGTCGTCAGGCTGAGCGGTGGCCTGCCGGGGGCCCGGTGGAGGTATACCTCCTGTCGTTCGGGGGATCCGGACCAGGAACGGTCGCGTGGAAAGTGCTTGGCTGGAGCGAGGGGAACGCGACTACCGTCGGGCGGGTGATCGTCCGGTCTGTTCGGGAGAGCGATGTCGAGAGCCTTCATGCTGGGCGGCTGTGTGGGGTGACGCTCGACGAGACTGCTGGGTTGGTGAGGTCGGCGGTCGAGGAGGAAGGCGGGGGTGAGTATCGCTTTCTGGTTGCGGTCGAGGAGGGCGGGGCCGTGGCGGGGATGACCACGGTGCGCCGGCTGGACCATCGGATGTGCCGGCACCGGGCGGAGCTGGGTGGGTTTGTGATTCTTCCTGCGGCCCGGGGGACGGGGCTTGCTCGGAGGATCGTGGGTGCGGCGGGCGATTGGGCTCGGCAGTGGGGGTGCTCCGTGCTTGAGGTGAGTTGCCGGGGTGGCACTCGGGCTGAGGCGGCGTACGTGGGGCTTGGGTTTCAGGTGTGGGGGCGGCTGCCTGGTGGGTTCCACGATCGCGGTGGTGTGGTTTTCGATGAGGTTCGGTTGTGGATGGCGCTTTCGGCGGAGGGTCTCTAGTGCTGGCTGGGTATGAGGGGTTGTTGGGAGAGCTGGTTGCTGAGGCTCAGCGGGATGACGAGGTTGTGGGGGTGTTGCTGACGGGGTCGCTGGCTCGGGGGGATGCGTTGCCGGGGACTGATGTTGATCTGCGGGTGATTCTTGGTGATGGGATGAGTCGGCCGGCATTGCATGAGGTGCGGGGTGGGGTGCCGGTTGAGTGGGGGTACGCCGACGAGCGGAGTGCTCGGGATGCGTTGAAGAAGGCGCCGATGCACGTCTATGCCTACTTGGACGGGCGGATTCTGCATGACCCGGAAGGGGTCCTCGCGCGGTTGCGGCAGCATGCGCAGGAGCGGTTTGAGGGGTACCGAGTCTCGGACGCGGAGCGGGCTGAGTTGGCGGCGAATCTTCGGTATCCGGCGGAGAAGATCCGGATCGCCATGGCGGGCGGCGATCTGTTGAAGGCCGCGTTTGTTACTGCGACTACCTCTTGGTACTTGATGGAAGGGCTCTGGGCGGCGAGCGATCGGCCGTTGCCGCCCAACAGTTCGGTGCGGCCACATCTTGGGGATCTGGCAGGGCCGCCGGAGGTGGAGAAGCTGTACGGCGAGTTGTTCGTGGCGGACGTGGAGCGGCGGGTTGAGGTCGCGCTCTCCTTATATGACTGGGTTCTTGGCGAGCTCGGGGAGGGACGGCCAGCGGGTGGAAGCCCAGGCTGACCAGGTGAGGTGGTCTGGTGGGGCGGGGTCTAGGTGGGTGCCTTCTAGTTCTGCTTGGTCCGGAGCTTCGAAGACGGTTCGCCACTCGGCCAGTTCGGCGTCGCTGATGGAGAAGGTCTGGTCGGGGGTGGTGGCGAAGCGGTGGGTGATTCGTCGATGTTGCTCTTCAGGGGTGATGGGCAGGTAGACAACTTTGCTGAGGGCGCCGACGGCGGTGGCGATCCAGCGGAGGGCTGAGCGTTCGGCCTTGCTCCAGAAGCCGAAGTCGAAGATGACGTTCGTACCGAGCTGCGCGGCCCGCATCCCGATCTCGATCAGCTTGCCTTCGACTAGGTCGCGCTTGTCATCCGGGTTCTCGTAGTCGAACAACACGATCTGCCACTCGTCCGGAGTCAGGCGGAGGGCCGGCGCCTCGAGCTCCAACTGCTTGGCGTGCGTGGTTTTACCCGCACCGGGCAGCCCGACGATCAGGTAGACAGTGGCGCGCATCGAAGCCTCCGGTTCACTCGTCGTCGAGTGGGTGCAGGTCGGTGGGGGTGAGAACCCAGTGGAAGCCGTACTTCGGGCTCGCGGAGCGGTCGATGCGGTCCGGCGCGAAGTACTCGGCGATCAGGTCCTGCAGACGCTGATTGAACTCGACCACCCGTGCATACGGCACCCGGCCGCCATGTTCGCCGGAGGCCTGGACAAAGGTGGCACCGAACATGCCGGCGCGTGAGTCCGCGAAGGCCTGCTGATAGTCGTACGTCGTACGTCCGGGGAGCACGGTGATGTCATCGGTCGCCGGCTGCGGCGTACCGAGGTAGTCGGCGCCCAGCGACGTCCGCACCCACAACTCGTCCGACTGCGCGACAAGACCGGCGTCCGCCAACTTCGTGAGGTACCAAAGCACCCGCGCATCTGTGACATGCAGTTCGTCGGCGAGCTCGCGCAATGACCGCGGCGACGAGAGTCGACGGACGAGATCCCGCGGGAGCGCAGAGTCCAGCGCACCGGCAGCAGGTAGCGGGAGCAGTTGCTTGCGGAGCAGGGTGATGGTGGTTTCGTAGCGCTCGGTGGTCCCGTCGGTGGTGGTGATGTCCCACGCGCCGAGTTCGCTGCCACTGACGGTGTAGCCGAGGCGTTCGTACAGGGCTTGCGGGCGAGGGCTGGCATCGTCGATGCCGAGCTCGGCGAAGGGGATGTCTCGGGCCCGGATGTGCTGCTCGAGCGCCCGGATGAGGATCGTGCCGATACCGCAGGACTGGAACGCTTCCAGCACCGTCAGTTGGTAGATCGTCGCTCCCCCGGGCGGCTTCGTGTAGTCGACGGCTCCGTAGCCCAGGGGCTGGCCCGAGGGTGCGCAGACGGCGAGATAGTCGACCTCGCCTTGCTGGGCGCGGGTCAGCTCTTCGACCATCGAGGTGAGCTTGGCGGGAGACTCTCCCAGGGTCGGCAGATCCTCGATGGTCAGGTCGCGAACGGTCACTGGAACGACAACTTCGGACATGCGCTGCACGCTATGGGTTGCCGCTCGTCCTTGCCACGCGATTTCCTGGGGCGATACTGGCCGGGTGACTTCAGGGATGCTGGTGCCGCGCCGACGGCGTGGCGGTCTTGGCGGTACGGCGGCCGTTCCGGGGTCGACGGCGACGACCGGAGTGCTCGACTGGGTATCGCCGCCAATCTCGGAGCTCGTCGCCGAGATTCCAGCAGCGAGTGAGCGGGAGTGGCTTCGCTCGGCGCATGGGGTGATCCGGAGCCGGATTCGGCCGGTCTACGCGTTGAACGATCTGCAGCCGGCCTCGACGTCGGTACGGCGGGGCCGTGGTTCGTGCAGTCAGCGGCTGGCCGTTCTGGAGGCGGTGGCTCGCGGCCGTGGAATTCGGACCCGGGTCGAGGGGCTCGCGGTCGACGGGCGGTTCTGGTACCCCCGGTTCGGGCGGCTGCGTCCCCTGGTGCCGGCGCGGGTGATCTTGGCTTGGCCGGAGTTTCGGGTGGAGGGCCGGTGGCTCGCGGTCGGTGAGCTGTTCGAGACGGCAGCGCCGGGTGCGTTCACCAATGCCGGCGCGGAGACGCTGTTCGACGCGATCGGGCGGACTGGGGTGGCTTGGGGTGGGGATTGTGCGGACGGGGTGTGTGACTTGTCCGGGTGGGTGGTCGAGCGGTTGGGGTACTTCGACCATCGGGACGAGTTGTTCGCGCAGCAAGGACAGACGTTGTGCTGGACGGCGCGGACGATCGGCGAGCCGGTGCTGAGCTACCGGTCGGCCTGAATCCAGCGGTGGTGGTCGGGCGGGTTCACGTTGCTGCCGCAGATGATGGTGACGACTCGGCGGCCTGCGAAGCGGGCGCGGTTCTCGAGGAGGGCAGCCAGGCCTAGGGCGGCGGAGGGTTCGGCGACGAGGCCGGCCTGCGTGTGGAGCAGCCGGACACCGGCGACGATCGACGATTCCTCGACGAGTACGGCGTCATCGGCCACCTGCAGGAGATCGGTCAGTACTTCGGGGATCGGGCGCCGGCCTGCGACGCCGTCCGCAATGGTGTCGGCGGACTCGGTGGTGACGACGCGCTGCTGTTGCCAGGACAGTGTCATCGCCGGTGCGCCCGCCGGCTGGACGCAGACGACCTCGACACCGGGTGCCAGGTCCTTCAATACGTGACCGATGCCGGTGGCCATCGCACCGCCGCCCAATGCGATGAGGACGGTGTCGAAAGGTGTGCCGACCAGTTCCAGCCCGATCGTGGCTGCGCCCTCACAGGTCTCGAGGTCGAGGCTGTCCTCGACGAGCCGGATGCCGGTGGAACGGGCGATCTCGGCGGCGCGGTCGCGGGCCAGTTCATGATCGCCGTCGACCAGTTCCAGGGTCGCGCCGAGGGCGCGGATGCGGTCGAGCTTGGCGGGGGTCGCGAACCGGGAGGCGACGACGGTGACGTCGAGACCACGCTTGCGACCGGACCAGGCGAGCGCCTGACCGAGGTTGCCGGCGCTGGCGCAGACCGCGGCGCTGCCGGTGAGTTGGCTGGCGACGAGTTCGGTACCGCGGCCCTTGAAGCTGCGCACCGGGTTCGCGGTCTCGAGTTTGATGCTGACCGAGCAGCCGAGCTCCGGCTCCAGCGCTTCGCATTCGTAGAGAGGGGTGTCGAGGAAGACCGGGTCGATGACCTCGCGGGCGGCACGGATCCGGGCGGTGTCCAAGCGGGTCGGCACCGGGTCAGAATCTCACGGGAAAGTCCCGGATGATTGCGGAAGTAAGTCCGCCGCAATTGTTCCTACCGTTGGGGACATGACGACAAACACGGAGATCCAGCCCTTCACCATCGAGGTTCCCCAGGCCGAGGTCGACGAGCTGCGGGCGCGGTTGCGCTCGGCGCGCTGGCCGGTGACGCCGGCGGTCGACGACTGGAGCCGCGGGGTTCCGGTCGGCTACCTGCGGGAGCTGGCGGCGTACTGGGCTGATGGCTATGACTGGCAGGCGGCCGAGGCCGGACTGAACGCGATCCCGCAGTTCGTGACCGAGATCGCCGGTCAGCGGATCCACTTCTTCCACCAGAAGTCGGCCGAGCCGAACGCGCTGCCGCTGATCCTGACCCACGGCTGGCCGGGGTCGCCGGTGGAGTTCCAGGCGATGATCGGGCGGCTGACCGACCCGGTCGCGTACGGCGGTGACCCGGGCGACGCGTTCGATGTCGTCGTACCGTCGCTGCCCGGGTACGGGTACTCGACCCCGCTCGGACCGGCCGGGTTCAACCTGTTCGCGGTCGCGCAGATGTGGGCCGAGCTGATGAGCCGGCTCGGCTACGACCGGTACGCCGCTCATGGCACCGATGCCGGCTCCGGAGTGACCGGGATGCTGACGATGATCGACGCCGCGCACGTGGTCGGGGCGCACCTGGCCGGCGTCACCGCGTCGGCGCCGTTCGCCGGCCCCGTGTCCACCGAGGGCCTGTCGGCCTCCGACACGGCTCGGGCGGAGACGTTCAACCGGTACCTCGAGGACGGCCTCGGCTACCTGACCCTGCAGTCGACCCGGCCGCAGACCCTGGCGTACGGGCTGAACGATTCGCCGATCGGACAGCTCGCCTGGATCGTGGAGAAGTTCGCCGGATGGACCGACCCAGCCCACAAGCTTCCGCACGAGGCGGTCGACCGCGACCAGCTACTCACCAACGTGAGCCTGTACTGGTTCACCGGCTCCGGCGCCTCCTCAGCCCACGCCGTGTACGACGGCATGCAGGCATGGAAGGCAATGCTCGCCCAACAGTCCAACGGCAGCGACTGGGGCTCCGACGACGCGGGCGCCGCCTGGGGGCCGGCGACTCCGCCCCCGACCGGAGTCGCGGTCTTCGGCGCCGAGACCGCGATCAAAAGCCTCGTCGACCCCGCCGGCGCCATGACCCACTGGACCGAATACGAACGCGGCGGCCACTTCGCCGCCATGGAAGTCCCCGACCTCCTCACCACCGACCTCCAAACCTTCTTCCGCCCACTACGCACAATCGCCGGATGACCTTCGTGCGCCACCAGAGCCAGGGCGGGGAGGCCGGTTGGGTGGGGAAGGTGGGGTGGATTGGATCTGGGCGGGGAGGGTTTGTGGGGGGAAGGTGGGGTGTCGGTCGAGGGTGGGAGTTCGGATGTATGTGCCTGCGCATTTTGCTGCTGGGGATGACGAGGTTGAGGAGTTGCTGTCTCGTCATGGCGCGGCTGATTTGGTGACGATGACGGAGGGTGGGTTGCTGGCGACGATGGTGCCGTTCGTTTACGACGCGGAGCGGAGGGTGCTTCGGGGGCATCTGGCTCGGAACAACGAGCAGTGGCAGCGGCCTGTGCTTGGTGAGGCGTTGGTGATCATGCATGGGGTGGACTCGTATGTGTCGCCCAGTTGGTACGCCGCCAAGCGGGAGCACGGGCGAGTCGTGCCGACCTGGAACTACGTGACCGCGCACGTGTACGGCGTACTGACCGTGCACGACGATCCGGTCTGGGTGGGAGAGCTGGTACGGCGGTTGACGGATCTGCACGAGGGGACGCGGGCTGAGCCGTGGTCGGTGGATGATGCACCGGAGAAGTTCGTGAACGGGCAGCTGCGGGCGATCGTCGGTGTCGAGCTCGCGATCACGCGGATCGAGGCGAAGGTGAAGTTGTCGCAGAACCGGTCGGCCGCGGATGTGGACGGGGTGATCGCGGGGCTGCGGGCGGATGGGGACGAGCAAGCGGCGTCCGCGGTCGAGGAGCATCGGACGTAACGTCGGGCGCCGCTCGGGCCAAGTACTTCCGACTGCGACGGAAGGACTGACGTGACTCAGATTGCCGAGATCGGGCGGGATCCGGACGCGTTCGAGGCGTTCTACACCGAGCACATCGAGCGGATCCAGCGGTTCGTGGCCCGGCGGGTGGACGATCCGTACCTGGCTGCGGATCTGACCGCGGATGTGTTCCTGGCCGCGATCGGCGCGGCGGCCGGGTACCGGGCGAATCTCGGGACGCCGATCGGGTGGCTCTACGGGATCGCCCGGAACGTGGTGTCCGCGGAGAAGCGCCGGCACGCTCGCGAGCTGCGGGCGAACCAGCGGATCTCGGGCCGGCGGCTGCTCACGGCGGACGACGTCACCCGGCTGGAGGAGCGGATCGACGCCGAGGCGTCGGCGCGGGCGTTGCTGCAGGCAATGGCCGAGCTGCCGGACGGCGAACGCGCCGCCCTGGAGCTGGTCGCGCTCGACGGCCTGTCCCCCACCGACGCCGCCCACGTGCTCGGCATCCGGCTCACCGCGTTCCGCGTGCGCTTGCACCGGGCCCGCGGGCGGCTCAGGTCGCAGTCACTCCACCTGGCACCGACTCCCACGGAGATGACCTCATGAACACCTTCGAAGACAAACTGCTCGCCGAACTCCGCACGGTCGTCGCCGAACGGCCGGTCGACATCCGGCGCAAAAGGCCGAAGCGGTTGCTGGTCGGAATCGCCGCCTGTCTGACACTGGCAGCCGGTACGGCGGTCGCCGTACCGATGCTCGGCGGTGAGCAGGCGACGTCGCCGGCCTACGCGGTGACGACGGAGGCGGACGGCAAGGTGCGGGTACGGATCTACAACTTCACCGATGCGGCTGGGCTCGAGAAGCGGATCCGAGCCGCTGGTGTCCGGGCGGAGGTGACGGTCCTACCACCGGGCAAGAAGTGTCGCAGGACTCCGGCACCCGTCATCCATGAGGTGCGAGGCGCGGTGCTGAACACGGCCGAGTTCATGACGTCCACGCGTGACAACCCCCGCCTGGGCCTGCTCCTCGATCCGGCGAAGTTTCGTGGGCACACGCTGCTGCTCGAGCTGATCGACGACGGCAAGTTCAGCGGTGCCGGCGGGCTGGACCGCGCGCAGACCGGAAGCTTCGGTCCGTGTGTGGTGGTCGACCGCTAGAGCAGGCCGCGGCGGAAGGCTTCGGCGACGGCGGAGGCTCGGTCGGGGACGCCTAGTTTGGCGTAGATGTTGATCAGGTGGGTCTTCACGGTGGCCTCGCTGATGAACAGGCGGCCGGCCGTATCGCGGTTGGTGTTGCCGGCGGCCACCAGGTGCAGGACCTCGACCTCGCGGGGCGTGAGGAGGTCGGGGGTGTGCTGGGCGAGGACGTCGGCGACGGCGGGGGCGAGGGTGGAGCGGCCGGCCGCGGCGGCGCGGACGGCGCGGAGAAGGTCGGCGCGGGGCGCGTCCTTGAGCAGGTAGCCGGTGGCGCCGGCTTCGAGGGCGGGTACGACGTGGGTGTCGGTGGCGTAGGTGGTGAGCACGAGCACGCGGGCCGCGCTCCCGCGGTCGGCGAGCTGCCGGATGGCGTCGAGTCCGCCGACGCCGGGCATCTGGAGGTCCATCAGGACCACGTCCGGCCGGAACACCTCGGCCAGCTGGATCGCCTCGGCACCATCGCCCGCCTCGCCGACCACCTCGAACTCCGGGTCGGCGGCGAACATGCCGCGCAGCCCGTCGCGGACGACCGGATGGTCATCGACGATCAGCAACCGGATCACGAGGCGGCTCCACGGGTCGGGACGATGACGGCGACGGTGGTCCCACGCCCCGGCTCGCTCTCGAGCGAGAGCTCGCCGTCAAGCGCCTCGACCCGTTGCCGCATCGCGATCAGCCCGAAGCCGCTGGTGGTGGGATCAGGAGTGAAGCCGGTGCCGTTGTCGTGCAGGTCGAGGGCTACGTGGGAATCCAGGTAGGAGAGCGTGACGCCGACCCGGGTTGCCTGAGCATGCTTGATCACGTTGGCGAGCCCCTCCTGGGCGGCTCGGAGCAGGGTGGACTCGACGGGCTCGGTCAGCGTGACAGGGTTGCCGGTCACGCTGAAGGCGGCCGGGGTCGCGTTGAGCGCGGACCAGCGGCGCGTGAGGTCGTCGAGGGCATCGGGCAGTGCGGCGGCTTGTAGTGCCTCGGGCCGGAGGGCGTTGACCGAGCGGCGGGCTTCGGTGAGGCTCTCGCGCGCCAGGTTCATCGCGGCGTCCAGATGGCGTTGGCGGTCGTCGGCATGTTCGGCCGCCTGGAGTTGGGTGATGATGCCGGTCAGGCCCTGGGCGAGGGTGTCGTGGATCTCGCGCGCCAGCCGCTCGCGCTCGTCGCGAACACCCAGCTGACGCTGCAGGGTGGCGCGCTGCCAGTCCAGCCACGCGGCCAGGCACATCGCCAGGACGTTCACCGCGACCACAGCGGCATACGTCAGCCATCCGTACCAGGAGTCCTTCGGTACGCCGTACGCCTGGGCGGTCGCCGCGACCACCCCGACCGCGGTGATCCCGGCCAGTCGCCACGGCCACGGCAGCAACCCGAACGCGTAGAAGTACCCGGCCGGCGTCAGGAATCCGAACCAGGGGTCGCGCAGCACCAGCCAGCCCATCAGTACGACGAACCCCGCCAGGAACACGCTCATCGCGGCCGGCCGCTCCCGCCACGCAGGACGCAGGGTGAACCCGAACAGCATCCACACCGCGATCGCCGTACAGAGAACGAGGTCGGTGCCGAACGGTCGTCCGTCGGATTGCCTGATCAGCACCGTGACGGCGGTCAGTACGGCGAGCAGGACGTACGGCACCACCGTCAGCCGGACCGGCCAGACCCGCTCGCTCATGTGCGCCTCCTCAGGCTCCAGTGAACACCGAGCGCAGGTGCTTGCCGTTGACGAGCAGCACGACACCGAGCAGCAGCAGGCCACAGATCGCCTGCTCGACCTTCATCCACAGCGGGAAGGTGCCGGGCAGTACGTCGATGACCACGATCGCGACGAGCATGATCGCGGTGACGAGCCGCAGCCGCAGGAAGGCTCGCGCCGAACCACGAGCGGCGCGGCGGACGAACGACAGCGTCAGTACGGCGCTCGCGACCACGACCGTGCCGCGGATCCAGACCGCGTCGTTCACCGCAGCGGTGTTGTTGCGCAAGGCGATGATGCCCGCCAGCGTCAGGACGCTGACGGCGAGATAAGCGGTGATCAGCAGCGTGACGCTACGCCAGGTACTGCTGGTCCGGGACGCAGTGGGATTGATCGACATGTCTCCACTCTCGGCGCGCGGCCGGTCCGCCGCCTCCACCGATCGGTTGATCCGCAACGCAAAAGATCGTTGCCCTCGGCACCTTCATGGCGTGACAGTTTGTGCTCGGATTGTCACGGGTTGTTTGCGGGTGCGTGCAGATGTCCGGACAAGGGTGGCGGGTGGTGCCTGCGACGGCAGATTGTCGAGGGGAGGAAGAGATCGAGACAGGCGGTCGACCACGGGAGGGTCCGGCGAGTGCTCGAGACTTATCGCGGCATCCCACATCTACTGGATACCTGGCTCGTGCTGAGCGGCATGGCACTGCCGGTCGCACTCTCGTCGCTGCGGCGGCCGGGGGCACTGCCCCCTCGCCTCGCAGCGTTCGGGATGCCGGCGGCGTTCGCGCTGGTGCTGGCGGCGACGCTCAGCCCGACGCCGCACCGGTTCAGCACGGTGGTCGGCCAGTGCGGTACCCACCTCGCCACGACCGGTGGACTGACCTCGGTCCAGGGTCTGCTCAACGTCCTGCTGTTCGTGCCGGCGGCCGGTGCGCTGGCGCTGGCGAGTGGCCGGCCGGGTGACGGGATCGCCGCCGGGATCGGGCTGTCGGCCTCGGTCGAGGCGATCCAGGCGCTGATCCCCCAGCTCGGACGGTCCTGTCAGCTGCACGATCTGATCGCGAACACGGCCGGTGCGTTCTGTGGGGTCGGGCTGGTGGCTGGAGTACAGTCCATCGCGCGACGACAGCAGCTGGTCACCGGCCCGTACGTCGTCGAGCACGCGGCCATGATCGTCGTACGGCCTCGTCCGCCGGCGCGGCATCGGCGGCGGGAGCACGGCACGCTCCGCCCGGTCCCGGTGGTCGCCAAACCGTCGAACGGGCTCCGGCCGATGGTCCGAACGCGCTGAGCGATCGCTGCCCGAGCAGAAAGTTATCCGGAAGGTTATCCACAGGTTGTGGGTAACCCGGGGGATGACGGCTCAGCTACGTAAAGTTATCCACAGGCTAGGGCCGGACATCCAGCCCGAGCGCGGTCGCCAGGACGATCGCCTGGGTTAAATCGATCCGCGCGTCCCGGAGCCCGACGGTGAGCGGGTCGAGGGTCGACAGGTCCGAACCGCGCAGGTCGGCCGCGGTGAAATCGGCCCGCTGCAGGGATGCACCCGACAGATCGACATCCCGTACGACGGCCTTCGCCGCCCGGACCCCGGTCAGATCGGCCTCGCGCAGCTTCACGCCGTTGAACTCCGCCCCGCGCAGGTCCGCACCCGGCAGCCCGGTGAACGACCAGTCGCCGCCGGAGACCTTGAGCAGGTTGTACGTGCAGTCGTCGAAGAAGCTGCCGACCAGCTTGCACCCGGTGAACGTGGCGTCGAACAGCGAGCACCGGACGAAGGTGCAGTTCACGAAGGCGGCATCGGTGTGGGTCGACGCGTTGAACCGCACCCCGCGGAACGTGCACTCCTCGAACACCCCGCCGCGGTTCTCCACCTCGGTCAGGTCGGTGTCGATGAACAGCACCCGCCGCTGCGTCTGCCCGGACAGCTCGGGATCGTCCCACTCCCGAACCGTCGACTCCGTCGGTATCGCCTGGTGCCTGGTTGCCATCCCCCCACCCTGCCACCCGCAACCGACAGACAGTTGTGATGCTTACGCGTCAGGTTGTGATGATGCCTTCAGCGGACCGACAACTACGGGCCGCACGATGGAGGGGTGAGCGGATCAGAGCGGGTGATGGTGTTCGGCGCGAGTGGATTCCTCGGTGGCCGGATCTGTGCGCTGCTCGCCGATCGGGGCGTCGAGTACCGCGGACTGAGCCGGAACCGGGGTGAACCACACCTGCGCTGCGACCTGGCATCGATGCATTCGTACGCACTGGAGACCCAGATCGGCCTGTACAAGCCGACGGTGGTGATCAATGCGGTCGGCGCGACCTCCGGTGATCCGGCTGACCTGGTCGCAGCGAACGTCACCGCGGTCGAGGCGCTGCTGGCCGCGACCCGTGACAGTGCCGGGCACGCCCGGTTCGTCCAGCTCGGAGCGGCGGCCGAGTACGGCGGTGGTCCGCACGGCGCGAGTCAGTCGGAGGGATCCGCGCTGCGGCCGGCCGGTCCGTACGGGCTGACCAAGCTGGCCGGCTCCGAGCTGACCGTCCGCGCCCAGCGCAACGGCGCCGATGCCGTCGTGCTGCGGATCTTCGATGTGGTCGGGCCCGGGGCTCCGGTGACGACGGTGACCGGCCGGGTGATCGCGGGCCTGCGCGACCGGCAGCAGATCGACGTCGGATCGCTCGATGTCTGGCGCGACTTCGTGGACGTCCGGGATGTCGCCGAGGCGGTGGTCGCGGTCGCTCTGACCGACACCAAGCTGCCCGCGGTACTGAACGTCGGCAGCGGCCGGGCGACGCTGGCCCGCGATGTGGCCGGTCAGTTGTTCGAGCTGAGCGGCCAGCCGGCCCGGATCGTCGACGACCCGGCGCAGGACGGCACGCTGGGTGATCCGTGGCAGCAGGCCGACATCGGACTGATCGGTGAGCGGATCGGCTGGTCGCCCAAGATCGCCCTGGAGCAGTCACTCGCCGACAGTTGGGCCGCTCCGCGGGCAGACTGACCAGGTGGAGATTCGCTCGAGCAGTCAGCCCGCACCGGATCGTCAACCGCCCGCAGTGAACGAAGACCTCGTGCTGACCGGCCCTGACTTCGCAGTGGTGCTCGACGGTGCCACTCCGTTCCAGGGCATCGACTCCGGCTGCCGCCACACAGTGGCCTGGCTGGTCGGTCGCATCGCCCGGTACGCCGCACCTCCCCTGCTGACCGCATCCACGGCGCCACTGGCCGACGTACTGGCTGAGGCGATCGCTGCGGTCTGTGCGGAGCACGCGGACAGCTGTGACCTCACCAATCGGGACAGTCCGTCGTCCACAGTCGCCATGGTGCGCGTCCGGCCGGACCACGTCGAGCATCTGGTGCTGGCTGACTCACCAGTCGTCTACCGCGCACCCGACCAAGCCGTGACTGTCCACAGCGACGATCGGCTCGAGCAGTTGCCCGAGCGAACAGTGGAGAGCGTCCGCCGCCTCCGCAACGCACCCGACGGCTTCTGGGTGGCGAGCACCGACCCGGCAGCGGCGTACCAGGCAGTCACCGGTACGACGGACCGCGCGCAGGTCGCGGCGATCGGCGTACTGAGTGATGGCGCCTCCCGGTACGCCGAGCACTACGGGCGGAGCTGGGACGACCTGATGACCGTGCTGACGAGCGAGGGACCCGCAGCGCTCATCCGGCGGGTCCGCGCGTACGACGACGCCGCGGCCACGATCCGGTGGAAACGGTACGACGACGCGACCGCCGTGGTGCTCTACGACAGCGGGCGGTAGGACGGGAAGCTGGGCGGCCGGTAGTCCTGCACGGGGGCGATCGGCGGTGCTGTGACTCGCTGCTGCTGCCACTGGTTGACCTGGAGCATGAGCAGCGTCATCGACACCGTGGCGACGATCAGCAGCAGTGCGGCGACCGAGAAGCCGATGTCCACCCAGAGAGCGACCCGGACCATGACGTCCTGGAATTCGTAGAACTGGGTGGTCCGGCCGGCGTTGTCGGCGGACTCGACCACCTGGATGAAGAAGGCGAAAAAGCCGATGGTCGCGGCGAGCAGACCGGCGACGATGATCACCCAGTAGCCGACCCACGTCGCCCACCAGCTGTAGAGCAGCGCGCGGATCTGCTGGCTCTTGGCCGCTCCCGGCTGCTCCAGGGGTTCGCTGGCGACGACGATGTCCCGGACGAGCTGCAGTGGGTACCAGAACTGGACGACCGGGCAGAACCACGCTCCGATCACCCAGCCCGCGCTCCGCCGGTGCAGCCCCTGGCCGGGCGGTAGGGGGTTCGCGGGTGGTCGCGGCGCCAAGGCGGAGTTCAGGAAGTCACTGTTCTCGCGGGCGTACCAGAGCCAGAGCAGGTAAGCGATGGCCGTCCCGAACAGCAGGTAGCCGAGGATGTTGACCAGCCAGCCGCTGCCGACGATGGCGTTCGTGGCGTTCTCGAACTCCTCCTCGGTGAGGTTCAGGAAGATGAAGTTCTTCACCTCGTCGTAGGAGCGCCACATCAGCACCGACTGGAGTGTGGTGATGAGAGCGGTCAGTCCCATCAGCACGATGGCGACCAGCGCAAACGTGCGCAGCGGCCGGTAGCGCGGCGGCAGCACCGCATACGGCCCGTGCCGCGGCACCGGATAGTACGGCTGAGTCATCGTGATCCTCCCCGCAACAACGGTATCTCGGAGAGGGAGCGCTCAGACCGCGGCGAACGCCTCCCGGACCGCAGGTAGTGCCAGCTCGCGGTCGGCGGCGGACAGGCCGATCCGGGTCCGCCGGTCGAGTACGTCGTCCTCGTCGAGCGCACCCTCGTGCCGGACTGCGAACAGCAGCTCCGCGTACGTCGTCTTGAGCCCGGCCGCGACCGGGTCGAGGGTGGCGCCGGCCGCCGAGATCACCTGGGGCGCCTCGACGCCGTACCGGTGGACGAACCGCGCCGGAGCGGCTACTGACGCCAACCGGACCCGGTCGGCCGCACCGACCAGTGGGATCCGGTGCGTCATGCAGGGGCGGCGGGTGCTGAGTGTGGACTGTGCGAGCGCGGTGTCGAGTGCGTCCTGCGCCATCCGCCGGTAGGTGGTCAGCTTGCCGCCGACGATGGTCACCAGCCCGTCCGGCCCGGTGATCACCGCGTGCCGCCGCGAGATGTCGGCTGTCTTGTTGCCATGGCCGGTGTCGAGTAGCGGGCGCAGTCCGGCGTACGTGCCGAGCAGGTCGGCCCGGGTGAGCGGCGTCTGCACCGCACGGTTGATGGTGTCGAGGAGGAAGTCGATCTCTCCGTCCGTCGCGCGCGGTACGTCGCTCACCGGACCAGGCGCGTCCTCATCGGTCAGTCCGACGTACACGCGATCGTCCGGCGCAGGGATCGCCATCACCACCCGGCGCAGCTCCCCCGGCACGCCCACGGTCAGCACCGCGGACAGTCCACCGAAGGCAGTCTGTGGGAAGACCAGATGAGTGCCGCGGCTGGGCCTGAGCTTGATGCCGTCGGTGATCTGGCCGGCCCAGATCCCGGCTGCGTTGATCACGACCGTCGCATCCACGGTGATCCGGTCCCCGGTCAGCTGGTCGACCAGTACGGCGCCATGGCCGGTCACCTCGGTGGCTGCGACGCGGGTCAGCACGCGAGCGCCGTACTGCGCGGCCGTGCGAGCGATCGCGATCACCAGCCGGGCGTCGTCGTACAGCTGGCCGTCCCAGGTCAGGAAGCCGCCGCGTAGACCCTCGGGTCGCAGGGTCGGTGCATAGCGCATGACCTCGGCCGAGCTGACCCGGCGGGAGTGCGGCAGATAGTCGTCGCTGGTCCGTGCGAACGTGCGCAGGATGTCGCCACCGAGGAACGCGCCGCGCAGCAGCGCCGCCTGTGAAGCCTTTGCCTGCGGCATCCATGGCGCGAGCTGCGGAACCGGATGGACGAGGTGCGGCGCGGTCGTTTTCATCAGGATCCCGCGCTCGACCGCGCTCTCATAGGCGATGCCCACGTGCCCGGAGGCCAGGTAGCGCAGACCGCCGTGCACGAGCTTCGAGCTCCAGCGGCTGGTCCCGAAGGCCAGATCGTGCTTCTCCACCAGGGCAACGGTCAGACCGCGAGCGGCCGCATCCAGTGCGACGCCGGCGCCGGTCACGCCACCGCCGATCACCAGTACGTCGACCTTGCCGGTCGTCGCCAGCCAGTCGAGCTCACGAGCCCGGCGAGCCGCGTTCAGACTGGCGTTGCCGATGGAGGCGATCATGGCGTCAGGTATTTGGTGAGCATGTCGCGGAGTTGCTCGTCGAGCTTCGGGTACTCCTCCTTCGAGGCCATCACCGGACCGGACACGGCCGAGGCGAGCGCGACCAGAATGATCTGCCGGGCCAGCCAGACCGGATCGCTGTCCTGGATCGAACCGTCCGCCTGCCCGGCCTTGATGCCCTCCTCCACCAGCGCAAGGTGTGCGACCGTGCTGCTGCCGCGGCGCTCGAGCAGGTACGGCGTGAGGAACTCGGGATCGAGCTCGATGATCTTGCGCATCAGCGGGTGCACGCGGGTGTGCGCGACGACCTCGACCACGCCCTCGACCAGGCGCGTGCGGCCGTCGGCGGCGTCCGGCTGGAAGGCCGACATGAGCGCGGTCGTCCACTCCCGGGTCATCAGGGCGGCGACCACAGCCTGCACATTCGGCCAGCGGCGGTAGAGGGTGGCGCGGGAGACCTCGGCGTGCCGGGCGATATCGGCCATCGTCATCCGGCGCATCCCGATCGCCAGTAACAGCTCGTACGCCGCGTCCAGGATCCGCTCCTCGCCGATTGCGTTGGCGGGAGTGGGACGACTGCTGGTCTCGGACCCTGATTCGCTGCTACGCTGAGACATCACACGTCAGAGTGTATCAGCGACTCCGACGTCCGGGAACCGTCGTGGGCAGGTGTGATCAGGGGTTTCATCTGCCCACGACGCTACCCCGGCGAAGCAGTGATGGGGAGCTCGAAATGACCGAATCCGACTTGCCGGTGGTGCAACTCACGCCGGGCCGCTGGGGTGATCCGGAGGTCTCGGTCGAGGTGCCGGCTCCGGCACTCGCCGCGCTGCACCACCTCGGCGTACGGCGTCCTGAGTCCGGCCCGGTCGATCCGGCGGACCGCCCGGGGCTCTCGCCTGAGCAGGTGGCCGTCCTGGCCGAGGTGGTCGGAGCGGAGCACGTGACGACCGATCTGACCGCGCGCTGGGCGCACACCCGCGGGTACTCGACACCTGACCTGCTGCGGCATCGTGCCGGTGACACCTCGGACATGCCCGACGCGGTCGTCTTCCCGGCCACCCATGACGAGGTCCTGGCGTTGCTGGCCGCCTGCGCCGAGCATGACCTGGCAGTGGTGCCCTACTCGGGCGGTACGTCGGTGGTCGGCGGGCTCGCGGCGTCCCGGCGGTTCGTGACCGTGGACCTGCGTCGGCTGGATCAACTGCTCGAGGTCGACGACATTTCGCGGACCGCGACGCTGCAGGCCGGCGTGCGTGGTCCGGCGGCCGAGGCGCTGCTCGCGAAACACGGCTACACGCTCGGGCACTTCCCGCAGTCCTACGAAGGCGCGAGCATCGGTGGGTACGCCGCCGCCCGGTCCAGCGGGCAGTCGTCCGCGGGGTACGGGCGGTTCGACCAGATGGTGGTCGGGCTGACGCTGGCGACTCCGCGCGGCACGGTCGAGCTCGGCCGCGCGCCGATGTCGGCAGCCGGTCCGGATCTGCGCCAGCTGGTGCTCGGATCCGAAGGTGCCTTCGGCATCATCACCTCGGTCGTCGTCCGGATCCGCCCGCGGCCGGAGGAGCGGCATTTCGAGGGGTGGCGGTTCGACACCTTCGAGGCCGGACTGACCGCCGTACGGCGATTGGCGCAGGACGGGCCGTTGCCGACTGTGCTGCGGTTGTCGGACGAGGCCGAGACCGCGGTCAACCATCCGGACGGGCCAGGCGGCGTACTGGCGATTGTCGGCTTCGACGGTCCGTACAAATCGGCGACTGGTGACGTGCTGACCGCAGCAGGTGGTCAGAACCTCGGTGCGGAGGCAGGTGAGGCTTGGCGGGTCGGGCGGTACAAGGCGCCGTACCTGCGGGATCCGTTGCTTGACGAAGGCGCACTGGTCGAAACACTCGAGACTGCAGGGTTCTGGTCGCGCATCCCCGCACTGAAGGCTGCTGTGACCGATGCGCTGGTCAAGGCGCTCAGTGATCAAGGCACTCCGCCGCTGGTGCTCTGTCATGTGTCACATGTGTACGAGACCGGCGCATCGCTCTACTTCACCGTCATCTGCGCGCAGACCACTGAGCCGATCGACCAGTGGCGACAGGCGAAACTCGCTGCGAACACTGCGATCGCTGAAGCGGGCGGGACGATCAGCCACCACCATGGCGTCGGGACGGATCACCGTGAGGCCTACGCCGCGGAGATCGGTCCGCTGGCCGCGGAGGCGTTGCGTGCGGTCAAGGGTGTGCTCGACCCGGAAGGCGTGCTCAATCCAGGGATCCTCTTGACCTCAAGTTAACTTGAAGTTGGACAGTCGTGGGCATGACTCCTGAACCCGCGAACCGTCCTGTCGCTCTCATCACCGGTGCTTCGGCCGGCCTCGGCCTCGCGCTGGCCCACGGGCTGGCCGATCGGGGCTGGGCGCTGGTGATCGATGCCCGCGGTGCCGACGCACTCAAGGATGCCGCCGATGCGCTGGCCGACCGTACCGACGTCGTACCGCTGGCCGGCGATGTGACCGATCCGCAGCACCGCGCCGATCTGGCCGATGTCATCGGTGAGCTCGGCCGTCTCGACCTGTTGATCAACAACGCGAGCTACCTCGGGCCCAGTCCGCTGCAGGCGTTGGGCTCTGCGGACCTCGACGAGCTCCGTCGCGTCTACGAGGTCAACGTGGTCGCACCACTCGCCCTGACGCAGGCTCTGCTCCCAGCACTCACGACGGCGACCGGTGTGATCGTCAACGTCAGCTCCGATGCCGCAGTCGAGCCCTACGAGACCTGGGGTGGCTACGGTTCGGCCAAGGCGGCACTCGACCACGCGTCTCGAGTGCTCGGGGCAGAGCACCCGTCGCTGGCGGTGTACGCCGTTGACCCAGGTGATCTGCGGACCGCGATGCACCAGGCTGCCTTCCCCGGTGAGGACATCTCGGATCGCCCGGAGCCCGCGACCGTCGTACCGGCGTTTCTGGCGTTGCTGGACCAGCGGCCGGCGAGTGGTCGCTACCGGGCTGCGGAGTTCGCGCCGGCGGTGACATCGTGACTGTCCATCCACACACGAGATTCGTTCTGCCGGACTCGCTCAACGCCACTGAACCGCCAGAGGCCAGAGGGCTGTCGCGGGATCAGGTGAAGCTGCTGGTCGCGGAGGGGTCGGCCGTCACGCACACCCGCTTCGATCGGATCGGTGATCACCTCCGGCCCGGCGATCTCCTGCTGGTGAACACGTCCGGGACGCTGCCGGCCGCAGTCGACGGCACCTGGATCACAGGTGCGGGAGTGGCCCCAGTGGTCGTGCACTTCTCCACTGCGCTCGACGACGGCAACTGGGTGGTCGAGTTGCGCAACGGCGGCGCACCGATGTTCGGCGGTACGGCGGGTGACCAGGTGGAGCTGCCACGCGGGATCCTGACCCTGCTGGCTCCACACCAGCGGGACTCGAACCGCCTGTGGCGGGCCAAGCCGCCGGTGACGGACATGATCAGTTACTTGCATCGGCACGGGCGTCCCATCACCTATAGCTACGTGAACAAGCGGTGGCCGATCGCGTCGTACCAGACTGTGTTCGCCCGGGACCCGGGTAGCGCGGAGATGCCGAGTGCGGCCCGGCCGTTCAGCTTCGAGCTGGTGAGCCGGCTGGCCGCGCAGGGGGTGCTGATCGCGCCGATCACGCTGCACTGCGGCGTCTCCTCACTGGAGAGCCACGAACCGCCGTTGCCCGAGCGGTACGACGTACCCGAGCACACCGCACGGTTGGTGAACTGGGTGAAGGGCAACGGCGGTCGCATCGTGGCAGTGGGAACCACTGCGGTCCGGGCGATCGAGTCGGCGGTCGCGGCCGACGGATCAGTCGTCGCTGCGCACGGGTGGACCGACCTCGTCCTCGGTCCCGACCACCCCGCTGCCGTCGTCGACGGCCTCGTCACCGGAATGCACGCCCCCGAGGCCTCGCACCTGCTCCTCCTTGAGGCTGTTGCGGGAGGTGGCACCGTGCAACAGGCCTACGACGCGGCTCTGCATGAGCGATACCTCTGGCACGAGTTCGGGGACAGCTGCCTGATCCTCCGCTGACCCGGAGCCCGGCTCGTTACCGGGCCGGGCGCGTTTGTCCACTGCTCGTGGGCTCATCGAACCGTCCTAACCGCCTGGGTCCCCCGTCGGGACGTGCCTCGATTAGACGCGCCCCAGCCGGAAGGTGTCACGGCTCTTTATCCAACCGAGCGTCAATTGTGGCCTAGCCCGTATACCGGCTTCGTGGTAAGCAGTGACCGGATACTCACCGTGGAGGTTGTATGTCCAGTCGCCGCCTGGCCTCGTCGTTCCAGCACGCCGGCGTGGCCGCGGCGTACGCGCACCGCCCGCCGTACCCCGCCGAGCTGTTCGACATGCTGGAAAAGCTGATCGTCGACGAACCCCGGGCGGTGCTCGACATCGGGGCCGGCGACGGCGCGCTGGCTCGGCCGCTGGCCGAGCGGGTCGACCGGGTCGACGCGGTGGAAATCTCCGCGGCGATGGTGGCTGCCGGACGTCGCCGCCCCGGCGGGCAACGGAGCAACCTGGTGTGGCTCGTGGAGCCGGCCGAGCAGATGACCGTGCGAGGGCCATACGGTCTGGTCACCGCCGGCGCCAGCCTGCACTGGATGGACCCGACCACCACTCTGGCCCGGATCGAACGGCTCCTCGCGCCGAACGCCGTGCTGGCCATCGTTGACCAGCGATATCACCAACTTCCGTGGCAGGACGCGCTGGTCGAGGTGATCGTCGCGCACACCCGCAACTCGGCGTACGACCCGGGTTTCTCACTGCCGGACGCGCTGGCCGAGCAAGGCCTGTTCGACATCCATGGTCGGCGGGAGACCGGCGCCGTGGTCTTCACCCAACCGACGCGCGACTACATCGAACAGTTTCATTCGACCGCATCCCTGGCCCGGGAGTTGATGCCGGCCGACGAGGCCGCCCGCTTCGACGACAAGGTGGCCGCGGTGGTCCGAGAGTACGAGCGGGACGGCTGGCTCAGCCTCCCGATCACCGCGTCGGTGGTCTGGGGACGGCCTCACTGAACCTCAGTTGGTGTTTCGGCGGCCGTCGATCCGGTCGGGGTCGAGCATGGCTTCGGTGATGAAGTCCTGCGGGAAGCCGACGGCGAAGTCGGTGGCGGCCTCTAGTCGCTGTACGGCGTCGTGCGGCAGATCGAGGTCGAGCGCGCCGAGGTTGTCGGTGAGCTGGTCGGGTGAGCTCGCGCCGACGAGTGGATGGACCGCGCGCGAATGGGTCCTGGTCCAGGCGAGGGCGACTTGGGCGGGGGTGGCATTGAGCTCGGCCGCGACCTTGTGGACGGTGCTGACCACGGAGTCGTCGGCCGCGGGTTTCGTGAGTCGGCCGTGCGCCAGCGGGGCCCAGGCAGCGACCGTCATGCCGAACGCCTCTGCCATCGGCAGCAGTTCGCGCTCGATGTCACGCTGCAGCAGGCTGTACGGAACCTGCAGACCCGCGAACGGCGACCAGTCCCGCCACTCGGCCAAGGTGTTGCCGCGGGCGACGAGCCAGGCCGGTGCGTCCGAGATCCCGGCGTACAGGATCTTCCCGGCGCGGACGGCGTCGTCGAGGGCACGCAGGGTCTCCTCGATCGGGGTGTGCCGCTCCCAGTAGTGCACCCAGTAGATGTCGAGGTAGTCGGTGCCGAGCCGGCGCAGGCTGGAGTCGAGCGCGAGCCGGAGGTTCTTCCGATGGTTGCCGGTGGCATTGACATCGTGCGGGTCCCGCGGCAGCGAGTACTTCGAGGCGAGCACGAACTGGTCCCGGCGTCCGGTGAGGACCTCGCCGACGATGTCTTCGCTCGGACCGTAGGCGTCGGCGGTGTCGATCACGTTGCCACCGGAGTCGGCGTACAGGTCGATGATCGGGCGGGCCTGCTCGGCCGAGGTGAAGCGCATAGCGCCCAGGAAGAGCTCGGAGACGCGGAGTCCAGTGCGACCGAACAAGCGGTAGCGCATCAGCCGGCGTACCCATAGAGGAAGGCGTGCACCCCGGTGGTGACGGTGTCGGCAAGATCGGGCATGGGTCCTCCACGGTAGGACGGGTTGGAGCCGGAGATGAGTTGCGAGAAGTGCAGCGCCGCACGCAGTGGGTCGTCGATCCGGAGCAGACCGTCGGCGGCGAAGGCCGCGAACCGGTCGGCGATTGCCCGCCGTACGGCGAGTGGTCCGGCCTCCTGCCAGGCGTTGATGGCGTCCTCGGGGATGTGACCGGCCTCGGCGTTGATCTGCCGGACCAGAGCCGAGTGCTCGGCGAAGTCCGGGACCGGCGTCCGCCAGGCGATGCCGAACGCGACCAGGTCGGACTCCAGGTCGGTGATCTCGGTCAGGTGACTCTCGACGATGGCCAGCTGCGCAGCGGCTACCCGAGTCGCGCTCTCCTGGATGACCGCCTGGAACAGCCCGGCCTTGTCGCCGAAGTGGTTGTAGAGCGTCCGTGTCGAGACGCCGGCCTCGGCCGCGATCACGTCGATACTCGCCCGCGCGTAACCGTCCCGCGCGAACACGGTCAACGCACCGCCCAGCACATCCTGCCGCTTGCTACTTCGGACCACCGGATCCCCCTGGCATCAGTACAACGCGCGTTGTACTTTGAGTGTATGGCATTCACCGAGGAAGAACTCAACTACCTGAAGACCCAGCCGCTCGCCCGGCTGGCAACGGTCGGCGCGGACGGACAGCCGGACGTCGTGCCGGTGGGGTTCGAGTACGACGGGACGTACTTCTACATCGGCGGGGCGATGGAGCCGGCCCGGACCCGCAAACTGCGGAATGTCGCGGCGGGGCAGGAGCAGGTGGCGTTCGTGATCGACGACCTGGTCTCGGTCGATCCGTGGTCACCGCGGTTCCTGCGGGTGTACGGGACGGCCGAGGTGGTGACGCGCGCGGGGCGGTTCGGTGCCGGGCCGTACCTGCGGATCACGCCGACGACGAGCTGGAGCTGGCACCTTGACGGGCAGGCGCTCGACCACGACGACCTGTTCGGGCCGCGTCGTACGGAACACGCCGTGGGCTAAAGGCGGGCTTTGCTGCGGCGGCGTTTGGTGTCCTGGAGGAAGAGCCAGGCGACTGCGGCGCCGGTGACGAAGCCGCCGAGGTGGCCTTCCCAGGAGATGTTCGGGATCACGAAGGACAGTACGGCGGTGATGGCGACGTAGCCGAGGATCCAGGTGACGTCGAGGTTGCGGGCGCGGCTGACCACCAGCAGGGCGCCGACCAGGCCGAGGACGGCACCGGACGCACCGAGTGTTGCGGAGGTGGGTGCGCTGATCAGCCAGACCGCGATGCCGCCGCCGAGTGCGGACAGCAGGTACAGGATGGTGAAGCGCAGCCGGCCGAGCATCTGCTCCAGGGGCGGCCCGATCTGCCAGAGCATGAACAGGTTCGAGAAGATGTGGAAGATCTGCACGTGGGTGAAGGCCGACGTGAGCAGCCGCCACGGCTCGGTCTCCACCAGCGCCGGGAACAGGACCAGATCGTTCAGGACCTGCGGGCTGCCGACGCGGACCCCGATGAACACCAGCACGTTCAGTGCGAGCACGGTCATCGTGATGACCTGGGGGTTGCCGCGCTGGATGCCGCCGAGCGACGTCCGGGTCTTCGGGATCGACTTCACACCCTCGTTGAAACAGCTGGGGCATTGGAAGCCGACCGCCGCACTGTTCATACAGTCCGGGCAGATCGGGCGGTCACAGCGCTGACAGCGGACACCGGCGGGCCGGTCCGGGTGCCGGTAGCAGACGGAAGCGGTCGTCACGGCGGTCCTCCGGGGGGAAGGCGACGGGACCGGTCCGGTGACCGGTCCCGCGGGGGTGGATCAGGCGTTCTTGCGCTCGATGACCACGTGGTTGATGACGACCGGGTCGATCGGCCGGTCGGCGGCGGCGGTCGGGACCACCGCGATCTCGTCGATCACCTTGCGCGACGCGTCGTCGGCGACCTCGCCGAAGATCGTGTGCTTGCGGTTCAGGTGCGGGGTCGGGGTCACGGTCACGAAGAACTGCGAGCCGTTGGTGCCCTTGCCGAACTGGATGCCGGCGTTCGCCATCGCGAGCAGGTACGGACGGTCGAACTGGAGCTCCGGGTGGATCTCGTCGTCGAACGAGTAGCCCGGCGTCCCGGTGCCGGTGCCCAGCGGGCAGCCGCCCTGGATCATGAAGCCCTTGATGACGCGGTGGAAGCCCAGGCCGTCGTAGAACTTCTCGTGGCTCGGCTGCCCGGTCTGGGCGTCCGTCCACTCCTTGGTGCCCTCGGCCAGGCCGACGAAGTTCTCCACGGTCTTCGGTGCGTGGTTGGGGAACAACCGGATGACGACGTCACCCATCGTCGTCTGCAGGGTTGCGTACAGCTCTTCGGCCACGGGAGTCACTCCTCGGTAGTTACATCTGACGCCATCGATCCTGTCACGTCCGGGCAAGAATCCGTGGTACCGGGGGTTTGACAGGTGGGTACGCGTACGATGCAGATGAGACCGGATTTGTCCAGAGCGGTATCAGTGCGTCCATGGAGGGAACTGTGGGTTTGAGGAAGTCCAAGGGCCGGATCGACATCGCGAAGGACCGCGTCCGGCCGTTCGCCGAAACGGCATCGGAGAAGCTCGGCCCGGCCGTGGGCACCGCGCGGGAGAAGGTGTCGCCGTACGCCGAGAAGGCGGTCGAGCGGGGCGCGCACCTGGCTCACGTCGCGGTCGAGAAGGCCGGACCGCGGATCGACGATGCCCTGTCCAAGGTCGGACCGGCCACCGAGCACGCTGCCGAGAAGGCGCGCGAGCGGTTCAACGACGACGTGCTGCCGAAGGTGTCGGCCGCGCTGGCGTCGCTGGCGGCCGCCGCCGAGCCGGTGGTCGAGGAGACCTCGCGCCGGGGCAAGGCCACGAAGGCCGCGCTGCGCGGTGAGATCGACGTACCGAAGAAGAGCCACAAGCTCCGTACGGCGGTGCTGCTGCTCGGCCTCGGTGCGCTCGCTGCCGCGGCCGTGAAGAAGCTGCTCACCCCGCCGGAGCCGGCCTGGCAGTCGACGCCGACCAGCGGCCGTGACTACAGCTCGGCCGCAGCTCCGCGCTCGGAGAGTGCCAACGGCCACACGACGGCCAAGACCGAGACCCCTAAGCCGGAGGCTCCGAAGGCCGAGACCCCGAAGGCTGGGGCTCCGAAGGCTGACGAGGTCAAGGCCGAAGACGCCAAGCCCGAGGTGAAGGCCTCGTCCAACGGCGCCGCCAAGAAGACCACCACCCCCAGGAAGTCGACGGACACCAAGCCCTCGGATTCCTGAACCGAAGTACCGCAACGGCGAAGGCCGCGATCCCCGTGGGGGTCGCGGCCTTCGTGTTGTGCGCTGGAGCCTTGGTCAGATCGGCTGCGGCCCGGAGTCGGGCTCCCCGTGGGTGGCGGCCATCGTGTAGCGGCCGGCGGAGAGGAGCTGGGTGGCGTAGCGATGGGTGATACACGGATAGGTGCCGCCGCAGTGGGTGCAGAGCGCGTGGTTGCGATGCATCCAGGGGACGATGCCGAAGCGTTTGGTGCGGGTGAGCGGCTCGCGGTCCGGCGCGTGCATCTGGAGCGCCGCGCGGGCGGCGTCCTGGATCTCGGGCGCGGACCAGTCTTCGGCGCTCTTGTCCATCAGGGCGCCGAGATCGGGGTGGGGGTGGGCGATCGAGCGAGTCTTCGTCATGTGGGCGTCTTCCGAGGCAGGTGGGAGGGCGGCCGGCTCGATCGCTTGCTGAATCGTTTGATTCTTCGGTGATCGATCGATCGCTGATAGCAACGGTAGTCCTGCCAAGTCCAACGAGGCGCGCCGCAAAGGGCTATGTCGGTGTCAGATCTTCGTCAGGTTTCGCTGTGTGCCCGGTCAGGACCACAGGGTCTCGAAACTGACCCGTGCCTCGAGCTCCAGCAGATGCCGTTTGGTCGGGATGCCACCACCGAAACCGACCATCTTCCCGCCGGCCCCGACGACCCGGTGACAGGGAACGACGATCGGCAGCGGATTGCGGTTGCACGCCGTCCCGACCGCCCGGGATGCACCGACATCACCCGCCACGATCTTGGCGACGTCGCCGTACGTCTGCATCTCGCCGTACGGGATCCGGGAGAGCTGGGTCCACACCGCGCGCTCGAAGTCCGTCCCGCTGCGCACCGACAGCGGCAGGTCGAACTCCTGCAGCTCACCGGCGAAGTACGCCGCGAGCTGCTCCGCGGTCCTGGTCAACAGCGGATCGGTCTCGGCCGGACGGTCGAGCCGCTGGAACGTGACCCGGCACAAACCGGTCTCGTCCACAGCGAGCGACAGCTCACCGATCGGCGAATCGACCACACACCAGCGCATGCCACCATCCTCTACCGCCGCACCGACACTTTCGACGGCCGACGACGTGATGTTCTCGCTCGGTCACGCGGTGTTGTGCTACATCTGATCCATGCCGAGCCGGCCGCCGCAACCGCCGCTGGACCGATGGTTCAGTTCCGAGCGGACGATGGGCCTGGCCTCCTCGGTGCTGATCGGCGTCGTGACGATCACCACCTGGGCGACCACCTGGTCGGACTGGTACTCGTACCGGACCCTCCAGCAGTACGGCGACGATCCGGACCGGCTGGCCGAGGCGGACCTGTTCTCCGGCTCACTCGGAATCGTCTCGGGGATCGCGCTGTTCGCGGCGGCCGCGGTGTTCATCGTCTGGCTGTGGCGGGTCCGGTGGAACGCGGAGATGTTCTGCCGGGGTGAGCACCGGTTCACGCGGGGGTGGGTGCTGGGGAGCTGGATCTGCCCGGTGGTCAACCTCTGGTACCCCAAGCAGGTGGTCGACGACATCGTCGCGGCCAGCGACCCGCGCACGCCACCGCAGACCGAGTCGCTGCGCGACCTGCCCGGCACCAGGCTGGTCTGGGCCTGGTGGCTGACCTGGGTGGTCGGTCTGGTCTCCGGCAACATCGTGCAGCGCGGCGTCCTCGGTGGCGCGAACACGGTCGGGGATCTGCGGACCAACGTGATCCTGTCGACCGTCTCGGCCCTGTCCACCTCGGTGGCCGCGGTGTTCGCCGTACAGCTGATCGCGCGCATCGACGACCTGCAGACGAACCGGCCCTGGGTGCCGTGGTGGGCGGTCGGTCAGCCGTCCACCCGCTTCGAACCTCCTGCGCGGTAAACCAAACCGTTACACACTGTCGGATTGGTCGTTACAAGTGGTGATGGCCGTACGAAAAGAACACGTTAAGTCGATACCCTCCGTGCTGGGACCGGCTCCCTTGGCGTACCTACTTCGTGGTATCAATATGGCTCGGTCATGCGGGGGCAGGTTCTGGCCGAACCGACTAACAGACGGAGTTCCGGCAACGCGAGGGACGCACGACGTGAGCCACCCGCAACCAGCAATGCTGTCTGCTGTTCAGCAGCCCGAAGATGAGTGGCAGCCGCACTCGACTGAAGAGTTCCAGCAGGTAGGTACGGTCGGCAAGATCGCGATCGGACTGCTGGGCGCGTCGACTGTCACGCACCTGCTCTCCACCTGGTCCGACTGGAACACGTACTCCGTGGTCCACCGCTACCTGGGTGGGATGCCGAACGTCGACGACGCGGATCTCAATCGTGCCGACGCGATCGCGAAGTTCACCGCGATCCCGAACGTCATCATCTCCGTCGCCGCGGCCGTGGTCTTCGTGATCTGGCTGTGGCGCGCGCGGGTCAACTCCGAGGTGTTCTGCCAGGCCGACCACCGCCGCAGCCACGGCTGGGTGCTGGCCAGCTGGTTCGTCCCCGGCCCCAACCTCTGGTATCCGAAGCAGATCGTCGACGACGTCTGGCTCGCGAGTGATTCGAAGACCCCTGTCTATGCCGACGACCTGCGCCGATTCAGGACGCCGACCCTCACCTCCGTGTGGTGGGTCGCCTGGATCGGCGCTCTCGCGTTCGACGTGGTGGTCCGCCGCTTCCTGATGTGGATGCCGGCGAACGTCGGCTCCCTGCGCGGTATCGCCTTCGCCGGTACGGCGTCGCTGCTGCTGACCGGGGTGTCCGCGGTCGCCGCGACCCTGGTGATCCGCAAGATCACCGCGATGCAGACCGAGCGCGAGTGGACCCCGTGGTGGGACCAGCGCGAGCCGAAGCTGACCGCGGTCCCGACGTACGCGAACGACGACACCGACGAGCAGCCCGCCATCGCGGAGCCGATCGCGGCCTCGGCCCAGGCCGGGCTCGCTTCGTCGCCGACGCGCCGGCTCGAGCGGCAGCCGGAGCTGCAGCTCGCCGGTGGCGGTGGGGCAGCAGCCGGCAGCCCGTTCGCCGCGGCAGCCGGGTCCGGCTTCCCAGCGGCTGCTGAGGCAGGTCCGGTGGCCGGTAGCCCGTTCGCGGCGGCCGCGAGTGCGTTCCCCGGAGACGGTGCGGCCGCGGGGTCCTTCCCCGGTGGCAGCCCGTTCGGTGCGGACGAGCCGGCCGAGGAGGCGCCCAAGTGGAGCCCGTTCGCTCCGGTGGCGGAGAACTGGCAGAGCGAGCAGTCGGTCGACGCCGGTCCTTCCACCGAGCAGTTCGACGCGGTGTCGACCTGGCAGGACGACACCAGCAGCCCCACCGAGCAGACGGCGTACCAGCCGCTCAAGCCGTCCTGGAGCGAGTTCCTGGGCTCGTCGACGCCCGAGGAGGACCCGCTGGCCGCGGCCAAGAGCCGGTGGCTGAGCGACGAGCCGTCCCGCACCACGGTCCAGCCGGACCCGTACGCGTACCAGCCGGAGCAGCAGATCGACCCAGAGCCGTCGTGGGCGAGCAGCTACTCCGAGCCCTACACGTCGTACGAGACCACCTCGGACTACCTGACCTCGACGGCCGCCCCGTCGTACGAGCCCGCACCCGAGCCTGAGCCCGCGCCCGTTGCGCGCGCTGGTCGCAGGGCCGCTCGGGTCGCGGTGGACAGCCCGTCGGTGATCCCGGCGGAGTCGCACAGCGTCTACCCGCCGTCGCACGAGCCGGCCTCGACCGGGTACTACGAGCCCGCGCCGGTGCTGGCCCCGCAGGACGACTTCCTGACGCCGTCGAAGCCGCTCCCCTCGGTCCCCGAGTACGGTCCGGAGCCGTCGTACACCCCGGAGACCCCCTCGTACGGTTCGGACTACAGCTCGTCGTACGAGCCCTCCAGCTACCAGTCCTACGAGACGCCGGCGACGGACTACACGTCGTCGTACACCTCGGAGTACACGAGCACCAGCAGCTACGACTCGACGCAGTACGGGTACAACTCGGACTACACGAGCAGCGCCTACGAGCCGTCGGCCCCGTCGACTCCGGCGTACGACGCGTACACCCCGACCTCGTACAGCGGCTCGGAGTACTCGAGCACCACTGAGCCGCCGGCGCCGTCGTACGACAGCTACAGCTACGGCACCGAGTCGTCGTACGGGCAGTATCAGCCGGCGGAGGAGTACAAGCCCGAGGAGCCGAGCCAGCCCGAGCCGCCGACCGGTCCGCGGACCCACCCGCGCCGTCGCTGGACCTGATCGTGCCCTTCGCCTTCTCCACCTTGGGGTGCCACGGCGCACCCCTGGACGAGGTCCTGAAGCTTGCCCTGAGCAACAAAGTGACCGGGCTCGAACTGCGGACCGCGCCCGACGAGTTCACCCACACCGGGCTGACGCCGGCCGAGCGTCGCGAGCTGCGCAGCCGGATCGAGGACGCCGGCCTGGAGATTCTCGCGGTCAGCAGCTACGTCAACCTGTGCGCGGTCGAGGAGCAGCCGCTCGAGGCACACCTCGAGCTCGCGGCCGACCTCGGTGCCCGCGGTGTCCGCGTGTTCCCCGGTGACGAAGCCGGTACGACGGACTCCCCGACCCCGGGCGAGATCCGGGCCCTGGACCGGGTGGCGACCGCGCCCAAGGAGTCGCGGATCCTGCTGGAGACTCACGACTCGCACTCCGCCGGCCGCAAGATGGCAGCCCTGCTGAGCCTGATCGACTCGAACGTCGCCGGCCACAACGTGCAGGTGATCTGGGACAGCGCGCACACCTGGTCGCACGGCGAGACACCGGCCGAGGCGTTCGCCGTACTGCGGCCGTGGCTGGAGTTCGTCCAGATCAAGCAGAGCGACTCGACGCAGAACTACCGGCCGGTGGCGATCGAGGACGGCGACTTCCCGATCCAGGACCTGCTGCAGGCGCTCGAAGGCACCGACTACCCGCTCTCCCTCGAGTGGGAGACGAAGTGGCACCCGCACCTGCCGTCCCTCGAGGAGACGCTTCCCGCGGTCGCCCGCTGGCTCACTCCGCGCTGAGCGGCGCCATCAGGTAGCGCGTGACGGTCGGCGCGAGGTAGGCGACCGCCTGATCCTCCGTCAGTGCGGTCACCGGCGGGAACCGCAGAATGTAGCGACAGAGGGCGAAGCCCATGGCCTGGGTGGCGACCAGCCCGGCTCTCACAGTCGGCTGATCGACAGCGAGCCGCCCCAGCACCGGGGCGAGCTGCGTGGCGAAGACATGCCGCATCCGCTCGGCCGCGCTCTCGTTGGTCGCCGCGGTCCGCAACAGCACCCGGAAGGTGTCGTCCTCCTCCCAGCGTGCGAACAGATGCCGAATCAGCACCGCGCCCACCTCCGCGGCCGGTACGTCGCTCAGGTCGGGGACCCGGACGTCGAACTCGGCCGCCTCCGCGAACAGCTTCTCCTTGCTGCCGAAATACCGCATCACCATCGCCGGATCGATCGCCGCGTCCGCCGCGATCGCCCGGATCGTGGCCCGCTCGTACCCGTCGGCACCGAACCGCTCCCGGGCGGCGGTGAGGATCGCCGCGCGGGTCCGGTCCGACTTCCGCTGCACCATCAGGCCAGCATATGCCAACGGTCGTTGACTTCTATCGAGCCACTACTTACAGTGAAAGTCAACAGATGTTGACAAGTGCTCGTGGAGGTAGCGATGAACGTCGAGGTCGTAGTAGTGGGCGCCGGACCCGTCGGTCTCGCGACGGCGGTCGCGCTCCGGCAACGCGGGCACGAGGTAGCGGTGGTCGACAAGCTCGCTGCCGGAGCGAACACCTCGCGGGCGGCGGTGATTCACGCCGGGACGATGGATGCGCTGGAGTCGCTCGGTGTCACCAAGACCCTGCTCGCGAGCGGGCTCGCGCTGCCGCAGTTCGCGATTCGCGACGGTGACAAGCTGCTCGCGGCGTTCGCCTTCCGGGACCTGCAGACCAGTCACCCCTACACGCTGACCATCCCGCAGACGGTGACCGAGGCGGTCCTGCTGGAGCGACTGGAGGAGCTGGGTGGCTCGGTGCTACGGCCACGGTCGGCGGTCGGCCTGACCCAGGACGCCGACCGGGCCCAGGTGACACTCGACACCGGTGAGGTGATCAACGCGCAGTACGTCGTTGCTGCCGACGGCGTCCGCAGCACGATCCGGGACCTTGCCGGGATCGCCATGCCGATCGGAACCCCGATGCTCTCGGCCAGTCTGATCGACGTCCGTATCGATGGCGGACTCCGGACGGACGAGGTGACTCTGTACTTCGCCCACCAGGGTGTGCTTGTGGTCGCCCCCTTCGCGGACGGCTCGTTCCGGCTGGTCGCCGCGACGCCGGACGCGCCCGAGCACCCGGACGTCGCGTACGCGCAGCAGTTGGTGGCCGTGCGCGGGCCGCAGTCCGTGCGGCCGACCGTGACCGACATCGTGTGGGGTTCGCGGTTCCGGGTCTACGAACGCGTCGCGGATCGCTACCGGGAGGGCCGCGTCCTGCTGGCCGGCGATGCTGCGCACACGCACAGCCCGGTCGGCGGGCAAGGAATGAACCTCGGCCTGCGTGATGCCGTCGGACTGGGCCGCGCGCTGTCCACCGCGATCACCAGTGGCGACGAATCCGAGCTGGACGCGTACGTCGTACAGGGCCGGGCGGAGGCGGTCGAGGTGGTGGCGCTGGCACACCGGTTGACGCGCGTGGCGAACGCGCCCCGCGCGCTGCGGCCCCTGCGGAACCTGATCCTCGGTCGGGTCGGACGGTCGGCGTCGGCGAAGCAGCGGGTGGCTCACCGGATCGCGGGCCTCGCAGGGCGCTGAACTCCCGCGTGATTCTCCGGGGCGGCGAAGGTTAGCCCTCGCCGCGCGGGGAACTGCTTCCCCGGGACCGGTGCTACCTCTACCCTCCAGTTACCGCATGCAATGCCTCAACTACTGGAGGTCATCGTGTTCCGTCCCGCCCGATGGACTCGACTCGTTCCCCTCGCACTGGCGGCCGTCCTCGCCGTCGGTGCCGGGAGCCAACTGCCTGCCGCTGTGCAGGCCTCGGCGCCACCGGACCGCAAGGCCGTGGCAGAGCAGAACGACGAGCTGATTCAACTGCTCCGGGTGAACACCCCGACGCAGTCCGACCGTAAGCGCCTGACCAGCCTGGATCTCGACCTGGCCGAGTCAGCCGGACCGGCGTACACCGATGTTGTTGCCTATGGCAAGAGTGACCTCCGGCTGCTGACGCTGGCCGGATTCACCTGGTCGGTCCTGGAGGACGACCTCGAAGGCGCCGATCGGGAACGCGAGAAGGCCGATGCCGAGTACGCGAAAGCCGTGCGGAACAAGGCGGTTCTGGCCACCTTGCCGAGCGGCCGGACGGCGTACCGGCAGTTGGCCGACTTCAACAACAACCTGGCGAGTCTGGCGCAGCAGTACCCGACCAAGGCCAAGCTGATCAGTCTCAAGGAGAAGTCGCTCGAAGGCCGGACCGTGCAGGGCCTGGAGATCTCGCACGACGTCGCGACCAGCAGTGGCAAGCCGGTGTTCCTGATGATGGGTCTGCACCACGCGCGCGAGTGGCCGTCGGGTGAGCTGACGATCGAGTTCGCCTACGACCTGCTGAAGAACGACGGCGCCGACACCCGGATCACGAACATCCTGGCGAAGTCCAAGGTGATCATCGTGCCGGTGGTGAACCCGGACGGCTTCAACCTGAGCCGGACCCTCGGGTACGAGATGAAGCGGAAGAACTGCCGGATCACCAACGGCCAGCTCCCGACGGCCGGTCAGTGCGCGCAGTCGACGAACCAGTCCCGCGGTGTCGACCCGAACCGCAACTACTCCGGCTTCTGGGGTGGCCCGGGCGCATCGACCAGCACGACCTCGGAGACCTACCGCGGTCCGAGCGCCTTCAGTGAGCCGGAGACCCGCAACATCCAGTCGCTGGTGTCCGCGCACCAGGTGACCACGCTGATCACCAACCACACGTACTCCAACCTCGTCCTGCGGCCGCCCGGCTACGCCAGCGCGCAGAACACGCCGGACGAGACGGTCTACAAGTCGCTCGCTGACCAGATGGCCGCGCAGAACGCCTACACCAGCCAGAAGTCGTACCAGCTGTACGACACCACCGGCACGACCGAGGACTGGTCGTACTACGCGACGGGTGGGCTCGGATTCACGTTCGAGCACGGGGGCAGCTTCCACCCGGCCTTCTCGAACGTAGTGAACTACTACTTCGGATCCGGCAGTACGGCGGGCAAGGGGAACCGTGAGGCGTACCTGATCGCGGCCGAGTCCACCATCAACCCGGCCCGGCACTCCGTCGTCACCGGGACCGGCCCGGCCGGCGCCGTACTGCGGCTGAAGAAGTCCTTCACCACCAAGACGTGGAACGGCACCCTGCTGCCCGACGTCCTCGAGACCACGATGACGGTGCCCGCGGGCGGCTCCTACACGTGGCACACCAACCCGTCCACGCGCCCGATCACCATCCAGAACGGTGGCGGTACGGAGTCGTGGACACTGACCTGCGAACGCCCGACCGGTCAGGTCCTCGAGACCCGCTCGGTCACCGTCGCCCGCGGCGGCAGTGTCACCGCCAACCTGACGGCCTGCTCAGCGGCCTTCTGAACCAGCGGTGGATTCGCGGATCTCCAACGTGTAAGGGACGGTGAGGTTGCGACGCGCAGCCTCACCGCTCCCGGCGATCCGCTCGAGCAGCAGCGCGACCGTCTGATCGGCCAGCCACTCCTTGTCCGGCGAGATCGTGGTCAGTGACGGCGAGTGGTAGCGGCCGTCCTCGATGTCGTCGAAGCCGACGATGGCCACATCGTCCGGCACCGACAGCCCCGCGTCGGCGAGCGTGCGCAGGGCGCCGAGGGCCAGCAGGTCGTTGAAGCAGAACACCGCGTCCGGAGGCTCGGGCAGGTCCAGCAGCGCGCGCATCGAGGCGGCGCCGTCCAGCCGGTGATAACCCGTCCCGGCCAGCTCCAGCTCCGGATCGTGCGGTAACCCGGCCGCCTTCAACGCCTTCCGATACCCACGACGCCGTACGGCGCCCGTCCCCGACGCACCGCCGCCGCCGACACCGATGGCCGCGATCCGCCGCCGGCCGAGCGAGATCAGGTGTGTGGTCGCGTCGTACGCCGCCTGGACGGAATCCACCGCGACATGGTCGAAGGTACCGCCGGTCGTCCGCTCGCCGAGCAGGACGATCGGCTTCCCGCTGCCCACGGCCGCGCCGATCTTGGCCGGTGAACTGGTGATCGGGGAGAAGACGATGCCGTCGATCAGCTGGCCGCGCATCCCGTCCAGAATCATCTGCTCGGCGGCCGGCTCCCCTTCGGTCTGCTCGATCAGCACGGTGATCCCACGGCGCTTGGCGGCCCGGGAGAACGCGGCCCCGAGCTCGGCGAAGTACGGCGAGGCCATCTCCGGGATCGCCAGCGCGATGAAGTCGGAGCGGCCTTTGCGCAGCGAGCGGGCACTCACGTTCGGCCGGTAGTCCAGGTCGGCGATCGCGGCCTCGACCTTGGCCCGGGTGTGCGCGGTGATGTGCGGATAGTCGTTGATCACGTTCGACACGGTCTTCACCGACACACCGGCCCGCGCCGCCACATCACTCAGCCTGGTCGCCATCCGAACCTCCTGTCACCGACCTGTCGACCGAGTGTGCCACGCTCGCGAGGGGTGAACCCTTTACCGCGGATGTCAATCGTTGTAAGAATCCACGGTAAACGTTGTAATGCTCGCCTACTGGAGGTTTCATGCCGCGGCTCGTAGTGGATCCGGCGTTCGTCGTCGGAGCGGTGGACCGGCGGTTGTTCGGGTCGTTCGTCGAACACATGGGCCGCTGCGTCTACACCGGCATCTACGAGCCCGGACATCAGGCCGCCGATCCGGATGGGTTCCGTGAGGACGTGCTCGACCTGGTGCGCGAGCTCGGGGTGACCGCGGTCCGCTATCCCGGCGGCAACTTCGTCTCGAACTACGACTGGGAGGACGGCGTCGGGCCGAAGGACCAGCGGCCGCGCAAGCTGGACCTGGCCTGGCGGGCGATCGAGCCGAACCAGTTCGGCACCGACGAGTTCATGGCCTGGGCCGGTAAGGCCGGGGTCGAGCCGGTCTGGGCGGTCAACCTCGGTACCCGCGGGATCAAGGAGGCCGTCGAGTTGCTGTCGTACACCAACCTGCCGGCCGGGACCGAGCTCCCCGATCGCCGCGTCGCCAACGGCCACGAGGCGCCGTACGGAATCAAGGTCTGGTGCCTGGGCAACGAGATGGACGGGCCCTGGCAGATCGGCCACAAGACCGCGGAGGAGTACGCGCGGCTGGCCGAGGAGGCTGCGAGCGCGATGCGCCGGGTCGACCCCGATCTGGAGTTTGTCGCCTGTGGATCGAGTAACTCGGGGATGCCGACGTTCGGCGAATGGGAGCGGGTCGTCCTCGAGCGCACCTACGATCTGGTCGACCACATCAGCCTGCACGCGTACTACGAACCCCGCGACGACTCGGCGAGTTTCCTGGCCGCGGCCGAGGACATGGACCGGATGATCTCGTCGGTGATCGCTACCGCCGACCACGTCAAGGCGTTGAAGCGCAGCTCGAAAGAGATCACCCTCTCCTTCGACGAATGGAACGTCTGGCGCCAGTCGGACTTCCCTGGTGAGCTCGGCCTCGGCATCCGCGAGGTGGGTCCGCTGATCGAGGACACCTACACGGTCGACGACGCGGTCGTGGTCGGCAGCCTGCTGATCACCTTGCTGCGGCACGCGGACCGGGTGAAGATCGCTTGCCTCGCGCAACTGGTCAACGTGATCGGCCCGATCAGGACCGAGCCCGGCGGCCGCGCTTGGCGGCAGACCATCTTCCATCCGTTCGCGCTGACCGCGAAGTACGCCGGCCCGACCGTGCTGCAGACCGCGATCAGCGACGGGCCGGAGATCGACACGACCTCGTTCGGCCGCGTCCCCGCGCTCTGGAGCACGGCGACGTACGACGAGCAGACCGGTGAGATCGCGATCTTCGTGGTGAACCGGAGTGTGACCGACAAGATCGATCTGGAGATTCCGGTCGGGAGCCTGCGGATCGCGCGGCATCTGGCCTTGTACGACGACGACCGTGCTGCCGTGAACACGGCCGACGATCCGGACCGGGTGGTACCCCGGGTGATCGAGGGGACCGAGATCGTCGACGGCGTCTGCACCGCCACGCTGCCGCCGGCTTCGTGGCATCTGATTCAGCTCACCGTGTGATCCGAGAGGGGACCCCTGCCCGTGCCTCCCAAACGATTCCTGGCTGCAGCGCTCGCTGTGGCCGCCGTGGCTGCCGGTACGTCGGCCGCTACCGCCGCGCCTGCGCCGACCACCACCAACGCGATCTCGTCGAGCTTCGCGGACACCTTCGCCGACCCGTCGATCATCCAGGGCCGGGACGGCTACTGGTACGCCTACGCCACCTCGGACCCCCTCGTCGCCAACGGTCCGTTCGGACTGATGCACATGGCGCGGACCAAGGACTTCAGCTCCTGGGAGTACCTGGGCACGGTCTTCAACGAGCAGACCAAGCCGGCCTGGGCGGCGCCGGGTTCGTTCTTCTGGGCACCGGACATCCGGTACTTCGACGGCAAGTACGTCATGTACTTCACCGTCACCGACACGTTGGCCAACCCCGGTAGCGACTTCGCGATCGGTGCCGCGACCGCACCGACGCCGACCGGTCCGTGGACCGTCAGCGACGGACCGGTCGTGACACCGAAGTCCGATGGGAACGGTGGCTGGTACAACACCATCGACCCCGCGCTGCTCACCGCGGCCGACGGCAAGCGATACATGTACTACGGCGGTTTCTACGGCGGCATCTCGGTCACCGAGCTGACCCCGGACGGCCTGCACGCGGTCGGCGAACCGACCCAGGTGACGATCGGCGACCGGTACGAAGGCTCGTACGTCGTCTACCGCGACGGCTACTACTACCTGATGGCGTCGTCGATGAACTGCTGTGCCGGCCCGACCACCGGCTACTCGGTCTTCGCCGGCCGATCCCGCTCTCCCAAGGGTCCGTTCCTGGACGCCGATGGCGTCGCGATGACGGCGTCCCGGGTCGGCGGTACGACGGTCATCACGCAGAACGGCAACAAGTGGATCGGGCCGGGGCACCACGCGTTCATGACGGACGCGGCCGGTCAGGATCACATCGTCTACCACGCGATCGACCGCAACGCGGCCTGGCTGACCGACCCGTTCGGGATCAACCGCCGGCCGATGCTGATCGACCGGATCGACTGGATCGACGGCTGGCCGCGGACCCGCGCCGGTGCCGGTCCGTCCGAGGCGCCGGTGCCCGCCCCTGTCACGGGTTCCGGTCTGGGCATCGATGCGACTGACCCGGCTGGCGGTATTGCCGGTGCCTCCAGGCGTCCTGGTGATGCGCTGGGTGGACCGACTGCCGCGATCTCGGGTGCCGCGCAGACTCGCAGGTCTGCTGGACCTGGTTCGCTCCGGGTGGAGGCGGACGTTCGGCTGGGGTCGTCGTTCAGCACGGTGCTTGGTGGTCATCAGGTCGTCGCGACGGTGGCTCGGGGCAAGGTGACGGTCGCGGCAGGACGTCGTACGGCGTCTGCTTCGTTGCCGGCGGACTTCGATCCGGCGCAGTGGAACAAGCTGATCGTCCAGGTGTCGGGTTCCACGGTGAGTGCGCGGATCAACGACGCCGGGCTGGGTGACGTGTACGCCGAGGCGAAGCTCGACGTACCGGGGTTGAAGCTGGCTGCAGCGCCGGTGCGGTGGCTCGGGTCGGCCGAGGTGGACAACCTGACCGTGCGGCCGGTGGCAACGCCGGTACGACGGTTGGCCGCCGTACCGAAGCCGGGGAAGCTGCTCGCTGGTGACGACTTCGCTGGTGAGCTCGGTGCGGACTGGTCCTGGGTGCGTCCGGACGCGAAGGCAGTAGTTGCCGACGGCAAATTGTCGTGGCCGTTGCAGAACGCGGACCTGGTCGGTGGCGGGAACAACGCGGGATTGCTGTTCCACGACACGCCTGCCGGGGACAGCTGGATCGCGGAGACCAAGTTGCACCTCGACACCGGGTCGGGCGATATCCGCAACTACCAGCAGGCCGGGATGATCGCGTACCTGAACGACAGCGACTTCGCGCGGCTCGGGAATGTGGCGATCTGGAAGACGCGGCAGAACGAGTACGGGCGGGAGCTGGTGGCGCGACCGTCGGACGGCGCGACGAGCTACGGTGCGGCCGCGATCGGTCGCTCGGCGCCGACGGAGTGGATGCGGCTGGCGTACCACAAGAACGCGGCCGGCGAACACGTCTACCAGGCCGGGACCAGCGTGGACGGCAAGAACTGGGTCTGGGGTGCGTCGTGGGTGCTGTCGGCCCCGGCGAAGCTCGGTCTCTTCGCTCACGGCGAGTTCACCGGCGCGAACCCCGCACCGGTCGCGACCTTCGACTACCTGTGGTTCTACGAGAGCAAGTGACATGGAGGTCTACGCCGGCAACTTCGCCGACCCGTTCGTCCTGGCCGTAGCCGACGAGTTCTACGCCTTCGCGACGAACGGCCCACTCGGCAACGTGCAAACGCTCAGGTCCACCGACCTGACGACCTGGGAGCCCGTCGGCGACGCGCTCCCCACGTTGCCGGCGTGGACCACTCCAGGCCGTGTCTGGGCCCCCGAGGTCGTTGCCCACGGCCCCGATCGCTACGTCATGTACTACACGTCCGCCGACCCGGCCACCGGTCACCAGGCGGTCGGCGTCGCGGTCGCCACGCACCCGCTAGGTCCATATATCGACAAATCACCTTCGCCACTTCTGAGCCAGGCCGACGAGGGCGGCTCCATCGACGCCTCCCCCTTCCGCGACTGGCTCTACTGGAAGAACGACGGCAACGCGATCGGCGCCGACACCTGGATCTACGCCCAGCAACTCTCCCCCGACGGACTAACCCTCGTCGGCCCGTCACACCGCCTCATCAAACAAGACCTCGACTGGGAAGGTGCCCTGGTAGAAGCCCCGTACGTCGTCGAACGCAGCGGCCACTACCACCTCTTCTACTCAGCCAACGCCTTCGACAAGCCGCAGTACGCCGTAGGCCACGCAGTCGGACCGACCCCCACCGGCCCGTTCACCAAGTCCGGCGCCCCGATCCTCTCCGGACCCGGCGGCCCAGGCCACAACATGGTCCTGTCAGTCGGCGGCCGCGACCATTTCGTCTACCACGCCTGGGACCCAACCCAAGTAGGCACCGACCCCCGAGGCCGAACCATGCACATGAGCGAACTCACCTGGTCCGGCGACCAGCCGATCGTGCGCACGTAAAGCCCCGGGCGGATCTGCACCACCGTCCAACCTCCCGCACCTGCACAGCGTTAGACGGAGCTGGCGGTCCGCCCGTAGGTCTGTCAGCTGCAGTTCCACCGGACGGGTTGGTTGGTGAAGCCGTCGGTGCCGTAGAGCTGGCGGGTGTTGGTGATGGTGGCGGGGGCGATGCCGGAGGCGCCGCCGGGGTCTTTCTGCTCCAGGGGGCGGAGGCCTTGGGTGGTGATGGCGGCGTTCGTGCCGATGAGGACGTCGCCGCGGTCGTTCAGGGCGGTGGCTTTGCCCGGGGCGATCGGGGTGGCAGGGGTGCCGGCGGTGAGATCCCAGCGGACGGCTTGGCCGGCGTCGGTGCCTACCGCGATGCCGTTGCGGATGGCAGCTGCTTCCGGGTAGGACCCTGACTTCGGGAGGAGGCCGACGGTGCCGTCGGGGCGCCAGAAGACCGCCTCCTGGGCGCGGACGACGGCGTTCTCCCAGTCCCAGTCCTGGATGATGCCGACCACGGTGCCGTCGTCGTCGATGTCGTTCGCGATCGCGTGGTTGAAGCCGGCCGGGACCGAGAGGACCCGCGGTTCGTTGGTCGCGCTCCAGACCACGCCGTGACCGTTCCGACCGTCCGCGTCCGTCGCGTAGCCGACGGCCAGACCATGTGCGTTGTCGATCGCGCTCAGCCGCGCGCCGGCGTACCCGGCGGGTGTTGGGAGCTGTTCGGCCGCCCCGTCGCGGTAGCGCAGATTCGCCGCGTCGGTGGTGATGAGGATCTGTCCGTCGTCGCTGGCGTCGACCGCCCGAGCCCAACCGCCGGTCACGCCGAGCTGCTTCGGTACGCCGTCGTGCCAGCGGACGACGCTCTGCAGGCCGTCACTGCGCTCACCGGATCCCACCACGAACCGTCCGGCGGGCGCGGCCCCGGACGCGTCCACCCCCGTGAGGCCGGACACGGTGGTCAGCGGGTGCTGCAGGCACTTCTCGGCCGGTGCGGCGTGGGCGATCTGAGGTGCGAGAAGCGGGAGGGCGAGTGCGAGGAATGCCAGACCGGCTCGTTGGTTCATAGCCTGAGAGTGGCAGGTGGCCAGGCCAGAACTTCAGCCTTTCGAACCTGCTCGAATCAGGACTTCGGTCAGGACCGTGAGGGCCCGATAGAGGTCCTCGGTGGTGGGGGTGGCGTAGCCGATGACGAGGCCGGGTGGGCCTGGGATGGAACGGCGGTGGTCGGAAAGCGCGCCTACCGCGACGCCGGCGGCACGGGCCTGGGCGGAGATCGTGCGGTCGTCGAGGTGGTCGGGCAGGAGGAGCGTGATGTGGAGGCCGGCGTCCTGACCAATCACCCGGCCGTAGGGCGCGAGGACGGAGCACGTGTGGGTACGGCGTTCGGCGTACCGGCGGCGGTGTTTGCGGATGACCTGATCGAGGTAGCCGTCGCGGAGCATGGCGAGGAGGGCGGCCTGCATGGGCCAGCCGGGCCAGTCGCCGGAGTTGGCGCGGAAGCCGGCGAGACGGTCGACAGTGGTGTCCGAGGCGACCAGCCAGCCGAGGCGCAGTGCCGGGCTGAGGGTCTTGGACAGAGTGCCGAGGTGGACGACTCGGTCCAGGTCCAGCTGGGCGAGGGCCGGCAGCGGCGCTACGTCGAAACGGAACTCGCTGTCGTAGTCGTCCTCGATCAGCATCGCCCCGGTACGGCGGGCCCACCGGATCAGCTCGTTGCGCCGGGCAACGGGGAGCCGGCCGCCGAGCGGGTACTGGTGGGACGGCGTCACGTAGACCGCAGGTAGATCGTCGGTGAGCGCTGACACCTGCAGCCCGTCGCGATCGACCGGTACGTCGACGATCGCGAGGCCGTGGTCGTGCGCAGCGACCACTGCATTCAGGTACCCGGGATCCTCGATCGCGATCCGCTCCCCCGGCCGCCGCGTCACCGCGAGCAGCAGCCGCAGGCCGTGCACGGTCCCGTTGGTGACCAGGATGTTCTCCGGTCCACACGCAATCCCGCGCACCCGCCCGACATGCTCGGCCAGCGCAGCGCGCAGCGCGGGCAGACCCGCAGCATCGTCGTACCCGCGTGGTGGTGACTGTGCGGACACCTCCCGCCAGGCGCGCCGCCAGCCGGGATCCGGCGTCGGGTCGATGAACGGGATCCCGGGCCGGAGCATCAGGAGCTGGTCGTCAGGAGCCGGATGGGACTTCGTACGGCGCCGCTCAGCCGGCCGCAGTGGCGCCACATCGGTGACGAACGTGCCCGCGCCGGTCCGTCCCTCGATCCACCCCTCGGCATGCAGTTGGTCGTACGCAGCCTGCGCCACCGCCCGCGATACCCCGAGCTCCCGCGCCAGCTCCCGAGTAGACGGCAACCGATGCCCGGCCAGCAGCCGCCCGTCCACCACCGCCGCCCGAAACTGCTCGGCCACCTGCAGATGCAGCGGCACACCACCGGAACGATTCACCACCAGCGGCAGAGAACTGTCCATCGGCATACGACCGATCGTAAGCGGAATGGACTGCCCGATTCATCAGCAAATGGACCGTGTCAGCAGGCCACTAGTCGCCGACGCTGGACGTATGACGATCACGCCGCTGCAACCGACTGCCCGGACCTCACTGCGCCGGGAGAAGCATCGCGCCGCGACTGAGCGGACCGCCCTGTACGACGTACTGGCGGAGGGGATGTTCTGTCATCTCGGGGTGGTGGTCGACGGGGTGCCGTTGGTGCTGCCGACGGCTTATGGGGTGGATCTGGATCGCGGGGCGGACGGAACCTTGTACCTGCACGGGTCGGTGGCGGCGCGGAGTGTGGTGGCGGCGCCGGAGCAGACGGTGTGTGTGACGGTCACCCATGCCGATGGGCTGGTGCTGGCGCGGTCGGCGTTTCATCACTCGGTCAACTACCGGTCGGCGGTGATCTTCGGCGTACCGCGGCTGGTGACCGATCCGGAGGAGAAGCTGCCCGCGCTGAACCGGATCGTGGATCACCTGGTTCCGGGGCGGTCGTCCGGGACCCGGGCGCCGAATCGCAAGGAGCTGGCCAAGACATCGGTGCTCGCGCTCGCGCTCACCGAGGCGTCCGTGAAGACCCGCACCGGTGAGGCGAACGACGAACCCGACGACCTGGACCTTCCGCACTGGACCGGCGTGGTTCCGCTCCGGGTGGTCGCCGACGAGCCGATCACGAACTCGGACTGCGACCTGCTGGTACCGGCCCACGTTCGCACCCGGGCCAACCAGCTCGGGGCGCCCTCCTAGGCCGCGGTGCCCTTGTTGTAGCTCTTCTGCGCCCAGAAGTAGCCGACGACGGTGATCGCGATACACCAGGCGATGGCCAACCAGCCGGAGCCGGACTCCATCGGCGTACCGAGGAGCAGGTGCCGTAGTGAGTCGATGATCGGGGTGAACGGCTGGTACTCGGCGAACCAGCGGATGCCACTCGGCATCGCCTCCAGCGGCAGGAAGGTGTTGCTGAGGAAGGGCAGCACGAAGCTGATCGGCAGCACGATGTTGCTCGCGCCCTCGGCCGTCTTGCTGATCAGGCCGAGCGCGATCGCGAACCAGGTGAGCGCGATGGTGACGAGGATCAGCAGCCCGGCCGCGAGCAGCCAGTCCACGATCGACGCGTTCGGGCGGAACCCGATCAGGACGGCGAAGCCGACCACGAGGGCCAGGCTGACGATCGTCAGGATCACGTTGCCCAGCACGTGCCCGGTCAGCACGGACGGCCGGTAGATCGCCATCGTCCGGAAGCGGGCGACGATGCCCTCGGTCATGTCCATCGCCGCGCCGATCGCGGGTGACATCGTCCCGGAAGCGATCGACATCAGCAGCAGACCCGGTGTGAGGAAGTCCAGGTAGTCGAAACCGCCGCCGTTGATCCCGGCCGAGAACGTGTCCCCGAAGAGGACACCGAACAGCAGCAGCATGATGATCGGCATGCCGATCGCGCCCGCCGCGAGGGACGGATAGCGCAGCGAGTGCCGCAGGTTGCGGCGCAACATGGTGGCGGTGTCGGCCACGGCGTACGACGTGGTGCTCATCAGCTGGCAACTTTCTGGTCGGAGTGATCGGTGACGGCGAAGAAGACGTCGTCGAGGTCGGGGGTGTGGACGGTGAGTTCGCTGACCTCGAGCGAGGCGTCCTCGATCCGGGCCAGCAGGTCGCGGAGCGCATGCACGCTGCCGTCGTTCGGCACCTGCAGGGTCAGGGCTTCGGTGTTCGGCAGAGCAGTCGGCAGGACCTGACCGGCGAGTGTGAACTCCTCCGGTGAGTTGAACCGCAGCTGCACATGTCCGCCGGGTACGAGCCGCTTGAGCTCCTCCGGCGTCCCCTGCGCGACCAGCCGGCCGTGGTCCAGTACGGCGATCCGGTCGGCCAGTTGGTCGGCCTCTTCCAGGTACTGCGTGGTGAGCAGCACCGTGACTCCGCCGGCCACGAGCTCCCGGATCATCGACCACATGCTGTGCCGGCTGCGCGGGTCGAGACCCGTGGTCGGCTCGTCGAGGAAGATGATCTGTGGGCTGCCGACCAGCGTCATCGCCAGATCCAGCCGGCGCTTCATTCCGCCGGAGTACGTCATCGCGAGCTTTCCGCCCGCCTCGACCAGGTCGAACTGTTCCAGCAACCGGTCCGCCCGTTCACGTCCGGCCCGGCGGCCGAGGTGGTACAGGTCGGCCATCATGATCAGGTTCTCCCGGCCGGTGAGCAGGCCGTCGACGGCCGAGAACTGCCCGGTGACACCGATCGCCGCTCGGACCGCGTCCGGATCGGCGTACAGGTCATGACCGGCGACGCGGATCTGACCGGCGTCCGCGGTGATGAGGGTGGACAGGATCTGTACGGCGGTGGTCTTGCCGGCCCCGTTCGGCCCGAGCAGGGCGAAGATGGTGCCTTGGGCAACGGTCAGGTCGATACCGTCGAGGACGAGTTTGTCGCCGTAGGACTTGTGCAGTCCGAGAGCTTCGATCGCAGACATGAGTCTTCCTGTTTCCGGGCAGGCTTGCGCCGCCCTGGGGTGTGGTGTGGTGAATGAGGGTGTGCGGAACCGACCGGCCGACCTGGTAGGTGCCGGGGACGTTCGGTGTGGGGACGAGCTAGATGTCGAGGTCCTCCACCGCGGGCTGGTCGGCGGCCATCTCGACCAGGGCGTAGAGGTCTTCCGGGATCAGGTCACGCAGTTCCTCGACGGTGTCGACGACCTCGAGGGTGGCTTCGCCCTGCGCCATGCTCCAGGACTGGTCGGAACTCCAGTTGCCGACCCAGGAGCGCCAGCCGGTCAGGTACTTCTCGTCGTCGGCGCCGGTTGTGAACTGTGCGCTGCGATCGGCGTGCAGCACGAACTTCCCGCTCCGGCTGCGGTACACCTTGAAGGCTTCGTAGCCGGAACTGCTGGACCGGCCGCCCTCGGCGAGCAGCACCCCGGAGAAGCGCTGTTTACGTCCGGAGCCGCGTCCGACCCGGACGGTGATCTCGTCGTACCCCTCGAACTTGCCTTCCTCCAGCTCGACGTACCGGCGGAGGGCGATCGAGATCGCCGAGGACAGGTTGCCGGCCAGCTCCTGGGCGCGCTTGTAGAGCGGCAGGTCGTCGTCCGACACGTAGATCGTCTTGTTCGGCATAAGTACAACTATACGCATAGCTGTACGTAGAGCGCCAGCCTGAGATGAACGGTGTGGAAACAGTGGTCGACAAAACCTGATTTATCCACAGATTTGGGCCAGTTTGCGGTGGAAACGGTGGAAAACCTGGGGTCAACCTGGGGATAAGTCGGCCGAAACGGTGTGCACAGCTGGGGATACGGGTGTGGATAACTCTGAGCCAGAGCCGTGATCTAAGGTAAGGCTTGCCTTATCAAATCCGGTGAAGGAGTGCTCCGTGATGCTGTCTCGACGAAGTCTGCTGCTCGGAGCGGGAGCCACGCTGGTGCTCTCCGCCTGCTCGAACTCGAAGGACCCGGAGCTCGGCGGCGCCGCGACCGGCCCCTGGGAGTTCACCGACGACCGCGGGGTGAAGATCACCCGGCCGTCCCGGCCCACCACGCTGGTCGCGCAGATCCAGTCCGCCGCCGCGGTGTGGGATCTCGGGCTGCGACCGGTCGGCACCTTCGGCAAGGCCAAGAAGGCGGACGGTACGGCGGACATCCTGGCCGGCAACGTGGACCTGACCAAGGTCACCTCGTTCTCGGAGACCTGGGGTGAGTTCTCCGTCGAGAAGTTCGCCGCGCTGAAGCCGGACCTGCTGATCGCGCCGATCCACGTCCCGCAGGAACTCTGGTACGTCCCGAAGGAGTCCGTCACCGCGATCGAGGCGATCTCACCGACCCTCGGGGTGGACTACCGGGAGCGCTCGGTGGACGCGGTCATCGACCGGTACGCCGAGATCGCGGCCGCCCTGGGTGCCGACCTGAAGGCCGAGCCGGTGGTCAAGGCCAAGGCGGAGTTCGCCGCTGCCTCGAAGGAGCTCGGCGACCTGGTCGGCAAGCAGAAGGGCCTCAAGGTCCTCTTCGTCTCCGGCGGCAAGGACGGCCTGTACTTCGGCAACCCCGCGGCCTTCTCCGACCTCTCCCTGCTGAAGAAGCTCGGGGTCGGTTTCGTCACGCCGAACTTCGACCCGAAGCAGCCGCACTGGGAGAACGTTTCCTGGGAGCTCGCCGACAAGTACCCGGCCGACGTCATCCTGTACGACGCGCGCAACGCCGAAGCGTTCACCGTGGACAAGGCGAAGTACCCGACGTTCGCCCGGCTGCCCGCCGTACGGGCGAACCAGCTCTTCGCCTGGAACCCGGAAACACCAACCAGCTGGGCCCAGTTCGCCCCCGCACTCCGTCAGCTGACCGCAGACCTCGGCAAGGTCCGCCCGCTCTCGGCGTAAGCAGCTTGTTCCTGTGACTGCGGGGAATCCGTAGGATACTTTCTGTGCCCCGTTTCGGTGCGGTGCTGCGGACCCTTCGGCGGACCGCCGGAGTCACCCAACGGGAGCTCGCTGATCGGGCCGGCCTCAGTGCGGGGGCGGTCCGCGACTTGGAGCAGGGCCGAACCAGAAGCCCGAGGCAGGACTCGATCGAGGCCATCATTGCGGCCCTGGCGCTGAGTGGACACGATGCCGGGATTCTCCGGTCCGCCGCCGGGTCGCGCCGATCTGTCGTCGGTACCAGCGCCGGAGCGTTGCGCATCGGAGTCCTCGGCCCGGTCGAGGTCTGGCACGGCGATGTCTCCGTGCCGATCAACTCCGGTCCGCAGCGGAGATTGCTGGCCCGGCTCGCCCTTGCTGCGGGTGCGATGGTCGGTCAGGACGAGCTCATCGATCTCCTCTGGCCGCGCGACGTACCCAGTAACGCGGTGAATCTGCTGCACACCCGGGCCGCCAGGCTGCGACGGCTGCTGGCGGTCGGCGGGCCGATCAACCGGGTCGTCGTTGGTGGCACCGGCTACCGGTTGGCGCTGAACACGGACGAACTCGACCTTCTGACCTTCCGCGACCTCCTGGCCCAGGCAGAGCGTGCCGCCCCAGAGGTCGCCTTGGCCAAGCTGGCGGATGCCGTGGCACTGTGGCGCGGCGACAGCGATCTGGAGACGCTGACGTCCGACCCGCTCTACCTGGCAATCGTCAACGAGTACACGGCCGCCGTACTGGCCTTCGCGACACTGTCCCGTGAGCTCGGCGAGCCGGAACAAGCACTGAAGCCACTGCGGGAGCTGACCACTCGGCACGAATTCGACGAGCCGCTGCACGTCGAGCTGATCCAGACACTGGCCGCGGCCGACCGGCAGGTCGAGGCACTCGCGGCGTACGACCGAATCCGCTCTGGTCTCGCCGGCCAGCTCGGGATCGACCCCGGCGAGCGGCTGCGCGCGGTGCATCTCGAGGTGCTCCGCCGGCAGCACGGGTCATCTGTGCAGCGAATGGTCATCCAGCAAGCGCCGTCCGCGCCGCCGGACTTCATCGGCCGCGCGGACGAGCTGGCAACGATCTGTACGGCGCTCGGCCGGCCCGGCGCGCTGTCGTCCCAGGTCGTGCTGATCAGCGGAATCGCGGGGGTCGGCAAGACCGCCTTGTCCCTGACTGCCGCCCACCGTCTCCGCGCGGAGTATCCGGATGGACAGCTGTACGCCGACCTCCGCGGCAGCGATGCGACGACACCCGCACCGATCCAGGTACTCGGCCGCTTCCTCCGCGCGCTGGGTGTACCTGGCCGGCGGATCGGCACCGACGAGGCCGAAGCCGCCGCACTGTTCCGCAGCGAGCTCGCCGACCGGCGGATGCTGGTGTTGCTCGACAACGCACAGGACGCGACCCAGGTGCGACGGCTGCTGCCGGGGGCCGGGCGCAGCGACGTCATCGTGACGAGCCGGCGGCGACTACCGGACCTGGCCGCCGCCTGCGTCGTCAACCTCAAGCCTCTCACCCAGGACGACGCGATCCGGCTGATCGCCTCCACCGCGAGAACGGATCGGCTGGATGCCGACCATGACGGTGTGAGCGCGCTCGCGGAGGCGTGCGCGCGGCTTCCGCTCGCGCTCCGCATCGCCGGCGCGCGGCTCGCCACCCGGCCGGAGTGGACGGTGGCGGACCTCGCCCGCCGCCTGGACGACGGCAACCGGCGACTCACCGAGCTCAGCCTCGGCGAGTCCAGCGTGCTCAACAGCTTCCAGCTCAGCTACGCCGACCTGAGCTCCGATGCCCAGCGCGCCTTCCGGCTGTGCAGCCTGCACCCTGGCGACGACTTCAGCGCCGACAGCACGGGGATTCTGCTCGGGCTGCCGACCGTCGAGGCCGAGCGAGTCCTGGAAGACCTCCTTGAGGCGAACATGCTCCTGCAGCACACGAAGAACCGCTACCGGTTCCACGATCTGCTCGGCCTCTACTCCCGTCGGCTGGTCGCCGAGGACAGCGAAGCAGGCACCGCCCGGACCCGGCTGTATTCCTGGTACGTCGACGCTGTGACGGCCGCGATCGATGTGGTGTATCCGCAACTCGTGCGACTGGGTGGGCACCCCGAACCGGCCGGCTACTTCGACTCCGAAGCCGGAGCGCTCGGCTGGCTCGACGACGAGCTACCCACCTTGCTGGCCGTCGTGACGGAGACGGCGGACTCCGGCGAGAAGTCGCTGTCCTGGCGAATCGCCGACCAGCTCCGCGGCTACTTCCTGATTCGTCGGCATGCCGACGGCAGGCTGCCGGCGGCACGGGCGGCCGCAGCAGCTGCGTTGACGGACGGCGACGACCGTGCGCAGGTCGCGATGCTGATCAACCGCAGCCAGGCGTTGGACGACGCCGGCCGGAGCGAGGATGCACTGTCGGACTGTCTGGCCGGTCACTCCCTCGCGATCGCCGTCGGCTGGACCACCGCCGCTGCCTACCTGGCCCATCAGATCGGGTGGCTCCAGCTGGAGCGGGGCACGGTCGGCGACGCCGACCTGTGGATGCGGCGCGCCCTGGAGCTGACCGAAGACGAGCAGCACGGCCATGTCCGGGCCATCGCGCTCAACGGCCTCGGGAAGACCTGCATGTACCGAGGCGAACTGCGAGAGGCGGCCGACCTCTTCGGTTCCGCCCTGCAGATCAACGAGATCGGCCGCGCGACCTCCGCGCTCGCCATCCGCGGGAACCTGGCGAGTGCCTTGCGGCACCTGGGCGAGGTCGACCGTGCGGCCGGCCTGCTCGCCGACGTACTGGAGGCCTACCAGCGCCGCACGCATCTGCGCGGCGAGTTGTCCACGCTGGACGAACTGGCCCGGTTGTACTGCCGGCGCGGCGACGGAGTGGGCGCCCTCGAGGTGGCCCTGCGCGCCTACGACCTCGCGCTTGTCATCCGCGACCGAAAGGCCCAGGCTCAAACCGCGTCGACCGTGGCGCAGGCTCACCTCACGCTCGGCGATTCCGCCGCGGCCATCAAGTGGAGTACTGACTGCGTCGCCGTCGCGCGGAACGACTACCGGTACATCGAGGCCGAGGCACTGTTCACCCTGGCCGCGGCCCAACGCCGTACCGGCGACTCGGCGGCCGCCGCCGACGCCACCGCGCAGGCTACGGCGATTGCCGTAGCCTGCGGATTCCGCCTGCTCGAGACCCAGGCGTGAGTTGTCAGTCGGTGGAGACGCCGAGGATGCGGTAGATCCCGACGACGCCGCTCCACATGGGGTGCGTGGCAAGGCCGAGGTCTTCGTTGAGGGCGCCGTAGGCTTCGTTGTTTCCGGCGTAGAAGTCGACGTGGTCGATCAGCGAGTCGCCGTCGAGGTTGTAGAAGAACAGGTCACCGACCTTCGCGTCCGCCCGGTCGACCCGCTTGGCGTAGACCTTCGCGGGCGAGGTGTGCGTCGTCGCCCATCGGTAGATCGAGTCGGAGGTGCGGACGCTGCCGAAACCGGGGAAGAGCGGGATCTTGTCGTACGACGTCAGCGTCAGCCCGGAGCAGTCGTAGTAGTTCGGGCCCAGGCCGTAGTCCGGGGCCTGGTCCCCGAACCGGTACTGCTTGTCCCGCTCGATGTAGGCATTGTTGTAGGCGATCCGGGTCCAGTTGAAGATGTTCCGGGACTTGGTGCAGCCGTCGTCGCCGGGATCCTGGGCGGTGGTCCCGTTCTGGACCTTCACCTTCAGGTGATTCAGGTCGGCGATGTTCTCGGGGTTCCAGTCACCTTCGAGGCCGACCTCACTGGTGCCGTTGCCGGATCGGAGCACGTAGTACGTGTTCCCGCCGGGGAAGATCATGGGGGTGTCGACGTTGTTGCTGCCGATGGCGTTGATCCGCAGGACCGGAGAGAAGCCGGCCGCCGTGCCGGTGTCTTCGAGGGACCACCGCACCGTCACCCGGTTCGGGCCCAGCCAGTCGACCTGGATGAAGGCCGAGGCGCCAGGGCACTCGACAGTGAGTGTCGCGCTCGGGTTGGCCAGACCGGCGGCGTGCGCCGGTGCCGGCCCGACGAGAAGCGTTCCGGAGACTGCGGTGACCAGCGTCATGGCCAACGCTGCGAAACTTCGGCGCAGACGGTTGGGTTGCATGATGAGACTCCTTCAACCTTCGGGCGGTGCGCCCCCGCGGTGCGGACGCGCTTTGTGCCGAGGTTAGGAATCGCTGCTGCCGCCGAACTGCCCGTACTGCCCGTACCGGCGGCGCTCCCGTACCGCCTAGGTCAGACCCACTGGGTCGAGACGACGAAGCCCAGGGCGATCAGGCCCATGCCGACCAGCAGGTTCCAGTTGCCGAGGTCCTTCATCAGCGGGATGTCCTGGCCGGCGACGTAGAAGACGACCAGCCACGCGAGCCCGAGCAGCCAGGACGCCAGCATCAGCGGGGCGACCCAGACACGGCTGGTCGTGCGCGGCTGCTTCGGCGTCTTCTCGGCCTTGACCTTCTCGGTCTTCTTCTTGTTACGACTGCTCGACTCGGGCACGGCTGAACTCCTTGTAAGGACGCATAAGCTGACCTCTTGAGGGCCAGGAGGCTCGGACCTGTCGGTCCGGTCCCGGGTTAGCGTAGTGCAGAGAGCGATCTGGAGGTGACTGGTGCGTAGGTTGAAGCGGATTTCACTGTGGCGCGCGGGCGTGCCGCTGGCGCTGCTGTGCGCCGGTCTGCTGTTCGCGACCAGCGCCACCAGTGCCCGTGGGACCGACCTGCGGCCCAGCCGGAACACGACGCTGGCCGGGCTGGTGGAGGAGCAGAGCCGCCGTAGCGCCGCCCTGGTCCGCCAGCACGCCACGCTCACCCAGGATATCGAGCGGTTGCAGGCACAGCAGGGGTCGATCGACCCGAAGATCGCCAAGCGGCTCAAGAGCCTGTCCGACGCGGTCGGGATCACGCCGGTGACCGGTCCCGGACTCACCGTGACGCTGAAGGACGCGCCGAAGGAAGTGGTCCGGGACAACCCGGATGTCGACGCCGACTGGCTGGTGATCCACCAGCAGGACATCCAGGCCGTGGTGAACGCGCTCTGGGCCGGTGGCGCGGAGGCGCTCTCGATCCAGAACCACCGGGTCATCTCCACCACCGGGATCAAGTGCGTCGGCAACTCGGTCGTCCTGCACGGCGTTCCGTACCTCCCGCCGTACAAGATCACCGCGATCGGCGACCGGCGGAAGCTGCAGAAGGCGCTGGACGACTCGAAGTACATCGAGAACCTGCAGGACTACGTGGTGAAGTTCCAGCTCGGGTACGACGTGAAGACCGAGTCCTCGATCGCCATGCCGGCCTACGAGGGCACGCTGGACCTGCAGAGCGCCACCGTGCCCGGGTTCGACCGCACCCCCACCGCCAGCCCGACCGCCACCGGCGGGCGTTGAGACCTGTCAGAATGGGCCGCATGCCGCGCATCCTCGTCGTCGACAACTACGACTCGTTCGTCTACAACCTGGTGCAGTACCTGCAGCAGTTGCAGGCCGAGACGACAGTTCTGCGCAACGACGAGGTCACCCCTGACCAGGTCGCGGCGTACGACGGTGTCCTGCTCTCCCCCGGTCCCGGGACCCCGGAAGAGGCCGGTGCCTGCGTCGACATCGTCAAGGAGGCGGGTGGCGAGGTGCCGATCTTCGGCGTCTGCCTCGGTCTGCAAGCGATCGGCGTCGCGTACGGCGGCGTGGTCGGTCGCGCCGACGAGCTCCTGCACGGCAAGACCAGTCAGGTGTTCCACGAGGGTGCCGGTGTGCTGAGCGGCCTGCCGTCGCCGTTCACCGCGACCCGCTACCACTCGCTGGCCATCGAGCAGGACACGGTCCCCGACGAGCTGCAGGTGACCGCCCGGACCGAGGCCGGCGTGATCATGGCGGCCCGACACCGCGACCTGGCGGTCGAGGGGGTCCAGTTCCACCCCGAGTCGGTCCTCACCGAGGGCGGCCATCGCATGCTCGCCAACTGGCTGGAGATGTGCGGCGACCCCGGCGCCGTCGAGCGCTCCGCCGGAATGGCCCCCCTGGTCAGCTGACCGCCGGACAAACGAAAGCCCCCGCCGAGGCGGGGGCTTTGTCGTTTCTCGGTTGTGGTCAGCCGCCGATGATCGGCGTGGTGGTCGGGTTGCTCGGGTCACCGGACGGGTCCCCCGAGGGGTCGCCGGTCGGGTCACCCTCGGGCAGGCGGTTGATGGTCAGCGTGATCGTGCTGCCCTTCTGGGCCTTCTTGCCGCCCTCGACGCTCTGCGCGAGCACGGTGCCGTCGACCGCGTTCGGGTCCTCGCCGTACTTCTGGCCGACCACGAAGCCACGGGCCTTCAGCTGGGCGATGGCGTCGTCGGCGGGCACCGTGAGCAGCTGCGGCACCTCGACCATCACCTTGCCGCTGGACACCGTCAGCGTGAACGTCGTCCCGGAGCCGTACTTCCCGGTCGGGTCCGGGCTGACCGCCAGCACCTCACCGGCCGGCTTGTCGGAGTCCTGCTCGACGTTCTTGTCCGCGACCTTGAACGCGCCGGGCGCGTTCTCGATCTTGCTGCGGGCCTGGTCCTCGGGCAGCCCGATCACCTTCGGCACCGAGAAGGACTGCTGGCCGGAGGAGAACGTCACCGTGACGGTCGAGCCCTCTTCGGCCTCGGTACCGGCGGCCGGCGTCGACGAGATCGCCTTGCCCCGGTCGACGGTCTGGCTCGGCACCGAGTCGCCCTGGGCGAAGACCAGCTTCACCTCGGCCAGCTTCGCGGTCGCCTGTGAGGTGGTCAGTCCGCTGACATCCGGTACGGCGACCTTGTTCACCACCGGCGTCGTCTGGCCACCGCCGGCGTTGTTGTTGTCCTTGCCCATGCTGTTGATCAGCGCGTAGCCACCGATCGCCACCGCGACGATGGCCAGCCCGAGCAGGAAGTAGGCCAGGCCGCGGTTCCGGCGGGCGCGCGCGTCCTCGATGTCGTCGTCGCCACCGCCGGGCGGGAGCAGGTCGTCGTTGGTCTGCCGGAACGTCTGGGTGGCGGCCGGTGCGACCCGCGTCGGCGCCATCGCCCGGGTCTCGGCGACCGCGTGCATCGGCGCGGTCACCTGCTGCCCGGCGAGCACGCGGTGCAGGTCCTGACGCATCTCGGTCGCGCTCTGGTAGCGCTCGTCACGGTTCTTCACCAGTGCCTTGAGGACGACGGCGTCGACCTCCGGCGGGATGTCCGGGTCGAACGACGACGGCGGCAGCGGCTGCTCGCGGACGTGCTGGTAGGCGACCGACACCGGCGACTCACCGACGAACGGCGGCCGGCCGACGAGCAGTTCGTACAGCAGGCAGCCGGTCGAGTAGAGGTCGGAGCGGGCGTCCACGGTCTCGCCGCGGGCCTGCTCGGGCGACAGGTACTGCGCCGTACCGATGACGGCTGCGGTCTGGGTCATGTCCGAGGTGGTGTCGGCGACCGCGCGAGCGATCCCGAAGTCCATCACCTTGACCTGGCCCTGCGGGGTCAGCATCACGTTCCCGGGCTTGATGTCGCGGTGGACGATCCCGGCCCGGTGGCTGTAGTCGAGTGCCTCGAGCACACCGGAGGTGATCTCCAGGGCGCGCTCGGGCATGATCTTGCGACCCTCGCGGATCAGGTCCCGCAGGGTCTTGCCGGTCACCAGCTCCATCACGATGTACGGGATGGTGATACCGGAGCCGTTCGGGTCCGGCTCTTCGCCGGTGTCGTAGACCGACACGATGGTCGGGTGGTTCAGCGAGGCCGCCGACTGGGCCTCCCGCCGGAACCTCGCCTGGAAGGTCGAGTCACTGGCCAGGTCGACCCGCAGCCGCTTGATCGCGACCGCCCGGCCGAGCCGGTTGTCGATCCCCCGGCGCACTTCGGCCATGCCGCCGCGGCCGAGCGGTTCGCCTTCTTCGTACCGGCCGCCGACGAGACGTGCCTGCGATGTCATGACCTCAGCCTTCCAACCTGTCCGGAAACACGTTCAATTTGCCCACGGTAGCTTCCGCCACCAGTGGATCCCCGTTGGAAAGACGCTCTGTGAGCGCATCATTCCGTATGGTGCTCGTCATCGGAGCACCGCCTCCATCACGGCTTTGGAGATCGGCGCGGCCAGTGCGCCACCGGCGATGTCGTTGCGTGCGACGTCGGCCGATTCGATCATCACCGCGACCGCGATCTGCGGGTCGTTGGCCGGTGCGAAGGCGGTGAACCAGGCGAACGGCGGGCGCTCCGGCGAGGTCTGCGCCGTCCCGGTCTTACCGGCCACCTCGATACCGTCGATCTGTCCCTTCTTGCCGGTGCCGTTCTTCACGACGTCGACCATCATGCCGGTCAGCTGGGCGGCCACCTCGGGGGTGACGGCCTGGTGCAGCGACTCCGGCTTGGTCTCGGAGACCGTCTTCAGGTTCGCGGTCTTCACGCTCTGGACCAGGTAGGGCTTCATCACTTCACCCTTGTTCGCGATCCCGGCGGCCACCATCGCCATCTGCAACGGGGTCGCGCGGACGTCGAACTGGCCGATCGCGGACTGCGCGGTCTGCGGCTCGTTCGGGTCGCCCGGGAAAGCGCTGGCGACACCGGACAGCTCCGGCAGGTGGCGCTCACCGAACCCGAACTTGGCGGCCTGCTCGCGCAAGGCGTCGGCCTTGAGCTCCAGGCCGACACTGCCGAAGGCGGTGTTGCACGAGTAGCGCAGCGCGATCGTCAGGGTCGCCTCGTTGCTGCCGCCGCAGTTCTTCCGGTCCTCGTTCACCAGCGGGGTGGTGGTCTGCGGGAGCGGCAGCTCGGCCGGCGAGTTGGTCTTCGTCTCCGGCGTGTACTTGCCACTGGAGAGCGCGGCCGCGGCGGTGACGAGCTTGAACGTCGAGCCGGGCGGGTAGGTCTCGCGGGCCGCGCGGTTCAGCGTCGGCTTGTCCGGGTCCGCCTCCAGCTTCTTCCAGGCGGCCGAGACCTTGCTCAGATCGTGGCTCGCCAGCTGGTTCGGGTCGTACGACGGAGTGGTCGCGAGGGCCAGGATCTTGCCGGTCTTCGGCTCGATCGCGACCACCGCGCCCTTCTTGTCGCCAAGACCCTTGTACGCCGCCTGCTGGGCCTTGGCATTCAGCGTCAAGGTGACACTCGCGCCCTGCTGCGGACGGTTGCTGATCACGTCGATGATCCGGCGGAACGCCAGCGACGGGTCGGAGCCGTTCAGCTCCGAGTTCTGGTTCAGCTCGATTCCGGCCCGGCCGAACAGGTAGGAGTAGTAGCCGGTGACGGGGGCGTAGACCGGTCCCTCCGGGTAGGTGCGCTGGTACTTGAACCGGTCGCTGGACGGATCGCTCTTCGCGATCGCCTTGTTGCCGATCAGGATCGCGCCCCGGTCGACCGAGAACTGCGAGTCCCGGACCCGCTTGTTGTCGTTGCGCCCGTTCAGCTCGTTGGACCGGAAGGCCTGCAGGTACGTCGAGTTCGCCATCAGGGCGAGCATCAGCACCATCGCCGCCACAGCCAGTCGTCGGATCGCCGAGTTCATGCCTTCTGCACCGCCATCGCGATCGTTTCGTCGGACACCGGGGCGGCAGGTGTCTGTGGTCTCCGGGCCTGGTCGCTGATCCGCAGCAGCAGCCCGATGATCGCCCAGTTCGCGACCAGCGACGTACCGCCCAGCGCCATGAACGGGGTGGCCAGACCGGTCAGCGGAATCAGGCCGGTCACACCGCCGACGATCACGAAGACCTGCAGCGAGAACGACATCGCCAGACCGGTCGCGATCAGCTTGCCGAAGATGTCCCGGCAGGCGAGCGCCGTCCGCAGGCCGCGCTCGATGATCAGGGTGTAGATCAGCAGGATCGCGATCAGCCCGGTCAGCCCGAGCTCCTCGGCGAACGAGGAGATGATCATGTCGCTGTTCGCGTACAGGGTCAGGTGGGGCTGGCCCTGGCCGAGGCCGCGCCCGAGGATGCCGCCCCAGGCCTGGCCCATCAGACCGACCGCGATCTGGCCGCCGTCGATCGAGAACGGGTCCAGCCAGTCGTTGATCCGCTTCGTGACGTGCCCGAAGGTCTGGTAGGCGAAGTACGCACCGGCGACGAACAGCAGGCCACCGATGATCAGCCAGCCGGCCCGCTCGGTCGCGACGTACAGCAGGAACAGGAACAGGCCGAAGAACAGCAGCGACGAGCCGAGGTCGCTCTCGAAGACCAGGACACCCAGGCTGACCAGCCAGGCGACCAGGATCGGGCCGAGGTCGCGGGCGCGGGGCAGGTCCAGACCGAGGAACCGGCGGCCGGCCAGCGTCAGCACGTCCCGCTTCACGACCAGGTAGCCGGCGAAGAAGATGACCAGGCAGACCTTGGCGAACTCACCGGGCTGGAACGACATCCCGGCGACCCGGATCCAGATCGAGGCGCCGTTGATGTTCACACCGAGGCCCGGGACGAGCGGCAGCACGAGCAGCACCAGACCGACCAGGCCGAGCGTGTAGGTGAAGGCCTGCAGCCGCCGGTGGTCGCGGACCACGATGACGACGGCCAGGAACAGTACGACGCCGACCGCGGTCCAGGTGATCTGCTGCGGTGCGAACGGGACGCCCTTGGTCCGGCCGATCGAGGTCAGGCCGAGGTCGATCCGGTGGATCATCGCGACGCCCAGACCGTTCAGCAGCACGGCACACGGCAGGATGACGGGATCGGCGTACGGGGCCCGGAAGCGGAGCGCGAGGTGCGCGATCAACGCGAGCAGACCGATGCCGGCGGCGTACAGGCCGGTGCTGGCCGGGACGCCGTCCTGCGCGGTGATGCCGATGTTGACGTAGGCGCCGACCGCGATACCGACGGCGATCACGAGCAGGAACAGCTCCACCCCGCGCCGGGTCCGCGGGATGATCTGGATGACCGAGGTGGAAGCGATGCTCATTTGACGCCGTCGCAGTCGTCCGGGTTGGCGGTGCCGCCCGGGGTGCTCGCCGTACCGGACGGGGTTTTCGTCGGCGCGGTCGTGGCCGGCGGCTTCGAGACCGGCGGATTGGAGGGCTTCACCGTCGGCGTCGGCGTCGGCGGCGTGAGCTTCTTCGCGCACTCCTCGGCCGTGCGCTGCAGCTCGCTGACGATCGCGCGGGCGCCGGCCAGGTCGTCAGCCTCGATGTTGCTCTCCACTTGCTGGCGGTTGTACGTCGGAAGTTTGTCCACCTGCAACTGCTGCTGCTTCTCGTAGACCTTGGTCAGGGTGACGCCGGGAATGTCCGCGTCCACACCCTGGAAGATCGCCACGAAGTCACCGTCGGTGCCGACGTAGTACTGGTCCTGGGTCCAGCGGTAGCCGTACCAGCCGGCTCCGACGATCAGACCGAGGATGATCAGCACGGCCAGGATGCGCCGGACCCACGGGAACCGCTTCGGCGGGCGGGGCGCGTAGCGCAGCTCCTCCGGGTCGAGGGGCGCGCCGCGGCCGCCGCTACCACCACCGCTGTTGCTGCCGCCGGGGACCAGCGTGGTCGCCTCACCGCGGCCGGTGCCGCCCTGGGCGAGCTCGGCCGCGGCCCCGACCAGCTGCGGGGTGCTCCCGCTGGCCGGCTCGGTCTCGACCACGTCGGCCACCACGCAGGTGATGTTGTCGTTGGAGCCTGCTTCGAGTGCGTGCGTGATCAGCTCGACCACGACCGAGTCCGGCGTACCGTCGGCCATCGAGGCGGCGATCACCTCGGCGGCGACGTAGTCGGGCAGCCCGTCGCTGCACAGCATCAGCCGGTCGCCGGCCTGGACGTCGAGGATCTGCAGGTCGGGATCGGAGTCCGGCCGGCCGTCCAGCACCCGCAGGATCAGGTTGCGGTGCGGGTGGGTGAAGGCCTCCTCCTGGGAGATCCGGCCCTCGTCGACGAGTGACTGCACGAAGGTGTGGTCGTGGCTGAGCTGGTAGAGCAGGCCGTCCCGCATCCGGTACGCCCGGGAGTCGCCGAGGTGCGCGAGACCGAGCTGCTGGCCGTCGAACATCAGCGCGGTGACGGTGGAGCCCATGCCCTCGCGCTCGGGGTCCTCCTCGACCAGCTCGGACAGCCGCTCGTTGGCGCGGTGCACGGCACCGGCCAGCGCCTCGATCATGTCCTCGCCGCTGATGGCGGCGGTGTCGAGCCGCCGGATCACCTGGACCGCCGCCGCGCTGGCCACCTCACCGGCTGCCGCGCCACCCATTCCGTCGGCGAGCAGCAGCAGGTGCGGACCGGCGTACGCCGAGTCCTCGTTGTTGCGGCGCACCCGTCCGACATCGGACAGTGCGGCGTAGTCGAGCGACAGGGTCATCGAGGCAGGCCTACTTCGCGATGTTCAGCGTCGTCCGGCCGATCCGGATCGAGCCACCGATCTCGGCCGGCACCGGGCGGGTCACCCGCTGGCCGTCCAGGTACGTCCCGTTGGTCGAGCCGAGGTCCTCGACCCACCACTGACCCTCGGACAGGAACAGTCGCGAGTGCCGGGTGGAGGAGTAGTCGTCGTCGAGCCGGATCTGGCAGTCCGAACCACGGCCGATCACCACGGGCTCCTCGACCAGGGTCGCGCCGACCCCGGCCTGCGGGCCGTCGGCGATCGTCACCGATCCGGGCAGTCCCTTGCGCTTCTTCACCGGCTTGGCCGGCTTCGGCGTCCGGGCCGCGGCCGGTACGGCGGCCGCCGCGGCCCGGCTGTCCACCTTCGCCCCGAACAGGTCGGAGCGAATCACGGACAGCACGGCCAGCACGAACATCCACAACAGGGCCAGGAACCCCAGTTTGATCAGGGTCAGCGTCAGTTCCGACATGGTGGTGCGGTCACCACCCGCTGCTCGGCGGTTGAGCCATCGGCTCGTCCGCCAGCCGCAGTGTCATCGTGGTGTTGCCGATCCGCACCGTCGAGCCGTCGACCAGCTCCTGCTCGGTGGCGCGCCGGCCGTTCACCAGCGTGCCGTTGGTCGAGCCGAGGTCGACCAGCACCACCCGGATCCCGCCGTTGCCCTCGGGCATCAGCCGGATCTCCGCGTGCCGCCGGGAGACCCCGGGGTCGTTGATCTGGATGTCCGCATCGGTGCCACGGCCGAGCACGACACCCGGCGGGTTGACCGGGCGGCGACGCCCGTTGACCTCGAGCATCACCTGCGGGTGGCCGCTGCGGCGTGGCTGCGGGGCGGGCGGTGGGGTGACCGGGGCGCTCTGCAGCACCGTCTGGCCGTCGTTCGGCGGCACGTAGGGCTCCTGCTGGTAGGGCTGCTCGTAGGACGGCGGGCGCCGTTGCGGTGTCCCGACGGTCGCACTGACCACCCGGAACTTACCGGTCGGGAGGTCGTCGGCTTGCGTCAGCTCGATCTCGATCGGCCCGGAGAACGTGTACCGCTGGATATCGGCATGGTCCCGCAGCTCGTTGGACAGCTCGTGGTTGAGGGTCCGGCCGTACGCGTTCAGGCGCTCGAAATCGCCCGGGCCCAGTTCGATGGTGAAGTGGTTCGGCACCAGCCGCCGGTCCCGGGACAGGATCCGGGCGGTGTTGTCGATCTCACGCTTGAGCGCCGCAGCCAGCTCGATCGGCTCGACATCGCCCTTGAATGCGCGCGCGAAGACACCGCTCACGATGCCCTCCAGACGTCGCTCGAAGCGCTGCAGCGGTCGCACGCCTCCTCCTCCACGGTCGGTCCACGGTCCGTATCCACCGGTCGTGGCGGACACACCGGGTACGACGATCGATCGTAACGGGAGGTTCGACCGAACCCGCAATGTGAAGCACCGGGAGATCCCGTGCTAATGTTCCTTCTCGTCACAAAGACGTCGTCTGAGTGGCAGCGCGCGGGTGGCGGAATAGGCAGACGCGCACGGTTCAGGTCCGTGTGCCCGAAAGGGCGTGGGGGTTCAACTCCCCCCTCGCGCACAGCGATTGCCAGCAGGAATCCCGGTCGAGAGACCGGGATTTTTTGTTTGTCCTGAGGTGTCCTCGCTCACAGTGCGGTCCGGTTGGTGGAGCGTGGGTCGGTGACGGCGCGGGAGCGGTAGATCTCGCCCTTGGTGGCGATGGCGCGCCAGGGGCGGGCGGCGTGCAGTGGGAAGTTCAGGGTGGGGTCCTCGCGGTCGATGGTGGCGAAGGCGAGCTGGGACTGGCCGGCCACCTGGGTGGTGTAGAGGCCGGCCGGGGTGAGCAGGCCGGACGGGGTCGGGTCGTCGGGCAGGGCCGGTAGTGAGGTCGAGACCCAGTAGCAGTTGATCGCGGCATGGGCGGCGGCCTTGGTCTCGAAGGGCTCGTTGGCGCCGTACGACGAGAGCAGCAGGCACTCGACACCGAGGCGCTCGTACTGCGCGAACAGCTGCGGGAAGTTGATCTCGATGCAGATCAGGGTGCCGAAGCGGTAGCCGTCGACGTCGAAGACGACGGGGTCGAAGCCGGGCGTGTAGAAGTGCGTGATCTCGGTGTGTGAGCAGAGGCGCTTGTCGTAGCGGTCGACCAGGGTGCCGGTGTCGGAGATCACGTACAGGCTGTTGTGCGGGCGGTGCGGCGGGGTCAGCGGATGTGCCGAGCCGAGCACGACCCAGATCTCCAGCTCGGCGGCCAGTGCCATGATCTGCTCGAGCTCGGTGCGGACGGCGGCCCAGTCGACGTCGGCCCAGTCGGCGATCTGCGCCTTCGCGTAACCGCTCAGCATGCCTTCGGGGAACTGCACCAGCCGGGCCCGCCCGGCCGCTGCCTTCCGCATCAGCGAACGGACCGTCTTCCCGTTCGCCGCCGCGTCCGCGGTGATGGTCGGCTGAGTGATGGCAATGCGAATCCCCGTCATCGCCCTACCGTCTCAGCCCGCGCCGACAGATGTGGGGACCGGCGCGGGGAATCCGTTGGCTGCAACGAATGGTCAGGAACCTTGATAGGCGGAATCTGTACGGGACATGTGCTCTCCTTCGTTCTTCCGTACCATCGCGCAGGAGGTTTGACCGCAACCTTGTGTCAGCCTTGAATCCGCAGGTCAGCGTGCTGGAGGCGGCAGATGGAGTACGGCGTACTGGGGGAGGTCGTGCCGACGGCGCTGGGGCATTTGCGGCAGCGGTCGGTGGTGGCCGTGCTGTTGCTCGAGGCCGGTCGCCCGGTGACCGCGGACCAGCTCGTCGAACGGGTTTGGGGTGACAGCGCGCCGCAACGCGCCCGCGAGACGCTGTACGCCTACCTGTCCCGGCTGCGCGCTGTCCTAGACGCAGAGATCGTCCGCCAGTCCGGTGGCTACGTTTTGCAGGTCGACCCGGACCAGGTCGACGTCCACCGCTTCCGTCGCCTGGTCGCGGCGGCCGGCGCCGAGCAGTCGGCAGCTCTCTTCGAGGAGGCGCTGGACCTCTGGCGCGGCGAGGCCCTGGCCGACCTCGACACCCCCTGGTTCGCGGAGCAACGCGAGCGCCTGCACGCGGAACGCTTCGCCGCCGAGCTCGACCTGACCGACCTGCAGCTGTCCCAAGGCGAGTACGGCGATCTCCTGCCGGTACTGCGGAGTCGCAGTCAGGCGCATCCGCTCGACGAGCGCGTGGCCGGTCAGCTGATGCTGGCCTTGCAGCGAGCCGATCGAGCTGCTGATGCACTGCAGGAGTACGACCGCATCCGCCGCGCGCTCGTGGACGAGCTGGCGATCGAACCGTCCGCCCGGCTCCAGCAACTGCAGCAGGAGATCCTCGGCACCACCCGCGCCGACCGCGTGGTGCCGCAGCAACTGCCGGCGGCACCGGCCACCTTCGTCGGACGCGACCCGGTGCTCAAGCAACTCTCGACCGCTTTGGCTGGGGATCACCAGCAGGCGACGGTCGCGGTATCGGCGGTCGGCGGCGCCGGTGGGATCGGCAAGACCTCGCTGGTTCTGCACTGGGCACATCGCAACCTGGCCCGGTTCCCGGATGGTCAGCTGTTCATCGACCTGCGCGGTTTCGACCCGGTGGAACCGCCGCTGCCGGCCGACACGGCCATGAGCGGTCTCCTCCAAGCTCTCGGTGCCGGGCGGCTTCCACCCGATCCACAGGCCCGGGCAGGTTTGTACCGGACCATGCTGGCGGGCAAGCGGCTGTTGCTGGTGCTGGACAACGCCAAGGAGAGTTCGCAGGTCGCACCACTGCTGCCAGGTACGGCCGGGTGCACGGTGATCGTCACCAGCCGCAACCGCCTGGGCGGACTGCTCACGCGGCACGGCGCCGTACCGGTGGATCTCGATGTCCTCGATCCTGCTGACGCGCGGGACCTCCTGCAGCGACAGATCGGTGCAGACCGGGCGAGTGCGGAGCCGGCGGCGTTCGACGAGTTGCTGACGCACTGTGCCGGCCTGCCGCTGGCACTGGCGATCGTGGCGGCCCGGATCGCCGGCCGGCCCGACTTCCCGTTGTCGGCCTTTGCCGAAGAGCTACGAGACACAGACGCTCGGCTGGACGCCTTCGAGGCCGGTGAACTCGACGCGGGGCTGCGCAGTGTCTTCGAGTGCTCGTACCGCTCCCTCGACCCAGATGCCGCCGCCCTGCTCGCATTGCTGGCCCACGTCCCCGGGCAAGACATCAGTACGGCGTCAGTGGCGGCGCTCGTGGACGGGAACCCGCGGCGCAGTCTCGCTCGGCTGGAGAGCGCGCATCTGATCCGTCAGCACGCTCCTGGTCGCTACAGCCTGCACGACCTGATCCGCCTGTACGCCCGCGAGCAGAAGGTCGACGACAGCCAGGCCCTATGGCGACTGGCCGACCACTACCGCCGAGGCGCTGTCGAGGCGGACCGGGTGGTCGCTCCGGAGCGCTCACCGGTGAACGGCGACCAGATTGGTCCGTTGGGTCTGAAAGACCGCGACGAGGCCGGCGCCTGGGTGGATGCCGAGGCCGACAACCTGCTGGCGACCCAGCGACTGGCCATGGAACGCGGCTGGCACGACATCGTCTGGCACCTTGCCTACGGCCTGACGGTCTTTCAGAGCTGGCGCGGGCAGGACACACTGACCGCGGAGATGTGGGCGAACGCGCTGACCGTCGTACCGCACCTGGACGAGGCTGCCGACCAGGCGATGGTCCACCGCTACTACGGCCGCAGCCGTGGGCTGTTGGGGCAGCGTGACGAGGCGTTGTCGCATCTGGAGCAGGCCCTGGTCTATGCGGCACGCAGCGGCCGGCCAACCGAGCATGCGGCCTGTCTGCAGATGCTGGCCGGGGCCCTGTGTAACCAGCAGGACTTCGCGGCCGCACTGCCCTACGGGCTCGCTCAGCTGGAGCTCTACAAGACCTTGGGCAAGCAGCGGTGGCTAGCGGACTCCTACAACGTCGTCGCCTGGATCCACGCCAAACTCGGCCACTACGACGAAGCACGCGCAGCCGGCCTGGCGTCACTCGAGATCTTCGAGCAGACCGGTGACCACGACAGCCGTGGCGACGTACTGGACTCCCTCGGCATGGCAGCGCTGGCGGCCGGCCGCTTCGACGAGGCATTGACCGCATTCGAGGACGCACTCACGTCGTACGAGCAGATCAGCAACGTGCGCCAGACAGCCGAAACCCGGAACCACATCGGCGACGTCCACCACGCCCGCGGCGACCTGGCCGAAGCACGCACCGCATGGCAGGACGCCCTGACGGCGTACCGCGACCAGGGTCGCGAACAGCAGGCCGAGAGCGTGCAACTGAAGCTGACCGCCCTCGACGCCGAGTAAGGATTTGATCAAAGCCGCGCGGAAAACGGTCGCCGTGGGCGCGTCCGGACTGGTTAGCTGGGGTGCGGGAGGTGAATCGATGCAGGACGGCTTGTTGCTCGACGCCCAGGAGGAACGGGCTTATCGGCTGCTCGTCGGCTTGTCGGCCGCGCGCTCGGCCGAGCTGGCGGAGGTCGCCCAGCTGTCGCCTCAGGAGGCCGTGGAGGTTCTGCAGCGGTTGCAGGCGAAGGGGCTGGTCGCGGTCAGTCAGTCCGCCGATGAGCCGGTGTTCCGCGCGTTGCCGCCGGATGTTGCGCTCGGGACGACGCTGCTGCGTCGGCAGGAGTCGCTCGAAGCGGCCCGCAAGACGGTGGCTGTGCTGAGCGAGGAGTTCCGGGCCAGTGCGAGCCGTCGGGACGCGCACCATCTGGTCGAGGTCGTCGTCGGCGCCGCGGCGCTGCGGGAGCGCGCTCCGGGACCTGCAGGAGTCGGCCCGCGAGGAGATCCTCTGGTTCTGCCGAGCGAACCCTCTGGCCATGCCAGGCGCTGAGAACACCGAGGAGTACGGCGCTCTGTCCCGCGGGGTCCGCTATCGCGCCATCTACGAGCGGGCGCTGCTTGAGACGCCCGGCGAGCTCGACACCATCGCCGAGGGCATCAGCTGGGGTGAGGAAGCCAGGACACTGCCCACTCTGCCGGTCCGGCTCGCGATCGTGGACAGAGCGACCGCAGTCTGCCCGCTGGTCCGCGACGACGAGCTAGGCATCGGCGAACCCACTGCTGCCGTGATCAGTCGCGGCCAGCTGCTCGACGCAGTCCTGGCGCTGTTCGAGAGCCACTGGGAGATGGCCACCCCGGTGACGATGCACTCCGGCGGAGCGCCGGCCACCGGGGTTCTCGACGACCACGAACGCTTCCTGCTCTCGCTACTCGTTGCCGGCGTGCCCGACAAGTCGATCGCCTCGCAGCTCGGGATCAGCCGCCGTACCGTCCAGCGCCGCCTGGACCGCCTGATGATGCTGGCCGGTGTGGATACCCGCACCGGCCTGGCCTACCAAGCCGCCAAACGCGACTGGCTCTGACCAGGCCCGGTGCGAGCCTGCACTACTTGACGCCGTAGGCCCTGATCACGGTCTGAGTGACCTTGCTGCCGTCAGCACCGGTCGCCTGGACCTTGAGGGAGACGGTGTTGCGGGCGTTGGGGACGACCGCGAGGTACTGGCCGAGGGCGCCCACCACGGGGAGCCGCTGCCAGGACTTGCCTTCGTCGTACGACGCCCACGCCTGCAGGCCCTTCGTCTTGGGCGCGTCGAAGCCTAGGACGTGTGTGCGCGGTGCACGGCCGTTCAGATCGGTGGGCGCCTTGTAGCCGACCTGTAGCAGGGACAGCGGGGTCGCTTTGTCCTCTGCGGTCTTGGCCGAGCGGAACTCCCAGCTGGTCTGCGTCCGCGTACCCCAGAGCCATTCACCGTCCGGATCGTTGCGTTCGGTGCTGAGGTCCAGCCGGTACGACGCGTCGCCGCTGGTGGTGATCACGTCCTGCCACGCATCGGGCAGCTCGGCGATCGTCGTACCGTTGCGCGACAGCACTGCTGACGCCGCACTGGTCTCGCCGATCGTGTAGTGCCCGTTCGAGTCGACGAAGGACGGGATGCGCAGCGAGAGCCGGTCACCTGTCCTCGTGGAGACCACACCAGGTGCAGCGGCCGGCCGGACGACCGGACCGAACCACGTCTCGTTCGACGTACCGGTGCGGTAGCTCTTGGGCTGTTCGGTCATGCCACCGCGCAGCGGGTTCATGGTGTCCCAGGTCCAGAGGTGGTGGACCCGGTGCTGCCAGAGCGAGTCACCGGAGGTCACCCACTCCTCACGGACCTTTGGCGTCTGGACGAACCGCTGGTAGTCGTTCCACGAGTAGTCCTGCCACGGGCGCCAGCCGAACCGCTGCTCCTTGGCCCAGCCGAAGCCGCCGTTGTCGTGGTACCGCGTGGTGACGCGTGCGGAGTTCTGCGGGGTCACCTTGTAGGTGATCTTGCTGGGGATCGCCCCGGTCGACACCTGCTGTACGTCGTACAGATACGGACTGGACGTCGTCAGCGTCACGTCGATGCTGGCGTGGCCGCGCCGGGCGCGGTCGATCAGCTTCTGACCGTTGCCGGCCGTGGTCACCATCGCCGGGATCGGTTCCCGGTCTCCCAGCGGTCGCCAGACCGTCCACGCGCCTTGTCCGGCTGGACGGACCAGGATGATCGCAGCGGCTCCAGCGGCAGCCGCTGCCGCGATCTGCTCCTCCTCGCTCATGTCCTCCCGAGTGCGCTCAACCAGCAGCGCGCCCTTGGCCGCCTTGAGAACGAGCGGGAACCGCCGCTTACCTTCGTACGACGGCGACTGGTGCAGCAGGTTGATGTCGAGCTCGGGCATCGAGGTCTGGACCAGCGGTGCGACCAGCTGCCAGCGGGACGAGAACTCGAATTTGCCGTCCTGGACCGGCTTGGTCGGCGTCACGTTCACCTGCTCGACGGTGCTGAAGTGCATCACCCCGTGGCTGATCGACCGGCCGTTGGGGTACTCGCGATGCACGTAGTAGCTGAGGATCGACTGCTGCTCGGACGGCTTCGGCGTCTCGATGGTGATCGGAACCGCCTTGCGGGCATCGATGACGATTTCCCGGTCCTTGTCGACCACGACGTTCGGATCGGTGAACAGGCTGACCTGCTCGTGTTCCGGGTCGTAGCTCTCGACCAGCGAGTGCAGCAGGTACGTGCCCTCCTCGATCTGGGCCTCGTAGGTCTGACCGTCACCGATCCAGGCAAGTACGTCGGAACGCGAGTTGCTGCCGTAGAGCGAGATGACCGGGACACCGGTCGGCTGGCCGTCCAGTCCGACCGCTCGCAGGGTCACCGTGTGCTTCGGGCCCTGCTTGAACGCGCCCACTGCAGTGTGGGTGAGCACTCCGTTCGGCCCGGTCGCTGTGACCCAGCCGCTGTGCAGACCGCGCTCAAGTTTGGCCGTGTCCAGGTTCAGCGAGACCTCGGTGCTTCCGCGAGCCGGAACGGTGACGGTGGCGGGGAGGCCGAGGGCGTCGGTCTCAGCCGCGCCGGTGTCGAGGTTGGTCACTGCTGTGGACAACGCCAGCGTGATCGGTGCGGTGCTGTCGTTCCGGTAGGTGATGGCCCGGCTGCTCGAGCCGGTCGTGTTCTGCAGGCCGAAGTCGGCCACACCGCTCGCGAACACCTGCTGGGCAACCGCACGCGTCAGGTCTACCCGGCCGGCGCCTTGCTCGTAGGCAGTCTGGTTCGCCTGCGTCTTCGCAGTGCTGACCAGTGCGTTCTTGAGCTGGTCGGCCTTCCAGTCCGGGTGCTGCTGGGCGAGCAGCGCCGCAGCGCCGGCCACGTGCGGCGTGGCCATCGACGTACCGGAGGCGGCCGTGTAGAGGTTGTCCACCGGGTTGCCCATGTCGGTGCCGGCTGCGCGGGCCGCAACGATCTCCACACCCGGTGCGGTGATCTCAGGCTTCAGTCCGCTGTCGCCGAGCCGCGGTCCGCGGCTGGAGAACTCGGCCAGCTTGTCGGTGCGGTCGACCGCGCCGACTGTGAGGGCAGCGGCTGCGGAGCCCGGCGTACCGACCGTCTCGTCGCTCGGGCCGTCGTTGCCGGCTGCGATGACGAACAGCGCGCCGGTCCGCGCGGTGATGTCGTTGACCGCCACGCTCATCGGGTCGGTCCCGTCGGTGGCCCCACCACCGAGGCTCATGTTGATCACCTTGGCGCCCTTCGCGGCCGCCCACTCCATCCCGGCGATGATCCACGAGTCGTACCCCATGCCGTCGTCGGCAAGCACCTTGCCGATCAGCAGGTCGGCCTGCGGCGCGACACCCTTGCGGGCACCGCCTGCCCCCGCACCGGTGCCGGCGATCGTCGCAGCGACGTGCGTGCCGTGGCCGAAGCGGTCGGCCGATCCGGTCGCGCTGTTGGAGAAGTCCTCGGCCTCTTTCACCTTCCCGGCCAGATCGGGGTGCTGCGCGTCCACACCGGTGTCCAGTACGGCGACCTGGACGCCGGAACCCTGGTAACCCGCCTTCCACGCATCCGGCGCACCGATCTGCGGGACGCTCTTGTCCAGCGCCGGACGCACCTTGCCATCCAGCCACACCTTGCTGACGCCGCTGCTCAGCGTCCTGGCACCGGCAAGTGACTTCCACAGTTGCGGGAGCTCGCCCTTGGCCGCTGACACCGCAGCGCCGCCGATCGAGTCGAGCTGCCGGGTGGTCGTCGTACCGGCGAGTGCGGAGGCACTCCGGGCGCCACCGGCGTACTTGACGATCAGTGGGAGCTGCGGTGCGGCCGAGTCGCCGTACCCGTCCCGGATCAGCTCGTCCACGTCGAACAGGTCGACGTCGAGAACGCCGGTGGAGATGTACGGGACGGCGTCACCCGGCAGCACGCGCAGTCCGCCGTCCGCCTCGACGGTGTGGAACGCCACGCGTTCGCGGCCCGGTGCAGGCTGGACGCTGGCCGCCTTCTTGCCGTTGCCGGCCTCGGTGACCGAGACGACGTCCCCGGTGATCAGGGTGACGGAGTTGGTGGTGGGCTGGGCACTCCCGCGCTGGGGTGGTGACCCCGCGCTGGCAGGCGCCACCGTGACCGCGCCGAGGGTCAGCACCGCGGCGAGGGTGACCGCGGGGATCCGTGGTGAGGGCATGGGCAGTCTCCTCGTTCGGAGTTCAGTAGTTCACAGGCTTGGGGACGGCCTGTTCCGTTTGAGTTTGCAATCTCGTCACGGTGATCCGCTCTGTCCATCACTGCCGTCCCTGCGACATGGCGCACACGCGCCAGCAACGGGCACGATCAGCACATGAGTGCGATCGCGGTCCGCAAATGGGCATGGCTGGGGACGCTGCTGGTCGGGGCGGCGTTGTACTTCGCCGTGCTGGCAGTGCTTGCCGACACCAACAATCCGAACCTGTTCCCGACGATGATCCTGCTCGGGGCGCTGGTGGTGCCGCTGACGTTCGTGACGTTCGCGGCGGGGCGGTCCGGGCGGTGGCTGATCGACGGGCCGACGCTGGGCGGGTGCCTGCTGTTCGGCGGGGTGGTGGGCGTGGTGGTCGCCGGACTGCTCGAGTACGACGCCATGCGCCGCCTGGGCGCGTTGCCGATGCTCGGAGTCGGGCTGATCGAGGAGGCGGCCAAGCTGGTCGTCCCGGCGGTGCTGGTGGTGTTCTTCGGGCACCGCTACCGCAACTCGGTCGGGCGCGGAATCATCATCGGAGTCGCAGTCGGTACCGGGTTCGCCGTACTGGAGACCATGGGCTACGCCTTCGTCGCCCTGCTGCAGTCCGGTGGAAACGTCGGCGCCGCCGAGCAGACCCTGTTCGTCCGCGGCCTCCTGTCCCCGGCCGGCCACGCCGCCTGGACCGGCCTGAGCTGCTGGGGCCTCTGGCGCTTCGTCAGCGCCCCCAGCGGCAAGCACCTAGGTGGCTTCATCGGCATGTACGCGCTGGCCGTAGCCCTCCACACCGCCTGGGACGGCATCGGCGGCGTGGTCACCTACGCAGTCGTCGGCGTCATTTCCATCGGTCTCCTACTCTTCGGACTCCGCCGCGCCCAACGAGCCGACGCCATCGCCGTCTAGACAGTTTGTCCGTGGTGGACATATCGTCCACCTATGACGCCTGAGCAGATTGCGCCGGTGGGCGAGGTGCTGGCGCGGTTGTTGTCGCCTCATGCGGAGGTGGTGCTGCATCACGCGGTGACGGATCGGATCGTGATGATCTGGAATCCGTTGTCCGGGCGGGGGCCTGGGGATGCGTCGTTGCTGGGAGAGCTTGACGAGCTGACCGCGACTGGGCGTGACGCGTACGGGCCGTATCCGAAGGTGCTGCCGGATGGGCGGCGGCTGTCGAGTGTGAGCGCCGTACTGCGGGACGAGGACGGTACGGCGGCGTACGTGCTGTGTGTGAATGTGGATCGGACCGCGTTCGAGACTGCGAGTCGGTTGCTGGCTGCTTTTGCTGCGCCGGTGTCGGGGCAGCCGCGGGTGTTCTTCGAGCACGACTGGACCGAGAAGCTGAATGAGCTCGTGGCCGGGTACGTGCAGGAGCGTGGTGTGCCGGTGGAGCGGTTGACCCGGGCGGACCGGCTGGAGCTGCTCGGTCGGTTGGACGTGGCTGGGGTGCTCAGCCAGCGGCGGTCGGTGCCGACGGTGGCGCGTGCGCTGCAGGTGTCGCGGTCTGCGCTCTACCAACTGCTTGCCGAGGCTCGGAAGGAGCCGCATGCCGACCCTGCCTGATTTCCGGCTGGAGACCCACTTCGCGCGCTGGGAGTTCACCGCGCGCTACCACCTGACCGCATCGGACGCGCAGACGCTCCCCATGTCCGAGCTGCTCGCACTGGCTGATGACGACGGTCGCGAGCGCTGGGAGTCGCTGGCCCTCGGCTACACCGAGGTGCGCGGACTGCCGGCGCTGCAGGAGGCCATTGCGGCGACGTACACGGAGGCGCAGCCGGAGGACATCCTCTGCTTCGCGGGTGCGGAGGAGGGGATCTACCTCGCCATGCGCACCCTGCTGGAGCCGAGCGACCACCTGGTCGTGCTGACGCCGAACTACCAGGCGGCCGAGACCGTGCCGTCGGCGGTTGCGCAGGTGACCGGAGTCGCGCTGCGGCCCGAGGACGGCTGGGCGCTGGACGTGGACGCGATCGAGCGCGCATTGCGGCCGAACACCCGGATGGTCTCGGTCAACTTCCCGAACAACCCGACCGGCGCGGTCGCCACGCCTGAGGCGTGGCAGCGACTTGTCGACCTGTGCACGGAGCGCGGCATCCTGCTGTTCTCCGACGAGGTCTACCGCGGACTCGAGCTCTCCCGCGATCCGTTGCCTCAGGCAACAGACCTCTCGGGTACGGCGCTCTCCCTGAATGTGATGTCCAAGGCGTACGGACTCCCCGGCCTGCGGATCGGCTGGATCGCCTGCCGGGACCACGCCGTACTGGACCGGCTCGAACATGCCAAGCACTACACGACCATCTGCAACTCGGCGCCCAGTGAGGTGCTCGCGCTGATCGCACTGCGCGCCCGCGACCAGCTGCTCACCCGGAACCGCGGGATCGTCGCGGCGAACCTGCCGCTCTTCACCGAGTTCTTCGACCGCTACCCCGACCTGTTCGAGTTCACCGCGCCGGACGGTGGTTGCGTGACCTATCCGCGCTACCTCGGGGCGGATGGCGTGGAGGCGATGTGTGAGTCGCTGGTGGAACAGGCCGGCGTACTGCTGCTGCCGTCGAGCATCTACAGCTCCACCCTCACCCCGACACCCACTGACCGCTTTCGGGTAGGTCTTGGTCGGCAGAATCCCGGACCGGCACTGGCTGCCTGGGCGGACTGGCTGGAACACCGATGACACTGCCGGTCTTCGGGATCGACATCATCAGTGAGGTTGCGACGCCGGCAGTGGTCTTCGACGCGGTGCGGTCGGCGCTCATCGCGCATGCGGACGGGCGGACGTCGGTACCAGCGCCGATGGTGCTCGAGTTCCCGCAGTACGCCGGGGACACGCATGTGAAGGCCGGTCACGTGGCCGGTGCGCCGTACTTCGTGGTGAAGGTGGCGAGCACGTTCGGCTCGGTCAACAACGGACTGGTGCTCGCAGTCGACGCGACCAACGGTCAGCCGGCCGCAGTGCTTGCAGACGAGGGCAAACTGACCGCATGGCGTACGGCGGCGGCCGGGGCGCTGATCACCGACGCGATGACACCGGTCGGGGTCGATGAGGTCGCCGTACTCGGCACTGGTGAGCAGGCGCTGCTGCAGGTGCTGTGGTTGCGTGAGTTGCGACCGCTGCGACGGGTGAAGGTCTGGGGCCGCCGACCAGAAGCTGTTGAGCGTCTCTGCACTCAGCTGCGGGCCGCCGACCTCCATGCCACACCGGACGGGCTGAGCGGTGCGCCCTGCGTGATCACCACGACGGCTGCTCGCGAACCGCTACCACTGGAGGCGTTCCATGCAGCCGTGCACATCACGGGGATCGGGACGGACATGCCGGGCAAGGGCGAGCTCCCGCCCGAGGTGTTCGCCGGGGCGTTCGTCGCCACCGACGACCACGTGCAGTGTCTCCACCACGGCGACTTCGGCAACGCGGTCCGGGCCGGCGTGATCGACCCGGACCACGACGTACCAGTGGGTGCGGTCCTCCGCGACGGGATGCCGCGGCACCAGCAGTCCGTCGCGGATCTCACCGGGGTTGGAGCGACCGACGCGGCCGTCGCCGGGGCTGTCCTGAGTCAACTGGTTCGTTAATTGGCATCAGCAGGTGCGTAAGTGGTGTGGTTGCGCCATTTGCAATCAGCGCTGCGCTACTTGACCGGTTTAGCCATTCGAGCACGCATGATCCAGCGCGAACACGCTCTCACAGAATAGTAACGGAGACTTCTGAACTATTGACCGGTCAGTCACGCCTGGGCAATTCTCGGGGCCTCTGCAGGAACAGGTTCATACCAGGGGTGATCCATGAAGTTCCGTTCGCTTGCCGTGGCTGCTGTCGCGGCCCTGTCCCTCACCGCCCTCGCGGCGTGCGGGTCGTCCGGCGACAAGAACGACGCAAGTTCCGGTCCGAAGACCATCGACGTGTGGCTGATGAAGGGGAGCGTCTCGGACGACTTCCTGAAGCGGTTCACCGACGACTTCGCCGCGAAGCACACCGACGTCAAGCTGAACGTCCAGATCCAGGAGTGGAACGGGATCGGCCCGAAGATCATCGGCGCGCTGGCCAGCAAGGACGCGCCGGACGTGATCGAGGTCGGCAACACCCAGGTCGCGCAGTACTCGGCCTCCGGCGGGGTCCGGGACCTGACCGACAAGAAGAGCGACCTGCAGGGCGACGACTGGATCGAAGGTCTGGCCGGCCCCGGCAACTACGAGGGCAAGCAGTTCGGGATCCCGTACTACGCGGCGAACCGGGTCGTGGTCTACCGCAAGGACCTGTTCGCGGCGGCCGGGATCAAGACCCCGCCGAAGACCCGCGAGGAGTGGCTGGCCGCGACCGCCAAGCTGAACACCGGCGGCAACCAGGGCATCTACCTGCCCGGCCAGAACTTCTACGTGCTGTCCGGCTTCATCTGGGACGAGGGCGGCGACCTCGCGGTCAAGGACGGCGAGAACTGGAAGGGTGCGCTGAGCTCACCCGAGGCGCTCAAGGGCATGGAGTTCTACAAGCAGATCCAGGCGCTCGGCAAGGGCCCGAAGGACTCCGACGAGGCCAAGCCGACCCAGACCGACGTGTTCGCGCAGGGCAAGGTCGCGCAGATGATCGCCGTACCGGGTGCCGCCGAGCTGATCGTCCAGGCCAACCCGGCGCTCAAGGACAAGCTGGGCTTCTTCCCGATCCCGGGCAAGACCGCCGACAAGCCGGGCGCGGTCTTCACCGGTGGCTCGGACCTGATCGTGCCGGAGGCGTCGGACGCTCCGGACGCGGCCTACACCTTCATCAAGGAGCTGGCCGGCGAGAAGTGGCAGGTCGACCTGGCCAAGTCGATGAAGTACGTGCCGAACCGCAAGGCGCTCGCGTCCCAGGTCACCGGTGACGAGGGCACCAGCGCGATGGCGGCCGGTGCGGCCAACGGCAAGGCGACGCCGAACTCGCCGAACTGGGCCGCGGTCGAGGCCAAGAACCCGATCAAGGAGTACCAGACCAAGGTGCTCACCGGCGGTGACCCGGCCGCGGCGGCCCAGGCGGCCGACGCGATCATCACCGAGGCCCTGAACAGCGGAAAGTAGACCGTGGCTGTCGCTCAACTCGAGCGGACCGCCCCCGCCCCCGAGCCGGAACCACCGGCCCGGGCCCGGCGGGGGCGCCCGCGGGTTCTCCCCTATCTGCTCATCGCGCCGACCGTCCTCGGGATGGCGTACCTGTTGATCTACCCGCTGATCCGGAACCTGGTCGTCTCGTTCCAGAAGTTCGGGATCGCACAGCTGATCCGCGGCGGCGCGGATTTCGTCGGCTTCGACAACTACCAGGCGATCTTCACCGACGACAAGTTCTGGTCGGTGGTCGGCCGGACCTTCGCCTTCACCGCGATCAACGTCGTCCTGATCATGGTGCTGGCCACCTTGGTCGCCCTGCTGATCGATGCCCTGGGCAAGTGGATGCGTTTCCTGCTGATGGGTGGCCTGGTGCTGGCCTGGGCGATTCCGGTGCTGGCGGCAACGACCGTGTTCCAGTGGTTGTTCCAGTCCCAGCTCGGGGTCGTCAACTGGGTCCTCGTCCAGCTCGGCTTCACCCAGTACGACGGCTACGCGTGGTTCGCGGACGGTACGTCGACGTTCGCGATCATCGTGATCATGATCGTCTGGCAGTCGGTGCCGTTCGCGGCGCTCACCCTGTACGCCGCGATCACCACGGTACCGAAGGAGATCTACGAGTCGGCGTCGATGGACGGAGCCGGCCCGGTCCGGATGTTCGGGCTGATCACGTTCCCGATCCTGCGGCCGATGTTCGGGCTGATCCTGTGCCTGGAGGTGATCTGGGTCTTCAAGAGCTTCGTGCAGATCTGGGTGATCAGCCAGGGCGGACCGGGTGACGCCACGCTGACCCTGCCGGTCTACGCCTACCAGATCGCGCAGTCACTGAACCGGTACGACCTCGGTGCCGCCATCTCGATGGTCACCGTGCTGCTGCTGACCGTCGTACTGCTCGCCTACTTCCGGCAGCTGTTCAAGGAAGAGGGCGAACTGTGAAGCCGAAGCGGATCGTCCTCAACGTCATCGCGCTGGGAGTCTTCGCGTTCGCGGTCTTCCCGGTCTACTGGATGGTGCTGACCGCGTTCAAGCCGACCAAGGACATCCAGGCCGAGACACCGTCGTTCTTCCCGGCGAACATCACCTTCAGCCACTTCGGTACGGCGGTCAACGCCGACGGCTTCTGGCTGTTCTGGCGGAACTCGGCGTTCGTCGCGATCACCGGCGTACTGCTCGCCCTGGTCGTTGCATGCCTGGCCGCGTTCGCGGTCGCGCGGCTGAAGTGGAAAGGGCGGCAGGCGTTCATCGTGATGGTGTTCGTCGCGCAGATGACGCCGTGGGAGGCGTTGCTGATCCCGATGTACGTGATCGCGCGCGACACCGACATGCTGGACAAGCTGCCGATGCTGACGCTGATCTACTTCATGATGACGCTGCCGTTCACGATCGTGACACTGCGCGGATTCCTGAACGCGATCCCGGCCGATCTCGAGGAGGCCGCGCAGGTCGACGGGTGCAACCAGTTCCAGGCGTTCCGGCGGATCGTGTTCCCGCTGCTCGCGCCCGGGTTGCTGTCCACGTCGCTGTTCGGGTTCATCACCGCGTGGAACGAGTTCGCGTTCGCGAACCTGCTGATCATCAAGGAGCAGGACCAGCGCACGCTGCCGGTCTGGCTCTCGTCGTTCAGCAACACCTTCGGCACCGACTGGGGCGCGACGATGGCCGCGGCCACGCTGTTCATGCTCCCGGTCCTGCTGATCTTCCTGGTCCTCCAGGGCCGCGTCACCTCCGGCGTCGCCGCGGGCGCGGTGAAGGGTTAGGCGAACGTCAGCCGCGTCGTGATCCGGTACCGGTCTCCGCGATAGATGGAGCGCGTGTACTCGATCACGGCGTGGTCCGCGTTGCGCGTCGTACGCTCGAAGAGCAGCGCCGGCGCATGCACCGGTACGCCGAGGATCTCCGCCTCCTGCGCGTCCGTCACCGTCGGCTCCGCAGTCTGTACGGCGTCCTTCGGCGCGACGTGGTAGCGCGAGCGCAGCAGCCCGTAGAACGAGCCGAGCTCGAAGTCGCGGCCGGTGATACCGGGAACGAACACGGCCGGGATGCGGATCCGCTCGATGCACATCGGCGTACCGTCGACGAGCCGCAACCGCAGCGCGGTGACCAGGTCGTCGACCGGTGACATCTCCAGCTTGTGGCCGAGGCGGGCGCCGGCCGGGCCGACCTCGAAGCTGAGCAGCCGGCTCGGCCACGGCGACCCCTCCGCCAGCGGCGCCTGGTAGTCGCCGGACGCGGTCGGCTCGAGCGACTGCTGGATCTTGCGGGCGCTGGTGAACGTGCCACGGCCGTGCTCGCGGATCACCAGACCGTCCCGCGCCAGATCCTCGAGCGCGGCCCGCAAGGTCGGCCGGGAGACGCCGAGATCCTCGCTCAGGGAGCGCTCCGACGGCAGCGGCTCACCGGGGTTGCGCTCCTCGATCAGCCGCAGCAGCTGGTCCCGCGCCTCGGTCCGTCTCATCCCGGAATCTTACCAGTGGTAAACCACTTCCGTGCATTTACGAACGTGCTTTACGCATTGACTTTACCAATTGGATAGACCACCCTCGGTTTCAGATTGCCCGCCCCGAGAAACGAAGGTGTGAACCCGATGACTCGATCGCGCACGATTCGCCTCACCGCCGCGGCCGCCGTACTGGCCACCCTCGCCGCCGGTACGGCGACCACCGCGAGCGCCCGCCCCGAGTCGGTCAGCAAGACGACGGCCTGCGGCGCGCTCTTCGACGACTTCAACTACACGTCGCGGACCGACCCGAACTTCACCGGTCACGACTGGAGTGTCCGGACCGGCGCCGGCGGCCCCGGGATCCCGAACACCTGGACCGCCGCGAACGTCAGCTTCCCGACCGTCGACGGCCAGAAGTCCCTGCAGCTCAGGGCGACCACCGACGGGACGCCCGGCGGCACCACGCAGGCGCAGGTCCAGCAGAACAGACTGCGCTTCTTCGAGGGCACCTACGCGACCCGGTTCAAGTTCAGCGACACCCCGGTCAGCGGTAACGACGGTGACCGCGTCAACCAGACCTTCTACACGATCTCCCCCCTCGACTACGACTGGGAGCCGACGTACTCGGAGCTCGACATCTCGGAGTACCTGCCGAACGGCGGCTGGGGCGAGACCGGCCCGGTCAACTTCCTCACCAGCTGGAACACCTACCAGGTGGATCCGTTCGACGGCTGGCGCAAGACCACCGTGCGGAACTTCAGTCACGCCGGTTGGCACACGCTGGTCGCCGTGGTCGCGGGCGGGCACGTGAGGTACTACATCGACGGGACCCTGGCTGCGGATCACACCGTCGACGACGAGGGTCACAACGTCTACCCGCGGCGACCGATGACGCTGAACTACAACCAGTGGTTCATCGACCTGGGCGCCCACACCGGCGGCACCAGCTCCTACGTCCAGTCGGCGGACTGGGTCTACTACGCGAAGAACGAAACTTTGACGCCTGCCCAGATCACCACTCGCGTCAACAACTTCCGCGCCGCCGGCACGAGGCACCAGGACAACATCAGCTGCTGAAGCAGCAATCGAGTCAATGCGTGAGATGGCTGCTTTGCCCATGGACAACCTGTGCCGGTTTGAGTACGGTCCGTAAACGGCGTCCGCACCACGCCACGCCGGAGGACGCCTCCGTACTCGATCGGTGAGGTACCGCCCGCCAGTGGCACCTCACTGGTGGATGGGCAAGCAGCCCGCGGTGAGAGCCGCGGCCTGATGGGGGCCCACCCACCTAGGTGGGGCGGCGAACGACACTCACTCGTTCACCGCCCCACCGACTCAAACCCGGGCCCAGATCGGGCCGTCCGGTGTGTCGGTGACCTGGACTCCGAGCTTCGTGAGCTCATCCCGTACGGCGTCCGCGCGGGCGAAGTCCTTCGCGGCCCGAGCCGCCTCCCGCTCAGCCACCAGTTTGTCCACCGCGGTCGTGTCGACGTCCGCCGTACTGGTGAAATCGAGATCGCCCAGGGGGAGGCCAAGTACCGCGCAGCTCGCGGCGACGATCAGCTCCTGGTTCAGCGCCGGGTCCCGCAATGAGTCCTGCAGTACGGCGAGCACTCGCGGCGTGTTCAGGTCGGTGCCGATCGCCTCGTCGATCTGAACGAGTACGGCGCGGGTCGCGTCGTCGCCGGCCGCGTCGTACGCCTGCTCGGCCGTAGTGATCTCCGGCAGCGGGCCAAGGGCGTTGACGCGGCGAACCAGGTTCCGCAACGTCGCTTGCGCACTGTCGAGCGCGGGCAGGGTGAAGTCCAGTTGGGTGCGGTAATGGCCGCCGAGCAGGAACAACCGGAAAGCCTGCGGGTGATAGCCCTGGTCGGCCAGCTCACTGATCGTCAGGGCCTTGCCGGCCGACTTCGCCATCTTGGCTTCACCGAGCCGCAGGAATTCGTTGTGCATCCACAGCGGTACCCACGGCTTGCCGTCGCCGAGGTAAGCCTCGCTTTGCGCGATCTCGTTGACGTGGTGCAGCTGCCGGTGGTCGACACCGCCGGTGTGGATGTCGAAATGCGCACCGAGCAGCTCCATGCTCATCACCGAGCACTCGAGGTGCCACCCCGGTGCGCCCCAGCCCCAGGGCGAGTTCCACCGCATCGCCCGGATCTGCCCTGGTGTCTCGGCCCGCCAGAGCGCGAAGTCAGTCTTTGCCCGCCGTCCCGGAACCTGCTCGACGCGGGCCCCCTCGAGCTGACCACTGGCGTCGACCAGGCCCAAAGCGCCGTACCCGGGGTCCTTGGACGTGTCGAAGTACAGACCGGACGGGATCTCGTAGGTGAAGCCGCGCTCGGCGAGCCGCTCAGCGAAGGCGATCATCTCGGGCACGTAATGGGTGGCCCGCGGGTAGTGCTGCGCGGGCAGGATGTTGAGCGCGGCCAGGTCGGCGAAGAAGGCCTGCGTGTACGTCTCGGCGATCTCCTCGACCGTCCGGCGTTCGCGATCCGCAGCCACCTCGAGCTTGTCGTCGCCCAGTTCGGCCTCGGCCACCGCGTGACCGACGTCGGTGATGTTGATGACGTGCTCGACCTGCCAACCCTTCCACCGCAGCGCGCGGCGGAGGGTGTCGGCGAACGTGTAGGCACGCAGGTTGCCGATGTGCGCATAGCTGTACACCGTCGGCCCACAGCTGTAGAGGCGAACCAGGCTGTCGTCGGCTGGTGCGAAAGTCTCGATCCGGCGCCCGAGGGAGTTGTACAGCTTCATCCGCGGATTTTAGTGCCCCAACGATCAGGCACCCTGGATCGTCTTGGTCTTCGAAAGCTGAACCGAGAGAACGGGTGCGGATGGCTGACTGGGAACGAGCCTTCGAGGAATTGCTCGCGGGCCGGGGCGGGGCTCTGCGGGCTTACGCCTACCTGCTCACCGGTGACTCCGCGGCTGCTGCGGATCTGGTCCAGGACGCTCTGCTGCGGGTCTTCAGTCGGATGCGGGTCGGCAACGACGTCACCCAGCTCGAGGGCTATGTGCGGCGGGCGATGCTCAACCAGTTCCTGGATGGTCGCCGGCGGGCCGGACTGTGGAGAGCGAAGCGGCACCTGCTGGTGCACCCGGCTGAGCATCACGACGAGGACCGGTTGCTGACCGACGTCGTACGGCGGGCCCTCGGCACCCTGTCGCCCAAGCAGCGGGCGTGCGTGGTGCTTCGGTACTACGAGGATCTCACCGTCCCTGACATCGCGGAGCAGCTCGGCTGCGCGCAAGGCACGGTCAAGCGTCACCTGTCCGATGCCCACGCCAAGCTCGCCACCCAGCTCGCCGTACCCGAGGAGACCTTGTCATGACCGATCTGAAGGACCTGCTCCGCAATGCCGCCGCTGAGGCGGAGAACGTGAGTGTCGACGGCAGCGCTCTGCTCGCCCACATCCGCCGCCGCAGGCGGGTCCGCTCGGCCGCCATCGGCGCCGGCAGCGTCGCAGCCGTGGCCACACTCGCAGTCGGCGCGTACGCCGTACTGCCGGGTCCGGCTGTGGAGGTTCAGCCGCCGGTGAGTGGCGGGCCTGCCAAGCCGATGGGCGGTCCGACGTCCGCGAAGGGTGACGAGGGCCTGCGGTGCGGCAGCAGTGTTGCTCCGACGAACCGGTCCGGCACACCGGAGTTGCTGATCTCGCAGAGCATGACGAAGGAGTCGATGACGCGGCACGGCGACGGCTGGCGCGGCACCTTGGCGACCAAGGTGACGAACACGTCCAAGGTCACGCTCTACGGAGGTAACCCGCCGCGGGGCTACCTGGTCGTCCAGGAGAACAAGAAGGGCAACACCGTGCTGGGCCGGGCGAAGGCGACGCCGGGGAACACCGGCACTGTGCTGCAGCCGGGAGAGTCGAAGTGGACGGACGACGTGCCGTTCACGGTGACGAGCTGTAACGGGAAGCAGATGCCGAGCGGGTGGTACCTGCTCTACCTGGACGGGAAGGCGCCGAAGGTCGCGGTGGGGCGCGTGCACCTCTAACCCCGGTGGTTTGCCGGATCGTCCGGCAATCTTCAGGCGGTGGGACGTTTCGCCGTACCGGGCTGACGGGCAGACTGACCTGCGACCGATCCCAACCGCCCTGGGAGTCGCTGTGGCCCGCTCGTTCCGCCCGGTCCTGATCCTCACCACCGTCCTCGCGCTGCTCGGCTTCGGTGTCACACCGTCGACGGCCGCGACCCCGATCACCGTTGCGACGGCGATCGGCAGGCAGGACGGCTCCACCGCCTCGGTCACCGGATGGGTGGTAGGTCAGCCGACCGCCACCAGCACGGTGGTCCGCAGCAACTTCCCGAACGACTACGCGCTCGCCCTCGCGGACTCCGCGAGTCAGACGAGTACGGGGTCGATGTTGTACGTGCAGATCCCGGCCGCGTTCCGCGCGTCGTACGGACTGCAGAGCAACCCGGGCCTGCTCGGGAAGCAGATCACGGTCACCGGCACGCTGGCGGCGTACTTCTCGCACGCCGGTCTGAAGGACGCGACCGCCTTCACCGGCGGCGGCTCCTCCGATCCTGGTGACCCGTCGGACTACTACGCCCCCGCCGCGGGCAAGACCGGCGCCGCCCTGAAGGCCGCTCTGCACACGATCATCGCGAACCAGACCAAGCTGTCCTACGACCAGGTCTGGAACGCCCTCAAGGACACCGACCAGGACCCGGCGAACACGAACAACGTCATCCTGCTCTACTCCGGCCGCTCCCAGAGCAAGTCCACCAACGGCGGCGGCGTCAACGACTGGAACCGCGAACACGTCTGGGCCAAGTCCCACGGCGACTTCGGTACGGCGACCGGCCCGGGCACCGACATCCACCACCTCCGCCCCGAGGACGTCTCGGTGAACTCCGCCCGCGGCAACCTCGACTTCGACAACGGTGGCAGCACCGTCGCCGAATGCCCCGGCTGCGCCGCCGACGCCGACTCCTTCTCCCCCCGAGCCGCCGTCCGCGGCGACGTCGCCCGGATGATCCTCTACATGGCCGTCCGCTACGAAGGCGGCGACGGCTTCGCCAACCTCGAACCCAACAACTCGGTCAGCAACGGCACCGCCCCCTACATCGGCAAACTCTCGGTCCTCAAGGCCTGGGCCGCCGCCGACCCACCCGACACCTTCGAAAAGCGCCGCAACGAAGTCATCTACACCACCTACCAACACAACCGAAACCCCTTCATCGACCACCCGGAGTGGATCGCATCGATCTGGCCGTAGGCCATCTGCCCCGGAATGCCCCGGGATGCCCCGAATTTCGCCGAGATCGGCCCGGATCGAGACCCGATCCGGGCCGATCGGCGCATCATCTGCCCCGATCTGCCCCGCCATCTGCCCTCCGCAGCCACCCCTCGGCGCCGTCACAGTTAGATCAGACACAAATTGTGGCTAGTATCAAAGGAGGAAAAGTGGCCACGCCAGCACTGGAAATGGATGATCTGATGGACATCGGCATCAAGGAACTCCGGGACGGACTCAGCCGGCACCTCGCCCACGTCCGCGAGGGACACACCATCACCGTCACTGACCACGGCAAGCCGGTTGCACAGATCGTGCCGGTCCGCAAAATGAGCAGGCTGCAGGAGATGATCGCGGCCGGTGAGGTCCGGCCGCCGCTGCGCCCGAAGCGGCCGGTGCCACCGCCGATCAAGACGAAGGGAACGGTCAGCGATCTGATTACGGAGGATCGCGAATGATCTGCTACCTCGACACCTCGGCGTTCGTTCCGCTCCTGATCGACGAGGCCAGCTCGCCGTTCTGTGAGCAGCTCTGGGCAGACGCCGACGATGTGCTCTCCACCCACCTTCTGTACCTGGAGACCGCTAGCGCGCTGGCCCGAGCGACCAGGCGTGGCCGGGTGACCGAGGAACAGCACACGCAGGCGCTGCGAAGGCTCGACCGGCTGTGGCAGGAAATCAATGTCGTCGAACCGACCGGGCCCCTGGTTCGCAGGGCCGCGGAGTTGTCCGCGTCAGCGGCGCTGCGTGCCTACGACGCGCTGCACTGTGCAAGTGCCGAGGATGTCGGCGAACCAGATTTGGTTTTCGCATCGGGAGATCGGCAGTTGTTGAAGGCCTGCGCGGGCCTCGGATTTCACGTCGCGGATGTGAACGATCCGAGCTAGCGGTTGAGGTGTAGTGGGCGGTCGCCTCGCTCCGGGGTTCTGGGGGTGGGGCGGCCGCTTGCTGTTGTCAGCTGTGGGGTGGAGTGGGGAGTGGTGTGGTTCAGGCGGGTTTGGAGGTAGGTGCGGAGGCCGGGGTTGGCGAGGGTCAGGTGGGTGGGGGTGGCTCGGAGGAGGCCTTGGGCTAGGGGGCGGGTGGCGGCTGATTCCACCGGCCAGCGGGAGTTTGTTGCGGGGGGCAACGGGATGCCGGGGGTGGTTTGGGCGGCTTGGGCCAGGAGGGACTTTTCGGCGGGGGTGCAGTTGTGCCAGGCGGCCTCGTAGAGGGGGCGGGAGGCTTCGTCGTGGTGGGTGGTGGCTTGTTCGGCTACGGGGGTGGTGAGGGTGGTGGACAGGGTCAGGGCGGTGGTGGCCAGGGCGCGGAGACGGGCGGGGTTGCCATTGGCGGCTCGGACCAGGTGGTCGACGGCCTCGGGCGTGTGCGGTACGGCGGCCTGGCGTAAGGGTTCGGCGAGGGCGGGGCGGAGTTCGGCGTCGGTGAAGGGTTCCAGCTTGCGGATGTCGAAGCGGCTGACGACGTCGGTCTCGATACCGGCTTGTCCGCCGGAGGCTGCGAGGAGACGGCTGGTGGTTCGGTCGCTGCCGGCGGCGATCAGGAAGACGGGCCGGCGGTTCTGCTCCAGGCGTGCGGACAGTTCGGTCACGGCGACCAGGTCGCGGTCGGAGGCGTTGTCGAGGTTGTCGACCATCAGCAGCAGCGGTTCGCCCTTGGCTGCTGCGATTTCGCCGAGGCGGTCGGCCAACTCGTTCAGTGTGCTACCGACCTCGTCCACCTCGTCGGACTCGTGTTGTTCCTTCGCCACAACCTGGAATGCGCCGGGCACCCCCACCCGCACCTCGTTCCCCGACTGCGGATGCCTCGATCGGCCCGCGAGCTGATCGAGGTCCTTCTTCAGTGTGCGCGCGGCACCGGCACCGAAGTGTTCCCGGACCGCGTCGAGGTCCTGGCTGATCGCCCGAATCAGCCGGTTCTCCAGCGGTTCCCGCGGCGACGCCTCCACCCGTACGGCGATCCACCCCTCCCGAGCGGCCAGCCCTTGCGCTCGCTCCAGCTCGCGGCTCTTGCCCATCCCGGGTTCCCCGGTGAACAACACCGTCGTCCCGCCCGGTACCCGCTGATCCAGCGAGATCGGCCGCCCCTCCGCATCCTGACGATCCACCGTGTACGACGGCTCCCGCGCCGTACCGAGGACTTGGCCGGCTGTCCGGGCGGGACCGGCCTCCAGGGACGGGATGCCGGCGGCCGGAGCCAGTGAGGGGACCTGGGGTGCTGCTTGGCTGAGGGTTTTGTTGAGCCAGGACTGCATTCCAGGGTCGGCAACCAAAGGCTGCTCGGCGCTCTCCCGGATGAGACCCCGGGCCACGAGCTCCTGGCGGGCTTCGTCGATTTGTTGCCATTGGCCCGGAATCTCGGCGAGCGGCTGACCACCAGCGACCGCCGCGAGCACAGCCTTCTGCGGATTGGTGCTCTTGTCCCATCGGGCTTGGTAGAGAACGGCAGAACGACTCTGCACCCGCTCGATCGCCGCCGCGGCACCCCCAGCAGTGATGCCGCCTAGTTCAAGCGCCGTATCAGCCAGCGTGCGCAGCCGTCCGGGATCACCGTTGGCCGAGCGCACCAACGCATCGACCCCCGCCTGTTCATAAGGAATGCCGGCGCGTTCCAACGGCACAGTCAGGATCGACGTCAGCTCGGCGTCGGACATCGGCCCGAGTTCGCGGACCTCGAAGGGCACCCGCTGGGACGCAGCCAGCAGCCGACTGGTCGACAGACTGCCACCGGCCGCGACCAGCCACACCGGCCGTCCGCTGTGCTCCAGGTGTTCGGCGAGTTCGTTCAACCCTGCCAGGTCGTACGGCGAGGCCGCGTCCACGTTGTCGACCATCAGCAGCACCGGCCGATCCGGAGCGAGCTCACCGAGCCGGTCCGCGACATCGTGCAGTGTCGTCCCGAGGTTGTCCTGTGGCGTCGCGTCCCACTGCTTCTTCGTGACGAACTGCACCGGCCCACCGCCGATCCGTACCTCGGCGCCGTGCTGGACCTTCCGCTGCCGCTGGGTCAGATCCCGAACCGCCCGCCGCAGCTTCCGGACCCGGAACCCACCGAACTCCCGCCGCAGCTTGCTGAGATCCGCACCGATCGCCCGGGTGAACCGATGCTCCAACGGCTCGCGCGCCGACGCCTCCACCCGGATCGCGGTCCAGCCGTGCCGTGCTGCCAGCTCCTGCGCGTGATCGAGTTCGCGCGTCTTCCCCGCTCCGGGCGGCCCGGTGAACAGGATCGCCCGCCGCTCAGGCAGCACCGGCGCGAGCGTGATCGCCCGGCCGAGCCGGTCCGTCCGGGCAACCGCGTGCGCCGGAAGCCGCGGCGTACCGAAGACCTGGCTCATGCCGCCCAGCCTGCGGACCGCACCGGTCCCGGATGCAGTCGTCACATGACCACGGGGTTAACACTGCCCCCGCTTCGCCCGAACAGCACCCACCGATCGCCCGTGGAGTCGCCGATCCGGTCTACTCCCCGACACCATCGCGCAGACCTCCGCCAATTCTCTTGGCGAGCGCTCGAGTTCACCTGCACTGTCGATGTCATGCGTAGACAACGAGTAGTGGCGGCGCTCCTCGCAGCGCCCCTGGGGGCGCTGTTGCTTGGCGCACCGCCGGCCCACGCCGACCCCGATCCGAAACTGACCGTCAGCGACGTCCAGCTGAGCAAGACCGCTGTCTCGGTAGCAGGCCTCGACGTGGCGAAGGTCGACGTCACCGTCAAGGCCGGCTACAACTCCGACGACCCGCGCGACGAGGGCAAGATTCTGACCGTGTACCTCGACCGAACCGCCGGGACCGGAGGGAAGTACATCAACGACATGGCATCGGTCCCGTTGAAGCGCACCGCCGGCACGCTGAAGAACGGCACCTGGACCGGTGTCCTGAACGTCAGTTCGGCGGCGAACGGGACCTTCAAGGTGACCTCGGTCAGCGATGAGCTGTACGGCGACCTGGGCGGCGGCATGCCCGACGAGCCGACGCCGTTCGACGGCCCGAGCATCGCGGTCACCGGCACCCACATTCCGAAGGTCACCTCCGTGCAGACCCCCAAGATCGTGCCGGTCGGCAAGCCGTTCTCGGTCAAGTGGACGGTGACCGACACCGCGACGGGCAAGCCGTACGGCGGGCGGGTCCCGTTCTGGGTCGGTGTCGACAGCGTCTGCGTCGAGAACGGCCAGCGCAGCACGACGCTGGTCAGCACCGATGCCGCAGGCAACTACACCAGGACCTACCCGGCCGACGACCAGGACGCAGTGCTGTGCGGCCACGTCCGGACCGAACCGTACTCCTTCGCGTACCAGGCGTTCTTCCCGCGCCGGGTCGGTGTGGTGACGGCGGTACCGGCGAAGAGCAGCGCGAAGGTCGGGACGAACGTCCCGGTCAACGGTCAGGTCACCGGCGAGGCGTACAGCTGCACGGTGAATCTGCAGCGGCTCAAGGGTGCGACCCAGTGGCGCACCGTCAACAGCGGCAGAGTCCGCTACAGCGGCCGCTACACCCTCACGGCGACCCCTGCCTACAAGGGCAAGATCTACTACCGAGCGCAGCTCCCGGTCGGCTGCGGCGGCCACGTCGAGTCCGTCAGCAAGACCTTCGTCATCACGGGTCTGTGATCCGGGCTATTCCGGTCTAGTCGATGGTTGTGGATGCCCCATCCTGGGACCATGACCATCCGACGATTCCTCGCGGGCCTGCTGGCCGCGCCACTGGTCGTCGCGGTGCTCGGGAGTACTCCGGCCCAGGCCGCGCCGGACGACAAACTGAGCATCAGCGACGTGACCCTCAGCAAGGCAGCCGTCTCGGTGTCCGGGCTGGCCACCACGACGATCGGCGTCACCGTCAAGGCGGGCTACAACTCCGACCACCCGGACGACGAGAACACCACCCTCCACGTCTACCTCGTCCGGACCGGTGGCACCGGGCATCTCGACCATGTCGCCTCCACCGAGCTGAAGCGCACTGCGGGCACGCTCAAGAACGGCACCTGGACGGGCCCGCTGAACATCGTCTCCACCGCGAACGGCACCTGGAAGGTCGCCTTTGTGGACGCCGGCCCGTACGGGATCGACAACGGCATCGATCCGACGCCGTTCGACGGACCGGCACTGCACGTCACCGGCACACACGCTCCCCGGATCAGCTACACGGTCACGCCGAAGACGGTTCCGGTCGGCAAGCCGTACTCGATCAAGTGGACGGTGTCCGACTCCACCACCGGTAAGCCGTTCGGCACCCGGATCACCGCGTGGGCCGGCATCGACTCGCCGTGTGCCGAGGGCGGCGGGCAGAAGATCCAGACCGATGCTGCCGGCAACTACACGAAGTCGTACCAGGCCTCGGACGCCAACTGGCTGAACTGCTTCCTGATGTACACCGATCCCTACCCGAGCGGGCTCGGACATGCCCAGGTGATGCGCCTGGCGGGTGTGTCGGCGACCCCCGCCAGGACCACCGCGAAGGTCGGCACGAACGTCGCGGTCAACGGCTCGGTCACCGGACCGCCGGCCCGCTGCACGATCAACCTGCAACGGCTGTACGGCGCCTCCCAGTGGCGGACCGTGAACTCGGCGAGAGTCCGGGACAGCGGCCGCTACACCCTGACCGCGACTCCTGCCTACCGGGGCAAGATTCCGTACCGCGTTCTGCTGCCGGCCTGCTACCGCTTCGTCACCGCGTCCAGCAAGCCGTTCACCATCACAGGAGTCTGAATGAAGCGACAACTACTAGCCACACTGCTCGCGGCCCCGTTGGCCGGAGCGGTCCTCACAGCGGCACCGGCGAACGCCGCGGAACCGGACATGACGGTCGACTCGGTGGTGATCGATCGCTCGAGCGTCGCGGTCGCCGGTCTGAACACGGTGCCGGTGACGATCACGGTCAAGGGTTCGATCACCAACGGTGACCCGTCCGACACGGACACCCCGCTGTACGCCGACCTGAAGCGCAGCGGCGCCGTACCGGCCAACATCAGCTACCTGTGGTCGGACTCGCTGAAGATGGTGTCCGGCAACGAGACGAACGCCGTCTGGCAGGGGAAGGTGAACGTCCCGTCGACCGCGAACGGCTCGTTGAAGATCACCGGCCTGAACATCGGGACGTTCGACCCGGCATCGGGTGGCAACATCCCGGCGACGCCGGTCGACGGTCCGTCGATCCAGGTCACCGGGCTGCACCAGCCGAAGTTCGGCGCGATCCCGACGCCGTCGATCGCGAAGGTTGGTACGCCGGTCACGATCCGGTGGCAGGTGCTGGACTCGGACACGAAGCGGCCGTACGGCACCAAGCTTCGCGTCATCGTTGCCGATGACAACGGGTGTGTCGAGCGGGTCGGCGGAGCGGGGACCGTGCTGACCGACACCAACGGGGTCATCCTCAACAAGACCGTCTCCGACGACGCCATCCACTGTCTGCTGATCCCGGGCAGCCAGGCACCGATCGGCGGCATGTCGATCCTGCTCAGGCACCCCGGTGTCGTCACCGCGGTCCCGTCGAAGACCAGCGCCCCGGTCGGCACGATCGTCCCGGTCAACGGCGTCGTGAAGGTCGCTCCGCTGTACTGCCCGGTCAACCTGCAACGCCTGTACGGCGCGACTGCCTGGCGGACCGTCGGTACCGTCAAAACCGACTCGCGCAAGCGCTACACCCTGAAGGCGCAACCGGCGTACAAGGGCAAGATCCCTTACCGTGTGCAGTTCCCCACATGTTCCAACTACGTCACGGCAGTGAGCCCGACGTTCTGGATCACCGGTACATGAAACCTCGCAACATTGTGACGGCCCTGGGCGCTGCAACCCTCGTGGGTGCGGCGCTCAGCGCTGTCTGAACACGGTGCCACCCAGTGGCGCACGCTGCGGAGCACCAAGGTTTCGGTGAGTAGCCGCTACACGCTCCCGGCAGGAGCTTCACCATCACCGGAGTCTGATCGGTTCTGGTCCACCCGCTCCGCCCGATCGCGCATTTGTTGAGCGCGGTGGTAGGCGGAGTGGGTGGTCCGGCAGCACTCTAGGCAGTATGCGGATAAGACGAGTGGTTGCGGCGCTCCTCACGGCGCCGTTGGTGGGTCTGGCGCTCGGCGCCTCCACCGCGCAGGCAGATCCGGACCCGAACCTGACAGTCACGGCGGCCCGGATCATCAGGACGACACCGGTCGCGGTGTCGTCGCTCAACACGGTGCCGGTGACCGTCGAGGTCGACGCGAAGTACACCTGGCCGGACGCCGGCCCGGACACTACGTTGTTCGGGATCCTGAAGCGCTCCAGCGGCTCGGGCCAGCTGAACTGGCTCTACACGACCCCGCTCAAGCGGTACGACGGAACCACGCAGAACGGCAAGTGGCGTGGCATCGTGAACGTGCCCTCGACGGCGAACGGCAAGTTCGAGCTCACCGGGATCATGGTCGGGCAGTACTGGCCAGGCAGCGGTGACATGACCGACCCGACGCCGGTCCCGGGTGTGCCGCCGACGTTGACGGTGGTCGGGACCAACCAGCCGAAGATCACCGCACGGGTGATTCCGGACCCGGTGCCGTTCGGCCAGGGGTACTCGATCCGGTGGTCGGTGATCAACTCGCAGACCGCCAAGCCGTACGGCACCCGGCTGAAGGTCGCGCTGGAGAACGACAGCAGTTGCGTGGAGAGCTTCGGCGGTCCGAACGCGCTCACCGACACCAACGGCTATGTCACCAAGTCCTACCCCGCGAGCCTGGCCGGGTACCTCAACTGCCTACTGCTACCGAGCAACCCGTCGCCGCTCGGCTGGCTGTCGATCGGTATCAACCGTCCCGGCATCGTCACGGCGACCCCGTCGAAGACGAGCGCCCCGGTCGGCTCGATCGTGCCGGTGAACGGCGTTGTGATGGGCGCACCGACCAACTGCCCGGTCTACCTGCAACGCCTGTACGGCGCGACCGCCTGGCGCAACGTCGGTACGGCGAAGGTGCGGCAGAGCAGCGGCAAATTCGTGCTGTACGCGCAGCCGGCGTACAAGGGTCTGATCTATTACCGGGTGTCGTTCCCGGCCTGCTACAACTATCGGGCCGGCGTCAGCAAGACCTTCACCATCAGGGGCCTGTGATGCGCCTGCGGTCGATCGCGGCGCTCCTGGTGGCGCCGCTGGCCGCCCTGGCGCTCACCGCGCCGGCGGCGAACGCAGCCCCGGATCCGGACCTGACAGTCACGGCGGCCCGGATCCTGAGGACGACGCCGGTCGCGGTGTCATCGCTCAACACGGTGCCGGTGACCGTCGAGGTCGACGCGAAGTACACCTGGCAGGAAGCGGACCGGAACACGACGCTGTACGCGTTCCTGGAACGCACCGCCGGTTCCGGCCAGGTGGACACCCTCTTCACGACCCCGCTCAAGCTGTACGCCGGAACTGCGCGCGACGGTAGTTGGCGGGGTGTGGTGAATGTGCCCTCGACGGCGAACGGGAAATTCGCGCTCACCGGGGTGAAGGTCGGTCGGTTCGGGCCCGGCGACATGATGGATCCGTCGCCGGTCCCCGGCACGCATCCGACGGTGACCGTGGTCGGAAGCAACCTTCCGAAGATCACCGCACGGGTGATTCCGGACCCGGTGCCGTACGGCAAGGGCTACTCGATCCGCTGGTCGGTGATCAACGGCCAGACCGGGAAGCCCTATGGCACGCGGTTGAAGGTCTGGCTGGCCAACGACAACGGGTGTGCGGAACAGTTCGGCGGGCCCATCTACCTGACCGACACCAACGGCTACGTGACCAAGGCGTACGCGGCAAGCACCACCGAGTACCTGAACTGCTTGCAGCTACCGGGAGACCCGGCACCCATCGGTGCTCTCGGTTTCTTCGTCAACCGCCTCCCACGCGCCGTCGTCGTTTCGGCGACGCCGTCGAAGACGAGCGCACCGGTCGGCACGATCGTCCCCGTGAACGGCACGGTCTCCGGTGCACCGTCCTACTGCCCGGTGAAGCTGCAACGCCTGTACGGCGCGACTGCCTGGCGTACCGTCGGTACGGCGAACGTCCGGCTGAGCGGCCGCTACACGGTGAACGCACAACCGGCGTACCGGGGAGTCATCCCGTACCGGGTGTTCTTCCCGGCCTGCTCCAACTTCAAGGCCGGTGTGAGCAGAACCTTCTCGATCAGGGGGACGTGAGTTCTGGTCTAGTGGAGCGTTCGGGAAGCCTCATCCTTGAGGCATGAAGAACCGACGCTTGCTTGCGGCGCTGTTCGCGACGCCGTTGACAGTTATGACACTTGGTACGGCGACGGTCGCGCAGGCGGCCGGCCCCGATCTGCAGGTCGAGTCGCTGGTGTTGAGCCGCGGGACCGTCGCGGTCTCGTCGCTCAACACCGTGCCGGTCACCATCACGATGGAGGGCTCGGCCAAGCCGAGCGACTTCGACACGTTCTACGTCGAGTTCAAGCGGTCCGCCGGCAGCGGTCCGGACGGCGAGTTGTACTCGATGCCGCTGAAGCTGATCAAGGGCACGCTCGACGACGGCACCTGGCAGGGTGTGGTGAACGTTCCCTCGACGGTCAACGGCACGATCAAGGCCACCCGGGTGATCGCGGGTGAGCACTACTACGGGTGCACGAACTGCGCCATCGACTACCCGGTCGCTGTCGACGGGCCGCCGCTGACGGTGAACGGGACGCACATCCCGAAGATCACCGGCACCGCGACGCCGGCGGTGGTACCGATCGGCAAGCCGGTCACCATCACCTGGCGGATCACCGACTCGCAGACGGGCAAGCCCTACGGCACCAGGATCAAGGCGCTCGTGGGACGGGAGAACACCTGTGTCGAAGGCTTCCTGGAGAACGTGCTCTCCGACACCAACGGCGTGGTGACGATCAAGAACAGCTCCAACTACGGGTGGTACTGCCTGGCTGTTCCGGGCAAACCGGCTCCCTTCGCCCACACGGCCATCTACCCGAAGAGCTCGACCACCGTCTCAGCCACGCCCTCGAAGACCAGTGCGCCGGTCGGCACGATCGTTCCGGTCAACGGCACCGCGCCGTACGCGGCCGGCTGCACCATCAACCTGCAGCGTCTGTACGGCGCCACCGCCTGGCGCACGGTCGGTACCGCGAAGGTCCGTACCAGTGCTCGCTTCACGCTGAACGCGCAGCCGTCGTACCGGGGCAACATCCCCTACCGGGCTCAGCTCCCGGCCTGCCACGACATCGTCGCAGCCACCAGCAAGGCGTTCACGATCCGGGGCATCTGATGCGAACACTCGCCGTGCTCCTGACTGCGCCGCTGCTGGGTGTGGCGCTGAGCAGTGCGCCGGTGGCGCAGGCCTCGCAGGTCAAGGTGACCGACGCGAAGGTGACCTTGAGCCGTACGACGGTCTCGGTGGCCTCGCTCAACACCGTGCCGGTCACCGTCACGGTCGAGGGGTCCGGGCACGGCGAGTCCGTCTATGTGCGCTTCAAGCGCCTCAGCGGCAGCGGTCCGGAGGACGAGTTCTTCTCGATGCCGCTGAAGCTCGTTGACGGAGACGGCTCGCCCGGTCTCTGGCGGGGCACGCTCAATGTGCCTTCCACAGCCGACGGCACCATCGAGCCGGATGCCGTCTACTCGGGCGAGTACATCTACGGAGCCGAACCAGGCGACCCGGATCCGGTCGTCAACGCGCCCACGCTGACCGTGAACGGTTTCCACGTCCCGAAGCTGACCGCGTTGATCACGCCGAAGGTCGTGCCGTACAACCAGCCGTGGACGATCCGCTACACCGTCACCGATTCGCAGACCGGCAAGCCCTACGGCGCCAAGCTGAAGGTATGGGTTCGTGAGGACAACCGCTGCGTCGAGAGCCTCGGTACCGAGACGAGCCTGACCGATGCCGGAGGCAACATCACCCTCAGGTACGCCGCTTCGCCGAACGGCGACTGGCTGCACTGCATGATGCTCCCGGGCAAACCCGCTCCGGTCGGCGGAATCGCCGCATTGGTGAAGCGCCCGGCCGCCATCTCGGCCACCCCGTCCCGAACGAGTGCACCGGTCGGAACCATCGTGCCGGTCAACGGCACCGTCACCAAGGGCGGCGGTTGCCCGGTCAACCTGCAGCGTCTGTACGGCGCCAGCGCGTGGCGCACGGTCGGCTCCGCGAAGGTCCGTGCCAGCGGCCGATTCACACTCAACGCGCAGCCGGCGTACAGGGGCAACATTCCGTACCGCGCACAGCTCCCGGCCTGCTACAACAAGGTCGCCGGCGTCAGTAAAACCTTCACCATCAAGGGGACCTGATGAAACGAACCGCAGCAACGCTCTCGGCCGGTGTCCTGCTCGGAGCGCTGGTCGTGCCGACCGCGGCCGCTGAGCCGGATCCGGATCTGGAACTCACCGGCGCGACGATGAACCAGACGAGCGTCGCGGTGAACGGCCTCGACACGGTGCCGGTCACCGTCACGGTGACGGGGAGCTTCAAGCAGAACCCGAAGCAGGAGCTCACCGCGGTTCTCCAGCCACAGGGCGCCCATGGGGAGAACCTCTTCGCGGCGCTCCCTTGGGTGTCCGGTACGGCTGAGCACTCCGTCTGGCGCGGTGTGGTGAACGTGCCGTCGATGGCGAACGGGCAGGAGTTGAAGCTCATCGGTGCGGTCCCGCAGACCTACGCGAGCTGGTTCTGGGTCCCGTGGGTGACCACGACACCGGTCGACGGCCCGAAGCTGACCGTGACAGGGACACACATCCCGAAGGTCGTCGGCGTCCAGGTCGAGAAGGCCGTGCCCTACAACGCCGCGTTCCACGTGAAGTGGACGATCACCGACAGCGCGACCGGCAAGCCCTACGGGACCCGCATCAAGATGGCCGCCGGTTCGGCCGAGTCCACCTGTTACGGCGGCGCCCCCGTGCTCACCGGCACGGACGGCACAGTCGTCACGACGGGCGGCGAGTTCGCCTGCCTGCACTTCCCGGGCAATCCCGCGCAGTACTACGGCGGGGTCGTGCGGCCGACCTACATCCGCACCGTCTCGGCCACGCCGTCGAAGACGAGCGCGAAGGTCGGGACCCTCGTCCCGGTCAACGGCGTCTCGGCCCACGCCAGCGGCTGCACGGTCAACCTGCAACGCCTGTACGGCGCCACCCAGTGGCGGACCGTCGGTTCGGCGAAGGTACGGGCCAGCGCTCGATTCACCTTGACCGCCCAGCCGCCGTACCGGGGCAAGATCCCGTACCGCGCACTGGTGCCGGCCTGCGGAGACTTCGCGGCCGGCTCGACCAAACCGTTCTACATCCAGGGAGTGTGATGAAGGCAGTCCGTGCAGTACTCGCGGTGTCGCTCGTCGGTGCGGCGTTCGGTGTCGCCCCGACCGCGCACGCCGAGCCCGGTGACGAGGTCACCGACGTCCGGCTGAGCCGGACCAGCGTGGCGGTGTCGTCGCTCAACACGGTGCCGGTCACCGTCGAGGTCGACGGGAAGTTCCCCGGGGAGAGCCCCGACCAGACCCTGCACGCGATCCTCGACCGTGTTGGCGGCACCGGGCATCTGGACGACCTCTACTCGGCCAGACTGACCCGGTACGAAGGCACGTCCGACAACGGCAAGTGGCGCGGCGTGCTGAAGGTACCGTCGACCGCCAACGGCACCTTCCAGGTCCGCTACGTGATGACCACCGGGGAGCTCTACGCAGAGATGGGCGACGAGCCGGCGGCCGTGGCGAACGGTCCCAAGCTCACCGTGACCGGCACCAACCAGCCACGGATCACCGTGAAACAGCTCAACGCGCCGAGCCCGGTCAGCAAGCCGTACACGTTCCGCTGGTCGGTGATCAACGGCCAGACCGGCAAGCCGTACGGCACCCGGATCAGGGTCACCCTCGATCAGGACACCGGGTGCAAGTTCGGCAGCCCGTCGACACTTCTCACCGACACGGCCGGCTACCTGACCCACACCTACGCGGCGGACAACATCGTCCCGCTCACCTGCCTGACGATCCCGGGCGGCGACCCGTTCCCGATCGCCCGCGGCTGGGGCTACCCCACGCGGATCCCCGCCGTCGGCGCGACTCCGGCCCGGACCAGCGCCCCGGTCGGCACGAAGGTCGCGGTCAACGGCAATGTCACCGGCAGCGCCGGCGCGTGCCCGATCCACCTGCAGCGGCTGTACGGAGCGAGCCAGTGGCGCACCGTCAATTCCGGGCAGGTCCGTCACGTCAGCTATCGGTACACGCTCACCGCGCAACCGGCGTACAGGGGGAACATTCCCTACCGGGTGCTGTTCCCGAAGTGCCACAGCCTGACGGCTGCCACCAGCAGGACGTTCACGATCCGCGGAACCTGAGGTTGTCTGCGGTTGGGGTGCGTGGGTTAGCCTGAGTTAGGTAGACCTAACTTCCGCTTGAGAGGACCGTGGTCCCGTGGCCAGCCCCGCACCCCGCCGCAACCGCACGTGTAAGCGGGCAGTGGTCCGTCGTTCCGAGCGGATCACTCCCCACATGATCAGAGTCGTGTTCACCGCCGACGACTTCGTCGACAACGGCACCAGCGACCACTACGTGAAGCTCCTGTTCGGCAAGGCCGGTGTCGAGTACCCGGAGCCGCTCGACATGGGCGTGATCCGGGAGACCCTCCCGTCCGAGCAGTGGCCGACGATGCGGACCTACACGGTGCGTGCCTTCGACGAGGCCACCAAGGAGCTCACGATCGACTTCGTCCACCACGGTGACGAGGGCATCGCGGGTCCGTGGGCCGCGGCGGCCCAGCCGGGTGACGTGGTTTGGTACAACGGCCCGGGCGGCGCCTACCTGCCCGACGCGGCGGCCGACTGGCACCTGCTGGTCGGCGACGAGAGCGCGCTGCCGGCCATCGGTGCCGCCATCGAGCAGCTGCCGCCGGGGGCCAAGGCGACCGTGTTCGTCGAGGTCGAGGACGAGACGGAAGAGCAGAAGTTCAGCGATGTCGACGTGACCTGGTTCCACCGCGCCTCTAGCAGTGGGGGGCGGGGTGACGGGCTGGTCGCGGCGGTCGAGGCGCTCACCTTCCCCGAAGGTGACGTACAGGCGTTTGTGCACGGCGAGGCCGGTTTCGTCTTCCGGATCCGCAAGCACCTCTTCGCCGACCGCGGTCTGAAGCGCGATCGCGTCTCGGTGTCCGGCTACTGGCGTGTCGGCAAGAACGAGGACGGCTGGCAGGCGGAGAAAGCCGAGACCGCGGCCAAGGAGCGCGCGGCGGCCGGCAACTAGGCCTTGGTACGGCGGCGGTCCAGCAGCTCGATCAGGATCGCCGCCTGGTTCGTCGGCAACACCCAGTCCTCACCGGACGCCTGCAGGATCACGGCCGGCCCGGGCGTGCCCACGATCGATAACGCGATCGGGAACTTCAGCCGCTCCGCGCCACTCAGCGACGCCTCGAACGTCCCGGTGATCGCGCTCAACGGGTACCGCCGCGACTGCTCCTCACCCCGCGCGGCCGGCGTACTGCGGATCTCGACACTGTCCGCACCGAGCAGGACCGTCGCGAGCGGCGTCCCGCGCAGCTGGAAGACCAGCTCGTACGGCGATTCCGCCAGCTCGGGCACGACCGGAACCAGCAGGGCCAGGTTCGCCCGCCTCGCTAGCAGCAACCCGGCCAGCAGTCCGACGATCGCGGCCGGAAGCGCGAGAATCGCCGGCCACCACACCCCGATCACCAGCGGATAAAGCGTCGCGACCAGCCCGGTCACCGCACCGAACAGCCCGCCGACCCCGGCCCACCACCGCGGCTGGTACCGATGCTTCGGCAGCAGGAACAGCCCCAGCCCGAGCATCGCAACCGGCACCACACACCCGATCCACGCTGCCGCCGGCCCCCGTGAACCCACCCATGCCACGATCGCCAGCAGCACCACGGGCAGCCCGACATAAACCAGGGCCACGATCCGCTGTACCCGCCGATGCCGGCGCTCCACCTCAGTCACGGGAAAGAACCTAGCGGTCCGCTAATTCCGAGCACGTGGACACCCCACCGCCTACCCTTCCAACCGTGATCGTGATTCCTGCGCAGCTGATCGAGTCGCACGAGGACGAGTCGCCGGAGTGGCTGGCCGCGCTGCCGGCGCAGCTCGACGAGTACCTGGAACGATGGAATCTCACCCGCACCGGCGACTTCCTCAACGGCGCCGCTTCCCTGATCGTCCCCGTAGCCCGGCTGGACGGCACGGCCGCGATGCTCAAGCTGCAACCGCGGAACGAAGAGAGCGAAGCCGAGGCACTCGCGCTGCGCACCTGGTCGCCCGACGACGTGGTCACCGTCCTCGAAGACGACCCGGCCACCTCCACCCTGCTGCTGGAGCGACTTCACCCAGAGACGCTGAACGCCGTACCCGATCATGTCGAGGCCACCCGCATCCTCGCCGAGTTGATGGCCCGCCTGAACCAGGTCCCCGCGCCACCTGAGGTCCGCAAACTTGCCGATATCGCCGCCGAGATGGTCGAGGACGCTGCCGACCTCGAGCTCGACTCTTCGGAGCAGCGACTGGTCAACCGGTACGCCGACCAGGTCCGCGAGCTGCTCCCGGAGCCGGGCGACCAGTTGCTGCACTGGGATCTGCATTACGGCAACGTGATGGCGTCGGACCGCCGACCGTGGCTCGTGATCGACCCGAAGCCGCTGGCCGGCGATCCGGCGTTCGAGCTGTTCCAGGCGCTCTCCAACCGCTGGGACGACCTTGTCGCCACCGGCAACCTCGAGCAGGCGATCCGCGACCGCTTCGACCTGATGGTCGAGATCACCGGCATCGACCGCGACCGGGCCCTCGGCTGGACCGCCGGCCGGGTCCTGCAGAACGTGATCTGGGCGGAAGAGTTCGACCCCACCCTGCTCACCATCGCCACGGCCCTGCGGTTGTGATTACATAATTACATGACGACTCCGACGCTCTACGAATGGGCCGGCGGCCACGAGGCGCTGCTCCGGTTGACCGAGGTGTTCTACGACCGGGTGCTCGAGGATCCGGTGCTCGCGCCGGTTTTCGCGCACATGAGTGACAAGCATCGTGAGCACGTGGCGCTGTGGCTCGGCGAGGTGTTTCGCGGGCACGACCGCTACACCGAGGAGCTCGGCGGTTACCCCGCGATGCTCTCGCACCACATCGGGCTCCAGCTCACCGAAGAGCAGCGCTCGCGCTGGGCCGCGCTGATCGCCGCGAGCGCGGATCCGGCCGGGCTGCCCGATGACCCCGAGTTCCGCTCGGCCTTCGTCGCGTACGTCGAGTGGGGCACCCGGATCGCCCTGGCCAACTCACAACCCGGCGCCACCCCACCACCGCAGGCCCCGGTCCCCCATTGGGGCTGGGGCGAAGCACCGCCGTACCAGCCTTAGGTGACGCGCTAGCTGACGAGACAAACACCCCAGGAGGACACCTCAGGACTGGTCGTTGGATACAGTCGCGGTTCACGACAAATCTCGGGAGGGACCCGTGACCGCTCAGCTCGAGTATCCCGAGATCGACGACGACAACGCTCTGTTGTCGATCCAAGGCCTGTGGAAGGTCTTCGGGCCGAAGGCCCAGCGCGTTCCCCGGCGACCGGAGCTGGCCTCGCTGGACCGCGCCGCGCTGGCTGCGAGGACCGGCTGTACGGCGGCGGTTCGCGACCTGAGCTTCAACGTGGCACCCGGCGAGGTGTTCGTGGTGATGGGGCTGTCCGGGTCGGGCAAGTCCACGCTGGTCCGCTGCCTGACGCGGTTGATCGAGCCGACCGCGGGCAGCCTGATCTTCGAGGGTGAGGACCTGCGCGCGGCCGACGAGAAGCGGTTGCGGGCGCTGCGCCGGAGCAAGTTCTCGATGGTCTTCCAGCACTTCGGCCTGCTGCCGCACCGCAAGGTGATCGACAACGTCTCCTACGGTCTCGAGGTCCGCGGCGAGAGCAAGCCCGATCGCCGCCGCCGGGCCCAGGAGGTCATCGACCTGGTCGGCCTGGCCGGCAACGAGCACAAGTACCCGGAGCAGCTGTCCGGTGGCATGCAGCAGCGCGTCGGCCTGGCCCGTGCGCTCGCCAACGACCCCGACGTACTGCTCTTCGACGAACCGTTCTCCGCGCTCGACCCGCTGATCCGCCGCGAGATGCAGAACGAGGTCGTCCGCCTGCACCGCGAGGTCGGCAAGACGATGGTCTTCGTCACCCATGACCTGTCCGAGGCACTCAAGCTCGGTGACCGGATCCTGCTGATGCGCGACGGCGCCGCGATCCAACTCGGTACCGGCGACGAGCTCGTGGGTGCACCGGCCGACGACTACGTGCGCGACTTCGTCCGCGACGTACCGCGGGCCGACGTACTGACCTTGCGCTGGATCGCGCGCTCCCCCCGCGACGGCGAACCGCTGGACGGTCCCGAGCTGGGCCCGGACACGCTGGTCCGCGAGGCGACCCGCCTGGTCCTGGAGTCCGACCGCCCGGTGAAGGTGGTCGATGGTGGGCAGTTGCTCGGCGTGATCGGGGACGAGGAGATCCTCGCCGTCGTCGCGGACCCCGCCGACTCGCACTGGTCCGCGCGTCCGTCCGACCGCCCCGCGTTCTGATGGCGGCGATTACCAGCGACGTGCAGGTGGAGGTACGTCGACCTCGGCGCAGCGTGATCATCGGCGTGCTGCTGGTTGTCTGGGTGGCGGCGTACTTCCTGCTCAGCGGGATCGACACCCTGCCGCTCGGTGGTCAGGAGACGACCGGATTCCACCGCTGGCTCACCGAGAACCGGGACTTCGTCGGCCAGGGCAACGTCTTCTTCGACGCGATCCGGACCGCGGTCGACCACCTGGTCGTCCTGCTGCAGGATTTGGTGTCGCAGCCGTCGTTCGGCCGCCCGGTACCGGTGGTCGGCTGGCTCGGGGTCGTCGCGATCTCGGCGTACCTGGCCTGGGCCTTCGGGAACTGGAAGGTCGCCCTGCTGACCGCGGCCGGGCTCGTGTTCGTCGGGCTGCAGGGGCTGTGGCAGGAGAGCATGGACACGCTCGCCCTGACCATCGCGGCCGTGCTGCTGTCACTGCTCGTCGCGATCCCGCTCGGCATCTGGGCCGGTCTGTCGAACCGTGCCTTCAAGGTCGCGACGCTCATCCTCGACCTGATGCAGACGTTGCCGACGTTCGTCTATCTCGCGCCGCTGACCCTGTTCTTCGCGATCGGCCCGGCCGCGGCCACGATCGCGACCCTGATCTACGCCGCGCCCCCGGCCGTCCGGCTGACCGCGCATGCGATTCGCTCGGTCCCACCCGAGAGCGTCGAGGCTTCCCGCTCACTCGGCTCGACCCGCGGTCAGACCCTGACCAAGGTGCTGCTGCCGATGTCGCGCAGTACGGTCGTCGTCGGTATCAACCAGACGATCATGGCCGCCCTGTCGATGGTCACCGTCGCCGCGCTGATCGACGCGCCGGGCCTCGGCCAGACCGTCCTCAAGGCGCTGCAGACGCTGGATGTCGGCGTCGCGTTCAACGCCGGCCTCGCGATCGTGGTGATCGCGATCGTCCTCGACCGGGTGACGACCGCGGCCGGCGACCGGCCCTGGCGGACAGCATCGGTCCGGCGGAAGGTCGTGCTCGGCGCGGGAGCGATCGGCGTACTGGTCGCGGTCTGGTTCTCACGCACCTACGTCTGGGCTGCGGAGTTTCCGTCTGAGGTAGGCGTTGGTTCGCGGATCGCTGTGATCGCTGCGGATGTGACTGCCTGGGTGCAGGACGTCTTCGGCGGCTTCACGTACGGCGTCCGGGACGCGGTCACCAAGGGGGTGCTGAACCCGCTGGAGGCGCTGCTCACCGGATCGCCATGGTGGTTGGTGGGCGCGGTCGTCGTCACGCTGGCCGCGATCCTCGGTCGCTGGAAGGCCGCCGTACCGGCCGTTGTCTGTATCGGACTGCTGGTCGCGACCGGGGTCTGGCAGGACAGCATGATCACGCTGGCCTCGACCCTGCTCGCCACGGTCGTCGTGGTCGCCGTCGGGCTCGCGCTGGGCGTCTGGGCCGGCCGCAACCGGCGGGTCGACCTGGTGATCCGGCCGATCCTCGACGCCGGGCAGACGATGCCGCCGTTCGTGTACCTGGTTCCGTTCCTGGCCCTGTTCGGCACCAGCCGGTTCACCGCGATCGCGGCCGCCGTCGTGTACGCCGTACCGGTCACGACGAAGATCGTTGCTGATGGCATCAAAGCGGTCCCGGTCGCAACTGTCGAGGCGGCCAACTCGGTAGGCTCCAGCAGCTGGCAGGTGATCAGCAAGGTGCAGCTGCCGGTCGCCCGGCGGGCGATCACGCTGGCCGTCAACCAGGGCCTGATCTACGTACTCGCCATGGTCGTTGTCGGCGGCCTGGTCGGCGCCGGCGCCCTCGGGTACGACGTCGCGGCCGGCTTCGCGCAGAGCGAGCTGTACGGCAAGGGCCTGGCGGCCGGGCTCGCGATCGTCCTACTCGGCGTACTGCTCGACCGCATCACGCAAGCCGCGGCACCCAAGCCGCACGGAAAAGGAGACAAGCAGTGAAGAAACTCCGGTACGCCGGTGTCCTGACGGCCGCCGCGGCACTGGCCCTGGCCGGCTGCGGCGGGGCGAAGGTCGGTGCGGATCCGAAGCCGTCCGCCGGTGGCAAGGAGTGCGGCAGCTTCAACCTGACCGTCAGCCCCTGGGTCGGCTACGAGGCGAACGCCGCCGTGGTCGCGTACGTTGCCACCAAGGACCTCGGCTGCAAGGTGGTGAAGAAGAACCTCAAGGAAGAGATCGCCTGGCAGGGCTTCGGCACCGGTGAGGTCGACGTGAACCTGGAGAACTGGGGCCACGAGGACCTGAAGAAGAAGTACATCGAGACCGACAAGGTCGCCGTCGAGGCCGGCTCCACCGGCGTCAACGGCGTGATCGGCTGGTACGTGCCGCCGTGGATGGCAGCCAAGTACCCCGACATCACCGACTGGAAGAACCTGAACAAGTACGCCGACCTGTTCAAGACCTCGGAGTCCGGCGGCAAGGGACAGCTGCTCGACGGCGACCCGTCGTACGTGACGAACGACGAGGCCCTGGTCAAGAACCTCAACCTGAACTACAAGGTCGTCCAGAGCGGCAGCGAGACCGCCCTGATCCAGGCCTTCCGCGACGCCGAGAAGACCAAGAAGCCGCTACTCGCCTACTTCTACGAGCCCCAGTGGTTCTTCAACGAACTGAAACTCGTCAAGGTCAACCTCCCCGCGTACAAGACCGGCTGCGACGCCGACCCGGCCAAGATCGCCTGTGACTACCCGCCGTACGACCTGGACAAGATCGTCTCCAAGAAGTTCGCCGACTCCGGCAGCCCGGCCTACGACCTGGTCAAGAACTTCAAGTGGACCAACGAAGACCAGAACGCCGTCGCCCGCATGATCGCCGTCGACAAACTCACCCCCGACGCAGCCGCCGAAAAATGGGTCACCGCCAACCGCGCCAAAGTAGACACCTGGCTCGGCAAGTAGCCAGCAGGCGGCGACGCGAACGACAGGTAGTAGTCGGCCGGCGGAACGTCATCCACGCTTGTGAGCAGCACCCAAGTTGTCTCACGAGGCACCACTACCTGTCCTTAGCGTCACACACGAATCGGCACAGCACTCTCGAGTTAGAAGATTCCTGGTCCTGGGGTCAGGATGCCGGCTGGGTCGTGTTTGCGTTTGAGGGCTTGTAGGTGTGGCCAGCGGTCGCCGTAGTGTTTTTGCCAGTCGGCCTTGGTGAAGGGGGTCGACTCGATGGGGTAGCGCGTGCCGCCGAGGGGGCGGGCTTGCTCGAAGAGGCGGTGGTTGCGCTTGAGCATCTCCTGCGCGAACTCCGGGCCGGCGCCCTTTGGGCCGGCGGTCATCAGGGTGAAGAGGTAGACCCAGTCGCTTCCGTCGGGTGCCGGGAGGCGCAATGAAGGGCGGGTCAGTTTGGTACGGCGGTGTGCGTAGAGCAGGACGAATCCGCCGTTGCCGACGTCGCGCGGGGTCAGTTTGCTGACTACCTCGGTGACGTACTGCTCGACCGAGCGCTCGGGGAGCCAGAGGGTCAGCCAGGGCTTGGGGAGGTTGTCCCAGTCGAGCGCTTCGCGGAGTTGCTCGACGGCTTCGTCGATCCGGGTGACGTGCGGGAGGAAGTCGTTCGTGCTGACCACGGCGTCGGCCGGGGGCTTGGTCAGGCCGCGGAGCAGGTGGGCGTCGGCCGGGGGCTTCGCGGTGGAGTGGAAGGTGAAGGCGTTGAGGTGGCTGACCTCGCCGTGCTCACCCGGACGCCACCAGTCGCCGTAGATCTCGCTGATCTCGGACCGTTTGATCAGGGTTTTGAAGTCTTGGAAGAAGTCCTTCGAGCTGGTGTAGGCGAGCTCGTGACCGCGGACCTTGGCGGGTGCCGGGCCGAGGCGGACGGTCGCCTTGGTGATGACGGCGTACTGACCGAGGCCGGCCAGGACCGCTTCGAACAGCTCGCGGTCCTGGGTCTTGGAGCAGCGCTTGAGTTCACCCGTGCCGGTGACAACCTCGAGCTCGAGCACACTGTCGATCTGACCGCCGGACTGGATCGCCGGCGGGATCCCGCCGAGTGACAGCGTCCCGCCGAAGGTCAGGCCGAGGAAGCCGGTCAGCGCGGGCGGGGTGAGCCCCTTGGCGTGCGCTACGTTCGTCAGCTGCAGCCAGTCGGCCCCGGCGTCCACGACCGCGCGATCCGCGTCGATCCGGTGAATCTTGCGCAGTGCCCGCATGTCGATGAGCAGCCCACTGACGAGCCCCTGGCCGTCCGTGGTGTTCGCCAGCCCGCGGGCCGCCACGCGCACCCGGTGCTTCACGCAGTACTTGATCATCGCCTGGATGTCCCGCACCGACCCCGGCACCAGCACCGCCTGTGGCACCTTCTGCACGTACCGCCCCGCGTCCTGCGACACGGCCTCGCGGCTCCCGGCATCCAGGAGCACCTCGCCGTCCAGCGGTGGCAACGGCTCCACGTTGTCACCTTCGGAGGTCGCCCAGGACCGCCGTACCGGGTCGAATCCAGTCACCAAGATCCCGAGTCCAACAGCTCCGAGCAGTGCCCGCCGAGTCCCCATCCACGCCTCCTGCCGATCCACCCCGCCACGCTAACCGGTGATCAGCTCAGCACACCCGGTGACCGCGTGGCTAGCCGATCATCTGATCCGCGACGAACTGACTCCAGGCCACCGGATCCGGATTCCCCGGTTCGGCGAACCAGCCGTCGACCACCTGGCGGGCGGCATTCGCCGGCAGGTGCAGCTGGCTGTGCACCACCTCTTGCCAGGTCGCGCCGGACAAGCCGTAGGTCTCGTTGAGTTTCGGCGCCATCCGTTCCAGGGACTCGGCGGTGGCTGGGTCGAGCTCACCGATCAGCGACAGCACGTAGCTGTCGACGAGCTTCAGGAAGGGGCGTCCGGCGTACCGATCGGGCACGGTTGGCTCCTCGGTGACAGGTTGAAGTTGGGTTGAGCTTGTTCAAGGGGGCCGGGGGCAATTATCACGGGTCTGTGGGGCAACGCCGACGACACGCCGGATTTTCGGCGAAACACGGTAGCGTCGGTCCCATGATCATCGTGACAGCTGCACTGAAGGGCGGGGTCGGGAAGACAACCACGTCGGTGTACTTGGCCGCGCTGGCATCTTCCAACCGTCGCACAGCCACTCTCGTCGACGCGGATCCACAAGGCAGTGCTGCCGATTGGATCGATGCCTCGGACGACGCGAACCTGCACCGGATCGAGATTTCGGAGGCGCCGACGGAGCGGCTGCTGACCAAGGCGCTGGACAAGGTGCCACCGGAGGGGATCGGCATCGTCGACATGCCGCCGTCCCACGAGCGACTGCTGAACAAGGCCCTCGAGCGGGCCCGGATCGTGGTCATCCCGACCCGCGTCGGCGGCGTCGAGACACCCCGGGTGAAGGCGGTGCTCGAACTGGTGCCGGACGGCGTTCCGTCCGGTGTGGTGATCTGCTCGGCGCGGACCTACACCCGCGCCTACCAGGACCTGATGGAGCAGTACGCCAAGGAGGGCATCCCGGTCTGGGGTTCCATCCCCGAGCGGGTCTCCATCACCGCCGGCCCCGACGGCCCCCTCGCCGCCGACGGCCTAGAGGCCTACAAGAAGGTCTGGCGCAAAATCCTCGCCGCCGCCCGCACTTAGACGCATCGCGTGGTGAGCCCGCACTCAACGGTGGAGTGGGGGCTCACCGCGGACGTAGGCGCGGATGACGGTGGCCGCGGCGCCGCGGGCCCAGTCGTCGAAGGTGTGCGAGCGCAGCATCAGGCGGCAGTCACCGGCCGCTCCGAAGGCGTGCTCGCCGAAGGCCTGGCGCATCCGGTCCTCGTACAGGTCGTACTCCGCCACGCCCTCGCCCGCGATCACCACGAGCTCGGGGCCGACCAGGTTGACCATTGCGGCCAGGGCCGATCCGATCACCTCACCAGCCCGGTCGAACGCGGCGCGGGCGTGCTCGTCACCCTCGTGCGCGAGGTTGATCGCTCCGGCCAGGTCCAGCTTCGGCTGCTTGGTGGTCGCCCGGATCCGGGTCAGGATCGCGTCCGACGACGCCACGGTCTCGACACAACCCCGCCGGCCGCAGGTGCAGACCAGGTCACCCGGGGCGAGCGGCAAGTGCCCGAGCTCGCCGGAGACGCCGTACGCGCCGGAGACGACCTCGCCGTTGATGTAGAGCCCACAGCCGATCCCGGAACCGATCGTCACCACCGCGAACGAGTCGGCATCCACACCAACCCCGAACCAGTGCTCGGCCACAGTCAGCGCGCGGACGTCGTTCGTCACGACGATCGGAAGCTTGAGCCGGCGCCCGAGCAGCTCGGCCAGCGGTACGTCGCGCCACCCCATGAACGGCGAATCGCGGACCACGCCGTGCCGCCCGTCGACATCACCCGAGACGGCCACGCCGATACCGATCACCGGCCCGACCACCTCGGTCCCGGACTTCAGGGTGCCGATCAGCTCCTTGGCCAGGTCGGCCAGCTGCTCGATCACGTTCTTCGGGTCGGTGGTGTCCAGCGGCCGGTGGCAGACCTTCCGGATCCCGGCGGTGAAGCCTGTGGTCACGCCGATCAGATCGGTCGGTGTCACCTTCAGCCCGATCACCGAGACACTGCGCGGTACGACGGTCAGCGGGCTCACCGGCCGTCCGATACCGACCATCCCGTTGGGACTGTCCAGCTCGGCCGGCGCGGCCGCCTGGTCGGTGACGAACCCGGCCTCGATCAGCGGCGCGACCGCCTTGGTGACGGCGGCCTGTGAGAGTCCGGTACGCCGTGCGATCTCCACTCGCGGGATCGGACCCTGGGTCAGAATCCTGGTCAGCACCTCGACTCCCGCGGGCGTTGCCAGCGGGAGGGGGCGATGTGGACGCAGCGGCACGAGAACAACCTACCGGCGGTTAGACCTTTACGTCGGTTTCTCCCAACGTCGGAGACGTCAAAGCCCATCGGATCGTCCGGGTGAGGCCGTCACCGGCCGCGCGGACCAGAGTTTGTTCTGTCAAAGGGAAGTAGGGCAGGCGGAGCGGCCAGCGCGCCCACCACGGCAGCAGGCTGACCGCGGCCGCGGTGAGGACGCCGTACGCCGGTCGCGCGGCCCAGGGCACTGGTGGGTGCACGAGGATGAAGCGGGCTGCCTGCCGCGCCTCGGTCGTGCCACGGAGTTCGGGCTGGTACGTCGCGAGTGTCCGGCGCAGCTCGGCCACAGTGGTCGGCGGGTCGATCACTCCGAGCTTGCCGGCCACCAGTGCGGACTGTTCGACGTACTCGTCCTGCTCGGCCGCGTTGAGCGGGTTGGCGCCGTACGTCTGGTGGGCGGTGAGGAAGCTGTCCACCTCCGCGACGTGCACCCACTTCAACAGGTGTGGATCGGAGGCCCGGTAGTTCGCTCCGCGAACCCGCTCATGGACCGACCGCACCCGTGCGATCGCCGCCTCCGCGTCCGGGACAGCACCGTACGTCGTGATGGCGAGGAAGTAGCTGGTCCGCTGCAACCGCCCCCACGGGTCTCCGCGGTACCCGGAGTGCGCCGAGACTGCAGCCATCGCGAGCGGATGCAGCGACTGCAGCAGCAGTGCGCGCAGACCGCCCGCGAACATCGACGCATCTCCGTGGACCCGCTGGATCGGGCTGCCGGGTGCGAACCAGCGCGGACCGGGTGTCTTGTGCACCCGGTCGCGCTCAGTCTGTGGGTCCGGCCCCGCGACCTTCGTCAGGATCATCCGGGCCAGCTGGTCTCTCATACAGCCAGTCTGCCCACCACTCCAAGCTAAACAACGTCAACGAAAATCGGGTTGGTGTAAAGCCAGGTGTCGAGCCACGGGTCGCCGTCGTTCGTCGGGTGCTGGATCGGGCCGGCCGGGTCGATGCTGCTGCCCAGGTACCCGACGCCGTGCCGGTTGCCGTCACTGCCCCGCACCCGGACGTAGTGCGAGCGCTCGGCCCGTCCCAGCGGGATGCACAGGTCGTAGGTCCCGGTACGGCGGTGTACGTCGACCTGCTCGACCACTCTGGTGTCAGGTGCCTTCCAGGTGTCCCGGTCGGCGACCGGACCGGTCACCGCTCCGCGGATCACGTCCACATGCGCGAGCCGCGGCAGTACGCCGTGGAAGTTCGGCCGGGTCGCACTGGTCACGGTGATCCGCAGCTCGAGCCGCTCGTGCCGCCGTACCCGCAGGCGTCCGCCGAGCGTCACCCCGCGCTGCCGGGAGCCCACAGGAGCGACCCGTACGTCGATGCCGTCGACCAGCTGACCGTGGTCGACCCACACGCGGCCGGCGCGCAGTGCGGCCATCACCTCGAGGTAGCCGTACCGGGAGACGCCCACGTGGGTCCGGCTGAACTGGCCCGGCCAGAAGTCGCTGCCGGCCTGCGGGGTGTCCGTGTTGGTCGGTGAGGGCTTCCAGCCGAGACTGTCGAAGTTCTGGCCCGGTGGGAAGACACCGTCGGTCCAGGTGTCCCAGATGGTCCGGTGGTTGTCGCTGTTCGAGGTGATCGAGAACAGGCGGCCCTCGGCCAGCATGCTGTCCCACAGTCCGCCGACAGTCGCGGTGGCCCAGTCGAAACCGCCGTACGTGCGGTATGCGTCGAGCGGGTAGCCGGGGAAGCTCGCAGCGCTCGGGGCGTTCACGTACTCGCCGCGCTGCGCGTTCGTGGCACCGCGGAACTTCACCCAGGCCGGCTCCGCGTCGCCCTGCGAGCCCGGAGCGCCCTCCATGCCGATGCAGACCCCGGTGTCGCGCCAACCGCGGATCTCGTGCGGCGCGTCGATCCCGAGCCGCAGCGGGTGGTTCGCGAGCACCAGTACGTCGTCGACGTACCCACTGCGCTTCTGAGCGGCCAGCCACTGCAGGCCCTTGATCGCGTGCTGTTCGTTCTCCGGAGTATTGCCCGAGCGGTTCGTGAGCTTGCCGTCGTACTCGCGCTCGAACTGCTGCAGCAGGGCGACGTTGTTCGGCCCCGGAGCGACCAGGAGAGTGCCGTGCTCGGCCGCCGGGATGTACCACTCCAGGCCCTGGAAGATCAGCATCCGCGGGTTCTCGGCCCGCGCCTTCACGACCTCGGCGTTCTCGGCCGCTGCGCCCTTGTCGGCGTGCCCGAAGTTGCTGTGCTCGGTGAACGCCATCCAGTCCAGCCCGAACTGCGCCCCACGCTGTGCCAGCTGCGTGAAGTCGTACTTCGCGTCGTGGCTGTAGCGGCTGTGCACATGGTGGTCACCGACCAGGTAGACCAGCTCCGGGTCACTGTGGGACGACGGCGTGGTGGTGGCGGCCGCTTCCGCCACCCCGGTAGCGCTCATGGCGAACCCGGCACCTAGAAGTCCGGCGCCCCGGATCAGGTTCCGTCGGGACACGCCCTGCGGATCCAGGGTCGCTTCCGGTACGTCGGTGTCCGCCCACTCGGGGAGTTGCTGCTGCATAGGCGACACCCTGCAGGTCAGGACAAAATGCCGTCAAGGCTCCAGATGACGCGGCGATGAACGATCGGCGTACTCGTCCTCGAGGATCGAGTAGAGCAAGGAATCCCGCCAGCCACCGTTGGTGAACACATGGTCACGCAGGTGACCTTCGTAGCTGAAACCGATCCGCTTGACGACCGCGATCGAGGCCGCGTTCTCCGGGCCGATCGCCGCGGTCACCCGGTGCACGCGCAGGGTGCCGAAGGCGAAGCGCAGCATCACCTTGGCGGCGTCGGTCGCGTACCCGCGACCCCAGTGGTCGGCGTGTACGCCGTACCCGAGCTTCGCCGACCAGGGACCGCTCGCCGGAATACCGGGTGCGATCCGGGCGAAGCCGATCATGTGGTCGTCGTCCCGGCGGGTGACGGCGAGCATGTAGTCGGGGCGGTCGTCCCGGGCCGAGCGCTCGAGGATGCCGTTCAGCACCTCGGTCGCCTTGGTCCGGTCGTAGCTGTCGAACGCCATCCAGTTGCTGACCCGGTCGTCACCGAACACGGACAGGTAGTCGTCGAGATCGCTCGCACGGAAGTCGCGCAGTACGGTCAGCTCGCCGCTGAGAGGCTCCATGGGGCGATTGTGGAAGCCGCCGGGGTCAGCGGTTCAGGGTCTGCATCGGGGTCCGGGTGAACGTTTCGATCTCTTCCTGGAGCTCACGGGCGTCGTCGGCGCGACCGGACTGGCGCAGCGCCTGGTGAACCCGGCGGGCCGAGTGCACGACACCGTTGATCCGGCGCTCGGTCGGCAGGTCCAGGACTGGAGCGATGGCGTCGGCCGCTCCGTCCAGCTCACCGGTGGCGATCCGGCTGATCGCCATCGCGGCGTGGCTGCCGGCGGCGTCGCCGAAGGCCCACTCCGGGTGGTTCTGGTCGGCGTAGGCGTCGACGGCCTGCCGCGAGTACCGCTCGGCCTGCTCGCCTTCACCCGGAAGCCACGCCAGCGCGTCGGCCGCGTAGTACAGCTGGCGGTTGCGCCCGAAGGTGCACAGACCGCCCATGTCGTCGAGGTCGTCGTTCTGAACGTTGTCCCAGGCGTCCTCGGCGCGCTCCAGCGCGGCCCGGGTGGCCTCCGGGTTGCCGAGCGCGGCCCAGGCGCGGGCCTCGCTGACCGGGAGCCAGACGCTGGTGGTGCTGTTGGCCTGCTCGGCATAGCCGGCGCCGAGCTGGGCGTAGCGGACGGAGTCGTGCGGGTTGCCCGCCCAGTACGAGACGAGGGACTGCAGGCCGCGCACCCAGGCGCGCAGGCCGTGGTGGTCGGCGTTGTCGGCACACAGGAACGCGGTCCGCGCCTGCGTCAGTGCCGCATGCGGGTTCCCGAGGTCGTGCGAGGCCTTGGCGAGCAGACCACCGGTCACCCCGCCGAGGAAGTAGAGCTGCCGCAGGTGCTCCGGGCGTTGCCGGCTCTCCAGCAGGGCGAAGACCAGGTCCTGGGTCTCCACCAGCTGACCGAGGATCTCCGGCAGCGGGCGCTGTGGGTAGGCCTTCGCGACGTGGCGAACGTCGTCGTACACCTGTTCCATGGCCTCGCTTCCGAGACCGGACTGGGCCGCAAGGGCAAATGCCCTCGCTCGGCTGGCAGCCATGTCGAGAACCTCCATCTCGTTACCTGTCGTGATCCGTCCACCCGTGGCAGCGACCGGCACCATCTGCCCGCCCGCGTGTTGCGGAGCCACCTGCTCGGGGACGTACGGCGCGAGAAGCTCCTCGACCGGCTTTCCGAACATGCGTTGCAGGGTGCGCCGGGTCTGTGGAGTGGTTCCTGCCCGCTCGCCCGATGCGAGACGCCGCAGGTGCCGCTCGGTGATGGTTCCACCCAGCTCGACGAACTCGGCGACGATCTCGGAGTAGGTCTGGTTCCGGCGCTGGATCAAGTGCGCCAGGACCGTCTTAGGCGCCAACCTCGCCGCCATCGTTCCTCCCGTTCACGTCAGAACAGACGTTGTCTCGACTCATGCCCCACGACAAGGTGCTGTCCTCCAGATGTCCGCCAGAGGTCCGGAAGAGGTCCGGCAAAGGTCCTCTTCAGGTCCTAGAGCGGTCACGTTGGGCTCGTGCACCATTACTGCCATGACAACCAGTAAGTCCAACTGGTTGCAAGGGCTGAGAGTTACGGGGTGAGAGGCAGTGAGCATCGCGGAAATGACGGCGCGACAGCATCGTCGCCGGGTTCGGGTCTGGTTCGGCGAGCATGTGATCGCCCAGTACGTCGCGGAAGCGCCCCTGGCGGCCCGCTACGAGCAGGCGATGCGGCGCCGTTTCGCCGGCCTGAAGGTCACCAACGACCTGCTCGGACCGCTCGACAGCAACTGATTCAAACAGTCGATTGAAGCTTCCGGGTCCTCCTCAGACTCGGTGTGCTGCACCCTGGAGTCTCCTCACGTTCAGGGTTCAGCTTTCTGGAAGGTTCGGGACCCTCCTCAGTCCCGAACGAAACCCAGGTGCGGTCCGGGGCACTCCTCAGCCCCGGACCGCACCGCCCGAAGCCCGGCTGGGCCTGGCGGCTGAGTTCCCTGTATCGCCGCCGCCCAGCCGTTCCAACCACCACCTCCTGGCCGACACCTCGGGCCAGGCCGGGGCTTGGTGTCCTGGGCGGTAGGACACCACCGGTGGTTCCTGACACCTCACCAGGAACCACCCCCCGAGGTGGCCGGCTCCGCTGGTGGTCCGCCGCGGCGGGGCGGGGCCACACCCTGT
>NZ_JBHJQQ010000006.1:0-511409 GCF_042262745.1 Kribbella sp. NPDC056345 | reverse complement strand
CCCTGACACGGAAGAGGTCACTGGTTCGATCCCAGTATCGTCCACGAAGTCGATAGGCGAGGTGTGCGGCGCTGTTACCAGCGCTCGCCGCCTCGCCTTCGTCGTTTTGTGCGGCTGCGCTTCGCTTGCCGCGGGCGGGGGCTTCGCCACCCGCACCCCCTGCGCCTCGCTTCGCTTTGGCGGCTTGGGTGGGGGCACGCTCCCCGGTTCCGGGCCGTGGCTGACGTGTCGCTCTGGTCGCCTTCGCTTCGCTCGGCTCAGCTGTTGCGTTCACGGGTCCGGACGAGGTGTCTGGCCGGGGCGTAGGCGTGGTGAGGTCAGCGGCTGGAAGTGGTCTTCGCTTCGCTGCCTGGTGGGGGTGAGGTGCGGGCGGCGTGGGCAGGGGTGAACGGCCAGCGCTGGCTGAGTGGGCGGTGCTGCGGCCTGGGTCGGCAGCGAGTGCGCATTCGCTCGGATCAGCCGTGTGTTCGCGGAGTGCCGGACGAGATGGCTGGCCGGGGCGGTGGCGTGGATGGGGTCGGCGGCCGGGTGTGGTCTTCGCTCGGCTGGTGGGGTGGGGCCGGCGATTGCATGTGGACTAGGCCTTGCTTGGCACGTTGGGTTGGGGCGGATGAGCTGCTAGCCGTTCTCTTTCCCGAGCAGCAACCACAGCCCGGCAACCCCAGGCAACGTGAAGCCGCGGTCGCCGACCTCGCCATCCACGTCAGCCACCGCGGCGACCAGCCACGCTTTCCTTCTAGTCGGCCGGACGCGGCGATCAACCACAGCGCACGTCTCCGGCCGAGTCCTTTCGCGCCTCAGCCCACTCGACCGCCAAAGACGGCCGACAAAACCAGAGGGCGCGCCACCGCAGATGGCTGGGCCGGATGGCGAGGCCCGGCTACCGCGGCTCCACGTCGCCTGGGGCTGACGGGCTGGGGCTGAGGTGCTTGATCCTCGAGTTCTGCGCTATCCGATGGATTTTGGGGACTCGGTGACGAAAATCCACCGGCTAATGCGCGGGACAGCCGGGAGCCGTGCACAGCGTCGTACTAGCTCCACCAGGTCGTCGGGTGCGGACGCGGAGGCCGGTGGTGGCTCGGGGGAGGGTGCGGCTGGCGCCGGCGGGGCGTTGAGTGGCGGGGGATTGCTGCTGGGAAGCGGTTGCCGGCGGCACGGTGGGGACTGTCGGTGGAGATTTGCAGGGAGGGTTCAGTCGCGGAGACGCACGGGGCGGCGGCGGGTCGTGGGATGGAGAGTGGTTTGCAATTGGGCTTGTACAAGAGGTCTTGTCTAAGCGCCGGGCGTGCGTGGAGGTTTGGGGAAGGCGGGAAACGCGGCCGCCTGGGGTGGGGTTAGTAGTAGCGGCGGAGTTGGGGCCAGAGGGTGGACCAGGGGGTGGTGGGGGCGTTGCAGCGGACGAGGGTGGTGCCGTGTTCGTCGTTGGTTACTGGGTTTTGGAGGGTTGTTAGTTGGTGGCAGTTGGGGAAGTGGGATTCGAGGGCGGGGGAGCGTTCGATCTGGAGCAGGAGGACTGGGCCGGTGGCGGTGTCGGCGGGGCGTTCCCAGTCGGCGAAGCTCATGTGGGGGGAGTAGGCGAGGGGGAGGTTGTGGGCGGGGCCGTAGCGGCGGAGGGCACCGGCTTGGCCGTAGTTGCTGGTGAGGATAGTGGTGGTGGCGCGTTCGGACGCGGGGATGGCGTTGGCGACCGTCGTGGTGAGGTTTTGCCAGCCGATCTGTTCGCCTTGCTCCTTGTTGACGGGGATCACGAAGTCGACGGCTGAGACGGGGAGGACGGGGAGGGTGAAGATTGCGGAGGTGGCTGCGGTGAATGTGAGGGCGGCAGCTGCCAGGGCGCGGTGTCTGGTGATCCAGGCATAGGTGGGTTCGGCGCCGGCTGCGACCAGGACGTACAGGAGGGGGAGGGCGTAGTAGGACTTGCCGCCCACGATCAGTACGCCGGCGCACAGGACCGGGTAGGCGAGAGCGACCGCGCGTGGCCACTGCATTTTCCAGAGTCGGCGGAAGCCGGCTACCCACACCGGGAGAAGCAGTGGGGAGAGCTGCAGGATCTGCAGCGGGATGAACATGATGCGGTTCTCGGTGCCGTCGTCCGAGCTGATCCCGCCGGCGACCGTCAGCTGCGGCCAGTCGTGCTGGAACTGCCAGATCACGTTCGGCAGCGCGACCAGCCCCGCGAGGGCGATCCCCCCGAGCAGCCACCACGAACGCAGTACCCGGCGCGGTCCGACAATCAGCAGCGCGACGAGCAGTGCCGCGATCGGCAGTACGACGAGGTACTTGTTCTCGAGCGCGATCCCGGCCGTCAGCCCGAGTGCCAGCCACCAGCGGCGGTCGTCGGTGCGCAGGAGCTTGACCGCGAACAACGCGATGAGCATCCAGGCGAGCAGGTCGTACGTCGCGGTGGAGACCATGTGCCCCACGCCAGGCAGGAAACCCGAGACAGCCGCGCAGACCGCGGCTACCACCTGGCCCGGGCGATTGCTGCCGAATTCGCGGGCCAGCAGTGCGACCACGATCACTGTCGCAGCGCTGGCGAGAGTCGAGATGACCCGGAGACCCATGGGCGTATTGCCGAAGAGCTCAGTGGAGATGCGAGCGATCAGCGGTGTCAGCGGTGGTTGGTCGACGTACCCCCAGGCGAGCTTCTCGCCCGCTACCAGGAAGTACAGCTCGTCGCGGTGATATCCGTACCGACCCGACAGCGCAGTCAGTACGGCGGCCAGCGCCCCGGCGACGACAAACACGGGACGCGCAGCAAAAGCCGGAATCATGCTCGAATGCTGACAGCACAACGAGGTCAAGAACAGCTCAATTGAGCCAGCGCGGTGGCTCACCCCGATCCAACAGTACGACGCGCCCCGCCGCACTGTCGTCGCGAACGAACTGAATGACCGCATCCGTCACCGCCGAGAGTGGAACCTGCTCCGCACCACGCTCAGCGGCGGGCAGCATCGCGCGTTCGCGGACACCGCGCTCGGTGGCAACCCAATCCGGTACGACGCAATTGACGCGGACGCGATGTGTCGTGGCCAGCGGAGCGAGCGTTGCCGTGAAGCGGATCAGCCCCGCCTTCGCGACGCTGTACTCGGGAGAAGAATGTCCCTCGAATCCCAGTCCGGCGGTCGATCCGACGTTGACGATCGCGCCGCCGCCCGCCTGCTGCATGCCGTCGAGCGCGAGTTGGGTGGCGAGCATGGGTGCCCGGAGGTTCAGGTCGAGGGAGGCCGACCATCGCTCGACGGACGCCTTGGGGAAGCAGGGTGCGAGGACCGCTCCGCCGCCGGCGTTGTTGACGAGGATCTGCGGTTGGCATGACATCAGCTCCGCGACCGCCGCATCGGACCGCAGATCGACCTCGGCGAAGCGGGCCGCCGGGCCGATCGACGTACAGGTTTCCTGGCCGCCGGCTGCGTCGATGTCGGCGACCACCACCTCGGCGCCCTCGGCGGCCAGGCGTTGGGCGATGGCTCGGCCGATGCCGACGGCTGCTCCGGTGACGACTGCGAGTTTGCCGTGGATGTCCATGATTCGCAGGCTGCCACAGCGGACCGACAGTCCCCGGGGATGATTTGATATGCCAACCAGACCGGCGAGCAGGCTGAGGAGGACGGGCGGGTGCTGCTGTACGAGGAGATCTGTGCGCGGTTGCTCGACCAGATCCGGCGTGGGGTGCTGGGGCCGGGTGACCGGGTGGCTTCGGAGATGGAGCTGGCGGTCGAGTTCGACGTCAGCCGGATCACGTCGAAGCGGGCGCTCGAGGTGCTGCGGGAGGCCGGCCTGGTCGAGCGGGTCCGAGGCAAGGGCACGTTCGTGGTGCAGGAGTTGCCGGATCTGTCCGGGGTCACGATGCCGCTGCGCGGTCGGGTGGCGGCTCCGCGACGGGAGGCGCGGACGATCGCGCTCGTCGTACCGGATGTGTCGGACTCCTACGGTCTCGAGCTGATGTGTGCGATCGAGGAACGCTGTGCGGAGCACGAGACGCACTTGATCGTACGGCGGACGCACGGGCGGCAGGCGGATGAGGAGAAGGCCGTCGACTCGCTGGTTGCGACCGGTGAGGTGGACGGGCTGATCGTGTTCCCGGTGCACGGCGACTTCTACAACGCGAGTCTGTTGCGGCAGGTGCTGGACGGGTATCCGATCGTGCTGGTCGACCGGCATCTGTCCGGGATTCCGGTGTCCGCGGTTCATACCGACAACGTCGCGGCGGCCCGGGCGCTGACCACCCGACTGCTCGACCAAGGGCATCAGCACATCGCGTTCGTGTCGCCGCCGCCGGTCAACACCTCGTCGATCGAGGATCGGCTCGAGGGTTTCCGCTCGGCCTTCCAGGAGCGCGGTCAGGCCTACGAGCTGACGGATCTGCGCAGCACGCTGCCCGGATCGATGGAGAGTGTGGAGGGGGATATCGACGCGATTCGTCAGTTCCGCGACCGGTTCCCGGAGGTGACGGCGTACGTCGCGTGTGAGTACAACCTGGCCCGGATGACGGATCGCGCGCTCGGCCGCGAGCGGGTCGTCGCTTGTTTCGACTCGCCGGGGGACTCGATCGGCGGACCGCCGTACCTGCATGTCCGGCAGAACCAAGACGAGATGGGCCGTACGGCGGTGGACCTGCTGGTCGCACGGTTGCGAGGTGAGACGGTGCCGAACCTGACGTACGTACCGTTCGAGATCGTTGACGCCGCGGACGATCATTGACTTTCGGCAGTACTGCGGGGGCCCGGCGGCTGTGTAGCGTCGGCGCCATGAACTGGCGGCGCTGGGGCGATGTCGGCCTGTGGGCGGTGCTGAGCTTTCCCGTTCTCGCGGAGAGTGGTGCCCGGCAGGATCCGTGGTGGATGCAGCTCGCGTGCATTGGCCTTCTCGGTGCGGCGGTGCTGTTGCGGCGCAGCCGACCGTTGCTTTCACTCGCCCTGATTGCTTGGGCAGAGAGCGTGATCCTGGCGTTCTCACTCGGGACGACCGGCGGCGTTCCGATCGCGCTGGTGTTCGCGATCATCGTGCTGAGCTATCTGGCGGGACGCCGGGAAACGCAGCTCAAGCACTTCGTGATGCTCTGTAGCTGGACGCTGCTCGGCCTGTTGGTGCTCTCGATGATCGTGCGTCCGGAGGTGGCGAAGACCGAGGCCGTGCTGACGTGGCTGGTGATGCTGCTGCTCGCGTTGCTGCTGGTCGTGCTCCCGTGGCTGATCGGCCGGTACCGCGCTCAGCAGTTGCTGCTGACGTCCGCGGGCTGGGAACGGGCCGAGCGGATCGAGCGTGAGCATCGGATGGCTGTAGCTCAAGAACGCCTCAGAGAGCGCTCTCGCATCGCTCAGGACATGCACGACTCGGTGGGCCACGAGCTGAGCCTGATCGCCTTGAGAGCGGCGGCTCTCGAGATCGACGTGAATCTTAGCGGTGAGCAACGCGAGGCCGCGGCCTCTCTCCGGGAAGCGGCCGCGTCGGCGACCGAGCGCCTGGGCGAGATCATCGGCGTACTGCGTGACTCCGAAGCGACAACCGTTCCGCGCGACGAGACGGTGGCGGCGCTGGTGGAGCGGGCGGCCGCCTCGGGTCTCGAGGTCGTGCTCACCGAGGAAGGCTCGGCCGAGCTTGCGCCGATGGTCGACCGGGCCGTGCATCGGGTGGTGCAGGAGTCGCTCACGAACGCGAGCAAGCACGCGCCCGGCGGGGCGGTCTCCGTCACTGTCCAGTACGCCGACGAGGTCACCGTGACCGTGGTCGACACGGGAGCGGCACGCCCGGTGCCGAAGCAGACGGCGTCGAGTGGTCGAGGGCTGGACGGCCTCCGCGAGCGTGTGCGGTTGGTCGGCGGCAGTCTGCAAGCAGGACCACAGGCAGCCGGCGGGTTCGAGGTGCGAGCGGTCATGCCGCGCGCAGGCGGTCGTCCCGAGCCCGAGCCGGCAGGCGATGCCGGTGCAGCGACGGAGCGAGACCAGGTACGGCGGACCGCGCGGCGCGGACTGGTCACGGCTGTCGTGGCACCGCTGGTCCTCGGATCGGTGATCGGGGTGGTTGCTCTGGGCTACTACTTGGTGACTGGGTACAGCTCGATCCTGCGACCCGCCGCGTACGACGAACTCACGCTCGGGCAGGCCGAGAACGACGTACGGCGAGCACTTCCGGCGATGGAGATGATCGATCCACCGTCGGAGCGAATCACGCTGCCGAACGGTTGGGCCTGCCAGTACTACCGGCCGGCTGAGCCGTTCTCGACCAACTACGTGTACCGGCTGTGCTTTGCCGGTGGCGTGCTGGTGGACAAGGCGATCCTGCAGAGCGGATCGGTCCAGCCAACTCCGGAGAGTCCACGATGATCAAGGTTCTGCTGGCCGATGACGAGCTGATGGTTCGTGCCGGGGTGCGCGCGATTCTCAGCACCGACGACGCGATCGAGGTCGTTGCCGAGGCATCCGATGGGCTGGAGGCGGTGGAGCTGGTACGGCGGCATCGGCCGGATGTCGCCGTACTGGATATCCGGATGCCGCGGATGGACGGGCTGGAGGCGGCTGCGGAGATCCGCCGCCAAGTCCCCGAGACGGCGGTCGTGATGCTGACGACGTTCTCCGAGGACGCGTATATCGCGCGAGCGCTGGGTGACGGGGCGAGTGGGTTTCTGCTGAAGTCCGGTGATCCGCGGGAGCTGATTGCCGGGTTGAAGGCTGTCGCGGAAGGCGCGGCCTATCTGTCGCCGCGGGTCGCACAGCGAGTGATCGCCGAGCTGAGTGGTGGTTCGATGGCGCGCGCGGTCGCGGCCAAGGAACAGGTGGACGTGCTGAGTCCGCGAGAGCGTGAGGTGCTCGGTCTGGTCGGCGCGGGGATGTCGAATGCCGAGATCGCGCAGCGGCTCTTCCTGGTCGAGGGAACCGTGAAGGCATACGTGAGTGCGATCCTGCTGCGGCTCGCGGTGAAGAACCGGGTCCAGGCGGCGATCGTCGCCTACGAAGCGGGTTTGGTGACCACCTGAGCGCTGCAGGTGGCAGGAACCTGCGACGCTCCGGGTCGTGACATGGCGTGGACACCGGGTCATGGGATAGTGGGACACCCGGGGACCTCACCTCCGGATCGACACACCAGCTGTGGGGCGTCCACCGCCCCTTCTCACAGAAATCGGGGACCCAGGTCGTGACCGACTCGCACAACTCCGGACAGCACAAAGACCGGGAAGCGGCGGCGGCCGAGGTCCGGAGAATGTGGCAACCGACGCCCTCCTGGACCCAGCCGGACCCGAACGCCGAGCCTGCCGCCGACCCGGCAGACGCGGTGGAGCAGACTCCGGATGCACTGTCCGAGGAGTTCCCGGGCGACTCGTGGTCCCGTCCCGCGGCTCAGGCGAAGCCTTGGGAGCAGCAGCAGACGCCGCCCTCGAGCCAGCCCCAGCCCTCTGCCCAGCCGCAGCCGCCGAGTCAGTCGGCGCCGTCCTGGACCCAGCCGGCCGCGGAGCCGACGGCCTCCTGGACGCAGCCCGCCGCTGAGAAGCCCGACTTCGAGGATGAGGTCGTGGAGACCGAAGACGTGACGCCCGCTCCGATCGAGAGCCCCGAGGAGCCGACCGCCCCGGCGCACGATTCAGGTCCGGCAGGTCTGCCGGAGACTCCGGTCTTCGGTGGTCAGTCGTTCAACGTCTCGGGACCGGCCTTCGGTCAGGGCGGCAACCAAGGACACCAAGCCCCGCAGCAGCACGGTGGGCACGCAGCCCCCGCACCGCAGCAAGGCGCGCAGCCGCTGTCGCCGGCCGCGCAGCACTTCTTCCCGCAGGGGATCCCGGGGCAGAACGTTCCGCAGCAGCGGGATGTCTCCTACCGGACCGACGAGCTGATGCAGGCGCTGCCGCTGCCGCGGGAGGCTCCGGCCGAGCGTGGTGTGCGGAGCGTGCTGCGGTTGCGTCCGGGTACCACCGAGCGCACGGAGCGGATCGCTCGCGCGACTGCGGCGACCGCGTTCCGGCGTCCGGTCACGATCGTCGTGGCGAACCCGAAGGGTGGCTCGGGCAAGACGCCGACCACGTTGCTGCTGGCCGGTGCGCTCGGTCAGGCGCGTGGTGGCGGGGTCGTGGCCTGGGACAACAACGAGCTGCGCGGCAACATGCACCTGCGCACCCACGACACCAACGCGCGGTCCACGGTGACCGACATGCTGCAGGCGATGGCCATGCTGACCCAGCCGGATGCACGGCTCGGTGACGTCGCGGCGTACCTGCGGCACCAGGTCGCCGGGCAGTACGACGTACTGACGTCCGCGACCACGACGTATGCGCAGATCGAGGCGAAGGACTTCGATCAGATCCACCGCCTGCTGAGCCGGTTCTACAAGGTGCTGGTGATCGACACCGGCAACAACGAAGGCTCCAGCAACTGGCGCGAGGCGATGAAGGCGGCCGACGCCCTCGTCATCCCGATCAAGTGGAAGAGCCTGTCGTGTGCGGCCGCCGTACAGATGCTGGAGGAGCTGGACAACCAGGGGCCCGAGGCGCAGCGGCTGATCCGGCGCGCGATCATCGCGGTCTCGAACGGTCCCGGTGACATCAACCGCGAGGTGGAGAAGCAGCTTCGCCCGTACTTCGAGTCCCGGGCGGCCGCGGTCGTCGACATCCCGACCGACCAGCACATCGCGGCCGAAGGCCCGCTCGACCACTCGGCCCTGCAGCCGGCCACCCGTCGGGCCGGCCTCGAGCTCGCTGCCAAGGTGTCCGAGCAGATCACGATCGCGCTCAACGTTCCGAGGTGACCATGAGCTCGTCCTCGACCTGAGGCTCGACCTCAGGTTGAGGGCGGCGCTTGGCGCGGTAGTGGCGGACGACCTCGACGATCACGGTGACGCCGAGGGCGAGGCCGATGCCGAGGGCGACGCCCTTGAGGGGGTTGTCCTCGAAGGCCTTGCCGCCGATGTAGCCGACGAGGCTGCAGTAGAGACCCCAGCTGATGGCGGCCACGGCGGCGTACGGCGTGAAGCGGCGCAGGGGGTAGCGGACGCTGCCCATGGTGAGGGTGACGGCGGTGCGGCCGCCGGGGATGTAGCGGGCGACGATCAGGACCAGGCCGCCGCGGTCGGCGAGCGCGCGGCGGGCCCACATCACCGCGGTATGGCGTTTGGTGCCGGGCTTGACCCGGTCGAGCATGCGCCCGCCCGCGCCCCGGCCTAACAAGTAGGACAGGTGGTCGCCGACGAACGCGCCCAGCGCGGCGACCACGATCACGACGTACAGGTTCGGGTGGCCGATCGAGGCGGCGAAGACGCCTGCGGTGATGACCAGGGTTTCACTGGGGACTGCCGGGAAGAATCCGTCGAGGGCCGCGAACCCCCAGACCGCCACGTAGATCCACCAGGAGGACATGAGTTCTTCAGCGAAGTGGAGCAATGCGTCGGCCATACAGCAAACCTAGGAATTGGCGACCCTGAGCCACATCGGACGACAGACCTGACTTACCCCCTACTTTCGTCAGGGGTGTCCGTACGCCGATACCATCTGTGCGGGACCGGCGATGGGCCGGTCGTAGTCGGAGGAGTGCAACGTGTCGGAAGTCAAGGTCCACCTGGTCGGCGTCGAGGGCGAGGCTGAGCGGAGTGTGACCGAGACGACGACGATCGGGGAGCTGTTCGCCGGGATCTTCGGCCAGGACCGCTCCGCCATCGCCGCTCGCGTCAACGGTGAGCTGCGCGACCTGTCCACGGTCGTGAGCGACGGCGACGAGATCGAGCCGGTCAAGGCCGGGTCGGACGACGGCCGCGCGATCATCCGGCACTCGACCGCGCACGTGCTGGCGCAGGCGGTGCAGGAGCTGTTCCCGGAGGCCAAGCTCGGGATCGGCCCGCCGGTGGAGAACGGCTTCTACTACGACTTCGACGTACCGACGCCGTTCACGCCGGACGATCTGGGCAAGCTCGAGAAGAAGATGCAGCAGATCATCAAGGAGCGGCAGCGGTTCAGCCGCCGGGTGGTCGGTGACGACGACGCGCGCGAGGAACTCAAGGCCGAGCCGTACAAGCTCGAGCTGATCGGCATCAAGGGCTCCGCAGCCGACGCCGCCGAAGGCGCGAGTGTTGAGGTGGGTAGCGGCGAGCTGACCATCTACGACAACATTCGCCGCGATGACTCGGTCGCCTGGAAGGACCTGTGCCGTGGGCCGCACGTGCCGGCCACCGGGTACCTGGGCAACTTCAAGCTGATGCGGACGGCAGCGGCGTACTGGCGGGGTAGTGAGAAGAACCCGCAGCTGCAGCGCATCTACGGCACCGCCTGGGAGAGCAGGGACGAGCTCAAGGCGTACCTGACCCGGTTGGAGGAGGCCGCCAAGCGCGACCACCGCAAGCTGGGCAACGAGCTGGACCTGTTCAGCTTCCCCGACGAGATCGGCTCCGGTCTCGCGGTGTTCCACCCCAAGGGTGGCGTGCTGCGCAAGGTGATGGAGGACTACTCCCGCCAGCGGCACGTCGAGGACGGCTACGAGTTCGTCTACTCGCCGCACATCACCAAGGGCCAGCTGTTCGAGACCTCGGGCCACCTGGACTGGTACGCCGACGGCATGTACCCACCCATGCACCTGGACGAGGAGCGTGGCGCGGACGGTCAGATCCGCAAGCAGGGTCAGGACTACTACCTGAAGCCGATGAACTGCCCGATGCACAACCTGATCTTCAGCGCCCGCGGCCGCTCGTACCGCGAGCTGCCGCTGCGGCTGTTCGAGTTCGGCACGGTGTACCGCCTGGAGAAGTCCGGCGTCATCCACGGCATGACCCGGGCTCGCGGCTTCACCCAGGACGACGCGCACATCTACTGCACCCGTGAGCAGATGCGCGACGAGCTGAAGGCCCTGCTCACCTTCGTGCTCGGTCTGCTCGCCGACTACGGCCTGGACGACTTCTACCTGGAGCTCTCCACGAAGAACCCGGAGAAGTTCGTCGGCAGCGACGAGGTCTGGGAAGAGGCGACCAACACGCTGCGCGAGGTCGCCGAGGGCTCCGGCCTGGAGCTGGTCCCGGACCCGGGCGGCGCCGCGTTCTACGGCCCGAAGATCTCGGTGCAGGCCCGGGACGCGATCGGCCGGACCTGGCAGATGTCGACGATCCAGCTGGACTTCAACCTGCCGGAGCGCTTCGAGCTGGAGTACACCGCGCCGGATGGCTCGCGGCAGCGGCCGGTGATGATCCACCGCGCGCTGTTCGGCTCGATCGAGCGGTTCGTCGCGGTCCTGGTCGAGCACTACGCCGGCGTCTTCCCGCCGTGGCTGGCCCCGGTCCAGGTGATCGGCATCCCGATCACCGACGGCCACGTCGACTACCTGTACGACGTCGCCCAGCAGCTGAAGTCGCAGGGGATCCGGATCGAGGTCGACGCCTCCGACGACCGGATGCAGAAGAAGATCCGCAACGCCCAGAAGTCGAAGGTCCCGTTCATGCTGATCGCGGGCGACGACGACATGGCCGCCGGTTCAGTGTCGTTCCGCTACCGCGACGGCACGCAGAAGAACGGCGTACCGGTCGCGGACGCGATCGCCGAGATCGTCGAGGCCGTCGCCCGGCGCGTTCAGGTATGACGGGCGTTCAGGTATGACGGACACCCCGGAGTCGCCGTACCAGCCGGAGGAGCTGGTGCGGCAGGACGGGGTTGGGGTGGGCGATCCGTTCCTGCGGTTGTGGACGCCGCACCGGATGGCCTATATCGAGGGTGAGAACAAGCCCACGAGCAAGGACGCCGGTTCGGGGTGCCCGTTCTGCCGGTTGCCGGGGTTGCCGGATACCGACGCGTTGATCGTGCATCGGGCCGAGGCGGCGTACGCCGTACTGAATCTGTATCCGTACAACCCGGGGCATCTCATGCTGGTGCCGTACCGGCATGTCGCGGACTACACCGAGCTGACGGCTGCTGAGGTGTCGGACATTGCGGCGCTGACGCAGCAGGCGATGCTGGCGGTTCGTGCGGTGTCGGATGCGCATGGGTTCAACATCGGGATGAATCAGGGCGAGATCGCGGGTGCTGGGATCGCGGGGCATCTGCACCAGCATGTCGTACCGCGCTGGTCGGGCGACGGGAACTTCATGCCGGTGATCGGTCACACGAAGGTGTTGCCGCAGTTGCTCGGGGACACCCGGGCGCTGCTGGCGAAGTCCTGGCCCACGGATTAACGCAGGAACAGCGGCATCATCGGGTCGACGATCGTGGTCAACGCGTCGAGGCTGACCTCGCGTGGCGGGGTGGTGAGCGCCGTGACCCGGACGACGCGGCGGCCGAGGCGGAAGACGAGTTCACCTTCGTCGGGCAGGTAGTAGCCGGGGCGGCCGATCGGTGCGTTCCGTGGTGGTGGCATGCGCTGTGACTCGGGGATGCTCGGCTGGTCGAACGCCTCCACGATCGACACGGTGGCGTCGTACGTGCCCCAGATACAGGTCAGCGCGCCATGCACCCGATAGTCGCGCCGCAATTGCGCCGCCGCCCCGATGAACTTTTCGGCCGGCGAATTCGACAGCTGACACGTTGGATCGGTCTGCCGTGCAGCGCGAAGGACTTTCGGTACGGCGTCCTTCGCGGCCAGCGCGATCGTGACGGCCTTGGCGCGGTCGAGGCCGTCCGCGCGGCCCTGATCGATACCGCCGGCCGGGGTGATGCGGACCGCGCGATCGGCGGTGATGAAGACGATCCGGGACTCCGTGATCTGCGCCTCCGGGCCGAGCTCGGACAGCGGGGAGATGTGCCCGGCGCCGTTGAGCAGGCGGCCGAGCGCGTCGGGCTGGCGGGGGAGTGCGCTCACTCCGACCGTGACTGGGCGACCCTCGACCAGCAGGGTGCACAGGTCGAGGGCGGGCAGGCCGCCGTCGTTCCACGCACTGTCGTGAGCGGTGACGGGCACGGTCAGACGCTCGGTCAGTTCACCGGCGATCGCCGTACAGACCTGTGGGCCGGGCGCACCGGACCGGCCGTCGAGTCCTTGGGCCTGTGGGGGAGCGATCACGGTCGGTACGCCGGCCTGTGGTGCGGGCGGGACGGACGGCCTGGCGCGGTCGGCGTTCCGGGCGACCGAGCAGCCGGACATGATCAGCGCGACGAGTACGACGAACGGGGCGATCCGCATGTCTCACCTCCCGGGTACTGAGTCCAGGATCACGTGCTGAAGGGTGGCTGTCACCCGATGGTGACGTGGCTCGACTACGATCACGCACGCCATGCTTAACAGATTCCGGCATTTCTGGACCTTGGTGATCACGCCGATCGCCAACCTCCTGCTCAAACTCGGCGTGAGCGCCGACATGGTCACGCTGGTGGGCACCGTTGGGGTGTCTGCCGGAGCGCTGATCTTCTTCCCCCGCGGCCAGCTCTGGCTCGGCGCGGTGGTGATCACCTGTTTCGTCTTCTCCGACCTGATCGACGGCCACATGGCCCGGACCTCGGGGACGTCGTCGAAGTGGGGCTCCTACCTGGACTCCACGCTGGACCGGATCGCCGACGGCGCGATCTTCGGCGCTCTGGTGCTCTTCTACGCCAACTCGCGTGCGGGCGACTCGACGCTGATGGCCTCCGTCACGCTGTGGGCGCTGGTGATGGGCGCGGTCACGTCGTACGCGCGGGCCAAGGCGGAGAGCCTCGGGTACAAGGCGAGCGGTGGTCTGGCCGAGCGTGCCGACCGGTTGGTGTTCGTGCTGGTGACGGCGTTCTTCTCGGATGTCCTCAACTTGCCGATCCTGCTCGAGATCGTGATCTGGTACATCGCGGCCGCGAGCACGATCACCGTGGTCCAGCGGTCGTTGTCGGTACGCAAGCAGGTGCTGGCCGACCCGGCCAACGCAGGCCTCGACACCCCGCCGCCGCCCTCGGAAGACCCGAAGAGCTGATCCGTGGAGGCTCTCCGCCAGCGGGCTGTCGACCTAGCCTTCGCGCTCGCCTGGACCGTCGTACGGCGTCTGCCGGAACGAACCGTGACGTGGTTGTTCCGGCGGGCGGCGGACCGCACCTATCGCAGCAACGGTCGCGGGGTGCAGCGGCTGCGGAGCAACCTCGCCGTCGTCCGGCCGGACGCGACCCCGGCTGAGCTGGATGCGATGACCCAGGCCGGGATGCGTTCCTACCTGCGCTACTGGCAGGAGGCGTTCCGGTTGCCGGACTGGACCGATGAGCAGATCGTCGGCCGGGTCCGCACGGTGAACGAGAAGCTCCTCCGCGACGCGCATGCCGCAGGGAAGGGCGTCATCTGCGGGCTGCCGCACCTGGCGAACTACGACCACGCGGGCGCCTGGGCCGGGCGCACGGGGATGCCGGTGTGGACGGTCGCGGAACGCCTGAAGCCTGAATCGCTCTTCGACCGGTTCATTGCCTACCGCAAGAAGCTCGGCATGGAGGTGCTCCCGCTCACCGGTAGTGACGAGGATGTCACTGCGGTTCTCGCAGAGCAGTTGCGGGCCGGGCAGTTCGTCTGCCTGGTCGCCGACCGCGACCTGTCCGAACGCGGCGTACCGGTCACGTTCTTCGGACGCCCATCCCGGATGCCCGTCGGACCGGCGGCCTTGAGCTTGAAGACCGGCGCACCGCTGATCCCGGCCACGCTGCACTTCGACGGTCCGGATCTGGTGATCACCTTCCACGACCCGGTCGGCCCCGAGGGCGGGGCCGCGGCGATGACTCAGCGCTGCGCCGACGCCTACGCCCGCGGGATCGCCGCGCACCCCGAGGACTGGCACATGTTGCAGCGGATCTTCCTCGACGACTAGCGCATGTGCAGCCCGAAGCCGGTGCGGCCGGCGGGCTCCAGACCGTCCTTCAGCTGCAGTGACGGGATCTCGTAGTCGCCGAAGTTCTGCCGCCGGAACGCGATCGGTTCGGTCGATTCCAAGGTGAGCAGACGGTCCGTCCATGCCTTTGCGACATCGGGGTACTCCGCGTCGGTCATCCGGTCCGTGCCGTAGAGCACGAATGGCGGCAGCACCTCGAGACCGGGGTAGTACAGAATTCCGTGCTGGATCGGGAACAACAGATCGTCGATCGGTCCGTTGATCCCACGCTCGGAATAGTGCGATTCCGGGCCGCCGGCGGTGACCGACAGCATCGCCCTGCGGCCGGCCAGGGTGCCTTCCCCGAAGCGTTCGCCGTACTGGATGTCGTTGTGCGCGCCGACGCCGTACCCGAAGTTGTAGCTGAACACGCGGTCCACCCAGCCCTTGAGGATCGCGGGCATCGTGTACCACCACAGCGGGAACTGGAAGATGATCGTGTCCGCCCACAGCAGCTTCTGCTGCTCTGCGCGGACATCCGGGGTCAGGGTGCCGGCGTCGAAGGCCCGGCCGGAGGCGCGCGGGATCCGCAGCGGGCTGGCGGCGTCGGGCCCAAAGTCCGCGGCATCCACCGCGGCCTTCCAGTTCATCGCGTACAGGTCACTCACCTGTACCTCGTGTCCTGCGCTCTGCAGGGTGGAGACGGCGAGGTCCTTCAGCGAACCGGTGAGCGACTTCGGCTCGGGGTGGGCGTAGATGATCAGTGTCTTCATGGCTCGATTCTGGGCAGCGCGGCGGCCGGTGTTCAGGGGCGCGACTTCCGTCGGACCGGACTTCCTGGTGTTGGCAGGACCACCCTCGGACGCCGCGTCGAGGCGATACTGGGGCCATGGACGATCTCGCGGGGTTCCTGCGGACCCGGCGCTCCCGGGTCGTTCCGGCCAGCGTCGGCATCCCCACCGACAGCCGTCGCCGGGTCGAAGGGCTGCGCCGCGAAGAGGTCGCCCACCTGTCCGGCGTGAGCGTCGACTACTACGTCCGCCTGGAGCAGGGGCGCGCTACGCAGCCCTCTGAGCAGGTCCTGGACGCGCTGGCCGGCGTGCTCGGCCTGGACGAGACCGAACGCGGGCATCTCGACCGGCTCGCGCGGCAGCGCCGCCGCCGCGCGAAGGCACCGGCGAGCAAGCTCCGGCCGGAGCTGCAGCGGGTCCTCGACCTGATCACCGCTGCGCCCGCGCTGATCATGGACCACCGCCTGGAGGCGCTCGCGGGGAACCACCTGGCCGAGCTGCTCTTCACCCGGGCGATGCCGGGCCTGAACATTGCCCGGCACATCTTTCTCGAGGAAGACGACCGCGGTCTGTACGCCGACTGGGACGACTGCACCGTGGACGTGGTCGGGCATCTGCGGTTGTCGGCCGGTCAGTATCCGGACGACCGCCGGCTGGCTGAGCTGATCGGTGAGCTGGCGATGCACAGCGACCGCTTCCGACGCCTGTGGGCCCGCGCGGAGGTGCGTGCCCGCACCCACGGACGCAAGGCGTACCGGCACCCTCTGGTCGGGCTGCTGGAGCTGCACCAGGAGAACTTCGCTCTGCCCGATGGCTCGGGTATGGAACTGGTCACGCTGTCCGCGGCGCCGGGCAGCGCGGCCGCGGACGGGCTGCGGCTGCTTACCGGCCTCGGGTGACAATTGGTCCGTGAGGATCGGCGTGGTGTGTCCGTACTCGCTGGGCATGCCCGGCGGTGTGCAGAACCACGTCCGCGACCTGGCCGAGGCGCTGCTGGACTTCGGCCACGAGGTCTCCGTGCTCGCCCCGGTCGACGACAACGAGGTCCCGCCGTACGTCGTTTCGTCCGGACGAGCCGTCGGTGTCCCGTACAACGGGTCGGTGGCCCGGGTCACCTTCGGACCGCGGACCGCGGCACGGGTGAAGAGCTGGCTGGCCGAAGGTGACTTCGACGTCGTCCACGTGCACGAGCCGACCACACCGAGTGCCTCGATCATCGCGCTGTGGTCGGCTGACGGTCCGTTCGTCTCGACCTTCCACACCTGGCAGGTCCGGTCGCGGGCGATGAGCGCCGCATCGAGCCTGCTGCGCCCGGCGCTGGAGAAGATCGACGCCCGGATCGCGGTCTCGGAGAACGCGCGCTCGATGATGGTCCAGCACGTCGGCGGCGAAGCGGTCGTGATCCCGAACGGCCTCTACACGTCTCGCTTCAAGGGCAGCCCGCGCAACGAGTGGCAGGGCGACGGCACGATCAGCTTCCTCGGCCGGCTCGACGAGCCACGCAAGGGTCTCGGTGTGCTGCTGAAGGCCGTTCCCGCGCTCGTCACCGCACGCCCCGGCCTGAAGGTGCTGGTGGCCGGCGCCGGCCAGGCCGACGAGGCCTGGCGGTCACTGCCGTTCTGGTGCCGCGACAACGTGCTCTTCCTCGGCATGGTCGACGACGAGGCCCGCGCCGACATGCTGGCCGGCTCGGACGTGTACGTCGCTCCCCACCTGGGCGGCGAGAGCTTCGGCATCGTCCTCCTCGAAGCGATGGCCGCCGGCGCACCAGTCCTGGCCAGCGACCTCCCCGCCTTCCGCCAGGTCCTCGAGCACGGCCGCCTCGGCGACCTCGTCGAACCCGGCAACGTCCAGCTCCTGACCAACCGCATCCTGCACCTACTGCGCTCACCCGAGGACCGCGAACGACTCCGCTCCGCCGGACTGACCGCCGTACAGGCCTATGACTGGTCGGTGCTGCTGCCGGAACTCCTAGCCGTCTACGAGTTGGTCGCTCGCCGCTGAAAGGCGGCCAGCAGGGCGCTGCGGGTGTCGTCCGGCAGGCCGTCGGCCGGGAGGTTGCTCAGCGCCTGCTGGGTCTGGCGGATCTGGTCGAGGTAGCCCTCGCAGCCGTCGCACCGGGAGATGTGAGCGATGAAGGCCTGCTCGGCGTCCGGTGACAGCGTGCCTTCGAGATAGGCCGTGACCTGCTCGACGAACGTCCGGCACTCGAGTTTATTCACGACCGTCATCCTCTCTGGAGTAGAGCCCTTCGAGCTTCCCGCGCAGGAACGCGCGGGCCCGATGCAGCAGCACCCGCTGGTTCGCTGCGGTGATTCCGAGCAGTTCGCACACCTCGTCGTACGGGCAGCCCTCGATATCGCGCAGTACGACGACCAGTCGTTGCCGCTCGGGGAGTTCGGCCAGCGCGTCGTTCAGGCAGGCGCGTACCTCGGCGGTCAGCACGCCTTGTTCAGGCGAGGGCCACGACGGCGGGAAGTCCCACCAGTGGCCGGAATCCGGATCGCCGGGTGGGCGGAAGCGGCTCGGATCGACGGTCGGTCCGGTGTCGTCGACGCTGCTCATCGGGACGACCTTGTGCTCCCGGGTGCCGCGCCGGCGGGCGGTGTTGGTCAGGATCCGGTAGACCCAGGTCCGCAACGCCGAGCGGCCCTCGAAACGGTCGATGCCCTCGATGACCGCCAGCCAGGTCTCCTGAACCACCTCGGCCGCCGACTCGTCGGTCGAAACGAACGACCGTGCCACCCTCAGCATCCCGCCCGACCAGCGATCCAGCACGAGCGCGAACGCGTCCTCGTCACCGGCGCGCAACTGCTCGGCCAGTACGTCGTCCGCCGGCAGCGCAGCCATCGCGTCATCGTAGTGCGGTGCGGTGCGCATTCCGTTGCACCCAGATCAGCGCGAGCCCGGCCAGCGCGACGGCGCCGGTGATCATCCAGCCCGAGGTGTAGACGCCGAGCCGCTTGGTGAGCACGCCGAACGCGAGCGCGAACGGCATGAAGACGACCCATGACAGTGCACTGATCCCGGACGCGACCCCGGTGCGGATCGACGACGGTACGGCGTCGTGCAGCAGGTGGCTCAGGTGGATGCCGATCACCACCAGCAGGAAGGTGAGCGCGACCATCGCGGCGGTCAGTACGGCGAGATGGTGGCTCGTCGTCATCGTGAGACAGGCAGCGAGCATCGTCGCGACCACGAGCACGGTCGAGGTCAGTCGATCCAGCCGGAGCCGGTGCGCCAGCAGTCCACCGAGCCCGATTGTGCCGACCAGGAGCGCCCAGAACGGGCCGTAGTACACCGCGGAGGTCTTCAGAGCGACCAGCCACAGCGGCCCGAATTCGAACATCGCCTGCAGGATCATCGCCGCCATCAGCGTCGCGGCGGCGATCGGAACGAGCCGCCCGCGGTCGGTGATCGCGTGGTAGGTGACGGCGAGATGGGTGCGCAGCGTGGTGCGCTCCTCGGTCCGATGCAGGGTCGGCTCACGGAAGCGGGTGAGCACGATCAGGTACAGCGCCGCGAACGGCAAGGTCAGCAGGTACGTCGCCCGCGTGGTCAGCGCCGATGCGATCCAGCCGCCCACAAGCGCACTGCTCACGAGCGCGATGCTCTCGATCAGCCGGACCCGCCCGATCTGCCGCTCGTACTGCGCGCTGTCGCCGGTCTCCTCGAGCACCACGTCGTACACGAGAGCCTCGACCGTCCCGGAGTACATCGCGAAGTAGACGCCGAGGATCAGAGCGGCCGCGATGTAGGTGATGACGTGGTGACTCAGCGCACCGACGAGCACGCTGACCAGCAGCGCGACTCCCGCCACCATCAACACCCCACGCCGCGACCACCGGTCCGCCAGCACCCCGGACACCACCTCGGCGATCGGCACCAGAGCGGCGTACGCGGCTGCCATCACTCCGACCGTGGCTGCGTCGAAGCCGATCTCGGCCATGAACAACTTCTCCACCGGCACCCAGAACCCGACGGCCTGCACAAACGCCGCCACCCACAACGGCACCAACCGCCGTTGAAGACCTGCCCCGGCACGTACCGCAGTGAGCGTCATACCCCCTCAGTGTCATGAGGGGGTGCAGGCGTTACACCAGCTTCGCGCCGACAGCCTTGATCTCGTCCATGTCGCCGGCGTGCGGCTGCCAGGGCAGAACCATCGGGTCGTTGGGGTAGCGGGGGATGACGTGCAGGTGAGTGTGGAACACGGCCTGCCAGGCGTCGGGACCGATGCAGCTCAGCAGGTTGGCACCGGTCGCCCCGTCGAGCCGCTCGATGACACGGCCGATCAGCGACTGCGCGAGGAGGGTGACGGCCGTGAGGTCCTCGGCGGCTGTCTCGCGCAGATCGGTCGAGTGGACGCGGGGGACGACCAGAAGGTGGCCGGGTGTCGCGGGGTTGATGTCCATGAAGGCGATCGCCCGGTCGTTCTCGGCGACCTGGGTCGAGGGGATGCTTCCGGCCACGATCCCGCAGAAGAGGCAGTTCTCGCTCATCCGGACAGGCTATACACTGCGCTCGCCGAAGCTGTCACCCCGAGGAGCCCCATGCCGGACGAGGTACTGCGCCCGAGCGAGGGGGCAGCGGTCGCACCGTGGTCGCTGACCCGGGTGATCTACATCGCCGTGCTGGGTGGCGTGCTGCCGATCACCTGGCTGGCGTTCGTGAACAGCGGGCGGCTGGCGGTCGCCGACGCCAAGCGCGGGCTGATCGTGGTGGTCGGGCTGGCCGGCGTGGTGGTGGAGTTCTTTGCAGTGGGCCTGCTGATGCCGTACGGCGGGGACTGGTGGAAGGCGCTGCTGCCGATGCGGATCGTTGCGGCGCTCTGCTACGCGGTGCAGTTCCGGATCCAGCGGCAGAGCGATCGGGTGTTCCAGCTGAGCGGTCGCTCGTACCGCGAGGGGTTCGGGAGCGGTAACTTGGCGATGGTGGCGATCGGTGTGTTCACAGAGTTGTGCATTGCGGTGGTGGCGAGTTCATGAGCGATGAACTGCTCCGGCCCACGATCGCGGATCGGGTGGATCCGACCGTGCGCCCGTGGCGGCTGAACTCGCAGGCTTATGTGGCGTTCTTCGGTGGCGTGATCGCTGCGACGATCATCGCTTCACTGAATGCGCGCCGGCTCGGGCTCGATCGCGGTAAGCGCTGGCTGATCGTCGCGGCCGGCGTTGTCGGGCTGGCGGCTGTGATCGCTCTCTATGCCCTGCTGAACGACGACGGTGAGCGGACGCAGAGTCTGCGGATCGTGGTTCGGGTGATCGCGGTGCTGTGCATCCTGGTGCAGATGCGGTGGCAGCGGCCGATGGATCGGGCGTTCCAGTTACGCGGCACCGACTATCACTCGATGTGGGTGCTGGGGCCGATCCTGGTCGTCGTGTGTGCAATCGTCGAGGCCCTCCTTCTTGCTCTGGTGGTGATGCTGTGAACGAGCCGACCGAGGCCCGCCTGCAGATGGCTGGTCATTGGCTGCAGATCGGTCATCCCGAGCGGACCCTGGACGAGCTCCAGGGACTGTGGGGCGACGCAGCGGTGGACTTCCGCGCCTACCTGTTCCGTGGCGCCGCGCTGCACCAGCTCGATCGGAACGCGGAAGCGATCGACGTACTGAAGGACGGGCTGGCATTGCACGGGCCGTTCCTGCCGCTGCTGCAGGTGCTCGGGTCGGCGTTGCGGTCCGAGGGGCGGCTGCCGGAGGCCGAGGCGGCGTACCTGCAAGGTCTGAGCCTGGACCCGAACGATCCGGATCTGCTGATCGGCTATGCCCGCGTTTGTCTGACAGCCGGTCAGGCCGAGAAGGCGAGCGCGCTGGTCGAGCGGGCCGCGTCGCATGCGCCCGAGAGCGCGGTCGTGTCGGCCGCTCGGGCCGAGGTTGCGTTTGCGCTTGGCAACGACCGTGCCATGCGCAAGCACAGCACCGAAGCACTGTCGCACGATCCGGAGGACCCGCACGCGCGTGCTCTGCACGGTACGGCGTCGATGCTGACCGGTGACTCGCGTTCGGGGTACAACTCGCTCGCCTCGGCCGCCGCTTCCCAGCCGGGCGACCGGGACCTCAGCCAGGCCGCTCGCGAAGCCAAGCTGATGAACCACCCGCTGATGGCGCCGCTGCGCCCGTTCCAGCGCTTCAACCCGCTGGTCGTGTGGATCGGCGCGGTCGCGATCATCTACGGCCTCCGCCTGGCCGGCCTCAGGCCACTGTCGTTCGTCCTCGCGATGGGCTGGCTGGCCTTCTGCATCTACTCCTGGGTCGCGCCACCCCTGCTCCGCCGCTGGCTCAACCGAGGATGGGGCTCATGAACGAGCGCATAGACGCCCTCCGCAAAGCCGTCGACGCGAACCCGGACGACGTACTCCTGAGGCTTGTTCTCGCCGAGTCGCTGGCGGGTGCCGAGCACACCGAAGAGGCACTCGACCAGTACGTCGTACTGCTGGACAAGGACGGTTTGCCTGAGGACCAGCTCGTGCCGGTGGGGGAGCTGGCCGCGGCCAACGGCCGGCTCGCACTGCTGCGCAGTCTGCTGGAGACGGCCCGCCAGAAGGGTGTCGTCGAGGGCACCGGCTGGCTGCAGCAACTCGTCGACGAGATGATCTCCGAGCGCAGCGGCGTGAAGATCAAGGTCGGTCCGGAGACAGAGGAGACGCCGTTCGCGGCCGACACCTTGAAGGAGTCCACCACCTTCGACCAGGTCGGCGGGATGGAGGAGATCAAGCGGGTCATTCACCGCATGGTCATCCTGCCGCTCAGCCGCCCCGAGCTGTACGAGAAGTACGGCCGCAAGTCCGGCGGTGGCGTGCTGCTCTACGGCCCGCCCGGTTGCGGCAAGACGCTGCTGGCGCGCGCGACCGCGGGGGAGTGCGGGCTGCCGTTCATCAACGTCCGCATCGAAGACGTGATGGACCCCTACCTCGGTGTCTCCGAGCGCAACCTGCACGCCGCCTTCGAGCGCGCCCGCGCCAACGCACCGTGCGTGCTCTTCCTCGACGAGCTCGACGCACTGGCCTTCGCGCGGCACAAGCACGGTGGCTCCGAGGCTCGCCGGCTGGTCGACGTACTGCTCCAGGAACTCGACGCAATCGGCTCCGAGAACGACGGCCTTTTGGTGCTCGCGGCAACCAACGCACCGTGGGATGTGGACGAGGCGATGCTGCGCCCCGGCCGCTTCGACCGGGTCATCTTCGTGCCACCGCCGGATGAGCCGGCCCGCGCCGACATCCTGTCCGTGCTGGTGAAGGACGTCCCGGCCGACGGCCTCGACCTGAAGACGATCGCCGGTCAGACCCCGATGTTCAGCGGCGCCGACCTGCGCGCCCTGATCGAACGCGGCGTCGACCGAGTCATCGACGAGGCGCTGGCCGGAGGTGGCGAACCACCGCTGGCCATGCGCCACCTCGCCGATGTCCTCAACACGGTGAAGCCGTCCACGCTGGACTGGCTGCACCGCGTCCGCTCCTACATCGAGTTCGCGAACCAGAGCGAACGGTACGACGACGTCGCGTCGTACCTGAAGTCCCGCGACGTCCGCCGCCGCCTCAACCGCGACACCAAGAGCTAACCCCAAGGCCAACCAGTCAAGCCCGGCCCCAGGCGTTCCGAATTCCCTTCCGGGCGGTGGTTGCTGAGCGTGGCGGCGGGCCGGTACGCGCAATTGTGATGGCGTGCAGGTCCGCGTCCCACCTGAAGGCGGCGGGCCTTGGGGTTAGTTCTTTACTTTGGCGGCAACCGAGTCCGGCATCGGTTCGTACCGGGCGAACTGGCGGCTGAACGTGGCCGCGCCGTGGGAGAGCGAGCGCAGGTCGATGGTGTAGCGGGCGATCTCGACCTGCGGCACCTCGGCCTTCACCAGCGTGCGGTCGTCACCGACCTTGTCCGTCCCCAGCAACCGCCCACGCCGCCCCGACAGGTCGCTCATCACCGGACCCACCAGCTCGTCCGGAACCAGCACCGAGACCAGGTCGACCGGTTCGAGCAAGCTCACCTTGGTGGCCGCCGCGGCTTCGCGCAACGCGAGCCCACCGGCCATCTGGAACGCCATGTCCGACGAGTCCACGCTGTGCGCCTTCCCGTCGAGCAACGTGACCCGGATATTGACCATCGGGAACCCGGCCGCGCAGCCCTTCTCCATCTGCGCCCGCACGCCCTTTTCGACGCTCGGGATGAACTGCCGCGGTACGGCGCCACCGACCACCTTGTCGACGAACTCGAACTCGGCACCACCGGGAAGCGGCTCCACCTCGATATCGCAGACGGCGTACTGACCGTGGCCACCGGACTGCTTCACATGCCGCCCGTGCCCCTTGGCCTTGCCCCCGAACGTCTCCCGCAGCGGCACCCGCAACTCCACGGTGTCCACAGTCACGCCGTACCGGTTCGACAGCGCATCCAGTACGACGTCTGCGTGCGCCTCGCCCATGCACCACAGCACGATCTGGTGGGTCTCGGGGTTCTGCTCGATCCGCAGCGTCGGATCCTCGGCAGCCAGTCGCTGCAGACCGGCACCGAGTTTGTCCTCGTCGGTCTTCGCGTGCGCCTGGATCGCGATCGGCAGCAGCGGCTCGGGCATCGTCCACGGCTTGAGCAGCAGCGGATCGGCCTTGTCCGACAACGTGTCGCCGGTCTCGGCCCGCGTCAGCCGCCCGATCGCGCACAGGTCGCCCGCGATCACCGTGCCGGCTGGGCGCTGCTGTTTGCCCTGCGGGAACGACAGTGTGCCGATCCGCTCGTCCTCGTCGTGGTCCTGATGCGTACTGCCGTCACCGAAGAAGGACGTGAAATGGCCCGACACGTGAACTGTCGTGTCGGGCCTGATGGTGCCGGAGAACACCCGCACCAGGCTCACCCTGCCGACGTACGGGTCCGAGGTCGTCTTCACCACCTCGGCGAGCAGCGGACCGCTCGGATCGCAGACCAGCCCCTTGCGTGGGACGCCGTGCGGGTTGAACACCTCGGGCAGCGGATGCTCGGGCGGCGACGGGAACCCGCTGGTCGCGACCTCGAGCAACTCGTGCAAGCCGGCCCCGGAGCCGCTGCAGACCGGGATGACCGGGAAGAAGGTGCCACGCGCGACCGCGCGCTCGAGGTCCTCGATCAGCACCTTCTTGTCGATCTCCTCGCCACCGAGGTAGCGCTCCATCAGCGACTCGTCCTCGGACTCCTCGATGATCCCCTCGATCAGCGTGCCGCGAAGATCCTCGTACGACGGGTCTGGGGTCGACAGCAGCCCGACCAGACCGTCGTCGGTCGGCAGGTAGAGCGGCAGCACCTTGTCGCCGAAGGTGCCCTGGGCCGCGGCCAGCGCGTTGGCGAAGTTCGCCCGGGCGTGGTCGAGTTTGGTGATCACGACGGCCCGTGGCATCCCGACCTGGTCGCACTCCTGCCAGACCGCTCTGGTCGGCTCGTCGACCCCTTCGTTGGCCGCGATCACGAACAGCGCGCAGTCGGCCGCCCGCAGCCCGGCCCGCAGCTCGCCGACGAAATCGGCGTACCCGGGGGTGTCGATCAGGTTCACCTTGATGCCGTTGTACGGCAGTGAGGCGAGGGCGAGCCCGACCGACCGCTGCTGCCGGGCCTCGGCGTCGTCGAAATCGCAGACCGTCGTTCCGTCCAGGACGGTGCCGGGTCTGGTCAGGACGCCGGAGGCCACCAGCAGGGCCTCGACGAGCGTGGTCTTGCCGGAACCGGACGGTCCGACGAGCACCACGTTACGAAGGGCGGCCGGGCTGTCCACGCTGGGCGCGGCGCCAGCACCAAGGGCGGTCTGCGTCTTATCTGCCATGACGTTTCCTCCTGGGCCATCCAGAATTCCCCTATCGCTCCCTTTGCACAAGCCCATCGGGCGGCATCCCACGGCCCGACCCCGGCTCTCGATAGTGTCGCGGGCATGCGTAGGGCACTCGGGGTCGTCATCAGCCTGCTCGTCACCACGCTGGCTCTGGCCGGCTTCGCGCTGCCCGCCTCGGCGGCAGCCGGGGACGAGGTACGCGCCTTCACGATCGACTACACGGTCGGGAGCGACGGCGTACTGCACGTGAAGGAGACGATCGACTACCACTTCGGGAGCTACGGGCGGCACGGGATCTACCGCGACCTGGTGATCCGGGAGCCGTGGCTCGACGACCGGGCGAAGGACCAGAAGTACGAGGTCTCGAACATCAAGGTCGACAGCCCGACCAAGGCGCCGGACGCGTTCGGCACCGACACGACCAAGAAGAACGGTCACCGCGACCAGATCCTCCGGATCAAGATCGGCGAGGAGGACAAGACGATCTCCGGCCAGGACGCGACGTACGTGATCACGTACGACGTGCGCGGGGCGCTGCGGCACTTCGACGACCACAGTGAGCTGTACTGGGATGCGACCGGTTCGGCCTGGGAAGCGCCGATCAAGCAGGTCACGGTCAACGTGACGGTCCCGCAGGGCGTGCAGCAGGTGGAGTGCTTCACCGGCCGCGCTGGATCGACCGCGAAATGCCCGCAGAAGTCTGTCGTCGGCGGGAAGGGCGTCTTCCGGGCGACCGGCCTCCCGCAGGGCTCGCAGTTGACGATCGTCGCCGGGATCAAGGCCGGCGTGGTCCAGAACGACACCCCGATTGTCGTCGACCCGCCGGACTGGCTGCAGCGCAACGGCCTGAACATCCCGGCGCTGATCGGCTCCGGCCTCGTCAGCCTGCTCGCGCTGATCGTCGCCGTGATCTACGCGGCGACCGGGAACAAGGACCAGCGGTTCGCCGGGATGCCGCCGGGGACGTTCCCGCCGGAGGGGATCGCCGCCGTACCGGAGAAGAACACTCTCGACGACGACCAGATCCCGGTCGCCTTCGCGCCACCACGGATCCCGGTCGCCGAGGCCGGTCTGCTGATCGACGCCAAGGCCAACGTCACCGAGGTCGCCGCGACCCTGATCGACATGGCGGTCCGCGGTGGCGTCCGGATCGAGAACGACGGTGAGGAGCGCCGCGCCGTCCTGCTGGACGGCCGTGTCGCTACCGCGCCGCACGAGCAGGCGTTGCTGCAGGGCATGTTCCCCGGACTGGTCCCAGGTGCCTCGATCACGCTGGAACGGCGACCGGTCGGGGACACCTCGATGGCGGCGACTGCCCTCGCGATGCTGGACGCCCTACGCGACCAGGTGGCGCAGCGGCAGTGGTACACCCGGCTGCCCTCCAAGCTCGGCAGCCGCGGCGGCTCGGTCTTCAAGTCCGGCACGGGCTGCGGCTGCATCACACTGATCGCGTTCTGGGTCTTCGGCGCCGGAATCGCCGGTACGGCGACCGGCGCCTCGACTGGTGGATTCGGCCGGGCGGTGGCGATCGCCGTACCGGTCCTGGCCGTGATCATCGCGATAACCACCTGGGTGCGGATCCGGCGCCGCGGTCAGCGCACTCCGGCCGGCCGTGCAGTCAGCGACCAGGTGATCGGCTTCCGGAAGTACCTGGCGACCGCCGAGGCGGATCAGTTGCGCTTCGAGGAGGGCGAGGACATCTTCAGCAAGTACCTCCCGTGGGCGATCGCGTTCGACCTGGCCGACCGCTGGCAGAAGGTCTGCCGCCAGCTCGTCGACGCCGGCCGGCTGACCCCAGATCCCTACTGGTACGTCGGCCCGTCGTACTACACGTCCGGCTGGACCGCGGGCAACGTGAGCTCGACCGTCGCGCAGACGTTCATGCCGCCGCCCACCCCGTCCAGCAGCGGCGGCGGTGGCGGTAGCTCGTCCGGGTTCAGCGGTGGTTCGTCAGGCGGCGGTGGCGGTGGTGGAGGCGGTGGGTCCTGGTAATTGGGCTCGCATTCTGTCGGAGGGTCATGCCTATAGTCGGCTCATGTCGAGTCGTGCGCCGCTAGGCCTTGCCCCTGATGCCGCTGTCCTGCGCTCCCGCGTCGAGCGAGCCCGTACGGCGGCCGCCGGCACCGGACTGTTGATTGCCCCAGGCTCCGACCTGCGGTACCTGATAGGTCAGGGCGGCGGATCGTTCGAGCGGCTGACCACGCTCGTGATCCCGGCCGACGGCGTACCGGCGTTGGTGGTGCCGAAGATGGAGGTGCCCGGGTTTGCCGGCGTGCCGCTGGAAGAGCTGGGGATCGAGGTCGTCACCTGGGTGGACGGTGATGATGCGTATGCCTTGGCAGCCGAGCGGTTGAGTGGCGTGGATCGGGTTGCGGTCAGCGACTTCACCCCGGCGCTGCACGTGCTTGCGTTGCGGTCGGCATTGCCGAAGGCCGAGCAGGTGCTGGCCGGGCCGATCGTGCGGGAGCTGCGGATGCGCAAGGACGCGGCCGAGATCGACGCGCTGCGGACAGCTGGGGCAGCGATCGACCGGGTACACGCGCGCGTCGGTGAGTGGTTGCGGCCGGGGCGGACCGAGGCCGAGGTCGGTGCGGACATCGCGGCCGCGATCGTCGAGGAAGGACACATGATGGCCGACTTCGTCATCGTCGGCAGCGGTCCGAACGGCGCCAGCCCGCATCATTCGGTGTCGGATCGGGTGATCGAGTCCGGTGACGTCGTGGTGGTGGATATCGGTGGGCCGATTCCGGAGGGGTACTTCTCGGACTCGACCCGGACCTATGCCGTCGGGACTCCACGCGACGCGGACGTTGCCGCGACGTACGCCGTACTGCAAGAGGCGCAGCAGGCCGCGGTGGATGCGGTGCGGCCGGGCGTGACGGCCGAGTCGATCGATGCAGCCGCGCGGGAGGTGATCGCGGCAGCCGGGTTCGGTGAGTACTTCATCCATCGGACCGGGCACGGGATCGGGCTCGACGTGCACGAGGAGCCGTACATCGTCGCGGGCAACGACCTGCTCCTCGAGCCGGGGATGGCGTTCAGCATCGAGCCTGGGATCTACCAACCAGGCCGTTGGGGTGCGCGGATCGAGGACATCGTCGTGGTCACCGCGGACGGTGTCGAGCCGATGAACCGGCAGCCGCACGAGCTGATCGTGCTCTAGGGATTCAGCTCGCGCGGAAGGTCTTGCGGTAGGCGAGAGGGGAGACACCGAGCTCGGAGCGCAGGTGGTGCCGCAGGGAGGCCGCCGTACCGAGACCGGCTGCGGTCGCGATCCGGTCGACGGGCAGGTCGGTGGTCTCCAGCAGGTGGCAGGCGTGCCGGATGCGCTGCTGCATCAGCCACGTGCCCGGCGACTGCCCGGTCTCGGCCTTGAACCGGCGGCTGAAGGTCCGCACGCTCATCCGGGCGTGCGCGGCCATCGCCTGCAGGCTCAGCTCCCGGTCGAGGTGATGCAGCGTCCAGGCGCGGGTGGGCGACGTACCGTCATGGCCCTCATCCGGTACGGCGCGTTCGATGAACTGCGATTGCCCGCCGTCACGCCACGGCGGGACCACGCAGGCGCGGGCCGCGCGGTTCGCGACATCGCTGCCGAAGTCGCGGCGGATCAGATGTAAGCAGAGATCGACCCCGGCGGCGAGACCGGCCGAGGTGAGGATGTCGCCGTCGTCGACGAACAGTTGCTCCTCCCGCAGCTCCACCTGGGGATAGCGCTCGCGGAACATCTCGGCCCGCTTCCAGTGCGTGGTCGCGGGCCGGCCGTCCAGATAGCCGGCCGCGCCCAGCACGAAGGCGCCGGTACAGATCGACGCGATCCGCGTGCCCGGCCGGATGGTCGCGAGCGCCGCCGCGAGTGCATCCGGCAGCGTGCCCTCGTTGCGGGGCTGCGGAATGTACGTGCCCGGAATGATGACCGTGTCCGCCGCGGCCAGCGCCTCGGGACCGTGGTCCGGGATCATGCTGAATCCGGCGCTCACCCGGACCGGCTCGCGATCGATCCCGCAGACGCGGACGTCGTACAGCTCAGTGCCGTCGGCGCGGGTCGCCGCACCGAGGACCGTGGACGGGATGGTCATGTCGAACCCGACCACCGGTTCCAGCGCCAGGACGGCGACGATATGCGTCATGGCCACATCTTGACACATGATGGCATTCAGGCCACTAGTACGGCGGGCGCCGGGGCGGCAAGGTAGTTGGGTGACGCAGACTGTGGAGACGAAGAAGCCTGCCCGGGTGCACCTGGCCTGGGCAGTCGCTGCGGTGGGGTTCGTGACACTGATCGGTGCGGCCGGGTTCCGGTCCGTGCCCAGCGTGCTGCTCGATCCGCTGCACGAGGAGTTCGGCTGGTCGCACGCGACGATCTCGTCGGCGGTCTCGATCAACCTGCTGCTGTACGGCCTGATCTCGCCGTTCGCGGCCGCGCTGATGGACCGCCTCGGTCTGCGCAAGGTCGTCAGCGGAGCGCTGGTGCTGATCGCGCTGGGCAGCGGCCTGACGATCTTCATGGACTCGTCCTGGCAGCTTCTGCTCTGCTGGGGACTACTTGTCGGTGTCGGAACCGGCTCGATGTCGATGACCTTCGTGGCGACCATCACCGGGCGCTGGTTCGTCGAGCGCCGCGGCCTGGTCACCGGCCTGCTGACCGCGGCCGGCGCGACCGGTCAGCTGGTCTTCCTGCCGCTGATCGCGAACCTCGCAACGAACTACGGCTGGCGGACCCCCGCTCTGGTCGCGGCCGGTACGGCGCTGGCCGTCGTACCGCTGGTGCTGATCTTCCTGCGTGACTACCCGAGCGATGTCGGTCTGCGCGCGTACGGTGCCCCCGAGGGCAGTCTTGCCGGGCAGCGTGTGGAAGCGACCGGCAGCAGTGCGCTGCGCGCGCTGAGTGCACTCCGTACGGCGGCGCGGCGGCCGGCGTTCTGGATGCTGGCCGGTGGGTTCGCGATCTGTGGAGCCTCGACGAACGGCCTGATCGGTACGCACTTCGTCACCGCAGCGCACGACCACGGGATGCCGATCACCACGGCGGCCTCGCTGCTCGCTCTGGTCGGCATCTTCGATGTCGCCGGCACGATCCTGTCCGGCTGGCTCACCGATCGCTGGGATCCGCGGTACCTGCTGATCGCGTACTACTCGCTGCGCGGCCTGTCCCTGCTGGTACTGCCGTCCCTGCTCGGACCGACCGCACAACCGAGCGTCTGGGTCTTCATCATCTTCTACGGCCTGGACTGGGTCGCGACCGTGCCGCCGACCGTCGCGCTGTGCCGGGAGTGGTTCGGTGTGGACGGGCCGATCGTGTTCGGGTGGGTGTTCGCCTCGCACCAGATCGGTGCGGCGCTGGCGGCGACCGGCGCCGGTGCGATCCGGGATCTGCAGGGCAGCTACAACCTCGCCTGGTACATCGCGGGCGGTCTCTGTGCGGCGGCTGCCCTGATGTCCGCGAGTATCGGGCGGCGAATCGTGGCCTCGGACGCAGCCCTCCCTTAATCGGTCGTTGCCTGGCTGCGGCCGGGGTTAACCTGCGGACATGACGCCGGGGGAGATTGACAAGATTGCTCAGGAGACTGGATTCTCCGGTGTCGTCCAGATCGATCGGGGCGGGCAGGTCGAGTTCGCTCAGGCGTATGGACTGGCGAACCGGGCCTATCTGGTGCCGAACACGCTGGACACCAGGTTCGGGATCGCCAGTGGTAGCAAGGGGTTCACGGCTCTGGCGGTGATCTCGCTGGTGCGTGAGGGTGCGCTGGAGTTGAGCACCACGGCCCGGTCGCTGCTCGGCAAGGACCTGCCGCTGATCGCGGACGACGTGACGATCGAGCACCTGCTCACGCACACGTCCGGCATCGGTGACTACCTGGACGAAGAGGTCGACTCCGAGATCACCGACTACTTCATCGGCGCGGCGCACGAGCTGGCGACCACCGAGGCGTTCCTGCCCCTGCTGGACGGGCATCCGACCAAGTTCCGGGCCGGTGAGCGGTTCAGCTACTGCAACGGTGGCTTCGTGGTCCTCGCGCTGCTGGCCGAGCGGGCCAGCGGGGTCGGGTACCACGACCTGGTCCGCGAACGGGTGCTGCGTCCGGCCGGCATGACCCGGACGGACTTCCTGCGCTCTGATGAGCTGCCCGCCGATGCGGCCGTGGGCTACCTGCCACTGGACGGGGTGGATCGCACGAACGTGTTCCACCTACCGGTGCTGTCGACCGGCGATGGCGGCATCCACACCACGGCCGCCGACATCTCGACGTTCTGGCGGGCACTGTTCGCCGGCGACATCGTGGATTCCGTCGAAGAGGTGGTGCGGCCGCGCTGCGACGTACCCGAGGAATCCCGGCGGTACGGTCTCGGCTTCTGGCTGGATGCGACGACCGACGACGTGACGCTGGTCGGGTACGACGCCGGCGAATCGTTCAAGTCCACCCACGACCCGCACACCGGCACCACCTGGACCGTGCTGTCCAACACATCACCGGGAGCCTGGCCGATCGCGCGCGCCTTCGTCAGCTAGCCTCGACATAGGTTGAGGTCGGAGGGCGGAGCTATGGGTGGAGTCGTGGACGTCGAGCCAGGTGAGCTGACGGTCGGGCAGTTGGCACAACGCAGTGGAGTCGCGATCTCCGCGCTGCACTTCTACGAACGCCAGAACCTCATCATCAGCCGCCGCACAGCCGGCAACCAACGCCGCTACAAACGCGACACCCTCCGCCGCGTCGCCCTGATCCGGATCGCCCAGCGCGTCGGCATCCCACTGTCCGAGGTCGCCGCGATCCTCGCCCTCCTCCCCGAGAACCGCACCCCCACCCGCAAGGACTGGGAACGCATCTCCGAATGCTGGCAAGCCGAACTCGACCGCCGCATCCTGCACCTCGAACAACTCCGCGACGACTTCAAGGACTGCGTAGGCTGCGGCTGCCTCTCCCTCGACCGCTGCGCCCTCGCCAACCCCTACGACACCCTCGCCACCAAAGGCCCCGGCCCGCAACGCCTGGTCACCCCATCAGGCGAGCCCTGCCACCCCGGCCACTGCGCCTGACCTGCAGCCCCGCCCCCCCGGCCGAGCCCACACCCACCCGGGGACCCCAACCGCCCCTCCACACCCGCCGATCTCCCGCGCATATGAACGGATATCAGTTGGTGTTGCCCCTTCTCACGCCGTCTACGACCTGAGGAGGGGCAACACGGGCGGATATCCGTTCTTGTTGTCCTGGGTGTTGGCGAAGGGTTCCGGCTCGTGCCGGGGGCGGCCGGTCGATGGAGCCGTGGGGGAGTTATCCACAGGTGGGGGTTGGTGGAATGGGGAATGGGGGTGGGGGCGTCTAGGGTCTTGGCATGGTTGATGGTGGTGCGGGATTGACTCTGACCGAGGCTCGGGCGGGGATTGCCGGTGGGGTGATCCAGGCGATCGCGGGGGAGAGCGCGCGGTTGCGGGGCGACCAGGAGACTGCGGTTGCGGCGTTGTGCGAGCCGGCGGCCCGGGTCCTGGTGGTGCAGGCGACGGGGTGGGGGAAGTCGGCGGTGTACTGGGCGGCCACGGCGATTCGCCGGGCTGAAGGTGCGGGGCCGACGTTGGTGGTGTCGCCGTTGTTGTCGTTGATGCGGGATCAGGTGGGTGCGGCCGGCCGGGCGGGGTTGCGGGCGGCAACGCTGAACTCGAACAACGTGGACGAATGGTCGGGCATCGAGCAGGACCTGCGCTCCGGAGCGATCGACGTACTGCTGGTTTCGCCTGAGCGGTTGGCCAACCCGGGCTTCGGGCGGCGCGTGCTGGACAGTCTGGCGGGTGAGGTCGGTCTGCTGGTGATCGATGAGGCGCACGCCGTCTCCGACTGGGGGCACGACTTCCGGCCGGACTACCGCCGGGTGTCCGACGTGCTGCAGCACCTGAATCCGAAGACGCCGGTCCTCGCCACCACAGCCACGGCGAATGAGCGGGTCACCGACGACGTCGCCCACCAGTTGGGTGAGTCAACGCTTGTACTGCGGGGGCCGCTGGCTCGGTCGAGTCTGCAGCTTGCTGTGGTTGACCGGTTGTCGCCGTTGCAGCGGTTCGCGTGGGTGGTCGATCATCTGCCGAAGCTTCCGGGCTCGGGCATCGTGTACGCGTTGACGGTCGCTGATGCGCAGCGGCTGGCCGCGACGATCCAGGAGATCCACGGTCGCGACGTACCAGTGGCGGCGTACACGGGTGGTTTGGAGGCGGGGGAGCGGGAGAGCCTCGAGGATGCACTCCGCGAGAACCGGCTGAAGGCACTGATCGCGACTTCCGCGCTCGGAATGGGATATGACAAACCTGACCTCGGGTTCGTCGTGCATGTCGGCTCGCCGCCGTCGCCGGTGTCGTACTACCAGCAGGTCGGTCGCGCCGGCCGTGGCATCGACCACGCGATCGTCGCCCTGCTGCCTTCCGATGCTGACTCCGGTATCTGGGACTACTTCGCGACCGCAACCATCCCCGTCCCGGAGAACGTCAACCGGTTGCTGCACGCCATGCAGGCCTACGGCCCGGATCAGCCGGCGAGCGTCCCGGCGCTGGAGGCCGAGACCGGCCTGCGCCGTACGCGGGTCGAGCTGATGCTCAAGCAGCTCGCGGTCGACGGTGTCACCGAGCGGCTCGAACACGGCTGGATCCGGACCGGCAAGGACTGGACGTTCGACGCGGCGCACTACGACGGCATTGTTGCGGTACGGCGTCGCGAGGCCGATATCATGCGGGCCTACACTCGCGGCCAACGTTGCCTGATGCAACTACTGCAGGAGTCGCTGGACGATGCGTCCGCCGAGCCGTGCGGTCGTTGTTCGGTCTGCCTGGGTGCTCTGCCTGCCCCGCTGTCCGCTGCGCCCGACGCCGACACGGTCGCGACTGTCACCGGTCTGCTCCGCGGCGAGGTGCACGTCCTCGAACCGCGCAAGATGTGGCCGGGTGGTTCGTTCGGCCCGCGCGGCAAGATCCCCGCGAACCTGATGGCCGACCCTGGCCGTTCGCTCATCTACGCCGATGCGCCGGAGTGGCGCGAGGTCCTCGCCGCGGCGTTCGCAGGCGGTGAGCCACCCGCCGACGCCATCGAAGCCCTGCAGGCAGGCGCCGTCGCAGCCCTGTCCCGCTGGCGCAGCACGTGGTCCAGCCGCCCGGAGGTCGTCGTACCACTCGCCGCCGCCGGGCACACCGCAGTCACAGCCGCAGTCGCTGACCGGATCGCAGCGGTCGGCCGCCTCGACCGAGCAGACCTGACCGTCGATCGCTCCGGCTACACCGACGACCTCTCCTCAGCCGACGAAGCCCGAGTCTGGCGCGACGGACTCCAGGTCGACGCCACCACCGCGCAAACCGTCGCCGGTCGCACCGTCCTGCTCCTGGTCGACGCCAGCTCATCCCAATGGCCAGTCACCGTCGCCACCGCCAAACTACGCGAAGCCGGCGCAGGCGCCGTACTGCCGCTGCTCCTCCACAAACGCCCGTGATCAGCTGACGAGGGCCGGGCTGGTTTCGACGAAGGACTTGAGGTCGGCGAGGACTGCGGGCCAGCCTTCGGTGATCATCTCGCGGATGGCGCTGCCGGGCTCGAAGCCGGTGTGGGTGACGGTCAGCTTGACCTGACCGTCGACCGGCTCGAGGTCGAACGCGACCTTCGACAGCGGTTCGCTGCTGATCCGCTGGAAGAGGTCGTCCTTGATACCCGCCTCGGCCTGGAAGTCGGGCGTCATGTGATGCCACGCGTAGGCGAGCCGCGTGTACGGCTTGTGCTCCAGCACGACCTGCCCCGGTCCAGCCATCGTCGCCTTGCCCATCTGCCACACCATCTCCGAACCCGGCTTCCAGTCCGTCTCGAAATGCAGCCCCCAGTACTGCGTGGTGAACTCGGGCTCGGTGAGTGCGCGCCATAGCCGCTCCGGCGTGGTCTTGATGTAGGTCGTGTACACGAAGTTCATGGTTTCGGCCTCCAGAGCCGTCTTGAGGTCGGCGAACAGTTGCACCCGCCGACGGTCGTACCGATTGATCCAGCGGTCGGCGATGGCGTTGATCGGCTCGGCGTTCAGGTAGTGGTGTTTCTCCCGCCCGCGCCGAACCGTGCTGACGAGGTTCGCGGCCTCCAGCACCGCGAGGTGTTTGCTGACCGACTGCCGCGCCATCGACAGCCCCGCGCACAGCTCGCGCAGCGTCTGCCCGTTCTGCGTGTTGAGCGCATCCAGCAGCTGCCGCCGGCTGGGGTCGGCCAGCGCCCGGAACACCTCGTCGTCCATCCCGCTCCGTTCCATAGGCAGCCATCTGGCTGCCTGTTCAACATAGGCAGCCACGCGGCTGCCTGTCAAGGAATCCCGTTGACGCATCCCCGACGATGGTGGGGTGGAGATCAAGAGCCTCGGCTACCGCACCGACCTGTTCCTGCTCGGCCTCGGCGGCAGCGAGCTGCACGACAATGGCGAGTACGTCGTCGTCCGCACACCGGCCAACCCGACCTTCTGGTGGGGGAACTATCTGCTCTACCGCACGCCGTTCGGCCCAGGTGACGTCGAGCGGCGTCTCGGCGAGTTCCGCAAGGAGTTCCCGGAGGCCGATCACGTTGCGATCGGCATAGACAGCACCGACGGCGTGGTCGGGGTGGACGGCACCAAGGAGGAGCTGGTCGCGCTCGGTGCCACCGTGGACCCCAGCACGGTGATGGCAGCGTCCACAGTCGTCGCCCCGGCCCGGCCGAACACGACCTCGACGTACCGGTTGCTGTCGTCCGATGACGACTGGACGCAGCTCGAGGCACTGACTCTCGCGAACGCGACCATGACGGTCGACGACGCGTACGTCGAGTACACCCATCGCCGGCAGCTGGCTGATCGGGGCCGGGTCGAGGCGGGGCACGGGCTGTGGTTCGGCGCGTTCGACGGCGATCGCCTGCAGGCTTCCCTCGGGCTGATGTTCGACGGCGCGGGCCTGGCCAGGTTCCAGACCGTGCAGACGCATCCGGACGACCGCAACCAGGGCATCGCGAGCACACTCGTGCACCACGCCTCGACGTACGGGCTGACCGAGGGCGGCGCGAAGACGCTGGTGATGGTCGCCGACCCGGACTACCTGGCGATCCGGATCTATCGTGCACTCGGCTTCAGCGACTCGGAGACCCAGTTGGGGATCACGATCCCGCCTTCCTCCTAAGGTGGTCCCATGACGGTCGTGTTGGTGACAGGTGGGAGCCGGGGAATCGGTGCGGCGGCAGCGCTCGCACTGGCTGCGGACGGCTGGGATGTCGGAATCGGCTACCGGTCGAGGGACGACGAGGCGGCCAAGGTGGTCAAGGCGGTCGAAGACCGAGGTCGCCGCGCGATCGCCGTACAGGCTGATGTCGCCGGGCCCGAAGAGATCGAGCGCCTCTTCGACGCCGTCACGGACGGACTCGGACCGATCGGTGCCGTCATCAACAACGCCGGCGTGATCTCGCCGTCCGGTCGCGTCGACGAGTACGACGCGGCGCGGCTCGAGAACGTGTTCCGGATCAACGCGATCAGCGCGTTCCTGGTCGCCGGTGCCGCGGTACGGCGGATGTCCACCAAGTACGGCGGCGATGGCGGTGTGATCGTCAACGTGTCGTCACGCGCGGCCGTGCTCGGATCGGCGGGGGAGTACGTCGATTACGCGGCCAGCAAGGCAGCCGTCGACGCCCTCACCATCGGGCTCGCGAACGAGGTGGCCAAGGAAGGCATCCGCGTTCTCGGGGTCCGGCCCGGACTGATCGAAACCGACATCCATGAGCCTGGCCGGCTGGACCGTCTCGGTACGACGCCGCCCCTCGGCCGACCCGGTAGGCCCGAGGAGGTGGCCGAGCTCATCGCCTTCCTCGCCTCGGACCGGTCGTCGTACATGACCGGCACCACCCTGGACGTCTCGGGCGGCCGCTGACGATGGGACTGCGGCCTGTCGATCTGGCGCGGCGGGCGGGGGTGTCGACCCAGCTCATCCGCAACTACGAAGCAGACGGGATCCTGCCGCCGGCTCCACGCACGGACAGCGGTTATCGCCAGTACGGCGAGGAACACGTGTCCGCACTGCTCACCTATCGCGCCCTCGCGCCCGGTTTCGGGGCCGAGACTGCGCGGCAGATCATGCAGGCGGTCCACGCGGGCGACGAGGAATCGGCGTACCGGCTGGTCGACCAGGCGCATGCCGGGCTCTACGAACAGCGCCTTGCGACCGACGCGGCCAGCGAGGCGCTGGGTGCGGCCGCGGCGGAGTTCCGGGACGAGCCGGTACCGACCGGGCCGGCGCTGCTGGTCGGCGAACTCGCTCACCGCCTCGGCGTCCGGACCTCTGCGCTGCGCGTCTGGGAGGCGGCCGGGCTGCTGCTGCCAACGCGGGAGCGGATCACGAAGTACCGCCGCTACGCGCCAGAGCAGATCCGCGACGCCCGCATCATTCACATGCTCCGCCAAGGCCGCTACTCGTTCGACCAGATCCGGCCCGTCCTCGACGGGCTCCGTCAGACCGGCAGCACCGAGGCCCTGCGCGACGCGATCGCCGAACGACGGGCCGCGCACGACCGGATCACCAAAGCGATGCTGTACGGCGCCGGCCTGCTCCACCAGCTGGTCGAGGAGAAGCGCGCTACTGCGGAACGGCCAGCTGGGTCGGTTCCGACCGCCCTCTGACCGTCACCCGGTCACCGGGTCGCCAATGCGCGCCCTCGGTCGGACCCGCCTCGTCGACCGTCGCCATCGACGCGATCAGCCGCTCGGGGATGTTCTTGGCCAGCTCGCTCAACCGGGCCGCCTCGTTCACCGGATCGCCGATCACCGTGTACTCGAGCCGCCGTACGTCGCCGACCGTGCCGGCCACCACGATCCCGGCCGTCACCCCGATGCCGGCCGTTGCCTCCGGCAACTCTTCGGACAGTCGCCGGCTGAGTGCCCGCCCGGCGCGCAGTGCTGCTCCGGCCGGATCGATCAGCTCGGCCGGGGCCCCGAAGATCGCCAGTGAGGCATCACCGGCGAACTTGTTCACGAACCCGCCCTCACGCACCACCTCGTCGACGACGATCGCGAAGAAGCGGTTCAGCAACTGGACCACCTCGGTCGGTGGCCGGTCCGCCGCAAGTTTCGTGGAGCCGACCAGGTCGACGAAAAGGACGGCCACGAACCGCTCCTCACCACCCAACTGGTCGCTGGTCAAGGCCTCGCGGACCACCTCCGGACCGACGTACCGGCCGAAGACGTCCCGGATCCGCTCCCGCTCGCGCAGACCGGCCGCCATCCGGTTGAACCCGGCCTGCAGCGAGCCGAGTTCAGTACCGTCGAAGACCGGGATCCGGATGTTCAGCTCACCGTCACCGATCAGGGTGAGTGCGTCCCGCACCGACCGGACCGGGGCGACGACGGACTTGGCCGACAGCAGGATCAGCAGCCCGCCGATGCACAGGACGATGATGCCGAGGGCAAGGATCATCACCGAGAGCCGGGTCGCGGAGACCTGGCCGTCGATGAGCGCCAGGATCGCGGCCAGCATCAGGCCGGCGACCGGTGTGGCCGAACCGGCCGCCCAGAAGACCAAAGTGCGCGCTTTGAGGCCGAAGGCAAGCAGCCGGCGCGGCGGCGCGGAATCGGCCAATGCCCGCGCTGCGACCGGGCGGAGCGCGAACTCGGTCAGCAGATACGAGACCGCACAGGTCACGATCATGCCGTCGAAGATCGTCACCGCGACCCGCAGCGCGTTCTCCGGCTGAAGGACGATCGTTGCTGCGGTGAAACCGGCGACGGCGATCATCCACAGCACGACCTCGATCAGGGTGAGGCGCAGCGGGAGCCGGAGCGTGGTGATCTGCTCCTTCCGCGTGGCCGGACGATCCTCGTCCACCCAGGCTGTACGGCGTACTGTCACGCGCGTGCTCCACACGCACCCCACCACGATGGCGAGCAGCAGATACGACGGGACGAAGATCGCCTCGAACCGCAGTAGTTCAGCGGTCAGCGCGGGTCCAGGCAGCACGAACACGGCCAGCGCGTAGACCACGGCCGCGCCGATCAGATTGGTGCCGATCGAAAACGTTGTCATCAGCACCCGGAGCCGGATCTTCAGCATCCGGGTGCTCTGGTCGGCCGGTCCGAGCAGCCAGGAACCGAACGGCCGCCGCTTCAGGACGAGCTCGGCACCACCGTGCGATGTCATGATCACAGTCTGCGCTGAGAGTTGCAGGTTGATGCAACAAGGCCCGCCGTTGAGGCGGGATGACACCGGGTATTTGGCACGGTGGTGCTGGTGGCTCAGATCGGCCGCCTGAGACACCTCCGCCGTGGGTAATGTTCCCCGGACGCACTCACTCGGGAGCTCTCCGTGACGCACGATCGCCACTCTTACGCCGAACCACTGCTGGTTCGGACCACCCATCTCGAGCTCGATCTCGAGCTGGATTTCACCGCGAAGGTGCTCACCGGCACCGCCACGCACACGCTGGATTGGTCCGGTTCCAGTGACCGGCTGATCCTCGACACGCGTGACCTGACCGTGCTCGCGGTCGAGGGCGAGACGGCCGACGGCTGGGAGCCGCTCGAGTACGGACTCGGGGTGCCGGACAAGGAGCTGGGGTCCGCGCTGACGATCCGGACCGCGCGGCAGGAGCGGGTCCGGGTGAGCTACCGGACGGCACCGACCGCGACCGGGCTGCAGTGGCTGGAGCCGTCGATGACGGCCGGTGGCGTGATGCCGTTCATGTTCAGCCAGTCCCAGGCGATCCACGCGCGCAGCTGGGTGCCGGTGCAGGACACCCCCGGCGTACGGTTCAGTTACTCCGCGCACGTGACCGCTCCGCCCGAGCTGATGGTGCTGATGAGCGCCGACAACGGGACCACCTCCCGCCGTACCGGCTCGTACGACGTGGTGATGCCTGAGCCGATCCCGTCGTACCTGCTGGCGATCGCTGCCGGTGACCTCGTCTTCGAACCTCTCGGTGAGCGCTCCGGCGTCTGGGCCGAGCCGGCGATGGCCGGGCGCGCGGCGCAGGAGTTCGCCGACACCGAAGAGATGATGCGAGTCACCGAGGCACTCTTCGGCCCGTACCGCTGGGGCCGCTACGACATCCTGGTGCTGCCGCCGTCTTTCCCGTACGGCGGGATGGAGAACCCGCGGATGACGTTCGCGACCCCGACCGTCGTGATCGGCGACAAGTCGCTGGTCAGCGTCGTCGCGCACGAACTCGCGCACAGCTGGTCGGGCAACCTGGTCACCCAGGACAGCTGGGACGACATCTGGCTGAACGAGGGCTTCACGGCGTACGTCGAGAACCGGATCGTCGAGGCGGTCTACGGGACCGAGTTCGCGGTGATGGAGACCGCGATCAAGCAGCACGCCACCGTGGTGAAACTCGACCCGCTCACCCCGGCCGAGCTCGCGGTCGAGCTGCCCGGTCTCAATCACCGCTCGGAGTACCACGGCACCACCGCGCTCGGGCCGCTCAAGGGCACCTGGTTCCTGGCGTGGCTGGAGGAGCGGTTCTCGCGGGATGTGTTCGATCCGTTCATCCGCGGGTACTTCGACCGGTTCGCCTTCCGCAGCATCAACTCCGATGACTTCGTCGGCCACCTGCAGGAGCACCTGCTCGACCCGCACCCCGGCGTCGTCACCGACAAGGAACTGTCTGCCTGGCTCCATGAGCCCGGTATCCCCGCCTTCGCCGAGCGCGCCGTCTCCGCCCGCTTCCAGGTCGTCGACGAGGCTCGCACCCAGTGGTTCACCTCCGGCGAGCTCCCGGCCGGCGCCGCGAACTGGACCACCCAGGAGTGGCTCCGCTTCCTCGACGCCGCCCCCGACATGCTCAGCCCCAACCAGCTCCAGCAACTGGACCGAGCCTTCGGCCTCACCGGCACCGCCAACGGCGAGATCGCCCGCCGCTGGTACCAGATCGTCGCCGCCAGCAGCTACGAACCCGCCTACGCCGAACTAGCCGCCTTCCTCACCGAGGTCGGCCGCATGAAACTCGTCCTCCCCGTCTACCGGGCCCTGGCCGGCAGCGACCGAGCCTTCGCCTCCGAAGTCTTCGCCAAAGCCCGCCCCGGCTACCACCCCATCACCACCGCCGCAGTCCAAAAAATCCTTGGCCAGTGAGCTGTCCGGTAATCTGATGTGGTCCTGTTGTACGTCGATGGCTTGGGCGCGCCGCTAAGCGTCTTGCGGATGATGAATTGTGGTTGCGGGAGGGTTGCTCCCGTTCAGGGATGAGCCGGATTCGGGTGCGGAGCCCGAAGGAGTTGCGGGGGCAGCGGCGGCGGCGGGCTCATGGGTGCTGGGATCACTTGGTGGTTGCGGTGTTGTGGCCGATGCACGAGGTGAATCTGGGCACGTTGCTGCGGACGTGTGATGCGGTGGGGGCGTGTTTGGCGGTGCCGCGGTTGCCGTGGGTGCCGGAGGCGCTTGCCCGGGGCAACACGTTGCGGACGCGGTCGTGTGTGCACTGGACCGGGCATGACCCGGTGCGCTGGCTGATCGATCAGAAGAGCCGGCCGGAGACCACGGTGGTCGGGGTCGAGCTGGCTGACGAGGCGGTGCGGCTGGGGGATCTGAAGGCGGCGCGGAACCGGACGATCGCCGTACTGGGGCATGAGCGGACCGGGATCCCACCGGAGGCGGTGGATCAGCTGGATGTTGTGGTGGAGATACCGATGATCGGGACCGGGTCGAGTCTCAATGTTGCGGTGGCGGGCTCGCTGGTGCTGTATCGGCTGGCTGGGCTGTCGTGAGGTCCAGCACGCAGCGGTGGACGGTGTGGGTGGGGACGTAGCCGAGGGCGGCGTTGAGGTGGCGCATGGCGACGTTGGTGTCGACGGTGTCGGTCACCAGACCGCCCAGGTCGGGGAAGGCGCTGCGCACCCAGCGGATCTGCTCGGTCTTGAGGCAGCGGGCGAGGCCGTGGCCGCGGTGGGCGGGGAGGACGGCGGTGCCGTAGTTCTGGGCGTCGCCCTTCCCATCACCCGGTACGACGAGCTCGGTGAACGCGACCACCTCGCCGCTGGCTTCCTCGACCACAGCCACCGTCATCAGGTACTCACCACGCTGCGCAATCAACTCAGCAGCCTGCCGGGTCCTGTCGACATCCCACCGATCAGTCCCGTAGTCGATCGCACCGGTCGGCGCATCATCCATCCCGCGACGGGCGTCGGTAAAGCTCTGCACCAGCTCATCCGGTACGACGCCCTGCCACGTCACCACGCGGTATCCGGCAGGCGGCGAGACTGCCGGTACGTCGGCCGCCAGATCGAGCCGGGCGAAGATCAGCGTCATCCCAACCGTGAACCCGTGGTGCACCAGGAACTCGTACGACGGCGTGTCCGCCCCCACCTCCGCCACGACCACCCGGGCGTTCTGATCGCGGGCAGCGGCGAGAGCGGCGTACAGGAGTTGGCTGCCGGCACCGCGGCGGCGTTCGGCCGGGTGGACGGTGATCTCGAGATCGGCCAGATGCGCCAGCGACTCGCGGCTGTGCAGCCGGAGGAACGCCGAGCCGACCGGGTGGCCGGCGGCGTCCGCGGCCAGCCAGGCGAGCCGGCGGCTGAACGGCCGGAAGTCCGGATCGGTCAGAGGAGTCAGCTTGATGCTCAAACCGGCACCATAACCCCCGAGCGGGCCACGTGCTCTGACACGGTGAATCCGCTACGGTGCTGCGAAGCTGACCGCCGAATCTGACCCGCGGGAAGCGCAGTGGGGAGAGGAGCACGGGGTGCAAGAGCTGGCTGCGGACGCGATCCGGACGATCGGGGCCGACCACATCGCACTGCGCGAGCAGGTACTGGCGGAGCTGCGGCGGCGGATCGTCGACGGCGACTACGCGCAGGGCGAGCGCCTGACCGAGACGCGGCTGGCCGAAGACTTCGGGGTCTCTCGCAACCCGGTTCGCGAGGCGCTGCGGGTGGTCGAGGCCGAGGGCTTCGTGCAGATCCTGCCCCGGCGCGGTGCCGTCGTTGCCACGCTCGACGAGACCGCGGTCCGCGATCTGTTCTCGGTCCGTGAGCAGCTCGAGACGCTCGCCGCGGGCCTGGCCGCCGAGCGTGCCAGCCAGGAGGACATCGCGCGGCTGCGGCAGCTGTGTGACGCCGCCCGGATCGCCACCGAGGCGAAGGACTTCGGCCGGGTCGCCGAGCTGAACAGCGACTTCCACCGCGCCGTGATCGAGGTCAGCGGCAACCGCTGGCTGCACTCGATCTCGGCCGCGATGTACCACCACGTCCACTGGGTCTTCCGCGTCGGCGCCGCCCAACGCGCCCCGCACTCCTCCGAAGAACACGTCCGCCTGGTCGACGCCATCGCCGCCGGCGACGCCCCCGCAGCCACCGCCGCAGCCCGCCTCCACGTAGAAGCCGCCGCCAAGGCAGCTTTCGGCCACCGCCCCACCCCCTAGCGCAATTTCGCTGGCTAGGCAGTCAGCTTGGGGGTTCTACACCCATAACCACGGTGCAGAACCCCTCATTTGAGTGGCTAGGCAGCCAAATGGGGTCGGTCGGTCAGCGGCCGACGGCGTAGCCCTGCATGCCGCGGGGGTTGGCGGCGGCGGACAGGAGTCCGTCGGAGTCTCGCCGTACGGCGCACAGGCGGCCGAGGCTCCACGGATCGGACTCGGTCACCACGTGCCCGCGTCGTACCAGGTCGTCCCGGATCGCGGCGCCCAGCCGGCTCTCCAGCACCAGCCCACCAGGCTCGTTCTCCCGCGGATAGAACGAGGACGGGAACCCGGTCGTGTGCCAGGCCGGAGCATCGATCGCCTCTTGCAGATCCATCCCGCCACCCAGATGCCGCAACAGGAACAACAGCTGCCACTGATCCTGCTGATCCCCACCAGGCGAACCACACGCCACAACGGGCCGCCCGTCCCGCAGGACGAGGGTCGGCGTGAGCGTCGTCCGCGGACGCTTGCCCGGAGCAAGTGACGCCGGCAGCCCTTCCTCCAGCCAGAACATCTGCGCCCGGCTACCCAGACAGAACCCAAGCTCCGGAATCGTCGGCGACGACTGCAACCACCCACCACTCGGCGTCGCCGAGATGATGTTGCCCCACCGATCCACCACATCCACGTGACACGTGTCGCCGCGCGTAACCCCATCGCGCGCAACCGTCGGTTCCCCGACACTCGCATCGGTCAGATGGTTGCCCCGAGCAAGCGATGGCATCCGCGGCGCACGCCCGTCCGGCGACCCCGGCCGCAGCTCGAGCGTCGCCTCGGAACCAACCAGTCGCGCCCGCTCGGCGGCGTACGCGGGGGAGAGCAACGACTTCAGCGGTACGTCGCCATCGCCGTACCAGGCCTCGCGGTCCGCATACGACAGCTTCATCACCTCGACTGTCGTGTGTACCCCCTCGGCGCTGGCCAGGTCGACGTCACCGAGCTCAGCCAGTACGGCGAGCGACTGCAGCAACGCCGGTCCTTGACCCCAGGCGCCGGTCTTCGCCACCGTGTGCCCGTTCCAGTCAAGCGTGGTCGCGTCTTCCCAGCTCGCCTCGAAGGCCGCCAGGTCAGCTCCGGTGATCAGCCCAGCGTGATCCTCGCCGCTGGAGTCCCGATGCGGCAACCGCGAGAACCCGTCGATGGCCTCGGCCACGAACCCTTCCCGCCAGGCCTTCCGCGCCTGCTCGACCTGCGCGACCCGATCCGCCCCAGCCGTCTCACCCTCGACCACGAGCCGTTCCAGCGTGGCGGCGTACGCCTCGTTCCGGAACAACCCGGTCGGAGGGCCGTCCTGCAACCACAGTGCCGCCGACGTCGGCCAGTGTTCCTTGAACAGCTCTTGCACCGTCGCCACAGTCTCGGTCACCCGCGGTACCAGCGGATGCCCGTTGCGTGCGTAGTCGATCGCCGGTTCCAGTACGACGCGCAGCGGCAGCGTCCCGTGATCCCGCAGCAGGAGCAACCACGCATCGACCGCGCCTGGCACAGTGGCGGCCAGCGGCCCCGACCCCGGAACCAGATCGAGCCCCAGCGACCGGTAGTGCTCGATGGTCGCCCCGGCCGGCGCAACGCCCTGACCGCACAACACTCGCGGCGTCGGGTCCTCCGCCGTCGCGACGATCGCCGGTACTTCGCCACCAGGCCCGTTCAGATGCGGCTCCACCACATGCAGCACGAACCCCGCGGTCGCCGCCGCATCGAACGCGTTCCCGCCGAGCTCCAGCATCCGCATCGCCGACTGCGACGCCAGCCAGTGCGTCGACGAGACCATGCCGAACGTGCCGCGCAACGTCGGCCGGGTGGTGAAGGTCATCAAGCCACTCCTTCTGCAGTTCGTACGTCGGGTCCGCTTCCGTCCGCAGCAACCAGGTGACAGGCAACCTGGTGCCCGCCAGATCCGATCACGCGAGCCTCCGGCACAATCGTCCGGCACCGATCGATCGCCACCGGACACCGGGTGTGGAACCGGCAGCCATCCGGCGGATCAATCGCCGACGGCAGGTCGTCGCCCAGCAACACGGGCTTCCGCTGCCGCTGCGCCACCGGATCCGGCACGGGCGCGGCCGACAACAGCGCCTGGGTGTACGGATGCGCCGGCGTACCGAAAATGCGTGCCCGCGGCCCCTGCTCGACCAGCTGCCCCAGATACATCACGGCGACCTCATCGGCGAGGTACTCGACCGCCGACAGGTCATGCGTGATGAACAAACAGGCAAACCCGAGATCCCGCTGCAGATCGGCCAGCAGATTCAGTACGGCGGCCTGCACCGACACATCAAGTGCGCTCGTGGGCTCGTCCGCCACCAACAGCCGTGGCTTCGAGATGAGCGCGCGAGCGATGCTGACCCGCTGGCGCTGTCCACCCGACAACTCGTGCGGTGCGCGCTGGGCGACCTCAGGACGCAGGCCTACTCGCCGCAGCGACTCAGAGACCTGCCCTGCGATGTCTTTCTGTCGCATCAGCCGCAGTGGCTCACCAACGATGTCTCCGACCGACAACCGCGGGTCCAGTGACCCCGCTGGGTCCTGGAACACGATGGAGACGTCCCGCCGGTGCTCGCGCAGTTGGCGCCGACTGAGGTGCGTGATGTCGGCACCGGCGAGCCTGACTGTGCCACCGGTCGGCTCGAGCAGTCTGACGATGCAGCGGCCGACAGTGGACTTCCCAGAGCCGCTCTCACCGACCAGTGCTACGACAGAGCCTTCACGGATCCGCAGAGTCACCCCGTCGACCGCACGGACCGGACCGAAGTGCATGACGAGGTCTTCGACCTCCAGAGCGAGTGCGTTCATCAGACTCCCACCGGGTTCCAGCATGCCAGTCCGTGCTCACTGCGCGTCAGTTGCGGCTGAGACGTCGTACAGGCGTCGACCGCTTGACCGCAGCGGTCAGCGAACGTGCAGGCGTCGGGCTGCACGGACAACGTCGGCACCAGCCCCGGGATCTCATCCAGCCGGTGCGTGTCCGCGTGCCGGCCGGCGGCGGGGGAGGCGCCTAGGAGACCGGTCGTGTACGGATGCTGCGGGTGAGCGAACAGTTCGTGGACCTCGGCCGCCTCGACGACGCGACCGGCGTACATGACCGCGACCCGATCCGCGAGATCGGCCACCACCCCGAGGTCGTGCGTGATCAGCACGATGCTCGTCCCGAGGCGCTCGCGCAGACCCCGCAGTACGTCGAGGATGCCCGCCTGGATGGTCACGTCGAGCGCGGTGGTCGGCTCGTCGGCGATCAGCACCTTCGGATCGCAGGCGACCGCCATTGCAATCATCACGCGCTGACGCATCCCGCCGGACAGCTGATGCGGATAGTCGTCCACGCGGCGCTCGGCCGACGGGATCCCGACCAGCTTCAGCAGCTCGATCGACCTCGCGCGGGCTGCCTGCCGACTTGCTCCCAGGTGCGTGCGGAGCACCTCGCCGATCTGCGAGCCGACCGTGAAGACCGGGTTCAGCGAGGTCATCGGCTCCTGGAAGATGTACGCGATCTCGCGACCCCGGATCGAGCGCAGCGTGCGTTTGTCCGCGCCGATCAGCTCAACCCCGTCGAGCCGGACCGACCCGTCGACCCGCGCCGACCGGGGGAGTAGCCCGGCCAGACTCATCGCGGTCACACTCTTCCCGCACCCGGACTCACCCACGATCGCGAGCACCTCGGACGCGCCGACCTCGAGAGACACCCGGTCGACCGCCGACAGCGAGCCGTCTTCCGTGCGGAAGGAAACGGACAGGTCCCGCACCTCAAGCACACGCCGCCCAGGGCCAGCCGGCATCGGCTCAGCTCCGAGCCGATCAGCCGCGCTCGTCGGCCCACTTCCACGCCGACCGGTCGCCTTGGTCGTCGCGTCGCCTTCGGATCGAGCGGTCGCGTTGGTCGGCGGGTCGCCTTCGGGTCGCGCGGTCGCGTTCATCGGCGGCTCGCTTTCGGGTCGAGGGCGTCGCGCAGGCTGTCGCCGACGATGTTGAACGCCAGCGTCAGCAGCATGATCGCCAGCCCCGGCATCACCGCCGCCCACGGCGCCCGCGCGGCGAACTGCTGCGCATCGGACAGCATCGTGCCGAGGCTCGGCGCGGGCGGCTGGATCCCCAGCCCGAGGAACGACAGCACCGCCTCACCAAGGATCGCGGCCGGAATCGCGACCGTCGCCTGGACGATGATCACCGACGCCGCGTTCGGCAGGATGTGCCGCCCGAGCACCCACGCATCACTCGCGCCCTCGACGATCGCCGCCGCCACGAAGTCCAGCGACTTCAGCCGCAACGTCTCCGACCGGACGATCCGGATCACCCCGGGAATCTGCGCGATCCCGATCGCGATCGCGGCGTTCCCCAGACTCGCACCGCGAATCGCGGCCAGCCCGACCGCGAGGATCAGGAACGGGAACGCCAGCACCAGATCGGTCAGCCGCGAGATCAGCGCGTCGATCGCACGGAAGTACCCCGCCATCAGCCCGAGCGGTACGCCGATCACCAGCGAGGTCGCGACCGCCAGCAGCCCGACATGCAGCGACGCCCGCAGTCCGAACATGATCCGCGAAAGCACATCCCGGCCCAGATCATCGGTCCCGAGCAGATGCCCCGCCGTACCGGGTGGTGCGAAGGCTTGGTCCAGCTGGGTCTGCGTCGGTTCATGCGGTGCGAGCACGTTGGCGAAGACGGCCAGGACGATCGCGAGCACGAGTACCACGAGCCCGGTAATCGCGAGCGGATTGCGCAGGATCCGGCGGGCGATCTTCCGCCGATTGGTACGGATCGGTACGGCGACCGTCGTCATGATTCACCCCGCACCCGGATGCGCGGATCGATGACGGAGTACAGGAGGTCGACGAGCAGATTGATCACGATGTACGCCGTCGCCGTCACCAGCACGACCGCCTGGATCACCGGGTAGTCGCGCTGGAACACGGCATCGACCGTCAACTTCCCGAATCCCGGCAGCGCGAAGATCCGCTCGGTCACCACCGCCCCGGAGATCAGCGCGCCGAGCTGCAGACCGACGATCGTGACGACCACGATCAGGCTGTTCCGCAGTGCATGCCGGCCGATCACCGCGCGCGGAGACAGGCCCTTCGCCTCCGCGGTCCGGATGTAGTCAGCGGACAACGCATCCAGCATCGAGGACCGGGTCTGCCGCATGATCACCGCGGCCAGACCGGTCCCAAGGATCAGCGCAGGCAGAACGAGATGATGCAGGTTGGCCACCGGGTTGGTGAAGAACGGGACGAACCCGGACGCCGGAAAGAGGCCGAGGGCAACGGACAGATAGAGGATCGCCATCAGCCCGAGCCAGAAGTTCGGCACCGACAGACCGAGCAGAGCGAGCGCGTTCGCAGCCCACTCGGCCGGGCGACCACGCCGTACGGCGGCAATCACACCCGCGCCGACGCCGATCAGGCCGGCCACGAGAATCGCCAGTACCGACAACTCGATCGTCACCGGTAACGCGCCCGCGATCATCCCGTTGACCGGCTCACCGGTCCGGATCGACTGACCGAGATCACCTCGGGCCGCATGGCTCACGAACTGCCAGAACTGCACGAGCCACGAATCGTCCAGCCCGTACTGCTCGCGGATCGCCCGCAACGACTCCGGATCCCGATCCTCACCGGCCAACGCGAGCGCCGGATCACCCGGCAGCGCGCGGACCCCGGCGAACACCACGATCGTTGCCAAGATCAACGTCACCGCCGACTGCCACAGCCGGTGGAGAAGGTAGCGGCTCACTTGGCGAACCCAGCGAAGGCGGTCCGGATCACCCCGTCCGGGTAGGTCTGCACACCGAGCAGCTTCTTCGAGACGCCGGTCAGGTTGCGTTGCCGGTACAGGTAGATCAGCGGTTCGTCCTGCTGCAGCTTGGCGACGACCTCGCCGTACAGCTTGATCCGCTGTGCCTTGTCGGTGGACTGGCGCGCGTCGGTGAGCAGCTTGTCGACCTCGGGGCTGCTGTAGCCGGCGACGTTCTGGCTGCCCGTCGTACCGACGAAGTTGAAGATGTTCGCGTCCGGATCGACCCGGCCGGACCACCCGAGCTGGAGGATCTCGAAGTCACCGCGATCCTGCTGATCGAGCAGCGAGGCGTACTCGACCGGCTTGATCACCAGCTCGAAGCCACCGTCCTTCACCATCGCCTGCAGAGCCTGCGCGAGCCGCAGACTGTCGGGGTTGTTCGAAGTGATCATCGAGACCTTGTACGGCGTACTGACGCCGGCCGCGGCGAGCAGTTCCTTCGCCTTGGCCGGGTCATAGGCCGGGCACGCCTGAGCCGCCTCGGAGGTGAACTCGCTCTTGGGTGAGATCGGCGAGCACGCGACCGTGTTGAGCCCGTTGAAGATCGACTTCACCAGCGCCGCGCGATCGATCGACAGATCGAGAGCCTGCCTAACTCGCGGATCCTTCGCGATCGGGGTGTCGAGCTGCTTCAGCGGGTTGCCGACGCCGTTCGCGTTGGCGATGTTGATCGTCACGCCCTGGTAGCCGAGCGACTGCGACTGCAGGACGCTGACCGTGCTGTCCTTCTGCAACGAGGGCGCGTCCTGGCTGGACAGCGAGTCCGCGACCTGTGCGTCACCGGCCTTGAGGTTGGCCGCGCGGATACTCGAGTCGGTGATGATCCGGTACTCGATCGCATCCAGGTGCACCCTGGCAGCGTCGTAGTACAGGGGATCCTTGACGACCTTGATCGAGTTCTGCGCGACCCGGTTGGCGAACTTGAACGGCCCGACACAGGCCGGCGCGGTGGAGAAGTTCGCACCGAGCTTGCTGACCGCAGCCGGACTGAGGACCATGCCGGCCCGGTCGGCGAGCGCAGCGGTCAGCGGGGCGAACGGCTTGGACAGCTTGATCACCACGGTGTTCGGATCGGGCGTCTCGACCGCGCTGATCGGGCCGAGCTCGCTCTTGCGGGCCGAACCCGCCAACGTCAGATGACGCTCGATCGTCGTCTTCACGGCCGCCGAGTCGAAGGTGCCGCCGTCGGCGAACTTCACACCCTGACGCAACGGGATGGTCAGGCTGAGCCCGTCCGGCGCGATCGTCGGCAGCGCGGTCGCGAGCTGCGGGACGACCTTCGCATCCGGACCGAGGTCGTACAGCTTCTCGCACATCGTGTGGAAGACGTACCGCGAGTACAAGCTGCGCGACAGCGTCGGATCGAGCTTGTCGGGATCCGCGGACAGCGCGACCGTCAGCGTCCCGCCGGCCTTCACCTGCGCCGGATCCGCGGGCTCGCCGAAGACATCGCTCTGGCTGTCCGAAGCCGTCGGCCCGTCGCCGGCCGGCTGCACCGGAGAGCAGCCGGCCGCGACGAGCAGAACGGCGGTCGCGAAAACAAGTCGAGGAGTCACCACATGCTCCCTGCGTAGGCGGTTCCCCGACTGTTTCATGTATACAAGCTGCCTGCGCAAGGGATTGGGCGAGTTTCTTTCGAACCTTTTCCAGTTCTGGTCAGCCGTCGACGGGATACGTCAAGGGCCCCGCCGGTACGCCGCGATCACCGAGCGCGAGCGCCATCAGATTCGGCCCGTCGTACTGCGGGTGATGGATCCCGAACCCGGTCGCCTGCCGGAACCCGAACCGCGGGTAGTACTGGTCATGCCCCAGCACCACCACCGCCGGTTCCGCACGCTCCACGCCGAGCGCGAGCGTCGCCCGCACCGCCGCGTCGCCCGCCCCTTGCCGCTGGTACGCCGGCAGCACCGCAACCGGCCCGAGTGACAGCACGGCCGTCGATCCCACGCTGGCGCGGGACAACAGCGCGTAGGCGATCGGCCGTTCGTCGACGGTCGCCACGCACCCGAGGCCGGGAATCCAGGCGTTTGGTTCGGCGCGCAGCGCATCAAGGTAGTCGACCTCGTACTGCCGACCGAACGCCTCGAACGTGATGTCGCGCAGTACCTGCCAGTCGGCAGGCGTCATGACACGGGTGTTCCAAGAAATGGACAACGGAAGGTGCCTCTCAGAGAGAAGGGATGAGTTGAGTGACCGTCTGGCTGTCGCGGCACGCGACAGCGCCGGCTCGCGCGGTCATCAACCCACCTCCTCGATCTCCGAAGTCGGCCCGACCCTAACCGCTGGCTCACGCCCGTTGCCAGCGATTTACCGTCAGCAATCCAGCTGCCAGGTGTCGGCCTTCAGCAGGTCGACCGGACCACCAGGCGTCGTGGCGGTGACGCTCAGCCCCTCGCCGCCCAGTACGACGTCGGTGTGGACGGACGAGTTGTTCAGCCCGCGCGCGTAACGCTCGTCGGCGGTGAGCTCGGTACCGCCGTCGAGAGCGAACGGGAAGCTCTGCCCCCAGGCGATGTGGCTGCCGGCGTTCTCATCGAACAAGGTGTTGTGGAAGACGACATCCGCCTGCGCGACCCGGGACTCCTCGTCGACCAGCGCAACCTCACCCAGACTGCGAGCCCCTTCATCGGTGTCCAGCTCGGCCCGGACCAGTTCCCCTCCGCTCCTGGCTTTCACATCCGTGATCCGCCCGGCCGCGAAGGTGAGCTGCAGGCCCTCCACCAGCTGCCCGGCTATCAGCACCGGCCGGGTCAGTCGAACCACACCGTCCGCGCGGCGCCGGTCCGGGCTGGTGAAGACCTCCTCGGTCGGGATGTTCGGCATGTAGGCGATACCGGCCGGATCGACCACCGACCCACCGGTCCACCGACAACCGTCGATCAATCCGACAGTCAGGTCGGTGCCCTCCCCGACGTACCGGAGCTCGCTGATCTGCAACGCGTCCAGCGCAGCACACCTCGCCGCGAGGGCGCTTGCTCGCTCCCGCCACGCCGCGACCGGATCGGCTTCGTCGAGCCGCATCGCCCGGGCAACCACGTCCCACAGCCGATCGACATCCGGCTCTCCGTACACCTGCGTCGCCCAGCCGGCATTCGGCGCGGCCACAACCGTCCACCGCCACTGCCCACTCATCACCGCCTGCTGCCTGGCGATCCGCTCCCGCACCCGTACGGCGGCAACCCGCGCGGGGTCGATGCCGGCGTACAGGTTCGGGTCCGGCGTACCGACCAATGCGATCGAAGCGATTCCCTCGTCGACCCAGTCCCGGGTGCGTTCCAAGGCCCAGGGCCGGTCGGCCGTCAGCGTCGCGAGGTCGCCGTACACGAGGTCGGAGCGGCGGGTAATGCCGTCTGACCAGAGCACTTCAACCCAGCTAGCCCCGGCCACGTAGGCGCGCTCGACCACCACCCGGGCCACCTCGGCCTGGGCAAGATCGGCGTTGACGACCACCCCTTGCCCAGGTTGCACGTTCACCCCGACCTGCACGACCAGATCGGCGAATCGCTCCAGCAGTTCGTCCTTCATCCCAGCCCCTTGATCAGCCATTCACGGTATCGTGAACATTGACAGATGTGTGAACATCACACAAGACACGTCGACGGAGGAGCCTGACGATGCAGAGTCCCGACGACCCGCGGCCGGTGCGGGTGATCACCGACGTCGAGACGATGCGCGCACTCTCGGATCCGACCCGAGTCGCGATCCTGCGCCTGCTGATGAGCGGCCAGCGGTCCGCCCCGCCGGTCCTGTCGGCCAAGGAGATCGCGACAGCACTCGACGAACCCCAGACCAAGCTCTACCGCCACCTCAAACAACTCGAGGCGGTCAACTTGATCGAGGTCGCCGAGACCCGGCTGGTCTCCGGCATCCAGGAACAGCGCTACCGAACCGCCCAACTCGACTTCACCATCAGCCGCGACCTCGTCACCGACGAAGGCCCGTTCGCCGACACGCTCACCGCAGTCTTCACCGAGTTCCGCACCGAACTCATCACAAACCTCAGCGCAGGCCGAGTCCCCCTTGGCTCCGCCGCAGAGGAACCACTCGGCCTAATGGTCACCCGCGGAATGGTCACCAGAGTGAGCCCAGCCCGCGCCGCCGAATTCCGCCGCCGCCTGGTAGCCCTCCAAACCGAGTTCGACACCCTGGAAGACGATTCCCCCGACGGCATCCCCATCCACCTCCTCCTCACCTGGTACGCCATCACCACCCCCGACTAACCCACCCCGCCGGCCGCCCGAAGGCCCCACCAAACGCCCACCCCGCCCCCCCCGCACGACCTCTCCCCGCGAATCCCCCCTCCGCGAGTGAACCCACCGTGCGACTGCGATCGAGGGGAAGCAGCGTGCTGCTGGCGAACGTTTGCCGACGGCACGGTCCGCACACTCGATGACTCCGCGCACACTGAACCCACTCGCGGCACCCTGTCCAGGCGCTCGCTGCGATTTGCCTGGCTGGCCACTCAGATCATGGGTTCTGTACTCATTATCACGGTGCGGAACCCCCAATCAGGGTGCCTAGGCAGCCAAATGACGTTGAAGCAGGCAGCGGAGATGCATCCCGTGCGGGCGCGAGTGAATCCACCGTGCTCCCCGCGAGTGAACCCATCGGGCGGCTGCTGGGCGAGTGGGCGGAGCGTCGCCGGGCAGCGCGTCTACAGCATGGTCGGCAGATTCGAGGGTTGCGCGCAGGGCTGAGGCCAGTCGCGGCATGGGTTGGGTCGGTGTCGCGAGTGGGCCAGCGTGCAGGGCGAGTGAACCCGCTCTGCTCCCGCGAGTGAATCCACCGTGCGTTTGGGAACGGGGCTCACTGGGCGGTTGGGGAGTGAAGGTGCGGAGTGGGGTGTTGGGGGAGCGGCTGTTGGTGGCGCGGTGATTCTAGTGGGGCCGGCTGCGCGGTGGGGGGCGGTCGCGAGTGGCTGCAGAGTGGGTTCAGTCGCGGCGAGGGGAGGGGGCGCGGCGGGATATGCAGTGGCGAGAAGGGGTGTCGCGCCTAGCGCGGGTGCGCAGGCGGATATGGGTGGGGACGGGGCGGGGAAGGGGCGCGCTTGGCGCGGTGCGGGGGATATGGCTGGTGACGGGGGCGGGGAGGGGTCGCGCCTGGCCCGGGTGCGGGAGGCACCGGAGGCTGGCGGTGGGGCTCATGGGATTGAGTTGCAATAGGGCTTGTACAAGAAGTCTTGTCTAATCGCTGGGGCGGCGCGTTGTCTGGGAGGGAAAGCAAAGGCAGCCCAGGGGGCCGGGTCACCAGTCGGTGGTTAGGGCTATGAGGGGGTCGGGGGAGGCGGGGGCGGCTGGGGTCCAGGTGTTTTCGATGAGGCGGTAGGCGTGCCAGTTGCCTTGCCGGTCCAGGCGCAGTTGGGTGTCGGGCTGGATTGTCAGGCGGTTGCCGGTGACGGCGATGTTCTCGATCTCTTCCAGCACGAGATCGGTCCGGGCTCTGGCCAGCTCCGCGGGGGTCGGTTCCCAGGGGTGTTCGAGTACGTCGAGGCCGGCGACACCGCCGTACCGCCAGGCCTGGACGCCCGTGCCGAGGTCGGCTGGTCGCCCGGTCGCAGCGGCAAGGGGTGGGAGCAGCTCGGGGAAGTCGGCTGCGAGGCGTACGGCGTCCTGCCACTCGTCGAGGGGTTGTGGCTCCGGCGTTCCGTTCAGCAGTGCGATGAGCAATGCGCGCGCCCGACGGGAGGCGTCCAGTACGAGCAGTGGCAGTACGCCGGCCGTCAGCCCCGGCGGCGGTTCGATCCCGCTGACGGCCAGGTCCTCGACCAGCACCTTCCGTGGCACTGACGGAAGCTCGGGCAGTGCGCCACCCTCAACAGGGCTAACCCTCGACCCGGCTCCGACCTCACCCTCAACTTCAGCCTGAGCCTCCGGACCGGCCGAGCGAGCGACCAGCTGATCAAGGAGCAGCTCGCGTGACCGCCCCCGAAGATGCAGCAGGACGAACGGATCGGAGTCGAGCAACCAAGCAACCTGGTACGCCAACCCGGCAGCGTGCTGGCACGGCAGTTCCCACTCGTCGCAGGTGCAGCTCGGGTCGAGGTCGCCGATACCGGGCAGCAACGCGATCCCGACGGCCTCCGCCGCCTCGACCAAGTCGTGCGGCATCTCGCCGTCGAGCAGCGCCGCGATGTGACCGGCCCTCGCCGCGATCTGCTCCAGGAACTGCTCCCACTCGCCAGAGCTCAGCTCATCCACCCGGACGACGACCTCGTAGGTGTCGTCGGGGGAGTAGACGGTCGCCCCGATCCGCCCCGGGCTGATCGTGATCGTCCCGACGTGCCCGGAGTTCGCGTACCGGCGGCCCTTTCGGAGCTGCATCGTGTCCAGCGACGTGTCCTCCAAAGCCTGGACCCATGCCCGCGCCCACCACGAACGCCCGCGCGTACTCCGCCGCTGCGCCGGGAAGGCCGGATAACCCTGTGCCGTGCTCATCGCAGACCTCCCCGCAGCTCGACGAGATCGGCGAGCTCGGTGTCCGAGAGCTCGGTGAGCGCCGCCTCGCCGCCGGCCAGGACCGCGTCGGCCAGCTCTCGTTTGGCGGCGAGCATGGCCGCGATCCGGTCCTCGATGGTGCCTTCGGCAATGAGGCGGTGCACCTGCACCGGCTTGGTCTGGCCGATCCGGTACGCCCGGTCGGTCGCCTGATCCTCGACGGCCGGATTCCACCAGCGGTCGTAGTGCACGACATGATCGGCCCGCGTCAGGTTGAGCCCTGTCCCGGCCGCCTTCAAGGACAGCAGGAACACCGGTACGTCGCCGGCCTGGAACCGCTCGACCATCTCCTCACGCTTCCGCACCGGTGTCCCGCCGTGCAGCAGCTGGGTGGCGATGCCGCGCCCGGCGAGGTGGCGCTCGAGCAGGCGCGCCATCGCGACGTACTGGGTGAAGACGAGGACGGCTCCGTCCTCCGCGACGATTGTCTCGAGTAGTTCGTCGAGCAGTTCGAGCTTGCCGGAACGTCCGGTCAGTCGCGCGTCCTCGCCCTCCTTCAGATACTGAGCCGGGTGGTTGCAGATCTGCTTGAGGCCGGTCAGCAGCTTCACGATCGCGCCGCGGCGTGCCATCTGGTCGCTGGCCGCGATCGCCGCCATCAGTTCGCGCACGGTTGCCTCGTAGAGGACGGCCTGCTCCCGCGTCAGGGAAACGGTCTGATCCGTCTCGGTCTTCGGTGGCAGCTCGGGCGCGATCCCCGGGTCGGACTTCTTCCGCCGGAGCAGGAACGGCCGGACGAGCTTGGCCAGCCGATCCGCGACCTCCTCGTCCTTGTCCGCCTCGATCGGCGTCGCCCATTGCGTCCGGAAGGTGCTCAGCCGCCCGAGCAGCCCGGGCGTCGTCCAGTCGAGGATCGCCCAGAGCTCGGACAGATTGTTCTCGACCGGTGTTCCGGTGAGAGCGACACGCGCCTGCGACGGGACAGTCCGCAGCGCCTTCGCCGTCCCGGACGACGGGTTCTTCACATGCTGCGCTTCGTCAGCGACCACCAGACCCCAGCGATGCGCCCCCAGTCGGGCAGCGTCGCGCCGCAAAGTCCCGTACGTCGTCAGCACGAACCCGTCCTCGGCTCCTTCGAGTGATCGCGCCGACCCGTGGAAACGCCGCACCGCAGTCCCGGGAGCGAACCGATTGACCTCGCGCTCCCAGTTCCCAAGGAGCGATGCCGGGCAGACGACGAGGGTCGGACCGGCGGTCCCAGCGGACTCCTGGCGATGCAGGTGCAGTGAGATCAGCGTGATCGTCTTGCCGAGGCCCATGTCGTCGGCGAGGCAGCCGCCGAGGCCGAGGGACGTCATCCGCGCGAGCCAGCGCAGACCGCGCAGCTGGTAATCGCGCAGCGTTGCCTGCAACCCGGCCGGTACGTCGATGAGCTCGTCGGCGCGCTCGGGATCCGCGATCCGGGTCCGCAGCTCGGACAGCCAGGCGGTGGGTTCGACCTTGATCTGCCGGCCGTCCACCTCGGTGGTGCCGGTGAGTGCGGCGCTGAGCGCATCGATCGGAGTGACCGGTTTGAGAATCCGCTCCCGAGCCTTGCGGGCCAGCTCGGGGTCGATGAGCATCCACTGGTCACGCAGCCGGACCACGGGCCGGGTCGCCTCGGCGAGCTTGTCGAGCTCGTCTTCGGTCAGCGGATCGTCGCCCAGGGCAACCTGCCACCGGAAGTCCAGCGTCGCGTCGCCACCGAAGAAGCTCGGCAGGTCACTCGGCCGGCGCTCCGGAGCGGTGATCGCGGCCCGTGCCTTGAGGTCGCGCCCGAGACTGCGCGGCCAGTGCAGGTCGATCCCGGCGGCAGCCAACCGCTGCCCGGAGCCGGCCAGCAGATCCGCGACCTCTTCGTCGGCCAGCTCGAGTTGATCCGGTACGGCGGTGTCCAGCAGCCGTGTCAGCGGCAACCAGACTCGCCCGGCCCGCCGGATCGCCAGGGTCGCGTCGATCCGTGCCCGCGGCCCGAACCCGGGCACCTCGGTCGCCCAGACGTCGTCCGCATCACGCACCAGCGTCGGATCCTTCAAGCTGTGCAGCTGCACGACGGCGTGGAAGGCCTGCGACTCTGACATCTCGATCCGCAGCGAGACCCGCACACCGCTGTCGAGCCCGACCGACACTTCATCGGCCCAGCGCCGCAGACCTTCGGCGCGCTGCGGCGCCTTCGCCGCGAACAGACCGCCGCCCTGCGCCTTCGCGGCGGCGGGGGAGCGTGGCATCCCATCCGCCACTGCATCCCAGAACGCCCGCACCAGCCCTTCGGCCGCGAGGTCGCCGGGGAGCTCGGTCAGTGGCATCGCCTCGGCGAGCGCGACCAGGCGGGTCACGTCAGCCGGCTCCAGCGGTCCCATCCGCCACGCGTCGTACCCGTCGGGGGAGACCCCCGGCAACAGCTTGCCTCGGGCAACCAACTGCAACGCAGCCACGGCGGCCGAACCCCAGAACGCCGCGGAGGGATGGGCACCCGGCTCCCGCCGCATCCGTCCGAGCATCGGTACGGCGTCCGCCACCCGCACGCTGATCCCGCGCACCGAGCGGACATCCGACCCGGCGACCGTGCCCGTGCTAGCCGCCCCGCCCGGCCCGACTCGCACGTCGAGCTGGACTTGTTCGCCGACCCCGAGTGGCAGCTCACCACCCTCGGGGTCCCAGAACACCACCCGCCCGTCCCGCGGTGGATCCGCAGGCTCGAACCCGACCGCACACCCCGACAGACCAGACAACCGCACTCCCAACAGTCCTGACCGACCTCGACCCCGTCACCGCAGCTACGTCAGACCGTGAGCACCTCCGCGTCGGTCGGCCCGGCGCCGGGCTGCTCGAACTGTGTGCGGTAAAGCTCTTCGTACCGACCACCGGCCGCGAGCAGGCTCGTGTGTGTGCCCTGCTCGACGATGCGGCCGTCCTCGATCACGAGGATCTGGTCGGCGGCGCGGATGGTCGACAGGCGGTGCGCGATGACGACCGCCGTCCGGCCGGCGAGCGCCTCGGTCAGCGCGGCCTGCACGGCCGCCTCGTTGGTGGAGTCCAGCGCGGCGGTGGCCTCGTCGAGGATGACGACCCGCGGCTGAGCCAGCAGGAGTCGCGCGATCGTCAGCCGCTGCCGCTCACCACCGGACAGTCGGTAGCCGCGCTCGCCCACCACAGTGTCGAGGCCGTCAGGCACCGACCGGATCAGATCCTCGAGCCGGGCCCGCCGCAGCGAATCCCACAGCTCGTCCTCGGTCGCCTCGGGTCGTGCGAGCAGCAGGTTCTCCCGGATGGAGTCGTGGAACAGGTGGCCGTCCTGGGTGACCATGCCGAGCGTCTCCCGCAACGACTCGGCCGACACATCCCGTACGTCGACGCCCGCGAGCTGCACCGAGCCCGAGTCCACGTCGTACAGGCGGGGGATGAGCTGGGCGATCGTCGATTTGCCGGCTCCGGAGGAACCGACCAGCGCGACCATCTGGCCAGCCTCGGCCCGGAACGTCATGTCGTGCAGGACCTCGACCCCGCCGCGCGTGTCGAGCTTTGCGACCTCCTCCAGGGAGGCGAGCGAGACCTTGTCGGCGGACGGGTAGGCGAAGTGCACGTTCTTGAACTCGACCGAGACCGGGCCCTCCGGGACCTTGCCGGCGCCAGGCTTGTCCTGGATGAGCGGTTTGAGGTCGAGCACCTCGAAGACTCGCTCGAAGCTGACCAGTGCGGTCATCACCTCGAGGCGCGCGCTCGCCAGCGCGGTGAGCGGCGCGTAGAGGCGGGTGAGCAGGAGCGCCATCGAAACCACAGCGCCGGCGTCGAGCTGGTTACGCAATGCGTAGAAGCCGCCTAGCCCGTAGACGACGGCCAGCGCCAGCGCCGACACCAGCGTCAGCGAGGTGACGAAGATCCACTGCACCATCGCGGTCCGGACGCCGATGTCGCGCACCCGGCGAGCTCGCGACGCGAACTCGGCCGACTCCCGCGCCGGTCGCCCGAACAGCTTCACAAGCGTGGCGCCAGGGGCCGAGAACCGCTCGGTCATCTGGGTGCTCATGGTCGCGTTGTAGTTGGCCGCCTCGCGCTCGAGTGCGGCCAGCCGGCTCCCGACCCGCCGGGCCGGGATCACGAAGATCGGCAGGATGATCAGGGCGAGGAGCGTGATCTGCCAGGAGACGCGCAGCATCACGACCAGGGTCAGCGCCAGCATCACCAGGTTGCTCACCACTCCGGAGAGCGTGTCGCTGAAGGCGCGCTGCGCGCCGATGACGTCGTTGTTCAGCCGGGAAACGAGAGCACCCGTCCGGGTGCGGGTGAAGAACGCGATCGGCATCTTCTGGATGTGGTCGAAGACCGCGGTCCGCAGGTCGAGGATCAGCCCTTCGCCGATCCGCGATGACAGCCACCGGGTGAGCATGCTGATGCCGGCCTCCGCGACGGCGATCACCGCGATCAGCACGGCAAGGCGCAGTACGGTCTCGAAGGGCTTGTTGCCGACGATGGCGTTGACGACGCGGCCCGCCAGCACCGGGGTGGCCACGGCCAGCACCGCGGCGCCGACGCTCAGCACGAGGAACGAGATCAGTTGCCGTTTGTGCGGGCGCGCGAACGCGAGGATCCGCAGCAGGGTGGCCTTCGAGAACGGGCGTCTGTCGTCTGAGGCGTGCATTGCGTGGTACAGCGAGTTCCACGCAGTCATTTCCATACTCACAGCGGGCTCCACGGCGTCGGTCGATCGGTGAGTCGATGATTCCTTATCTCACCGACAGTTTCCGACCGTAAGACCTCAATGAAACTTGAGGTCAAGCGACGATCGAACTGGGTACAGTGTACGGAGAATATCCGTTCCGGCAGAATCGCGCACATGACCCAGGAGTACAGCGGCAGCGGAGACCCGGCCAAGAGCCTCGAACTGCTCTGGCGCAAACGGCCGCAGCCCACCCGCGGCCCCAAGCCGGCGCTGACCGTCGAGGGCATCGTCGAGGCTGCCCTCCGGGTCGCCGACGCGGAGGGGATCGGCGCGATGTCGATGCGCCGGGTCGCCGATGAGCTCGGTGCCGGCGCGATGACGCTGTACCGCTACGTCCCCGGCAAGGGTGAGCTCCTCGACGTCATGCTCGACACCGTGTACGGCGAGTTGCCGAAGCGCGTCGTACCGGGGGACTGGCGAGCCAAGCTCGACGAGGTGGCTCGGGAGAACCGCGAGCTCTACCTGAAGCACCCGTGGATGCTGCACGTGGCCGTCAGTCGTCCGCCGCTGGGTCCGCAGGTGATGGCGAAGTACGAGTACGAGCTGGCCGCGGTCGAGGGGATCGGGCTGACCGATGTCGAGATGGATGCGACGGTCGCCCTGGTCAACGGCTACGTCCACGGCGCGGTCCGGGCGGCCGTGGAGGCTCGGCAGGTCATTCAGCACTCGGGGATGACCGACAAGCAGTGGTGGCTGGCTCACGTGCCCCATCTGGACCGGATCGCCGATATCGAGAGCTTCCCGCTGTCGACGCGGGTCGGTACGACGGTGGGGGAGGAATTCGATGCGCCGTACGACTCCGATCACGCCTTCGAGTACGGACTCGGGCGGCTGCTGGACGGGGTTGCTGCACTCGTGAAGGATCGCCGGTAAATACAGTTGTGAGTGAGTACTCACTCAGTTAGTGTCGGTCGGGTGACACCACGAGCCACACCACTCCCGCCGGACGAACGGCGCGCCGCGATCATCGCGGCCGCGCTGCCGTTGCTCGAACAGTTCGGGTCGGATGTGAGCACCAAGCAGATCGCCGAGGCGGCGGGGATCGCCGAGGGGACGATCTTCCGGGCCTTCGGCAGCAAGGAGTCGCTGATCGACGCGGCGATGGCCAAGGCGTTCGACAGCAGCGGCCTGCTGGAGGAGCTGCTGGCCGTCGACCCGGCGCTGCCGCTGCGGGAGCGGATGATCGCCGCGGTCGAGGTCGGCCAGCGGCGGCTGCGTGGGGTGTTCCGGCTGATGTTCGCGATGCGGATCGCCCGGCCGCCGGACCCGAAGCTGCAGACGCCGATGGACGAGGCGCGGCGCAAGCGGCAGTCCGATCTGGTGAACGCGGCCTTCGCCGACCTGCTGCGCCCGGATGCGGACCAGCTGCGTTTCTCGCCGGAGGAGGTAGTGCGCCGGTTGCACATGATCACCTTCTCGGCGACCCACCCAATGATTTCCGGTGGCCAGGTGCTGACCGCCGAGGAGATCGTCGACTTCGCACTCGACGGTGTCCGCACACCACTCAGGGGATGATCGATGCTAGTTCGACTCTTGCGTACGCACCTGCGTCCGTACGCGGGATACCTGACCCTGGTGGTCGTCCTGCAACTGGTCGGGACGATCGCCTCCCTCTACCTTCCCAGTCTCAACGCCGACATCATCGACAACGGCGTGGCCAAGGGCGACACCGGTTACATCATGAGCACCGGCGGCTGGATGCTCGGCGTCAGCCTGGTCCAGATTCTCTGCACGGTCGTCGCGGTGTACTACGGCGCCAAGACGGCCGCCCTGTTCGGGCGCGACGTGCGGGCCGCGGTCTTCCACCGGGTCGGCGAGTTCTCCGCCCGTGAGGTGAACCAGTTCGGCGCGCCGACACTGATCTCGCGCAGCACGAACGACGTCACCCAGGTGCAGATGCTCGTCGTCACCACCTGCACGATGCTGGTCGCCGCACCGATCACGATGGTCGGTGGACTGTTCATGGCCATCCGCGAGGAGGCCGGTCTGGCCTGGCTGGTCGCTGTCGCGGTGCCGCTGCTGGCCGCGTCGATCGGACTGATCGCGGGCCGGATGGTGCCGCAGTTCCAGCGGATGCAGAAGTACGTCGACGGTGTGAACCGGGTGCTGCGTGAGCAGATCACCGGTATCCGGGTGGTCCGGGCGTTCGTCCGCGAACCGCACGAGACCAAGCGCTTCGCCACTGCCAATGCGGATCTGACCGACTCCGCGACGCGGGCCGGCCGGCTGATGGCCCTGGTCTTCCCGGTGGTGATGCTGATCCTGAACGTGTCGAGCATCGCGGTGCTGTGGTTCGGCGCCTCCCGCGTCGAGAGCGGTGCGATGGAGGTCGGCGAGCTGACGGCCTTCCTGAGCTATCTGATCCAGATCTTGTTCTCGGTGATGATGGCGACCTTCGTGATGATCATGGTCCCGCGGGCCGCGGTCTGCGCGGACCGGATCAGCGAGGTACTGAAAACCGACTCGTCGGTGCGGCCGCCGGCCACGCCGATCAAGTCCTTCACCGGACGCGGCCAGCTGAGTCTCGAGCACGCTTCGTTCAAGTTCCCGGGCGCTGCCGAGCCGGTCCTGCGCGACATCAGTTTCGTGGCGTCGCCGGGGCAGACGACCGCGATCATCGGGAGCACCGGCGCCGGTAAGACGACGCTGCTCTCGCTGGTACCGCGGTTGATGGATGCCACCGAAGGCCGGGTGCTGGTCGACGGGATCGACGTACGGGAGATCGAGCCGGAGGCGCTGTGGGAGCGCATCGGTCTGGTTCCCCAGCGTCCGTACCTGTTCTCCGGGACCGTCGCGAGCAACCTGCGCTACGGCAATCCGGAGGCGACCGACGAGGAGCTGTGGACCGCGCTGGAGATTGCCCAGGGCAAGGATTTCGTCGAGGCGATGCCGGAGGGACTGGAGTCTCCGATCTCCCAGGGTGGCACGAACGTGTCCGGCGGTCAGCGGCAGCGGCTGGCGATCGCGCGGGCGCTGGTCCGCAAACCCGAGATCTATCTGTTCGACGACTCGTTCTCGGCACTCGACCTGTCCACCGATGCCCGGCTGCGGTCGGCGCTACGCCCGGTGACGCGCGAGGCGTGTGTGGTGATCGTGGCGCAACGCGTCTCCACGATCATCGACGCCGACCAGATCATCGTGATCGAGGACGGCGCGATCGTCGGCAAGGGCCGGCATGACGAGCTGCTCGAGAACTGCCCGACGTACGTCGAGATCGTCGAGTCCCAGCGTTCTGCGGAGGAGGCCGCGTGAAGGAGCGAAGCGAGTTCACCATTCAATACAGCGAGCTCCGCTCATTGGCGCCCGCAGCGAAGCGAGGACGACGATGAGTGAGGAAGTGGCTGCTCCTGAGGGCGAGCAGACAGTGAAGGCGACCGACCGGCCGAACACGGGCCGGGCGTTCGGGCCTCCGGGTGGTATCCCGGGGGACAAGTCGATGAACTTCGGTCCGTCGGCCAAGCGGTTGCTGAAGCGGCTGCGGCCGCACCGCGTGAAGGTGTCGGGCGTCGTCGTACTGGCGATCTTCAGTGTCGGCCTGTCGGTGCTGGGGCCGAAGATCCTCGGTCGTGCGACCGACATCATCTTCGCCGGCTACATCGGCAAGAAGTTCCCGGGTGAACTGACCAAGCAGCAGGTCATCGAGCAGACCCGCGCCTCCGGCAACGGCCGGCTCGCCGACCTCCTGCAAGGCGTCGACCTGATCCCCGGGATGGGGATCGACTTCGATGCCCTGCGGAACGTCCTGATGCTGGTGTTCGCCCTGTACGTCGGTGCCTTCTTCCTGTCCTGGATGCAGGGCTACATCCTGAACGGCGTCGTCCAGCGGACCGTGTACGACCTGCGCTCCGAGGTCGAGGACAAGCTGAACCGGCTGCCGCTCCGGTACTTCGACGGTGCGCCGCGGGGTGAGCTGCTGAGCCGGGTCACCAACGACATCGACAACATCTCGACCAGCCTGCAGCAGACGCTGAGCCAGTTGCTCACCTCGCTGCTGACGGTGATCGGCGTACTGACCATGATGTTCGTGGTCTCGCCGTTGCTGGCGCTGATCGCGCTGGTGTCGATCCCGATCTCGATGATCGTCACCGCGGTGATCGCGAAGCGGTCGCAGGCGAAGTTCGTCGCCCAGTGGCGGCACACCGGCGCGCTGAACGGCCAGATCGAGGAGGCGTTCACCGGGCACGAGCTGGTGAAGGTCTTCGGCCGGCAGAAGGAGATCGAGGCGTCGTTCGCGAAGAAGAACGACGAGCTGTACCAGGCCGCGTTCGGGGCCCAGTTCATCTCCGGGCTGATCATGCCGCTGATGATGTTCGTCGGGAACCTGAACTACGTGGTGATTGCGGTCGTCGGTGGCCTGCGGGTCGCCTCTGGGCAGCTGTCGCTGGGTGACGTCCAGGCGTTCATCCAGTACTCACGCCAGTTCACCCAGCCGCTCACCCAGGTCGCCTCGATGGCGAACCTGCTGCAGTCCGGTGTGGCCTCGGCCGAGCGGGTCTTCGAGGTCCTCGATGCCGAGGAGCAGGTGCCGGAGGACGCGACCCCGGAGACTGTCACGCAGGCGCGGGGGCGGGTCGAGTTCGAGCACGTCTCGTTCTCGTACAACCCGGACAAGCCGTTGATCACCGACCTGAGCCTGGTCGCCGAGCCCGGGATGACGGTCGCGATCGTCGGCCCGACCGGCGCCGGCAAGACCACCCTGGTCAACCTGATCATGCGCTTCTACGAGCTGAACGGCGGCCGGATCACGCTCGACGGTGTGGACATCACCGAGCTGACCCGGCACGACCTGCGCTCGCGGATCGGCATGGTCCTGCAGGACACCTGGCTGTTCGGCGGCACGATCCGCGACAACATCCTCTACGGCAACCTGAACGCTACCGAGGAAGACATGCTGGCCGCGGCCAAGGCGACGTACGTCGATCGCTTCGTGCACAGCCTGCCCGACGGCTACGACACGGTCATCGACGAGGAAGGCAGCAACGTCAGCGCCGGTGAGAAGCAGCTCCTCACCATCGCCCGGGCGTTCCTGGCCGATCCTCAGCTGCTGATCCTGGACGAGGCCACGAGTTCGGTCGACACCCGCACGGAAGTCCTGGTCCAACGCGCCATGGCCGCGCTCAGGTCCGACCGCACCAGCTTCGTCATCGCCCACCGCCTCTCCACCATCCGGGATGCCAACCTGATCCTGGTGATGGAGAACGGCGCCATCGTCGAACAAGGCAACCACCGCGAGCTCCTGGCCATCGACGGCGCCTACGCCCGCCTCTACAACGCCCAGTTCAGCGGCGCGGTAGCCGACATCGACGCCGAACCAGTGCCCGCCGGCCCAGCCGGAGCCCCGGTCCTCCGCAGCTGAAGTGCTTCGCCGTTCATGACTAACCGGAGTCATGAACGGCGAAGCGCCTGCGGTGGCTCGATGTTCTGATTGACTCGTCGGATGCGCAGCAGACTTCCTGTCCTTCTGGTCGGTGTTCTGTTGCTCGCGGCGTGCGGGTCGCAGCCGGCTCCGGCCGCGCACCCCACGGATACGTCCTGCGACACCCAGCCCGGTGGCGAGCCCGCTGAGTCCGGAGTCCGGATCACCGGCGTGAGCCTGCTCGCCAAACACTGCGCTGAGTTCGAGGTGACCAACACCGGAAGCCGGGCTGCCGTGTACACCGTGACCTTCGCTTTTCTGGCGAGCTCCGGCGAGGCGTTGGTGAACCCGCGGCGCACAGCACCAGTGGTCGAGCCTGGCCGGACCGTCAGGGACACGGTCCGTGTGGGCGAGCAGCGCACAGAGATCGCGCGGGTGAAGATCATCAAGGTGCGGAACGTGCCCGCCGCCGAGGCTCCGAGCGCCGAGTGCCCGAGCTCGGGGCTACGCCTGTACGGCGATGACGATGCCGAGGCCGCCATGGGACTTCGTGTCCTGGGTGTCCACCTGGAGAACTGCGGCCCGCGAGCCAGCCGCCTCAACGGCTACCCGAAGCTTGAGCTCCTCGACGAGAACCACAAGCCGATCCGCACCGTGAAGATCCTCCAGGGCAGCAGCGCAATCACCAGCGGGCAGACAGGCGCCGACGGTGTCGCCAAGCTTCTCGTTCTGGAACCAGGTGAACGCGCCTCTGCCCACTTGGTCTGGCGAAACACCGTCGAGGCCGGCGGCGCCGACGTGAACAGCCCCTACGTCAGAGTCTGGGCCAAGCCCGGCGTCAATCCGGTCATGCTGACCCCCGAACTCGACCTGGGGACCACCGGCAAGCTCGGCGTCGGCCCCTGGAAGAAGGATCAGCCGTAGCTCACGGCCTGGTACGACGCAGCCTGCGCATGGTGAGTCAGCCATTCGCGGAACGCTGCGGGGGCGGAGAACATCGGCATGTGATCCGCATGGGGGAGCACCGACAAAGTCGTGGTGCGGGCCTGGTCGGCGATGCGGCGGGCCCAGAGCTGGGTGCCCTGGAAATCGTGTTTGCCGACGATGACGTGGATCGGGGGTTCGAGCTCGGCGAAGCGGGTTTTGACGGGTGGATCGAGTTCCTGGCCATGGGCTTCGGGCATGGCCAGGATGCGCGAGTTGGCCACGGCCAGCCCGGTCAGTAGCCGGCGGTCGGCTTCGCTGACTTGGGGGCACCAGCCGTCGATGTCGTGGCCGGCTGCGGCGGGGATGCCTTCAGTTGCGAGCAGGTCGGCGATCTCGGCGAAGTGGGTTCGCATGACGACGCGGGCAGCCTCCTCCTCCGGTGTCGGATCGGGGAACTCGCCGAACGACCCCGCGACGACACACACGCTCGCCACCCGATCCGGATGCCGATGCGCGAAACCGAGCGCGCGGCGGCCACCGTCGGACGAGCCGACCAGGACGGCGCGCGCGACGCCGGCCGCGTCCAGTACGGCGAGCAGGTCCGCGATCTCGTCGTACGGGCCGAAGGACGCCGACGACAGGCCGTTGTCTCGGTAGTCCCAGGTGGTGACCCGGGCGAACTTGGCCAGCCACGCAACCGTCGAATCCCACATCCGGGTGTCGGCCAGGCCGCCGTTCAGGAGGACGACGTCGGGTCCGTCGCCGTGCTGCTCGAAGTAGAGGTACCCCTCAGGTACGTCGACGAAGTGTCCGCGCATGCCCCGCAGTGTGGACGACCGCGGGGCATGCGCACATCGGGAAGATTCCCTAGATGCCGCGGGCCAGACGCCGTACGGCGAGCTCGGCCAGCAGGGCGGCCGCGTCGGGGAGGACGGAGTCGTCGAAGTCGGCCAACGGGGAGTGGTTGTCGGCGGCCTTCTCGGGGTCGGCCGCGCGGCAGGCGCTGAGGTTGAGGTAGACGCCGGGGACCTCGTTCAGGACGTACGACATGTCCTCCGCGCCGCAGCGTGGATTGGCGCGTTCGCGGAACCGGTCGGCGCCGAAGAGCTCGATGATGGTGTCCCGGGCGAAGACGAACTCGTCGGGGTTGTTGACGGTGACGGGGTAGCCGATCAGGTACTCGACCTCCGCGACCAGCCCGTGCGCGGCCGCCATCGCCTCGACCAGCTTGACCGAGGTCTGCTGGACCTTGGCCCGGGTCTCCTCCGAGAACGTCCGCACAGTCGCGTCGAAGAACGCGTCGTCCGGGATGATGTTCTCCTTGGTGCCACCCGCGATCCGCCCGACCGTGAGCACGACCGGGTCGAACACGTCGAACTGCCGCGTGATCATCGTCTGCAGAGCGGTCACCATCTCGCAGGCCACCGGAATCGGGTCCTTGCCGCGGAACGGCGTCGACCCGTGCGTCCCGGCGCCGATGACGCGCACGTGAAGCTGATCGGCCGCGGCCATGAACGAGCCGGGCCGGCTGCTCCACATCCCCAGCGGCTGCACGGCGGAACCGACGTGCAGGCCGTAGGCGGCATCGGCCCGGCGTCCCGCGGCATCGAGGACGCCCTCACGAATCATGATCGGCGCGCCGCCGGTGGTCTCCTCGCCCGGCTGGAACATGAAGACCACGTCACCGGGCAGGTCGGCCTGCATCGCCGACAAGACCTTCGCGGCGCCGACGAGGCCGGCCACGTGCAGATCGTGGCCGCAGGCATGCATCATGCCCGGGTGCTGCGACACGTACGGTACGTCGACGCGCTCGGTCACCGGCAACGCGTCCATGTCACCGCGGAGCAGGACGACCGGCCCCGGACCGCGGCCTCCCCGCAGTACGGCGGTCACCGAGGAGAGCTCCTTGCCGAGGGTGATCTCGAGCGGCAGACCTTCGAGCGCGTCGAGAACGAGCTGCTGGGACTTGGGCAGCTCGAGATCGAACTCGGGAACCTGGTGCAGGGCCCGCCGCAGCAGGATGATCTCGTCACCGAACTTTCGGGCGAGATCGATCGTGGCCGTCATGCCTTGGGTCCGAGGTTCAGGGCGGTCATCACCCGCTGGGCGCTGCTGCCGAGCTCGAGCAGCTCGACCAGGTCCAGCCACCGCTCAGGATCCTGCACCTGCTGCGGGATCGCGAAGTTGGCCACGGTGACCGGCGCGTCCTTGGCGACCGCGACCACCTTCGGGGCGACATCGAGGTAGTCGGCCGCGTCCAGGATCTTCCGCTTCACCGCCGCGGACATCGGCGTACTGGGGTCGGCGGCGGCCGCGCGGATGCTGTCCAGATCGCCGTACGCCGTGATGAGCGAGGCGGCCGTCTTGTCGCCGACCCCCTTGACGCCGGGCAGGCCGTCGGACGCGTCACCGCGCAGGGTGGCGAAGTCGGCGTACCGGTTCGCGGGGATCTCGTACTTCGCGAGCAGCGCCTTCTCGTCGTACACCTCGGCCCGGCCGACGCCCTTGGCCGCGGTGTAGATGACCCGCACACTGCGGCTGTCGTCGATCAGCTGGAACAGGTCCCGGTCGCCGGTCACGACATCGACCGGCATCTGCGCCTGGTGCGACAGCGTGCCGATCACGTCGTCTGCCTCGTGGTCGGCCGCGCCGACGATCGCGATCCCCAGCGCGTCCAGGCAGGCGCGGATGTACGGCACCTGCACCTCGAGACGGTCCGGCACGTCCTCGACCTGGTCACCCTTCGGCGACACGTACTCCACCCGCTGCGCCTTGTACGACGGAATCAGCGCGACCCGCCAGGACGGACGCCAGTTGTCGTCCCAGCAGGCGACCAGATGGGTCGGCCGGTGGTTCTCGACCAGGCGGGCGATGAAGTCCAGCAGCCCGCGGATCGCGTTCGTCGGCGTACCGTCGGCGGCCTTCATCGTGTCCGGCACGCCGAAGAACGCACGGAAGTACAACGACGCGGTGTCGAGCAGCATCAGCCGCTGTCCTGTCCCAAGATCCATCTCAGCCATGAGGCGATGCTTTCATGCCGGGGTCTCGCGGCAGTAGGGTCTCCAGGATGGAGGACCTGGACCGCAAGATCGTCGGGCTGCTCGCATCCGACGGCAGGATGAGTTTCACCGACCTGGGCAAGGCCACCGGCCTGTCCACTTCCGCGGTGCATCAGCGGGTGAAGCGCCTCGAGCAGCGCGGTGTCATCCAGGGGTACGCCGCCCTGATCGACCACACCGCACTCGACCTCCCGCTCAGCGCCCTGATCGCGATCCGCCCGATCGACCCCTCCCAGCCCGACGACTCGCCCGAACGCCTCCGCGACGTCCGCGAGATCGAGTCCTGCTACTCCGTCGCCGGCGACTCCAGCTACGTCCTGATCGTCCGGGTAGCCTCACCCGCCGCCCTGGAGAACCTCCTGGCCGTCATCCGGGCCCGAGCCAACGTCTCCACCACCACAACCATCGTCCTCAGCACCCCCTACGAACACCGCCCCCCAGCGCTGTAGCCCGACCGCGGCCCTGTGGCAGGACAGGTGGGTGTGCGGTTTCCTTGGACGGACGGGGAGTCTTCTTGACGGGTGGAGGTCGCGGGACGGACGTGCATCACCCACTAACTCTGCTCCAGCGTGGCCGGGCGTCGGGTGCTGAGCGTGAACCAGGGTGGTCGCGCGGGGTTAGTGGGTGATGGCGGTCCGCCTACGGGGCGATGCCGAGCGCGGCGAAGCGGTTGGTGAGGTCGTCGACCCACTCGTCGGGCGTTCGGTGGTCGGGGAGCGGGACTCCGGCTTCGGAGCGCCAGAGGGCGTCGCCGAGGACTGTGCGGAGGTGCCATGCCATGATGCGTTCGGGGTCGAGCGGGTGAGCGGTGTAGTGGCGCAGCGTTGCGGTGAGCAGCTCGACACCGGGGCCGGTGCCGGGGAAGAGCCGGAGGTCGTACTCGGGCTCGGCCAGACCAGCGGTCTCGAAGTCCACCACCACGCTCAACCGACCCTCGGCCCACACCTGGTTCCCACCGTGCAGATCGCCGTGCACGAGCACGCCCGGGCGCGGGGTCGCCAGTACGTCGTCCGCCCAGTCACACCACCGCCGTACGGCGGAACGCTGCTCCGCCCGAATCCACCGGGCAAAGCGGTCCCGCAGCACGTCTGTTGATGCCGGCTGCAACGACGCCGGCGGAAGCCGACCGAGCTCACCTTCGACCCGCCTGGCAGCCCCGGGATCATGCAACGCACCCAGGAACTCCGCGAGCTGCCGCCCCACCTCATCCCGGTCCAGCGAGTCCACGACGTCGAACAACGCCTGCCCCGGCTCGAGTGCCGTCACCAGCAGCAGCGGATCGGTGCTACTCGCAACGACCTCGGGCAGGAACGGAATCTCCAGTGCCTCGAGTACGGCGATCTCGTGCGCCAACCGGAGCGCTGCCGGCTCCGACCACGCGAACTTCACCACGAACCGCTCACCAGCCACCGCGCTGGCCAGCCACCACTCGGGATCTTCCTCAACCCGCGCCGGCCGCATCGCGATCGGCTGATCGCCCAGCTCAGGCGCGACCTCCCGCAACGCCGCCGCGACCGCCGCCGGCAAACCGTCCTCCAACCACCGCACTGCCGCACCTCCTTGCCGTACGCGAGGCTACTCGGCCCGCGAGCGTCCACGCCGCACCTTTTCCAGCACCCGAGCGACGCCGTTGACGTAGGGTCATGGGATGCGTCGAGTGCTTCTGAGTGACCTGTTCAGCACGTTGATCCCGGGCGGCGACGCCGAGCGCGGAGTGCTGAACGAGGCGATGGCCCGCCTCCTCGGCGTCGACGCAGCGCGCTTCATCCGGGAGTTCGACGCGGCCGCGTACGAGCGTTTCACCGGCATGTACGGCGACCTGGAGACCACCGTCCGTCTCATCGCCGAACGAGCCGGCGGCAACCCCACCGACGACCAGGTGCTCGAGGCAACCAACCTCCGCCGCGCCCTCACCCGCCGCCTCATGCAAGGACCGCCCGCCGGCACCCTCGGCACCCTGGCCAAACTCCGCGCCGACGGCTGGCGGATCGGCCTGGTCAGCAACATCACCACCGAGACCCAACTGCAGTGGCGCGACAGCCCGCTCGCGCCGTACTTCGACACCACAGCGTTCTCCTCCGAGCTCGGTGCCGCCAAACCCGAGCCCGCCATCTACCTCGCCGCCTGCTCCGCCCTCGGCGTCACCCCCTCCGAATGCGTCTACATCGGCGACGGCCGCGACAACGAACTCCCCGCCGCAGCCGCCCTTGGCATGCACACCATCCGCACCCTCGAACACTCCAACAGCCACCCCGCCTGGTCCGGCGAAACCGTCAACACCTTCGCCGAACTACCAGCCCTGCTCGCGTGATCCCCTCAGCTTGAGGACGAGTGTCTGGCGAGTGTGGTCAGCCAGTTGGTGGGGGTTCGGACACTGATCGGGGTGCTTGAACAAGTTGTGCCTTGTCCCAGCCCACCAGTTCCTGTTCACGCCCCGCCGAATGCACGCTCAGGGCCGCAAATCTGGCCCGGCCTGCCCGGCCTGCCCGTCCCGACCGGTCCGTGATCGGCGGTGGACCAGGAAGGCTGTCAGGAGTAGGAGGGCGGCCAGGGAAGCTGCGCCGGCTGCCAGGCCGAGGCGGGTCCCGGGTGGTCGGTAGGTACAGGCGACCTCGGATGCGCGTGGTCCCACAGCGATGCTCAAGAGACCGGCGTGGGCGATCGGGGTAGTTGGTCTGCCGTCCACGGCGCAGCGCCAGCCCTCGATGTTGATCGCGGCCACGGTCACCGTCGCGGCGCGACCCGGAAGCCGCTGGATGCGGATGCTGTGACCGCCGACCTGCACGACGGGCGGTGCGGATTCAGTGAGGTCGCGGACAGCGGCGGCCAGGCGACTGCGATCCAGACAGGCCAGGGCTCCGCTCGGGATCGTGGTCTGCTGGTGCGCCTTGATATCGACGCGAACGTTGCCGCTGGCATCGGCTGTGCCGACCCGAGTCAGGGGAGCGCCACTGTAAATACCAGGACGCCTGTCCCGCAGCGTCGGCTTCCATGAGCCGTCGATGAACAGCTCGACGTACTCGGGCGCGGTCAGGTAAACCTCAGCCCCGGGCCGACAAGAGGCGACGACCCTCCCGGTGGCACCCGTTGCAATCATCACGGCGGAAAGCTTCGGCACGGTGTAGACGTCGGCCCCGAGAGCGGTCTCCTGAACGCCGTACGGTCCCGGATCCGACGACTTCCACGGAGCCGCAGGACGGATCGTGACCAGTGGCGCTGCAGCATCGCGCGTCACGAGCTTCGGTCCGCCGTCGCGGATCACGCGACCACGGATCGCGAACACGGCGTCCACGACGGGGTTCTCGGGATCGTAAAGAGCGCGCCCGTACGACGTGTAGCCGAATCCCAGCGCGATCAGCGCTCGGGACGTCGCCTCTGGGATGGTGCTCGAGTAGTACTGCGGTCCCTGCCCACCCAGCAGCATCGGATCGTTGAACGTGATCAGCTGCCCCGGTGCCGTCCGATACTCAGGCCAGCCATCCATCGACTGCACCAACGACCGCACCTGCTCATGGTCGGCTCCCCAATACACCGTGTTCGAGAGCCTCCCGTATCGAGCCTCGTCGATGGCCACCGAGGACGCCGTCACCTCAACCAGTACCGCGCCGACCAGGACCGCAACCACACCCCGGCGCAGCCATCCAAGTGCCCGATCACGGGTGCAGAACCAAGCAAGCACCGAGACAACGATCAGGACCGGTACGACGATGCGCGTGGTCGGCGTGATGTGCCGGACGTCGCGCGTCCACACGTACAGCCCGAGAACGAGTAGCGCTGGAGAGAGGACCGCCGGAGAGAGCGCGTTCAGGAGGGAGCGCGATCTCGGGAACGCGCTCACCGACATCCAGCCGAGGATCACGAGCATCCCCGCGATCACGAACGCCTGCCGGTACGAACTGCCCTGCGGCGTATCGAACCCGTGCCAGGCCCGATGCGTGAACGTCACCTGCATGCTGACCACGGTCAGGCCAACCGTCAGCGTCCAGACCAGCCGCTGCCGTAACGCGATCGCGCGGTTGAGCGGGAAGCTCAACGCGAGCAACAGCATCAGCGTCCCCACGGCGAAACTCGGACTCGTGCCGACCCCCTCGGTGCCGGCCAACAGCCGCGACAGGAACTCCCGCGTCCCGGTCCGCTGGAACTCCTGCGGTGGACTCGGAGTCGCGGCCCGCACCAGAGCGAACGTCGGAACCAGCAGCGGTGCCGTCAGACCGATGCCGAGAGCAACGGCCAGAACGCACCGGACTCCACCGGTCAGCCGCTGCCGCCAAGGCTCGCTCGAATCAGCCGCCAGGATCCGTGCCAGCGTGACGATCGCGGCCCCTATCGTTGCCATGTACACCGTGTAGAAATGCGACGTCCACAGCAGCGCGACAACGATCGGCGTCACCACCATCGCGATGATCGACCGCTTCTGCAGGATCCACTCACACAGCAGACAGAGCACCGGGAACGCGACCATCCCGCTCAGCCAGGTGGTCATGTACGCCGCATCGTCGATCGCCCACGAACAGGCGCCGTACGACGTCCCGGCTGTGACGGCGATCCAGACCGGACCGCTCGGCCGGATCATCCGCAGGTACGCCGTCATGGTGCCGGCCCCGATTCCGATCGCGGCCGTGGCGATCAGGAACAGGGCGAGGTCGATCCGGTCCCGCGGCATTACGAATGCGATCCAGGACAGCGTGGAGCCGACGTACGCCATGAAGTCGCCGAGGAACGGGACTCCGAAACCGCTCTGCCAGTTGAACACCAGATCGCCCGCGGCCTGGCCGGTGACGACGTCGCGCAGGTGCGCGGCCATCGGGATGAACTGCTGACCGAGATCGTTGGTGCTGCGGGTCCGGTCGCCGAACGGGTACGTGCCGCGGATGATCCCGCTGAGGACGAAGGTGGCGGAAGCGGCCGCACCCGCAACCATGGCTGGCCAGTAGCGCCGGGCCTGCATCCTGAAAGGTCCCCCTCGTTCGGCTGCCGTTGATTGCATTCCTGCGAGATCAAGGCCGCGGCCCGCCATCCGTTGCGTTCCTGCGAGATCAACGCACGCAATGCACCGCAAGTGATTGCGTTCCTAAGAGATAAATGCAATCGGGGGGCCACGAGGTTGCTTGCGGTGCGGAAGTGAGTGTGGCGGCTCGGGTGCGGGGGCGGGGGCGGGGGGGGTGGTTCGGGTATGGGTGTGGCGGGTGTGGGTGTGGGTTTGGCGGGTGTGGGTGTGGGTTTGGCGGGGTGCGGGGGTGGGTGGGGGTGTGGCGGGGTGCGGGGTGAGTGTGGTGGTTCGGGTGAAGGTGTCGTGGGGTGCGTGGGGGATCGCTCTCCGTGAGCTTTGGAAGTTGCTTGTCAGGACCAGCGGTGGTCGACTAGCGTGGTTATTAAAGCCGGTTGGATAATTGGTTGGGGTCGATGGAGACTGCTCCTGGAGCTGCTCACGCGGAGCGGTCCGCGAACCAGGTCGCCTGCCTGCGATGGCTGGCCGAGGCTGGGGTCGCGCAAACAGTCGGTGTGATCGCCGCCGAGACGGGGTTGTCCCGTCCGACGGTGCACGCCGTACTGGACGATCTGGTCGAGGCCGGCCTCGTCGAGCCGAGCAATGCCGCGTCGGCCGGGCCCGGGCGGCCCGCGAGATCGTTCCGGTTCGTGCGCGAAGCCGGTCTGGTCGCCGGCGTGGACATCGGGCCGAGAGGCGTGCGGGCGGTGCTCTGCGATTTGGCGGGGGAGCGACTCGGGTACGCCGAGCTTGCCCGCGACGGCAGCACGGTCGACGTGGTGCGGAACGCAATCGAGGCCGCGGCCAAGGAAAGCGGGACCGATCTTGAGCGGCTGCGGGCAGTCGGGGTCGCACTGCCCGGCGTCGTCGAGGAGAGCGGCCGGCTGCGTGCGAGCCTGGTGCTGCCCGAGGTGGTCGGTGAGCCGATCGCGGAGACCGTTGCAGCGGAGCTCGGCTGCCTGGTCACCGTCGACAACGACATCAAACTCGCGGCCCTGGCCGAGCAGCGCGGCGGCGCCGGTCGCGGGCACTCCGACGTTCTCTATCTGCAGGTCGGCAACCGGCTCTCGCTGTCGATCGTCCTCGACGAGGAGATCCGGCAAGGCAGTCATCGCCTGGCCGGCGAGCTCGGCGCCCAGCGCGGCATGCGCTGGACCCGCAATGCTCAACGCGGCCAACTCGTCTGGACGTCGCATCCGACCGGAGAGGCCGTGCTGCGGGCAGCCGCCGCCGGTGACGCGGAGGCCAAGGCCGAGATCAAGGATTTCTGCGGGCAGATCGCGCCCCGGATCGCGACCGTTCTCCTGGTCGTCGACCCCGATGTCGTCGTCGTGCGCTGTGGTGGCGCGGCCGAGAGTACGGCGTTGCTGCGCCCGCTCGAAGCAGCTGTCGCGAAGGAACTCGTCGTTCCGGAGCGATCCCCGTTCGTGGCCGCTGCCTTGGGGCGTGAGGCAGCGGTTCTGGGGGCGGCCGGTCACGCGTTCGACCGGTTCGGCCCCGCCGTCTACGGCGTCCGGAACTACCCGAGTCCCTGGCACAAGCTCACGCATGACGAAGAGAGGAACTACCAGTGAAACTGGGAGTCAGTTCGTACAGCTTCAGCAAGCTCATGGCCCGCGGCGAGATGGACCTGGTCGGGGTCGTGGACTGGGTGGCGGACTCACCGGCCGAGCACCTGGAGATCGCCGCACTCGGCGACGACCTGCTGACCGACGACAAGCTGGTCGAGACCGTGGTGAAGGCCGCAGGCGACCGCGGCGTCCCGATCCTGAACTACCTGATCGGCGCCGACTTCCGCGAAGGCAGCACCGAGGAGATCGATCGCGTCCGGCGGCACGTGGACGTCGGGCATCGGCTCGGCGCCAAGCTGTTCCGTCACGACGTCCTGCCGTGGGGCTGGCGCGAGGCAAATCAAGCCGAGTTCGAAAAAGTGTTCCCGCAGCTGGTCGAAGGCGCACAGGTGATCGCGGACCACGCCGCCGGGCTCGGCATCACCACGACGGTCGAGAACCACGGCATGTCCATGAACGGTCACGAGCGGGTCGCCCGCCTGGTCCACGCCGTCGACCGCCCGAACTTCCGCGTCACCCTCGACCTCGGCAACGGCCTGTGCGTCGGCGAGGTGCCGGGCCGGACCGTGTCCGGGCTCCTCGATGTCGCGGCCGCCGCGCACGTCAAGGACTTCCACATCCGCCGCTCGATCCCCAGCGACGGCTGGCTGAAGACACTGGCCGGCGACTACCTGCTCGGCACCATCCCAGGGCATGGCGACCTCGACCTGCGGGCCCTGCTCGCGCTCGTCGCCACCAAACCCGACCTGCCCGTCACACTCGAGTTCGAGGGCCTCGAAGCCGCTCCCGGCGCGGTCGAGCTCGGCCTCAAGAACGTCCTCGCACTGGCCCAAGGAGCCTCCTGACATGACCACCAGAATTGCCGTGATCGGCGTGGGCACGATCGCCCAGGAACACATCAAGGCCTACCAGAAGAACCCCGGCGCCGAGGTGGTCGCGCTGTGCGACATCGACATCGAGCGGGTCAAGCAGCGCGCCGAACAGTTCGGCGTACGGCGGGCGACCGGCAACGTCGACGAGATCCTGTCCGACGCCGAGATCGATGCCGTCAGCATCTGCGTCCCGAACAACCTGCACGCCCAGATCGCCGAAGCGGCCCTGCGCGCCGGCAAGGACGTGCTCGTCGAGAAGCCGATGAGCGTGTCGGTCGCCGAGGCCGAGGCACTCGTCAAGGCCACCACCGAGACCGGCCAGGCGCTCCAGATCGGCTACGTACGGCGGTACGCGCCGAACGCCCTGGTCGCGAAGCGGTTCCTGGACGAGGACGAGTTCGGCAAGATCTACGCCGCCCGGACGACGATCCTGCGCACCGCCGGTAACCCCGGCGGCTGGTTCGGGGACAAGGACGTGGCCGGCGGCGGACCGCTGATCGACCTGGGTGTGCACGTCGTCGACCTCTGCTGGTACCTGATGGGCCAGCCGGCCGCGGTCGCCGTGTCTGGCGCGACCTTCGACCCGATCGGTGCCCGGGACAACATCCAGAACCTGTCCCGCTACCGCGCGGCCTCGGCCACCCGGGTCAACAACGTCGAGGACTACGCCACCGCCCAGATCCGGTTCGACGGCGGCGCCGTACTGAACGTCGACGTCTCCTACTCGCTGCACACCCGCAACGAGACCGCGGTCCAGCTGTTCGGCGAGAAGGGCGGCGTGGAGATCGAGCCGGCCCTGCACATGGTCACCGAACGCCACGACACCCTGCTGCACATCGAGCCGCAGATCGACTCGCTCGGCTTCGACTTCACCGTCGGTTTCGCCAACCAGATCGAGAACTTCCTGCGCATCTGCCGCCGCGAGATCCCCGCCGACGCCCCCGCTGAACACGGCCTCGAGATGGCCCGCATGCTGACCGCCATCTACGAGTCCGCCGCCACCGGATCAGAGGTGAAGATCACCCACTGACCCCCGCGTAGCTGACGTCCGAAAGATCGGAGACCGGTCTTTCGGACGTTCGCGGAGCGACCGATCGCTCAGTAGCCGCCCGCGTCCACCATCTGCGTCTCGTACGCCGCGATGCGGATCTTCCCCTTGCCCTTGCGCGGAACGACGAGCACCACGTCATGCAGGGTGGTCGAGGTCAGCCCGCTTGTGTAGCGGGTCGAGGGCCGGCTGAATGCGGTGCCGTCGCCGGAGTCCCAGAAGAAGTACGCGTTGTTCGCGACCACGACCTCGTACTGGTCTCTCAACGTGGCGAGCACGACTGCCTCACCGCCCCGGGTGATGAAGGTCGCGGGCGGCGTGGCGACGCTGTAGGTCCGACCGACCCGCACGGCGAGCTTGTGCTTGGTCCAAAGCGCACGATTGCCCGCCAGATCCTTGAACCGCTTGCCGAACTGGGGAAGCACAGTGAACGATGCGCCCTGCGGCGACTTGCCCTCCGCGGACAGGTACTGGCTGAGCGCCGTGGCGGCGGTCTGCGGCGGCAGCACCAGGTCCTTGCCGTCGGTCTTGGTCGCCGGCCGGAGCCCGGTCAGGTCGGGCAGCTTGGCGGACTTCTCGAGGTTGGCTGCCATGGTTCGGAGCCAGGGGCTGCCGGCGCTCTCGCGCTGCCAGAGGCCGACTGCCGAGCCCTCGGTGGTCACGAACTGCATGGGGTAGCTGCTGTACTCCGGTACGGCGAAGGTGGGCTTGGTGTAGGTCGGCGGCTTCGGGATCGGGCGCTTCAGGTTGCGGCCGATCGCGTACGCGGCCCGGGTCTGCTTGACCAGGTCCCCGCCCTCGACCTGGCCGATCTGTACCTCGTTGCGGCTGCGGCCGGCGCTGGTGCTGACCTCGTTGTAGCGCTTGATCACCGCCTGACCCGCCTCGGTCGAGACGGCCGGCCGGGTCAGCTTGGTGACCGTGTCACGCTCGGGTACCACCGAGCAGCCGGTGACCAGGCCCAGTACGACGGTGCCCGCGAGCACCCGGTACGTCGTACCGAACGGGGCCGGCGCGGTGGGCTGCTGAGCCGTGGGCGGGGCGGCGAACGGAGCGGCAACCGGGGTGGCCGGGCGGCGCCGGATCACGATCAAAAGGATGCCGAGGGCAAGGATCAGCAGGCCGCCGACGAAGACGCCGAGGGTGATCAGGAACGCGTTCGGGATCTCGACACCGACCCGCACCTGGACATCGGGCGCGGTCTTCCCGTCCGCCGACATGATGACCACGTCGTACGGACCGTCCTCGATCGGCCAGCGGATCGCCTGGCTACCGGTGCCGGCGGCCTTGGTCACCCACCAGTCCAGGTTCGCCGGAACGGTCAGCGGATCGGCCGAACCCTTCTGCTCCTGCGTGGTCAAAGCGATCGGGTACGTCAACTGCACGAGCGACGTGTGTGCAACGCCCTTGAGGTAGCTCGCGACATCGAAGTCCCGTCCGACCCCGACGAAGACCGGCTTCCCGCCGGCCGAACGCGCCTCGACGTGCAGGATCGGTCCATGCCGGTCTAGCAACTGCGGCGTACTGGCGATCGCCAGACCTTTGCCCACCACATGCTGTTCGCCGGACCGGACCGTGTTGTCCGGCCCGATGATCCAGAAGGCAGCCACCCCACCAACCGCCGCCACCAAAAGCCCCACGAGACCCAGCAGAACCCCAACAGACACCCGAACAACCCGCACGAACAACTCCCGAGATAGCAACCAACCGGCCCCAGATGGTAGCGGCCTTCAACGGCCGCTCACGCCCAGAACCGGTCGGATTGCACGAAGCTGCAGCGGGGGATCAGATCAGGGGCAGGAGTTTCTGCGCCTCGGCGGCTTCGCGGGACGCGGCGGCGCGGGACTCGGCCTCGGCCAGGGAGTTGCCGGCGTGCTGGGTCCACCAGGCCTGGCCCTCGGCGGGGAGGCTGTCGATCGGGTCGTAGTACTCGTAGGTGCGGTTCAGCGCCTCCGGGTCCTGCTGCTCGATGCCGGTGCGGTAGTTCTTCTTCCAGTACGAGATGCCGCGGACCTCGTCGTACTCCGACAGCTGGTGCACCCAGCGCTTGCCGACGTACGGGACGTCGCAGACGATGCGCGGGGTGGCGAAACCGGGGAGGTAGCCGAGGATGCCGTGCTGCAGGTGCTGGGCTTCCTTGACCGAGACCCGCCAGTGCTCGGAGAACGGGATCATGTCGCACATGTAGAAGTAGTACGGCGTGATGGTCGCCCCGTCGAGCAGTGCGAAGCAGAGGTCCAGCAGCTCGGGGATCGAGTCGTTCACGCCGCGCATCAGGACGCCCTGGTTGCGGACGTCACGCAGACCGGCCTCGAACATCGCCTTGGTCGCCTCGGCCACCAGGGGAGTCACGGACTGGGCTGCGTTCACGTGGGTGTGCATCGCGATCATGACGCCGCGCTGGCGGCCCAGCTGGGCGACCCGCTCGACGCCGGCCCGGACGTCGTCGGACAGCCAGTGCTGCGGCATCCCCATCAGCGCCTTGGTGGCCAGCCGGATGTCGCGGATGTTCTCGATGTCGAGCAGGCTGGTCAGGAACGACTCGAGCCGCGGCCACGGCATGTTCGCCACATCGCCGCCGGAGACCACGACGTCACGCACACCCGGCGTACGGCGCAGGTAGTCGAGCATGTCCTCGACCCGCTGCCCCGGCTTGGTGACGAACTTCAGCTTGTCGATGACCGGCGTCGAGTTGCCGACGAGGTCCATCCGGGTGCAGTGGCCGCAGTACTGCGGACAGGTCGGCAGCAGCTCGGCCAGCACCTTGGTCGGATAGCGGTGGGTCAACCCCTCCGTGGCCCACATCTCGTGCTCGTGCAGTGAGTCGCGTGTCGCGTGCGGGTGCGACGGCCAGTCGCTGCGGCGGTCGGTGAAGACCGGCAGCATGTAGCGGCGGACCGGGTCCGCGTAGAACGCCTCGGTGTAGTCGGCGGCACCGTGCGGGACGATCGTGTTCAGCATCTGCGGAGGCAGCAGCATCGACATCGTCGCGCGCTCGGCCTGGTCCCGGGTGAGGTCTTCGTGGAACCGCTCGTCGACCAGGTCGCCCATCACGTCACGCAGTTGCTTGACGTTCTTCACGCAGTGCGAACGCTGCCACTGCACCGACCGCCACTCCTCGGCCGTGACGTCCTTCCAGCCGGGGATCCGGGTCCAGTCCGGCTCCACGAGCTCGGTCCGCCGATAGGCGTAAGGCTGACCCGCAGCACTGTCGGGGTCGATCAGGTCAGCCGGGCTGATCAGGTCGGTCACGAGTCCTCCGGGGGTTTCCGCGCGATGTGGTCAGATGTGAGGATAGCGATAGAACTTCCCCTAGATCCAACAGTACGCCGCAAGAATTCTCGTCACACTGATCGTTCAGTAGTATTTTGCCCGACCGTTCAGAGGAGGACAGGTGCCGTCGAGCCCGGTAGGACTACACCGCGTGATCACGCCGTCGGGCGTGTTGCCGCAGGCTGCGGAGCGGTTGGACGCCCGCGCCGAGATCTGGCCGGACGAGGTCCGGATCGCGATCGAGCGGCTGAATCTGGACGCAGCGTCGTACCGGCAGTTGGCCGGCGCCCATGGCGGCGACGGCGACGCCATCCGTCGCGAGGTGCTGGAGATCGTCGAGACGCGCGGCAAGATGCAGAACCCGGTGACCGGCTCCGGCGGAATGCTGGTCGGCGTCGTCGACGAGGTCGGCCCGGATTCACCGCTCGGGCTCGCGGTGGGTGATCGGGTCGCGACGCTGGTCTCGCTGACGCTGACCCCGCTGCAGATCACCGATGGACTGAAGAGCTGGGACGGGCAGGGGGAGCAGGTCCCGGCTGCCGGGCACGCGATTCTTTTCGCTCGCTCGATCGTCGCGAAGTTGCCGGACGACCTGCGGCCGGAGCTGTCGCTCGCGGTGATGGACGTGTGTGGCGCGCCCGCGCTGACCGCTCGCGTGGTCCGTTCGTATGTCGACAAAGGCATTAAGCCTGTCGTGTCAGTAATTGGCGGCGCAGGTAAATCCGGCTCGCTGTCCCTGGCCGCCGCCCGCGACGCCGGCGCGGCCCGAACCATCGGCATCGTCCCGGTCCAGCACGAAGCCGACACCCTCAACTCGGCCGGGTTGGCGGACATTGTCGCCCTCGCCGATGCCCGGGATCCGGTCGCGCTCGCCGAGGCGGTGGCAACCGCTGGGGGGCCGGCCGACATCACCGTCGTCTGCGTCGACGTCCCCGGTTGCGAGCACGGCGCCGTACTGTCGACCGCCGCCGGTGGCACGGTGATCTTCTTCTCGATGGCGACCTCGTTCTCGGCCGCCGCGCTCGGCGCGGAAGGGCTCGCCGCGGACGTCACGATGCTCGTCGGCAACGGGTACGTGCCCGGTCACGCGGAGTACGCCCTGCAGCTGTTGCGGAACCAGCCGGGTGTCCGCGGTCTGTTCGAGAGCAGGCTGGCGGAGGATTAGGCCGTGCGCACACTTCTGACCAACGGTTCCGTCTACTCACCCGCCGACCCGCATGCCACCGCGATCGCCTTCGACGACGGGGTGGTGACGTGGCTCGGCGACGACACGAGTGCCACCTCGTACGCCGACGGTGCGGACGAGGTGATCGACCTCGACGGCAAGCTGGTCACCCCGGCCTTCGTTGACGCCCACGTCCACACCATCGGCACGGGTCTCCTGCTCAACGGCCTCGACCTGACCGGCACCCGCACCCTCACCGAGGCACTCGACCGGCTCGCGGCTCATGCCGCCGATCTTCCGGCCGACGCGGTGATCGAGGGGTCGAACTGGGACGAGACCCGCTGGCCCGAGCATCGCCCACCGACCGCTGCCGAGCTCGACCGGGCCGCCGGTGGCCGGCCGGTGTACCTGTCGCGCGTCGACGGTCACTCGGGCGTGGTGTCGTCGGCGCTGATCGCGGCGGTGCCGGGACTGACCTCACGGGAGGGGTACGCCGAGACCGGTCGCGTCGAGCGGGCTGCGAACCACGCGGTGCGGGACGCGCTGTCGGACGACCTGGCTGCTGCGGGCAGTGCCGCGCAGACTCGTGCGCTGGAGAACGCCCGGACCGCCGTACGCGCAATGGCTTCCCGTGGGATCGGGGCGTTCCACGAGATGGCGGCGCCGCATATCGGGCCGCGCTGGGAGCTGTCGGTCGTCCGCCAGGCCGCGGAGGAGCTCGGGCTGCACTCCACTCTCTACTGGGGTGAGCCCGGTGTCTTCGAGGTCCTCGACGAGTACGGCGTGATCGGCCTGGCCGGTGACCTGAACGCCGACGGCGCGCTCGGTTCCCGGACCGCGGCCCTGCGCGAGGCCTACGCGGACCAGACCGATCACCGCGGGCACGCCTACCTGACGCCTGAGCAGATCGCCGAGCACGTCATCGCCTGCACCGAGCGAGACGTGCAGGCGGGGTTCCACTGCATCGGCGACCAGGCGCTCGACAACATCGCACGCGGCTTCGAGCTGGCCGCCGAGAAGGTCGGTGCCCAGGCGCTTGTCGCTGTCCGGCACCGGTTGGAGCACGTGGAGATGCCGAGCCCGGAGGCGATCGCCACCTTCGCCCGGTACGGCGTCGCTGCCAGCGTGCAGCCGATGTTCGACGGACTGTGGGGCGGCCCGAACGACATGTACGCCGAACGTGTCGGTGACCGCTGGCAGGCGATGAACCCGTTCGCGTCGCTGGCCCGGGCGGGCGTCGTACTGGCGTTCGGTTCGGACGCGCCGGTGACCGAGCTCGGCCCGTGGGAGGCCGTGCGGGCGGCGGCGTTCCACCACAATCCCGACGAGCGGATCACGGTCCGCGCGGCGTTCCAGGCGCATACCCGTGGTGGTTGGCGGGCGGCCGGGATCGACGATGCGGGCGTGCTCGCACCGAACATGCCGGCGACGTACGCGATCTGGCAGAGCGAGGCCGACCTCGTCGTCCAGACCCCGGATCAGCGGGTCGCGGCCTGGTCGACCGACCCGCGGGCCGGCGTACCGGTGTTGCCTGATCTGTCCGAGGGCTCGCCGGTGCCCACCTGTTTGCGGACCGCTGTCGGCGGTCGCATCGTGTACGACTCCGAAGGATGGTCGCAGTGACTCGTGCGGTGAAGAAGCTCGACCTCGATCCGGCCACCGTCCGGAAGGCGCGCAGCCTGGCCCGCAAGGCCGGGCGGCCGATCGTCAACCTGGCCAAGCAGCACACGACGGTCTCGGTCGAGCGCGCCGTACTGCGGCTGGCTGGGCTGGCCGGCGCGGACTCGGAAGGCATTCCGTGGGTGAACCGGCTGGCGGACACCGTCCGCGCGGATGTCGGGCTCGAGCACGGGTTCGCGCTGCCGGTCTGGGACGCGCTGCTGCGCGGCGAAGCCGAGGACCTGAACGTGCTCGCCCAGAAGGCAGCCTCGGGATCGGTCACCTTCCGGCTCCCCGAAGGCCGCGACGCGGCACGAGCCCGTACGGCGGCTCGTAAGGCCGCGGCGGGCGGTCTAAAACTGGTCGACGGCAGACGGCGTGAGCGCGACCGGCTGATCAAGAAGCACGGCGATCCCGAACAGCGGCCATGGATCTACCTGATCGTTGCCACCGGCGACATCTACGAGGACATCCCGCAGGCCCAGGCCGCGGCCCGGGCCGGCGCGGACATCATCGCGGTGATCCGCTCGACCGGGCAGTCGCTGCTGGACTACGTGCCCGAGGGCGCGACCCGGGAAGGGTTCGCCGGGACCTACGCGACGCAGGAGAACTTCCGGCTGATGCGGGCCGCGCTCGACGAGTCGTCGCGCGAACTCGGCCGCTACATCCGGCTCACGAACTACGCCTCCGGCCTCTGTATGCCGGAGATCGCGACGCTGGCCGGTCTGCAGCGGCTCGACATGATGCTGAACGACTCGATGTACGGGATCCTGTTCCGCGACATCAACCCGATCCGCACCTTCGTCGACCAGCGGTTCAGCCGGCAGATCCACGCCCGCGCCGGGATCATCATCAACACCGGCGAGGACAACTACCTGACCACGGCCGACGCGGTCGAGGCCGCGCACACGGTGACGGTCTCGCAGCTGCTGAACGAGTTCTTCGCCAAGGAGGCCGGGCTCGAGGACTGGCAGCTCGGTCTCGGGCACGCGTTCGAGATCACGCCGGAGATCCCGGACTCGTTCCGGATGGAGCTCGCGCACGCGATGCTGGCGCGGCAGCTGTTCCCGGACGCGCCGCTGAAATGGATGCCGCCGACCCGGCACATGACCGGCGACGTGTTCCGCGGCTACCTGCTGGACGGCTTCTTCAACCTGGTCGGCGCGATGACCGGGCAGGGCATCCTGCTGGTCGGCATGATGACCGAGGCGGTCGTGACGCCGTGGATCTCCGACCGCGACCTGGCCCTGCAGAACGTCCGTTACGTTTTAGGTGCTGCCGGCAACCTTCATGAGGACTTCCACCCCGCGCCGGACGGCTTCATCGCCAACCGCGCGCGGCAGGTACTGGGGGAGTCGATCGACCTGCTGGAGCGCATCGTCGACGACGGTCTGCTGAACGCGATCGGCGACGGCACCTTCGGGCTGATGAAACGCCCACAGGACGCCGGCCGCGGCCTCGACGGCGTCGCGCGCCGCTCGAGCGAGTACTACAACCCGGCGATCGAGTTGTTGGAGGAGGGCCAATGAGCATCATCCGGCCGTACGGCGACACCACCGGGGACGGGATGGTGCAGATGTCGTTCACGCTGCCGATCCCGCACGACAAGCGCGCCGAGGGCGCCGCGATCCAGCTCGCCAACAAGATGGGCATGGACCCCGCGCTCGTCGTCCACGCCAAACCGATGGGACCGGACTTCACCTTCTTCGTCGTCTACGGCCCGGTGAACCACCTGGTCGACACCGACAAGGTCGAGGTGATCGAGCGCGACTACCCGCTGCTCTCGCCCAAGGAGGTGAACCTCGCGGTCCGCAAACACCTGCGCCGGCGGCTCACCATCGTCGGCGCCTGTATCGGTACCGACGCGCACACGGTCGGCATCGACGCGATCATGAACATCAAGGGGTTCGCGGGGGAGAAGGGCTTGGAGTACTACCGCGAGCTGAAGGTGGTCAACCTCGGCGCCCAGGTCGCCGTACCGGAACTGGTCCGGCGGGCCAAGGCCGAGAAGGCCGACGCGATCCTGGTCTCCCAGGTGGTCACCCAGCGCGAGGCACATGTGCTGAACACCAAGGAGATGTCCGCGGCCTTCCGGGAGGCGTACGCCGAGAACGCGCGGCCGGTGTTGGTTGCCGGTGGCCCCCGTTTCACCGAGCAGATGGCCGGTGAGCTCGGCGTCGACCGCGTGTTCGGGCGCGGCACCACACCCGGCGAGGTCGCCAGCTATCTGGTCGATGCCCTCGTCACCAAACGTCAACCTGTGAAGCGGAGTGCATAAAGGTGTCAAAGGCAACCATTGGCCTGTCTGTCACGCATCGCCGGTACGTGCCGTACAGCCACGCGCACTATGCGGGGAACCTCGTCGACGGGGCCTATGTGCTCGCGCTGTTCGGTGACGTGGCGACCGAGGTGTGCATCCAGGCCGACGGTGACGAAGGCCTGTTCGCGTCGTACTCCGATGTCCAGTTCCTGCAGCCGCTGCGGGCCGGAGACGTGGTCGAGGTGCAGGCCACGATCACCCGCGTCGGCACCCGCAGCCGTGAGCTCGAGTTCAGCGCGTACGTCGTCTGCCGGGGCCGGCCGGACCGGTCCGAATCGGCCGCCGAGGTGCTTGCCGAACCCCTTGTGATCACACGCGCGAAGGGCACCGTCGTCGTACCGGTTGGGTGACGAATAGTTGCCCTAGGTAACAGTCACGTGGAGTGACACAGGTGTAACTTCTGGTAGGCCAGACGAAAGTGTTACAACGGCCCAAAGAGGCCGATGGAGAGGTTGACACCGTCGTCGGCAGCGAGCATCGTTTTGGGAGTCGTCAGAACGTGTTTGACCAACGGTCACACAGAGTTCGGCCACCGGATGATCCCGCGACGCTGACCAGGCCAGTGCCAGGCTTGAGTCGACGGGGGCTGAGATCGCCGGTGGTTAGCCCCCCGCGGGGCAGAGGTGAAGAGGCTCGGCGCCCAGTAGACAACAGCCGTGCGGTTCGCATCCAGTGATCCGCCGGTTGGTCCGAAGGGCGCCGAGCCCCTTTCCATGTTCGCGGCCTTCTTCGCTCCCGATACAGTTGTCACGGCCGGTGGTGCCGGTGGTGAGGACTAGGGAGACGGCGTGGACCGGTTGAAGGCTCTGGGGCGGCTGCTGCCGCGTGTCGTGGTGGCTGTGGCGGCGGGCATAGCGCTCGGGTACGCCTTCGAACCCCACACCTATCCGTGGTTGACCGTCATCGCACTGCCCCTGTTCTTCGCCGCTCTGAACGGTCCAGCTCTCTCATCGAAGGCAGGCTTCCTGATCGGAGCCGGCTTCGGGATCGCGTACTACGCGACACTGGTGCCCTGGCTGAGTGTGATCGGCGGCGACGCCGCGATCGCGCTCGCGATCCTGGAGGGCCTGTTCTACGCGGTCTTCGGGGCCTTCGCCGTGCGGGTGTTCCGGCACAAGCTGTGGGCGCTGTGGATCCCGTGCCTGTGGATCGCGACCGAGTTCGCGACCGCCTCGGTGCCGTTCGGCGGCTTCCCCTGGGGCCGGCTCGCCTGGGCCTTCTCCGATTCCCCGTTGGGCAGACTTGCGGCGTACGTCGGAATCCCCGGCCTGAGCTTCGTCATCGCCGTCCTCGGTGTCCTCGTGTACGTCGCGCTCCGGCAGGCCACGCGGTTCCGGGTCCGGGTGCTGGCCGTGATCGCCGGAGTGGCGATCTTCGGTGGCAGCGCGCTGATCAACCTGTCCACCGACGGCAACGGCAAGACCGTGACCGCTGCGATGGTGCAGGGCAACGTCCCCGGCAAGGGGCTGGAGTTCCTCGGCCGGGCCCGGACCGTGACCAAGAACCACCTCACCGCGACCCTCGACCTGGACAAGCGCGTCCAGGTCGGCACCGAGGCGAAGCCGGACGTCGTCATCTGGCCGGAGAACTCGACCGACATCGACCCGTTCAAGGACGACGAGACGCGCGCGGACATCGAGCAGGCCGTGAAGGCCGTCAACGTCCCGATCCTGGTCGGCGCGGTCCTCGAGGGCCCCGGCCCGAACGAGCGGCAGACCACCGGCGTCGTCTGGGACCCGCAGACCGGCCCCGGCCAGGTCTACGCGAAGCGGCACCCGGTGCCCTTCGGTGAGTACATCCCGTTCCGCGAGCAGCTGCTGCCCTACATCAAGCGCCTGGAGATGGTCGGCCGGCAGACCGCACCCGGCAAGGTCCCCGGCATCGTGCCGATCCGCGGCGTCACCTACGGCGACGTGATCTGCTTCGAGCTCGCCTACGACAACGTCATCGCCGACGTCCTCAACGGCGGCGCCCAGATCCTGGTCGTGCAGACGAACAACGCGACGTACGGCGGCACCGGTCAGCCCGAGCAGCAGTTCGCGATCACGCGGATGCGCGCGATCGAGACCGGCCGGACCGTCCTGATCGCCTCCACCAGCGGCATCTCCGGCGTCATCCAGCCGAACGGCAAGGTCGAGCACAAGTCCGGCCAGTTCGTCGCGGACGTCTACGTGGCGAAGGTCCCGGTCCGCGACGGCAAGACCCTGGCCATCCGCCTCGGTGCCTGGCCGCAGTGGATCCTGACCGGCCTCGGCCTGCTCGGCATTGTGCTCGCCCTCGCGACCCGCCGCCCGGCCCGCCCGCAGGAGCCGCCGGCCGCGAAGCCCGTGCGGCAGAAGGTTCCCGTCTAGAGCTTGGCCGGACTCCGTATCCTGGCCTGAAGCAGGAGAGGGGTACGACATGGGCTGGTTGGTGGCGCTCGCGCTGCTCGTGGTGCCGATCGTGGAGATCTACGTGATCATCCAGGTCGGCCAGGTGATCGGTGGCTGGCCCACCGTCGCCCTCCTCGTCGCCGAGAGCGCCTTCGGCGCCTGGCTCATCAAACGTGAAGGCCGCCGCGCCTGGGCCGCCCTGCAGTCGTCGTTCGAGACCGGCAAGATGCCCGGCCGCGAGCTGGCCGACGGTGCCCTCGTCCTGATCGGCGGCACGCTGCTGCTCACCCCGGGCTTCGTGACCGACATCGTCGGCTTCTTCTTCGTCCTCCCCTTCACCCGCCCGCTGTCCCGCCGAGCCCTCACCGCGTTCCTCGGCCGCCGGGTAACCCAACTAGGCACCACCGGCCTGGGCGGCCTGGGCGGAGTTCAGGGCTTCGGCCCAGGAACGCCAGGCTCCAACGGCCCTGGCTTCACCGGCTTCGGCCCACCCACCGGTCCCACGGGACCGCGTTCGTCGGCCGACAACGTCGTACAGGGCGAAGTCATCGACCCTGAACCACCCAAGTAGCGGTCAGAGCACTCCGAGATCCACTGAGACGTGGAACGGTACGGCGGTCTTGATCTCGCCGGCGAAGACCTCGGTGTCGCGGTAGTTCTGGCTGGCCGGATCGAGCACGTAGGTGTAGACGATCGGTAGCCCGGTGGCCGCCTGCTCGACCCGCCAGTAGAAGCCGATCCCGGCCTTCGCGTACTGGTCGACCTTGACGATCCGGTCTGTGGTCTCCGAGCCGGGTGACACGACCTCGACGACGAGCAGCACGTGCTCGGGGCGGGTGGGGGAGATGTCGATGGTGTCCGCGCGATAGACGACCACGTCCGGCCGCCGGTTCGTCAGCGGCGCGTCCTGCAGCCGGACATCGAAGTCGGTGTCCGCGTTCCACTCCGGGCCGGCGGCCTGGTCCAGCGCGTTCGCCAGCAGCCGAGCGATCCGGTTGTGACGTTTGGAGGCACTCGGCGCCACAGCGACAATCCCGTCCACGATCTCGATGCCGGCGCACTGCTCGGCGGTCCACGAGTCGTACTGCTCGGCTGTGATCTGCGTGTGCATCCACGCCGGAGCGACCATGTCCAGGGCCACGGCGCACCTCCCTCGGATCCGCGACGGCAACAGCACTACCTTCCTTAGCGTACCTGGGACGGTCCCGCGAAGGGGCCCTTGCCGGTGAAGGCGTGGGTGCTGAAGCGCTCAGCCATCAGGCGGTGGGAATCGGCGTCAGGGTGGAGGTCGTCAGGGAGCGGATGGGCCGGAGTATCGGCTTCGCCGTAGAGGGCGCGGCCGTCGAGGTAGTGCAGGTTGGGGTCCTCGGCGGCGCGCTGGGCGACGAGATGGGCCAAAGCGGTGCGGATGGTGGTGAGCGTGAGTTTGCCGGCTGGTACGTCGGCCGGGTCGCCGTCGGCGACGAAGGCCAGGCGGCCTTCGGCCAGGGCAGCCAGATCCCAGCCGGTGGGGCCGGGCGTGTCCTCGTGGATCGGACAGAGGATCGGCGAGATCACGAGCAGGGGCGTGGTCGGGTGACCGTCGCGGATGGTGTCCAGGAAACCGTGCACGGCCGGGACGAAGGTGCGCAGCCGGAGCGAATCGCTGTTCACGACGTTGATGCCGAGCTTCACGCTGATCAGGTCGGTGGGCAAGTCCCGGATCGTGCGAGCGACGAACGGCTGGACGACCGCGCTGCCACTGAACCCGAGATTGATCAGCTCGACGCCACCCTGCGCCGCGGCCAGCGCCGGCCAGGTCCCGGTCGGGCTGAGTGCGTTCGAGCCGTGGCTGATCGAGCTGCCGTGATGGACCCAGGTACGGCGGCCGTCAGTCGCGACGGGGGCGATCGGAGCGTCGGTGCGCAGTGCGACCAGCTCGGTGTTCTCGTCGTGCGGCAGCCAGATCTCGACCGCCTTCTCGGCATCACCCAGATCGGCGAAGCGGACGGTCGTCGACGCGCCACGCCGTACGTCGGCGGTCCCGGCCATCAGGTCGATGGTCATCACGTCGCCCGCCGTGGTGGTCGCCTGGCCCGCGAGCACGCCGTCCACCACCAGGTCGTAGACGCCGTCCGGTCGCGGCGGAGCACCCAGATAGTCCCGCTTGGTGGCGATCACGTCGAGCTCGACGACAGTCGCGCGGGTGCGGAAGGCCAGCCGCATGCCCGACGGCTGCGCTTCCGCACCGGCGAGCTGGTCGTCGTCGTACTGGCGACGGGCCCAGGCGGGAAGCCGGTGCGGCACCAGGCCACGCTCGGTGGGCTCCAGTTCGAGCGCGCCGCGGACGAGGTCGATGGTGATGGGGGTGGTGATCATGACTTGGTCCAGTTCCGGAGGAGTGAGTCGAGGGCGTCGAGGATGCGCGGCCAGCTCTCGTCGCTGGCAGGGGCGGAGTGGGCGAACGAGCCGCCGACCTCGAGGCCGATGTAGCCGTTGAAGACGCTGCCGATCAGCCGGATCGCGTCCGTCTGGGCAGGCTCGTCCAGGTTGTAGCCGCGCAGTACCGCTCGGGTCAGCTCGGTATGCCGTCGCCCGGCGTCCACCGCGGCTGAGCCGGGATCGACCCGGTACTGCGCGGCGGCGTACCGGCCGGGGTGTTCACGGGCGTAGTCGCGGTAGACCGTGCCCAGTGCCACCAGCGCATCGCGCCCGGCCCGCCCGGCCAGCGCCTCGGACGCCCGGTCGGCCATCTCGTCGAGGGCAACCTGAGCGATCCGCGACCTGAGGTCGTGAGCGCCGCGCACGTGCGCATACAGGCTCGCGACCTGTACGCCGAACCGCCGGGCCAGCGCCGACGCGCTGACCTGGTCGAAGCCGATCTCGTCGGCCAGCTCGGCCCCCGCACGGGCCAGCCGCTCAGGGGTCAGTCCCACTCTTGCCATAACTCATTATGTGCAAACCTAAAGCCTTTAGGCAAACGAGGGGATGAAGAAGCCCGGATCGCGCCGTTGCGATCCGGGCTTCTTCGGGCTTACGTCAGGCGGTGCGCTTGGTCCGGTGCAGGTGCGCCGGGCCGATCTCACCCTTGCGGAGCAGATCCACGCGCTCGGCGAGCAGCTCCTCCAGCTCCGAGATGCTCCGGCGCTCGCGCAGCATGTCCCAGTGCGTCCGGGCCGGCTTCTCCTGCTTCGGCTCCGGCTTCTCACCGGTCGAGCGAGCGGCCTCGCTGCCGCAGTGCGGGCATTCCCAGATTGCGGGCACCTCGGCGTCGTGCGCCATCGTCACCTCGACCACGTGACCGCGGGGGCAGTCGTACGTGATCATCTGGCGCGGCGCGAACTCGACACCACGGTCATCCTCGAAGCTGACCCCACCCAGCCCCGAACCACGCAGTACGCGATTAGACATGTCAAACCTCCGAGATCGTCATCCGTGCCAACGGTCGGTCGGCCCGGATCATTCCCATTTTGGCATGCCCGAGCGATATGTACGCACCTGACAGCACCGTCATGACCGCCTGTCATCAGGCGTATACAGATCACGGTGTGTCGTGAGCAGCCGTACTACAGACGCGCGAAGTTCACAGTCAGTTGCCAGGAATCAGGGACCACTTCCTCAGTAACCGTCTCTAGCTTCAGGTCCCATGGTGCTACCCCGCCACAAACTCCGTGGCCTCAGTCTGCTGAACGTGTCCCTGGTGGCCGTCGTCGCCGCGATCGCCGTCACGGCGTACTTCCTGTTCTTCCGCGGGAGCGAACCGTCCGCGGCCGCGGCCCGGCCGAGCGTCGCGGTGACCCGCGGCGACGTGGTCGCGAGCGTCAGCTCCAGCGGGACGCTGGCGAGCTCCCAGACGGCCTCGCCACAGTTCGAGACCTCCGGCACGGTCACCCAGATCCTGGTCAAGGTCGGCCAGGTCGTCGCCAAGGGAGCCGCGATCGCCAAGGTCGACCCGGCCGCGGCCGAGCGGCAGTTGCGGATCGCCGAGCAGAACCAGATCGCCGCGGCGAACTCCGTGACGGCGGCCGACGAGTCGCTGGATGACGCTGTCGACGCCAGGGAGGAGGCCGAGGAGGCCTCGGCCTCACCCACGCCGACAGGTCAAGCTCAGGCACAGGGTCAGACTCAGACCCAGAACCCGGACGTTGCCGTCAGCAACGCCGAGGCGTCGCTGGCCCGGGCCAAGGCGGACAAGGAGCAGGCCGACCAGGACGTCGTCGCCGCCAAGTCCGCGGTCGCCGCGACCACACTGAAGGCACCGATCGCCGGAACCATCACCGCGATCAACGGCTCGGTCGGCTCGGCCGCGGGGTCGAGCAGCGCCTCAACCTCAGGAGCCACCGGCTCGACCTCAGGTCAAGGGTCAACCTCGACCAGTACGACGTCCGCCGCCGGCACGGGCTTCGCGGACATCTCGGACCTGAAGGCACTCCAGGTCTCGGCCGCCTTCCCGGAGGCCGACGCGATCAAGATCAAGGCCGGCCAGTCCGCCACCGTCACCCTCAACGCCGAACCCGGCACCAACCTCACCGCGACCCTGGCCTCGGTCTCGCCGACCCCGACCACCACCAATGGCGTGGTCTCGTACTCGGCCACCTTCTCGCTGGCCAAGCTTCCCGCGAACGCCCGGATGGGCCAGACCGCGAACGTCACCGTCCAGACCGCCAAGGCGACCAACGTGCTGTATGTCCCGAGTACGGCGGTCGTCACCACCGGTACGACGAACACCGTGACGATGGCCGACGGCACCAGCCGCGAGGTCGAGATCGGCATCAAGGGCGGCAGCTTCACCCAGATCAAGACCGGGCTGAACGAGGGCGACCAGGTCGAACTCCTGCAGGGCGCGATCGGCGGCACCGGCCAGACCGGCCAAGGCCGCACCGGGCAAGGTCCCGGCCAGTTCCCCGGCGGCGGCGGTCAGCTGCCGGCCGGCGGGATTCAGCGCAACGCCGGTGGCAATCGGTGAACGCCCTGATCGACATCCGCGGTGTCACCAAGACGTACGGTGCGGGGGAGACCGCCGTACACGCACTTCGGGGTGTCTCGCTGCGGGTCGACGCCGGCGAGTACGTCGCCGTGATGGGCTCGTCCGGCTCCGGCAAATCGACGTTGATGAACATCCTCGGCTGCCTCGACGTGCCGACCCGCGGCGAGTACTTCCTCGACGGCAGCAACGTCGCCGGACTATCCGAGGACCAGCAGGCTCTCGTCCGCGGCCGCAAGATCGGGTTCATCTTCCAGTCCTTCAACCTGATCCCACGCACCACCGCACTGGCCAACGTCGAACTCCCGCTGACCTACGCTCACCTGCGCCGCCAAGAACGGCGTTCTCGAGCAAACCGTGCTCTCGAGCTCGTCGGTCTCTCAGATCGAGCGGGTCACCGGCCCAACGAGCTGTCCGGTGGCCAGCAGCAACGGGTCGCGATCGCCCGCGCGCTGGCCACCGGCCCGCGGATCCTGCTGGCCGACGAGCCGACCGGCAACCTCGACGCGCATTCGACCGACGAGGTCCTCGGCATGTTCGACGAGCTGAACGCCGAGGGCCGGACGGTCGTGGTGATCACCCACGAGAACGACGTGGCCGCGCGGGCCCGCCGGCTGATCCAGGTGGCCGACGGCCGGATCGTGGTCGACGAGGTGACGCGCTGATGTCACCCCGCGATCTGTTCGGGGCCGCCTTACGCGGTCTCAGCGCCAACAAGCTGCGGTCGCTGCTCACCGTGCTCGGAGTCTCGATCGGAGTCGGCGCGGTCATCGTGCTGGTTGCGGTGGGCAACGGTTCCGCGAAAGCCGTGCAGAGCCGGCTCGAAGCGATGGGCACGAACCTGCTGACGGTCTCGACCACCGGTGGCGGCGGCGGGTTCGCCCGCGGCCAGGCCGGGCCGTCGGCGCAGCAGTACGCGCTCACCCTCGACGACGTCGCCGCACTGGCCGATCGCCGGCTTGCCCCGGACGTGGCCTCGGTCGCCCCGGTGATGACGAGCTCCGGTACGGCGACCAACGGCGACACCAGCTACACGATCAACCAGGTGATCGGTACGACGCCGGCGTACCTGCCGGCCACCAATACCCCGGTCGGAACCGGGCAGTCGTTCACCCAGCAGGACGTCGACTCGGCGGAGCGGGTGATCGTGCTCGGGCAGACCACCGCGACCGAACTCTTCGGCCGCGCCCAGGCCGCGGTCGGTCAGACGGTCAAGCTCGGCGGGGTCGATTTCGTCGTACGAGGCGTCCTGGCCAGCAAGGACAGCACCGGGTTCAACGACCCGAACGCGACCGCGATCGTCCCGATCAGCACGCTACGCGCCACGCAGGCCGGGTACGGCGCTCTGAGCCAGATCGTCATCCAGGCGGCCGGCAAGGATCGGGTCGACCTGGCCCAGGCCGAAGTCACCCAGTTGCTGACCGCGCGGCATCAGGTGCCGGCCACCACGACCTCGCCGTTCCGGATCACCAACTCGGCGCAGATCCTGCAGACCAGCCAGGACACCGCAGCCACCTTCACGGCGCTGCTGGCCACGGTGGCCGCGATCAGTTTGGTGGTCGGCGGGATCGGGGTCACGAACATCATGCTCGTCACGGTCACCGAGCGGACCCGGGAGATCGGGATCCGGAAGGCCCTCGGTGCCCGGCGGCGCACGATCCTCGGCCAGTTCCTGATCGAGGCGACCCTCCTCAGCCTGATCGGCGGTGCCGTCGGAGTCGCGGCCGCGCTGATCATGACCCAGTTCCAGCTGGCCGGGGTCACACCGGTCCTGGTCCCGTCGTCGATCGCGCTCGCCCTCGGGGTGTCCGCCGCGGTCGGCCTGTTCTTCGGCAGCATGCCGGCGCACCGAGCCGCCGGCCTTCGTCCCATCGACGCCCTACGGCACGAGTGAGAGGCACTACCGATGTCCAACCAAACGCCCGATGAGTTCGCCCAGATCGGGTCCGACGAAGAGGTCGATGCGGCACTGAAGCCGAAGAAGACGGTCAGCCTGCCGACCGCGACCGCCGTACTGGCTGGCGTGGTGGTTCTCGCGATCGGCCTGGCCGGTGGTGCGGGTCTGCACGCGGCTTTCGCGGCGGACAGCACGCCGCAGCAGACGCAGGCAGGCCGCGGACCGGCGGGCGGGTACGGCGGCTTCCGTGGCCAGGGTGGTCAGGGGCCCGGGGGAGCGGCGACCGTCGGCACGGTGGTCTCGGCGACCGACTCTCAGCTGGTCGTGAAGACTCAGAACGGCGATGTCACCGTGAAGCTCACCGGTGAGACATCTTTCGAGATCACGGCCAAGGGCACGGCCGGTGACCTGAAAGCTGGTGAGCAGGTGATCGTCACCGGGCAGAACACCGACGGCTCGGTGACCGCCAGCAGTGTCCGTCAGGGTGGCACTTTTCCAGGTGGCGGCGGTCGCACCCCAGGTGCGACCCCTTCGCGCTGACCCAGGCTGCGCACATTCTGGGCGCCCGGCCAGCACCCCGGCCGGGCGCTCACCCATGTCACGGCCCGGCAACAGACATCGGATGAATCATTGACCGGCTTGCGTGGAAAGCGCTATCTTCCGACGAAATGAGGTCCAAAAAGTACAAATCTGAGGTGGGCGGGATGACGAAGTCGTCGTTGAAGTGGGTTGCGGTCGGGCTTGGGGCAGCCCTGGCCGTCGGGGGTTGCGGGAGCACCGGAGCGGCGAAGGCCGAGCAGGATCCGAAGGCCACGCTGGAGCTGTGGACGCGGACCACGCCCGGTGGCGACGGCGAGAAGGGGATGAAGAAGCTGGCCGCCGCGTTCGAGCAGGCGACCGGCCAGAAGATCGAGGTCACCGCGATCTTCGACGACTTCGAGACCAAGCTGTCCCAGCGCGCCGCGCAGAAGGACCTGCCGGACATCGTCATGAACGACTCGTCGCAGCTCGGCACGATGGTCACCCAGGGAATCGTCCGCGAGGTCGACCCGGCCGCCGTCAAGCACAGCGACCAGCTCCTCGAGTCCGCCCTCGCCGCGGCCAAGTCCGGCGACGGCAAGATGTACGGCGTTCCGTACTCCGCGCAGGCCTCCGCCCTGCTGATCCGCAAGGACTGGCGCGCGAAGGTCGGCCTGCCGGCCCCGACGGACCGCGAGCAGTTCGTCGCGCTGGCCAAGGCTTTCACCACGAAGGACCCCGACGGCAACGGCAAGAACGACACCTACGGCCTCGCCGTACCGGGGTCGACCAAGCGCGGCTACGCGTCCTGGTACTTCTCGAACTTCCTCTGGGGCGCCGGCGGCGACTTCATCACCAAGCAAGCCGACGGCAAGTACAAGCCATCCATGTCCACGCCGGAGTCGGTCGCCGCGACGAAGTGGTTCCGCGACCTCGCCTGCACGGAGAAGGTGGTCCAGCCCGGCGCCGCGACGATGGACACGCCGCCCACGAACGAGACCTTCGAAGCCGGCCGGGCCGGCATGTACGTCGTCGGTCCGTACCTGATGCCGCGCTTCGACGGGAGCCTCGGCAAGGACAAGTACGAGGTGGTCCCGCTGCCGAAGGGCGCGAAGGACGCGACCGTGCTCGCGGAGGGCGGCAGCGCCTACCTGATGGCCGGGTCGGCCAACGAGGCCGGGCAGAACGCCTGGGCGTCGTACATCATCTCGCCGGAGGCGCAGAAGCTCGGGATGGAAGGCGAGAAGGCCTTCAACGTGCAGCTGCCGGTGAACAAGACCGTCGACCTCACCTCGGTGCGCAAGGACCCGCGCTGGAAGGTGTACGCCGATGTCTACCGCGAGCACAGCCGGTACGCGCCGAGCATCCCGAACTGGACCCCGGTCCGGCAGGCGAGCGCCGACACGGTCAACGCGCTGATCGCCGACTGCAGCCTGGATGTCGCCGCCGAGCTGACCAAGCTCGACGGCAAGCTCGCCGAGTCCCTGAAGCAGCAGGGCATCGGCGCATCGTGAGTGTCCGTGAGGCGGAGGCCCGACCGGCGGGGCGGGTGCCGCGCGCGGCAGGTGAGGTGGCGCGGCGCACTCCGTCGCGCCGCCTCGGCCGCAACCGGCGCAGCTCGGGCTCCTGGTGGATCCCGTGGCTGTTCCTGACGCCGGCGCTGATCCTGTTCCTGTACTTCAAGTTCATCCCGATGGTCCAGGCCATCTCGATGTCGGTGCAGGAGGTGCGGCCCTACCTCGGCAACCTGTGGGTGGGGTCGGCGAACTACAGCGAGATCCTGTCGTCGGAGGGCTTCCGGTCGGCGACCTGGAACACGATCGTGCTGGCCGTCGGGCAGACCGCCGGTTCGATGCTGCTCGGGTTCGTGCTGGCACTGCTGGTGGAGGGCCAGACCCGCAAGCTCACCTTCATCCGGTCGGCGGCGTTCCTGCCGGTCGTCGTACCGATCGCCGTGGTCGCCGAGCTCTGGCGGATCATGTACCACCCGACCGCCGACGGCCTGCTGAACCAGGTGCTCGGTCTGATCGGGCTCGGTCCGTCCGGGTTCATCAACGACCCGGATACGTCACTCGTGTCGATCGTCGTGACGGGGATCTGGCGAGGTGCGCCGTACGACATGATGATCTTCCTCGCCGGGCTGGCCGGGATCGACCGCGGTCTGTACGAGGCGGCGGTCGTCGACGGCGCCTCGACCAAGCAGCGCATCCTGCACGTCACGCTGCCCGGGCTGCGGCCGGTGTTCGCGATCCTGTTCGTCCTGGCGGCCGTGCGTGGGTTCCGTGCGTTCACCGAGGTCTTCCTGCTGACGAACGGCGGGCCGAACGGCTCGACCGAGGTCCTGATGACGCTGATCTACAAACTCGGTTTCGAGCAGAACCGGCTCGGGATCGCGTCCGCAGGCGCCGTCCTGCTGTTCCTCGCGACCCTCGTCCTGACCGTCTGCGTCCAGCTGCTCCGAAGGAGGCGAGTCGCGTGAGCGCCGCTACTGAGACTGCTTTAGGTCTCACTGAAAGCAAGAGCCCTGCCGCGCGGGTGGCGCGGACCGTGATCTACGCCGGCCTGTTCGTCGTGTTCGCCGGGCCGCTGCTCGCGCTGCTGGTCAGCTCGTTCAATCATGTCTCTGATCCGACTCAGCTGAGCGTGATCCCGAAGAGCCCGACGCTCGAGAACTTCAGGATCGCGTTCGATCACGGCGTTCTCAAGTACCTCCTGAACTCGTTCTTCGTGGTCGGCTTCGGGCTGCTGCTCCAGGTCGCGGTCTCGGTCCTGGCCGGGTACGCACTGGCCCGGAAGATCTTTCCCGGGATGACGCTGGTGATGGTCGCGATCCTGGCCACGATGATGCTGCCCGAGGAGATCCTGGCGCTGCCGCTGACCTTGGTGCTGGCCGACGTACCGCTGCTGCACCTCAACCTGATGGGCACGCTGGCCGGGATGATCGTGCCGCTCGGGGCCTGGGCGTTCTCGATCCTGGTGATGACCGAGTTCATGAAGGATGTGCCGCGCGAGCTGGAGGAGGCGGCCCGGATCGACGGGGCCGGCGAGTTCCGGATCTTCGGGCAGATCATCCTTCCGCTCTGCAAGCCGGCCCTCGGCGTGATCGGGGTCTTCGGTTTCACGATGATCTGGGACCAGTACCTGCTGCCGTTGCTGGTGGCAACGAACTCCGACTCGTACACACTGCCGCTGGCACTGCGGACGCTGCGGATCGACCCGGTGGTCACCCCGGGTGTGGTGATGGCGGCCTCGCTGCTGGCGCTGTTGCCGTCGGTGACGGTCTTCCTGTTCTTCCAGCGTTCCTTCGCCCGCGGCCTGACCGCCGGCGCGTTGAAAGGGTGAGGCTCCATGAACCGCCGTACTTTTCTGGCTACCGCCACTGCCACTGCCACCGCTGGAGTTGCTTTGAGCACCGCTGCTGTCCGCCCTGCCGCGGCGATGACCCTGGACCGCCGGCACGTCCGCTCGCTCGACGAGCTACGACGGGCCCTCGGTACGGCGGGACCGGGCACCGTGATCACCGTTGCCGACGGCATCTACCAGGTGCCGGCCGGGCAGCCGATCGCGATCACCGGCCTGCGCGGCCGCCCGCACCGGCCGATCGTGATCCGGTCGGAGTCGACCGGTGGCGCCGTACTGACCGGTGAGCAGAGCTTCGTGCTCACGGGATCGTCGGACATCACCATCGAGGGGTTTGCTTTCCGGCAGAGTAAAAGCTTCGAGCTACCGGCCGACTGCCGCCGGATCCGGCTCACCCGCAACGACTTCCAGCTGGCCGATATCGCCGGTGTGCACTGGGTGATGGTCCGGGCCGACCACACGACGCTCGATCACAACGCCTTCCACGGGAAGACGACGCTCGGGATCTACCTCGGCATCGAAGGCGCCGGGACCGACCAGATGGCGCAGGGTGTGCATGTCTACCGCAATCATTTCAGCGACCACAGCTTTCCTGGTGACAATGGCGGTGAGCCGATTCGGCTGGGGGTTAGTCCGCGCGCGCTCTCGACGGCGGGCGCGGTGATCGAGTCGAACCTGTTCGAGCGGGCGAACGGCGATCCCGAGGCGATCTCGGTGAAGTCGTCGGGCAACCTGATCCGGCACAACACGATCCGCAACAGCTTCGGCGGCATCGTGCTGCGGCACGGGAACGGGAACCGGGTCGAAGGCAACTACCTGCTGGCCGGCAAGAACGGGATCCGGATCTACGGCAACGACCACCAGATCGTGAACAACTATCTGGAGAACATCGCCGGCACCGGCGTGGTGCTCGGGAGCGGGAACGTCCGCGACCACTACCCGGGGGAGCCGCCGACGTCGCGGACCGGGAACGACGCGCCCGACGGCGTCCAGATCGCGCTGAACACGGTTCTCGACTGTGACAACGCGGTGAGCGGCGAGAGTCACCGGACCCTCCCGCCGCTCGGTTGCACGATCACCGACAATCTCCTGATGGGCGATCGTGGGCAACTGATGAACATGCCGTTCCAGGAGGGCGTCACCTGGTCGGGCAACCTGCACTGGGGCGCGGCCACGGACGGGAATGCGCCTGCCGGAGGGTTCCGCCGGGCCGATCCGCGCCTCGTGGCCGGTCCGGACGGCATCCGGCGACTGGCCAAGGGGAGCCCGGCGATCAACGCCGCCACCCGCAGCTACCCCGAGATCGACACCGACCTCGACGGCGACCGCCGTACCGGGCGAGCCGATGTCGGCGCCGACGAGTACTCCCGCCGGCCGCACTGCCGCCGGCCGCTGACCGCCGGCGATGTCGGACCGCACTCCGCATGAGTACGGCGCCTGACGTGGTGGCGACGTCGCAGCGGGAGGAGGAGCTGATCCGGACGCACCTGGATCGGCTCCGGCTCGACCTCGTCGTCGCGGCTCGGATCACCAAGGTGCATCGTGAGTGGTCCCGGGCGTTGCTGCCGGATCCGTTCTCGCGGCTCTACCTGATCCTCGAGGGCGAGGGCCGGCTCGTGGTGGGGGACAAGGAACTGTTCCCGAAGCCGGGGGAGATGTGCTACCTGCCGGCCGACGTTCCGGTGTCGTACGAGACGATCAGCGACAACGTCTTCCGCAAGCACTGGCTGCACTTCTCGGCCTTGATCGGCGACCGCGACATCGGCGAGGTGCTGACGCTGCCGAACATCGTGCAGAGCAAGTCGCCGGACGAGGCCGCGCTCCTGTTCGAGCAGGTCGGCGCAGCGGACCGGGACCCGCCCGGTCTCGCGACGCCGCTACGGGTGCGGTCGGCCCTGACCGCGCTGTTCGCGCACTACCTGGACAGTGCGCCGGCCGGTTCCGTGCGGCTGTCACATCAGCAGTCGAGCGAGACCAGCGTCGTGCAGTACATCCAGCAGAACCTCGGCAACCCACTGACGGTCGAAGTGCTGGCTGCCCACTTCGGGCAGGATCTGGCGACGTTCGTCCGGCGGTTCCGGACCGAGTTCGGGCTGTCGCCGAAGCAGTACATCAAGCGCACCCGGATCGAATGGGCCCAGCGCGAACTCACCACCACGAACCGCCCGATGGAGGAGATCGCCGCCGCCGTCGGGATGGACCAGTCGTACTTCTCCAAGGTCTTCCGTCAAGTCAGCTCGGTCACCCCGAGTGCGTACCGAAAGCTGTACCGCCCCCGCAGTTGAGGAGACTCATCATGAAACGTCGTACTTTCCTGGCCGGCACCGTTGGCGCGATCGGCGCCACGGCCGTCGTGGTCAGGGCCGCGGACGCCCGCGAAGCCGCCACGGTGACCTCGCTGGCCGCCCTTCAGTCGGCCATCAACTCGGCCACCGCCGGGACCACCATCACACTGGCCAACGGCTCGTACGCCGTCGGCTCCAGCGGCATCACGATCTCCGGCCGCAACGGCACCACCACTTCGCCGATCACCATCCAGGCCGAAACCAAGGGCGGGGTGACGCTGACCGGTTCGAAGAGCTTCGTCTTCTCCAACTCGTCCAACATCACCATCAGCGGCTTCGTCTTCAAGCAGACCACGTCGCTCGACCTCACGGCCGGGAGCAACCGGATCCGGCTCACCCGGAACGAGTTCGCGCTCGGCTCGGCCGCCACCCACTCGGTCGTCGTCCGGGGCGACGACGTGAAGATCGACCGCAACATCTTCCGGGACAAGACGACCGCCGGCTGTTACCTGGTGATCGACGGTCCGAGCAACAACGACCCGGACAACGAAACGATTGCCAAGCGCACCTACATCCTGCGCAACCACTTCCGCGACCACACCTACGGTTCGAACGGCGGTGAGGCGCTCCGGCTCGGCACCAGCGGCCGCGCGCTCGCGGACTCCGACGCGACGGTCGAGTACAACCTGTTCGAGCGCGCGAACGGCGACCCCGAGGCGATCTCGGTCAAGTCGTCCGGCAACACGATCCGCTACAACACGATCCGCAACAGCCTCGGCGGCATCGTGCTGCGGCACGGCAACGGCAGCCGCGTCGAGAGCAACTACATCCTGTCCGGCACGAACGGCATCCGGATCTACGGAAACGACCACCTGATCGTGAACAACTACGTCGACGGCGTCAACGGCTCCAGCAGTGCCGGCATCGTCCTCGGTAGCGGCAGCTCGCGCGACCACGTCCCCGGCGAGTCCGAGACCGCCCGCAAAGGCAACGACGCCCCCGACCGGGTCGTCATCGTCCTCAACACCCTGCGCAACAACACCAAGGGCATTGCCGGCGAAAGCAACCGCACCATTCCGCCGCTGGCCTGCCAGATCCGCGACAACCTCATCGTCGGCACCAGCGGCAACCTGACCGACCTGCCCTACCAGTCCGGCGTCACCTTCTCCGGCAACATCCTCTGGGGCTCCGCCTCCAACGGCACCATTCCGTCCTCCGGCTTCACCCGAGCCGACCCGAAACTCACCTCGAACTCCGACGGCGTCTACCGCCTGGGCACCGGCAGCGCAGCCATCAACGCCACCACCGCCAACCACTCCACCCGAGTCACCACCGACCTGGACGGTCACCCCCGCACCGCGCCGTACGACGTAGGCGCCGACGAATACTCAACCGCCACCCCAACCCGCCGCCCCCTGACGGCCGCGGACGTCGGCCCGAACGCCACCTGACCCTGACCCCGAATGGAACGGATATCCGTCCGAGTTACCCCTTCTCAGCTCGTATACGGGGAGAGAAGGGGCAACACCGACTGATATCCGTTGAAATTGCGTGGGGGACCGGCGGCCGGTTAGACGACCGTGGGTTGGGGGTTGCCGGCTTCGGTGATGCCTCGGCGCATGTCTACCCGGCTGAGGAGGATGAGGCCGATCAGGAAGAAGAGGCCGAGGGCGACGATGGCTGGGCGATAGGAGCCGGTGATCTGGTGGACGAGGCCGAAGACGAGGGTGCCCAGCCAGGAGGTGCCGCGTTCGCCGGCTTGGTAGAGCGAGAAGTACTCGGCTTCGCGGCCCTTCGGGATCAGCTGGCTGAAGGCTGAGCGGGACAGGGCCTGGGTGCCGCCGAGGACGATGCCGATGGCGACGCCCATCGCGAGGAACGGTACGACCTGGCGGGCGGGGAGCATGAAGCCGGCGACGACGATGACCATCCAGAGCACGAGGCCGCCCATGATCGTGCGCTGGGTGCCGAAGCGCCGGGCGAAGCGGCCGAAGGCGAGTGCCCCGAAGAAGGCGACGAACTGGACCAGCAGGATGGTCATGATCAGGATCTGCGTCTCGAACCCCAGCTGCTTCTCGCCGTACGTCGAGGAGACCGAGATGACCGTCTGGATCCCGTCGTTGAAGAACAGGTAGGCGACCAGGAACAGCAGCGTCATCGGGTAGGCGCGCATGTGGGTGATCGTCGCGGCGAGCTGTCCGAAGCTCTGCTTCATCAGGCTGCCGCTTCGAACCGGTACGACGTTCGTCGGCGGCCGGTTGCGCAGTTTGAGGAACGGGAAGAACGTGAACGCGCCCCACCACAGACCGGCGCTCAGCAGACTGAGCCGGACCGCTGTGCCCTGACTCAGGCCGAGCGCCTCGTGGGCGGTGACCACGCCGAGGTTGATGGCGAGCAGGATGAAGCCGCCGAGGTACCCGAACGCCCAGGCCCGCGACGAGACATCGTCACGATCGTCGGGCGGTGCGATGTCGATCAGGATCGAGTCGTACACAACCATCGACGACCCCAGGCACAGGTTGCCGATGAACAGCAGCAGCGCGCCGAGCTCCCAGCGGCCGCCACCGACGAAGACCATGCAGCACGCCGCCAGCGCACCCGCCCACGCGAAGCCGCACATCAGCAGCTTCTTGCGCTCGAGCCGGTCCGCGATCGCGCCGACCACCGGCAGGAACAACGCCGAGATCAGGGTCGCGACCGTGACCACGTAGAAGGCGAGCGAGCCGGGGGAGATACCGAGCCCGAGTACGTCGAGATTGGTGTGACACGGCTTGTCCACCGAACCGACGTACCCGCAGGCCGCGGTTTCGGCGACCGACGTCAGGTACGGCGCGAAGAGCACCGTGCCGACCGTGGTGACGTAACCGGAGTTGGCCCAGTCGTAGAGGCTGAAGCCCCAGTACTCCCGCTTGTCGACTCCGGCGGGGGCGGAGAGAAGTCCCATGCGCAGAGTGTGGCAGCTTCCCGGGACCAAGAAGCGCGTCTTGTCAGGAACGTGACCGTGCCGCGTCCGCAGCCGCCAGCCCGGCCCGCAGCTTCTCCTGTGCTCCGGGTTCCCATGGTCCCGAGGACGTCAGGGGAATCTCCGCCATGAACCGTCGTTCCGACTCCGGAATCCGCGCGGCCACGAGCGCCGGATCCTCGACAGCCGTCCGGTACAGCTCGGGCCCGGCCGCCGAGAACAGGTCGGCGATCACGAGCCGGCCGTCGGCAGCTCGCATCACGTTGTCCGGGTTCACGTCGATCGGTCCGCACCACGGCAACTCCACCCGCGCCCGCTCGTGTACCCGGCGGATCACCTGCGCAAGCTCCGCAACCTCCGGCGCGGATTCAGCGATTGCCCGGTGGAACGCAACCGCCTCGGGCTCAGGCACGGCGCTCAGCCACTCCATCACCGACAGATCCCCACCACCGGCCAACCGCCGATGGACGAACAACCGCGGCACCTGCCGCGTGTGCACGGCCTCCCGGTAGATCGCCGCGACATACGGCCCGGCCGGATCGAACGGACTGATCCGCACGGCGAATTCGCCATCCGGCGACTGCAAGGCCAACGCCCAATCGCCAACCCCGCAAGGCGTCCAGCCCGCGGCAAGGAACACCCGCTCAGCCACCCGATGATCCGTCTCGGCCACCTGGCGATCCGGCTCGGTCCAGAGCAGCGCGTCGACCTCGTCCGGTGTCATACCGCCGGACCCTACCCACCCGGCCCGCCTCCCGCCTGTGCTTTTCGCGCGCACGAACGACAGGAGGTAGAGATCTACGTATACGCCGCCGCACGCCTGCGGCCGACCCCGGTGGGCCCGAATCGGGGCACACCTCCTGTCGTTACGGTTGCCACTGACCCCGTTCGATCAGCACGTCGCGGAGGAGGTCGGTGCGGTCGGTGATGATGCCGTCGATGCCGGCGTCCAGGAGGCGGCGCATGGTGTCGGGGTCGTCGACGGTCCAGACGTGGATCTGCTTGCCGGCCGACTGGGCGCGGTCGATCAGCCCCGGGGTGAGAACCCGGAGCGACTTGTACTTCTCCGGGATCTGCAGACACGCCCCCTTCGACGGAAGCGCGATCGGCAGGAAGCGCAACAGCGCGATCTCGAGGTCGCCGTACCCGGTGCACAGACGCGGACCGAGCAGCTTGCGGATCCGGCGGACGCGGGACTGCGAGAACGACGAGACGCAGACGCGGTCGATCGCGTTCGCGGCCCGCAGTACGTCGGCCGCCGGGACGAGGCCGTTCTCCGCCTTGATGTCCAGGTTGAACCGGATGCCGGGGAAGTGTTCGAGCAGGTCGTCGAGGCGCGGGATCGGTTCGTGACCGTTGATCTTGGCCTGGCTGACCTCCGACCACGGCAGCTCGGCGATCACCCCGGTCCGGTCGGTGACCCGGTCGAGCACATCGTCGTGGAACGCGATCACGACCCCGTCACTGGTCGCATGCAGGTCGGTTTCCAGGTACCGGTAGCCGAGGCCGACGGCATGCTCGAAGGCGTGCAGTGAGTTCTCGTAGCCGATCAGGTCCGGGTGCAGCGCGCCGCCACGGTGCGCCATCGCGATCGGACCGTCGTGGTCGAGGTAGGGGTACACGTCAGGAATTATGTACCGTTTGGCTGGTGACGGTACTCAGCCCCCGCCCAGACCTGTGGACCCTCGATCCGGACGTGGTGCACCTCAACCACGGCTCGTGGGGCGCAGTTCCGCGCCGTACCCAGGAGGTCCTGAGCGCACTGCGCGCCGAGGCCGAGGCGAACCCGATGGTGTGGTTCCGCTCCGTCCCCGCCCGGCTGGCCGCCGCCCGCCTCGAGCTCGCCGCGTTCCTGGAAGCCGATCCGGAGGGCTTCGCCCTCGTACCGAACGCGAGCGCGGGCATCACCGCCGCCTTCGCCACCGTGCCGATCCCGAACGGCAGCCGCATCGTCACGACCAACCACGTGTACGGCGCCTCCCGGTTCGCCGCCGAGCGTGTCGCCCGGGCTCGGGGTGCGGAGCTGCTGGTGGTCGAGCTGCCGATGCAGGCGGACGACGACACGGTGGTCGCGCTGATCGAACCAGCTCTGGTGGGCGCTTCGGTGCTGCTCCTCGACCACATCAGCGCCGCGACCGGCACCATCCTGCCGATCGCACGACTGGTCGAGCTCGCGCACGATCGCGACGTACCGGTCATCGTGGACGGCGCTCACGCGCCCGCGCTGATCGACGCGCCGACCGGCGATGGTGCCGACTTCTGGACCGGCAACTTCCACAAGTGGCCGGCGGCCCCGCGCGCGACGGCCGGGCTGGTGGTGGCCGAGCGGTGGCGGCAGGCGTCGTACCCGCTGATCACTTCGTGGTCCGAGTACGACGAACGCCTGCCGGAGCGGTTCGACATGCAGGGCACGCAGGACTACGCGACCTGGATCGCCGCGCCGGAGTCACTCCGTGTCCTGGCCGAGCTCGAGTGGTCGGTCCGGCGGCCGCAGATCACCGCGATGCTCGAGGAGGGCGCGCGCCTGGTCGCGAAAGCACTCGGTACGTCGGTCGGTGAGGTGGCGAACCCGGCCCCGACCCTGCGCCTGGTCGAGCTGCCGATGGTCGTCGCGGACGCCGAACCCTTCAAGGAGCACGTGTCGCGCGAACTGCAGATCGAGATCACCCTCACGGGCTTCGAGGGCCGCTCGTACCTCCGCCTCTCGGCCCACGCCTACAACACTCCGGAGTGTTACCAGAAACTGTCGGAGGGCCTTCCTAGAGTCCTCGCGTGAACGATATCGAGGGCTCCTACAACACCGCCGCGGCCGACTACCACACCATGCTGACGGACCTGGTCGGCAAAGGTGTCGCCGAGCGCATGATGCTCAACTACTTCACCGAAGTGGTCCCACCCGGACCGATCGGCGACCTCGGCTGCGGCACCGGCCGCATCACGGCGTACCTGGCCGCAGCCGGCCTGGACGTCTTCGGCATCGACCTCACCCCAGGCATGATCGAGGTCGCCCGCGCCGCCTACCCGGACCTCCGATTCGACGTCGGCTCGATCTTCAACCTGGATCTGAAGGACGGCGAGCTCGCCGGAGCGCTCCTCTGGTACTCCCTGGTCCACACAACCCGCGACGAACTCCCAACCGCTTTCGCCGAGACCTTTCGCGTCCTCCAGCCCGGCGGCCACCTGATCTACGGCTACAAAGCAGGGACAGGGACGTATCACCTCGACACTGGCTATGGGCACGACATCAATCTCGACGTCTATCTGCAGGAACCCGCGGAGGTGGCAACGCTGCTTGCTGATGCTGGTTTCGAGGAGGTCGCCGTTCTCACCCACGCGCCTGAGTGGGGTGAGAAACAGCCGCAGGCCTATGCCCTCGTCCGCAAACCGCTCACGCCGTGACCAGGTCGATCGAGTCGAGCTCGGCGAAGCCTGTCCGGAAGCTGAACTTGAAGGTGTTCGCACCCGCCTTCAAACTCACGTCGAGCGCCTGCTGAGTCCACGCCTCCCACCCGTACGCCGGATACTCGATCACGCGCGCAGTTCCGCCGTTCACGGTGAGTGTGTGTGAGGAGAGTGCGCCGGACCCGTTCCCACCCCGAACGAGCACCCGGAAGTTCCCGGCGTACGGCGCGTTGACCGTGACGGTCGCCGAACTCGTGGCGTCGTCGATCCACCCGGCCTTCCCGTTGTTCGAGGCGAGCGGCGTGGCTGCGCTGTGCGCCTTCCCGGCGAACACGGCCGTCTCCGCCTCGAACCGGACGATCGGCGAGCCCTGCAGAGCGGCGTACCACTGCGCTGCGAGCTTGCTGTTGCCGCTGTGGGTGAGATGGATCCCGTCGCTCATCACGTCGGTCGCGGCGAGCGCTGTGCGGCTGTCGACGAAGCGGACTTTCTTACCCTCCGCCGCGAGCTTGGCGACCACGAACGGAAGCTGGTTGTTGAAGGAAGCAGCCCGCGCGTTCGCCGCCGCGTCAGCCATCGGCCCGACGGTCGACACGTAGACGGCCAGATCCGGGCGTACGGCGTACAAGGTCCGGATCAGGTTCTCCAGCCGCGCCGGTGCGGTCGCAAGATTGAGGTTCTGCAGGACGTCGTTGGCGCCGGCGTGCAGCAGCACGGTGTCCGGCTGGTAGGTCTGCATCCGCTCGGTCGCGACCTGGGTGAGCTGGTCGATGACCCAGCCGCCGTGCCCCTCGTGGTTGCGATCCGGCAGGTTCGCGGGCGTGCTGTCGGTGATCGAACCGACGAAGTCGACCGGCTGCCCCGAGCTCGTGAGCATCCAGTAGAGGTCGGTCCGGTAGCCGCCCGGGATGCTGCCCGCGGTCGTCGACGATCCCATCGGCATGATCTTGACGGGGTCAGCCGCAGCGGCGGTCTGCGGAGCGGCAGCGGTCAACGGAAGGAGTGCGGGCAGGATCAGCAGCCCGGCCAGGAAGCGTCGCATGCGAGCACTGTCCCAGCCGGGCCTTGGTCTCGGTACGCCTTCGATCGACGTCGAATGGATTCAGCCCTTGACCGCCCCGGACGTCATCCCGGCGACGATCTGGCGGTTGAAGAAGAGGAACATGATCAGCGGCGGAATCGTGATCAGCAGGATGTTCATGAACAGCAGGTTGTACTGCGTGGAGTACTGGCTGGAGAAGTTGTACAGCGTCAGCTGAACGGTCGCGTTCTTGTCGCCGGGCAGGAAGTACAGCGGGTTCACGAAGTCGTTGAACACCGCCACCGACTGCACGACCACAACCGTCACCACAACGGACCGCAGCAGCGGGAAGATCACCCCGAAGAACAGCCGCAACGGTCCGGCGCCGTCGATGATCGCGGCCTCGTCGAGCTCGCGCGGGATGGTCCCGACGAACGCCCGGAACAGCAGGATGCAGAACGACAACCCGTACGCGATCTCGATCAGGATCAGCCCCGGCATGGTCCGGAACAACCCGAACTGCTGCAGTACCCAGATCGTCGGTACGACGGCCGGCGGGATGATGAGGCCGGCCAGCACCAGGAAGTTGATGAACCCGTTCCACCGGCTCTTCCGGCGCTGCAGGACGAACCCGGCCATCGCCGCCAGCACCACCATCCCGGTCACACTCGCGACGGTCAGGATGGTCGAGTTGATGAACGCGATCACCAGCATGTAGTCGCGGGCCTCGACCACCTCGATGAAGTTCTGCACGAACCGGAACTGGTGCGGCCAGGAGAAGTCGAGCAGCGCGGACTGCTGCCGGTCCTTGACGGCGGTCAGCACGATGAACGCGAACGGGATCAGGAAGACGACCACCGAGGCCACGATCGCGACCGCGCTGAGCGCGAGCTTGCGGCCAGGCCGGTGGTTGACGAGTTCCGCCGTACTCACAGCTCCACCTCCCGCCGGTTCAGGAACCACGACAGCGGCAGCACGACCGCCGTGACCACGACGAACAGAACAACGTTCCCGGCCGTCGACAGCCCGTAGAAGCCGGCCTGGTACTGCTTGTAGATCACCGACGCGATCACGTCCGAGGTGAAGCCCGGACCGCCGCGGGTCATGGCCCAGATCAGGTCGAACGAGCGCAACCCGCCGATGAGCGACAAGATGATCACGGTCACCGTCGCCGGCCGGGACAGGGGAAGCACGATCCGCCGGAACGTCTCCCACGAACCAGCCCCGTCGACGCGCGCAGCCTCGACGTACTCGCGCGGGATGGAGACGATTCCCGCGATGTAGATCAGGGTGGCCAGGCCGACGCCCTTCCAGACATCGACCGCAGCCACCGAGAGCAACGCCCACTTCGGATCGGTCAGCCAGCCCGGTCCGTCGATACCGATCACGCTCAGGGCACCGTTGATCAGGCCGCGTTCGGGATTCATCAGGACCGTGAAGGTCAGCCCGATGCCGATCGTCGAGACCAGTACCGGGAAGAACACCACCGACCGAAGGTAGCCGCGGGCAACGATCTGCGAGGTGAGCAGCACTGCCAGCAGCAGTCCGAGCACGACCTTCGACCCGGAGGTGACGACCGCGTAGATGAGGGTGTTGGTGAAGCCTTTGACCAGGGCGGGCTCCTGGAAGAACAGCTTGAAGTTGTCCAGCCCGATGAACTTCGACTCGAACAGACTCCACCGGGTCAGGCTGAAGTAGAGCGAGGCGAAGGTCGGGACCAGGAACAGCACCCCGTAGATCAGCGCGGTCGGCAGGTAGAACCAGTTCGAGTAGGGGCGGTACACCCTCACCATCCCGCCAGCCCCAACTGCTGCGCCTGCTTCTTCACGTCCTCGTCGTACCGCGCGGCACCGTCCTTGGCCTTCCGGATCCCGGAGCCCACCTCGACCGTGATCTGCTCCAGCGACGGGCCCTTGACCGGCGAGAGGAACTCCAGCGCGAGGCTGGATCCGCCGGGCTTGTCGAGGTACGGCTGCATGTCCTTGATCGCCTGCGGTACGTCGGCCGGCAGCGTGCACCCCTTGACCGCGTACGGGCCGGTCGGGGCCGCGGCCTTGGACAGCGAGGCGCACCCTTCGGGACTGGCGAAGAAGGCGAGGAACTTCTTCGCCGCCTCGAGCTTGTCGCCGGTCGTCGTCTTCGGGATGTAGTTGGCGCCGGGCGTCCAGACGGTCAGGCCGTTCTTGCTCGCGTCGTCACCAGGCAACGCGAACAGACCGACGTTCTTGGCCGCGTCCGGGTAGGTCGAGACCATGTTCGCGACCACACCGGACAGGTTCGGGTAGTGCGCACCCTTGCCCTGGGCAAGCATCCGCAGGCCGTCGGGGAGCTTGGCCGAGGCGAAGTCCTTGTTCTCGTACCCGGCGTCGTGGACGGCCTGGGTGTGCTCGAAACCCTTCAGCGCGGCCGGCGAGGTCGCGTACTTGGCCTGGTTCTTGGTGTAGCGGTCGGCGAAGTCGGGCTCGGCCGCGGCCACGTTGTGGAAGTCGCCGAGCACGAACAGCTGCGACGTCCAGGTCTCGCCGTACGTCTGGATCACCGGCGCGACCCCACCGGCCGCCTTGATCTTGGCGTTGTTCGCCATGAACTCGGCCCAGGTGGTGGGGATCTTCAGCCCGAGCTTGGTGTAGACGGGGATGCTGTAGAGCACCCCGCCGCCCATGAAGCCGCCGCCTGGTACGCCGTACACCTGGCCGTCGGCGGTGACAGTCTTGGTGAAGTTCTCGTCGAGGTCCTTGATGTACGGCTGATCGCTGAGCGGGACCAGGTTCTTCTGCGGCGCGATCGCCTGGAACAGCGAGCCGGTGTTGTAGTTGAACACGTCCGGCATGTCGCCGGTCGCGAGCCGCGTCTTGATCAGGTTGTCGCCTTCGTTACCGGCCGGCCGGGTCTCGGTCTTGATCGTGATCCCGGGGTTCTTCGCGGTGAAGTCCTTGACGAGCTGATTGGCTGTCTTGATGTCCTGGTCCTGATTGCCGATCAGATAAGTGATCGTGACTGTGTTCGATCCTGGGCCCCCACCCGAGTCGTCGCTGGAACCGAGACTGCCCGCGCTACACGCGGTCAGGGCGAGAGAACCGGCCGCCAGTACGGCGACGGTGGCTCCTCGCATGCCTGGGCGGAACGTCATCATGACCTCCTAGGGGATCGTGCGGTGTGTCAGGAGCGATGGGTCAGGTGCGATGGGTCAGGTGCGATGTGTCCGGTGAGATGGGTCAGGTGCGATGTGTCCGGGGGAATGGGGCAGGTGGGATGGGTCAGTGGTTGAGCAGGGCCTCGAGAGCGGCTCTCACGGCGGCGGGATCACCCGCCGCCTCGGCGAGCCCGGTGGCAGGCTGATCGAGATAGCGCTCCAGCCGCGCAGCCAGAGCGGCGTCGTGTCCCGAGAAACCGCTCTCTTGTGAACCGCTCTCTCGGGAGAAACCGCTCTCTCGTGATCCGGCGACCACGGCGTTCCACGTCGCTTCGTGGTCGATCAACTGGCGCACGGTCGGATCGGCCGCGAGATCAGCGTTCTCGAGAAACGGATCTGGAGCGGTCCACGCGTGGGTGCCGTGCCCGACCTCGACCGATTCGCTCGCCCCCGGTACGTCGACCTGGGCGCGAGCGCCGACCGGAACGGTCACGGAGAGCGTGATCTCGCCGTTGCTCCGGCTCCACGCGACAGCGGCCTCGCCGTACGGAGTGAGGTGCTTGGCCGACGCGTTCTCGAGCTGCGCCGTGATCAGAGGCCTGATCTCGAGAGAGCGGTATCCCGGCGCCGCCGGTGCGAGACCGGCGACCCGGCGATGCATCCAGTCGGCAACCGCGCCGAGGGCGTAGTGGTTGAACGACGTCATCTCGCCGGGGTTGATGCTGCCGTCGGGCAGCATGCTGTCGTACCGCTCCCAGACCGTGGTCGCGCCCATCGTCACTGCGTACAGCCAAGACGGGCAGTGTGTCTGCAGCAGAAGGCGGTACGCGAGGTCGGGATGTCCGGTATCGGCCAAAGCGTCAGCGATCAGCGGCGTACCGACGAAACCGGTACTGATCCGGAAACTCGCCGTACGAACCAGGTCCGCGAGACGCTCACCGGCCCGCTGCCGCTGGTGCTCAGTCGGGAGGAGCGCCCATTGCAGGGCGAGTGCGTAGTTGGTGGCCGCGTCGCTCAGGACGCGTCCGCCCTCAGTTGTGTACTCGGCCGCGAACGCCTGCCGCACCCGCCCCGCAAGATCGGCGTACTGCGCCGCGATCTCGGCGTCACCAACCACCTCGGCCGCCTTGGCAACGACGTCGGCCGACCGAGCCAGATGGGCGGTCGCGAGAACGTCGGGGTCAGCCTTCGCACGGAACGGGTTGTCAGGCGGCGCGGTCGGGTCGAGCCAGTCACCGAACTGGAAACCGCCCGACCACAGCAGGTTGCCGCCGGCCAGCGCCGTCAGCTTGTCCACCCACGCACGCATACTCGGCAACTGCCGAGCCAGCAGCCCGGCGTCACCGGTCCGGTTGTAGATCACCCACGGCACGATCGTTGCCGCGTCACCCCATGCAGCGGTCGCCGGTTCCGGATTGCGGAGAACATCGGGGATCACGAACGGCACGGACCCGTCCTTCAGCTGCTCGGCCGCCAGGTCGGCCAGCCAGTTGCTGAGGAACCCCGCACTATCGAACAAGAAGCTCGCAGTGGGGGAGAAGACCTGAATGTCCCCGGTCCAGCCCAACCGCTCGTCGCGCTGCGGGCAGTCGGTCGGGACATCGACGAAGTTGCCCCGCATACCCCACACGACGTTCTCGTGGAACTTGTTCAGCAGCTCGTTCGACGACTCGAACCATCCCGTCCGGCGCAGGTCGCTGCCGACGACGACCGCGGTCAGGTCCTCGAGACGAAGATCGGGTACGCCGGTCACTTCGGCGTACCGGAATCCGTGGAAGGTGAGCGGGGAGTCGAGTACGACCTCGTCCGGGCCGGCCAGCACATACGTGTCGGTGGCCTTGGCCGTGCGCAGCGGACGCACTCCGAGCTCGCCGTTCTCAAGAACCTCGGCATGCCGGACGACGATCTCGTCGCCGGCCGCACCGCCACGGACGGTGAGCTGGACACGGCCGACGAGGTTCTGGCCGAAGTCGATCAGCGTCTTGCCGCTCGGCGACTCAGAGAGCGCTCTCGCCGGAATATTCTCGGTGATCCGGACCGGCGGGCCGTCCGGTGCGACGAGTAGCCCGAGATCGGCGTCCAGAACGTCCACGGGGGAGTCCGGTCCCGGTGACCGGCGCAGATCGGTGCGCTGCCCGTCGTACAGATCATCGGCCAAGATCGCGCTCTCTCGGGCGGTCCAGTTCTCTCCGGTACCGAAGGTGTGAACGCGGCCGTCAGCGGTGGTGATCTCGAGCTGCGCGAGAACGGCGATCCGGGAGCCGTACACCTGAGCCTGATCCCGGAACCCGAGCCGCCCGCGGTACCAGCCATTCCCGACCAGGAACTCGAGCTGGTTCTCGCCCGCCTGCACCAGATCCGTCACGTCGTACGTCTGATAGCGCAGGCGATGCTGGTACGCCGTCCAGCCGGGCGCGAGCTCGTCGTCGCCGACGCGACTCCCGTTCAGCTCGGCGAGGTAGATGCCGTGCGCGGTGGCGTAGAGCCGGGCCTTGGTGATGTCACCCGGCAGATCAAGAGCTGCACTGAGCAGGGGAGCCGGCGAGCCGAGCGCATTGTCGCGCGGGCTGATGAAACGTGCGCTCCAGTCATCCGGACTCAGGAGACCGACCTCAGCGCGAGCCGGTTCACTCCAGCCGCTCCAGTCATCACCTCCGCGGACCCGGACGCGCACCGAGATCCGTTCTCGAGATGCAAGCGGATCTCCAGGCCATGGCACCAGCACCTGCTCTGCAGACTCGACCACGTACGACTGAGTCGTCGTACCGGTGATCTCGATCTCGTACGCCGTCTGCGCGTAGTCGGCGGGCGCGGTCGCGATCTGCCAGGACAACCGTGGGGTGGCAGTGCCCAGACCCAGCGGAGTGTCGGTCCGGTGTTCGAAGCGGATGCTGCTCGGTGCGGCGAGGTTCGGCATGAGGCTCCAACCGTTGCGAATGAAACGATTCAGGGCCAGCTTGCTGTGGTGCGCCGCCGAGACATAGTCCGGAGTGCACGAGTCCTAGCACGAAATGAACCTCGGCCCCTATCGTGAGGCATGGCCGACGAGCCGGTACGGACCCGAGGAACCCTGCTGCACTTCGTCGAGGGGACGATCGTGCACGCGGGACCGCATATGCACGTCGAATCACACCCCCTGCACACGCACAGCTTCTTTGAGGTCGCGCTGGTGATCAGCGGCGAAGGTGTGCACCACAGCCAGGCCGGCCGCCAGCGTCTGGAGCCCGGCGACGCAATCCTGCTCCGGCCCGGGGTGTGGCACGAGTACGAGCAGTGCGAGGACCTCGAGGTCTACAACTGCTGCTTCTCGGCCGACCTCGTACGGCGTGAGCTCGCCTGGACCCGAGAAGATCCGCTGCTCGGCTATCTCCTCTGGACCGGACCGTTCTCCGAGCAGCGGCGCGGTGTACTGAGCACACATCTGGACGGTGACACCCTCACCGAGGCACGCCGTCATCTGGACGGACTCCGGTCGCTGCGGGGCCAGCCGCTCGGTCTGCATCGCGGCGATCTCATCGGCTGGCTCTCGCTGTACCTCAGCTGCCTGGCCCGGACGGTTGCCGAGGGCGACGATCTCCGGGCCCAGACGCATCCCGCCGTACTGGATGCGATGCGGTTGCTGGAGGCCGACCCGGCGCGGCCGTGGACGCTGACCGACCTGGCCCAGGCGCTACACCTGGCGCCCGGCTACCTGGTGCGGCTGTTCAAGTCGGCGACGGGCCTGCCGCCGATGGCCTATCTGTCCCGGCATCGCGTGGAGCTGGCGGCCGTCCAGCTGCTGCACACCGACCTGCCGGTGAGCCGGATCGGGGAGTCGGTCGGCTGGCCGGATCAGAACTACTTCGCCCGCCGTTTCAAGTCCCACTTCGGGCTGAGCGCCAGCACGTACCGGCAACGTTTCAATACGCCGAAGCTCAGCCCTTCCGGCTCGTGATCAGCATCTCCAGGCCGTCCAGGATCCGCTCGAGACCGAACTCGAGCCCCTGGTTGTCCTGATCGGCCGACCGCATGGCCGCGGCCAGGCTCGGGAACCGATCGCCATGGGTCGTGAGGATCTCGGCGAAAGCTCCAAGGAAGGCCTCCTCGGTGACCCGCTGGCGACCGCCGGGCAATGAGGTGGTCTGCAAGGCGAGCGCGCGCACATGGCCGGCCAGCACCATGACTGCGTCGAGCTGCTCACTGCCATTCAGGCCGGAGTCGGTCAGAGCGCGGACTCCGCGATCCATCCAGGTCAGCTCGTTCGGACCGACCAGGCGGCGGCCGACTGTCGACAGCAGCAACCACGGGTGCCGCGTGAATCCCTCGTAGAGGTCCATCGACCAGGCGTGCAGCGCCTCGCGCCACGGGAGCTCGGGGCGGTCCGGTGGGGCGCCCATCGCGAGATCGCTCATCACCGCGACCAGCTCGGCCTTACCGGGGACATAGCGGTACAGCGCCATCTTGGTGACCGGCAGGTCGTCGGCGACCCGCTGCATCGAGACCGCGTCGAGCCCCTCGGCATCAGCGATCCGGATCGCGGCCTCGGCGATCCCAGCCAGCGTGACGGCCGGCTTCGGCCCGCGGCTCGGCGGCTGCGCCGTACCCCACAGCAACTCGGTCATCCGGCTCGCCCTTCCCTGATCGGTTGCTCTGTGTCTACCATACACATTACTGTGTCTAGCGGACACAATTAACGAGGAGGAGCTGGCGAGATGAAGATTCTGGTGTCAGGCGCGAGCGTGGCGGGCCCGTCGGTCGCGCTCTGGCTGGGGCGGGCAGGACATGACGTCACGGTGGTCGAGATCGCGCCCGGACTACGCAAGGGCGGGTACGCCGTGGACTTCCGGGGCGAGGTGTTCCTGACCGTCCTGGAGCGGATGGGCGTGCTGGCCGACCTGCGGGAGCGGCAGACCGGTGGTACGGCGATGCGGTTCGTGGACGAGTCGGGTCGGCAGCTGATGCGGTTGCCGGCCGAGTTCGCGGGCGGGGAGCTGGAGGTCCTGCGCTCGGACTTGTCCCAGGTGCTGTACGACCACGGTCGCGGAGTGGCGGCGTACCGGTTCGGTGACTCGATCGCGAGCCTGCACGAGACGGCGGGCGGGGTGGACGTGACGTTCGAGAGCGGACTGGAGGAGACGTACGACCTGGTGATCGGTGCCGACGGCATGCATTCGGTGGTGCGCAGGCTGGCCTGGCCGGCGGAGCGGGTGACCGAGCGTCACCTGGGGTACTACGTGGCCGGCTGGGAGGTCCCGAACACGCTCGGCCCGGTCGAGGACTCGTTGATGTACAACGTTCCGGGGCGGCTGGCCGGTGTCGGTGTCGACCGGCGTGACCCGTCGCTGGCGGGGACACTTTTCGTCTTCAAGTCACCGGTGCTGACCTACGACCGGCGCGACCGCGACCAGCAGAAGGCGATCATCCAGGAGCACTTCGCGGGGCTCGGCTGGCGCGTCCCCGAACTGCTCGCAGCGTTGCCGTCGGCAACGGACTTGTACTTCGACTCGATCAGCCGCGTGCATGTCGACCGCTGGTCGACGGGCCGGATCGTCCTGCTCGGCGACGCCGGGTACGGCGCAACCTTCGGAGCGCTCGGCACCGGTACGGCGGTCGTCGGGGCGTACGTCCTGGCGGGGGAGCTGGCCGAAGCCTACGAGGGTGCGTTCGAGCGCTACGAGGCCCGGCTGCGCAAGGCGACGTCGAAGACGCAGGACGGCAGCCAGTCAGGCCGCTTCCTCGCACCGCCGACCAAGTTCGCCATCGCGGCCCGCAACCGGATGCTGAGTAACCGGTTCCTATCGGGCCAGCTCATCAAGCTGGCCCAGAAAATGAGCACCCTGATCGAGCTGCCAGCCTACTCAGGGGAGCAGGGGCAGCTTGTGCAGGAATGACTCCCACGAGTCCGGCAGCCAGCCGGGCACACCGAGCACGGCCATGTAGAGCCAGATGGCGACCAGCACGCAGCAGAACAGCGCGACGGTGCCGAGCGTCTTCAGCCAGGCCGGCTGCTTGCCGGTCCAGGCGGTCAGCTCCTTGACCCACTCCTTGACCTTGTAGAGCAGCCGCTGGGCCCACTCGAACTCGCTCGCCAGGATCGCCAGACCCGCGATGAACAGGGGGATACCACCCGGTCCAGGCAACCAGCCGGTCAGCGGTGCCGCGATGATCAGCACACCGCCGACCACGCCCACCACGACGCGATAGATCAGATGCTTCTTCGGATTCGCCCGGATCCGGCGCCGCCACTCCCACCGGTCGTCATCAGCGTCCAAGGTGATGTTGTGATCAGTGCGGTCGGGACTTTCCTGCTCGGCCACGGGCCCAGCCTACGTGCTGACCAGGCCGAAATCCCGGAAATAAAGCTGACGAATCAGGCCCTAAAAAGAGTCACGCACGCGCGGCGCGGCCGAACTCCCAGTGCCACGGCTCCTCGCGGCTGCCGCCCTGGTCGGCCCACGACGGGTGCACCCAGCCGAAGGCGGAGGCCTGAGCCTTCATCCAGCGGTACTGCGTCGTCCCGAACTTGTCGATGCCGCCACACAGGTCGACCGCGACACCCCAGCCGTGGTTCGACGTACCGGGGAGGGCGGCCAGCGACGGCTTGCGCGCGTACAGGCTCACCTGGGCCTGGTACGAGCGGTAGGAGTCGGTGATGCAGAGCGACTTGCCGAAGGCCTTCCGGTAGGCGCCTGCGAGCTGCAGGTAGGCCGCGGCGGCGTCGCAGCGCAGCATGTGACCGTTGCCGATCGCACACAGTTTGCTGGCCGGGATCATGCCGTTGCTGAAACCGCCCCAGCCCGTGGTCGCGGAGCCGGTGGCCAGGAACGGCATCGGGTTGACCGGGTCGCCGCCGATCCGGACCTCGAAGTGCAGGTGCGCGCCGGTGGAGTTGCCCTCGCTGCCGACCGCGCCGATGCGCTGACCGGCGACGACCTGCTGACCGTCGGTCACGTTCACCTGGCTGAGGTGGGCGTACAGGGTTTCGAACCCGTTGCCGTGGTCGATCCGGACCAGGTTGCCGGCCCAGCTCGGGTGCTCGACCCGGATCGTGCCGGCGGTGACCGCACGAACCGGCGTACCGAGTGATGCCGGGAAGTCCTGGCCGGTGTGGTAGCCGCTCGACCACAACGCGCCCGACTGACCGTACGGCGTACCGATCTCGTAGGTCCCGTCGGCTAACGGCCACGTCCACGCGCCGGAGCCGACGTTGACCGACGTACCGGTGTTGCCGCAGCGGAAGTTGACCGCGTTGGTGCCTGCGGTCGGTGCGACCTGCGCTTTGGTGGGGGCGCCGAGGGTCGGGCGCAGGGCGGCCCAGAGGTTCTGCGGGACCGGCGTCACGACGACCGAGCCCTTGGACTCGTCGGACGCGATCATCTCCTCGTTGTCGAGGGCGATGCCGATGTGGACCAGGCCGAGCGACCGGCTGCCCATGAGCATGATGTCGCCGGGCTGGATCTGGTCCGGCGGGACCTGCTGGTAGCCGGGGTAGACCTTGCTGATCGTGTTCGGCAGTTTGGCGAACGGCGCCCACGCGGCGCGGGTCGCGCCGAGGCAGCCGTACTGGTCGGGGCCGCTGGCGTCGATCGCGTAGGCGCGGCCGACCAGGTTGAACGCCTGGTTGACGGCGCGGATCGTCTCGGACGAGAGCACCCGGAGGGTCTTGCCGGGGACCGTCACCGAGGCCGCGCCGGGGACCGGCTGACCGCCGGCGATGAGCGGGCTCAGGCCGGCCGGGAGGGCGGCAGGGTTCTTGATCGTGGCGGCGGGCGGCAGCTTGACCTTGGCCGCGGTGAGCTCGGTCAGGTAGGCCTGCCAGCGCAGGAGCGCCTGCTGGTTGCGGGCCAGCTGGAGCTGCCTCGACAGCTCGGAGGCGCCGTCGAGCTCGGGGAGCTGATCGATCGCGCGCGACGCCGCGTCGGCCGCCTTCTGCTTCACCTCGTTGCCGAGCTGCTGTGCCCGCTCGGCGGCCGCCTTGGCAGCCCCGCGCTTACCGGCCGCCTCGGCCTTGGCCTTCTCGGCCTCGGCGCCGGCGTTCATGGCCTTGTTGTACTGCGAGGTTTGCGTGGTACCGAGCTGCTGGATCGCGGTCTGCCGGTCGGCGATCTCCTGCAGGTTCTCCGCGACCGGGGCCAGCGACCACAGGATCGACTCTGCACCGAGCTGAGTCGGTACGCCGAGCTGGTAGGCCTGCGCGGTGATCACACCGAGCCGGCGCCGCTCCTCGTCGGCCCTGCCGGTCGACGTGTTGGCCGTGGTCTCGGCCTTCTTCGCCGCGGCCTCGGCAGCCTCGGCGGCCTTGAGCGCGTTGGTGTAGGCGATGGTCGCCTTGGCGAAATCGGCCTGCAGTACGGCGGCCTCGGCCTGGAGCTGTTCGAGCGAGCGTTTGACGTCCGTGACGGAGGCCGGTGGGGGTGGTGTGGGCGTGCCGGCATACGCGGGCAGCGCCATGACTGCCAGCAGTGTGCCGAGCGCCGCGAACCGCAGCCCCCGACGGTTCCCCAGAACCATCAGGCTCCCCATTTGTCGTCTCGCCTCACGTGCGCAGGCTGGACGAGCCCCCGCGCGTGCCCAGCGTAGGCCCGGAACGGTCCTGACGAAAGCCCACTTCACTGAGTGTGACCAAACGGGCTCAGGTCCTGCCCGATCGTCACGCGGCTGGGGCGACCGACTAAAGTTCGGAGCATGGCCTCGCACTTTGACGTTGTTGTCCTCGGCGCAGGTCCGGGTGGGTATGTCGCGGCGATCCGCGCGGCTCAGCTCGGGCTCAAGACCGCCATCATCGAGAAGAAGTACTGGGGCGGTGTCTGCCTGAACGTGGGCTGTATCCCGTCCAAGGCGCTGCTGCGGAACGCGGAGCTCGCGCACATCTTCCGGACCGAGAAGAAGGCGTTCGGGATCAGCGGTGAGGTCAGCTTCGACTTCCCGACCGCCGTCCAGCGCAGCCGCAAGGTCGCCGACGGCCGGGTCAAGGGCGTCCACTTCCTGATGAAGAAGAACAGCATCACCGAGTTCGACGGGTGGGGCTCGTTCACCGACGCGAACACGATCGACGTGACGCTGAACGACGGCTCCTCGGAGACCGTCACCTTCGGCAGCTGCATCATCGCCACCGGCGCCACCACCAAGCTGCTCCCGGGCACCCAGCTGTCCGACCGCGTGGTCACCTACGAGGAGCAGATCCTCACCGAGGAGCTCCCGGGCTCGATCGTGATCGCCGGTGCCGGCGCGATCGGTGTCGAGTTCGCGTACGTCCTGGCCAACTACGGCGTCAAGGTCACCATCGTCGAGTTCCTCGACCGGATGGTCCCGCTGGAGGACCCGGACGTCTCCAAGGAGCTCGCCCGCGCCTACAAGAAGCTCGGCGTCGACGTCCTCACCTCCACCCGGGTCGACTCGATCGACGACTCCGGCGACAAGGTCAAGGTCACCGTCACCGGCAAGGACGGCGCCTCGAAGGTGATCGAGGCCGACAAGGTCATGCAGGCGATCGGCTTCCAGCCGCGCGTCGACGGCTACGGCCTGGACAAGACCGGCGTCCAGCTCACCGAGCGCGGTGCGATCGGTGTCGACGGTCTGTGCAAGACCAACGTGCCGAACATCTTCGCCATCGGTGACGTCACCGCGAAGCTGATGCTCGCGCACGCCGCCGAGGCGATGGGCGTGATCGCCGCCGAGACGATCGCCGGCCACGAGACCATGGAGCTCGACTACGCCATGATCCCGCGGGCCACCTTCTGCCAGCCGCAGATCGCCAGCTTCGGCTACACCGAGGAAGAGGCCAAGAAGCTCGGCCACGAGGTGAAGGTCGCCAAGTTCCCCTTCACCGCCAACGGCAAGGCCCACGGCCTGAACGACCCGAACGGTTTCGTCAAGGTCATCAGCGACGCCAAGTACGGCGAACTCCTGGGCGCCCACCTGATCGGCCCCGAGGTCACCGAGCTCCTCCCCGAGCTCACCCTCGCCCAGAAGTGGGACCTCACCACCAAGGAACTGGCCCGCAACGTGCACGCCCACCCCACCCTGTCCGAGGCCCTCCAAGAAGCCTTCCACGGCCTCGAAGGCCACATGATCAACTTCTGATCCCACCGCCAACGGGCGCCCGCGGACTCCCCGCCGGCGCCCGTTCGCATGCCCACCGCCGCCGGGGGCAGTCCGGCGGCACGAACGACAGGAGGTCTGCGCGGCGGCGAGCCGGTTCCGCGCTCGGCGGACCCGCCGGGCGGCGCGTTGGACGGGCTACCTCCTGTTGTTCGTGTCGCGGAGATGGCGGGTGGTCAGGGCGGCGGTCAGTAGGAGGAGGGCGGCGCTGACGGCGGCTGAGAGGTGGAAGGCGTTAGTGAAGGCGTCGCGGGCTGCTGGCGCGGCTAGTGCTTCGCGGGTCAGGTCGGCGGCACCGGTCTGGTGGCGGTAGACGACGGTGATGAGGCTGCCGAGCAGGGCGATGCCTAGTGCGCCGCCGAGCTGGGGAGCGGTCGAGGCGATAGCTGCGGCGGTGCCGGCACGCTCGGTGGGGGCCGCGCCGATGATGAGGTCGGTGGCGAGTGCCATAGTCGGTGCGAGGCCGGCCGAGATGATGATCGAGCCGGTGACGAGCAGGGCGAGTGGGCCGGTTGCGACCAGTACGGCGAAGCCTGCCGCGGCGAGTGTGAGTCCGCCGGCGATGACAGTGCCTGGAGCGATCCTGCGCGCCAGCCGGGGTGCCAGGAGCGATCCCGCGATCGTGCCGACGGCCGAAGGTGCCGTCCAGAGGCCTGCGGTGAGCGGGTCCAGACCGTGCACAAGCTGCAGGAACTGGGCGATCGCGTAGTTGACCGCCCAGAGGACGAAGATGGCCAGAGCCAGTGCGATCGACGCCGTGCTGAAGACGCGGCTGCTGAACAGGTGCAGGTCGATCATCGGATCGGGCAGCCGACGCTGCCGGACCAAGAACACGACACCCACGACCACTCCACCGGCAACAGCGCTCAGCCACTGCCAGGCGAACCCGTCCGCGGCCAACTGCTTGAGGCCGTAGACGATCGGCAGGATCGCGCCCATCGACAGCACCGCGCTCAGCAGGTCGAGTCGCTTGCCGCCAGGTGCGCGGTACTCCGGCAGCAGGCGTGGACCTGCGATGAGCAGCGCGACCATGATCGGCACACCGATCAGGAAGACCGCTCCCCAGTGGAAACTGTCGAGAAGCCAGCCGCCGACGAGCGGCCCGATCGCCGTACCGCCCGAGACACTGGCGACCACGATCCCGATCGCAACGCTGCGCTGAGCCGGACTCTTGAACATCGCCGCCACCAACGCGATGACCGAAGGCATCAGCGTGGAACCGGCGATACCCATCAGAGCCCGAGCCGCGATCAGTACGCCGGGTCCGGTGGCGAAGGCGGCCAGCACGGAGGCGACGCCGTACAGGGCAGCGCCCCCGAGCAGCAACCGGCGCCGCCCGATCCGGTCGCCGAGGGTGCCCATCGTGATCAGCGAGCCCGCGAGGAGGAAGGCGTAGACATCGACGGTCCAGAGCAGTTCGGAGCCGCTGGGATGCAGGTCGGCCGCGATCGTGGGCAGGGCGAGATGGGTCACGGTCAGCTCGAGCGACGCGAGCAGGGCCGGAAGCGCGAGTACGCCCAGCCCGACCCACTCCCGCCGCCCAGCACGAGGAACCTCAACGTCGGTTGATGTCATGCCGACGAGCATCTGACCTCAACCTAAGTTGAGGTCAAGTCAGTGCGGCCTGGAATTTCGGATAGCCAGGGGCGAGCTCGGTGAGAATTTCGGCGGCTCGGGGGAATTGGCGTGAAGTGAGTGCGAATTGCAGGCTGCCGAGAGTACGGGAGAGATCAGCCGCGACAATTGCGGCTTCGGTCCGGTCGATGGCGGCCAGCCAGATCGAAGCGTCGTTGAGACGGCGGACGCCGGCGGGTCCCGCGAGGCCGGCCAGGTGGCCGCGGATGCCGTCGTCCTCGGCGGCGAGCTGGGCGGCCATCTTCTCGACGGCTTGCTGTGAGTCGCGAGACAGCCAGTCGCGGGCATGCGGAAGGGACGCGCGAAGGGCGTCCTCGACGCTCACCTGCTGCCGGCGCTCAAAGTCGGTGCGAAGGATGTAGGAGCCCTCCACCGAGGTGATCTCGTCGGCACGCCAGGCTTCGAGGAACTGCGGAATCGGTAGCGTGGCATAGGGAAATCCGTCGGGATCATGGAAGACGACCGAGTCGTCCGTGACCTCGACGACGACCACCCAGTGGTCACCGCCGACGGCCTTGCCCGGTGACCACGGCTGGTGCGTGAGCAGCCCGATGTCGACCGGACCGACAAGGGCCGGACAGCTCTCGCGGAGCCTCACCAAGGCCTCCTCAGCTGACCCGCCCGACGTCCGGTTGCAGGTCCAGCCGAGTAAAGAGATGGCCCGGTCGAGGCCGAGATCGGGCTGCCAGCCGGGCGGGTCGAACCAGGGCAGGCCGGTGTCCTCGATCTGGGCGCCGAACGGCGAGCCGGTCAGCACCTCGATCGCAGTCATCGGTACGTCGCGAACAATCATTGCCAGGGAATTCGCATAACAATAGGCGCCGGAGCCCAGATAATTCGTCATACGATCATCCTGGCATTTTCGGAATTCGTTGTCACGGGAAGCGGTAATACGTCTGCAGGGGGAGCCCGGGCAGCACGACGTGCAAGGCAAGTCCCGGCAGCGTCGCGGTGTCGATGTAGCCGCCACCCGGGGCCGGCGGCTCGAAGGCGAGTGCGACCGTCGACCGGATGCCGGGTGCGCCGAGGACCGGATGCCCGGCGAACGAGGTGACCATCGCGTTGTGGATGTGGCCGGTCAGGATCGCCGTGATCGGCTTGCCGGTGAGCACCGCGGCCAACGCGTCCTGCTCGCGCAGCATGTACTGGTCGATCACGTCGTACTGCGTGACCAGCGGCGGATGATGCATCGCAACGAACACCGGCCCGTCGAACGACTCCTGCAGTACGCCGTCCAGCCAGGCCAGCGACTCGGCAGACAGCAGACCGTGGTCCTCGCCGGGCACGGTGCTGTCGACCAGGACGAAACGCGCACCGGCGACGTCGCGCACCTGGTGCACCGGGTGATCGGTGCCGGGGGAGTCGACCGACGCCACCCCAGCTCGGAGCGGCTCACTGACGTCGTGGTTCCCCGGAAGCACCAGCACCGGCAGATCCGTGGGGAGCTCCGCGACCAGTTCGGCGTACTCGGTGGGCAGCCCGTGATCGGCCAGGTCGCCGCTCACGAGCACAACGTCGGCCGGCGTCCGAAGATCCCGCAGGTACGACGTGATCCGCCGCAGCCGATCGCGGGCAGCGTCGGTCCCGTCCAGATGAGGGTCACTGAGGTGTGCGATGACGGTCATCGCCCGACCCTAACCGCAGCGGCAGGTCGCCTAACCGCAGAACCCGGTCGGCAGATCGCTGCACGGGACCAGGCCGCCGCGCTCCAGGACCGGACGGGCCTGTGTCGAGCTGATGTAGTCGAGGAACGCCGCGGTGAGCGACTTCGGCTCCGGGGTCTTGTAGGTGTAGGCGTGCTCGACCTCCCAGAACCGGTACGACCGGTCCGCCACCTTCAAGGTGTCCGGCGCGACCTTGTCGATCGTCGCGATCGAGATCTGCGGGTACCTCCGGGCACTCCCGAGCTCGGCGTACCCGACACCGCCGTCGATCTCGTTGACCCGGGTCAGCAGCTCCTCCGTCGTACCGACCTCGCACCGGTGGTACTTCGCGACCGCGTCGTCGTCGCGGGCGCAGTTGTCGGACGAGATACCGAGCTCCTGGTCACCGGCTAGCACCTTCTCCCGGAACACCCGGCGCGATCCGGAGTCCGGCCCGACCCGGCTGACCATCCGGATCGGCAGGTCGCGGCCACCGAGCTGCTTCCAGTTGGTGATCTTGCCGCTGTAGATGTCGCGCAACTGCGTCGTACTCACCTCGGTGACACCGGCCGACCGGTTCACGACCACGGCGAACACGACCACCGCGACCGGCTCCCCGCGCAGTTCGGGTGCGCTCTCGGCCGGCCCGTCCGACATCGCGATCTGCCGGCTCGCCTGCTCCGCATCTTGTGAGCCGAGCTCGGCCAGACTGCGGACGCCGCTGCGGCTCCCGTTCGCCGCGATGGTGATGTCGGCGTTCGTGCATTCGGCGGCATACGCCGTCCGCAGCTCGCGCATCGTCGGCTCCACCGCCGTCGAGCCGATCACGCGGAGCTGACCCGATGAGCAGTCGTCCGGCGGCTGCAGCACGTCGACGAGGAAGAACGCGACCAGCGCCCCGACCAGCATGAGCGACAGTGCTCCGAACAGCAGCGTACGGCGGCCCGGCCCGCGCGGCCGTGGTTCGTGGTAAACCCCGCCGCCGGTCGAGCCGCCGGCGAGATAGCCCGAGTGGCTGACCCCCTGTCCGGTCCCGGACAGCACCAGCAGGAACTTGAAGTGGTCGCCTCGATTGATCGCGATCCGCGGCAGCACGAGCTTGCTGGTGTCGACGAAGTTCGCCGGCGCCAGCCGCCGCTCGAGCATCTCGCCGAGCGAACTCGGCTGCGCCTCGGTCACCTTCAGCCCGACGATCTTGCGGTCCGGGAACGCGAAGGCCACCTTCTCGTGCATGTCCTGCGGGTCGATGTCCATCCCGCCGGCGTTGTCCAGCCGGAGCAGGACGATGCTCGGGTCCGTCACCACCGAGCCCTGGTGCCGGACCTCGACGTCGACCATCCGCTGGGTCTGGTCGGCCCTCGGGTACACCCCGATCCGGGCGTCGACCTGGACGCGGTACACCAGCCGTTTGCGGCGCAGGACGTACCGGTCGATCAGCCACGCGGCCGCCGTACCGATCAAGGCAATGGCAGCGATGACGGTTTCGAGATTGACGGACGCGAAACCAGAGAAGTCGAACAACGTGCCCCCACTTCAGCGAAGGCAGGACGCTACTGGCCCGCGGTGAACGCACGCTTACCGCATGATGACGCGCCGGGGTAGGGCTTGGTCGGCGCCCGGGCGTCTGAGAGATTGGCGGCATGGCTGAACAGGTTGACGTGGTCGTGATCGGGCTGGGTGTCGGTGGCGAGGAGGCCGCCGGGCGGCTGGCCGAGGCGGGGCTGAACGTGGTGGGCATCGAGGCCCGGCTCGTCGGCGGCGAGTGCCCGTACTACGGGTGCATCCCGAGCAAGATGATGATCCGCGCCGCCAACCTGATCGCCGAGACCCGACGCGTCGACGGCATGGCCGGTACGGCGTCCGTCCAGCCGGACTGGGCGCCCGTGGCGCAGCGGATCCGTGACGAGGCGACCGACAACTGGAACGACCAGGTCGCGGTCGACCGCCTGGTGAAGAAGGGCGTCACGTTCGTCCGCGAACGCGCCACGATCACCGGGCCGGGCTCGGTGACGGCAGGCGACCGGGAGTTCGAGGCTTCGAAGGGCATCATCGTCGCGACCGGCACGGTTCCGCTGGTGCCGCCGATCGACGGCCTCGCCGGTACGCCGTTCTGGACGAACCAGGACGCGATCCGGGCCGAGACGCTGCCGGCCTCGCTGGTCGTGCTCGGCGGTGGCGCGATCGGTGTCGAGCTCACCCAGGTCTTCGCCCGCTTCGGCGTCGCGGTGACCGTGGTCGAAGGCGCCGAGCGGATCCTGTCGATGGAGGAGCCCGAGTCCGGTGACCTCGCTCGCGAAGCACTCGAGCGCGACGGTGTGACCATCAACACCGGCGTGCACGCGTCGAAGGTTTCGCACGACGGCAACGAGTTCACGATCACCTTGGACGACGGCCGCACGGTCACCGGCGAGAAGTTGCTGGTGGCAACCGGTCGTCGCGTCGACATCAAGGGCCTCGGTCTCGACCAGGCCGGGATCGACGCGGACGCCCGCAAGATCGAGGTGGACGAGCACGTCCGGGCCGCCGACGGTGTCTGGGCGGTCGGCGACGTGACCGGGGTCGGCGCGTTCACCCACACCGCGATGTACCAGGCGAACATCGCCGTCCACGACATCCTCGGCACCCAGGACGCTCCGTTGGCGCGCTACCACGCGATGCCGCGGGTCACCTTCACCGATCCGGAGATCGGCGCGGTCGGGCTGACCGAGAAGCAGGCCCGCGAGCACGGCCTGAACGTCGCGACCGGGCTGACGCAGATCCCGTCGTCGTCGCGCGGCTGGATCCACAAGGCCGGTAACGAGGGCTTCATCAAACTCGTCGTCGACACGGACCGCGGCGTACTGGTCGGTGCCACCAGCGCCGGACCGACGGGTGGCGAGGTGCTCAGCGCGCTCGCGATCGCTGTGCACGCCGCCGTACCTGTGCACTCTCTGCAACAGGTCATCTACGCATACCCGACCTTCCACCGCGCGATCGGTGATGCCCTCAAGGATCTGTCCTGACCCCTGTTGCGATTCGATCGCAAAAGGACGAAGAATGTCCGCGTGCATGTTCCTGATGGGTTCTTCGACGCCCCGACGTCCATCGCCACCGGCCTGATCGCGGCCGGTGCCGTCGGCTTCAGTCTGCAGCGTGCCAACCGCGAGATCCGGGAGACCGGTCCCGCGCTGGCCGGGCTGACCGCCGCCTTCGTCTTCGCGGTGCAGATGGTGAACTTCCCGGTCGGTGCCGGCACCAGCGGTCACCTGCTCGGTGGTGCGCTGGCCGCCGCGCTCGTCGGCCCGTGGACCGCCGTACTGGTGATGTCGACGGTGCTGCTCGTGCAGGGACTGCTGTTCGCCGACGGTGGCCTGACCGCGCTCGGTACGAACATCACGCTGATGGGCCTGATCACGGTCCTCGTCGGGTACTTCATCACCCGGGCCCTGCTCCAGGTGCTCCCGCGCCGGACGGGCAGCGTCGTACCGGCCGCGACCGTCGGTGCGCTCGTCTCCGTGCCGGTCGCGGCGCTGGCGTTCACCGGGCTGTACGCGATCGGCGGCGCGGTCGACATCCCGCTCGGCAAGCTCGCCACCGCGATGGTCGGCTGGCACATCCTCGTCGGTATCGGCGAGGCGGTCATCACGGCCGCCGTCCTCGGCGCGGTCGTCGCGACCCGGCCCGACCTCGTGTACGCCGCTCGCCACCTCCAGCCGGACCTGATCCTGGTCGATGCCGACGGCAACACTTCCACGGTCTCCCCGGACAAGCCCATCGCGGCGAAGCCCGCCGGACGCTCGCTCGGGATCGGAGTCGCCATCACACTCGTCGTTGCCGGTGGCGTCAGTCTGCTGGCCAGCGCCCATCCCGACGGCCTCGAGTTCGTCGGCGCCAAGCTCGGCTTCGAGAGCGCGGCCAAGGACTCCGCGGTCGCGGGCAGCCCACTGGCCGACTACGGCGTGAGCGGGATCGGCAACGCCCAGGTCTCCGGTGCGCTCGCCGGCATCATCGGCGTACTGGTCACGATCGCCGTCGGCCTGGCCATCGCCAAGCTCGCCTCGTTGCGCACGAACAAGGCGTCGTGAGCGGAGACGGCCTGCTCGTCGCGGTCGACAGCAAAGTCCACCGGATCCCGGCGCAGGTCAAGATCGTCGCACTGTTCGTCTTCGTCCTGGCCGTCGTCTCCACCCCGGCGGCCAACTTCTGGGCCTTCGGCCTGTACGCCGCTTTCCTCGTCGCAGCGCTCGTCGTGGCGAAGCTCCCGGTGCCCGTGGTCTCCCGGCGGCTCGCGGTGGAGACGCCGTTCATCGTGTTCGCGTTGCTGCTCCCGTTCGTGGCGACGGGACCGACGGTCGACGTACTCGGCCTGCAGCTGTCGCAGTCCGGCGTACTCGGCGCGTGGAACGTCCTCGCGAAGGGCACCCTCGGCGTGATCGCGGCGATCCTGCTGTCGGCCACGACCGGCCCGCGCGAACTGCTCGCCGGTCTCGAACGCCTGCGATTGCCGTCGACCCTCGTAGCCATCCTGTCGTTCATGGTCCGCTACCTGAGCGTCGTCTCCGACGATCTGCACCGAATGCGGATCGCCCGCGAATCCCGTGGGTACGCCGGCGGCCGAGCCGGGCATCTAAAGGCGATCGCCGGGGGAGTGGGGGCACTGTTCGTCCGCAGCTTCGAGCGTGGTGAGCGGGTGCACCTCGCGATGCAGTCGCGCGGCTACACCGGCCGGATGCCACTGCTCGGCGAGGTCGGGGCGACCCGGGCCCAGTGGATGCAGGGGCTGACGATCTCCCTGGCTGCTGTCGCCGTCGCGGTGACCGCTAGGGTTGTCGGCTTGTGAGCGGTCCCGCGATTCATGTCGAGCGTCTCGTCTTCGCCTACCCCGACGGGCGGCAGGCCCTGTACGGCGTCGACTTCACCGTCGAGCGTGGTGAGCGCGTGGCTCTGCTCGGCCCGAACGGCGCCGGCAAGACCACGCTCGTCCTGCACCTGAACGGGATCCTCGGCTCGGTCGCGGGCGGTTCCGGCAGTGGGCGGATCGAGATCGGCGGAACCGGTCTGCACCGCGATCACCTCCGCGTCATCCGGCGGAAGGTCGGCCTGGTCTTCCAGGACCCGGACGACCAGCTGTTCATGCCGACCGTGCGCGACGACGTCGCCTTCGGACCGGCGAACCTCGGCCTGCGCGGCGCCGAGCTGGATGACCGGGTGCGCGAAGCGCTGGTCCAGGTCGGCATGCAGGACCACGCCGACCTCGCGCCGCACCACCTGTCCTACGGCCAGCGCCGCCGGGTAGCCGTCGCGACCGTGCTCGCGATGCGGCCCGAAGTGCTCGTACTGGACGAGCCGTCGAGCAACCTCGACCCGGCCAGCCGGCGTGAGCTCGCCGACATCCTGACCGGTCTCGACGTGACCCTGCTGATGATCACCCACGATCTCCCGTATGCGCTGCAGCTGTGCGAGCGGAGCCTGCTGATGGACGGCGGCCGGATCGTCGCGGACGGCCGGACCCGGGATCTGCTGGGCGACGCGGAGCTGATGAGCGCGCACCGGCTGGAACTGCCGTACGGGTTCGACCCGCTCTCGGTCCCCGGCCCCGAAGGCCGCTGACCGACTCTAGAAATACGCGGCCAGTTTCTTACCAAGACCTTGTCTGTTACCCGCGAGTCGGCCATCGTGACTTTGAGTACTTCAGTCGCCACCCCTCGCACCCAAGGCGGTCCGCCCATGAAGTCCATCGTCAGTCTGCTGTCCGCCGCGGCCCTCGGCGCCGCGGTCCTCCTCAGCCCTGGTGTCGCCCACGCCGCGGTGAACTACGTCGCCCTCGGTGACTCCTACGCCTCCGGAGTCGGCACCCGTACCTACATCTCCAGCAGCGGCTCGTGCCAGCGCTCGACCAAGGCCTATCCGTACCTCGACGCCGCCCGGCTCGGCGCGAACCTGACCTTCGTCGCCTGCTCCGGCGCCCGCGTCGCCGACGTCACGAACAACCAGCTGAGCGCGGTCACCAGCGCCGCCAACCGGATCACGGTCCAGGTCGGCGGGAACGACGCCGGCTTCTCCTCGGTGATCACCGAATGCGCCAAGCCCGCCTGGCTCGGCAACTGCGACACCGCGATCAACAACGCCCAGGCCACCATCAACAACACGATCCCCGGCCGGCTGAGCGGTCTGTACAGCTCGATCCGGAGCCGCGCGGCCTCGGCCAAGGTGATCGTCGTCGGCTACCCGCGACTGTTCAACGGCACCGACTGCAACGCCGGCACGTTCTTCAGCCCCGCCGAGATGACCCGGCTGAACACGACCGCCAACATGCTCAACGACAAGATCGAGGCCGCCGCAAACGCAGCCGGATTCTCCTTCGTCAACCCGACCTCCGCCTTCGTCGGCCACGCCGTCTGCGGTAACCCCGAATGGATCAACGGCCTCTCCAACCCCGTCAGCGAGTCCTACCACCCGAACGTCGCCGGCCAAGCCGCCTACGCCAACCTGGTAGCCCCCGCCCTGAAGAAGCCCTGATCCGGCTCGGGGCAACACCAACTGATATCCGCCGGTGTTGCCCCTTCTCTGCCCTTGCAAAGGCCCCATAACGGGCAACACGGACGGATATCCCTTCGTGTTGCCCGAGTGGCGGGCGGGCTACTCGGTGGCGACGTAGTCGCGGAGGTGTTCGGCGGTCAGGGTCGGGCTGGACTCGACCAGGTCGGCCGGCGTACCGGTGAAGACGACCTGGCCGCCGTCGTGCCCGGCGCCGGGGCCGATGTCGATCAGCCAGTCCGCGTGGGCCATCACGGCCTGGTGGTGCTCGATGACGATCACGGTGTTGCCGTCGTCGACCAGCTTGTCGAGCATCGTCAGCAGAGCATCGACATCGGCCAGGTGCAGCCCGGTCGTCGGCTCGTCGAGGATGTAGATCGAACCGCTCCTGCCCATGTTGATCGCCAGCTTCAGCCGCTGCCGTTCACCACCCGACAGCGTGGTCAGCGGCTGCCCGAGCCCGATGTAGCCCAGACCGACCGCTGACAACCGATCCAGGATCATCCGGGCCGGACCCTTGACGAAGAACTCGCGGGCCTCGGTCACAGTCATCCGCAGGACCTCGCTGATGTTCTTCTCCCGCAGCGTGTACGCGAGCACCTCGGCCGTGAACCGGGCGCCGTTACACACTTCGCAGACCGACGCGACCTCGGCCATCATCGCGAGATCGGTGTAGACCAGCCCGATGCCCTTGCACGACGGGCAGGCACCGACCGAGTTCGCGCTGAACAGCCCCGGCTTCACGCCGTTCGCCTTCGCGAACTCGGCCCGGATCGGGTCCAGCAGTCCCGTGTACGTCGCCGGGTTGCTGCGCTTCGAACCGCGGATCGGCTCCTGCCCGGCCACGATCACCCCCGGCCTACCGGCCAGCGAGCCGTGGATCAGCGAGCTCTTGCCGGACCCGGCCACCCCGGTGACCACGGTCAGCACGCCCAACGGGATGTCGACGCTGACGTCACGCAGGTTGTGCAGGTTCGCGTGCTCGATCACGAGCTTCCCGGTCGGACGCCGTACGTCGTCCCGTACGGCGACCCGGTGATCCAGATAGCGACCGGTCAACGTGCCGGACCGCTTCAACCCGTCCAGGTCACCGGCGTAACAAAGCCGCCCGCCGGACAGACCGGCCCCCGGACCGAGGTCGACGACGTGGTCGGCGATCCGGATCGTCTCCGGCTTGTGCTCGACGACCAGCACGGTGTTGCCCTTGTCGCGCAGCTGGATCAGCAGGTCGTTCATCCGCTGGATGTCGTGCGGGTGCAGGCCGACCGTCGGCTCGTCGAAGACGTACGTGACATCGCTCAGGCTGGAACCGAGGTGCCGGACCAGCTTCACCCGTTGCGCCTCACCACCCGACAGCGTGCCCGATTCGCGATCGAGGCTGAGGTAGCCCAGCCCGATGGTGACCATCGAGTCGAGGGTCTGCCGCAGCCCGTCGAGCATCGGGCCGACGCCGGGGTGCTCGACCCCGGCCACGAACTTGGCCAGATCGCTGATCTGCATCGACGAGCAGTCGCCGATCGTGCGGCCGTTGATCGTGACCGAACGGGCCGCCTCGTTGAGCCGCGCGCCACCGCAGGACGAGCAGGTCTCCTGCCGCACCGCGCGCTCGCCGAACGCACGAGCCGGAGCCTGCAACGCGTCCAGGTCCTTACCGACGTACTGGCGCTTGATCTTGGCCGCGAGCCCCTCGAAGGTGAGGTTGCTCTTGCCGATCTTGACCTTCATCGGCTCCTGCCAGAGGAACTGCTGCCAGGTCTCGGCCGGATAGTCGCGCAGCGGCAGGTCCGGATCGAACAGACCGGACTGGGAGAACAGCTGGTACCACCAGGTCTCGGGACCGTACCCAGGCGCCTTGATCGCGCCTTCCTTCAAACTGAGGCTGGTGTCGACGAGTTCGTCGATGACCAGCTCGGTGGTCCGGCCGAGACCCTCACAGGCCGGGCACATCCCCTCGGCCCGGTTGAAGCTGAAGGCCGAGGGCGGTCCGACGTACGGCGTACCGGCGCGACTGAACAGCACCCGCAGCATGGTGTGCGCATCGGTGGCCGTGCCGACCGTGGACCGGGAGTTGGCGCCGATCCGTTCCTGGTCGACGACAATGGCTGCGGACAGGTTCCGCAGGGCGTCCACGTCCGGCCGGGCCAGGCTGGGCATGAAATTCTGGACGAACGCGGTGTAGGTCTCGTTGATGAGTCGCTGGGACTCGGCGGCGATGGTGTCGAAGACGAGCGACGACTTCCCGGACCCGGAGACTCCGGTGAACACGGTCAGACGGCGTTTGGGGATGTCGAGCGAGACGCCGGCGAGGTTGTTCTCGCGGGCCCCGCGGACCTCGATCAGGTCGTGGCTGTCAGCGGCCGGGTGACCGGTCGGAGCGGTCGAATCGGTAGCAGGCATCCTTCAATCCTCCCATTGAACCGTCCATGAAGACTTTCTGCGCGAAGTCATCGCTCGGCCGGGCGGGAAAGTTTCGACACGACGTGAAGGATGTGAGAATGTCCGGCATGCGAGCCACCGTGAAAGACGTCGCGAAACTGGCCGGGGTGTCCCCGAAGACGGTCTCCAATGTCATCAACGGTGTGGTCTTCGTCCGGCCGGAGACCCGGGCCCGGGTCGAGCAGGCGCTGAGCGAGCTCGACTACGTGCCGAACATGAGCGCCCGCGGCCTGCGCAACGGCCGGACCGGCATGATCGCCCTCGCCCTCCCGGACCTGCTCCGGCCGTACTCGGCCGAGATCGTGCACCTGGTCGTCGAGCTCGCCCACGAGCGCGGCTGGGGTGTGCAGATCGAGCAGACCGCGTCCGAGCCCCGGCGTGAGTTCGAGCTGCTGTCGAAGGCCCGCGCGTACCTGGTCGACGGCCTGATCCTCAACCCGGTCAACCTCGACGACAGCGCCGTCCTGTCCGCCGGACCACTGCCGCCACTCGTCCTGATCGGTGACGTCGACCAGGACCTGGTCAGCCAGGTGGCGATCGACAACGTCGCCGCGGCCCGCGACATGACCCGGCACCTGATCGCTCGCGGCTGCCGCCGGATCGTCGCGGTCGGTACGCCGGAGATCCCGCGTGGTTCGAGTGGCGCCGGCGTCCTGGGCAGCGTCGCGGAAGCACCCGGTACGGCGGCCTCCCGGCTGCGGACCGCGGGCTATCGCCAGGCGCTCGAAGAGGCCGGCATCCCGAACGACCCCGCTCTCGAGATCGGGCTGGACCGCTGGCGGCCCGAGGGCGCGGCCACGGTGGTGGGGAAGTACCTGGCCGAGCGCGAACTGCCCGACGCCTTCTTCTGCTTCACCGACACCCTCGCCTCGGGTGCGCTCTCCGCGCTGTGGAACGCCGGCGTCGCCGTACCGGATCAGACGCTGGTCGCCGGGTTCGACAACATCCTCGAGAGCCAGTTCATGATCCCGCCGCTGACCACGGTCGACTTCGACCGGCGCGCGTTCGTCAGCGCGGCGCTCGAGCTGCTCGAGGAGCGGATGGCCGACAAGAACGCGGCGCCACGCCGGGTGATCGTTCCGCACCGGGTGATCGAGCGGGTCAGCACCACGCGCTGATCAACACGTATCGGCAAAAACAAACACAAACACTTGTCAACGGATTCCAACGATGTAATCATCCAGGAGCCCCTGCGAAGGAGACCTGAATGAGTGCGTTGGACCAGCATTTCTCCCGGCGCCGGTTGCTCGGAACGACGGCAGCGATCGCCGGTGGCGGTCTGCTGCTGGGATGCTCACCCGGAGCGTCCCGGTCGGCCGCCGATCTCAGCTACTGGCACCTGATGACCGGCGGAGACGGGATCGTGATGGCCGGCCTGGTGGACGCCGTCAACGGCGAGAACCTCGGCTTCAGTGCGACCCAGACCGTGCTGGCCTGGGGCCCGCCGTACTACACGAAACTCGCGATGGCCTCGGCCGGTGGCCGGGCCCCGGATCTCGCGATCATGCACGCGTCGCGGATCGCCGGCTACGCGCCCGGCGGGCTGCTCGAGCCGTGGGACCTCGACCTGCTGGCGGAGGTGGGGCTGCGCGAAAGCGACTTCCCGCCGCTGGTCTGGCAGAAGGGCCTGTACGACGGGAAGCTGTACTCGATCGCGCTCGACACCCACCCGTTCGTCCTCTACTACAACACCGAGCACGCCGAGAAGGCCGGTGTCACCGACGCACTGCAGACGATGAAGTCCCCGGAGGAGTTCACCGAGGCCGCACGGAAGCTGCAGAAGGTGACCGGCAAGCACGGTCTGTCCTACGGGTACCTCGGCGACGGATCGCAGATGTGGCGGCTGTTCTACACGTTCTACCGGCAGCAGAACGCCGAGATGAAGCTCGTCCCGGGGCAGAAGGCCCAGGTGGACGAGGCGGCTGCGGCGAAAGCGCTGACGTTCGTGCAGTCCCTCCTGGACGACACGATCGCCACCAAAGCCGGTGACGGCGGTACGGCGACCAGTGAGTTCCTGCACGGTGAGAGCGGGATGCTCTTCGGCGGTGTCTGGGAGCTGCCGACGCTCAAGGAATCGAAACTGCAGTTCGACGCGCGCCCCATTCCAACGTTGTTCGGGACCGATGCGGCGTACGCGGACTCGCACACGTTCGTGCTGCCGCGGCAGTCGAAGGCCGATCCGGAACGACGGCGGCACACCTACCAACTGGTCGCCGAGATCCTCAAGCGGTCGGTGAAATGGGCCGGCGCCGGCCACATCCCGGCGTACCAGCCGGTGGTGACGAGCTCGGAGTACCAGGCGCTCAAGCCGCAGTCGAACTACGCGGACATCCCGGGCTACGTGAACTACGACCCGGATGCGTGGTTCGGGGGTGCCGGGAGTGACTTCCACCGGTACTTCGCGGAGAACGTCCAGAACGTGTATCTCGGGAACGGTTCTCCAGAGAGCGGTTTCTCGGGATTCGTGAAGCGGCTGAACGTGCTGCTCGACCGCCCGCAGCCGCTGTGAGCGGGGCTGCAGTGACTGAGCCTGCTGTGACTGAGCCTGTTCTGAGAGGGGAGGGGACGATGTCGAACCGACGGGGCGAGAGCCTCACCGGCTGGGCGTTCGCGGCACCGTTCGCCGTACTGTTCGCGCTGTTTCTCGTGGTGCCCGCGATCTACGGGCTCTACCTCAGCTTCACCGGCGAGACGCTGACCGGATCAGGTGGCAACCTGCTTGGGTTCGCGAACTACGCCGAGGCACTGGCCGACCCCGACATGTGGCGGTCGCTCGGCAACACCTTGTGGTTCACGGTGCTGAGCACGGTCCCGTTGGTCGTGTTGTCGCTGGCGTTCGCGTTGCTGGTGAACCTGGGGCTGCCTGGGCGCTGGCTGTGGCGGTTGTCGTTCTTCCTGCCGTACCTGCTCGCCTCGACCGTGGTGGTGATGTTCTGGTCCTGGATGTACAACCCGAAGCTGGGCCTGATCAACGGTGTGCTGGCCGAGTTCGGGATCGCGCCGGTGGCGTGGTTGCAGGATCCGAAAGTTGCGATGATCTCGGTCGTGGTCACCACGTTGTGGTGGACCATCGGCTTCAACTTCCTGCTCTACCTGGCCGCGCTGCAGAATATTCCCGAGCAGCAGTTCGAGGCGGCCGCGATCGACGGCGCCGGCAAATGGCGGCAGCTGTTCTCGATCGTGATCCCGCAACTCGCGCCGACGACAGCCCTGATCCTGACGCTGCAGATCCTCGCGTCGCTCAAGGTCTTCGACCAGATCTACATGCTGACCAACGGTGGTCCGGCCGGATCGACCCGCTCGGTCGTGCAGTACATCTACGAGTCCGGCTTCACCGGCTACCGCTTCGGTTACTCGTCAGCCATCTCGTACCTGTTCTTCGCGATCATCGTGCTGGTGTCGCTGGCGCAGTACAAACTGATCAATCGCAGGAGCGCCGCATGAGTTCCTACACGTTGTCGCGTGGAATCAACAGCAGGATCAAGCAAGGACATAAGCCGGGCGAGAACCCGTGGAGCATCGCACGGATGGCTGCCCTGCTGGTGCTGGCGTTCCTGGCCGCCACCTGGCTGGTGCCGTTCGCTTGGGCTGTGCTGACGTCACTGAAGAGTGAGGCGGACGCCGGTGCCTCGTCGATCAGTCTGAATCCGCCGGACGGGTTGGGCTTCGATGCCTACCGCAAGGTGCTGTCGGCCGGCGACATCCCGGCCTGGGCGTGGAACAGTCTGCTGACCTCCGTTGCAATCACGCTGATCACGGTCGCCACCTCGGCGCTGGCCGGCTACGCGTTCTCGCGGATCTCCTTCCGTGGCAGGAGATGGCTGTACGCCGCGATCATTGCGGCGATCATCATTCCGCCGCAGTTGCTGATCGTGCCGCTGTTCCGGCAGATGCTGACCTTCAACCTCGTCGACACCTACTGGGGCATCATCCTGCCGCAGGCGTTCGCGCCCGCGATGGTGCTGATCCTCAAGCGTTTCTTCGACCAGATCCCGGTGGAGCTGGAGGACGCGGCCCGGGTCGACGGCGCGAACCGGTTGCGGGTGTTCTGGTCGATCGTGTTGCCCTTGTCACGTCCGATCCTGGCCGCGGTCGCGATCTTCGTGTTCATCGGTGCCTGGAACAACTTCCTCTGGCCGTTCATCGTGACCACCGACGCGGACCTGATGACGTTGCCGGTCGGGCTGCAGACAGTGAAAAGCGCCTATGGCCTGCAGTATGCACAGAACATGGCCTCGGCAATTCTGGCCGCACTCCCGCTCGTGGTGGTGTTCCTGTTCTTCCAGCGCCAGATCATCAAGGGCATCGCCACCACCGGATTCGGTGGCCAGTAAGGAGTTGTCCAAGGTTTGCGTGACAGGACAACGTTTGTACGAAAACTGGACAACAGTTCCGGAACCCGGGATTCCTGAACTCATCCCTTGAAAACCTCGTCACTCTCAGCAAGGCTTCACGGATCACTTCCGCGTCGTTTCCGGGTGCGGACAGGACGGGGGAGTGTGCGGCTGCATGGAAACGTGCAGGCGCGCCATCTGTCACTCGGGGGTTGTAACGACAAGAAGGGGGACGCGTGTCAGCGATGACAAGGCTCGCCGAGCAGTGCCGTGATGTGAGGAGTCACGGCAACGGAGGTCTCGGACGGGCTTCGATCCAACCAGCGGTCTGCACCGGCATCCACGAGGTGAACTCGTCGATCCCGTCGGCGCATCCGCGACGCGTGGCAGTGCTCAGACTGAGCAACGGTGTGACCGCCACGCTGCGTCTCGGCAAGGGCGCCACGGCGCCGGAGCGAGGCGCCACTGTGTTCGTCCGGGGCGGCCGCGGGATGGGCGATCAATCGCAATCAGGTGGGGTCGAACTCGTGTCGGCCGTACCGGACTGAACACATCCACGGTCCAGACCACTGGGCTGAATCAGTGACTCGCCGGTCTCAGGTCCCAACGCCGAGCTGAGGCCGGCAAGTCCCTGCCGAGGGCTCAAAGGTCTGCCCTGCAACACGTTCTGACCCGTCAGTGCCGATTGATGGCGGATCAATCGGCTGATCGGTCAGGTATCGCCGTCATCAGCGCGCGGATCTCCACGGGGGAGAAACGCGCCTCCGGAAGGCGCGCGGCAAGCTCGGTCGCGCGCTCGAGCGAACACTCGATCAGGTAGTAGCCGGCCAGCAGCTCCTTGGCCTCGGTGAACGGGCCGTCGGTCACCGCCGGTACGCCGTCCTGCAGCCGCACGACGCGCGCTCCGGCGGTCGTGAGTCCGTCGGCGGCGATGAACTCACCGGCCGCCCGCATCTCGGCCACCAGAGCGCGATGGGCGTCGTACACCTCGTCCATCCCCTCGGCGCGCATCGCCTCCCAGGCCTGGTTGTTCCCGTAGATCAGCAGCATGTATTTCATGCCGCCAAGCTACTGAGTCACCAGGCCGCGGTCACCAGGTGGCGCCGGCTGGTGCCTTGGTGACGGCGTTCAGCCGGTTGAACAGGTTGGTGAGGCTGATCATCAAGATGATCGCGGCCAGCTGCGTCTCGTCGAAGTGCTGGGCGGCGGCCGCCCAGGTCGCGTCCGACACTGCCTCGCCGCGATCCGCGATCCGGGTCGCTTCCTCGGTGAGCGCGAGTGCGGAACGCTCGGCGTCGGTGAACAGGTCGGACTCGCGCCAGGCAGCGACCTGGTGCAGCCGCTCGTCGGTCTCGCCGTTCTTGAGCGCCGACTTGATTCCGCCGAACACGCAGGCGGAGCAGCCGTTGATCTGGCTCGCCCGCAGGTGGACGAGTTCCAGTACCGGGCCCGGCGCTCCGCCTTGGTGAATAGCCTTGAAGATGTTCTGAATGCCTTTCATGGCGTCCGGAAGCAGAGCGGTCGGGCTGGTCATGCGTGCGGTCATGGGTCGTACTCCTGGTTCCGTTGGGGTGTCTTCACTCCCTCGACGGATCCCGGCGCCAGGATGTGACAGCGGTCTGCAGATCTTTTCGGACCCGGTCCTCGACAGATACGGTCAAGTCCGAATACTGAGCGGTCAGGCAGACCGGTCCGGAATATTCCGCCCGCACCAGCGCCGCGTGAACGGCGCTCCAGTCGGCCAGCCCTTCGTCGGCCTGCCCGAAATGCGTCCTCCAGCGGCGCCCGTTCTTGGGATCCGCGTTCTTGAGATCGGCGTTCTCGAGATCGGCGTTCTCGAGATACATCGCGTTCTTGAGATTCACGATCCCGAGACGCGCGGCCCCGAGCTCGATCGTGACCGCCGGATCATCACCGGCCAGCGCGTCATGAGCTGCATCCCAGACCAGCCGGAAGCGCTCCGGAAGCCCGTCCAGCAGCTGCAGCACCCCGAGCGTCGACGAAACGAACCTCCCGTGATGCGGCTGCACTCCGACCTGGACGTCGTACCGCTCGGCCAGTACGACGGAAGCCTCGAGCTGCTCGCGATTCCGCCGTACCGAGGCCGCGTAGCCGTCGTCACCGAGCGGCGCCATGATCCGGATCAGCGGCACCCCGGCCGCCGCGCAGGCTGCGAAGACCGACTCGGTGAGGTCCGAGGCCACGCTGATCGGCTCGATGCCCTCGGCACGCAGTTGCTTGGTGAACTTCGGCAGCTCGGCTTCCGCGGTCGCCGTCGTCACGTACGCCGTGTCCCGGACCGGGACCTCCGCGCCGGCGAACCCGAGACCGGCGATCAGCCGCCCGAGCTCGTCTCCGGGCAGCCCCGCCCAGGGTTTGGTGAAAACGGACCAGAGATAGGTCATTGTCAGCGGCCTCCCAGCCCACTCATGGTGATACCTCGGATGAACCAGCGCTGGGTCAGGAAGAACAGCACGATCAGCGGCACGGTCGTGACGGTGGCGGCCATCAGGAGCAGGTTCCACTGGGTGCCGTTGGTGTCCTGGAACACCTGCAGCCCAACCGACGCCGTACGGGTCGCGTCGCTGTTGGAGATGATCAAGGGCCAGAGCAGGTTGTTCCACTGACCGATGAACTTGAAAACCGCCAGCGTCGCAATCGCCGGGATCGCCAACGGCACGATCACCCGGACGAATGCCTGCCACCGGTTCGCGCCGTCCAGCCGCGCAGCCTCCTCGTAGTCGCGGGGGATGCCGAGGAAGAACTGCCGCAGCAGAAACACCCCGATCGCCGTGAACGCGTGCGGCAGGATCATCCCCGGCCAGGTGTCGATGCCGTGCAGCTTCGCGACCAGCACGAACTGCGGGATCAGCGTCACCTGGGACGGGATCATCAGCGTGGCAAGGTAGATCCCGAACAGCCAGCTGCGGCCGGGGAAGTTCAGCCGGGCGAACGCGTACGCCGCGAGGGCGGCCGTGACGGTCTCCAGCAAGGTCGTGCCGGCGGCGAAGTAGATCGTGTTCAGCAGGTACTTGCCGAGCGGGACGAGGTCGAACGCGCGGGTCAGATTCTCCGGGTGCCAGCTACTCGGCCAGAACGACGGTTTCGCGGCCATCGACTCGGCATCGGACTGGAAGGCGACGAGCACCATCATCACGACCGGGACCAGCGTGATCGCGGTGACGACGAAGCAGGTGAAGACGATGAGCTTCCTGCGGATCAAGCTAGTTGTCATAGTGCACCAGCTTTCGCTGCATGGTGAACTGGGCCGCGGTGATCACCACGATGAAGGCGAACAGCACCAGCGACTGAGCGGCGGCGTACCCCTGGTCGTAGTTCTCGAAGCCGGTCCGGTAGATGTACATGACGAGTGTGGTCGTGCGGGTGCCAGGACCGCCGTTCGTCATGATCAGCGCCTGGTCGAACACCTGGAACGAACCGATGATCGACGTCACGATCACGAAGAACAACGCCGGTGACAGCATCGGCAAGGTGATGTTGCGGAAGCTCTGCCAGGTTGACGTCCCGTCCACCCGGGCCGCTTCGTAGAGCTGCTGCGGGATCGCCTGCAACCCGGCGAGGAAGACGACCATGCCGAAGCCGAAGCTCTTCCAGACGCTCATCACGATCAGCGCCGGCATCGCCCAGCTGTCCGAGATCAGCCATTGCGGCCCGTTGATGCCGAACCATCCGAGCACGGCGTTCACCAGGCCGTCGTGCGGGATGTAGAGCCAGATCCAGACGAACGCGACCGCTACCGTGATCGTTGCGTACGGCAACAGCAGCAGCGAGCGGAAGACCGCGACGCGCTTCAAGCCCTGGTTGAGCAGGAGCGCGAGCGCGAGGCTGACCAGGATGGTCAGCGGGACGCTGACAAGCGTGAAGTACGCCGTGTTGCCGAGCGCGGACCAGAAGGTCGGATCGGGACCGAGCCGGGCGAAGTTGCGCAGCCCTGCCCAGGTCGGAGCGCTGAACAAATTCCAGTCGAGGAGGGAGATCACGCCGGCTGCGACCACCGGCCCGGCGGTGAAGATCAGGAAGCCGATCAGGCTGGGCAGGATGAACAGCCAGGCGGTCAGCGACTCACGATTGCGCCAGCGCGGGGTCGGCCTCGAGCTGGTGGTGCTTGTCGTCGGTGCTGCGGCCGCGGGTGGTGCGGTGTCGACGGCCATCGTTCACCCCTTCCTGGCGGTGGCTTGGCGGACGGTGTCCTGGTGCTGACGCATCAGGATGTCCAGGCGCGGAGTGAGGCCGGCGATCGCGTCGCCGACCGAGACCTGGCCGAGGAAGGTCCGCGGCAGGTCCTGGCCGAGCAGTTGCTTGACCTGGTTCCAGTTGGTGGTGACGTCGAACGCGTGCCCGCCGGCCAGCTTGCCGGCCAGGATCTCCTGGACGATCCCGAGGTTGTCCGGTGGTGCCTTGAACGCGCTGCCGGCACTGAGCCGGGCCGGATTGTTGCGGCCGGCCTTCGCGTAGATGTCGAGCGCGCCGGTGCTGGTGAGAGTCTTGAGCAGCTTCCACGCGAGGTCGAGCTCGGCTCCCTCGCGCACCCCCGATGGAATCGCGAAGCTGGACCCTGACACCCGAGGCGTACTCCCGGCGGCGCCGGCCGGAAACGGGATCACGTCCCAGTCGAACTTCGCCTTCCGTACGTTGACGACCTGCCACGGGCCGTTCTGCATGAAGGCCACGTTGCCCTGGATGAAGTTGGACAGCGAACTCTCGGTGACCAGGTTCTTGATCGGTGGCGTGACCTTGTCCTGTACGAACAGATCGATGACGAACTGGATCGCCTCCAGCGCCTCCGGTGCACCCAGCGTGCTGCGGTCCGCGGCCTCGTTCATCACGTTGCCGCCGGCACAGTAGATCCAGGACACGAGGTCGTCGATCGCCGGTGCACAAGTGAAGCCGTACTGGTCCTTGCCGGTGAGTTGCTTGGTCAGCTCCCTGAAGGTTGCCCACGGCATCGGCTCGGTCCGGGACGGCAGCGGGATGCCTTGTTTCTGCAGCAGCGTCTTGTTGTAGTACATGACGGTCGGGGCGACGTCGAAACCGATCGCGTAGGTCTTCCCGTTGAAACTGGAGAGCCGGCGGCTGGTCGGATAGAAGTCGTCGAGATCGAAGTCCGGATCGGCCGCGATCAGATCGTCCAGCGGCCGGTGCGCACCACGGGCGGCGTACGTCGGGATCAGGGTGCCGTTGATCGCGGTGACCAGACTCGCGGTCCCGCTGACGAGTTGCAGGTCGAGCTTGGTCGGGTACCCGCTGGACGGCGTGAGGGTCGGGACCGACTTCACGCCGAGCTGTTGCTCGACGTACTGGCTGAAGTCCTCCCAGACCTTCTTCTCCGCGGCGCTGCTCGACCACATGGCCCAGGTCGCGGCCCCTTCGGGCGGGCCGGTTGAGCAGCCGGTGACGGCCGCCCCCAGGCCGGCCAGTCCGGTGAGTTCGAGAAAGCTGCGGCGGGACAGCTTGGCTGGCATAGCTCTCCTCGGGGTGTTGCGTTCGTGCTACTTGAAGGCAAGTTCGATCGCTTCGGCGCGGATGCGTTCCTCGTCGACCTGAACGCCCAGGCCTGGGGCGGTGGGGACCGTTGCGACGGCCTTGGTGATCGTGAGTCCCTCGACATACAGGTCCGAGAGCAGCTCCGGACCGTTGAGCTCGGCGGGCAGCGCGAGCTCCAGCTGGCTGAACATGTGCAGCGCGGCGGCGAACGCGATCCCGCAGTCGGTGAGCCCGCTCGCGAGAACCTCGAGTCCGCCAGAGAGCGCTATCTGGGCGGTCTTGAGCGCGTTCCGCAGACCACCGGACTTACAGACCTTGACCACGACCAGATCGGCCGCGTCCAGGCGGATCGCCCGGGCGAGATCCTGCGCGGAGAAGCTGCCCTCGTCGATCGCGACCGGGAGGTCGATCAGGCCGCGCAGCCGGGCCATCGCGAGCGTGTCCGTGCTCGGAACCGGTTGCTCGACACAGTGGATCGTGCGGACATCGCGAGTCCGGTCGAGCAGTTGTTTGAGGGCGCTCGGCCGGTACGACTGGTTGGCGTCGAGCCACAGCGGCTTGCCACCGGCGACCTCGGCGACCGTCCGGATCGCCGCGGCATCGGCATCCAGATCGCCACCGATCTTCACCTTGTACGCCGCGTAGTCCGACGACTGGATGGCGTGATCGCGAACCGTGTCCTGGTCGCCAACCCCGATCGCGGAGCACAGCGGGATCTCGTCGTGCACCTTGCCGCCGAGCAGTGCGTGCACCGGAACCCCGGCGAGCTTGCCGGCGGCGTCGTGCATCGCGACGTCGACGGCGGCACGGGCGAACGGGAAACCGTTCGAGACTGCTGGGCTGAGTCGCTTGGCGGCGCGTCGATGGAAGAGTTCGATGTCGAACGGGGTGAGATCGAGCAGGATCGGCGTCAGATGCCGGCGGATGATGACGGCCATCGTCTCGGCGGTCTCGTAGCTCCAGCTGGGGAGCGCTCGCTGCTCACCCCAACCGACCACACCGTCCTCGGTCGTCAGCTTCACGAAGACCACCGCGGCGGCCTGATCCGGCCTGCTGTCCGGCGCTCCGACCGCCCCGCTCCCGAGAACGAACTTCCGCGCGAACGGCACGGCAACCGCAAAGACCTCGACCTGTCTGATCTTCGACATGGCAGTCCTCTCAGGCCGCGATCGACCAGACGGCCGGGTCGACGAAGCTCGGTCCGCGGGTGCCGTGGTCGAGCCACCGGAGCGCGTCGCCGAGCACGTAGCCGGCGAGCGCCAGGTGACCCTCGGCGGTGTCGCCGGCGATGTGCGGGGTGAGCAGGAGATTCGCGTTCTGGAGAACGCGCTCTCCGAAGATCGGGGGCTCGGGATCATAGACGTCCAGAGCGGCGTACAGACGGCCGTCGAGAACGTGGTCAAGGAGAGCGGTCTGGTCGATCGCGGGTCCGCGGGAGGAGTTGACCACGACCGCGCCGTCCGGGATCCGGCTGATCAGCTCGCGAGTGATCATGCCCTTGGTCTCGGGAACGTTCGGAACATGGATGCTCAAGAACGCGCTCTCTACGGCGTCACCGATCTCAGCCGTGCGCACGCCGAGCTCGGCCGCGCGTTCTGCGCTCAGGTACGGGTCGTAGACGACGAGATCGCAGCCGAAGGGCTTGAGCAACGTGATCAGCGCTCGAGCGGTACTGCTCGCCCCGATGATCCCGACCTTCGCACCCGCCAGCTCATGACCGCGGAACCCGGTCTGCTTCCAGCCGCCGGACCGGATCGCGCCGTCGAACCGGGGGAGTCGCCGGCCCTGCGTGAGCATCGCCGCGAGGCAGTACTCGCCGACCGACCATGCGATCCGCGGGCCCGCCGAGAACACGGCGATCCCCTGATCGAGGATCTCGGGATCGATCAGGTTCTTCACGGTTCCGGCTGCGTGCGCGACCACCTTCGGCCCGGTTCCGCCCGACCACAGTTCCTTGCCAAGCGTCGGCGTACCCCAGCTCGTCAGGACGACATCGGCACCGGCCACCAGATCAGGTACCGCTGCGGGGTCGAGTGCAGCCGGCTTGGCCGGGTCATCCGCGCCGGCCAGGTGCTGCTCGGTGGCCCAGACCACCTCGAACCGCTCGTCGAGCAGGCGCCGGGTCGCGGCGTCCACCACGTCCGCGGCCCGTGCTGGTGAGATCAGCGCGGCAAGTCTCAGGCCGGAGTCAGTCGCGGATTCAGGCGCAGAGTCAGGCACAGGGTCAGCTCCTCGGTTGGTCGTTGGCTCGACGGTAGGCGCTTTCCGTTATGCAGGTCCAAGCCCGATTTCGCATGAACCGATACCGTGCCGGTATGGATCTCTCGCTCCAGCAGTTGCGCGGCTTCGTCGCCGTGGCCGAGGAACTGCACTACGGCCGTGCCGCCCAGCGCCTCAACCTGACCCAGCCGCCGCTCACCCGGCAGATCCAGGGGATAGAGCGCTCTCTGGGCGTCCGGCTGTTCGACCGGACCGGCCGGGGCGTGAGACTCACTGCCGCTGGAGACGCGTTTCTCGATCACGCCCGTCGCGTTCTCGCGTTGCTCGAGGTCGCTCCGGAGGCTGCTCGGCGGGCGGCGGACGGGCACACCGGAACGCTCCGGATCGCGTTCACGGCGATCGGCGCGTACGCCGTACTGGCGGACTTCCTGACCACCGTCGCGAAGCACGCGCCGGCCGTAACCGCGGAGCTCACCGAACTGGTCAGCCCGGATCAGTTCGAGGCGCTCGCGAAGCTGGAGATCGACATCGGGCTGGTGCGTCCCCCGATCCCGGCTCAGTTCGCGTCGGTGCTCGTGCACTCCGAAGATCTCGTGCTCGCCGTACCGGCGGATCATCCGCTGGCGGTCGGCGACTCGGCAGTGTCGCTGGCCGATGTCACCGAGGAGTACATCGGGTACAGCCCCGAGGGTTCGCAGTATCTGCATGACATCTGCGCGGCGATGATCGGGATGGATCGGTACGCCGTGAGTCAGCTGGCGTCGCAGGTTCCGACGATGCTGGCGCTGGTGCGGGCCGGGCTGGGGTGTGCGTTGATCCCGCGGTCGATCATGGCGATGCGCGTGGAGGGTGTCAGCTACCGTGAGCTGGACGCGTCCGACGCGCATTCGGTGACGTTGCATGCCTGCTGGAGTCCGGACAATCCCAACCCGGCCTTGCAGCGGCTGACGGCAAGCTTGACTTCGAGTGCGCTCTAACTCGTACGCTCCAAACATGACTGGACAGCACGCAATCGGCTCGGGATTCGGCCACGACAGCACCGCGGACGACGTACTGGCCGGCATCGACCTGACCGGCAAGCTCGCGGTCGTCACCGGTGGATATTCCGGCCTCGGCCTCGAGACGACCCGAGCGCTGGCGAAGGCCGGCGCGCACGTGGTGGTCCCGGCCCGTCGCCCGGACGCAGCCAAGGAAGCGCTCTCTGAGATCGCCGGCGTCGAGCTCGACCAGCTGGATCTGGGTGATCTCGAGAGCGTTCGAGCTTTCGCGGACCGGTTCCTCGCGACCGGTCGCAGTATCGACCTGATGATCGACAACGCGGCGATCATGGCGGCCCCGGAGACCCGGGTCGGGCCTGGCTGGGAGGCGCAGTTCGCGACCAACCACCTCGGGCACTTCGCGCTGGTGAACCGGCTGTGGCCGGCACTTGCCGCCGGCGGCGGGGCGCGGGTGATCTCGGTGTCGTCGAGCGGGCACCGGCGGTCGGACATCCGTTGGGACGACCTGCAGTTCGAGCAGGGGTACGACAAGTGGGCTGCCTACGGGCAGGCGAAGACGGCGAACGCGCTCTTCGCGGTACAGCTCGATGCCCTCGGCAAGGATTCCGGGGTGCGGGCCTTCGCACTGCACCCGGGCGGCATCCTGACTCCGCTGCAGCGGCACCTGGAGCGCGAGGAGATGGTCGGGTTCGGCTGGATCGATGCCGACGGCAACCCGCTGAACCCGGGGTTCAAGTCGCCCGAGCAGGGCGCCGCGACGCAGGTCTGGGCAGCGACCTCGCCGAAGCTCGAAGGTCTGGGCGGCCTGTTCTGCGAGGACTGCGAGATCGCCGAGCTGTCGACCGACGACAGCCCGGGCGTCCGTCCGTACGCCGTCGATCCGGAGTCGGCCGCGCGGTTGTGGACGATCTCGGCGGAGCTGACCGGAGAGAACGCATTCCGGTAAGGTCGGTCGAAGGGGTGCTGTGACTGTCGCTTCGGTTCCGTCCGCCGACCTCGGCGAGATCATCAGCCGCCTGCGCGCGGCCGGATGCGTCTTCGCCGAGGACGAGGCTGCGCTGATCGCCGAGACTGCGCGCGACGCGGCCGACCTCGACGCGATGACCGAACGCCGGGTCTCCGGCGAGCCGCTGGAGTACGTCGTCGGGTGGGCGTCGTTCCGTGGGCTGCGGATCGCGGTCGATCCCGGCGTGTTCATCCCACGCCGCCGTACCGAGTTCCTGGTCGAGGAGGCGCTGCGGGTGACCGCGCCTGGCGCCGTGGTCGTCGACTTGTGCTGTGGCTCCGGCGCACTGGGCGCGGCCGTTGCCGCCGAACAGCAGGTGACCCTGCATGCAGCCGACCTCGAGTCGGCTTCGGTGCGGTGCGCAACACGCAACCTCGTGCCAGCGCGGGGGACTGTCCACCAAGGCGATCTGTACGACGCGCTGCCCGCGCAGCTCCGCGGGCATATCGACGTACTCCTGGCGAACGTGCCCTACGTGCCGACCGAGGAGATCCGGCTGCTCCCGGCGGAGGCCCGGCTGTACGAACCGCACGTCACCCTCGACGGCGGGCCGGACGGACTCCGGATGCTGCGCCGGGTGGTTGCGGATGCCGGCGAGTGGCTGGCGCCTGGTGGGCATCTCTTCGTCGAGGTGAGTGACCACCAGGCGCCGTTGGCGCTCGGCGTCTTTGTCGAGCACGGCCTGGCCGCGGAAGTCACGCTCGACGAGGAGCTCGGTGCGAACGTTGTCCACGGCACCTATCTCGGCCTCTAACGGTTTACCGGCGCCGACCTCGGATCACTGTGGCTCGAGGGGCAGCCGCAGCACGGCGTCCGGGACGTTTGCCGCGTTACTTGTCCGGATGGAATCGAGCTCGGGCTTCGACAGCGCCCGGGTGTAGAGCCGTACCTCGTCGAGCGCGCCGGCGAAGTGCTGGCCACCGTCGAGCCGCCGGCCGATGTGGACGAGGAACGGACGGCCCGGGCTCACGCTGCCTGCCGGAGCGGCTGCCACGTTCGGGTTCGTCACACCATCGACGGCCAAGGACAGCTTGCCGTCCTCCCGTTTCAGGACGACGTGATGCCATTGCCCGTCGTTGTAGGCGTTGTTCGTCTGGACGACGGCGGTGGTGTTCTGATGACTGATGAACCCGCGAATGCGGTTGCCTTCCGGTTCCGCCCGGAGCCAGACCTGGGAGAAGTTCTCGCCCACGTTGTACGCCCAGAAGATCGGGTGATTTCCAGTGGTCGCGCTGTACTTGACCCAGGCCGCCAGCGTGAAGTCTCCGGCATTGACGGCCATGGACTCGGCGAACGGTACCTGGACGTAGTCGTCGGTCCCGTCGAGCCGCACGGCCTGGCCGAAGCGGCCCGCGACCGCCGTGGCTCCGCCGCGGATGCGGGACGTGTTGGCGTGGCCGGACAGGTCAGGAGTGGCGACGCCGCCGGTGTAACTGTCCGGCAGACCGAGGTCCGATTCGGTGAACGAGGCGTACCTGATCGATTCGTTCTGCTCGGTGACACCTCGCTCGTACAGCAGCCCGATCTGGCCGCTGTTCGCCTCGACCAGGTCCGAGTAGGCGGACGGACCGGAGTAGATCAGGGTGCCCGCGGAGGTGTTCTGGTAATTGACGCCTTCGTCGAAGGAGGAGCGGATCATCATCCTCTCCCGGGCGTTGACCGACGGCGAGGACAGCAGGATCCGGTTGTACTTGTCGCCGTGCGCTGTCGAACGCAGCCGCAGTACGGCGCTCTGGACAGTCGGCGACTCGAGGTTGGGGAGCTTCTTGAACTCCGCGTCGAAGGTCAGGCCGCCGTCCGAACTGACGGCGTACACCTTGTCCCGGCCGTCGTACGGATGAGGGGCGTCGGGGTCGGTGTAGTCCGGCTTGTTGTCCCTGGCCAGCACGTAGATCTGACCGTTCGCCCGTTCGACGACACTGGCCTCGCCGGCCATCCGATCGGCTCCGGCCGGCGACTCGGCACCCCGGTGCCACGTCGTACCACCGTCATCGCTGTACACGAGCGCGGTGCGGTGGAACCCACCGAACCACATCGGAGCGACCAACCGGCCACGAGTCGCCGCTGGGCCGTCGGCGAGCTGGATACCGTGGCCCGGGCCGGGCATCCCCTGGCCTACTTCCGACGACAGGTTCCGTGGCGTCGACCAATTGAGTCCGTCGTCCTCACTGATCTGCAGGTACGCAAGGCGCGGCGGTCCTGGCGTCTCCGGATCCCCGTCACTGATCTCCGGGCTGTACCTGGACAGCAGGACGATGCGCTCGGACTCCTGGTCCACGATCGGGACCGGATTGCCCCACGTGGTCGGCGCATGCTTGTCGCCGCCGGGGATGCCGCTGGCCACCAGCAGAGGCGCCTGCGTCACGGCCGGGATCCAGGTGCGGCCGTTGTCGGTCGACCGGCGCAGAACGAGGTTGTGGTCGCCGTTGTCGAGACAGTTCCCTTGGCGCCCCTCGGCGAACGCGAGCAGCGTCCCCTTCTTGGTACGCACGATGGCGGGAATGCGGTAACAGGCGTAGCCGACTCCACCCTCGAAAACCGTACTGCCCGAAATCGCCGCCTCTGCTTGTCTGGTTGCGACGGGCGCCAAACCAGCGCTCGCAATCAGGATCACCGCCATGAGAACCCGTCGGTACATCGTTGCCTCCCCTAGTCGCGCAGCCGAATCCGCACACTAGGGATGACCAGGAACGCCCCGCTGCCCGTACCGCACCCGTACCCCCGTGAAGTCGGGTCGGTGATCAGATGCGGCGTTGGGTGTGGAGGAGGTAGTCGCGGCGGTTGAGGGGGTTGTGGTCGGTGCGGGGGCGGTTGGGTGGGGTGCCGACGACTGGGTGGTAGTGGGAGAAGGTGGATTCGAGGACGCCTTCGCCTCGGGTGAGACCGGGGAGTTGCTGCTCGAGTTGGTAGACGGCGGCCGCGGGAATTGCTCCTTCTAGGGTTGAGGTGCCGGCGGCGAGTGCGGGTACCTGGGGGATCGCTCGGAGACGGGCAAGGGCAGACAGTACTGCGCTGGTGGTGTCGGTCGGGATCTCCAACTGGAAGCGGTGCATCGGCTCGTGGACCGACGTACCGGCTTGTTGGAGTGCGGTCATCAGGACCAGGGGAGTGAGGTTGCGGAAGTCCCCGGCGGTGCTCGACATGCTCTTGTCGAAGACGGCGTGTGCGTGACTCTGCCGGGCCGAGTATCCGGAGTGCGTCAGGAACACTCGTGCGTCCGGGATCTGCCAGCCGTGCAGACCTTGGGAGAGCGTTTCACGCACGGTCTCCTCGATGGCCTTGATGAACGCGTACGGCATCGACCCGAGTTCGACCTCCAGTTCGAAGGTCACGCCGGCCTCCACCGGCGCCGGCTCGATCCGCAGTCCGATCGTCGCGAGGAACGGGTTGCCGTCCTTCTTCTTGATCTCGAACGCCGCTCCGGTACCGTTCACGCGCTCCACGCAGATCGTCGTGGTCTCGCGAAACCCGACCTCGATCCCGAACTCGGTCGCGAGCGTGGTCTGGATGACCTCCTTCTGGACCTCGCCGTACAGGGAGACCGAGGTCTCCTGACGCACATCGTCCTGCCGCACGTTGATCAGCGGATCCTGCTCGGCCAGCTGAGAGAGCGCTTCCCGGAGCTTCCCCTGATCCCCGGGTCGCTGCGGCGTCACCACGGTCTCGAGCGTCGGCGGTGCGAAGAACGCGCCGGCCGCGGTTTCTCCAGAAACGCGCTCTCCAGAAACGTGCTCTCCAGTGAACACGCGATCTCCGATCTGTACGTCGGGCAGTCCCCAGATCTTGGCAATCTGGCCGGCCTGAACCGCAGCCGCAACGACAGCCGTGCCATCGGCGAAGACGCGCAGCCCGGTGACCTTCGCCTGGCTGCCGCCGTACCGGACTCGGTCCCGGATCCGAAGAACGCCCGAGAACATCCGGACATACGCGATCTTCTCTCCGGCTGAACCGCGCTCGACCTTGAAGATCTTGCCGTGGAGCGCGCTCCCACCCGTTCTCGCGGGCGGGAGCAGTTCACGGATCCCGTCGGTCAGCGCCTGAGCGCCCGTTCCTGTGATCGCGGATCCGAAGAACACCGGATGCACGAGCGCCTGTCCGGTCTGCTGGACGAGCGCGCGCCGCAGTGCATCCGGAGAGAGCGCGTTCTCGTTCTCGACAAACGTTCTCAGGAGCTCGTCGTCGTTCTCGGTCAGCACCTCGAGCAAGGCGCCGTACGGATCAGCGGCCTCGAACTCCGCAGTGCGGGTGCCGAGACGGGTGACCGATCCCATCGGTACGACGGCCGGCGAGAGCTTGTCGGTGATCGCCTTGAGCACCCCGTCGTACTGAGCGCCGGAGCGGTCGATCTTGTTGACGAAGATCAGGGTGGGGATGCGCAGTCGCTGCAGGGTGCGCATCAGCACCCGGGTCTGCGCCTGCACGCCCTCGACGGCAGATACCACCAGCACGGCGCCGTCGAGCACACTCAACGCCCGCTCGACCTCGGCGATGAAATCCGGGTGACCGGGGGTGTCGATGAGATTGACCGTCACCGGATCGACGTCGCCGATCGTGAACGACACGACCGCCGACTTGATCGTGATCCCGCGCTGACGCTCCAGCGCGAGCGAGTCGGTCTGGGTACTGCCGTCGTCGACGCTACCGACCTCGTCGATGACTCCGGCGGCGTGGAGGAGCCGCTCGGTCAGGCTGGTCTTACCGGCGTCGACGTGCGCCAGGATGCCGAGATTCAGTACTTTCACGATGCCTCATGTCTTCAGAGCAGTTGCCGGTTCCTTCCGCGACAGACATGAAGCGAGCTCGCACAATGCACTCCTTGAGTAGGGTTCCGAACATCCCGAGTACACCAACGACCGCGAAGATCGTCCAAACGTTTTAGCCCCTGGCTAAAGGAGTCCTGTGCACCCAACTGAAGCCGGCACGTTCGCCGCCGCCGTTCTCGGACCGATCGAGTCCGTGGAACCCGTCCAGGGATTCGTCGGCAACCAGACGTTCCGGATCCACGCCGCCTCTGGAGCGACGGCGTATCTCAAGAGCGGTGCCGCGATCGCCGCCGAGGCACGAGCGATCGAGCAGGCTCATGCGGTCGGCGTACCTGTTCCGGAGATCCTCGCGTCCAGCCTCGGCCGGCCGCCGTACCTGATCATGGCCGAGGTCGCGGGCACACCGTCGGACGATCCGGACGTGCTCGTCCAGGCCGTCCATGCGCTGCGCCGCCTGCACGAGATCCACGACGCTGACGCCGACTGGGCCGGCACGCTGACCCCGCTGATCACCGATCTCGGCAAGCTGGTGGGCATCGTTCCCGACGATCTCACCGACCGCCTTCGGGCGACGATGCCCGCGTTCATCGCCGGAGTGGCCGACGTACCGGCGTCGCTCCTGCACGGGGATCTGCACGCCCGGCACCTCTACGCGGTCGACGGCAAGCTCACCGCGATCCTCGACTGGGGAGACGCGTGCTACGGAGACCCGCTCTACGATCTCGCGCGTCTCACGATCACTGCCGCGCCAGAAACCGTTCTCACCGCCTACGGCCTGGACCCCAGAGAGCGCGTTCTCCAGAGAACGCTCTCTCGGTACCGGATCTTGTGGTCTCTCACGGCCCTGTACGCCGAGCATGCCGCTGACGGGGATTGGTTCGATCCCCATGTACGGCGCATCGCCGCGGAGCTCAGCTGATCAGCGTGCCGATGTGTTTGCCGCTGCTGATCGACGCCGCGGCCGCGGGCCGGTCGATGTCGAAGACATGCAGCGGCAGGCGGTGGTCGCGGGCCAGGATGAACGCCGACTGGTCCATCACCCCGAGCCCACGCTCGATCACTTCCTCGTAGCTGAGGTGGTCGAACCGGGTCGCGTCGGCATTCTTGTTCGGATCGGCGTCGTACACGCCGTCGGCGCCGTTCTTGGCGACCAGGAGCGCGTCGGCCTCGAGCTCGACGGCGCGCTGCACGGCCGGGTAGTCGGTCGTCGTGAACGGCTGACCGTTGCCTCCGGCAAGGACCACGATCGAGCCCTTCTCCAGGTGCCGCAGCGCACGCATCCGGATGTACGGCTCGGCGATGTTGTTGATCGGGACCGCGGTCATCAGCTGGACGCCGTGCGCACCGAGCGCGGACAGCCGGCCGCGGAGCAGCACCGCGTTGATGACGGTCCCGAGCATGCCGATGTTGTCGGCCTCGACACGATCGATACCCCAGTCCTCGGCCCGGTTTCCGCGGAACACGTTGCCACCACCGACGATCACCGCGACCTGGACTCCGGTGGCGCGCAGCGCGATCACCTCGGTCGCCAGGTGCGTGAGCCGGTCGCTGTCGAACCCGAACTCGTCACCCCCGGCGATCGCCTGGCCGGACAACTTGAGCACGAGCCGTCGGTACATGCTGCTCCTCATCGAAGGCGGGTGATGCAGATGTACCACAATTGTCGGCGCCGCCTTCTAATCTGCTGCACAGCTGGTCTGCTGACCAGCAGACTGTTGGGAGCCGGAGATGGATGTGTTGAGCGTGCAGGCGATCCAGGATGCCGGGCTGGCTGACTGGAGCAAGCTCGAGCAGGCGCTGCATGCGCGGTTCCTGGTCGGGTCGTTCGCGGACGGTGTGGGATTCGTGCAGGCGGTGGGGGAGATCTCGGCCGGCCACGATCCCGAGGTGCGACTGACGTCGACGTTCGTGGACCTGAAGCTCCTGACGCCGGATTCGGTGTATCGCGGGACGGACGGGACCGAGGAGGTCTGGCCCTCCGTCACGCAGCTCGACATCGACCTCGCCCGGGACATCAGTGCGCTGGCTGCGGCGCGCGGCCTGAAGCCTGATCCGAACGGCATCTTCCAGGTGGAGCTCGGCCTCGACACGCACGACGCGGACGAGATCGGCCCGTTCTGGGCCACGCTGCTCACCGGCGATGCCGCCAACTACGAGCATCCCGACCCGGCGGGCACCAGCTGGGTCGCCGACCCCACCGGGCGGACGCCGAACCTGTGGTTCCAGAAGACCTCGCCGCACGAGACGCCGCGCCAGCGTTTTCACTACGACCTCTGGATGCCGGTTGCGCTGGCGCCGGCCCGGATCGAGGCCGCCGTGGCCGCGGGTGGAACGGTCACCTTCGACGAGGACCCGTCGTTCACCGTGCTTTCTGACGCGCAAGGCAACCGCGCCTGTGTCTGCACGATCGAAGGCCGCTAAATGAGTAGTCGGGGAGTGCTGGAGCTCGCTACGGTGTGAGTGAGAGCCGCTTCTGAATGCGGCGCCGAGGAGGTGCGTAATGGCTTGCATGGCTATCCGGTTGCGTGCCAACTCCTCCTTCTGATCTGTCGGACCGGTTGGTACGTCGCGGCGTTGGCCGCGGGTCCCGTGCGCTCTGCGCACCCCGTACCTGCCGAACCGGAGCTTTCTCATGTCCTCCGTGGACACCCAACTGCATGCTGTCCTCCTGCGCGCGCTCAGCGGCGTGAGGTACGACGTACTCCGCAAGCGCGCAACTGAACTGTCCGCCCGCTACCGGGAGGCGGCCGTCGCCGACGCGTCTCCCGCTCTGCGGGACAACCTCGACTGCCTGGCCTATGCCGTGGTCCGGATGCCCGCGACGTACCGGGCGATCCAGGCTGCGCTGCGGGCCGCCGACCTTCATGTGGGCGCTGCCGGCACACACCTCGACCTGGGTGGTGGGACCGGCGCTGCCGCCTGGGCTGCTGCGTCGATCTGGCCGGGCATCCAGACCCGGATCGTCGAACGTCAAGCGGCCGCGGTCGCGCTCGGACGACGCCTCGTCGCTGCTGGCCCGTCCTGGAGTACGCCGCCGGTGTGGTCGGCGGCGGATCTCCGTGACTGGCAAGCGGCCTCACCAGTGGTGGATCTCGTGACGCTCGCGTATCTCCTGAACGAGCTCTCACCAGAAACCCGCCGCAGCGTGATCGCGAGAGCAGCCGCGTCTGGAGACACGGTCGTTCTCGTGGAACCCGGTACTCCCTGTGGCTACCGATACATCCTCGAGGCGCGTGCCCAGCTGATCGGCCTGGGCTTCGCGATCGCGGCTCCCTGCCCGCATCAGCTGGAGTGCCCGCTCGCCGACCCTGACTGGTGCCACTTCGCCGTACGGCTGCCGCGGACCGAACTGCATCGCCGGCTGAAGGACGGCACCCGCAACTACGAGGACGAGAAGTTCAGCTACCTGGTCGCCACCCGGCGACCGGCGCGCCGAGCGGCTGCCCGCGTCCTCACTCCGCCGGTCAGGCCGAAGAACCAAGTCCTGCTCACACTCTGTACGGCGACCGCCCGGCGAACGCCGATCCGCGTTCCGAAGTCGAGTCCGTCGTACGGGGCGGCGCGAGCTGCGGTGCAGGGCGCTCCCTGGCCGGAGATGTAGGCGGGGGAGCGCTCTCTCGCGATCTCAGAGGTCGTAGCCGCCCGATGCCTCCAGCGTCTGGGCGGTGACCCAGCGGCCCTCGCTGGAGAGGAGGAAGGCGATCACGGCGGCGACGTCCTCGGCTTCGCCGATCCGGCCGAGAGCGGTGTTCTCGGCGACCGGCGGGATCAGCTCAGGGTGCTGAGCGAAGGCGTCGCCGCCGAGCCGGGTACGGGTGACGCCGGGAGCGACGGCGTTCACCCGGATCCCGCGGGCGCTCAGCTCCTTCGCGAGGTAGCGGGTCAGCACGACCTGGGCGCCCTTGACGCTGCCGTACACCGAGTACCCGTTCGACGGACGCGAGGTCAGCAGCCCCGCCGAGCTGGTGGTGAACACCACGGACCCGCCGTCGGCGATCAGGGGCAGCAGCGTCTGGGTCAGGAAGTACGGGCCTTTCAGGTGAACGCCGATCATCTGGTCGAAGAGCTGCTCCGTGGTCTCCTCGAACGGCACCGGCAGCTGTCCAACCCCCGCGTTGTTGACCAGGAAGTCGAACGTGTCGCGGCCCCACCGCTCCTGCAGCGCGGCCGAGATCGCGTCCCGGAAACCAGAGAGCGCTCTCTGGTGACTCACGTCCAGCGGCAGGGCGACCGCCGTACCGCCGTCCTTCTCGATCCGCTCGGCCGTCTCCAGCCCACGCTCGGCGCTGCCGTGGTACGTGAGGATGACGCCGATCCCGCGCTTGGCGACCTCGAAGGCGGTGGCCTGACCGATTCCGGAGCTTCCACCGGTGATGACTGCAATTTGCATGATCGCGCCTATCTCCTACAACGTCGTGGTTGGTTACCACTCCAGTGAACGTTGTGAGACAGGTGTTTCCGTAGACCAATGCTCGCCGGCCTTTGCACGATCCTGTCAGGCCGGCGGATGCGCAACGAATCCCGTCTTCGCACCCGCGACGAACCCGCAGGCCCGGTAGTAGGCATGGGTCGACTCCCGCTTGGAGCCGGTCAGCAGCATCACCTTGTAGCAGCCGGCATCCCAGGCGGCCTGCAGCGTGCCGGCCATCACCGCCTTGCCGATCCCGGTCCCACGGCGCGCCGCATCCACGATCACGTTCTCCACGACGCCGTACCGCGCAGCCCCGCGAGTCAGGTTCGGGATGACGTTCAGGTAGGTCGAGGCGATGGCAACACCGTCCTCCTCGAGCAGGAACAGCCGCATCCCGGGGGTCTGCAGGATCTCGTCGTACACAGTCCGGGCGCGTTCCTCCGGGACCACCGCGTCCGCCGGATGCAGCTGCCGGTACAGCTCCATCACACTTGCAAAGTCCGCCGCCCCAGCCTCACGAAACATGCCCTGAGCCTACTCAGCGCAGAGCCGGCTCGAGAGGATGATCGGTTCCCAGCCCGCTGTCGTGCGGTGGTGCGACGCGCTCAGATGCAGAAGCGAATTGTTGCCCGCAGCAAGGTGCTGGATCACCGGCCGGCCCAGCGCCGACGTTTCCTCGACATCGAGCCGGGCCGGATCGACCCACGCCACATCGCTGATCCGCGCATCCGTCGTACCCAATTCCGCAACAGACTGCGGCTGAGCCTCGAAGTACACGATCTCCACACCGCGACCCCGCCAGCGGTGCAGGCAGTCGGCAACGACCCGCCCAGGCGTGACCAGTACGCCGGTCTCCTCGACCGTCTCGCGGACCGCTGCCTCAGCTGCCGACTCACCTGGTTCGACGTGACCGCCGGGCAGTTCCCAGCGGACGACGCCCAACCGCTCGTGCCGAACCATCAGGAGCCGCCCGCCCGGGTCAACAGTGCAGGTGAACGCCGTGAGGCGCAGCGGCAGGTCGAGCGGGCGGGTCGGCAAGATGGTCAGTCTGCGTCGAGGAAGGTGGTGACGGTGTCGAGGACGAGCGCAGTCCGCCCCAGCCCGTTGAAGTGCGTGGTGCCGGGGAAGACGGCCAGCTGCGACGACGGAACGCCGACGAAGTCGCCGTTGATGTCGCCACCGCGCAACTGCAGGAAGCGGACGGCGTGCTCGAGCTTCACCGCGTCGCAGTCGCCGACCGTGAACAGTGTCGGCGCCGCGATCCCGCTGATCTCCTCGTCCGACCAGCCGTCGCCGGCCACGAACCCGCCGAGCTTGTTCAGCAGCTCCTGCAGATGCTCGTGATCCGGGTGCGGCGACTTGGCCAGGTAGTCCGACTCCATCGGCGTCCCCGCGATCATCTCGACCTTCATCTCACCGACTGCCGCGTTCTCCGGCCGCATGCCGTCGGGACGGAACGAGACCGACGAGATCACCGCCTTGCGAACCAGCTCGGGATGCTTGACCGCGAGTTCCAGCGCAACCGCTCCGCCGACGCTGAAGCCGAACAGATCCACCTGCGGTACGCCGAGCTCCTGCAGCAGGCCGACCACGTCGGACGCGAGGGCCGCCGTACCGAGCGGCCGGTCGATGTCGTTCGTGCGCCCGTGAGCCTGGAAGTCCAGCGCGATCACCTGCCGGCCCTCGGCCAGCCCCGGCAGCAACGGACCGAACTGCAGGTCGATGTTGAACAACCCGCCGTGCAGCAACAGCAGCGGGGTTCTGGAGAAGTTCTCGTTGCGTGGGCGTACGGCGTTGGTGACGGGTGGGTATCGGGGGCTGGGGAAGGCGTTCGCGAGGGGGCTGGCGGAGGCTGGGGCTGATGTGGTGATCGGGGCGCGGGATGAGGGGGCCTCGAAGGTGGCGGCTGCGGAGTTGGCTGCGGCGACTGGGCGGACGGTGGTGGGGGTTGGGCTTGAGGTGAATGATCGGGCGTCGGGGGAGGCCGCGGTTGCTGCGGCGGTGGAGGCGACCGGGCGGTTCGACATTCTGGTGAACAACGCGGGGGCTTGTTTTCATCGGGCCGCGTTGGAGGTGCCGGATGCGGAGTGGGACGAGGTTTTCGCGACCAATGTGAGTGGGTTGTGGAAGCTGAGTCAGTCGGCGGCCGCTCATTTCCGCACAGTGGGTGGTGGGACGATCGTCAACGTGGGGTCGATCTCGGCGCAGATTGTGAATCGGCCGCAGTGGCAGCCGGCGTACAACGCTTCGAAGGCGGCGGTGCATCAGTTGACGAAGTCGCTGGCGGCGGAGTGGGCGCCGTTGAACATCCGGGTGAACGCGGTGGCGCCCGGGTACACGAAGACCGAGATGGCGCCGGTGGACGAGCCGCGGTTCAAGGCGCGCTGGATCGATGACGCGCCGATGCAGCGGTACGCCGTACCGGAGGAGATCGCGCCGACGGTGGTGTACCTGGCGTCGGAGGCGTCGAGTTTCATGACCGGGTCGGTCGTGGTGATCGACGGCGGGTACACGTTGCACTGACTGAGCGGTGTCAGCGCCGTGTCAGCGCGGTCCGGAATCGTCCTCGGCATGAACAACACACTCGTGAACGGACATGTTGAGGACGGCTTCGGCAAGGTCGCGGATGCGTTCCGCGCGAACTTCGACGGCAACCCTGGTGAGTCGGGCGCGTCGGTAGCCGTGTACGTCGGAGGCCGGCCGGTCGTGGATCTCTGGGGTGGCCTGGCCGACACCGAGGCCGGGCGGCCGTGGAAGCAGGACACGATCGCCCAGGTCGCGTCGACGACGAAGGGCGCGACGGCCATCTGTGCACATCTGCTCGCCCAGCGCGGGGAGCTGGATCTCGATGCGCCGGTGGCGAAGTACTGGCCGGAGTTCGGTGCCGAGGGCAAGGATCAGATCCCGGTCCGCTGGCTGCTGTCGCACCAGGCCGGACTGCCGCTGATCGACGGGCCGCTGACGCTCGAGGAGGCGTACGCCTGGGACCCGGTCATCCGCGCACTGGAAGCGCAGAAGCCGCTGTGGACGCCGGGCACGGAGCACGTCTACCACGCGGTGACGTTCGGCTATCTGGTCGGCGAGCTGGTACGGCGGATCTCGGGCAAATCGCTCGGGACCTTCTTCGCGGATGAGGTGGCCGGCCCGCTGGGTCTGCAGGCGTGGATCGGGTTGCCGGCCGAGCAGGAGGAGAAGGTGGCGCGGATCGAGTTCGCCGCGCCGTTCACTCTGGAGGAGATGACGCAGGGCATTCTCGAGACGACCGGGCTGGACGCGGACACGGTGAACGCGTGGATGACCTCGGTCTGGGGTGAGGGCTCGGTGCAAGCGAAGGCCGGCGTACTCGGCGGTGCCTTCGACCCGACGTCGGACTACTTCACCAAGCGCGAGTGGCGGGCCGCCGAGGTACCGGCCGCGAACATGGTCGCCGACGCCCGATCGATCGCGCGGATGTACGCCGCCACAGTGAGCGAGGTGGACGGCATCCGGCTCCTGGACCCGGCGACCGTCGAGCGGATGATCGAGGTCCAGACCGACAAGACGCGGATGCACGGGCTCCCGCCAGGCCTGGACCTTCCGGCCGACCGCTCGTTCTACATGTCGCTCGGCTTCTGGCGGTCCTGCCCGCCGCAGCCGATGCTCGGGCCGAACGCGTTCGGTCACCCGGGCTCGGGCGGCTCGATCGGCTTCGCGGACCCGGACGCCGGCGTCGGCTTCGGCTATGTGATGAACCGCTGGTCCTTCCGCGTCGGCGAGCCGCGCGCGTCGAGCCTGTCGGCCGCGGTCAAGGACTGCCTGGGGATGTGACGCTGGTCGCAAGTAGTCACATCCGGGCGCCGGGCGTGGTCTTACCTTCAGGAGCTCATGGAGGAGACTGCGATGGGCAGCAGCGAGACGGAGATGCGGGTACGAGCGGAGAGCTGGATCCTGGCAGCCGCCTGCCAGGACGAGGACCCGGAACTGTTCTTCCCGATCGGTACGACGGGACCCTCGCTCCGGCAGGTTGAAGCAGCCAAGCGCGTCTGCAGCCGATGCCCAGTCCGGGCCGAGTGCCTGGAGTCCGCGCTCGAGTCCGGTCAGGACGCCGGTATCTGGGGCGGCCTGACCGAACTCGAACGCCGCGAACTGAAACGCAGCCGGGTCAGGCGCAGAGGTTGATGAACCAGACCGGATCCCAGTTGGTGATGAACTTGGAGCCGGGGCTGTGGGTCCGGATCAGGTTGTGGCGCTCGCCGCGGAGTTCGACAGTCGCGCCTCGCTGGTTGTTGAAGTAGTTGGAGGTGCCGCCCCAGTTCGACAGGGCGTACTCCTGGCAGCGGTAGAACTGGAAGAAGGAGTAGCGCCCGGTGTTACTGCGGATCCAGGTGCAGTAGCGTCCGTCAGCGCAGTTGTTGACCCAGTCGGTGGCTTCAGCCTGGTCCCTGGGATGCAGCCAGTGCTCCGGCGACGGAGTCACCGACGGGATGGCGAGCACGTCTCGCGGTTCAGCAGGCGCCGCCTGCGCAGGTGTGAGCATGGCAGCAGAGAGCGCTATGGACATCGCGGCGGCGACGAGGAACTTCTTGATCATCAAGGCTCCGATCAGCAGGTCTGGAAGAACCAGTGAACGAAAGAGGAGCTGTCGCGAGCCTGTCCATCGGCTGTCAGTGGTGGTGGCCCGCCAAAATGCCGGGCGCTGGGTGCTGTGCGCAACTAGCCTGACGGGATGAGTGAGTTGCCGGGGTTCTTGCGTGCTCGGTGGGGGCAGCAGTCGGAGCCGGTGGTGGCGGTTGAGGTTGGTGGCTCGTCGGTGCAGACGGCGACGTTGGTCGACGGCACGGTGGGGTTCGCGGACGGTGTGGTGCGGCCCGAGACGGCGTACCGGTATGGGTTGGCGGCGCCTGGGTGGGTGGTGGATGGTCGGGTTCGGGGCGCGCATCATCTGGGGTGGATGGATGTGGAGGCGTGGGAGGTGCTCGGGTTCCCGCAGCGGCCGGAGGTGTCACTGAACGACGCCGAGGCGGGCGCGTTGGGGGAGTGGCTGCTGCGTGATGGTGAGCCGGCCGAGCTGTTGTACGTCGTGATCGGGACAGGCGTGGGCGCGGTTCGGGTGTCGGCGGGGGAGTTGGTCGCGGTGGAGTTCGGGCACCAAGTGGGGTTCGGCGATGCCGTGTGCGGGGGTTGTGGGCGGCGCGGATGTCTCGATGCTGCGATCGGCGGGCATGCGCTGCCGACGCCGTTGGGCGCTGAGGACGAGACGCGGGTGCGCGACGCACTGACGCGAGCCATCGAGCTGACCGAGCTTCCGGCCGGGGCGACGGTGGTGCTCGGCGGTGGACTGGTGCGGTCGCATCCAAGGGTCGTTCCCGACATGCAGGTAGAGAGGTCGCTTGCGCCGCCGGATGCGAAGTCTGCTGCCCATGTCGGGGTACTTGACTTGCTGCTACATGATGCTAAGTGACCACCTGCCGGGCTATGCCGGGGCCGAGCAGATTGCGATCGGTATGCAGGGTGCGGTGTTCAGGCTGGGCGGGGAAAGATCGCGAAGGTCTGGTTCCACGCGGGTACGGCGGAACTCAGGCGGCTCGCGGAGTTCTACGCGTCGGTGGACGCGCCGTCGATCCGCACGCCCGAGATTCTCGAGATCCACGACAGGACGCCGTACCGGGTCACCGTTGAGGCTGAGTTGCCGGGTGTGCCGCTGCACACCATGGCGCCGGAGTTCGGGGCGCCCGCGCGGGACTGTGTGCTCGCCGTACTGGAGGAGCTGGCTGCGGTCAGAACGACGCCCACGCTGGCGGTTCTCGACGAAGCCGAGCCGTTTCGGGCACCCGGCCAGAGTTGGCCGGAGGCGTTGGCGGAGCTGACAGAGCGCCGGGTCGCGAGGTTCCAAAGCAAGCTGGGGCCGGCTATCGACGACCTGGATGGGAAGGTTGAGCGCCTGCTCCAGCGAGTCCGGGAGCTGCCGGACAACACGTCGGGGATGATCCACGGCGACGTGACCGCGGGCAACATTCTGGTCGACGGGGATTGCCGGCCGACGGCGATCATCGATTTCGGGCTGCTGACGATGGCCGGCGATCCGGCGTACGACGCGGCCAGTGCCGGGACGATGTATGCGCTCTGGTCACCGCGGATCCGCGAGATCGAGGCAGCCTTCGACCAAGCGACCGCCGGCCGCTTCGGGTACGACCCCCGACGTACTGCGCATCTACCGAGCCGTGCACCTCCTGCTGATCGCCAACGCCCACGACGCCGACCCGTACGGACGGGACGACGCGGTGGGGCTGGCTGCGGCGCTGCTGAACTGACGGTCAGTGTTCGTGCACGTGGTCGCCGTGCTGGAAGTGGCGGTGGCCGTCGTGCAGATGGTCGTCGTGATCGCCGTGCTGGACGGTTTCGCAGCCGTCGTCGGCGCTGTGGGTGTCTTCGTGGCCGGCGTGGACCATCGCCTCGGGGTGACGCTCGTCCCCGTGGACGTGGTCGACGTGGTCCTCGTGCTCGACCGTCTCACAACCGTCGTCGGGCAGGTGCTCGTGGTCCGTGACGTCGATATGTGCGGTAGTCATGCCGTTTCCCCTTCGGAATCCAGGGGCGGAACGGTCCCTAGCTTGCTCCTGTGTCCTACTTGCGCACAATCACCGTCGTGTGTCGGATGGAAGTCGGATCAGGACAACGTGATCAGCCGGGAGCCGTGCGGCGGGACAGCCTTGGCGGTCCAGGACTTGTTGAACTTGCCGAGGTTCTGCTGTGCGACGAGGTCACGCAGCTGGCGGTTCCCGTGGACGCCGAGCTGCTGCCAGCTGACGGGGATGTCGGCGGTTTCGGAGCCGAGGTTGTAGACGGCGACGGCCAGCTTGCCGCCCGGCAGGCGCTTCTTCCAGATCTGCAGCGTGCCGCCGGTGACCCGGGTCGGGATGACACCGGCCTGGTCGACCGCGATCACCTCGCGGTTGGTGAGGATCGCGATCGCCTTCTGGTCGATGTTCGCCAGGTCGCCGCCGACGTACAGGGGTGACGAGGCCATCGACCAGAACGTCATCACGGACTGGCGTTCGGTCTCGTTGATACCGTCCTGGATCCCGACGCCGGAGTTGTTGTTGATCGGCATCGAGTCCAGGTCGGGCCAGTAGTTCGGGCGTACGACGTCCAGCCAGTTCGGCAGGTCTTCCCAGCGGTTGTCGACCGAACTCGTCCAGGTCGAAACCGTGTTGCAGTAGCACTCGACGTCGGTGTCCACGCGGACACTGTTCGCCCACGGCTGCAGGCCCTCACCGGCGTCCCGCGGAATCGGCCAGGCGCTCGCGGTCAGCCACATCTTGCGGCCGCTCTGGTCGATCGCCTTGGACCAGGCCTCGATGTCCGGGATGTTCTCCTTCAGCACCCCGTCGACCTTGAGAAAGTCGACACCCCAGGAGGCGAACCGCTTCGCGATCGAGTTGAAGTACGCCTGGGCGCAGGGCTTGGTGAAGTCGATCTTCCAGTCCCCGCCCCACATGTTGGTCTTCACCAGCGGGTAGACGGTGATGTCCTGGGTCGTGCAGTTCGTCCCGAGGATCGGCGCGTTCTTGTCGTAGATCGCGGTCTGCAGCCCGGCACCGCCGTACAGGCCGAGCTTCAGGCCCTTGCTGTGCACGTAGCGGGCGAGACTCGCGATGCCGTTCGGGAAGCGCTCCGGGTCGGCCTCGGGGATGCCGTTGGCGTCGGTACGGAACTCCCAGTTCCAGTTGGCGTTCCAGCCGGCGTCCAGGTTGATGTTCGTGTAACCGGAGCCCCGGAGGTTCTTCGCCATCGAGTCGGCGGCGGACTTCACGTTCGCCTCGGTCAGCCACTTGGTGCCGTAGGCGGGGTTGCTGGAGGACTGGACACTCCAGCTGCTCCAGCCCATGAACGGCTTGACGCTGAAGTCGCTCTTCGCCTGGGCCGGCGTGATCGCCGCAGCGAGCAGGACCGGTACGGCGGTCGCCAGCGCGACTGCGCGGCGGAGGAAACGAGACACGGGGGACGCCTTTCGTCACGGGGACTGCGGGAGCATCCCCGGTACCGTACGAGTGTTACTTCACCACGTCAAGAATGTAACGCTGCATGAACAGAGGTCCCGTGGGCACCGGACCGCCCTAGCGAACGCGAAGGAGAGGTCGATGAGCGTCGGAGACAAGATCAAGAACGCTGCCGAAGCTGCCAAGGGCAAGGTGAAGAAGGAAGCCGGGGACGCGACCGACAACCGCGACCTGCAGGCCGAAGGCCAGGCGGAGAAGACGACGGCCGACCTCAAGCAGGCCGGCGAGAAGGCCAAGGACGCCTTCAAGGACTGAGGTAACGCCGCGCCGGTCCTCACCTGGGGTGAGGGCCGGCGCCACGCGTGGTAAGCATGATGCGTGGACGCGATCGTGGTGACTTCGGGCGGACAGGTCAAGGGCCGGACGGATGGCGAGGTGACCGCGTTCCTCGGGATTCCGTACGCGGCCGCGCCGGTGGGGGAGAAGGCCTATCAGGCCCCCGAGCCGGTCACGTGGGACGGCGTGCGGGATGCGACCGAGTTGGGTGCGACTGTCCCGCAGCCCGGTTACGAACCGCCGTACGACGGCCTGTTGTCGAACCCGGTGATCCCCGGACCGGACGTCCTCAACGTGAACGTGTGGACGCCTGGGGGTAGCGGACTACCCGTGCTGGTGTGGTTCCACGGCGGAGCGTTCCGTAACGGATCCAACGCAGTGCCTGAGTACGACGGTACGGCGTTCGCCCGTGACGGCGTGGTCCTCGTCGGCGTGAACTACCGCCTGGGGATCCAGGGGTTCGGCGTGATCCCGCGGTCGCCGAGCAACCGCGGACTGCTCGACCAGGTGGCGGCGCTGCGCTGGGTGCAGGAGAACATCGCAGCGTTCGGCGGTGACCCCGACCGGGTGACGATCGCCGGTGAATCGGCCGGCGCGATGAGCGTCGCAACGCTGATGTCGATCCCGGCCGCGAAGGGGCTCTTCCGGCGCGCAATCGTGCAGAGCGGATCGGCGGGCGTGGCTGCGCTGGCCGAGGACGCCGGCACGGTCTCCGCCGAGATCGCCAAGCGGCTCGGCGTCGAGTGGTCGGCCGCAGGGTTCGCATCGGTGGGCCTGGACGAGTTGCTGGCCGCGCAGCGGGCGGTCTCGATGGAGATGCGCGCCAAGCCTGACCCGGCGCGCTGGGGTGTGTCCACGATCGCTGTGGGCGGCGGGATCATGCCGGTCATGCCGGTGATCGACAACGAACTGATCTTCGAGGTGCCGATCCAGGCGATCGCCGCCGGTGCCGCCGAAGGGACGGCCTGCTGGCCGGCTCCACGAGTGACGAGTTCAGCTTCTTCGTCGTCCCGTCCGGCGTCGCCGCTTCCGTGACCGCCGAGGTCCTGCCGCACGCGCTCGCCGCGATGGGCATCCCGCCGGAGATCACCGCGACCTACGTCGCGAACCGCCCCGAGCAGTCGCCGGGCGAGGTGCTGGCCAGCGTGATCACCGATTCCATCTTCACGATTCCCACGATCAAGCTGGCAACTGCGCAGCGGCCGCACGGGACGCCGTACCTGTATGAATTCGCCTGGAAGTCGCCACTCGAAGGGCTCGGTGCCTGCCACTCGCTGGAGCTGGCGTTCATGTTCGACACGCTGGGCACCGCGACCTCCCCGCTGTACGGCGGCGTTGCGCCGCAGGAGCTCGCCGACCAGATGCACGCCGTCTGGGTCACGTTCGCCACGACCGGCGACCCCGGCTGGCCGTCGTACGACACCGCCACGCGCCCGGTCATGACCTTCGACCACCCCACCTCTGTCCTCAAAGCGGCTCCCCGAGCCGCCGAGCTCGCGGTCTGGGGTGTCTGATGTCGCTGGAGACGGCCGACTGGCGGCGGCACGTGTTCGCCTTGTACGAAGAGGTTCGAGCGCAAAGCGATCCGGCCCAGGCACACAAGATCTGGCGGACGGGCCGCGACGAGCTGCTGAAGACCCACCCGGCCTCGCCGGTCGAGGAACGCTCGACGTACCAAGGCCCTGAGATCGGCGCGTATCGCTCCGACCTCCGCTTCGAGGTCACCATCGACACCGACGTCGACCCGGTCCGCTGGGAGGTGCCCTCGGCAACGGATGGCGTCATCCCGTTCAGCCGCGTCGGCGTCGCGCGCCTGCCTGGCGTCGGCGATCTCGACGTCTGGTGGCTCGAGTCGTACGGCGGCGGCCTGTTCGTCCCCGTCAAGGACGCTCTCGCCGGCAAGCGCACGTACGGCGGCGGCCGCTACCTCATCGACACCGTGAAGGGCGCCGACCTCGGCGGTGACCTGACCGCCGGAACCCTCACCCTCGACCTCAACTTCACCTACAACCCGTCCTGCGCCTACAGCCCCCGCTGGACCTGCCCCCTCGCCCCGAAAACCAACACCGTCCCGGTCGACCTCCCCGTCGGCGAACTCACTTCTCGGCCCGAAAGCTGAACTGCAGGAAAGTGCAGTGTACGAGTTTGTACCTGGTGAGGCAGGAACCCGCCCTGGAAACGTGATCAGCGTTCGCTGTCCGGATGAAAGGGGAAAAGCATGCAACGGCTCAAGTTTCGGTCGGTCATGAAATTGCTGGTGGTCACCGGCGCTTTGTCCGCACTGACGCTCAGCTCCGGTGGTGTTGCCACCGCGGGCCAGGCGATCGGCGAGAAGACCCTTGCGCTTGCCTCAGGCAAGGTGGTGCCGCTCGATGCTGCGCACCGGTCACAGGCCGAGGATGATGCGTTCCGGAACGAGCTCGCCCGGCTCGATCTACTCGGCGAGCTCGACGGGGCAACCCTGGCACGGATGGGCCTCACACAGGTCAGCAGGCCGGTGCCGGCCAAGCCTTCTGCAGCAGCGCCGCAGCTGAGGAGTCCGTCCGCAGTGCAAGGCTGCAGCGTCACGAACGCCCAGACGAGTGCCAACGCCATCAGTCTGACGCCGCCCACGATCTGGCTGGCGGGGTCGTCGAGTGACTACCGGCTCTATGCCAGTGCGAAGTACAAATGGACCAGCCCGCCGGCCGCGGGATCTACCTGCCGGGTCAAGGTCGGTGGTCCGGACGGCTTCGCCCTCACGCTCAACAAGTCCGTCACCAACACAGGTGTGACGTTCTACACCTGCAATTCGAACAACAAGTGTCAGTACGACTATGGCTGGCTGGAGACGAACAGCTCGTACGGCGCCGGGTACGCATTCCAGGATCTGGCCGGAACCTACCTGACCGGCTACTCCGACGCCTACGCCGGCAACATCACGTACTCGTTCAAGTCGAACGTCTCGGCCTGTGTCCAGGCCTACTCGAAATACGGGCACACGTGGAACAGCACGTCGGTCAACGGATTCAGCATCGGCCCCTGGTCGATCGGCATCCAGTGGAGCAGTTCCTCGAACTACTGGCAGAAGTCGAGTCAGAGTGGCTCCTACAACTGCTGAGCTCACACCTCAGCCCTGGATCGCGGCACGCGTACCTTGCTGAACTGGAGATTGCCGGCGGGCATCATCCAGGTCATCACCGTGACCGCGAGCCGTCCGGCCAGTACGGCGGGATCGCGCTCGGCGTGCTCCCGCGCCGTACTGGCATCCACCGACCAGATCGAGAAGCCGCGGTACTGCGGATCGTCCTGATCGGTGAAGGGGCCGCGGGCCAGGATGATGCCTTGGTCCTGCAGGTCGGCGCCGTGCGCGAGATGGCGGTCCTGCAGGTCCCCGGCCTCGCTCATCACCGGCGCATCCGCGCGCAACCTCAGCATCGTCACCGTGTACCGATCGAATTCCATCCCCCGACGCTACTGCCCGGCGGGCGGGAATAGGAGTGGGTACTACGGTTGCAGGTAATGCGTGAGGAGATCTGATGAGGACTGATCTGTGATCGGGCGGGTGGAGCGGGCGATGACTCGCCCCGTGGATGTCAGCGGCCCTTTTGTGTGTACGTGGTCCGCGGTCGGTGGGTGTGTGGTGGTGAAGGTGGCCGGGACGGTCAACGAGGCGACGGCGGCCGCGTTCGCCGCTGAACTACGACGAGTGATCACGACCAAGCGTTCGACCGTGGTCGTCGACGTACGGCGGGTCCGCGAACTGGATCCCGCCGGTGTCGACGTACTGGTGACGGCCGAGGCGCTGGCCCGTGAACATGACGGATGGTTGCGCGTAGCTGGTGGGCAACCGTGGTTACACGAGCTGCTCGAACCACACCAGCTCAGGCTCTATCCCGAGCTGGTGCAGGCACTCCCGTCGTACCGGCCGGCTCCTTAGGAGAGCGCGTCCGTCAGCAGGGTGACGAGGGCTTCGAGCTGGACGTCGGCCGACGAGCCGACCTCTTCGTCGGAGCCGTCCAGGGCCTTGGCCGCGAGGCCGGCCTTGGAGTCGATCAGGTCGGCGATGCGGGTGTCGATGGTCTGCGCGGCGATGATCCGCCACGCGGTGACCGGCATCTCCTGACCGATCCGGTGCACCCGGTCGATCGCCTGCGTCTGCTCGGCGTTCGTCCAGGAGAGCTCGGCCAGTACGACGTTCGACGCGACCTGCAGGTTGAGCCCGACGCCGGCCGCCAGCAGTGAGCAGACGGCGACCGAGACCTCGGGGTCGTTGGTGAAGGCGTCGATGTTCTTCTGCCGCTTGGTGGAGGTCTGGTCACCCCGGATCGAGGCGAACTTGATCCCGCGCTCGGCGAACAGCTCCTCGGCGGTGTCCATGGCCTCGATGTGGCGGGCGAAGAAGACGACCTTGCCGACGCTCTGGGCGAGCTGGGCGGCGTAGTCGGCGGCCAGGCCGGCCTTGGCCAGGCCGATCCGGCGGACCAGGGAGAAGACGTTCTCGCCGGTCTTCTTGTTGTCCATCTCCTGGCGTTCCCAGCCGGCGACGCGGCGGACCAGCTCGTGGTCGATGCCTTCGACGGTGACGCCGGAGGTGCGCGTCTCGAGCGCGGTGTTGTACCGCTTGACCAGGCGCTCGGCGAGCTCGCGCTCGGCCTCGCGGATCGAGCGGCCGACGGCGCCGTCGAGCTCGACCGGGAGGTCGGCGATCCGGCGGGCCGGGATGTCGGCGGCCACGTCGACCTTGCGGCGCCGGACGATCCCCATGTTGATCACGGCCGACCGGGCGGCGGCGTAGAAGCCGGGGTCGGCGGGGACGAGCTCGGTCTCCTCGAGCGACTCCATCAGGTCCGCGCGCGGGCCCTTCTCGTCGATCCAGCCGAGGAACTGCCAGATCGCGGTGAAGTCCTCGATCGAGTTGATCAGCGGCGTACCGGTCAGGGCCATCAGCAGCGGCCGGGTAGTCCGGGTCCGGATCCGCTCCGACAGCTCGAGAACGTTCCGGGAGCGCTGGGACTTCTTGTTCTTGATGAAGTGCGCCTCGTCGACCACCATGCCGCGGAAACCGAGGTCACCGAGCCAGCCGACGTGCCGGTCGAGCACCTCGTAGTTGACCACGACGATATCCGCGAAGCCGTCGATCGAGTCGCCGTCACCGTGGATGACGGTCGCCTTCTTCTGCGGCGTCCAGATGTCGGCCTCGCGGGCCCAGTTGGTCTTGACGACATTCGGCACGACGACGAGCAGCGGATACGCGTTGGCCGCCTTGGCTGCGAGCAGGGCCTGGGCGGTCTTGCCGAGGCCGGGCTCGTCGGCGAGCAGGAAGCTGCGGTGACCGGCGGCCGCGGAGGCGATCAGGCGGGACTGATGCGGCATCAGCTCCTGGCCAGCGGCGATCCGCAGATCGGTCGGCTCGGGCAACGGCATGCTCGCGGAGGCAGCGGCGTACTCGAAGGAGCGGAGCAGGGGAGTGATCAGCTCCCACCCGGCGAGGCGACGTGGGCGAACCGGCCGGGAGACCGGCGGCGCACTGAAGTCAGGGGCGAGGAACGGGTTGGCGAGCTGCCGGGCGACCACGGTCTTCGGGACGACCCGGCGTACGGCGGTGTCCGGCGCGGGCTCGGGCTCCGGGGCCGCTGGCTCCTCGGGGGCTTCCATGCCGGCAGCGGTGAGCATCTCGCGGCGCAGGGTGGCGGCGGCCTCGGAGATGACGGTGTCCTCGGCGAGCAACTGCAGCAGCGCGGGCTCAAGGGCAGCCGTCTTGGCGAGGATGGTGGCCACCCCGTCGAGGCGGCGCAGCTGCTCGGCCCGGTGCGCGTCGGTGGCCGAGGCGTCGGCGTTCACCCGGGCGCGCTCCTCGCGGACGAGCAGCGCGACGACCTGGAATTTCGTCCGGGTCGACGGCTTGATCGCGGCCCGCTCGACAGCGCCCTCGACCTCCCGGACGGCCTTCGCCAGGACCGGGATCAGACCTTCGGCGTCCTTGGCCGGGCGGCGCCGGCGGCTACCTGCCGCGCCACCGCCGGACCCGCCAGATGAGGCACTACGGCCGCCCGAACTCTGCTTCCGGGCATCACCGGACTGCCGGCGGGTATCGCCGGCGTCGCGCCGGGTGTCGCCGGATTGCCGGCGGCCGGAGCCGCTGGCGGCCCCGGACTGGCGCTGACCTCGTCGGGCCAAGGGTCCTCCTCTGTCGTGCCACGGACCACTGTCCACGGCGAACGCGGCACTGCGCGTCAGTCACTACGCCGACGGCGACACGTCGCACAGCGGCCCGGTGCGGGCCACCCCCAGGAGCGCGGAACCGGCGCTCCGGCCAGCGATCGAGATCGTGGATTCCGGCGGAACTGACGGCGCTGGATTGCCAGGCGGGCCGGTCACCGCACAGCCGGCCACTCCGGCCGCTGACGGTAACGATCGGCCCAGAAGGCGATGCCGATGTTCGGTGTTGCCAGAATACTACGCTCGGTCCCTGGTCAGGTCACCCACCGGACCCTCATCTCGGCCCAGCGATTTTCAGGCGGCCAGTGATTTGAGTGACCGGGTGAGCCGGTCGGTGAGCCAGTCGAGCTCGTCCGGGGTGACCGTCAGCGGCGGCGAGAGCCGGATCGTCGAACCATGGGTGTCCTTCGCCAGTACGCCGTTCGCCGCGAGCTTCTCGCAGAGATCCCGGCCGCTGCCGAGCTTCGGGTCGAGGTCGAGTCCGGCCCACAGGCCGTGCACCCGGAGGCCGACCAGCCCGTGGGCGCGGAGCGGCTCGAGGCGGTCCCGGAGCTCCTGCTCCATCGCCAGGGCGTGGGCCTGCAGGTCGCCGGGTTCGAGCAGCTTCACGACCGCCCGCCCGATCGCCGCGGCCAGCGGGTTACCGCCGAAGGTGCTGCCGTGGGTTCCCGGCGTGATGACATCCATCACGGCACGGTCGGTGACGACCGCGGACAGCGGCATGATGCCGCCACCGAGCGCCTTCCCGAGGATGTAGACGTCCGGTACGACGCCCGCGCGGCCGCTGGCGAAGGTCGCGCCGGCCCGCCCGAGGCCGGACTGGATCTCGTCGGCGACCATCAGCACGTTGTGCCTGGTGCAGAGCTCGCGGACCGCGGGCAGGTAGCCGGCCGGCGGAACGATCACTCCGGACTCACCCTGGACCGGCTCGATCAGTACGGCGACCGTGTGCTCGTCGATCGCCGCCTCGAGCGCGGCCGCATCGCCGTACGGGACCGAGCAGAAGCCCGGCGTGTAGGGGCCGTAGTTGTCGTGCGCCTCCTGGTCGCCGGAGAAGCTGATGATGCTGATCGTCCGGCCGTGGAAGTTGCCGTCCGCAACGATGATGGTGGCCTTGCCGTCCGGGACACCCTTGACCAGATAACCCCAGCGGCGCGCGAGTTTGAGCGCGGTCTCCACGGCCTCGGCACCGGAGTTCATCGGCAGTACGGCCTCTTTGCCGGCCAACGTGGCGAGGTCGGCGCAGAACGGGCCGAGCTGGTCGTGGTGGAAGGCGCGCGAGGTGAGCGTGACGCGGCCCAGCTGCTCGGTCGCGGCGGCGATCAGCGCCGGGTGCCGGTGGCCGAAGTTGAGCGCGGAGTAGCCGGCCAGGCAGTCGAGGTACCGGTTGCCCTCGATGTCTTCGACCCAGACACCCTCGGCGGTGGCGATCGTCACCGGCAGCGGGTGGTAGTTGTGCGCGCCATACCGGTTCTCGAGGTCCATCGGGTTGGTCACTGTTCGGCCTTTCATCGGACCAGCAGGCTGCGGTCGAGGGGTGCGGAGGAGTCGGCGCCGAATTCGAGGCCCGACGGCTTGGCGCCGGAGCGCACGATCAGGTCGCCGACGGCGGCGATCATGGCGCCGTTGTCGGTACAGAGTCTGGGGGCAGGAACACGGAGCGTGATACCCGCCGCTCGGCACCGCGTCTCGGCGACCTCGCGGAGGCGGGCGTTCGCAGCGACGCCGCCGACGATCAGTAGGGTGTCGATGCCATGGTCGCGGCAGGCCGCGACCGCTTTGCCGACCAGAACGTCGACCACCGCCTCCTGGAACGACGCTGCCACGTCCTCCGCCCGCATCGGCGCTCCCGTGCGCCTGGCGAGCTGGACGTGCCGGGCGACCGCGGACTTGAGGCCCGAGAAGGAGAACGCGTACCGATGGCGCTCGCTCACCTTTCCCAGCAACGGCCGCGGCAGGTCCACCGCCGTGGGGTCTCCTTCTGCTGCGGCTCGCTGGATCGACGGGCCGCCCGGGTAGGGCAGTTCCAGCAGCCTGGCCACCTTGTCGAAGGCCTCACCGGCCGCGTCGTCGAGGGTGTCACCGAGATGCACGATCGGATCGGTCGCGAGATCGCCGAGCATCAGCAGCGACGAATGGCCGCCGGACACGATCAACGCGATCGAGCGGTCCGGGAGCGGGCCGTGCTCGAGCGTGTCCGCGGCAACATGGCCGGCCACGTGATGGACGGCGTACAAGGGTTTGCCGAGGGCGAGCGCCAAGGCCTTGGCCGCGGAGACGCCGACGTGCAGCGAGCTGGCCAGGCCGGGGCCGGAGGTGACCGCGATCGCGTCGATCTGCTCGAGGCTGACGTCCGCGTTACTGAGGGCCTGCCGCAGGACGGCGGTGACCGACTCCAGGTGCGCGCGGGCAGCGACCTCCGGTACGACGCCGCCGTACCGGACGTGTTCGTCCATGCTCGAGGCGAGGGCCTGGCCGAGGAGGACGCCGTCGGCGACGATTCCGACGCCGGTCTCGTCGCAGGAGGTCTCGAGTCCGAGGGTGACGCTCATAGCTGGAGACTAGGCGATGGAGTCCCTTCCAACTGCGACCGGGTCGCAGGTAAGGTCGACGCCGATGAGCGCTGAGCCGGCCCCGGAGCCCACCCCCGCCCCTGCCGCTGGTCCCGTCCCCGCGTCGGGCCGCGCTTCCTCGGCCGATCCTGTCACCGCGTCCGGCCCCGTCCCGGCGTCCGGCCCCGTCACCGCGTCCCGGCGGCAGCCGGCGTGGCTGGAATCGCGGTTGGCGGGGTTGTTGCGGATCGTGATTCAGCGCGGCGTGCTGAAACCGCTGGTCCGGTATCTGGTCCGGGTGCAGGTGGTCGGCCGCCCGGCCGTCACCGGCCCGATGGTCGTGGTGGCGAACCACTCGAGTCATCTGGATGCGCCGCTGATGGTGACATTCCTCCCACTCGCGCTCACCCGGCGGCTGGCCGTGGGCGCGGCGGCTGACTACTTCTTCGACAGTAAGAAGCGGGCGATTCTGACCGGGCTGGTCTTCAATGCCTTCCCGATCGACCGCGGCAAGAACAAGCCGATGCGGGGTACGTCGGGCCGCTTGCTTGACGACGGTTTCAGCCTGCTGGTGTTCCCGGAGGGGACGCGTTCCCGGGACGGTCTGATGGGCGAGTTCCAGCTCGGCGCGGCCGCGCTGTGTGTGAGCAAAGCGGTGCCCTGTCTCCCGATCGGCATCACCGGCGCATACGATGCGATGCCGCGGGGCCGCAACTGGCCGCGGCCCCGACGGCTCCCGGTCCGGTTCGCGATCGGCGACCCGCTGACTCCCGGACCGGGGGAGTCCGTGCCTGAGTTCGCCGCCCGGATGCAGGCTGCAGTGACCGCTCTTCACGACCAAGGAGTTCGCGATGCCGGCTGACAAGCCGTTCCGTTTCACGGTGCAGTGCTCCTCGCCGAACGAGGTGACCGCGGCCTCCTGGTCCGCGCTGGCCCGCAAGGTCGAGGACCTCGGCTACTACAGCCTCACCGTGTCCGACCACCTGGACGAGCAGATCGCCCCGATCGCCGCCCTGATGGCTGCCGCGAACGCGACCAGCACGCTGCGGATCGGGTCGATGCTGTTCTGCAACGACTACCGGCACCCGGTCGTGCTCGCCAAGGAGGCCGCGACCCTGGACGCGCTCTCCGGAGGGCGGTTCGATCTCGGGCTCGGCGCCGGCTGGCTGCACACCGACTACGAGCGGGCCGGGATCCAGCTGGACCCGCCGGGGGTGCGGATCGACCGGCTCGAGGAGGCGCTCGCCGTACTGAAGGGGTTGTTCGCGGAGAAGCCGTGCCACTTCGAGGGCAAGCACTATCAGGTACGCGGTCTCGAAGGGACGCCGAAGCCAGTGCAGCGGCCGTACCCGCCGATCGTGATCGGTGGCGGCGGCAAGCGGGTGCTGTCGCTGGCCGGGCGCGAGGCGGACGTGGTCGCGATCAACATGAACATGCAGAAGGGCTTGATCGATGCCTCGGTCGGCCCGAACGCGACGGTCGATGCGACCCACCAGAAGATCGCCTGGATCCGCGAGGCCGCGGGGGAGCGGTTCGACGACCTGATCCTGCAGTCCCGTATTCACCTGGCGCTGCCCGGGACCGACCGGACCGAGATGGCCAACAACCTTGCGGCCGGCTTTGGGCTCACGCCTGAGCAGGCGCTCGGTACGCCGCACGCCCTGTTCGGGTCGGTCGACGAGATCGTCGAGGACCTGCAGGTACGGCGGGAACTGTTCGGCATCTCGTCGATCGGGATCGCGGTCGACGCCCTGGACTCGATGGCCCCCGTGGTCGCCAAACTCGCCGGCTCCTGACTGTTCTGAGAGGACTTGACCGTGACTGTGCAACACATGAAGTGGTGGGGCTGGGGCGTCGACGGCGTCGCGTTCTCCCACGACGACAAGCCGTCGCTGGCGCCCTTCGTCCAGAAGGTCATCGACGTCGACCTGAACGCACCGGCGGTGGCGCCGCTCGCGTTCGAGGAACTCGACGTACCGGCGTCGCAGCTGAGCGAGGATCTCCAGAAAGCGCTCTCTGGCGCTGTCGGCGCGGAGCACGTCGTCGACACCGATCTCGACCGGGTCGTCCACGCCTTCGGCAAGAGCCTGCGTGATCTCGTCCGGATCCGCGCGAGTGACCTGCGCCGGATCCCGGATGTCGTCGTGTACCCGGCCGACGAGGAGCAGATCGTCGCCGTACTGGACGCGGTTGTGGCGGCGGACGCCGTACTGATCCCGTTCGGTGGCGGCAGCAACATCGCCGGCAGCCTGGAGGCGCCGGCCGATGAAACCCGCCAGGTGGTGTCACTCGACCTTGGCCGGTTGAACAAGGTGCTGTCGATCGACGAGGAGTCCGGGCTGGCACAGATCCAGGCCGGTGCCCTCGGCCCCGATCTCGAGAAGCAGCTCGGCGAACGCGGCTGGACGCTCGGGCACTTCCCGGACAGCTTCACCCACAGCTCGCTCGGCGGCTGGATCGCGACCCGCTCGTCCGGCATGCAGTCCGACAAGTACGGCGACATCGCGGACATCACCAAGGCGTTGCGCGTCGTCCAGCCGGGCCGGACGCTCGCGACCCGGGCCGTCCCGGTCACCTCGACCGGTCCGAGTGTGCGGGAGATGATCCTGGGCAGCGAAGGCCGCCTCGGCGTCATCACCGAAGCCACCGTTCAGGTGCACCGCAAGCCGGCCAAGCGGGTCGTGCTCGGCTACTTCTTCCCGGACTGGAAGCGGGGCGTGGCCGCGATGCGCGCGATCGCCGCGAGTGACGCGACGCCGTCGATCACCCGGATCTCGGACGCCCGTGAAACCTCGTTCTCGTTCGCGACCCGCAAGACCAGCAAGGGTTTCTCGAAGTTCATGAGCTCGGCGCTGATCGCCGTACTCAAGAAGCGGGGCTGGGACCTGGACCAGATGTGCCTGTCGTTCATCGGGTACGAAGGCAGCGAGGAGCACGTCGCGCGGCAGCGCAAGCTGGTCAAGAAGATCGTCTCCGATCACGGCGGCATCGGCGTCGGTGAGGGCCCGGGCGCGCTGTACGACCAGAAGAAGTTCGATACGCCGTACATCCGGGACTTCCTGCTCGACCGCGGCGCGCTCGCGGACGTGTCGGAGACCTCGGCGGCCTGGTCGAAGCTGATGCCGCTCTACGACACGACGGTCGAGCGGGCCAACAAAGCGTTCGCGCAGCTCGGGGTCAAGGGCTTCGTGATGTGCCACCTGTCGCACTCGTACCACAGCGGCGCCTGCCTCTACTTCACCTTTGCTTTCAAGGCAGGTGAAGGCGACCCGATCGCGCAGTACGACGTGGTGAAGTCGGCCGTGCAGCAGTCGTTCATCGACTCGGCCGGCACGTTGTCGCACCACCACGCGGTGGGTACCGAGCACTCGCGCTGGATGGGCGACGACATCTCCGAGGCCGGCGTACAGATGGTGAGCGGCATCTTCAGCGTCGTCGACCCGGGCCGCAACCTCAACCCGGGCAAGATCGTCAACTGACCTGACCTCCTGACCTCTTGGCTAGCGCGCGGACGCGGTGGCCAAGAGGAACCAGGCGGTGTGCGGGATCCACTGCTCGGCCCAGCGCCATTCCTCGCCGTCCGGCGCGTCGGGCGGCAGGAACGCGATGTCCTGCTCGTCGCTCCAGCCGGCCGTGATCCCGTTGACGATGCCGCCGGGGAAGTTCGGGAAGTCCGACGCGTAGTCGGGGTTGTTCCGGCCCCGGCCCTGCAACATGCAGGTGTCAAAGGGATTCCGGCCGGTCACCCACGCCAGCTGATCGTCGGCGAACGTGGTCAACCGCTCGCGGTCCGCCGGGGTTTCGGCGATTCGCGCGCAGGCGCTGGCCGCGGTGGACAGGGACGCGATGGCGGCGTTCTCGCCTTGCCACCAGTAGCCGGTCTCGTTCGCGTGCGGGAAGAAGAAGGACTCGCGCGGCTCCTCGGCGAGTGGCTGGACGAGGGTGCGCGGGTAGCCGAACGGGTTCGGCACCGAGTCGGTCCGCCGGACGATGTCGAGCATCGCCCGGAGAGCGCTCTCTCGTGCCGCTGAATCTTCGAACACGTCCGCGAAGCGCAGCAATGCGAGAATCGGCAGCCCCGGTTCGGCTGCGTGGAAATACGGCCGGCCCTGCTCGTCTGCCCGGAACCACCCTGGCCCTTCGGCTGGTACGACGTACCGGGCGATGAGCGAGGCCGCTCGACGCCGCGCAGCCTCCTCGGCATCAACACCAGCCGCAACCAGTTCGGTAGCAGCCAGCAGAGCTGTGTAATCGTCCAGGACTGACTCGGTACCATCGAAGAGGTACTCAAGGTTGTGCTTCTCGAGGTGCGCGAACCCCGCCTGCGCCGCTTCCAGGTACTGCGCGCGCGTGAACTCGCCGTCGTCGTCCACGGTCGACGCTCGCGCCAGCGCGGCGATCGCCAGTCCGCCGCCTTGCCGGTAGCCCGCCTGGTACCGATCGGTGCGCACGCTGTTCTGCAGCGGTGCCGTGATCACCCGCTCATCGAGCTCTTTGGTGAGCGCGTCGAAGATACCGGTGTAGAAGTAGCCTTTCGGCGACCGGAAACGCAACAGGAAGTCCGCACCCCACAACGCCTCGTCTCTCAGCCGTGCGCCGAGCATCCGCAACAGCCCGGGATGGTGATCGATGAGCTCGTCCCGCGCGGCCAGCATCGCCCAGGCACACAAGGGGATCTGCTGTGGACTCATCGTCGACGTGTACGTCAGATGCGACAGGAACTTGCTGGTGTCGCCACTCGCATCCAGCCAACCACCGCGCGCATCGACCGTCGCACCCGACTCGTCACCCCAGAACTTCGCGGCCCGATCCTTCCGGTCGATCTCACCGCTGGACCGCATCGCCTTGAAGTACGCGAGTACGTCGGACATCGTCTGCCGCTGGATCCGCTCGGGCGTGACCATGAACTGGATGGAATGCAACTCACCGCCGTCGAAGCGGACCCGTACGACGTACTTGCCCTCGGCAACGTCTTGGGGGAGGGGGATGCGCGCGTACGGGCCGCCGCTCCAGCCGGGTACCCGGTCGACCGCCTCGGGTTCGAGCTCGACCGCCGTACCGGGTCCGAGGAGCGTGGCGCTGGTAACCGTGGTCGGCACCACCGCGACCACGGCCTTGCTGGCTCCGCTGCCGAACCCGAGGTGCGAGACCAGCACCCGCGGCATGTCCTCATCCCACGCCTGCACCACATCACTCCCTCACGGATCGCTGCTGGCCCTATCCAACAGCATCAGCCTTCGCATTGCGGTCGGCGGCGGACCAGGCGTCGACGTCGGTGAAGATCTCGGCCGACTGACGGGTACCGAAGAAGACCGGCTTGGCGCGCTGGTCCCCGGTGAGCCAGTAGCGGAACCACGCCGTACCGACGCCGACCAGGCGCGTGCGGGTCTCGCCCGGGAAGAAGTGGTCGGAGCCTTTGAGCTCCGCGAACACGGCCGGGTGGTTCGTGGCCCAGGAGTACCGGCCGCGCACGTAGAACGAGGGGACGATGTAGTCGAGCTGACCGGCGATGAACAGGCTCGGACCGCGGAGATCAGGTACCGATCCTTGCGGGCCGGGCTGGACCGGGATGGTCACCTTCACCATCGGGTCGGCGCCGGCGGCAATCGTTCCGCCACCTCCCTGGGAGTGGCCTGCCGCGCCGATGTTCGCGGTGTCGATGCGCTGGTGGAACGCGCTGCCGGAGCGCGCGTTCTCGGCGATCAGGAACTTGCCACCAGCAAGCATCTCCTGACCGGACCCGGACTGGCCGGTGTTCGCCGCGGCCACCACGAAGCCCCAGGACGCGAGGTGCCGCAGGAACACGTCGTACTGGTCGACGGTGGCACCGGTGCCATTACCCCACAGGACGACGGGATGCTTGACCGCGCTGGTCGTGAGATCGGCGGGGTAGTAGAGCGTGTAGTCAGGCCCGCCGGTCGTCCTGGTTACCTGGTAAGGCCCAGGCTGCTCGAAATACCGCGCGGCTGTCGTTCCTGCCGTGCCCGTTGTGGCGGTCTGCGTGGCCGTCGCCGGCTGGAGGGCGACGAGGCCGATCAGCGTCGCGACCAGAAGCGCTTTCAGAACAAGAGCAACTCTCGGCATGCTGTGCACCTTCCGATGCGTCGGGGCGGACACAACGATTGTCTCGACGATCCCACCCCCAGCGCTTTGGCCCAGCACCGCAAACTTTCCCCCCGCCCTTTGTGACACCTCACAACCCACCCCTCGCCGCCAATCCCGGACCGCCCTCACTGTCCAACCCCCACCCACCACGCTCACTCCCACCCACCACGCTCACTCCCACCCACCAACCACTCCCAAATCGAGTTGGACAGTGCCCCACGTCCGCCCGGCCCTCATCCGCAACCAATCGCCGCCGGAACCCCACCCGACCTCCCCTGGCCCCGCGAGTGAACCCACTGTGTTCGCTCTCCTGCCCGAAGGTGGGTCGCCTTCTCTCTTTGGGCACAAGATTCCACTTTGGGCACCCGTCAACCACGTTCGTGAGCTCCGCACGGTTGGTGGGTTCCCAAAGATGGGCGAAGAGCGGCGGTGGCCGTTCGTTGAGGGCGGGGCGGGGCGCGCGGGGTGGCGGGGAAAGGGGCGTGGGGCAACGGGGGCTGACTGGGCTTCGGGTGGGTGGCTAGAGGGGCCGGGGGTGGGGGAAGGGGTGGCGGGAACGGGGGACTGACTGGGCTTCGGGCGGGTGCTTAGGGGCGGGGGATGGAGCGGCGGGGGACGGGGGCGCGGGGGAAGGATGCGCGCGGGAAGGAGGAGCGCGAGCGGGGTGGGGGTGGGAGGAGGCCGGTGGTGGCGTCGGTTAGGAGGGTGTTGATGGTTTGTTTGGCGCAGGTGCGGTTGGTGCCGATGCCGCCGGTGGGGCCGCGTTTGATCCAGCCGACTACGTAGGTGCCGGGGCGGTCGGTGACGCGGCCGGAGTGGTTGGGGATTACGCCGGACTCTTCGTCGAAGGGGAGGCCGGGGATCGGGGTGCCGCGGTAGCCGACTGAGCGGATGAAGAGTTCGGTGTTGAGGTCGAGGCCGTCTGTGGTGCGGACTGAGCGGACTCGGTCGTGGCCGGTGAGCTCGGACGGTGTGGTGTAGAAGCGGAGGACGATGCGGCGGCCGGGTTTGGGGGTGGATGCCCAGTCGATGGTCTCGAGGGCGGCGTCGCGGAGCGCTGCGGCCTTGGCGTTGGTGGGTTCGGCGAGGGCGGCTCGGATGCGTGGGTCGTGGTCGTCGACGACTAGGTCGACACCGGCCAGGTGCTGGAGTTCCAGCAACTCCGACAGGCTGTACGACGCCTCGGCCGGACCGCGGCGCGCGAGCAGCACGATCTCGCGATCTTGGTGTTTCTCGAGAACAGAGAGCGCTCTCTGGGCGATCTCGGTGTTTCTCAGGGCCGCCGGATCAGTGGTGAGGATGCGGGCGATGTCCAGGGCGACGTTCCCGGTTCCGGCGATGACGACTCGGCCGGCAGGGAGGTGGACGGTGTCGATCTCGGGGTGGTCGTTGTACCAGCCGACCAGGCGGCGGGCGGGGATGCTGCCGGGGAGGTCTTCACCGGGGATGCCGAGGCGGCGGTCGGTGGCGCTGCCGACGGCGTAGATGACTGCGTTGTGATGAGCCAGCAGATCCTCGTGCGTGAGATCCCGCCCGATCTCGATCCCGAGCACCGTGCGGGTCCGCGGGTGATCGTGGAAGCGGGCGAAGCGGTCGGCGACCTTGCGGGTGGCCGGATGATCTGGAGCGACGCCGTACCGGAGGAGGCCGCCGGGGGAGGGGAGGCGGTCGACCAGAGTGACCTCGGCGTTGGTGTGCAGCAGGAGGTCTTCGGCGGCGTACATGCCGGCCGGTCCGGTGCCGACGATTGCCACGCGCAACGGTATTGGGGTTGAGGGCAAGGGACGGGGTGGCTCGGGCTGATCCCACAGGTGGAAGTTCGGTGCCGGGTCGCCCGGTGGCGGGATCTCGCCGAAGTACGCGGCGTTGATCGCGGCGTACTGCTGCAGCGGTCCGGTGAGAGTCTCGATCGGGTGGATCGCGTCGGCCGGGCAAGCGTCAGAACACGCGCCGCAGGAGATACACGTTCTCGGGTCCACGTAGAGCATCTCGGTGCTCCCGAACGCGCGTTCTTGCGGCGTCGGGTGGATGCAGTTGACCGGGCAGACCGATACGCAGCTCGCGTCGCTGCAGCACGACTGCGTGATCGCGTAGGGCATCGAGAGCTCAGATCAGGTGCGCGCGGCGGTAGATGGCGACGGCCGGCCGGGTCAGCAGGCCGACAGAGGAGAGGAATTCCATCAGTCCGGCGCAGCTCGAGCGCAGCATCGACTTGTAGTGCTCGTTGGCCCGGGCTTCCCGCAGAGAGCGCTCTACGTCGAGGCCGGCGGCGGCGTACGCGGCGCTGTTCACCATGCTCGTGATGATGAAGTACGCCGCGGCGGCCACGATCACGCTGCTCTTGAGGCGTCGGATCTTGCCCGCGTTCTTGAGCTGCTCGCGGACTTCCTCGCGGGCGAACTTCATGTGCCGAGATTCCTCGACCACGTGGATGTTGCTGATAGTTCGGACGAAAGCAACGATGCGGTCGTCGCGCATCCAGTCCCGCTGCATGACATCGGTGACCTCTTCGGCGACCAGGATCGCGGCGTACGCGGTCTCGGCCGAGGCGAGGGTCTTGAAGGCGCGACCGAGTTCGATGACGTGGCGGCGCGGCCGGTATGCCGGGGCCCCGAGTTTGGCGGCTCCGCGGGCGAACATGATCGAGTGCCGGCATTCGTCGGCGATCTCGGTCAGGGCCCACTGGAAGTCCGGATCGGTCGGGTCCTTGGCGTAGAAGTCGCGCAGCATCATCTGCTGCAGGATCATCTCGAACCAGATCCCGGTACTCGCGACCGACGCGGCCTCCTGCCGAGTGAGCGCTCTCTGGCGATCCTCGCCCATCTCGTGCCAGTACGCCGTTCCGTACAGGGTGCTCCACTCGGGAGTCAGACCGTGCAGCCCGGTGTCGAGCGGCGTGTCCCAGTCGACCTCGACGAGTGGGTCGTACGACACCGCGTCCGCCGAGCGCAGCAGTTGCGCGGTGACGCGTTGGTCAGTTCCGGAGTCGGTCGCAGTCATGGTCGTCTCCGTTCGCCGGGATATGCCATCTCTGATGTTACATCGCTAATGTCAGATGTCCAGCGGGGTCCGCGCGGCGGGAACGGCTACCGTGGGTGAGTGGGTAAGCGTTGGTGGGTTGTCGTCGCCGGGGTGCTCGTGGTCGGGGTCTGGAGTGCGCGCGACAAGGACGAGCCGCAGTCGGCTCCGGAGACGGTGGTGTCGACCAAGTCCACGCCCAAGCCGACGAAGTCCGCCCAGCCGCCACCGGCTGAGCGGTCGGTGGGGAACTGGTACGACAACTACGATCCGGCCCATTTCGCCGTACAGGTCCGGAAGTCGGCCAAGAAGGCCGCCGTGAACCCGCAGCTCCTGATGGCGATCCTCTACAACGAGGATTACAAACCCCACAACCCGGAGCTCGAGCGTTCCTGGCAGCGGATCAAGCCGGACGCCTCGTTCGGGATCGCGAACATGCACCGCGCAGCTTTCAACGAGACGAAACGCAACCGCTTCGCCAAACGCCAGTGGGAGGAGCTCCCCGACCACCCCGACCTGGCCATCGAAGCCGCCGCCTGGCACCTCCACGATCTCGCGAACCGCATCCCGGCCAACCGCGCGTCCAAACTCACCAAGGACGAACTACTTGCCCTCGGCTACAACGCCGGCGCCGGCAACATGCGAGCCTTCGCCCGCGGCGCCCGCCCCGGCGCCCAAGCCCAGTCCTACCTCAACAATCTGCACGAGAACTGGGAGAAGTCCGGCAAAGCCCTCACGTAGTGGGGAGGAGCCGGGTGGTGTCGCCCGGGCGGGTGAGGGTGAGGAGGGCGCGCTGGATTTCGGGGCGGGCGTTGAGGGCGTCTTCGATGGTGTTGAGGCGGGTGGCCACGTCGGACTCGGGGGCGTTGCCGGTGAGGTCGACGGCGGCGACGAGGAAGATTCGGTCGGCGCCTACCCACTCCATGTGCAGGAAGCTGACGGCTTCGATCTCGTCGTGTTCGAGCAGGGCGTCGAGGGCTCGGTCGTGGGCGGCGGGGCTGACGGTTTCGCCGGTGAGGAAGTCCATGTTGCGGCTGATCAGGAAGAGGGCGACGAAGCCGAGCAGGAGGCCGACGACGATGGAGCCGATGGCGTCCCAGGCGGCGTTGCCGGTGAGTTGGTGCAGGGCGATACCGGCGGCCGCCACCAGGATGCCGATCAGGGCCACCAGGTCTTCGACGAAGACTGCGCGCAGGATCGGGTTCGAGGTGGCCTTGACGTAGTGCAGAGGGCGGATATGGCGCAGCGAGGCGGCCGAGCGGGTCTGGCGGAGTGCCTGCAGGAACGAGATGCTCTCGAGGACGAACGAGATGCCGAGTACGGCGTACGCCCAGGTGTACGACGCTTCTTCGGGTTCGCCGCTGCGGAGCGACTGGATGCCGTGCCAGACCGAGACCGCGGCGCCGACGGCGAACAGGCCGAAGGCGGCGAACATCGACCAGATGTAGCCGACCCGCCCGTAGCCGAGTGGATGGGTGGCATCGGCGGGTTTGGCGGCCCGGCGTTCGCCGATCAGCAGGAACACCTCGTTGCCGGCGTCGGCCCAGGAGTGGGCGGCTTCGGCGACCATCGAGGCGGAGGCGGTGATGACGGCGACGACGCTCTTGGCGATCGCGATCAGGATGTTCGCGGTCAGGGCGACGATCACGGTGAGAAGGCTCTCGCTGCCGGTCGACTCGGGGCTGTCTGCCTGCGTGCTGCTCACGGGTCGACAGTAGACCGGACACGCCGCGCGGCACCGCCCGACGCGGCGGCAGTTCCTAGACTCGGGAGTGCCGTTGGAGTCCCGGGAGGCGCCGATGACTGCTGAACCACGTCTCTCGGACGATCGCTCCGAGGTGGCACGGATCTTGTTCGAGCTCGCCGTACCGGGGTTGCTGCAGAACGCCGCGAACCCGGTCGAGGAGCAACGGATCGAGTACCGCGAAGAGGCGGTGGCCCGCGTTCTCGGTGGTCAGCTGAGTGGGTCGCAACTCGAGTACGTGACCAAGTCGATGTCCCCGTGCCCGCCGTACCTGGTCACCTCGGCGACGCATCGGATCACCTGGCGCGACAGTCGCGGGATCGTGAACGTCGCTCACACCGGACCGCTCGGCGCGGTTGTCCCGGTGGTCGCGAGAGAGGCGACGCTCGAGCTGTGGGCGCGTCTCGAGAACGACGCGGAGCTGGAGCGCCGTACGGCGGAACTCCCGGAGAACGCGATCAGGTTGCTAGCGGCAACCACCACCGACCGGACCCCGGTCGGGATCTTCCGGACCGGCGTGGACGCGGCCGCGAGAACGCTCGCTCAGCACGCGTTTCTCGTGACGCAGACCCCGTACGGCGACGCCGCGGAGCTGGCCCGTGGACTCGGAGAGAGCGGTATCTTCGACGCGGTCGCGACCACCTGGCACTGGGGATTGCAGGCCTCGACCTACCGCCGCGGGATGATCCCGGCCTCGCTCGTCACGTTCGCCGGCCGAGTGCGCTACTCCGTCGACACCGTGGTCGCACTCCGCGCGATGAAGGACGCCCAGCTGGCCCACGCGCAGGACGACAGCCTCGAACCGCTCCCGAGCACCACGCAATACAGCCGGCTCGCGCCCGGCCAGCGCCCGCGCTGCCTCGCCCGCAGTCCCCAGCTGTACGACGACGGCCGGACGAGCGTGCTCGCGATCGTCGCCGACACCTTCGTGGAGAGGTTCGTGGAGCTGCTTGACCACATCGAGGTCGTTCCGGCCGTCGTCGAACACGCCCAGCCGGCCACCGACACCCCAGCTGAAGTGTTCGAGGTACCGGACATGACCTGCAGCCACTGCACGCGGACCATCACCAAGGTGCTCGGCGAACTCGGGGTCGCGCCGCCGGAGTTCGACCTGATCACCAAGAAGGTCGTCGCTGTGTTCCCGTCCGCCGAGATCCGCGAGCGCGGGTTCGACGCGATCCGGGCCCGCGGCTACACCGTCGTACCGCTGGCCGATTAGACGGTGCGCAGCACCGAGACGACGACGCCGAGGATGGCCGCGTTGTCGCCGTCGATGACCTCGAAGGCGGGGTTGCGCGGCTCGAGGAAGACGTGACCGTTGCGGCGCTTGTAGACCTTGACGGTCGCCTCCTCGTCGATCATCGCCGCGACGATCTGCCCCGAGTGCGCCTCGTGCTGCTGGCGGATCACGACGATGTCGCCGTCGCAGATGGCCGCGTCGATCATTGACTCACCGCGGACGCGCAGGCCGAAGACGTTGCCGCGGCCGGTGAGCTCCCGGGGGAGTTGCATGACGTCGTCCAGGTGCTCGATCGCGGAGATCGGCGTACCGGCGGCGATGTCGCCCACGACTGGGACCGAGACGTTCGTGCCGTCGTCCTCGCGGGCGGCCGACTCGGGCAGGAACATCCGGACGTCGATCGGGCGGGAGACCGAGGGGCTGCGGCGCAGGAAGCCCTTGTCCTCGAGGCTGGTCAGGTGTTTGGAGACCGAGGACGACGAGCGCAGGCCGACCGCGTCACCGATCTGCCGGCTGCTCGGGGAGTACCCGTGCCGCTGCACCCAGTCCCGGATCACCACCAGGATCCGTTGCTGACGCTCCGGGAGAGCATTCGCGTCGAGGTCGCCGAACAGATCGAGATCAGTCACCGCGGAATCCTAGGCCGGATCGTCCCGCCGATCATCGACCGACCCACCTGTTGGCCGGCTGGAGTTGAGTGCCCGAAAGCTTCTTGCGGCACAGCCTGGTCGCGCTGACATCATGTGACGCATGACGGGATCGGGGGATCACCGGCTGGAGCTGCACGTACTGGGACCGGTGGGGTTCAGGGTCGGGGAGGCGTCGCTCGAGGTCGCTCGCCGGATGGAGCGCACTCTCGCGGTCCGGCTCGCGCTGGCGCACGGGCGGACGGTGCCCGATGAGGCGATCGCCCGCGACCTCTGGGGCGACGAGGAGCTCGAACCGGAGCGCGTCGCCGAGCGCCTGCGCGTCCTGTCCCACCGGCTCCGCCGTGCGCTGGGTGCGCACAGTTCCCTCGTACGGCGGGAGTCCGGCGGCTACGCGTTGGATGCGGGGATGCCGGACGTGGAAGCCGTTGAGGAGGCGGTACCCCGCGCGGCTGCATTACGTCGTACCGGTGAAACGAAGCGCGCGCTGGCCGTGATCGCCGAGTCGCTGGCCGAATGGCGGGGACCGGCCTTCGCCGATCTGCGGGACGTGCCGTTCGTCGCGGTCGAGGCGACCAAGCTCGATGCCCTGCAGCGCGAACTGCTCGTGCAGCGGGTCGAGCTCGAGCTGGATCTCGGGATCGATGTCACCGCGGATGTGGAACGCCTGGTGATCGCCCACCCGTTCGATGAACGCTTGACCGGCCTCGCAGTCATCGCCCTGTACCGCGCGGGTCGGCAGGCCGATGCGCTCGAACGCATCCAGCGCTTGCGGGCCCGGCTGGCCGACGAGCTGGGCGTGGATCCGTCGGCAGCCACCACCGATCTGGAGTTGCGGATCCTCCGGCAGGACCCGTTGCTGCAGGCCCCCGAAGCGCCGGTCCCGAGCCGTCTGCCGGACCTGATCTGGCTGACGCCACGCGCTCACTTCGTCGGCCGCACCGACGATGTCCACACCCTGATCGACGAGCTCGACCGCCCGGGGCTGATGACGATCGTCGGCGGTCCGGGCGCCGGCAAGACCGTGCTCGCCCGTGAGGTGGCGATCGCCGTACGGCGTGCGAATCGGCCGATCGCCTGGTGCGACCTGGCCGCGTTGAGCAGCGACGCCGCGGTTGCGCCGGCTCTCGCGGCAGCCATCGGTGTCGACCCTGGCATCGGTGATCCGCTGCCCGAATGCGCCGAGCGCCTGGCCGGCGCGCTGCTCGTCCTGGACAACGCCGAGCATGTCGTCGACGGCGTGGCCGAGGTGGTCAGATCGCTGCAGTGGCAGGCAGAGCGGCTTTCGATCCTGGTCACCTCGCAGCGACCATTGCGTCTGCGTTCCGAGCAGACTCATCAGCTCGGAGAGCTTGCTCCGGAGGCTGCGGCCGAGCTGTTCCGCGTCCGGTGCCGTTCCGAAGATCTGATGCCGGGGGATGAGCGAGTCGCTGCGATCTGTGCCGCGGTCGACCACCTTCCGTTGGGCATCGAGCTGGCCGCCGGTCTGATCCGCACCCTCACCCTCGACCAGCTGGCCGCCCGGATCCACCAGCGGACCCGGCTCCTGGTGGCCGGTAACCGGGATTCGGGTGCTCGCCATTCGAGCCTGCGGGCCGCGATCGACTGGAGTCACGCGCTGCTCGATCCGCCGGCCCGGACGGTGCTGAACCGGCTCGCGGTCTTCGCCGGTGGCTGCACCCTGGAGGCGGCCGAACAGGTTGCTGGTAGCAACGGAATCGACGTCGCCGAGATCCCGGTGATCCTGGCCGACCTGCACGAGCGCTCGCTGCTGACGGTCACGATCGGCGAGGGCGGCCGGCGCTACCGGTTGCTGGAATCGATCCGTGACTACGCGCTGGATCGGCTCGGCCGCGACGAGGACGCCGTACGGCGGGAACACGCGCGCTGGTGCGCCGACCTGGCCGGGCGGACCGAGCGGTACGGCGGCGCTGACCATGCCGAACTGGATCGCGAACTCCGGTTGGAGGAAGCGAATCTCCGGGCGGCGATCGAATTCGCTCTGGAGAACGATCCGCCGTTGGTGCTGCAGCTCGTCACGCCGACCTGGTGGTACTGGTGGAGTCACGGCGCGATCGAGAGCGGCCGCGAGTGGCTGCGGCGCGCACTCGCCGCCGCCGATCCGGAGCCGACCGTCGAACGAGCCACCTCCATCCGGGTCTCCGCGTCGTTGACCCGCAACAGCGGCCAGTACGGCGAAGCCCGGGTGCTCGGGGAGCAGGCGCTGCAGATGTTCCGGGAACTCGGCGACGACCGTGGGTACGGCGCCTCCCTGATCGGACTCGGGATCACCAGCCTGGCCGGCCGTGACTACGAGGAGTGCCTCAAGCAGGCGACCGAGGCGGGCGAGATCTTCCGGGAGCTGGGCAATGAGCGGTTGCGCGCGGCGGCGCAGAATCTGCTCGGTGCCGCGCTGCGCGGACTCGGCCGGACTCATCAGGCTGAGGAGGTGTTTCTGGAGGTCTGTGCGGTCTGGCGAGCGCAGCAGGACCTCCGCGGGCTGGGGGCGTCGCTCTGCATCCTGGCGTTGGTCCGGCATCAGCTCGGCGACTATGCCGACGTACGCGAACTGTCGCTCGAGGCGTTGCGGATCTATCGCGAGATCAACCTCACCGAAGGGGTGATCGATGCGGTCGACCTGATCGCCGGGGTGGAGCTGGCGGAAGGCAATCCGGTGCAGGCGCTACGGCTGCTGACGGTGGCCGGGCTGGAGCGGATCCGGATCGGTGCGCCGCAGATCGTCCCGGATGAGCTCGACGCCCGCGAAGGCGCCGAGGCAGAAGCGCGCCGGCAGTTGGGGATCGCGGCAACCGCAGTCGTTGCCGAAGCGCGCGCCGTACCGCTCGAAGTGATTGCGCGGGAGCTTGCCACTTAGTGCAACGGCGGCGTGGCGCCTGCCGACGGCCGATAGCATCCAGGCATCGAGTCGAGTGCCGGATGCTCTTCGACAGTTGCGTGCAGAGGCAGCTTGACTTGGGGGAAGAACGGATTGGGCCTGGGGGCTCCGCCGTCCGTCATCAGTGAGGAGCTGTTGTGAGGTTGTTCAGACCTGGGGTGGTCGCGCTCGCCCTTGGATTGGTCGGGTGCGTTGCCGCCGCCGGCCCAGCCGCTGCGGAGGAGACCCGCACCGTCTCGTACCGCGGCTATCAGGTGACCGTTCCGTCCGACTGGGCGGTGGTGGACCTGGCCACCGACCCGACCGCTTGCGTCCGGTTCGACCGGCCGGCGGTGTATCTCGGCCGCAGTACAGCTCAGGCGAACTGCCCCGCGGATGCCGCGGGCCGCAGTCACGGGCTCGTCCTCGAACCGCTCGTCACCGCGACCCCGTCCACGCCGGGCTTGCTGCGCCGCGTCGTCCAGGACGCCGGCGTACTGGCGACGGCGTACTACGAACCAGGTGCGGAGCGCGCCGCGTCCGACGTCCTCGGGACCGGGCGCGTCGTGTCGAAGTCGCGCGTCGCCCAGGTGGCCCAGCCGGCCGCCGTCGCGCCGTCGGTTGTTGCCACCGGCACCCTGAAGGGCGAGGCGTTCGACGCCTGTGCTGCGCCGACGCAGGCCACGATGGACGCCTGGCAGCCGGACTTCAAGGGAATCGGGATCTACATCAGCGGTGGCGTCCGGCGCTGCGACCAGCCGAACCTGACGCCGGAGTGGGTGACCACGAACGCGGGCAAGGGCTGGCAGTTCCTGCTGATCGACGTCGGCCTGCAGGCCCCGTGCTCGGGCTTCAGCGCCGAGAAGAAGATGTCGGCCGACCCGGCGACGGCGCTCGGCCAGGGGAAGACCGCCGCGGCCAACGCGGTTACGGCGGCGCAGGCGCTCGGGTTCGCGCCGCGCAGTGCGATCTACAGCGACATCGAGCACTACACCTCGACGGCCGCCTGTAAGGCCGCCGTACTGTCGTATGTGAGCGGCTGGACGCAGGAGCTCCACGCCCGTGGCTACCAGGGTGGCGTCTACGGCTCGGCCAGCTCGGTCGGTGCCGACTTCGCGAGCGCCTTCACGAGTACGGCGTACACGCGGCCGGACAACCTGTGGTTCGCGCACTGGGGCTCGACCCCGGTGGGGACCAGCCGGTTCGTCCCAGCGACCACGTGGACCAACCACGAGCGCGTCCACCAGTACGCCGGTGACGTCACCGAGACGCATGGTGGCGTGTCGATGCAGATCGACCGGAACTACGTCGACCTGACGGCGCCGCCGCCCCCGGTGACGAACTTCTCGGTCACCGGTGCGCCGTCCGCGGCGACCCTGCGCTGGACGAAGCCGGCCGGGATCACGCTCGGTCAGATCATGATCCGCACGGCCGTCGGCTCCACACCGCCGCCACTGGTCACCTCGGGTACGTCGGTCTACAGCGGGACCGCGAGTCTGTACACCGTCAGCCGGCTGGCGAACTCGGCCAGCTACGCATTCCGCGCCTGGGTGAAGGACAGCACGGGCAAGGTCAGCCCGGGCGCCGACGTACTGCTGGTGGGGACGAAGGCCACCGTGACGGCGAGCGGTGCCTGGATCACGTACGGCGGTTCGGTCACCGTCTCGACGACCGTCACCCGGCTCGATGGTGGAGCGCTGAGTGGCGCCCCGATCGTGCTCTACGCGAAGGCGAAGAACGCGACGGCCTACACCGCGATTGCCACGGTGACCTCGGACGCGAACGGTGTTGCGACCTCGGTGCAGAAGCCGGGCGTCTCCACGCATTACCAGTGGGGCTACAACGGTGCCGTTGGTCTGCTCGGGACGCGGAGCGCGGTGGCGCTGGTCGAGGTTCGGCCCGGTATCTCGTCGTACCTGACACCTGCTGCGATCAAGTTGGGTGCCTCGAGCAACTTCTACGGTTACCTCACGCCGCCGCACCAGGGCACCAAGGCCTACCTGCAGCGCAAGTCCGGGACGAGCTGGGCCGCGGCCGGGACGGGCATTCTTTCTGCCAACGGAAAGTACTCGTTCGTCATCAAGCCGACCGCGAAGGGCACCTACACCTATCGCGTCGTCTGGCTCGCGGACGCCGACCACCAGGGCACCCAGACCCCGTCCAAGATCCTGACCGTCAGCTGACGGCCTATCGCGAGCAGCGATTGACTCGATCGGAAACAATCGCTGTTCGTGATCTGGATTGCGGTCTAGCGTGGTTCGCATGACGACAGAGAAGCTGTTCCAGGTCGACGGTGTGGAGTTGTGCGCGGAGACATTCGGCGACCCGGCGGATCCGGCGGTGTTGCTGATCCACGGTGGGACGGCGTCGATGCTGTGGTGGGATGCCGCGTTCTGCATGAAGCTCGCCGGCTATGGCCGGTACGTGATCCGCTACGACCAGCGCGACACCGGCCGCTCGACCACCTATTCGGTCGGCGAGCCGCCGTACGCGATGAGTGACCTGGCCGCGGACGCGGTCGGCCTTCTTGACGCTCTGGGGGTCGAGCGGGCGCACGTGGTCGCGCAGTCGATGTCGGGTGGTATCGGGCTGATCATCGGAGTCGACCACGCACCGCGCGTCGCTTCGATGACGTTCGTTTCGACGTCACCCGGTGGTGACGACCTGCCGGCGCCATCGGGTGGATTGCCACACATCAGTACGCCGGACTGGGGCGACCCGGCCGCCGTCGAGGAGTACGTCGTCCGGTCGATCGAGGCCGAGTCGGCAGGTGTGTTCGACGAGGAGGCGGCGCGGGCCTTGGTTCGGGCCGATATGGCGCGGGCGTCGAACTATGAGGCGGTGATGACGAACCACTACTCGATGAACTTCGACGAGCCGCGGGGCGGGAGCTTCGGACAGCTGACGATGCCGGTGCTGGTCGTGCACGGTGACCACGATCCGTACTTCCCCACGGCTCATGCCGAGGCGATGCGCGACGCCGTACCGGACGGGAAGCTCGTGCTCATCAAGGGCGCTGGGCATGGAATTCCCGAGCCGCTGTGGGATGAGTTCCTGGTAGCGCTCGCCAAGCACACGGAGCCGAGCTGATGCGCGCCGCGGTGTGGTTGCCGTTGTTCGACGAGCTGGCGGATCCGTTGGCGGTCGCGCGACTGGGCGCCTTGGCCGAGGAAGCCGGCTGGGACGGCCTGTTCGTGTGGGACCAGCTGTGGTGGCGGGAACCGATCCAGGCGGTTGCGGACCCGTGGATCACGCTCGCCGCGGTGGCCTGTGCGACCGAGCGCCTGCGGATCGGGCCGATGGTGACACCGGTCGCCCGGCGGCGCCCGGTGAAGTTGGTGAAAGAGACGGCGACGCTGGATGTGCTGAGCCGTGGGCGGTTGACGTTGGGTGTCGGGCTGGGGAGTGATCGGTTCGCGGGGGAGTACTCGCGGACGGGGGAGACCGTGGACGATCGGGTCCGGGCCGAGCAGTTGGACGAGTCGCTGGGAATCCTGAGGGCCGGCTGGAGTGGTGAGCCGGTGGTGCATGACGGGCAGCACTATCGGGTGGACGACGTACGCCTCCTGCCGCGACCGGCGCAGGGGCAGGTGCCGATCTGGGTCGCCGGATTCCCTGGCAACCTCAAGCCGATCCGGCGGGCGGCGCAGTACGACGGATTCTTCCCCGTCAACCTGTCGTCGGCGGACGAGTTGGCGGCGGCGACCGGTCGGCTGCGGGAGACCTTTGGGCAGGATGCATTGCCGGAGGGATTCGACGTGGTGGTGGCGCTCGAGCCGGAGATGGATCCGCACGCGTTCGAGCAGGCCGGTGCGACCTGGGGGTTGACCGACCTCGACCCGACGACGATGCGGCTGGCCGACGTGCGGGCGATGATCGCGGCCGGGCCCCAGTGGTAGCTGCACAGTGGTAGCTGCTCAGTGGTTGAGGCTGTCGACCAAGGCCGCGAGGTGGGCGTCGGTCTGTTGGGGCGGGGGACTGGTGGATGCGAGCAGATCGAGGGCGTGGGTGTAGGTCTCGACATCGTCGCGCTTGTCCAGATAGAGCGCGCTGGTCAGATGCTCCAGGTAGACGACGTCGGGCAGGTCGTGCTGCGGGAACCGCAGCAAACTGAAGGCACCACCGGTAGCGGCATGGCCGGGGCTGCCGATCGGGATGATCTGCAAGGTGACGTTGGGGCGATGCGCGGCGTCGCGCAGTGCATTCAGCTGCTGGCGGAGGACGTCGGCGCCGCCGATCGGCCGGCGCAACACCGCCTCCTCGACCACGGCCCAGAGCTTGAGCGGCGGCTCGCGATCCAGCACCCGCTGCCGCCGGGTCCGCAACGCGACAACCCGCTCGATCTCTTCGTCACCACGAGAAACCCCGGTCAGCCGCGCGACCGCACGCGCATACTCCGCCGTTTGCAGCAGGCCAGGGACGAACTGGATCTCGTAGGTCCGGATCAGCTCCGCAGCCGCCTCCAGCCCGAGGTAGGCGTCGAACCAGTCCGGCGTGACGTCGCCGTACCGATGCCACCAACCGCGGTTGTTGGCTTCACGAGCCAGCTCGAGCAGACGGTCACGCTCGCGCGCCTCGCTCACGCCGTACAGACTCAGCAGATCCTCGACATCGCGCTCCTTGAAGCCGACGCGGCCGAGCTCCAGTCGGCTGATCTTGGACTCCGACGCCCGGATCGCCCACCCGGCATCGGTCCGGCTCACTCCCGCCCGCTCACGCAGCCGCCGCAGATGACTCCCAAGCATCATCCGCAAGGCCGTCGGCCCCACTACACCTTGCCCCGCCATGAGGCCACTCTACAGTACTATCGAACATATGTTCTAGCGGTGGCTCACTGGAAGGGACGGACCTCGATCTTGCGGTCGCAGACCTTCGAGGCCTCGGTGGCGAGCCTGAGTGCGGTCTCCAGGTCGGGTGCCTCCCAGACCCAGACACCGGCCAGGTACTCCTTCGATTCCACAAAGGGGCCGTCGCTGAACAGGGCCTGCTCGCCGCGGTTGTCGATGACGGTGGCGGAGTTGGTGTCGGCGAGCCCGCCTGCGAAGACCCAGTAGCCGTCGGTGATCAGCCGCTCGTTGAACTCGCTGATGGCAGGCATTCGGTCCGTGCTGCCGGGGTTGTCCTTGTCGTCGATGACGGAAACCAGAAACTGCATGCTCAACTCCTGTGGGGTTTGAGGGTGGCGAGGACGGCCGCCAGGCTGTCGGGGTCGCGGCGGGCGATGTTGTGGCCGACGGGGATCTCGTGCACCTGCCAGGCCGGGTCGCCGCGGAGGCGTTCGGTGAGTTCGATGAACGGGCTGCCCGGCCAGGCGCCGCCGCTGATGTAGGTGCGACTCGGTGCGCTCTTGGCGTTGGTGAGCCGGATCGACTGGACGAAGCTGGCCATCGGGTGCGGTCGTGCGCGAGGGTCGAGGCCGGCCGGGACTGTCACCCATCGACCATCGGCGCCGACGCCGTCGATGAACAGCTGCCGGAAGGCGTCGCTGGTCAGCGACCAGCACGAATCGCCGTCGCCGGGGACATAGGCGTCGATGAAGACGAGGTGATCCAGGCGGTCGCCGAGACGGTCCGCGACCCCGGCGATCACCAGTCCGGCGTAGCTGTGGCCGCAGAGGGCGAGAGGTCCGTCGTCGCTGCGTTCGATCAGTTCGGCGACCTGGTCGATGTGGTCGTCGAGGTTCGGCGGACGATCGGCCTCGGTCGGAGCGTCCAGCCCGCCAAGTGTCACCGCCTCGACCTGGTGACCGTCGCGGCGCAGTTGTGCCGCTACCTCGTCGAAGACCCAACCGCCCTGCCAGCCGCCCGGCACGAGTACGAACTTCACCGGGTCATCCTAGGCAGGGCGTTGGTCAGTCGCTCCGGGATTCGGCGAGGGCCCTCCAGTGGTCGACGTCGGCCGGGGTGAAATGGCGGATGGCCCAGTCGGTCATTCGCAGGCTCATGTGCGCCCACAGTGGGCGGAGGATGTCCGGCGGGATCTCGTCGAGGATCGCGTCGAGCCGCGCGACGACAGCCGGGTCCGGCCGGCCACCGTGCAGGCCGAAGCGGAGGGTGACGAGATCGAGGCGGTGATCGCCGCGGCCGGCGCCGTCCCAGTCGATGATGCCGGTGAGCTTGCCGTCGACCGCGAGCAGATTGCCGGGATGGAAGTCGACGTGTACGGCGTCGTCACCGCGCAACGGGCCAGGGTGGTCGGCGCCGACCGCGGTGATCCAGTCGTCGAGCCGCGCCGTACGGCGGTCGTGTGCTCTCAAGGGGCTGTGGAGGCAGAAGCCAGGCCCGTCGAAGGTCAGGTAGAGGTTGAGACCTGGAACCGTCGGGTCGCCGGTGAGCAGGAACCGCAGCTGCTCGTTGACCGCGAGAGCCTGGTCCAGAAGGTTCTCGTCCAGCGCCGCAATAGGTGCTCCAGGCAACAACTCCTGCACGGTGGCCACAGCCGACCCCAGCTGCACCGCCAGCTCCGTCCGCGGCACCGGCAACCCAGCCAGCCGAGCTGCTTCGGACACAGCCAGCGGACCCGCCTGAAACTCCTCCAGACCAGTGCCTGGTCGCCACTTCAGAACCGACCGGCGCCCGTCGTCCCAGCGGACATAAGCCGCGCCGACCTCGCCACCGGAGCACAACCCGTCGACCTCGAGCCGTACGCCGCTCCGTTCCGCGACCTCCTCGACCACCCGCCCAACATCGAGACGGGCGACTCGGCTCCAGGCAGAGGTCATGCTCCGACGCTAACCGATCAGTCGCGGAGGAACTCCGCCCGCCAGCGGGTGGCGGTCGGATTGCTGGGGCTCGGGGACTCGTCGAGCTCGATCAGGCGGAGGTCGGGGGCGGAGGCGAAGGATCTGATGGTTGCCTTGGTCAAGGGCCAGGGCGGGCCCTCGACCTCAGCATCAGGTTGACCTTCGGCTCGGGCTGAGGCGATGACGACGAGGGTGCCGCCAGGGGCTACGAGCTCACCGACCTTCTGGATCGCGGTGGCTTGCAGCGCGATCGGCAAGGCTTGGACGGTGTAGATCTCGACGACCAGGTCGAAGGCGTGCTGCCACTCGGCCGGCTGGTTGAACAGATCGGCGACGACATACTGCGCTTGCGAGTCGGGGTGGTTGCGTTGTGCGGTCTCGACGGCAGTGGGGGAGATGTCGAACGCGGTGGTCTGGTAGCCGCGGTCGGCGACCAGCTCGGCGTCCCAGCCGGTGCCGGCGCCGATGACTACTGCGGTCTTGCTGGTGCCGTTGGGTTCGGAGGCTTCGAACCACTCGGTGAGCAGCGGGTTGGCGGTGCCGCGATCCCAGGGCACGACGGCCGCACCGTCGGCGGCAGCGGAGTACAGGTTCTCGAACCAGCCGGTCGGGTCGTCACGGGTCAGTGACTCGTGGGCGATCCGCCGCGACGCCAGGTCCGGGTCTTCTTCACTCATCGGTCTCACCCACTCCGTTCGTGCCCTCGTGGATCGCGCGCACTGTCTGTACCGTATCGACCTGGTCCGGCGTTTTGTCCTCGCGATACCGCAACACGCGGGCGAACCGCAGCGCCATACCCGCGGGATAGCGCGGCGAGGTCTGCACACCGTCGAAGGCGATCTCGACGACGACCTCCGGCCGCACATAGACCGTGTACGAATCCTGCCGCTCGGCCAGCTCCTGGAAGCGCTCGGTCTGCCACCGCAGCAGCTCGTCGGTCAGGCCCTTGAACGTCTTGCCGAGCATGACGAACTCGCCGGTCGTCTCGTCCCGGGCGCCGAGGTGCAGGTTCGACAGCCAGCCGGTACGGCGGCCGTGGCCCCACTCAGCGGCCAGCACCAGGAGGTCGAGGGTGTGGGTCTGCTTGACCTTCACCCAGCCCGAGCCGCGCCGACCGGCCTCGTAGGGGACGGTCAGCGACTTCACCATCACGCCCTCGTGCCCCCGCCGTACCGCGTCCTGGAAGAAGGCTTGACCTTCCTCCGGATCGTCCGTCACCAGTCGGGGGATGCGGCGCTCGGGTGGGATCAGTTTGCTCAGCCACTCGTGCCGCTCGGTGCTCTCGAGGCCCAGCAGATCCTGCCCGTCCTGATGCAGGATGTCGAAGAAGTACGGCGTGAGTGGCACCGACTCCGGACCGGTCGCCGCCCGGGTGGCTGTCCGGGAGCCGGTCACCTGGAACGCCTCCGGCCGCCCGTCCGGTCGCAGGGCGATCAGCTCGCCATCGAGAACGACCTGCTGGGCGTCCAGCTCGAGCACAGCGGTCACGACCTCGGGAACCCGCGCAGTGATGTCGTCGAGCGTCCGCGTGTAGACGACGACCTCATCACCGTTGCGGTGCACCTGGATCCGGATTCCGTCCAGCTTCCACTCGAGCGCTGCCGGCGTCCCAGTCTTGGCGAAGGCCTCCGCGACGCTGGTCGCGGACTGAGCCAGCATCGGCTGCACACCGCGCCCCACCTGCAAGCCGAACTGTGCGAGCCCTGCCTCGCCCTCGGTCAGCACGGCGACCGCCACCGGAGCCGCCGATCCGCGCAGCATCGTGGCAGCGCGGATCTTGTCCAACGGGATCCCCGTCGCTCGCGCCACTGCGTCGGCCATCACGCCGTCCAGCGCACCCTGCCGCAGCTCGCCGCCCACCAGCAGCCGCAGGAAGGTCTGCTCGGCCTCGGTCGCCTGACCGAACAACGCATCGACCGCCTCGCGACGCCGGGCCTGTGACCCGGCGCCGGACATCACTGCGAGCTCACCGAACGCCCGGTCGACCGCCTCGACGGTCAGCGAGGGCTCTGTGGCTGGGGGCGGAGCGTCCATCAACGTCCGCCAGCCAACACCCGTCCGGCGCTGGCGCAGCTCGCCGGACAGGTAGGTCACCACGATCTCGGTGTCGACCGGATCGGTCGCCTGCGCGAGCAGCGCGGCGATGAACTCGGCCTTCTTCAGCCGCGATCTGGTACCGGCCAGCGCGGCCGAGGTCTGAACCACCTCGGTGAGCAACATGCCCTCAGTCTCACCCATCCCACCGACACTTTCCCGCCCCGACCACCGCACCGCGACAACACGGACGGATATCCGTCCGTCTTGCCCCTTCTCCGGTCTCACACGGGGGTGAGAAGGGGCAACACGAGCGGATATCCGTTCTGGTGAGCGGGGTCAGGGGAGCGGCGGGGGATCGTCCAGGAAGTCGTCGGACGGGGTGAAGAAGAGCGTGCCGGTGGGGCGGATCCCGTCACCACGCTGCCCGGGCGGCCGGGCCTGCTTCCCGTTGTCCTACGCCGGTTCCGGCTTCACCTGCACCGGCGGGAGCAAGGCGTCGATCTTGTATTCGTCGATCTCGCCTCGCAGGAGCGCCGCCACGAAGCCCGAGAAGTCCCGCTCGTGCCTGGTCCACTCGTCGAAGTTCCAGACGTGTACCGAGTTCCCGTCGAGCCGGTCCCCGTCCACGCCCCAGCAGAACCGGACCCCACCGATCGTCGAACCCCAGAGCACCATCCGGAGCGACTCCCCAGGGTGACCCTCCCGGAAGTCGTCAGTCGCGGACTGGGACGCCTCGGCCATTGCGGCGCGTTCGGGCCCGAACGGCACCTCGATCGTCAAGAACTCGTCGATCGTCGCGAGACCGTACGCCTCGACGAAAGCCACGTAGTCCTCCGGGAACCTGACCTTCCACTCGTCCTCGACCGTCAACCAGTCGACGTTCGAGGACGAGCCGTCCGGTGGTGCCAGGAGAGCTGTCAGCTCGTTCATGGGCACTGCGAGTACCTCCTCGATCCCAGTTTTCAGGGCATCGGCGGGAGATCGTCCAGGAAGTTGCCGGACGGCGTGAAGAAGAGGGTGCCGGTGACGGCGGTGGAGAAGTCGAGGATCCGGTCGTGGTTGCCCTCGGGCTCGCCGATGAACATCCGCCGCAGCATCAGCTCGGTCACTGCCGGCGACTTGGCGTAGCCGATGAAGTAGGTGCCGAACTCCTCGGTGCCGATCTGCCCGAACGGCATGTTGTCCCGCAGGATCTGCAGTTCGTTGCCGTCGGCATCCTCGATCACGTTGAGCACGATGTGCGCGTTGCTCGGCTTGGTGTCGTCGTCCAGCTCGATGTCGTCGAGTTTGGTCCGCCCGATCGCGAGCTCCTGCTGCTCGGTGGTCAGCGTGTTCCAGGCCTTCAGGTCGTGCAGGTACTTCTGCACGATCACATAACTGCCACCGGCGAACTCCGGATCCTCGGCACCGATCAGTACGGCGTCCTCCGCCTCGCGGCCGGCCGGATTCTCGGTGCCGTCGACGAACCCGAGCAGGTCACGCATCTCGAAGTACTTGAAGCCGTGCACCTCGTCGACGACGGTCGCGGCGTCACCGAGCACGTTCATGATCTGGCGGGCGAGCTCGAAGCACTGGTCGAGGTGTCCGGCACGGATGTGGAACAGCAGATCGCCCGGAGTGGAGACCGCTCGGTGCGTCGCGCCCTGCAGCTCGACGAACGGATGCAGCTCGGCCGGTCGCGGTCCGCTGAAGAGGCGGTCCCACGCATCCGAGCCGATACTCGTCACACACGACAGCGCGCCGGCCGGGACCCGGAAGCCGACGGACCTGGTCAGCCCGCTGACCCGCTCCAGCAGATCACGGGCAGCCGCCTCGCCGCCGTACTCGATCCGCACCACCAGGAAGATGGCCGAACCGGTCAGCGGCGTCAGCACCGACTGCGGCAGCGCCCGCGTCGTCGCCGCTGGTCCGGCAGTTGGGTCAGTCACCACAGCGCTCTCCTACCGTTCGCCTTGGCAAGTCCGGACCATCCTTACAGCCCGGATCCGGTCTACCTGTCTTGGGTCGATCTTCTAGAGTCCTTGCATGCACCCGCACTCAGGCGAGCCGCGCCCCGAGGATTCGCCCCAGGCACCGCCGGGGCAGTACCCGCCGCCCCCGGCTCAGCAGCCCTACCCGGGCTACCCACCGCCGCCGCAGAACTATCCGCCGGCGCAGGGCTACCCACCGCCCCCGCAGAACTACCCGCCGGCGCAGGGCTACCCGCCACCGCCGCAGGGCTATCCGCAGCCCCCGCAGGGGTACCCGGTTCCTCCCGGCTACCAGCAGCAGCCGCCTCCGGGCTACCCGATGGGGCAGCCACAGCCCTGGCAGCAGCACTACCCGATGGTCAAAGAACCGCGGGTGATCCCTGCCCCGGCCGGTACGCCGTTCCACCGGCTGGCGCGGACCCCGAAGCACGCCGCGTGGCGACCCGTGGTCGGCAGTCTCGCACTGGGCGGCGGGGTGTTCGCCGTATCGATCATCGTCTTCGTGCTGTGGCTGGTCTTCCATCTGCTGTTCGGTGGCGAGATGCCCGCGTTGGAGGGCACCACCGGCGCGGAGATCTTCGGTAACACGAACGAGGACCTGGCACTGAACCTGGTGCTGCTGGGCGTCCTGACGCCACTCGTCCTCCTCGCCGCCTGGCTGATCCAGCGCAGACCGGCCTGGAGCGTCGCCTCTGTCCTGAACAAGATCCGCTGGCGCTGGCTCGCGTGGTGCTGTCTGCCCGCACTCCTCTATGTGGTCGCCGGTACCGCGTTCGGGCTTCTCGTCGACCAGATCGTGCCGCCGGACCAGTCCACGGTCGACGACGGGGCCTGGGTCGGCTTCGCGAAGTTCGTCGTACCGCTGATCATCATCGTGCTCCTGGTCCCGTTCCAGGCGGCCGCCGAGGAGTTCATCTTCCGCGGCTGGCTGATCCAGGCCGTCGGTGCCTATGGGCCCGACAGCGTGGAAGGCCGCGCGCGCTGGGCCCGGGTGCTGTTCCGGTCGCCCTGGCCGGGGATCGTGATCAGTGCGATCGCGTTCGCTTCGGTGCACGGCTACACCGGTTGGGCGATGGCCGACATCCTGCTGTTCGCGGGAGCGGCTGCGTGGCTCACGGTGCGGACCGGGGGACTGGAGGCCGCGATCGCGCTGCACGTGCTGAACAACCTGTTCGCGTTCCTGTTGCCGGCCGCCACCGGCGGTCTCGACGACTGGTCCGAGCAGGGCGGCGCGCCGTGGACGATCCTGCTGTCCGACATCCCGGCGCTCGCGATCGTGGTGTTTTCCGTGGTCTGGCTGGCGAAACGCCAGCAGATTGCCCGGGTCAGCTAAAACCAGAAGCGAACTGTCGGCGTCGTCTGACAGGGTTGCCGGCGTGAAGAAGATCGAGGCTGTTCTGTTCGACTGGGGTGGCACGCTGGCGACCTGGCACGACGTCGACCTGCCCGCGTTGTGGCGGTCGGTGGCGGTGCTGATCGACGAGGAGCGTGCCGATGAGGTGGCGAAGCGTCTGGTGGACGCGGAGCACACGATCTGGATGCGGTCCCGCGATCAGCATCTGAGCAGCACCCTCGAGGAGGTGTGCCTGCTGGCCGAGATCGAGATGACCGAGGCTGCGCACGCGGCGTACGAGCGTGGTTGGCATCCGCACACCATCCTCGAGCCGGACGCGCTGGAGACGCTGCACGGTCTGCGGGAGCGCGGGCTGAAGATCGGCGTGCTGTCGAACACGATCTGGTCGCGCCGGCGGCACGAGGAGATCTTCGCCCGGGACGGCGTCCTCGAGCTGCTGGACGGCGCGGTCTACACGAGTGAGATCCCGTACACGAAGCCGCACCCGGAGGCCTTCAACGCGGCGATGAAGGCGGTCGGGGCGGCTGATCCCGCGACCTGCCTGTTTGTCGGCGACAGGCTCTTCGACGACGTCTGGGGTGCTCAGAACGTCGGCATGCGCGCCGCGCACATCCCGCACAGCGCGATTCCGGCCAACCAGATCGGTCACACCGAGGGGACGCCGGACGCCACTGTGCACAAGCTGGCCGAGCTGCTCCCACTGATCGACAGCTGGAACTGAACGAGAAGGACCCCCGGGCCGGGAGGGCGGCTCGGGGGTCCTTCGGAGGGGTTTCGGGGTATCAGTAGGCGATCAGCTACGCGGCCAGTGTCGGGTCGGCCATCAGCCGCAGCCGACCCAGCGCCTCGCGCTCGATCTGGCGGACGCGCTCGGCGGAGATGCCGTGCACGGCGCCGATGTCGGCGAGTTTGGCCTGCCGGCCGTCGTGCAGCCCGTACCGGCGCCGGATCACGTCGGCCGACCGCGGATCGAGCTGATCGACCAGGCTGAACAAGCCTGACCGGTCGGACGCGTCCGCGACCAGCTGGTCGGGGCCCGGCGCGGTCTCGGCCGCGATCAGGTCACCCAGCGAGGTCTCACCCTCGTCGTCGATCGGGTTGTCCAGGCTGATGTGGTCCCGGCCGATCCGGATGAGTTCGCTCACCCGCTCCTCGTCCAGGTCCAGCTCCGCCGCGATCTCTTCGACCTCCGGCTCACGCCCGAGCTTGCGCTCCAGCGTCCGCCGGGCCGACCCGATCTGGTTCAGCTGCTCCACCACGTGCACCGGCAGCCGGACCACTCGGGCCTGCTGCGCGATACCGCGGGTGATGGCCTGCCGCACCCACCAGGTCGCGTACGTCGAGAACTTGAATCCCTTGCGGTAGTCGAACTTCTCCACCGCGCGGATCAGTCCCGTGTTGCCTTCCTGGACCAGGTCCAGCAGCGGCATCTGGGACCGCCCGTAGCGGCGCGCGATCGACACGACCAGGCGGAGGTTCGCGGTCACGAACCGCTGCTGGGCGCGCTGGCCTTCCTCCGCCAGCCACTCCAGCTCCTCCTCCGTGGCATATTTGGGCGCTCCGCCCTTCTTTCGTCCAACCCGCCCCTCGGCCAGCAGTTGCTCCGCGAGGAGTCCTGCCTCGACCGTCTCAGCGAGCTCGACCTCTTCTTCAGCCGTCAGCAACGGAGTGCGGGCGATCTCCTCGAGATACAGACCAACACTGTCCTTGCCGTCGATACCGTCGTCCGTGCTGCGGACACGAGTCGTGCGAGCCACCGAAACTCCCTTCGTCGTTACATGGAGAGCAACGCTCGAGTGAGGTTCAAGATTCCACGGCAGTGTGTAAACTCCCTGAACTTTCCCTGAGAGTTCCCAGCGCCGCTCACCCCGTCATCCGGTACCCGCAGGCCGTCATCGCAGCACCTTCGGCAGACTCGCCGCCGAAAAGACTGAGAATTCGTCCAGAAAACGGCGGATCCGGCGTGCTGAATGTGTTGCACAACACACCGGATCAGGCAGTTGTTCCCGCGGAACTAGGCCAGACCGAGGGTGTCCAGCTCCCAGGCGAGGCTGAAGGCGACCTCGCGCCAGGCGTCGTACCGGCCGCTGCGGCCGCCGTGGCCGGCTTCCATCTCGGTCTTCAGCAGTACGTCGACCTCCCCGGCGGCGGTGGACCGGAGTTTCGCCACCCATTTCGCCGGCTCGACGTAGAACACCCGGGTGTCGTTCAGGCTGGTGATCGCGAGGATGCGCGGGTACTGCTGCGCGGTGACGTTCTCGTACGGCGAGTAGGACTTCATGTACTCGTAGACCGCGGGGTCCTCGAGCGGGTTACCCCATTCCTCCCACTCGATCACCGTCAGCGGCAGCGACGGGTCGAGAATGGTGGTCAGCGCATCCACGAACGGAACCTCGGCGACAATGCCGCCGAACGCCTGGGGGGCCAGGTTCGCGACCGCGCCCATGAGCAGGCCACCGGCGCTGCCACCCTGCGCGACGATCCGCTCCGGACGCGTCCAGCCGTCCTGCACGAGGTGCTCGGCCGCCGCGATGAAGTCGGTGAACGTGTTCCGCTTGGTGAGCGTCTTGCCGTTGTCGTACCAGTGCCGGCCCAGCTCGCCACCGCCGCGCACATGCGCGATCGCGAACACCACACCGCGGTCGAGCAGCGACAGCCGCGGGATCGAGAACCACGGGTCCATCGAGCTCTCGTAGGAGCCGTACCCGTACAGCACGACGGGCGCGTTGCCGTCCTTGGCGACGTCTTTGCGTGCGACCAGCGAGACCGGCACCTTGGTGCCGTCGGGTGCGGTGGCCCACTCGCGGTACTGCGTGTAGGCGCTCAGATCGACGCCACCGAGCACAGGCTGCTGCTTGAGCAGTCGCCGCTCACCGGTCGCGATGTCGACGTCGTACGTCGTACCTGGTGTCACCAGTGAGGTGTAGCCGAACCGGTACCGGGTGTCGTTCCATTCGTCGTTGCGGCCGGGGGAGACCGTGTAGATCGGCTCGTCGAACTCGAGCGCTTCGGGGGCGCCGAAGCCGTCCTCGGTACGGCGCATGATCGCGAGCTCGGTCAGCGCGTCCCGGCGGCGGTACAGGATGACGTGATCGGCGAACGCGTCGGCGCCGAGCAACCGGCTGGTGTCGTCGCCCTCGATGATGGTCGTCCACTCACCGGGTGCATCCAGTGTCGCCGTGGCCAGCGAGAAGTTCGCGGCGTCGGCGTTGTGGGTGATCAGCAGTTGGTCGCCGGCGTGCTCGACGTCGTACTCGACGCCCTCGCGCCGCGGTGCGACGATCTTGAGCTCGCCGGTCGGGTCGTTGGCGTCGAGCAGGTAGACCTCGCTGGTCAGCTTGCTGCCGAGCGCGATCATGATCGCCTGCTCGTTGCGGGTCAGGTCGACGCCGACCCAGAACCGCTCGTCCGGCTCTTCGAGCACCAGTACGTCGTCGGTCGCGCCGAGCGTGTGCCGCCAGATCTGGTGCGGACGCCACGCGTCGTCGACCTTCGTGTAGAAGATCGTCGAACCGTCGGCCGACCACGCCGAGCCGTAGTGCACCTCCGGCAGCTCGTCGGCCAGCAGTTCGCCGGTGCTCAGGTCCTTGATCCGCAGCGTGAACCGCTCGTCACCCTTGAGATCGACGGAGTACGCGAGCAGCTGCCCGTTGGGGGAGACGTCGACGGTACCGAGCGAGAAGAACTCCGAGTCGCCCGCGACAAGGTTCCCGTCGAGCAGCACCTCTTCGCCGGCGATCTCCGCATCCAGGGCCGGCGGCTCGTCGCCGTTCACCTTGACCCGGCAGTGGATGCCGTACTGGCTGCCTTCGACCGTGCGGGCGTAGTACCAGTACTCGCCGCGCCGGGCCGGCACGCTCAGGTCGGTCTGCAGGGTGCGGTCCGAGATCTCGGTGAAGATTGCCTCCCGCAACGAAACGAGGTGCGCCGTCCGGGCCTCGGTGTACTCGTTCTCGGCCCGGAGGTAGTCGAGTACCTCGTCGTTGGTCTTGTCCCGCAACCACTCGTAGTCGTCGACGAACGTGTCGCCGTGATGACTGCGTTCAATCGGCTTGCGGGCGGCGACAGGGGGCTGCGGTGCGATCGCGTTCAACTCGGACATGCGGGCGAGACTACCCGCCTCCGCGTCGGCGCGCAGGCGGCTAAACGTCGTACGTCGCGACGACCGGCGCGTGGTCGCTCCAGCGCTCGGCGTACGTCGGTGCGCGGTGGATCTCGCAGCCGGTGGCGAGGCCGGCCAGGCCGGGGGAGGCGATCTGGTAGTCGATGCGCCAGCCGGCGTCGTTGTCGAAGGCCTTTCCGCGCCAGGACCACCAGGAATAAGGGCCGGGACCGTCACCACCGAAGCGGCGGCCGAGGTCGACCCAGCCGGCCTCGAACAAACGATCCATCCAGGCCCGCTCCTCGGGCAGGAAGCCGCTCTTCTTGCGGTTCGCCTTCCAGGCCTTGAGGTCTTCCTCACGGTGGGCGATGTTCAGGTCGCCGCACATCAGGACGTGCCGGCCGTCGGCGCGCAGCTCGGTGAGCCGGGCCGTGATCGCGTCCAGGAACGCGTACTTCTCCTCCTGCCGCGGCGGCGTTTCGAACTCGCCGGTGAAGACATACGTGCTCACGGCGGTCAGCGTCGACCCGTCGTCCAGTACGACGTCCGCTTCGACCCAGCGCCCGGTATCGGCGAACCGCGCCGTACCGATGTCGATCCGCTGGTCCTTGATCGGCCGCCGGCTCGCGACCGCAACTCCGGCGCGACCCTTGTGACCGTCGAGCGCGGGCTCGGCATGCGCGATGTTCCAGTCGCCACCGAGGTGATCACGCAGGACCTCGTCGGTCGCCCGGACCTCCTGCATCAGCAGCAGATCCGGATCGGTCTGCTCCAGCCAGGGCGCCATCCCGCGGCGGTAGGCGGCTCTGATCCCGTTCACATTCACCGTAGCGACCGTCAGCACCCGGAAACCCTAGCCCGAATGGGCCCCTGAGCCCGCTTCCGGCACGCAAACCCGCTCCCGTGGGACACCCGATCCCGCCACATCCCGTGGGGCCACCCCGATCCCCGCCACATCCCGTGGGTCTACCCACCCCGCAGGGGGTTTGAACAGGTAATGCCTTGTTCACACCCACCGTGTCCTGTCCACACCCCCGCCTTCCAGCCGCCGCCCCAGGTCCCACGCCGAACCACCGCCCCGGCCACAACTGGTGGCCGGGGACAGTAAGTGGTGGGTGTGAACAGGTCATACCTTGTCCACGCTCACCAGTTCTTGTTCACGCCCCCGATGGGCGGTCGGGGTCGGGGTGGGTGGTGGAGAGGATGGCGTCGAGGGAGCGCTCGATCAGGTGTTCCAGGTCGGCGGCCGAGATGGTGGCGTCCTCGATCCACAGCAGCAGGGTCTGTTCGACGTACCCCTGCCAGCCGAGGCAGGCGAGCTCGACGACCGGGGTGACGTCGACGCCGGTCTCGCGGACGGCGCCGATCACCCAGGTGCTGAAGACACCGCGGAGGTCGGAGTGCAGCTTGCGGACGTCGGGGTCTCCGGCGGCCGACATCAGCAGGGTGGCGCGGTAGAGCTGTGGCGCTTCGAGGACTGCGCGGACGAAGGCGCGGATCCCGGAGCGGAGTTGCTCGGCCGGGGGCAGCGACTGGTCGGGGGCGGTGCGGAGCAGGATCTCGGCCGCGGCTTCCTCGATCACGGCGTACTGGAACTTCTTCTTCGAGCCGAAGTAGTGGAACAGCAGGGCAGGGGAGACCTTCGCCTCGGCGGCGACCAGCTCGACGGTGAGCTCGCGGTGCGGGTCGGCCAGCAGCACCCGGCGGGCGGCTTCCAGGATCTGTGCGCGCCGTTCGTCGGGGCGCAGCCGAGCGGACGAGGTCTGGGTCATAGCGGCCAGTCTATTGAGTCTTGGGTCAATAAGCACTTACTGTTGAGTATCCACTCAACAGCTAGAGCCGGAGGAACACAGATGCGACCGCTGCCCGGACAGGTTGTCCTCATCACCGGAGCGTCCCGCGGGATCGGTGCCGCAGTGGCCCGGAGCCTCGCGAAGGACGGTGCCAAGCTCGCGCTGATCGGCCTGGAGCCGGACGAGCTGAAGCAGGTGGCCGAGGACTGTGGCCCGGACGCGGGGTGGTGGGAGGCTGACGTCACCGACACCGAGTCGCTCCGTACGGCGATCGAATCCGTCCACGCGCGGTACGGCCGGATCGACGTCGTGATGGCGAACGCCGGTATCGCAGCGCCGGGCTTCACCCGCAGCATGGATCCCGCCGTGTGGGAGCGCGTGCTGGACGTCGACCTGTACGGCGTGTGGCGCACAGTGCACCTCACACTGCCCTACCTGCTGGAGAGCAAGGGATACCTGCTGCTGGTCTCGTCGCTGGCTGCGGTCGTGCACATCCCGGGCCTGGCGTCGTACAACGTGGCGAAGGCCGGTGTGGAGGCGATGGGAGACACGCTGCGGCCCGAGCTCAAGCACCTGGGCGTGCGAGTCGGCGTTGCGCACATGACCTTCGTGGACACCGACATGGTGCGTGGAGTGGATGACCACCCGGTGTTCGGCAAGGTGCGGACCGGGATCCCGCTGGCGAGCAAGGTGTATCCGCTGGAGTTCGCCGTACAGAAGTTCACCGACGGCATCAAGCGCCGGAAGCGGACTGTGCACGTGCCCGAGTGGATCGGCGTACTGAAGGTGTTCCGCTGGCTGATCCCGCACGTGATCGAGGTGGGGTCGCGCTTCAGCGTGCCGAAGGCGGACCGGGCGGCGCTGGCCGACATCGAGGCTCGTGGCGCTTCCGTGTCGACGCGTGCCTCGGGTGCCGGCGGCAAGGCCGACACCGCGAAGGCCACCGGGCGATGAGCCGTCAGTACGACGTCGTCCTGCTCGGTGCGAGTGGCTTCACCGGAGCACTCACCGCGGAGTACCTGCAGAAGAACGCGCCTGCGGAGCTGAAGTGGGCGGTGGCCGGGCGGAACCGCGCGAAGCTGGAGCCGTTCGGCAAGGACGTGCTGATCGCTGATGTGACGGACCCGGCGTCGCTCAAGGCGCTCGCGGAGTCGACCAGGCTCGTGGTGACCACGGTCGGTCCCTACATCCAGTACGGCGAACTGCTGGTGGCCGCTTGTGCGGAGGCTGGGACGGACTACCTGGATCTGACCGGTGAGCCGGAGTTCGTGGACCGGATGTACGTGAAGTACCACCAACGCGCTCTTCAGACCGGAGCCCGGATCATCCATGCGTGTGGGTTCGACTCGATCCCGTACGACCTGGGTGTGCAGTTCACGGTCGAGCAGTTGCCGGAGCGGGTGCCGATCACGGTCGACGGTCTGTTGCGGGCCGGTGGCCGGCCTTCGGGTGGCACGTTCCATACCGCGATCACGGCGTTCTCACGACCGAAGCAGAACCTGGACGCGCACAACGCCCGCAAGCGTGCCGAGTCCCGGCCGGAAGGGCGGCGGGCGCGGGCGGTCGCCGGACGGATCCATCGGCAGCAGGGTTTCTGGGTGGTGCCGCTGCCGACCGTGGATCCGCAGATCGTCGGCTACTCGGGCCGGCTGCTCGACAGCTACGGACCTGACTTCCGGTACGCGCACTATGCGGCGTTCAAGCGGCTGCCGATGGTTGCCGGAGGCATCGGTGCGGCCGCGTTGCTCGCGACCGCCGCGCAGATCCCGCCGGCGCGGAAGGCGTTGCTCAAGCGGTTGTCGCCGGGGGACGGACCGAGTCCCGAGCTGCGGGCGAAGTCGTGGTTCAAGGTGCGTTTCGTCGGCCGCGGTGGTGGCAAGCAGGTGATCACCGAGGTGGCCGGGGGAGACCCCGGGTACGACGAGACCGCCAAGATGCTCGGAGAGAGCGCTCTCTGTCTTGCTCTGGACGATCTTCCGGAGACGGCCGGCCAGACCACTACTGCTGCGGCGATGGGTCCGGCGTTGCGTTCACGTCTGGTGAAAGCAGGGATGACCTTTGCGACCCTCAGCACAAGCGACTACTAGCAACGACGGCACCCGAATCGCGTACTACGACTACGCGCCCGACGCCGCCGAAGCTTTCCCTCGTGATGATTGCAACGGCTGGCAGCGCGACGACCTGCCCGTGCTGGTGTGTGTGCACGGGTACCCGGACAACGCGCGGTTGTGGGAGCCGGTGGCCCGCGAGCTGGCAGGCGCATTCCGGGTTGTCACGTACGACGTGCGCGGGGCCGGCGAATCGGGTCAGCCGCGGGAGCGATCGGCGTACCACCTGGATCGGTTGGAGGACGACTTCCGCGCCGTACTCGAGGCGGTGTCTCCGGAGCAGCCGGTGCATCTGCTCGCGCACGACTGGGGTTCCATCCAGGCGTGGCATTTCGTCACGAGTGAACGCATGCGCGGACGGATCGAATCGTTCGTCTCGATCTCGGGGCCGTCGCTGGATCACGCCGGGTTCTTCATCCGCCGGCACCGCCCGGTCCGCGACGTGATCCGGCAGTTGCTGCACTCCTGGTACATCTACTACTTCCACCTGCCCTGGTTGCCGGAGAACGGCTGGAAGCGAGGCTGGGCGCACCGGGTCTTCGCCCGGCTCGAGCGGTCGGCCGACGGCCTTCCGTCAGCCACCGGAGAGCGCTCTCTGGGGGACTACGTGAACGGGCTGAACCTGTATCGCGAGAACGTGTTCCCGCGGATGATCAGGCCAGGAGAACGGACCACCGACGTACCCGTGCTGGCCGTGTCTCCGGAGAACGACGTGTTCGTGAGCACGCCGCTGCAGACCGACATCGCGCGCTGGGCCCCCAACCTCACGGTCAAGGTGGTCAGGGGCGGCCACTGGATGCCCCGGAATGATCCCGGACTTGTCGCGCGGCTGGTGCTCGAGCACACCCGGGAGCTGGCACGCTGAAGCTATGAGAACGCTGCTCAACCTGATCTGGCTGGTCCTCGCCGGCTTCTGGCTGTCGGTCGGTTACGCGATCGCCGGCATCATCTGCTGCGTGCTGATCGTGACGATCCCGTTCGGGATCGCGTCGTTCCGGATCGCGGGCTACACGTTGTGGCCGTTCGGCCGGACGATCGTCGACAAGCGCAGCGCCGGAGCCGGTGCTCTCCTCGGGAACCTGATCTGGGTGATCGTGGCCGGCTGGTGGCTGGCCCTCGGCCACCTGGTCACCGGTATCGCACTCTGCGTCTCGATCATCGGCATCCCGCTCGGCATCGCGAACTTCAAGCTGATCCCGATCTCCCTGCTGCCGCTCGGCAAGGACATCGTCCCGACCGACCAGCCCTTCGCCCGCTGAGGTCGCTGAGCCCGCTGAGCCCGCCGACCGTCCGGCCCGCGGCTGTTGACCTCAACTAAAGTTGAGGTCCTAGGTTGTGGCGCATGACCGACACCGCGCCCGTGAACGGCGCCACGAAGCCCGCCTTCGTCCCGTCGCACAGCGACGCCGACCTGGCCGATCAACCCATCGGCTACTGGAGTTCCGCGGCCGGGCAGATCGTGGTGCACCACATCCGCACGACGCTCGCCGAGTACGGCCTCACCCAGCCCCAGTGGTGGATCCTCAACCAGGTCCCCGGCGATGGTTCGGCTCGCGGGCGTGCGGACGTCGTGGGTGTGCTGCGCGGGTATCTGGAGTTCGGCGACCAGGACATCGAGCACGACATCGACGCGCTGCTGCGGCGTGAGCTGCTCACCCAAGAAACCTCGGACGGCGGGCGCGTGCTGCGTCGCACGGCCGCCGGCGACGACCTTCACCGCCGCGCCGCAGCCCGCCAGCAGCAGACCCGCGCGGAGATCCACGAGGGCATCGACGACGCCGACTACGTGCTGGCGCTCAAGGTCCTGCAGCGCATGATTCACAACGTCGGCGGCGCAGCCAGGCACCACTGAACCCTGCAACTACCCTGGCGGCATGCCAACAGCTCTCGTCGTCCGGTGAGGTCGCTCACCGTCCTCGGCTCCTGCGGCGGATGGCCCGAGGCGGGTCGCGCGTGCGCCGGCTTCCTGATCGAGTACGACGGTTTCCGCGTCGTACTCGATCTCGGGTACGCCGCTCTGCCGCAACTCCTGCAGCACCGGCCGCACGCCGAGGTCGACGCAGTCGTGGTCACCCATCAGCACCCGGACCACTGCGTCGACGTGAGCGCACTCGCGCGCGTCCGATACTACGAAGCCCCAGATGCGCCGCCGATCCCGCTGCACAGCCCGCCTGGTGTGGTCGACGTACTCCGAGCACTGGAACCGAACCCCGATCCAGCGACAGTCTTCGAGATCCACGACCTCGCGTTCACCACGAGGCTCGGGCCGTTCACAGTCGAGACCATCCAGCTGCCGCACTACGTGCCGAACTTCGGCCTGAGACTCACGGCCCCGGGCGTATCCCTCGCCTACACCGGTGATAGCGGACCGTCCGACAAACACGCGCAGCTCGCTGCAAGCACCGACCTGTTCATCGCCGACGCAACCCTGCAAGGCCCGTCACCCCAGACGACGCCGCGCTACGTGATGACCGCAGCCGAGGCAGCAGGTGCAGCGAAGGGCGCGAACCGCTTGCTGCTCACGCACTTCTGGCCCGGCTCGGATCGCGCGACCTCCGTCGCCGAAGCACAGGCAGTCTTCGACGGCGAAGTGATCGCCGCCACCGAAGGACTCAAGCTGTTGCTCTAGGCCGCGGCGGTTCCCAGGCGAGCGCGTCGGCGGCGCGCGGGTTGCGCACCACGGTGACCGACTTGTCGTACCGGCGCCAGACGCCCTCCTCGTCGGGCTCGGCGGCGATCAGCAGCACTGAGGTGTTGCCGATGCAGAGCAGCGCCTCGGCGAAGATCGAGTCACGCCGAAGCAAACCGCGCCGGCTGTCGTCCACCACGACCTGCACCGGCCCCACGCGCCCGGTCGGCAGCGGCAGACGGGTGTGCGGGCGGCTGAATCCCTCGTCGAAGTGGTTCAGCTCGATCTCTACGTCGGGTTCGAACTCGAGTCCCCAGACCGGCCCAGCCGCACAGGTGCAGAGGCTCATCGAGCCCTCGTCGAGGGTGAGGTGCAACTGCAGGAACGGAACCCGTTCGGCATACGGCCCCGCGAAGTGCGTGTCGGCCAGCTCCTCGCCAAGCACGGTCGGCCACTCGATACCGCTCCAGTTGCCGATGGTCCGGCCCGCGAGCGAGAGCGCTCCGGCGAGGTTCGCCAGTACGACGTCTCCGCTCCGCCGGCTGATGAAACGCGGCCGCAGCAACCCGACCGAGGCCTCGAACGCGAACCCGAAGGCCGCGTCGGCAGGCACCGGTCCGGACGCACTGGAGGTGAGGACGGGCAGCGGTCCGCTCTCGTCGAGGCTGATCGTCAAGGAAGTGCCGGCTGAACCGCGCAACACCCAGCCGGTCCCGTCGTCGACCGAGGTCTGCCACTCCTGCCCGATGCTCATGGGCAGGAGTGTGCGTCATCCAAGGTGTCCGCAGGTCCTGATTGCCCGGAAGGTCAGCTGGAATGGGCCTTCTGGACGATCTTGCGGACGTTCGCGATATCACCGCAGCCGGCCTCGATCAGCCGGGCGCGTTCGTGGGCGAAGGTGCTGCCGAGCCGGTGCCGGGTCTCCTCGGAGATCTCGGTCCGCGCCGGATTGAGGACGTCGCGCTCTTCCTCGTCGAGGTGATGGGTCAGCGCCTCGGAGAGCTCGTGCAGCTTCTTGCTGAAGTCGTCGCTCGCGGTGTCGTCGACCTGCATCAGATCCAGCAGCGCCTCGTTGCCCTCGTCGTGCTCGTGTTCGGAGTGCTCGACCTCTTCGGCATCGATGGCGTCCTTGCGCCGCAGCACCGGATAGACCTTCGACTCCTCGGCTTCCGCATGGGCGATCAGCACGGTCGCCAGGTCAGCCAGTACGGCGGCCCGGTCGCTCTGCTCGTCACGCAGCTCGCGCAGCGCCTCTTCGAACCAGCGGTGGTCGGCGAGGATGATCTCAACGACGTCACCACCCGAAGCCGGCAGGATCTTCGGCATCAGTTCCTCCTTCACACGTTGGGCGCCCGGTACCCCGGTTACGCTGCGGACATGCCTACTGCGCTCGTCCGCCGCCCGAGTCCCCGCCTGGCCGAGGGGCTGATCACCCACATCGAACGGAAGCCGGTCGACCCCGAGCTCGCCGTACGGCAGTGGCAGCAGTACGTCGACGTACTCGAGCAGCACGGCTGGACTCCCGTGGAGGTGCCACCGGCCGATGCGTGCCCCGATGGTGTGTTCGTCGAGGACACGATGGTCGTGTACGGCGACCTCGCGGTGATCGCCCGGGCCGGAGCCGAGTCACGGCGTCCCGAGGCCGCTGCAGCCGAGCAGGCCGTGCGTGAGCAGGGCTACCGCATCACCCACGTGACCGACCCCGGCACCTTCGACGGTGGCGACATCCTCAAGGTCGGCAACACCGTGTACGTCGGCCTCGGCGGGCGCACGAACGCCGAGGGCATCCGGCAACTCACGGCCGCGCTGACCCCGCTCGGCGCCGACGTCCGAGCGGTGCCGGTGCAGAAGGTCCTGCACCTGAAGTCGGCCGTGACCGCGCTGCCCGATGGCACGGTGATCGGATACGAGCCGCTTGTCGACGACCCGGCCGCGTTCGACGCCTTCCGCGCAGTCCCCGAGGAGGCCGGGGCACACGTCGTACTGCTGGGGGAGGACCGGCTGCTGATGGCGGCTTCGGCGCCGAAGTCCGCTGCCTTGTTCGCGGAGCTCGGCTACACGCCGGTCGTCGTCGACATCAGTGAGTTCGAGAAGCTCGAAGGGTGTGTCACCTGTCTGTCGGTGCGCCTTCGTCGGTGAGCAGCCGCCGCGCCGCCTCGACGGCCGGCAGATCGCGCTTCCGCCCACGCGCGGCACCCACGTCACACGCCTCGCGCAGAGCTGCCTTGTAGACCACGGTGTCCGGATGGTCCGCACCGAAGGCAGCCGTGGCGTCGACGACCGACGCGCTCAACGCCTCGATCGACTGAGCGATCTGGCCACCGGCAAGCAGCGCACGCCCGAGTGCAGCGCGATCGCGGATCAGTTGCGGGTCCCGCGCATCCAGGTTGCTGGTGTCGACCGCGACGATGTCGCTGAGCAGACTCGCCTCTGAGCGCGGACCGCCGGTCATCAGCCGAGCGCCGGTCGCGCCCTCGATCGCAGCGCGCGTCAGCTCGTGCTGGGCACCGAACACCCGGGTCAGCTGCGGCGTCACCAACTCGAACCACGCGATCGCCCGCCCGTAGTTCCCGGTCGCGAGCAAGCCCTGAGCCACCCGCAGCCGCACGCGCAGCGTGGCCGGATCGTCGGCCGCCAGCACGTTCTCGCGCTGCGTCAGCGCCGATTGGTAGAACGGCAGCGCCTGACCCGGCTCCTTGGCCTCCCAGTACGACTCGGCCTGCCGGTACGACGGATCGCGCTCCAGCTCGGGATGCGCGCCGATCGCCGACGCCGGTTCACCTGGTACGGCGACGACCGGGGTGTCGATCACCTTGCGGGCGACGTACGTCCGGCCACCGGTCGGGATGATCCGGAACCGCCCGGCCTTCGCCAGCGGGATCCACAGGAACGTCGTGTAGAGCGTCCGGACCGACGAACCGCAGTCCTCGCAGATGTCGCTGTGGCCGTAGAACCGGCGGCCGATCCCGGTCGCACCCGCGGGATCGGTGACCCGCCACGCGACCGACGACGCCGTACAGCTGCCGCAGAACGGGTAGACCCCCCGCCGTTCCTCATTCATTCGGCCCATTGTGTCGAGTTTCGGCCCCGGCGTCTTGCTCCGCCGCGGCGAATGCCCTTTTTGTCAGCAGCGGATCCTCGATCGCGAAGGTCCGCACCGGTCCCGGCGGTGTCTCCGCGGTCTCGAACCGGACCGTGACACGCCCGCGTCCGGAGCCCCACACCCACCCGGGACCGTGGTCGGGGTGCTGGACGTCCTGGCCGGGGTGATAGCCGGGCTGCTCGCGGGACCGGTCGGGCATCTCGATCGGCTCGACCACCTCGGCCGCCGCCTCCGCGGCCTCGCTCTCGGTGAAGAGGTCGTCCTGGATCCAGTCGGCCAGCGACGAGACGCCTACCCCGAGCAGCCGGATACCACCGGCCAGGTCGGTGTCGTCGAGTAACCGCCGGGCGACCCGGGCGATCACCCGCGGGTCGTCGGTCGGGCCGGCGAGGGTGGACGAGCGGGTGTGCGTGGTGAAGTCGTGCATCCGCGACTTCAGCGTCACGGTCCGCCCGGAGAGCTGGGCCTTCTGCAGGCGCTCGGAGACCCGGTGGGCCATCCGGTCGGCGATCGCGGTCAGCAGCGCGCGGTCGATGATGTCGATCTCGAAGGTGTCCTCGACGCTGACCGACTTCGTCTCCCGGTCGCTGACCACGGGCCGGTCGTCGGCCGCGACGGCCAGCCGATGCAGGCTCGTGCCGTGCGCCGAACCGACCTGGCGGACGAGCTCGTCCTCGTCGAGCTGCTGCAGGTCGGCGACGGTCCGGACGCCCGCCATACTGAGCCGTTGCGCGGTCGCCGGACCGACGCCGGGGATCACGGTGACCTGCATCGGCGCCAGGAAGGCCGCCTCGGTGCCGGCCGGTACGACGACCACGCCGTCGGGCTTGTCCAGGTCGCTGGCGATCTTCGCGATCAGCTTCGACGTGCCGGCCCCGACCGACGCTGTGAGCCCGCCGCTCGCCGCCCGGATCGCGTCCTTCAGGTCCTCGGAGATCGCCTGCACGTCGTCGTCGGTGAGCCCGGTCAGGCCTGCCGCGGCCAGGTCGATGAACGCCTCGTCGAGCGAGAGCGGCTCGACGAGCGGCGACAAGGCCCGCATTTCGGCCATTACCGCCTGGCTGGTCGCCCGGTACATCTCGAAGCGTGGCCACAGGTACGCCGCGTGCGGGCACCGCGAACGCGCTTCTGCGGTCGACATCGCGGAGCGAACGCCGTACTTGCGGGCCTCGTACGACGCGGTCGAGACGACGCCGCGGAGCCCGATCCCGCCGACCACGACCGGTTTGCCGCGCAGCGAGGGTTTGTCCCGCTGCTCGACGGCCGCGAAGAACGCGTCCAGATCGACATGCAGCACCGACGGTTCCCTTCGCACCTGACCATCCTGCCCGGTCGCACCGACAATTCCCGCGCGGCCGTTGGTTGCTGGCGGCAATCCGGAGTCCACCACGCGAGTAGGAACGCCGGGAACGGGCACCTTCAGGCACACTGAGGCGAGAGGCCAAGCCGGGGAGGCGCAATGGGTGAGGAAGTCGACCGGGTCGAGTTCACCCGGGCGGACCGGACCGCGTTCCGCGACCAGGTGCACCGCAACCTGGACGCCTTCGCGCGGATGCTGCGCGAGGACCGGTTCGCGCCCGACCGGCCGATGACCGGGATCGAGATCGAGCTGAACCTGGTCGACGAGCAGTGCGACCCGGCGTTCAAGAACTCCGAGGTGCTGAGCGCGATCGAGGACGACGCGTTCCAGACCGAGCTCGGTCAGTTCAACATCGAGATCAACGTGCCGCCCGGGCAGATCGACGGGATCGGGCTGGACACGATGGAGTCCAACATCCGCGACAGCCTGAACGCGGCCGAGGAGAAGGCGTCCCGGACCGGGTCGTCGATGGTGGTGGTCGGCATCCTGCCGACGCTGCTGACCGAGCACATCCATCGCGAGGCGCTCAGCACGAACCCGCGGTACGCGTTGCTCAACGATCAGATCTTCGCCGCCCGCGGTGAGGACGTGCAGATCTCCATCGACGGTGTCGAGCGGTTGCAGGTGACCGCGGACAGCATCGTGCCGGAGGCCGCGTGTACGTCGACGCAGTTCCATCTGCAGGTGACCCCGGAGGCCTTCCCCCGCTACTGGAACGCCGCGCAGGCGATCTCCGGTGTGCAGCTGGCGATCGGTGCGAACTCGCCGTTCCTGTTCGGCAAGGAGTTGATGCGCGAGACGCGCATCGCGTTGTTCGAGCAGGCCGCCGACACCCGCACCCACGAGTTGAAGACCCAAGGTGTGCGGCCGCGGGTGTGGTTCGGTGAGCGATGGATCACCTCGATCTTCGACCTCTTCGAGGAGAACTCGCGCTACTACCCGGCGCTGCTGCCGGTGACGTCCGACGAGGATCCGATCGCCGTTCTCGATCGTGGTGACACGCCGGCGCTTTCGGAGCTTCGCCTGCACAACGGGACGATCTATCGCTGGAACCGCCCGGTGTACGACGTTGTTCGGGAGAAGCCGCATTTGCGCGTAGAGAATCGCGTGTTGCCGGCCGGTCCGACCGTGGTGGACACAATCGCCAACGGGGCCTTCTATTTCGGCCTGGTCCGAGCACTCGCTGACGACGAACGGCCGATCTGGTCGCAGATGTCGTTCAGCGCCGCTGAGGAAAACTTTCACGAGGCAGCGAAGAGCGGGATCGACGCCGAGGTCTTCTGGCCGGGAGTCGGTACGGCGCGGGCCACCGAGCTGGTGTTGCGGCGCCTGCTCCCACTCGCCACGAAGGGACTCGATGCGTGGGGCGTCGACACCGCCGTACGGGATCGCTTGCTGGGCATCATCGAGCAGCGCTGCCTGACCAACCGGAACGGCGCGTCGTGGCAGGTCGACGAGTTTCATCGACTGTATACAAAGGGATCGCACGGCCGGAAGGACGCGTTGCGGGGGATGTTGCGCCGCTATCGCGACCACATGCACGACAACACGCCGGTTCACGAATGGCCCATCGACTGAACTGGTTCATCAGTCCAGACAACGGTGGACAACACGCTCGGGGGAGCGCGGAACCACGGTCAGCCGGGCGGAACCGGCGATCTTGCCCAGGGCAACTGGGTGGACGAGTTCGATAACGACCCGGCCTACAGGGGTGGCGCGTTGGGTGACAGCCCTGCAAAGGTGTGGCAACCGGAAGGTTAGAGCGTCCCGCCGCGGGTAGTACTCGGGCACCGGCGTAGCGGTCGTCGCGACGGCTGCACCGGTACCGGAGTACTACCCGCTCGACGATCGGCCGACCGCGACACGCCAGCTGGCAAGTGCGACACCAGGTGGTGTTATGGCAGCGGATGCCGACTCAGGCCGGGAGCAGTATCGTTCGGAACGGGTCGACATTGACACCCGGAGGTGAGGCAGGGCGATGACGACCATCGTCGTGGGATATGTGCCGAAGGCCGAGGGCCGTGCCGCCCTCAGGCGAGCGGCCGAAGAGGCGACGCTGCGCGACGCCAAGCTGGTGGTGGTGAACTCGCACCGTGGTGGTCGCACCTTCGACAGCGACGAGGCCGCGGCGAGTGATGCCGCTTTGACGGAGGTTCGGGAGCAGCTCGACTCGACCGGTGTGCCGTACGAGGTGCGGCAGCTGGTGCGTGGACTCGATCCGGCGGAGGACCTGGTGGCCGTCGCCGAGCAGGTGCACGCGGAGTTCATCGTGATCGGCCTGAGGCGCCGTTCACCGGTCGGCAAGCTCATCCTCGGCAGCAACGCCCAGCGGGTGCTGCTCGATGCTCCGTGCCCGGTGCTGGCAGTAAAGGCCGAGGAAGGGGAGGAATAGGGGTGACTTCGACACGCAGCAAGAAGCTGTGCCTCGCACAGCAGCCCGACGCCGACGAGATGCTGAGCAGGGACCCGTTCGCACTGCTGGTGGGCATGCTGCTCGACCAGCAGATCCCGATGGAGCGCGCGTTCGCGGGCCCGGTCGCGATCGCCAAGCGGATGGCCGGCCCGTTCGACCCGACCACGGTCGCGCACTACGATCCCGACGCGTTCGTCGAGATCGTCGCCGGTCCGCCGGCGGTGCACCGGTTCCCGACCGCGATGGCGGCCCGGATCCAGACCCTGGCCAAACATCTCGACGAGGAGTACGGCGGGAACGCGTCGGGCCTGTGGTCCGACGTGAAGTCCGGGGACGACCTGCTGGCCAGGCTGTCGGCCCTGCCGGGGTTCGGCGCGCAGAAGGCGAAGATCTTCGTCGCGCTGCTCGGCAAGCAGCTGAAGGTCCGGCCGCGGGGCTGGCGCGAGGCCTCCGAGCCGTACGGCGAGGACGGTGCGTTCAAGTCGGTCGCGGACGTGATCGATGTCGCGTCTCTGGTGAAGGTGCGGCAGTTCAAGCAGGAGCAGCAGGTCGGCCGGCAGCGGGTGGTCGCCCGGCCGTTGCGGCAGACCAGGAACGGGTAGAGCACGGTTGGCGCGCTGCCACTGACAGTGCGGGACACAGGCCTCCACCGGCGTGCGGCAGCGCTTCGGTGGAGGCCTGAGGCCGTCCTTCGGGGGGTCGCGGAACGCCTTGGCTTGGTCTGCGGATTACAATGGAGTGTTGTCGCCGCCTGACCAGCGAGCCGCCGCACACAGCCGTATCCAAAAGCATGCTGTACCAGCACCAGAACGTCGTACAAAACCCTGCGTCAGACGAGAGGTATTTCGTGTCGTCCAGCTCGTCCGAGAATGTTCCCGCCGAGTCAGCCCGGGCAGTGGTCGCCGCGACCGCCCGCAGCGCGGCTCCGAGGACCAGCGCCCGAGTGACCGACCCCGCTGCCAAGAAGGCGGCGGCCGCAAAGAAGGCTGCGGTCAAGGCCGCCGGCACCAAGGAGGACGGTATCCCCGCCGCGAAGAAGGCCGCCGCCAAGAAGGCGCCCGCCAAGAAGGCAGTATCCGAGGCCGGACTGGCGATCGACCCCAAGACGGGTAAGCCGCGCGCGCTCGACGAGGTCGACGACGCCGACTTCAAGCCCGACACGGTGAAGGTCCTGGAGAAGGAGATCACCGAGGACCAGGGCTTCATCGTGTCCGAGGCCGACGAGACCGACGAGCCCGAGCAGCAGGTGATGGTCGCCGGGGCCACCGCGGACCCGGTCAAGGACTACCTGAAGCAGATCGGCAAGGTCCCGCTGCTGAACGCCGAGCAGGAGGTCGAGCTCGCGAAGCGGATCGAGGCCGGCCTGTTCGCCGAGGAGCAGATCGGCGACGAGGCGAACAAGCTGAAGGAGAAGGTCCGCGACGAGTACGAGTGGATCTCCGAGGACGGCCGGCGCGCCAAGAACCACCTGCTCGAGGCCAACCTGCGTCTGGTGGTGTCGCTGGCCAAGCGCTACACCGGCCGCGGCATGCTGTTCCTGGACCTGATCCAGGAGGGCAACCTCGGTCTGATCCGTGCGGTCGAGAAGTTCGACTACACCAAGGGCTACAAGTTCTCGACGTACGCCACCTGGTGGATCCGGCAGGCGATCACCCGCGCGATGGCCGACCAGGCCCGCACCATCCGGATCCCGGTGCACATGGTCGAGGTCATCAACAAGCTGGCCCGCGTCCAGCGCCAGATGCTGCAGGACCTGGGCCGCGAGCCCACTCCGGAGGAGCTCGCCAAGGAGCTCGACATGACCCCGGAGAAGGTCATCGAGGTGCAGAAGTACGGCCGCGAGCCGATCTCCCTGCACACTCCGCTCGGTGAGGACGGCGACTCCGAGTTCGGCGACCTGATCGAGGACTCCGAGGCGATCGTGCCGGCCGAGGCGGTCTCGTTCACGCTGCTCCAGGAGCAGTTGCACGCGGTCCTGGACACGCTGTCCGAGCGCGAGGCCGGCGTGGTCTCGATGCGGTTCGGTCTGACCGACGGCCAGCCGAAGACGCTGGACGAGATCGGCAAGGTCTACGGCGTCACCCGCGAGCGGATCCGCCAGATCGAGTCCAAGACGATGTCGAAGCTGCGGCACCCGTCGCGCTCGCAGGTTCTGCGCGATTACCTGGACTGATCGCATGGGACAGCTGATCGCCAGTGCGCTTGCGCTGGTGATCCCTGTCCTCGATACGGCATCTCTGGCCGCCGCCGTCTTCACGGCGGCGGCCTTGCTGTTGGCCGTGCTGGTGGTCGCCCGCTCGTCGGCGCCCACGCCGGCCCCGCTGCTCGCCCGCGCCGCCTCGGTCCGCGACCGCGCCGAGCGCACCGCATTCCTCCGGCTCCGGGATCCGGACGCCGCCGGCCGACCGAGACCAAGAGCCCCGGGACGGTAGCGAGTTTCTCGCTACCTGATCCTTCTCACTCTTGGAGTTCGTTGTGCCTTCCTTCCTGGAGGCACCGGTTTCCGGTGCCTATCACCTGCTGTCCTCCCTCGTCTCCGTCCTGCAGCCATTGACCGGCTCCTGGGCAGCCGTCATCGCGATCGTGGCCTGCACCCTGCTGGTCCGGCTCTGTCTGCTGCCGCTCAGCGTGCGTGCGCATCGCGGGCTGCGCGCTCGTGCGGCGCTGATGCCGCACCTGAAGAAGCTCACCGAGCGCCACCGCGACAATCCGGAGCGTCTGCAGCGCGAGCTGGCCAAACTGCAGACCGAGCACGGTACGACGCTGTTCGCCGGCATGCTCCCGCTGTTCGCGCAGCTGCCGTTCTTCTGGCTGATGTACACGCTGTTCTCCCGGGCGCTGGTCGGCGGTGAGACCAACCAGCTGATCAGCGGCACGTTGCTCGGCGCACCGCTCGGTCTGCACTGGCCGGTGTTCGCCGCGACGCCGGGGTTCCTGGTGCTCGCCGTACTGCTTGCGGTGGTGGCGTGGTTCTCGGCACGCCTCGCGCTCCGGCAGCTGGACGAGTCCGCAACGCCGCTGGCCCGCCGGCTCGCTCGCTGGTTGCCGTACGGCACCGTGCTCACGGTGGCCTTCGTCCCGCTCGCGGCCGGCCTGTACGTGCTGACCACCACCACCTGGACCGTCGTCGAACGCACGGTCCTGCAACGCTGACGATTTGGTTGCCTAGGGCTACCTTCGGCTGAGGCGAGCCTCGAGGCCGTCGAGGACGCAGGCCAGGCCGTACTCGAAGACCTCGTCGCCGTTGTCGGCGGCAGAGCTGCTCGTGTACTCGGCGTACAAGGCCTTGAGGCGCGGGTAGGGCTCGGCGGCCTGTTCGGCGGCGGGCCAGACCTTGGCCATCCACTCCTGCTCGGACAGGCCGCTGCGCTTCATCTTGCTGATCGTCGCGGCTTCGGTCGCGGCGAGGCCGACGACGTGGCTGAGCACGGTGGTCGAGGCGTGGTTCGCCTCCCGGAGTCCGAAGCCGGCGGCCTGGTAGAGGCCGAGCGTGCGGTCGGAGGAGGCGAGCATGTTCGGGCCGAGCAAGGTGACGCCGACATCGGCCAGTGTCGAGCCCAGCCACGGATGCCGCAGGATCATGTTCCGGAAGTTCTGCGCGAAGGCGGTCACGGCGGCCCGCCACTCGTCCGGCGAGGAGATCTCCGGTACGTCGATCTCGCCGTACACGTGGTCGACGACCAGCTCGATCAGCTCGTCCTTGTTCGCGACGTGCCAGTAGACCGCGGTCGCGACCGCGCCCAGCTCGGCGCCGAGTTTGCGCATGGTGAGCGCCTCGATGCCGTTGGCGTCGAGCAGTTTGATCGCCGCGGCGACGATCTGCTCCTGGCTCAGCACCGGCTGCTCGCGCCGCCGGTTGCGTTTGGGCCGGGTCCAGACCGATGGGTATTCCTCGCTCGCCATACCGGCAGCCTACCGGATGAGTTGAACGTTGTGCAGGACTTGACCAGCGTTCAAGTTCTATTGCACACTGTTCAAGCAACTTGCACACCGTTCAACAAACATTCTGAGGAGGTGCGCGATGACTGCTCGTCATCCGCGTCGGTGGCTGATTCTGATCGTGCTCTGCCTGAGCACCCTGGTGCTGGTGCTGGACAACGGTGTGCTGAACGTGGCCATCCCGGTCCTGACCGAGGACCTGGGGGCGACCGCCCAGGAGATCCAATGGATCGTCGCCAGCTACATCCTGGTCTTCGCCGGCCTGCTGCTGACCGCCGGCAGCCTGTCCGACCGCTACGGCCGGAAGAAGGTGATGATCATCGGCCTGGCGATCTTCGGCGCCGCCTCGCTGGTCGCGACGTACGCCGGAAGTCCGGAGCTGCTGATCGCCGGCCGGGTCCTGATGGGTATCGGGGGAGCCGTCGTGATGCCGAGCACCCTGTCGGTGCTGATCACCGTCTTCGACGACGAGGAACGCCGTAAGGCGATGTCGATCTGGAGCTCGGTGCTGATGGTCGGCCTGATCGGCGGCCCGGTCCTCGGTGGTGCACTGATCGCGAAGTTCTGGTGGGGTTCGGTCTTCCTGATCAACGTGCCGGTGGTTGCGATCGCGATCACGGCCGCGGTGATCTGGATGCCGGAGTCGAAGGGCCCGTGGCGCAAGCCGGACCCGGTCGGTGCGGTGCTGTCGATGATCGGTCTCGTGTCGCTGGTGTGGGTGATCATCGAGCTGCCTGAGCGAGGCGTGTCGTGGCCGATGGCGATCCTCGCGGTGGCCGGCCTGGTCGCCTTCGTCGTCTGGGAACTCCGTACGCCGGTGCCGATGGTTCCGCTGCACCTCTTCCGGGACCGCAACTTCAGCGGCGGCAGCCTGTCGCTCGTGCTCCTGCAGATCGCGAACGGCGGTCTGATCCTCGCGCTGACGCAGTACCTGCAGTTCGTCCTCGGCTACTCGCCGACCCGCGCCGGTCTGGCCCTGGTCCCGATGGCGGTCGCGGTGATCCTGGTCAACGGCATCGGCGCCACGCTCGGCCAGAAGATCGGCAACCGCCCGCTGACGGTGATCGGTCTGCTGGTCCTCGCCGCCGGCTTCGGGGTGATGGCGACCCTGCGCGCCGACGACGGCTTCGGGATGATCACGCTGGCACTCGGTGTCTTCGGCATCGGCGCCGGTCTGGCACAGCCCGCTGCGACTGCCGCGCTGATGGGTGCGGTGCCTACCGAGCACGCCGGCGTTGGTTCGGCGCTGAACGACACCGTCCAGCAGGCGGGTGCTGCACTCGGGATCGCCATCCTCGGAAGCGCCCTCGCCGGGCAGTTCACCTCGTCCATGCCCGACTCGACCCCCGAGGCGGCCCGCGGCTCGATCGGCGAAGCGCTCGGAGTCGCCGCGAGTACGGGTGACGGTCAGCTGGCCCAGCTCGCCAAGATCACGTTCGCCGAGGCCATGTCCGGCACCTTCGTCGCCAGTGCGATCGCGGTCGCCGGCTCTGCCCTCCTTGCCTTCCTGCTCCTCCGCGACAAGAAGCCGGCGGCGGTCGACGCTCCGGTTCTGACTCACTGAAAGGGATCCGCCCGATGATCGACGTACAAGCTGCTGAAGCTCTGCTGCGCCACAACCGCCCGAAGCTGGTCGACGCCGGCCGCATCACACCGAACTGGAGCGACGACGGTGCGCGCTTCAGCTACCAGGTCACCCGCTCGGGTACCGACCGCACCTACCTGGTCGACCCAGCCGCCGGCACCCGGTCCGAGATCGAGTCGATTCCGGCACCGCCCGGCACCGGGGACTTCCTGGCTGTGGTGTCGCCGGATGGGAAGTATGAGGTGTTCCGCAACGGTCCGGATCTGTGGCTGCGCACGGTTTCCGACGGTTCGGAGCGGGCGTTGACGACGGATGGTGCGGAGGACAACGACTACGGGACGAGCCCGTTCGCGATCAAGATCCTGCTGGGCAAGCTGGGGCTGCCGCATCTCCCGCCGGCGGTGGCGTGGTCGGCGGACTCGCGCCGGATCCTGACACATCAGCTGGACAGCCGGCTGGTTCGGGAGACGCATCTGATCGATGTGCTGCCGGACGACGGTGGTGCGCCGGAGCTGCTGACCCAGCGCTACGCCTACCCGGGCGACGAACACGTGCCGCTGGCGCAGTTCGTCGTACTGGATGTCGAGACAGGTGCCGCGGTACGGGCACAGGGGGAGCCGTTCGTGCTGCCGTTGCTCTCACCGATCTCGCGGAAGTGGGCGTGGTGGTCCGGCGAGACCATCTACTTCCTCGACCAGCCGCGGGATCAGCGGACACTGCACCTGAAGCGTCTGGACCCGGCGACCGGCGAGGTCGCGGTGGTACTGACCGAGTCCGGACCGACCCGGATCGAGCCGAACCAGTTCATGGACCTGCCCGCGATCACCCGGGTGTGCGGGGACGAGGTGCTCTGGTACTCACAGCGCGACGGCTGGCCGCACCTCTACCGGTACGACGTCCACAGTGGCGAGCTGCTTGGTCAGGTGACGTCGGGGGAGTGGAGTGTCCGGCAGATTCTGCACGTGGACCTGGCTGAACGAGTCGTCTACTTCACAGCCGCGGGACTGGTGGACGGGAGGCCAATGCGTCGTACGGTGTGCCGGATCGGCTTGGACGGCAGCGGGTTCGCGCGGATCACCAACGACGACCTGGATCACGAGGTCGCGGTTCCGCCGAACGGTGGCTACTTCGTGGACAGCGCGTCGACGGTCGGCCTGGCGCCGGTGCACTCGGTCCGATCGTGGAGTGGGCAACTGCTGGTCGAGTTGGAGGCGGCTGACAGTACAGCGTTGATGGCGACCGGCTGGCGGCCACCGGAGGAGTTCCAGGTGCTCGCGGCCGACGGGGTGACTTCGTTGTTCGGGCTGCTCTACAAGCCGCACGACTTCGACCCGGAGGTCAGCTACCCGGTCGTCGATCACCCGTATCCGGGACCGCAGGTGAACCGTGTCGGCCCGACCTTCGATCCCGGTCTGTACGGCGCGGACGCGGATCCGATGGCGGCGCTCGGGTTCGTCGTCGTTGTCGTTGACGGGCGTGGCGTGCCGGGTCGCGACAAGGCGTTCCACGACGCGTCGTACGGGAACTACAACGCCGGAATCGACGACCACGTCACCGCGATCCGGCAGCTGGCCGAGACCCGGCCCTGGATGGACCTGGATCGGGTCGGCATCTTCGGTACGTCGGGCGGTGCCTACGCGACCGTGCGGGCGATGGGGGAGTTCCCCGAGTTCTTCAAGGTCGGCGTGGCGGAGTCGGGCAACCTCGACAACCGCTACTACATGCAGGCCTTCGGCGAGGCGTACGCCACCACGGACAGCTCGCTGCTCGACTTCGCCGAGCAGTTCGAAGGCAAGCTCCTGCTGACCCACGGCGGCCTCGACGACAACGTGCACCCGCATCACACGCTGCGGCTGGCCGAGCGGTTGATTGCCGCCGGCAAGGACTTCGACCTGCTCATCGTTCCGCGTGCCGAACACATCATGATCGGCTACGAGCACTACGTGGTCCGCCGCCGCTGGAACTACCTCCTGCAACACCTGGCCGGTGTCACGCCCCCGTCGTACCAGCTGAAGCCGGCCGTCCTCGACCTGTCCTTCCTGTCGAAGCTCACTGGTTGAGTGGCCGGCCGGGCTCCTTCCCGGCCGGTCTCCGCACTAGTGACGGAATGCTCGGTGGCCAGAATCCGGCCAGTTCGCGGGGGCGGGCACACTTGGTAGCGGGCTTGAACAGGTAATGCCTTGTCCTCGGCCACCACCTCCTGTTCACGTCCCCGGCAACTGTCGCCTCACCTCCCGCACCGAGGAACCAGCGCCTCGGCGCAGGTGCGCGACCCCCACCATCTCCGGGGATCTCCCTCGAGCTGTGCAACCCAAGGCCTGTTGGTTAAGGGCTCTCCGTACGAGCTGGTACGACGTTGTGCACGGGTCAACCATGTGCGCAGTCGGCAGATGGTTGAGGGGTGCTCAAGGTGCGCTGGCCTTGGGACCTTGGGCACGGTTCAACCGTTTCGGCGGGGTGTCAGATAGTTAAGGGGTGCTCAAGGCGACTCCCGCTCCACGATCTCGGGTCTTTGGCGCGTTAGATGGCAAGAACGGCGTACAGACCATGACAAGGTGAAGCCGCGGTGGCTGGGGTGGATGGCGAGGCTCCACGTCCTCCCCAAACCGGTCTGGGGAGGGGGATTCGGCGACCCGTCGCTGCGGGTATCCCCTAACGTCCGAACATCCGGAGACCAGCCCTCCGATCGTTCGGACGTTAGCTGGGACTGGTGACTAACGTCCGATGATGCGGAGACAGGGGCTGCGGGTTCGTCGGACGTTGTGGCAGCGGGGGACCGGGACACACCGAGGGGGTCTGAACTGGCCTCGGGCAACCCACGCTACGGTCGCGCCGGGGCCGGGTGTCACGGACCCGCCGTGCCAGGTGAAGGCGGCCGTATTGATCCTGTCGAAGCTCACTGGTTGAGACGTACCGAGTCCTTTGGGCGGTTGGTGGAGTCTGAGGGATGCCGGCACGAGGAGGGGTTTGTGGGCGAGGCCGGCTTCGACCAAGAGTTCGACGCATTGCGCAAGGGTTGCTCGCGCACCGCTACCGGATGCTCGGCTCGCATCACGACGCCGAGGACGTCGTCCAGGAGGTCTACCTCCGGGCCCGCAAAGGCATCGCTGCGCGGTCGGCCTGAAGCTGGAGGACTCCGATCCGCGCACCGGATCGATGATCGAAGCGGGCGAACAGGCCGACTTCCTGGCGGCCGGCGCGGACTGTGTCTACCCGATCGGCACCGGTGACCCCGACGTCATCCGGTCATTGACCGAGCGAATCGATGGCCCGGTCAATGTCGCGTTCGGGGGAGGAGAGCGGCCGGTGGCGGATTTCGCCGCGCTGGGAGTCGCCCGGGTCAGCTTCGGCCCGATGCTGCAGCGTCAGCTGTACGGCCGCTTCGCCTCGGTCATGTTGCCGGCGCTGGCCGCCGGAACAAACCCCTTCGAGTGGTGATGCAGCACGGGGCTGAGGAACCGGGGCTGTGCTTTACTGACGGCTGGTGCGATTCCAAGGTGTGATGGCAGGGAGCGATCCCGGGCCCATCGGCTCCGCCGGTTCCGGCGGAGCAATCCGGCGATGCCGGAGCCACGCGGTGATACTCCGCTCGTGCTCGGATCCGGCCGGGTCCCTGGTTGATCTCGTCACCAGAGGTAGCAACCTATGTTCACAGGCAGCATTGAGCACACCGCCACCGTCTCCGAGGTCGGCGAAGACTTCCTGCGGGTCACGCTCGACCCGGGGATCCGGCTGGACGTCGGTGGGGCCGTGTGCCTCGACGGTGTGCGGCTCACAATGCAGGCGGCGAAGCCCGGCGAACTCGTCGCGGCGATCACCGGCGAAACCCGCCGCCGTACCACCCTGGACCGGATCGCGGCCGGCAGCTCGGTCCATGTCGAATGGCCGCTCGCGGCCGGCGACCGGATCGACGGGCACCTGGTTCAGGGGCACGTCGACGGCGTCGGCAAAGTGCTCCGGGTCGACGACGAGCCGGCCGGGCGGCGGATCTGGATCAAGCCGGCCGAGCGGCTGCTGGCCCGGCTGGTCGCGAAGTCCTCGGTCGCGCTGAACGGGGTCAGCCTGACGGTGGCGGAGGTGCTCAAGGACCGATTCTCGGTGGTCCTGGTCCCGCACACTCTGCAGCGGACGAACCTCGGGGCTCTGGTCGCCGGGGACAGGGTCAACCTGGAGAGCGACCTGCTCACCCGGATGGCCCGCGACGGGCAGGGGCCCGAGCTGGTCAGGGCTGTATCGCAGCTGCCCTGGGCCGGTCATCTCAGCGGACCGGCCGGGGTACAGAAGGCGGTCGCGCAGATCGCGGCCGGTGGCGGGGTCGTGGTGTGGGATCCGCGGCTGGAAGGCGAAGGTGATGTCGTTTTCGCGGGGGAGCGGTTCCGGCCGCAGTCGATGATCTTCCTGCTCACCCAGGTCTGCGGGCACACGACGATCCCGTGCGCTGCGGAGGTGCTGGAGCGCCTGGAGATTCCGCGGATGCCGGGAGAAGGAGATCGGCAGGGTACGGCGATGCACGTGCCGGTGGACCTCGCGGCATCGGCCGGGACCGGGGTGAGCGCGTCCGAGCGTGCAGCGACGATTCGGCGGCTGGCCGCGGCGGACGCCGTACCGGGTGATTTCTTGCGGCCTGGGCATGTGTTCCCGCTGGCTGCCCGGCCAGGGCTGCTGGCTGAGCGGAAGGGACATACCGAGGCGACGGTCGCGTTGTGCAAGGCTGCTGGACTGGCTCCGGTCGGGGTGTGCTGTGAGGTGATGCGGGCGGACGGTGTGATGGCCGATGCCGTGGACCTGGAGCAGTTCGCATTGCGCTGGGAGCTGCCGATGGTCGGTGTCGACGACTTGGCCCGGTGGTTGTGATGAAGGGCGCCGAGCTGTACGACGATCCGGTGTTCCTGGCGGGCTATCAGCAGCTTCGGCGGGAGAGGCGCGGGCTGAACGACGAGCTGGAGATCCCGGCGCTGAAGGCACTGCTCCCGCCGGCGGCTGGGTTGCGGGTGCTCGACCTGGGCTGCGGCGAGGGCGGACTCGCGCAGTGGTTGGCCGAGGCTGGGGCGGCCGAGGTGCTGGCCGTGGACGCCTCGGCGTCGATGCTGGCCAACGCGGGGCAGCATCCGCGGGTTCGCTACCACCGTTCGGATATCGCCACGCTGGAGCTCGCGCTGCGGTCGTTCGATTTGGTGGTGAGCAGTTTGGCGCTGCATTACGTGGAGGACTTCGACGGACTGGTGGGCCGGATCAGTCGGTGGCTGTCGCCAGGTGGAAGATTCGTGTTCTCGGTCGAGCACCCGGTGATCACGGCGCCGGTGCAAGAGAGTGCCGACCGGCTGGACAGCTACGCGAATGAGGGCCCACGGCAACGAAAGTGGTTCGTCGAGAACGTGGTGAAGTACCACCGGACGGTGTCGTCGACGCTGGCCGCGCTGCGGGAGCACGGATTCCAGCTGGACATGCTGGCCGAACCGCAACCGTCGGAGGCGCTGGTCCGGAGAAGCCCGCACCTGGCGATCCACCGCGAACGCCCACCGCTCCTGCTGGTGGCCGCGACCCTCCGCCCGTAAGTCTCGCGCCGCTCGGCTTCGGCCCGCTCTCACTGCCGGCCGAAGTCGCGGGGGGAGTGCGCCCGGATGGGCGGCGGATGGGTCGTCGGGGGAGTGCACCCGGGACGGGCGGTGGAAGGCTCGGCGGGGGAGTGCGCCCGGGATGGGCGGTGGAAGGGGCGGCGGGGGAGTGCGCCCGGGATGGGCGGTGGAAGGGGCGGCGAGGGAGTGGCCCCGGACGGGCGGCGGATGGGTTGGAGGGGGAGGGGCGCGCTCGACTGCGGCCACCAGGTCAGACCAGGGTTCCCTGGCCCGGAGCTGGCCTGCTGGGGCTTTCGGGTGAGGTGCGGCCCGTTCGAATGCGTCGCTCGTCTGGCGATGGCGTACTGGCCCTGTCTGCAATCAAGCTTGTACAAGAGGTCTTGTCTAACCACTGAAGGCGCGCGCCATTTTGGAGGGAAATCAGAACCGCAGCAGCAGGGAAGGGGGTGGGTGCACGAAGGACAGGAGGTGTGCGCTGGATCGGGGCAGGTGAGGGCTGCTCAGGCGGGGCGCGGGGGTGCGGGGGTGGATATGTCCTGTTGTTCGTGCTGGCAGGAGTGGGTCAGGCGAGTAGGGCTTGGGTGATGGCGTCGGCGTTTTCGTCGAGCCAGTGCTGGCGGTGGTTGATGACGGTGCCGACGCCTTCGTCCCACATGCGGGCCCAGCCGCCGCCTTGGGTTTCGGCTCGGTGCTTCATGGTGTGCCAGGCTCGTTCGTTGAGGCCTACGGCCAGGGGCATCAGGCGGTGGCGGTTCGCTTCGGAGAGGCCGTAGGCGTCGGCTAGCAGGCGGGCGCGGTGCAGGCGGTCGAGGCCGCGGAGGTGCGGGTCGAGGTCTTCGTCGGCGCCGAAGGGGGCCCACCAGAGCATCAGGTTGACGACTTCGCGGACCCGGCTGACCGGGCGGGCCATGTCGAAGTCGATCAGGGCGTGGGCGCGGCCGTCGCGGAAGACGATGTTCTCCGGCGTGATGTCCTGGTGGCCGATCAGCTCGGGCGGGTCGTTGAGGTCCGGGAGGCCGGCCGGCTCAATGGGGGCCGGGATGTTGTCGGGGATGCCGAAGGGTTCGGCGGCGTCGTGGTAGGCGCGGACGAGCTGGGCGACCGAGATCATCCGGTCCTCGTCGGCGATCCAGGCCGGGCGGGGGCGGCCGGCGACCTCGCCCTGGATGTAGGTGAGGACTTCGCGACCGGCGGAGTCGAGACCGAGGTAGCGCGGGGCGCCGGGGAAGCCGGCCGACTCCAGGTGGCGAAGGAGCGCGCGGACCATGTCGGCGCGTTCACCGGGCGGCCGCCGTACCGTGCTGCCGACCCGGACCAGGCCCACGGTGACGTCGCCACCGATCAGCGGGATCTCTTCAGCGTCGTCGTCGAACACGAAATGCCCTCATTCCACTGGATGAAACGTTTGTCCGCACAAAATCGGCGTGCACGATAACGTGCGACGATCCGCGACGAGAACGGAGCACGCAGTGACCGCCACCTCTGTGAAGGCGCCACCGGGCGCGACGCGCAGGCGCTACTTGATCCTAGGTCTCGCCTTCATCGGGTTGTCACTCAACTATCTCGACCGGGCCAATCTGAGTGTCGCGCTCCCGTTCATCCAGGAGGATCTGCAGCTCGATCTGTCGAACGCGGAGAAGGGGCTGATCCTCGGCGCGTTCTTCTGGGCGTACGACGGCGCGATGCTCGCCGCCGGCTGGATGGCGGACCGCTACGGGTCGCGGAAGGCGTTCACGTTCGCTGCGTTGTGGTGGAGCGTGGTCACCGCGCTGACGCCGCTGGCGCGCGGGTTCTGGTCGCTGTTCGCGTTCCGGTTCGCGCTCGGCGCGGGCGAGGCACCGGCGTACCCGAGTGCGACCAAGGCGGCCTCGCGGTGGTTCCCGCGGCATGAGCGGGCGTTCGCGACCGCGGTGATCGACTCGGGATCGCGGGTCGGGACGGTGTTGTCGCTGCCGGTCGTGACGGCGCTGATCGCCTTGGTGAGCTGGCATTTCTCGTTCGTCGTGCTCGGCGTGATCGGCATCATGTGGGCCGCGGTCTGGTACTGGTACTACCGCGATCCACGGGAACACTCCGGCGCCAACGACCTCGAGCGCGAGTACATCGTGGCGAACGGTGCGCGCCTGGACGAGACCGATGACGAGGCCGCGACGCAGATCCGCTGGCGGGATCTGTTCCGGTACCGGACGATCCGCGGCATGATGCTCGGCTTCTTCTGCCTGAACTTCGTCATCTACTTCTTCCTCACCTGGTTCCCGTCGTACCTGAAGGACGCGCGGCAGCTCGACCTCGCGCAGCTCGGCACCCTCGGCACCCTCCCCGGTATCACCGCGATCGCCGGCGGCTGGATCGCGGGCATCGTCGCCGACCGGCGGATCCGCGCCGGCGCGGATGTGACCCGGGTGCGGAAGACCGTGATGGTCGGCGGCCTGCTCGGTGGTGCGGCGATCGTGTTCGCGGCACCGGCCAAGTCGGTGTACGTCGCACTGCTGTTCCTGGCGATCTCGTACGCGAGCCTGGCGATCGCGGCGACGGGAATCTGGTCCCTTCCGGGTGACGTGGCGCCGAGTTCACAGCATGTCGCGTCGATCGGCGGCATCCAGAACTTCGCCTCGAACATCGCCGGCATCATCAGCCCGTTCGTCTTCGGCCTCCTGCTCGACCTGTACGACGGCAACTATCTCCCGTCGTTCCTGGTCGCCGGTGTGGTCGCGGTGATCGGTGCGCTCACCTACGCGTTGGTCGTCGGCCGAGCAGAACCACTCCCGGTGCTCGACCGCTGACCTGTTCACTTGGATGTCATCCGGTCGGCTGAAGGTGTGCCTATGAACACCCCTGATCTGGTCCAAGAGCTCGGCTTCCGTGTTGTCGACGAGGAAGACGATGATCCTGTCCTGCTCCGCGCCGACGGTACGCCGGTGGACACCTGGCGCGAGGGATACCCGTATAGCGAGCGGCTGGCGCGAGACGTCTACGACCGGGACAAGCGACTGCTCCAGATCGAGCTGCTCAAGCTGCAGTACTGGGTGAAGCGGTCGAAACAGAAGCTGGTGATCGTGTTCGAGGGTCGTGACGCTGCCGGTAAGGGCGGCACGATCAAGCGCTTCATGGAGCACCTGAACCCGCGCGGTGCCCGGATCGTGGCGCTGGAGAAGCCGACCGAGCGCGAGCAGACGCAGTGGTATTTCCAGCGGTACGTCGAGCACCTGCCCGCGGCCGGTGAGATGGTGCTGTTCGACCGGTCCTGGTACAACCGCGCCTGTGTCGAGCGGGTGATGGGGTACTGCTCGGACGCTGAGTACGAGGAGTTCATGCGGCAGGCGCCCGAGTTCGAGCGGATGCTCGTCCGGTCCGACACGTTGCTGGTGAAGCTGTGGTTCTCGGTGTCGCAGGCCGAGCAGCAGACCCGCTTCACGATCCGGCAGATCGATCCGGTCCGGCAGTGGAAGCTGTCGCCGACCGACCTTGCCTCGCTGGACAAGTGGGACGCCTACACCGAGGCGAAGGAGGCGATGTTCCACTACACGGACACGCCCCACGCGCCCTGGACCGTTGTGAAGAGCAACGACAAGAAGCGGGCCCGCTTGGAGGCCATGCGGCACGTCCTGAGTCTCTACGAGTACACCAACAAGGACCACGAGCTGGTCGGCGGCCCGGACCCCAAGATCCTCGGTTCCGCCGCCCAGGTCCTCGAGCACGGCGAGTCAGCGAACCGGACCTTCCCGGTCCTCTGACCCGGTGTGACGCAGGATCGCCGGTACGACGCTGTCCCAGACGTGGCGCGGGAAGACCTCGTGGCCGGTGTGCTCCAGCGGCACGAAGGTGGCGCCCGGGATCTCCGCAGCGAGGGCTTGGCCGTGCCCGACGGGGAACATCGGGTCCTCGCTCCCGTGGAATACCAGCGTCGGCACCCGGAGCTCGGCGAGCCGCTCGCGCCACGGGTCGCCCGCGCTGATCAGGAACGGGTTGATCAGCTGCGCGGCGATGTTGACGGTTCGGTCGGCGACCTGCGCGGACCACGCGCGCATTCCGTCCTCGTCGAACCTGGGGGAGAACGGACGCTCGGCCTCGACCAGGTACTCGATGACCGCCGCCCGGTCGGTCCAGTCGGGCTGGGCCGGCTCATCCGCGAACAGTTTCTGGATCTCCTCCGACATGCCCGGCAGATCGTCGTACCAGTGGCCCGGGCCGCCGGGCGTCCCCGACGCGAGCGTTAGTGACGCCACTCGGTCAGCGTGGTCCAGCGCCAGCAGTTGAGCCACGCCGGATCCCTGCGACATCCCCACGACGTGTGCGGCCGGAACACCGAGCGCCTCAAGCAGTGCGGCCGCGTCCGCAGCCAGATCGGGCAGCCCGTACGTCGGCGCTCCCACGGGGTAGCTGGTCGAACGACCCGCGTCGCGACTGTCGAAGCGGATCACGTACCGGCCGCCGGCAACCAGTCGGCTGATGAACTCCTCATCCCAGGCAAGCAGGGAGTGTCCAGCTCCGTGCAGCAGCAAGATGGCCGGGTCGGCGGGGTCGCCGAACGACTGCACACACAGTTCCACGTCGTTGACGTTCACGAATCGCTCGGTGGTCGACATCAGTTTCCTCCAGCAAGGTGGTTGGTGCGGTTGCGTAGCGAGGGGGCGATCAGGCGTTGGGCGATGAAGAGTGCGATTCCGAGCGCCGAGCTTGTCACCCAGAGGGTGCTTCGGCCGGCGTGGTCGAGGACGGCGGTGCCGAGGAGCGGTCCGAGAACCGCGCCCAGGCTCCACGTGGTGGAGGCGATTCCCATGTACCGGCCGCGGAGATCGGCCGGTGCGATACCGGCGAAGGTGGCGCCGAACAGGACCGAGACGCCGATCTGGCCGAGCGTCCACACGATGATCGCGGCCGCGTAGGCGGCACTGCCGTGGACGACGGCGGAGAGTCCGCCGCCGACGCCGGCCAGCAGCATCGAGACGGCCAGCACCGAGGCGGTGTCGCGGCCGTCGAGCAACCGGACGGCGATCGGCTGGATCACGACGATGGCGATTCCGTTGAGGGCGAGCACCATCGAGAAGGTTCCGGGGCCGAGACCGTCGCTGGTCATCACGAGCGGCAGTGTCGAGAACACCTGCATGAACACCGTGAAGTAGACGATGTGGATCGCGACCATCGCGAGCATCACCCGGTCGCGGAGGAGAACCGGCAGCAGAGCACGCCGGGTCGTTTCCGCGGTGACCGGACGAGTCTCTGGGATGCAGCGCCAGACGATCAGCGCCGCGAGGACGGCGGCCGCGGCGTTGATCCAGAACAGAACGCCGTACCCCTGCCGGACCAGGACGCCGGCGGCGACTGTGGAGATCGTGTAGCCGACGTTGGCGGCCCAGAAGAGCATGCCGAACGCGCGGATCCGCTCGTTCGGCGGGAGGTCGGCCAGGGCGGCGGATCCAACCGGGCGGAACAGTTCGCCCATCAGGCCGATGCCGAGAGCGGCTGCGGCGATCGCGGGCAGCGTGGTGGCGGCGCCCAGGGCGATCAGCGCGACGGCTGTGCCGAGGAATCCGATCAGCATGGTCCGGCGCCGGCCGATGCGGTCGCTCAGCCAGCCGCCCAGCAACTGCGATCCGATGTCCCCGACGCCGATCGCTGCGACGACCGCTCCGGCTGTCGTCGCGGAGAGGCCGCGCTCCTGGGTCAGGTAGAGCACCAGGAACGACCGCGCGACACCGCCGGCCCGGGTGACGAAGTGGGTAGCTGTGAGCGCCCATACCAGGCTCGACAGCCGCGATCGCGTCCGGTCGATGGTCGTGGTGGGTGCTGCGCTCAACGTCGTCATGTCTTTGACGGTAGAGAAAGCTGTACATCGTGAAAAGCGATTGTTTGCGATCATGATGATCGCCCACGGCTATACTCGTCGCCATGGTCGAGGTAGAGCTACGGCATCTGGGGACGATGGTCGCCATCGTCGAGGAGGGCACGTTCGGCCGGGCGGCTGTCCGCCTCGGCTACACCCAGTCGACGATCAGCCAGCAGATCGCTGCGTTGGAGAGGTCGGTCGGGGGAGCGGTGTTCGATCGGCCGGGAGGCCCGCGGCCGGTGCGGCTCACGCCACTCGGCGTCGTGGTCCTGGAGGAGGGGCGCGAGTTGCTGGCCAAGGCGGCGGCGCTGTCCGATGCGGTCGGCCGGTTCAAGGCGGGTGGCGGCCGGATCGATATCGGCACCTTCCAAAGCGTGTCCCACGTGATCCTGCCTGCGCTGATCCGGCGATTGCGTGACGAGCAGCCGGGCTGCGACATCAGGCTGGCGGACATGCCGGCCGACGATCCACAGGTCGGCAACCTCGACCTGGTCTTCTTCGACCGGCCGCTCGACGGCGACGTCGTACAGACCAGGTTGATCGACGACGTCTACTTCCTGGTGGCCCGGGCCGGCGACCTGCCGGAGGGCCCGGCATCACTGAAGGTCCTGGATGGCCGGCCGATGGTGGGCTGCCATGAGTCGTGTGACCAGTTGTGGATGGCGCCGGCGATCGAGGCCGATGCGCGTCCGGAGATCGCGTTCCGCTCACCGGGTAACGCGACGATCCTGTCGATGGTGCGGGCCGGGCTCGGCTGGGCGGTGCTGCCCTGGCTCGCCGTGTACGGATCTGAGGTCCCGTCCGACGAGCGGTTGTCGATCCACCCGCTGCACCCCGCGCCGACCCGTGGGATCTACCTGCACTGGCCGGACACAGAGTCGCAGTCCCCGCTGGCTGCCCGGGCGATCGAGATCGCCACGGAGATCGCGGCCGAGATCACCGCGGCTGGCGCGGCAGCGGGAGCAGCACGGTGAACGTTGCTCCGTGCGGGTGAGTGTCGCTTACGAGCACGCGGCCACCGTGCGCAGCGACGAGAGCAGCCACGATCGACAACCCGAGCCCGGAACCGCCCGTCGTACGGGTGCGTGCGGAGTCTGCCCGGTAGAACCGCTCGAACACGCGCGCCTTCTGCTCGTCGGACAGACCAGGACCTGAGTCACTGACCTCCAGTACGGCGTCGCGCCCGCGCGTCCCGACCGAGACGAGGATCGGCGCGTCGACCGGGGTGTGGTGGAGGGCGTTGCTGATCAGATTGCCGAGGACCTGGCGGAGGCGTGCCTCGTCGCCGGGGACGACCGGGGCTTCGGAGCCGGGCAGGATCTTCAGCGAGATGTTCCGTTCGGGCTGGACGGCCTGAGCGTTGTGCAGGGCGTCGGCGGCGACGGGGAGCAGGTCGACCGCCTCCATCCGGAGTGGCCGCTGCTGGTCGAGGCGAGCGAGCAGGAGCAGGTCGTCGACGAGCAGACCCATCCGCTTGGCCTCGTCCTCGATCCGTTGCATCACGTCCGGCTCGACCACACCCCGCTGCCGGCTGAGCTCGGCGAACCCGCGGATCGACGTCAGCGGAGTGCGCAGCTCGTGGGAAGCGTCCGCGACGAACCGCCGCATCCGATCCTCGGACTGCCGCGCAGCGAGCTCCGACGCGGTTCGTTGGGAGAAGGCATTCTCGATCTGCCCGAGCATCTGGTTCAGCGCGTAGGACAGCCGGCCCACCTCGGTGCGCGGATCGCGGTCCGGGATCCGCCGGCTGAGATCACCACCGGCGATCGCGATCGCGGTGTGCTCGACATCCTCGAGCCCCCGCAGACTCCGCCGTACGACGTAGGTCCCGACCCCGGCCAGCAGCACCAGCAGAATCACCCCCGCCGCAGCCTGCACCCCCACCAGCCGCTGCACGGTTCTTGTCACATCGTGCAAGCTCTGGGCGACCATCACGGATCCAGCGCCGTCGTTCGTGGGCAGCGCCAGCACTCGCCACGTGTCGTCTCCGGACAGCGACGACACATTGAACGGCTCACCGTTCAGCGCGCGGATCTGATTGAGGTTGAGGGTGGGGAGCTTCGGCTGGGACGCCCCGCCGCCGAGCTGCTCGGTGCCGAAGGGCCCCTCGGGGTCGATGGGGGAGCCATCGGAGTTGTACTTCTGGACGACAAAGAGACTGGGAAGGGGGCGGTCCTTACCTGGACGGCCACGGGGTGGCAGCTGCCGCTCGTTGCGCTGGAAGGGAGTCGCGACCTGGGAGAGCTGGGTGTCCACCTTGTCGACGAGGTAGCCGCGCATGATGGTGGTGGCCAGGACGCCGGAGGCGACCAGGGCGAGGGCTACCAGGGTCAGCAGGACGACGACGATGGTGACGCGCAGGGGGTAGCGCTCGGTGAAGCGCCGGTGGTTGAGGTTCATCAGCTGGGGCCTCGGGGGGTGCGGAGGACGTAGCCGACCCCGCGGACGGTGTGGAGCAGCTTCTGATCGCCGGTGTCGACCTTACGGCGCAGGTACGACATGTAGGACTCGACCACGCCTGCGTCTCCGGCGAAGTCGTAGTTCCAGACCGCGGAGAGGATCTGGCCTTTCGACATCACCCGCTCGGCGTTCTCCAGCAGGCAGCGCAGCAGCTTGAACTCGGTCAGTGACAGCTGCACGGCCTCGCCGGCCTTGAAGACTTCGTAGCTGTCCTCGTTGAGCTCCAGGTCGGCATACCGCAGTACGGCGGACTCGGTCGCGGTCTGCTCGCGGTGGCCGGAGCGGCGGAGCAGGGCGCGGACGCGGGCGACCAGTTCGTCGAGGCTGAACGGCTTGGTCACGTAGTCGTCGCCGCCGGTCTGCAGGCCGAGGACCTTGTCCTCGACGGCGTCGCGGGCGGTGAGGAACAGCACTGGCACATGCCGGTCCTCACCGCGCAACCGCCGGACCACCTCGAACCCGTCCAGGCCGGGCATCATCACGTCGAGCACGACCAGGTCGGGCTGGACCTCTCGCGCTTTGCGGAGAGCCTCGGTGCCGTGGCTGGCCGTGGACACGTCGTATCCCGCGAAGCGCAGACTCGCGGACAGCAGTTCGACGATGTTGGGCTCGTCGTCGACCACCAGCAGATGCGGGCTCATGCCCACAGTCTGCCGCTGTTACCCATGGTCACCCTGGCAGGTTCCTGGCAATCAGCTGTGAGTCCTTAGCGGGGACCCCGGTGGAAGCCCCATTTCTCCCCGGCGGCCTTCCGGGCGGTGCCGTCGCTGAGGCTGGTCGCGGTGGCCTTGCCGTCGGCGACGATGGCGGAGATGTGGACCGTGTTCCCGGCCTTCACGTCACCGATTCCGTCCCGGGCGGCGTTCACCAGGGTCTCCTCGGTCAGCGTGTAGGTGCGGCTGTAGCCGTCCTCGCTCTTGACCGTGATGGACTCCGGGCTGACCGCGGTGACCTCGCCGCGCTGGGTGGCCACGGTCTGGTAGCCGCCGCCGTCCTTCTTGACGACGAACTCCCCGTGCAGGGCGCCGCCCTGGCCGAGGAACTTGCCGGGGCCGCCGAAACCGCGTCCCGGGCCCTTGCCCGGCTCGTCCGGCTGGGCCGGGGTGGACGGAGCTGCGGTGGGCGGCGGGGTCGGGTCGGCGCTGGTCGCGGCCCAGGCGACTCCGCCTGCCGTGGTGGTGACGGCGACCGCGGCGACGGTGCCTGCGATGCGCCAGCGTTTCTCTGAGAGATTCCTGAACAGTGCCATGCGACCCAGGATCCCTCACAGGTCTGAGACGAGCCTCCGGTGCACCTGAGAAAACCCTGGCAATCGGGCTGTCAGAGGAACAGTACGGCGATCAACCAGACGGCTGCGGCGAGCGACGTACCGATGAACTCGATCAGGATGGACAGGCCGGTTGCCTTCAGCGCGTGCTTGGTCGAGTCCCAGGCCGCGGTGTGGGTCTTGAGGCGCTGCCGCTCGGAGACGTAGACGCCGAGCGGGAAGCCGACGAACATGCCGACGACCGGGATCAGGAAGAAGCCGACGATGCCGAGCAGTACGCCGATCAGCATCGAGCGCCGTGGTACGCCGGATTCCCGGAGCCGCCGTTCGGGCACGATGTACTTGACCACCTGGCTGGCACCGATCAGGACCACCGCGACGGCCAGCACGACCCATCCGGTGGCACTGCGTTCCACCAGCGCCCAGACCAGGATCGCCGCCAGGCTCAGAATGGCTCCGGGCAGCACCGGAATCACGATGCCGAGGATGCCGACGAAGATCGCTACACCGACGAGGACCGTCATAGCAGTGTTCACACGGACACTCTGCCGCATGTCGGGCGCGTTTAGGGTGGTGTCGTGTCCCAGCTGCACGAAATGGTCACTGCACTGGCTGCTCCCTGGGTGGTCCTGTCGCCGCGCTCCGGTCAGCTCACGGGTAGCGGAGTGGAGGGCGTGTACGCCCGTGACAGACGGCTGCTGTCGAAGCTCGTCGTCACGGTCGACGGTGTGGAGCCGATCCCGCTGCAGGTGGACGAGCAGAGCGCCTCGACCCACGTGTACGTCGCGAAGGCCGACCGCGCGGAGACAGTCCTGGTCTACCGCCGGCGGGAGGTCACGCGGGACGGGATGACCGAGCGGATCACGCTGGTGAACAACTCCCGGGACACGGTGACCTGCCGGCTGGAAGTTGCCCTGGGCACCGATCTCGCGGGGATCGTCCAGGTCCGCAACCGGACGGCCGTGACACTGCCCACTGTCGAGGCTCAGTACGACGATTCGGGCCGTCTGTACTGGGAGAATGAGGGCACGCGGGTCACCGCGGAGCTGGACCCCGGATCGACTGCGTCGCCGCAGCTGGAGCCGGGGGAGGAGTTCACGATGATCATCAAAGTGAACGCTTCCAGCCCACGCTCGCTCAGCGGTTTCACGATCGACCCACCGGTGAACACTATTCTGTACACCGCGAGTGTTCACTGTAGTGATCACCGGGTTGAGCGATGGTTCGACCGCTCCCTCGACGATGTCCGCGCGCTACAGCTTGCGGTGGGCAACGATCGCTACCTCGGAGCGGGCCCGCCGTGGTACCTCACTCTCTTCGGCCGGGACTCGTTGATCTCCGCGGGAATGCTGATCCCGGTCGACCCTGAGCTGGCCGCGGGCACGTTGCGCGCGCTGGCCAAGTGGCAGGGGACCAAGGTGGACATCGCCACCGCCGAGCAGCCCGGGAAGATCCCGCACGAGCTTCGGGCCGAGGCGGCCGAGCACGGTGCCGAGTTCGTCCTGCCGCCGGTGTACTACGGCACGCACGACGCGACCCAGCTCTGGATCACCACCTTGCACAAAGCGTGGCGCTGGGGGATGCCGGCCGATCAGGTCCACGACCTACTGCCCAACCTGCAGGGCGCACTCGAATGGATGCGGGACTACGCCGATCCGGACGGCGACGGATTCCTCGAGTACGTCGACGAGTCCGGCCACGGACTGGCGAACCAGGGCTGGAAGGACTCGAACGACTCGGTGCAATGGCCGAACGGCGAGATTGCCACCGCCCCGATCGCGCTGTGCGAGGTCCAGGGCTATGCGTACGCCGCTGCTGTCCGCGGTGCCGAACTGCTCGACGCATTCGGTGAGTCGGGCGATGAGTGGCGCACCTGGGCAACAGCCCTGCAGGAACGCTTCCGCGATGCGTTCTGGGTCGACGGCTACCCGGCGATCGCGCTCGACGGCGCCAAGAACGCGGTGGCCGGTCGTGCCTCGAACATGGGCCACCTGCTCGGTACCGGCCTGCTGGACGCAGACGAGGAACAGCGCGTGGCCGACGTACTCGGTGAGGACGACCTCGACAGCGGATTCGGCCTGCGCACCCTGTCGACCGCGATGTCCCGCTTCAACCCGATCGGCTACCACACCGGCAGCGTCTGGCCGCACGACACCGCCATGACCATCGAGGGTCTCTACACCGCCGGCCACACCGACGTCGCCTCGTCGTACCTGGCTGGTCTCGTGCGGGCAGCCGAGAGCTTCGAATACCGGCTCCCCGAGCTGTACGGCGGTCGCGGGCGAACCGCGGAGACCCGGCCCACGCCGTACCCGAGCTCATGCCGTCCCCAGGCCTGGGCAGCGGCCTCCGTGGTCGCCGTCCTCGTCGCTGCTCTGGGTATCGAGCCAGACGTCCCAGGCGGCGTCCTGACGATCAATCCGGCGCCGTCGCTGCCGTGGTCCGAGCTGAGACTGTCGGGACTCACGGTGGCCGGTGGGCCGCTCACCGTCGAGTGGCGGAACGGGGAAACAGCAGTGCTGGAGGCCCCGAAGGACCTCCAGCACTCTGTCTGACGGACGCAAGGATGGCGGTCTCCCTCGGGAGAACCGCCATCGGCTCTGTAGGACTTTGGCGCCGGCGTCGGCGCGTTTATGAGACCTGGCTTACCGTTCGTCCTCCGTGGCGACGGCGGCGGGAGCGGCTTCGAGCCGGCCCGTCTCGTCGTGAATGGTGACGGCGATGTTGCGCAGCTTGTCCGAGTGCTCCCGGCCGTGGTGGGCGCAGAACAGAAGCTCCCCACCGCTGGTCAAGGTGACACGGACGTAGGCCTGCGCACCGCAGCGGTCACAACGATCCGCGGCCGACAGGGCCGAACTCGGGGCGAGTGCTGTAGTCACTTGAGGCCTCATCTCATCTAGTTCCGTTCTCACCAGATAGCAACATCCTGACACGCGGATCGCTTCCCGGTGGGGGCAACGTGTCCGAATGTGAGACGAACCACCTGCTCCCTTATGACGCATGCTGACGCGGAATCGTTTCTGTTTCGGGCGAATTGGGCGGGACACGCCGCGTCGGCGTGTCTTATCTCACTGTGCGCCATGGTCTCGTCACCCCGTGCTGATTTTCGGTGTGTCGTGGGCCACGCCCGATCGAGTCCGGATCGATATCTGCCGTAGCAGGTTTCCTGTTGCTCAGTCAGGTTCCCCGAGTGTCGGGGCTGCTAACGGGTTTTGGGGGTGCGGCCGCATAGGCTGTGCCTCGTAGTGAGTTGGTGAACCAGTGAAGGAGCCCTGTGGCCGCCCCGACGCCTCGCAGTACCGAGCTCGACCCGACGTACAACGCCCGCAACCTGCTCGTCCTCGAAGGACTCGAGGCGGTCCGGAAGCGCCCCGGTATGTACATCGGGTCCACCGACAGCCGCGGCCTGATGCACTGCCTGTGGGAGATCATCGACAACGCCGTCGACGAGGCCCTGGCCGGCCACGGTGACCGCATCGACGTGATCCTGCACAAGGACGGATCCGTCGAGGTGCGCGACCGTGCCCGCGGTATCCCGGTCGACATCGAGCCGAAGACCAAGCTCAGCGGTGTCGAGGTGGTGTTCACCAAACTGCACGCCGGTGGCAAGTTCGGCGGCGGCTCGTACAACGCCTCCGGTGGTCTGCACGGTGTCGGTGCCTCGGTGGTGAACGCGCTGTCCGCGCGGCTGGACGTCGAGGTCGACCGCGGCGGCGTGGTCTGGACCACGTCGTTCCGGCGCGGTGTCGCCGGCGAGTTCGACGGCGAGGGTGCGGCGGCCGGTTTCACCGCGGCCAAGGGGCTGCGCAAGGCCGGCCGGGCGAAGAAGGGCATGACCGGCACCCGGATCCGGTACTGGGCGGATCGGCAGATCTTCACCCGCGACGCGAGCTTCAACTACGACGAGCTGGTCACCCGGGCGCGGCAGACGTCGTTCCTGGTCCCCGGCCTGGAGCTGGTGATCCGCGACGAGCGTGCCGACGAGGTGACCGAGGAACACTTCAAGCACGACGGCGGGATCAGCGAGTTCTGCGAGTTCCTGGCCACCGACCAGAAGGTCACCGAGGTGATCCGGCTGACCGGGACGGGGCACTTCACCGAGACCGTGCCGATGCTGGACGACGCCGGCCACATGACGCCGACCGATGTCGAGCGCGATCTCGACGTGGACATCGCCGTCCGCTGGGGCGACGGGTACGAGACCGAGCTCCGCTCGTTCGTGAACATCGTGGCCACCACCAAGGGCGGCACGCACGTGGCCGGCTTCGAGCGGGCACTGGCCAAGAGCTTCACCAACGCGATGGAGGGCACCCGCCTGCTGAAGAGCGGCGAGGAGCTGATCAAGGACGATGTCCTGGAGGGCATGACCTCGATCGTCACCGTGCGGCTGGCCGAGCCGCAGTTCGACGGCCAGACCAAGGAGGTGCTCGGCACCCCGGCCGCGTCGCGGATCGTCTCGAAGGTCGTGCAGACCGAGCTGGAAGCCTTCCTGACCTCGACCAAGCGCGAGCACAAGGCGCAGGCCCGGGCGGTGCTGGAGAAGGTCGTCGCCGCGTCCCGGACACGGGTCGCGGCCCGCCAGCACCGGGAGCTGCAGCGGCGCAAGACCGCGCTGGAGTCGTCGGCCCTGCCGGCCAAGCTCGCCGACTGCCGCAGCAACGATGTCGACCGGTCCGAGCTCTTCATCGTCGAGGGTGATTCGGCCCTCGGTACGGCCAAGGTCGCTCGCAACTCGGAGTTCCAGGCGCTGCTGCCGATCCGGGGCAAGATCCTGAACGTGCAGAAGGCGTCCGTCGCCGACATGCTGAAGAACGCCGAGTGCGCCTCGATCATCCAGGTGGTCGGCGCCGGGTCGGGGCGGAGCTTCGATCTGGAGCAGGTCCGCTACGGCAAGATCATCTTCATGGCCGACGCCGACTCCGACGGCGCGCACATCCGCTGCCTGCTGGCCACCCTGTTCTTCCGCTACATGCGTCCGCTGGTCGACGCCGGTCGCGTCTACACCGCCGTGCCGCCGCTGCACCGCTTCGAGCTGACCAACCCGAAGAAGGGTCAGGACAAGTACATCTACACCTACAGCGACGCGGAGTACCAGCGGAAGACGGCCGAGCTGATGAAGAAGGGCGTCAAGTGGAAGGAACCCCCGCAGCGCTACAAGGGTCTCGGTGAGATGGACGCCGACCAGCTGGCCGAAACCACCGTCGATCCGCGGCACCGGACGCTGCGCCGGATGACCGTCGACGACGGCGAGGACGCCGCCAAGGTCTTCGACCTCCTGATGGGCAACGATGTTGCGCCCCGCAAGGAGTTCATCGTCCAGGGTGCCTACGAGCTGGACGAGAGCCGCATCGACGTCTGATGCCCCGGCCCCGCCTGGCCTGCTTCGACCTGGACAACACCCTCATCGACCGCGACGCGGCCTTTCTCGACTGGGCGCGCTGGTGGTGCGGTGATGCAGGTCTGGGGGAGGCCGCTGTCGCCTGGCTCGTTGCGCAGGACAACGGTGGGTTCAGGCCCCGGGCCGAGCTGTTCGCCGGTCTGCGCCAGCAGTTCGGCGTCGCTCCGAGCGTGGAGAGCTACGACCGGGAGCATCCGTTGTTCACGCGCGTCGACCAGGCTGTCCTGGAGGCGCTGACAGAACTTCGGGCAGCGGGCTGGCGGGTCGCCGTGGTCACGAACGGCACCGTGGTGCAGCAGACGTTGAAGCTGGAGCACACGGGGATCGCGGCCGCGGTCGACTACTGCTGTGTGTCCGAGGCTGTGGGGGTGCGGAAGCCGGACGCACGGATCTTCGCGATCGCGGCCGAGCGCTCAGGAGCTCCCCTGGACGGGTGGATGGTGGGAGACCACCCGGCCTATGACATCGCCGGCGGACGGAATGCCGGCCTGCGCACCATCCTGGTCGGGGATCGTATGGGCGGGCCGGCAGCCGATTATTCTGTGCAGTCGGTGCTGGAGGCGTTCAGAATTATCGCCACCTGATCAGAAAAGTGATCACAGCGCCTGACGGAGTACGGCGTGTGCGCCGCGGATGATCGCCTCTCGGTTGGCCTCGTACGTCGGATCCGTGATGGTCGTCTTGTTGGCCGCATCGAAGGACAGCACCGGGACATGCAGATGTCCGGCCGGCATCGACGGGTCCTTCAGATCGCGCTGCAGTGTGTTGCGGTAGGCCACCTCGTTGGACAGGTAACCGCCACCAGCACCTTCGGACGCGATCGATCCCTCCGTCGGCCCCAACGGCTGCCGCACGGGTGCGGTCTGGCCCGCCGGGATCTCCAGCACCGAGGTGTTCACGCGGGTGCGGAACGGCGTCACATCGGCCTGCGCCATCCGTGCCATCGGCAGACTCGCGGTGATCCACTCCGGGCCGGCCGGCATGCTGGGCGAGACGACCGGAGCGGCGGTGGTTCCGCCACCCCAGAGGTTGTTGTTGTCACCGATCGAACTGGTCGACCGCCGGCGGCCGTTGAAGACCTCCAAGTCGAAGATGCCGACGCGTCCCTGACTCGCCGTCATCACGAGATCCGCGTGCTGCGGCCCACCGCCGTAGTGCGGCGCGAGGGCGTCCTCAACCATGTTCTGGTCGAAATCGGTGTAGCGGACCGGGAAGACCACGGCCTGGATCTCGTACGTCTTCCCGTTGACCGTCCAGCGCTGTCCGTCCAGCGTCAGCGCATTCGCTCCGGACGGATTACCGATCCGGATGTCGGCATCCAGCGTGAACGGATCGAACCCGGTCACCAGGATCTTCCGTACGTCGGGGGAGAAGCGGGTGCTCGTGATTCCCCGGGAGGCGTACTCGAGGGATCGGATCAGCTCCGCGCGTTCCGCCGTACCGACGGTGAAGCGCGGCTGCCACTGGCGAACCGTCAGTGCCATCGAGATGCGCGCCCAGTACAGACCGCGGTCGTCGGTGGCAGGCAGCGCGTCGGCGCCGGAGACCGGGTGCTGAGCGCGGTGCACGGCAGTCCGCCACAGTGCCTCACCCTGCGCGCGGATCAGCAGCTTGGCGGCCTCCCGGCTCGGCATCCGGCAGAGCAGCCGGCCGAACAGCTCCACCTGCTTGTCGAACCCGGTCCGGCGCAGGATCTCGGCCGGTACCGAAGGTCCACCGGCGATACCGCGACCGAGGCGCTGCTCCTCGACCGTGCCGGTGACGCCGGTGTCGAGGCAGCCGGTGACGACCGGGGCCGCGTGCACGACCGGAGCGCCGGACAGGACGCTCGTCAGGGCCAGGGCGCCGACAAGCAGGGACCTGGGAAATGAGCTGGGGCGGAGTCTCATAAGGGGTATCTATCAGATCCCGGCCTCGAAGCCGAGAGATCTGCACAAACACCGGGTATTGCAGACAGTATGCAATGCGCTACCTTCGGAGAGCGGCGCCCGCCCCGCCGCCCCTTTCCTGAGGAGCATGCCGTGAGCACCACCAGCAGCCGCCGCCGTTTTCTGACCACCGCAGTGACCACCGGACTGGCCGTCGGCGCGGGGAGCGCCGTACTGACTGCCTGCGCGGAGGTTTCGCCCTCCAGTACGCCGGTCGCTCCGGCCGACTCTGCTCCGCCCAGCGGATCGACCCCGCCCAGCGCCGCCCCGGTCCTTACCGGTGAACAGGCACTGGCTCGCTTGGTGGCCGGCAACGCCCGCTTCGTGGCCGATCGCGAGGAGCGCCTGGACGAGGGCGTGGCGCGCCGGGTAGCGGTGAGCAAGGGGCAGCACCCGTTCGCCACGGTGCTCGGCTGCGTGGATTCCCGGGTGCCGATCGAGCTTGTCTTCGATCAGGGACTCGGTGACCTCGTGGTCGTACGTAGTGCCGGTGAAGCCCTCGACCAGTCAGTCACCGGCAGCCTGGAGTTCGGCGTCGCCGAGCTGCACACGCCACTGCTGGTGGTCCTAGGCCACCAACGCTGCGGTGCACTCGACGCCACCATCAAAGCCCTCGACTCCCACCAGCGGACCGCCGAGGCCGGCCAGATCGGCTACTTGGTCGAAGCCCTGACCCCAGCCGTCCGCCAAGTAGCAGGCAAGCCCGGCGACCGCCTCACCAACGCCATCCACGCCAACATCGACCTGGTCCTGGCCGAACTCCGCCAGTCCCCGGTCCTCGGACCCCTCGAAAAAACTGGCAAGGTCAAGCTGGTAGGCGCCTACTACGAGTTGGACACCGGACGGGTAGTCCTCACCTGACCCCACCGAGCGACAAGTCAGACGTGTTGGGTGAGGAGGCCGGTGTCCACGTCGTACATGAAGCCGCCGACGAGGATCTCTTCGCCGATCAGGGGGTGTTCGCGGACGGCGGCGACGTCGTGGCGGAGGGCTTCGAGCTGGTCGGGGATCACGTTGATGGGGAGGTAACCGGCCGGTTTCCCGGCGGCCTTCTCGACCTTCGCGCGGAGTTCGTCCTCGGACATGGCGGCCATCGCGCAGCGGGTGTGCGGGATGACCATGATCCGGCGGATACCGAGCAGGTTGACGCCCAGGACGAGTCCGGTGAGCGTGATCTCGGTGACCCGGCCGCCGGCGCTGCGCAGGACCTTGGCGTCACCCGGTTTGAGGCCGAGCAGCTCCAGCGGCGGGATGCGGGAGTCCATACAGGTGACCACGCCGACTCCGGCGTGGGCGATTCCGTCGAAGCCGCCGTAGTGGAAATCGGCGGCGTACTCCGCGTTGGCGGCGAGCAGGTCTTCGAAACCAGGGGTCATCGGACTGCTCCTGGCACAGGGGTTCCGGCCTTCAGGATCGACATCGCGAACGGCTCCTTTCCACAGGACTCCGGACGAGGTGGATCAGCAGGTGCACTGGTCACCGGGACTACCCAGGACCGCCCGTCGCGATGCCACACTGTCACGGATTCCAGATCTTCGCCCGCGACAGTGAGGGCGTCCAGCGAGAGCTCACCAGTTTGGTGGCGTACGGCGATTTCCGCGGCCTGACCGCGTTTCGTCCACGTGGTGCGGCCACGCAGACCGGTCAGGAAGGTCTCACCGCGGTCCGAGGCCGCGAGCACATCGAGTGCGGTCCCGGTGTTGAGGTGGCCGTGCATGGTGCCGGCGGGCAGTAGCACGGCGGTGGGGGAGAAGCGGTGGCCGCCGAGGTGGCTGGCCTCCCAGACCCGGCCGGGTGCGGCTGTGGCCAGGCCGTTGACCAGCGGGCGGCCGAGGATCGCGCAGCACTCGTCCCGCTTGCCGTTGGTGCAGACCAGCATGATCGCCTCGTCGACCGGCACCAGGCCGGGCAGCGAGGCGTCGACGGCCTCGCGATCACCACGAGCGATCGCCGCGAGGTCGAGTGCTTCGAGGGCCAGCGGGTCGTCGAGATGGGCGGTGAGCAGCCAGGTGTTGCCGGGCACGGTCGAGGCGACGTACACCTGCTGGGCGTGATTGGCCGGGAAAGAATGCCGCCCCGGTGTGCGGATCAGGCCGAAGCGGACGTCGGCTTTCTTGCATTCGGCATCGAACCGGCCGCCGAACTCGGGATTCAGGTGACTGTTGACGACGGCATCGGCACCCCACGGACCCGGCTGCTCCAGGACGACCCAGCCACTCGCCACAATGGCGGAACCTTCCAGCGGCTCGAGGAGCTGACGGCAGAAGGTCGAGCACAGGCCTGGCCGACCGGTCGCGTCGGGTGGAACTCTCACAGCACCACTGTAGGTTAGGCAGCCCTCAGTACCGCGCAATGACCATCAAGTGTGCACAACGCCACGTCGGCCCAGCAATGCGACGGCGAGGATCGCGGCCAGGAAGGCGCAGACGGCAGCCCCGGCGAAGATTGCGTGCGTTTGTGAAATCGCTGCGTCGCGAAGCGCGTCCACGAAGGGCCGGCAGGACGCAGGTGTTGCCGGGCAGAGCTCGTTCGGTGACGGTACGTCGTCGACGATCGCGAAGTACCGGCGGAGCCCGATCGCGGTCAGTGCCGACACGCCGACCAGCATGCCGACCATCCGCGCGACGACGACGAGCGCGCTGACCAGCCCGTGGTTCGCCCGGGGAGTAGCGCCCAGGATCGCCGTGTTGACCGGCGACAGCGCCAGCCCGAAGCCGAACCCGCACAGCAGCAGTACGACGGTCGCCGCGAAGTGATCGAGGGCGTTGCGGCTCCAGAACGCCATCACGACGAACATCGCCCCGGCCAACGCCAGCCCGGCCCCGGTGATCAGCCCGAGCCCGTAGCGCCGGGTCAGCCAGCCGCCGACCACCGCGCCCACCGGCAACGCGATCAGGAAGCGCAGCAGTACCAGCGCCGCCGCGAGCTGCCCACCGCCCTGCGTCGTCCGCGCAAACACCGGTACGTCGACCAGTGCGGCGATCAGCGCACACCCGACCAGGAAACTGACCACGAGTGAGCCCCAGGCAGGCCTGGTCGCCAGCAACCCAGCTGGGACGATCGCGTGCGGGGCGCGGCGTTGCCAGACCCAGAACGCGACACCGAACACCGCAGCCCCGACGAGGAGCCAGGGCCCGGCAGGCGACATCAGCTCGCGCTCCGGATCGGCCGTCGCGAACGCCAGGACGACACCGGCCAGCGCCAACGCGAGGAGGAGGGCGCCGATCAGGTCGATCTGCGCGAGCAACCCGGTGAGGTGCGACCGTGAGCGCCACAGCACCAGCCCGGCCCACACGAGGCCGAGGACGAGAGTCGCAACCCCGATCGGAGTCGCGAGTCGCGACGTACCGGCGAACGGCACGAAGGGCAGCCCGAGGGTGACGTCGGACGCGAGGCGTTGTGGTGCGAGCAGCGTGAGGCCGAGTGCAACTGCTGCCAGGAGGCCGACGGCCGCTGACCATGGCGGTCGTCGCGCCCCGCGCAGTAGAACGGCGAGGACGACAGCGACCACGAGGTTCAGCCAGAAGATGTAGCGCCAGTCGGCGACAGCCAGTACGGCGGCGCCCAGCAGCGGCCCCAGGACCGAACCGAGCTCCTGCACCGCCCCGACCACGCCCAGCGGCAGTCCACGTCGCTCAGCGGGCCACAGGTCCGCGACCAGCGCGAGTGTGGCCGGGACAAGCCCGCCGCCTCCCACGCCCTGAAGAAACCGACCGGTTACCACCAGGGGCAGGTCGTACGCCGCTGCCGTGATCAGCGAGCCGACGGCGAACAGCATGAGCGCCCCGACCAGGACCGGTGTCCGCCCGGCGACATCCGCGATCCGGCCGATCAGCGGCAGTACGGCGATGTAGCCGAGCAGGAACCCGGAGATGATCGGCGCCGCCCGCTGGAGCTGGTCCGCGGACAGCCCGACCCCGGACATCAGGTCGGGCAGCGCGAGGACGACGACGTACGTGTCGGCGGCCGCGAAGGCGACCGCGATCGACGCGAGCGTGAGCTTGGCTCTCGGCCGGGCGGCCCCGGGGGAGCTCACTGCAGAGCTCACTCCGGCTTGGTGATCGAGACTTGTTCGCCGTACCTGTCGAAGGTGATGTCGTAGCTGCTGGTGGCGCCGTCGTAGAACGGGCCGGAGATCGTCGCCGCGACGAGTTGCTTGGACTCCTTGTCGAGCTTGAAGGTGCTCGGGAAGTCCAGGTCGGCCGGCGCGTTCGGGAAGATGCCCTGCAGCGACTTGCCCGGCACCGAACCGGTGATCTCGGTCAGCACCTTGGCGCCTTCGCGGGTGTCACCCTTCACCTTCGGGTCCTTCACCGCCGGCAGCACCGACGTCAGGCCCTTGTTCGGGTCCAGCAGGATCGCCGGGTCGGGCGCGCCGAACCCGGTCAGCTGGTCGGCCGTGAGCTCGACGAACTTCCCGGTGAAGGGCAGCTTGGCGTACACCTTCTTGTCGACCGCGACGACCTCGGAGTCGATCGGGGAGCCGCCGGTGCGGATCGTGAGCTTGCCCTTGAACGCCGGGGCGTGGGTCGCCACGCCGTCGCCGCTGGCCAGCGTCTGCGCGGTGTCCGGCAGGTCCCGCCCGGTCAGCACGATGTGGACGCTGGAGGCTTCGTCGAGCGCCTTCTTCGCGGCCGCGAGCTGTGCGACGGCATCGTCGGACTTCCCGGCGCCACCGCCGGAATCCTTCTTGTCAGTGCAGCCGACCAGGGCCAGCACGAGCACCGCGCCCAGCGCGACGAGTCTCTTCATGGGGTCAGCCTGCCAGGTCCGGGGCCAGAGCAGCGATCGGCTGGGCCACCGGCACGCCGGAACCGTCGCGGCGCGGGTCGATCGGCGGCAGGTCCACCGGTGCGCCACTGTTCGCGCTCGCCTTGACCGGAGCCACCCCGACGAAGGCGAGCAGCAGCCCGTCCTCACCCTTCAGCAGCCGCTGGCAGCGCACACCGCCGGTCCCGCGGCCCTTGCCCGGATACTCGCTGAACGGTGTCACCTTGACCGCGCCGACCTCGGTCCCCGGCAGCGCCGAGTTCGAGCCGGCGATCGTCACGACCTGTGCCTCGCGGCCCGGGTCGACGGCGCCGAAGAAGACCACCTTCGCGCCGGCGCCGAGCCGGACACCGGCCATGCCGCCCGCGGTGCGGCCCTGCGGACGGACCGCGGAGGCCGGGAAGTGCAGCAGCTGTGCCTCCGAGGTGACGAAGCACAGCTCCTCCTCACCGGTCGTGAGCTCGACCGCGCCGACGACCTCGTCGCCGTCGTTGAGCCGGATGATCTCCCACGCGTCGCGGTTGCTCAGGTGATCCGGAACGACGCGCTTCACGACACCGGTCGCCGTACCGAGGGCGACCCCGATCGAGTCGGGATCCATCGTGGTCAGCGCGAGCGCCTTCTCACCCGGTTCCAGCGAGACGAACTCGGCGATCGGTGCGCCGCCCTGCAGGTTCGGTGCGGCGGCCGTCGTCGGTACGGCGGGCAGGTCGAGCGAATCGAGCCGGATCAGCCGGCCGGCGGTGGTGATGAGGCCGTACTGACCGCGGGCGGTGCTCTTGATCGCGGACACGATCGCGTCGTGCTTGGCCCGGCCCTCCGCCGTACCGAACGGCTCGACGCCGTTGGTGCGGGCCAGCAGCCCGGTCGAGCTCATCAGGATCCAGCACGGGTCGTCGGTGACCTCGAGCGGTACGGCGGCGGTCTTGGTCGCGCCGGACGACTCCAGCAGCACGGTACGGCGGGGTGTGCCGTAGGTCTTGGCGACCTCGGCCAGCTCGTCGCCGACCGTCTTCTTCAGCAGCGCCTCGTCCTCGAGGATCGCGGTGAGCCGCTCGATCTCGCGCTCCAGCTCGGCCTTCTCGGTGTCCAGCTCGAGCTTGGAGAACTTCGTCAGCCGGCGCAGCGGCATGTCCAGGATGTAGTTGGCCTGGATCTCGGACAGGTCGTAGATGTCGATCAGCCGGGTCCGGGCCGCGGCCGCGTCGTCGCTGGTCCGGATGATCTGGATGACCTCGTCGATGTCGAGGATCGCGATCAGCAGGCCGTCGACGATGTGCAGCCGGTCCTGGGCCTTCTTCCGGCGGAACTCGCTGCGCCGGCGGACGACGTCGTACCGGTGCTCGAGGTAGACCTCCAGCAGGGTCTTCAGCCCGAGGGTGCGGGGCTGGCCGTCGACCAGGCAGACCGCGTTGATCGAGAACGAGTCCTCGAGCGGGGTGAGCTTGTAGAGCTGCTCCAGCAGTGCCTCGGGGACGAAGCCGTTCTTGACCTCGATCACCAGCTGGGTGCCGTGCGTGCGGTCGGTCAGGTCCTTGACGTCGGCGATGCCCTGCAGCTTCTTGGCCTGGACCAGCGTCTTGATCTTCTCGATCACCTTCTCCGGGCCGACCGTGTAGGGCAGCTCGGTGACCACGATGCCCTTGCGGCGCGGGGTGACGTTCTCGATCCGGGCGGTGGCGCGCATCTTGAAGCTGCCGCGGCCGGTGGCGTAGGCGTCCTTGATGCCCTCCAGGCCGACGATCTTGCCGCCGGTCGGCAGGTCCGGGCCGGGGATGAACCGCATCAGGTCGTCGAGGTCGGCGTCAGGCTTCTTGATCAGGTGCCGCAGCGCCTGGATGACCTCGACCAGATTGTGCGGGGCCATGTTGGTGGCCATTCCGACCGCGATCCCGGCGGCGCCGTTGACCAGCAGGTTCGGGAAGGCGGCCGGCAGCACCGACGGCTCTTCCTCGCGGCCGTCGTAGTTCGGCCGGAACTCGACGACGTTCTCGTCCAGGCCGTTCGTCATCGCGACCGCGGACGGCGCCATCCGGCACTCCGTGTACCGCATCGCGGCGGGGCCGTCGTCGAGGGAGCCGAAGTTCCCGTGGCCGTCGATCAGCGGCAGCCGCATCGACCACGGCTGCGCGGTCCGGACCAGGGCGTCGTAGATCGCGCCGTCGCCGTGCGGGTGGTACTTACCCATCACTTCACCGACGACGCGGGCCGACTTCACATGGCCGCGGTCGGGACGGATGTTGTTCTCGGCCATCGAGAACAGGATCCGCCGCTGGACCGGTTTCAGCCCGTCCCGTGCGTCCGGGAGCGCCCGGGAGTAGATCACCGAGTAGGCGTACTCCAGGAAGCTGGTGCGCATCTCGTCGGAGACATCGACGTCGAGGATGCGCTCCTCGAAGTCCTCGGGCTCGGCGGTGGTACTGGAACGGCGTGCCATACGGGTGAACTGCTCCTCGGTCGAACGGAACCCTATTGTCGCTGGTGAACGACAGTTTCCCGGCCCACGACCCGCAGGATGTATGCGGTCGGAGCCAAGGCGGACCCTACCGCGAGGGTCAGACAGAGTCCGGCGATCCCCAGCAGGATGCCCCACGGGACGGTCACCGGTACGTCGGGAACACCGGCCGTCATCGCGTGCCGGATCAGTACGCCGACCGTCACGGTGATCGCCGTACCGAGACTGAGAGCGACCATTCCGACCAGTGACGACTCCCACAGGACCATCCGCCGGATCTGGTTCGGGGTGGCACCGAGCAGCCGGGAGGTGACGAACTCCTGCCGCCGCTGCAGGCTGCCCATCAGCAGCGTGTTGGCGATGGCGATCGCGCTGTAGAGGGCGGCCGGTCCGAGCAGCAGGATGAGACCGAGCTGGTTGCCCTGGCGAACCCCGGCTGCCTGCTCGGCCTCCCAGGCAGCAGCCAGTACGGCGCCGTCGATCCTCTGCACGAGCTCCGCGGGATCGGTCCCGGCGGCCGGCAGGACGTACATGCGCTCCGGCTCAGCCTTCGGGGCGTGGGCGCGCGCGAGCTCCATCGGCAGCAGGAACGACGGGTTGATCCCGAACGCGTCCGGCACGATCGCGACGATCTTGAGTTTGGCGGTCGTCCGGTCCAGGAAGGTCACCGGCACCTCATCACCGAGCCGGTAGTGCTCGAACCCGGACATTTCCTTGCTGACGGCAACAGTATTGCCGGTGAGCGCGGCCAGGTCGCCGGCGACCGGAGTCATCCGGCGGGTACGTACCGCGACGGCCGGTTCGATACCCTCGGCGTCCTCGAGCTGGGCGTAGTCGGCCGAGATCCGCACGAACTGCACCGGAAGACCGGCATCGACCGCCGCGACGCCAGGGGTCGCGGCCACCTTGGCCTGGTCACCCCCAGTGACCACGATCGGGGCGAGCATGCCGTCGCGCAGCGTGGCCGCGGCGCTGTCGGCAGCGAAGCTCAGGCTAAGCACCATCGAGCCGGCGATCGCGGAGATGGTCAGGATCGGCGCCGCCAGGGACGCGCTGCGCCGGGGCGCAGCGACCACGTTGCTCCGGGCGAGCCGTCCGGACACGCTGGTCCAGGCGACGAGCGGTGCCGCCCAGAGCCGTCCGAGGAACGGCACGACCAGCGGAGCGAGCAGGGTCAGCGAGATCACCAGCAGCATCGGTGTGAACATCGCCAGCGGGACCGCGGCTTCACCACTGGACGGCCTGATCAGGGTGAGCAGGAGGATCGAGCCGGCCATGAACAGCAGCCCGAACACGACGCGAACCGGTCCGATCCGCGGCGGTTCGAGGCTGGCCTCGCGCAGCGCGTCGATGGCGCCGACCTTCCCGGCCCGCCGAGCCGCGGCGCGGGCACCGAGCAGCGCGACCAGCAGCCCGATCCCGACCGCGATCGACAGCGGCACCCAGGGCGAGGCCGGCTCCAGCTTCACCGGTGCCAGCTCCGTGTACGACGCCTTCGCGAGCAGGAACGGAGTCGCGAGCTGCGCCAGCACGGCGCCGGTGATCGACGCCCCGAGGGCGACGACCAGTGCCTCACCGAGGATCATCCGGCGGATCTGACCGGGCGTGGCGCCGATCAGCCGGAGCAGGCCGAGCTCGCGCCGCCGGGACGCGACCGCGAAGGCGAAAGTGCTGGCGATGACGAAGATCGTGATGAAGCCGCTGATCGCCCCGACCATGCTCAGCACGGTCTGCAGTCCGGAGACGTCCTGGTCGGAGGTGGACACACTGACCCGCTGCGGCTCCATCCCGTCGCCACCGAGGGTGGTGACAGCGATGCTCCCGGAGCTCGGTCCCCGATACGCGACGGTGGCGGCGGTCGCGGTGGCGGCAAGTCCGAGCAGGAACACGCCGACCGCGAGCGCCACGAACGAACCGGCGTACAGGTGTCTGTGCCGTCCGACTGTCTGCCTGCTCAGGAAGAACATCACCGCTCCAGGTCACTCATGGCAGCGGCGATCTGAGCCGGCGTCCCGCGGTCGAGGTGACCGGCGATCAGGCCGTCGGAGAGGAAGACGACACGCTCGGCGTACGCCGCCGCCACCGGATCGTGGGTGACCATGACTACGGTCTGCCCGGCCCGATCAGTTGCCTCGCGCAACAGGCTCAGCACCTGACGGCTGCTGTTGCTGTCGAGCGCACCGGTCGGCTCATCCGCGAAGAACACCGACGGCTTGGTGATCAGCGCACGTGCGATCGCGACGCGCTGCTGCTGCCCGCCGGACAGCTCGGCCGGTCGGCGCTTGACCTTGTCACTCAGCCCGACCTGCTCCAGTACGCCGTGGATGTCGGCGCGATGCGGGCGCTTGCCGGTCAGCCGGAGCGGTAGCGCCACGTTGTCGTACACGGTCAGCGACGGCAGCAGGTTGTACGCCTGGAAGACGAAGCCCATCTCCTCGCGGCGCAGTTTCGTCAGTGCGACCTCGCTGAGCCCGTGCAGGTTCACACCTCCCAGTACGACGACGCCTGTCGTCGGCTGGTCGAGTCCGGCCGCGCACTGCAGCAGCGTCGACTTGCCGGAGCCGGACGGGCCCATGACGGCAGTGAACGAACCGCGCGGGAAGTGGTAGGTGACGCCACGCAGGGCATCGACCCCACCGGCTTTGGAGCGGTAGGTCTTGGTGATCCCGTCGAGTACCAGGGCAGGAGCTGCGTCCGGTACGACGCTGGGGTACGAGGGCGCGGTTGCGGTCATATAGCTAGCCAACCGCTGATCTGCCCTGCGCACGCGGGCTTGGGCAAGAGACCTGGAGTAGCGCGCACGCTACCGCCCTGCGGGCTGGCCCGGACCTAGGGTTGGCGGAGTGGAGAGACCTTTGACGGGCTGGCAGGCGCTGGCGTCCCCGCGCTTCCTGGTGTCGTCGTGGCCGTGGCGCGCCTACGCGTATCTGTTCAGCTCGATACCGGTCGGCGTGGTCACGATCTGCGTGCTGCTCGGTACGGCGGTGACCAGTGCCGTCCTGAGCCCGATCGTGATCGGTATTTTGCTGCTGCCGTTGTTCCCGATGTTCGGGGTGGTGATCGGCTGGGCGGAGCGCTGGCGGGCCGGGCTGATGCTGGTCGACGGCATCAAGAGCCCCCATGCTGCGGTGCCGGCCGCGCTGTCACTGCGGGACAAGCTCAAGTTCCGCCGGCGCGAGCAGGCGTCGATGCGGTCGCTGGGCTACGGCTTCGTACTGGGCGTGCTGGTGTGGCCGTTCAGCACAGCCTTCGCGGGCATGAGCGCAACCATTCTCGGTACGACGCTCCTCGCGCCGATCATTGCCGACGGCGACGAGATGGGGATGGGGCCGTGGACGCTCACCACCGCGTGGGAGGGGCTGCTCTTCACGGTCACCTTCGGGCCGGTGTTCTACGCGATCAGCTCCTACCTACTCGGCGTACTGGCTGCTGCGGAGGCGTCGCTGGCCAAGGCAATGCTGGGGCCGCGAGAGGACGAGCTGAAGCGGAACGTGGCCGAGCTGCGCCGCTCCCGGCTGGACCTCGTCGATGCGTTCGAGACCGAGCGGGCACGGATCGAGCGGCACCTGCACGACGGCGTACAGCAGCGGCTGGTCGGTCTGACGATGACGCTCGGCCTCGCCGAGCTGGACCTGCCCGAGGGGGAGGGGCGGCGGCTGGTGATGAAGGCGCACTCCGAGGCCGAGGCCGCGCTGGCCGATCTACGCGAGGCGGTGCGCGGCATCCATCCGCGCGTCCTGATCGACCTCGGGCTCGAAGCCGCGATCCGGGAGGTCGCCGACCGTAGCCCCATGCCGGTCACGGTGTCGGTGACGCTGGAGTCGCGACTGCCGCCGCCGATCGAGGCCGCGGCGTACTTCGTGGTCAGCGAGGCCCTGTCGAACGTCGCCAAACACGCTCAGGCGACCGCCTGCCAGGTGGCCGGCCGGCAGGAGGGGCAACTGCTCATCATCACGATCACCGACGACGGGATCGGTGGCGCGACAGTCGGGGCCGGCACCGGGTTGACCGGGCTGGTGACCAGGTTGGACGCTTTGGGCGGCACACTCGTGGTCGACAGCCCACCTGGTGGGCCTACTCGACTGCGAATGGAGTGCCCGTGCCAACTCGGCGACTGAGCATCGTGCTGGCCGAAGACTCGCTGCTGCTGCGCGAGGGGCTGGCCAGCATTCTGGATCGCGCCGGGCACGAGGTCCGCGACAGCGTCGGTGACGGCGACACCCTGCTCGCCGTGGTCCGCAAGGAGCCGCCGGATCTCGTCATCACCGACGTCCGGATGCCGCCGGGACACAGCGACGAGGGCCTGCGCGCGGCCGCCGCGATCCGCGCCGAGTTCCCCTCGATCGGGATCCTGGTGCTCTCGCAGTACGTCGCCGATGCGTACCTCTCGTCGTTGCTCGAATCAACGACCGGCGGGATCGGGTACCTGCTCAAGGACCGGGTCGGTCACGTCGCCGAGTTCCTGGAGTCCCTCGACCGGGTCGCGTCGGGCGGCACGGTGGTGGATCCCGAGGTGGTCCGGCAGCTGCTGGCCCGGCGCCGGAACGACGGGCCGCTGTCCGCGTTGACGCCACGCGAGCTCGAAGTACTGGCGCTGATGGCCGAGGGGCGCGTGAACGGCGCGATCGCGGAACAGCTCGTGGTGAGCGAGGCCGCCGTACGGAAGCACGTCGGCAACATCTTCGCCAAGCTCCAGCTGGACGACGGCCTGGATCGCCGGGTCTCCGCCGTACTCACCTATTTGCGTGGCTGAGGGACCCTGGAGCTATGGACGCGGACATCCGGAAGATCCTGGCGGACTGCTCTACCTGGGCTGTGGTTGGGCTGTCGAACAACACCGACCGAGCGGCGTACGGCGTGGCGCGGTTCCTGCAGGGACGTGGGAAGCGGATCGTGCCGGTGCATCCGTCGGCCGAGACCGTGCACGGGGAGCAGGGGTACGCGAGCCTGGCCGACATCCCGTTCCCGGTGGACTGCGTGGACGTGTTCGTCCGGTCCGAGCTCGCCGGTGAAATTGCCGACCAGGCAGTGGGAATCAATGCGCGCGCGGTGTGGTTCCAGCTCGGTGTAGTGGACCAGGACGCCTACACACGCACGACCGCTGCGGGACTGACGATGGTGATGAACCGTTGCCCGGCGATCGAGTGGGGGCGCCTCGGTCCTTCGTGACGACGTAGGGGTGCGTATGTTCTCGATCGACACGTCCACCGACTTCGGCAAGCGGATCACCCGGCAACTCGACGACGAACGCGTCGTCTGGCTGACCACGGTCGGCAAATCGGGGACACCGGCGCCGAACCCGGTCTGGTTCCTCTGGCACGAGGGCGAACTGCTGATCAGCAGCCAGCGCCACAAGGCCAAACTGCACAACATCACCGCCCACCCCCAGGTCTCGGTCAACTTCAACGCGACCCATGGCGGCGGCGACGTCGGCGTCATCTCCGGTACGGCGCACATCGACACCGAGCCGCTGTCCGGCGAAGCCCTCGCGGTCTACAACGCCAAGTACGGCGACGACATCGTCGGTCTCGGGATGACCACCGAACAGTTCCACTCGGAGTACTCGGTGATCATCCGCATCACCCCGGAAAAACTCCGCGGTTTCTGACCGTCACGCCACCGGCAGGATGAGCCGGAAGCAGGCGCCCTCGCCGAGCGCGGTCTCCAGTACGACGTCGCCGTCGTGGGCCCGGGCGATCGAGCGGGCGATGGCCAGTCCGAGTCCGGCGTTGACACCGCCTGAGCGGGCCCGGGAGCGATCGGCCCGGTAGAAGCGATCGAAGACCCGGCCCGCTTGTTCGGCGGTCAGGCCGGGGCCCTGGTCCGCGACTTCGAGCACCGCGCGACCGTCGACGGTGCCGACGCCGATGTTTACCGGAGTCCCGCTCGGAGTATGCGCGGCCACGTTGCCGATCAGGTTGGTGACAACCTGCCGGAGCCTGGACTCGTCGGCATCCACGGGAGCGGGACCAGGCGGTCCGTCGCCTCCGGGCCCGGTGAGCTCCACCGGCCGGGACGGGTCGAGGGCACGGAGATCGTGCCGCGCGTCGTTGGCCAACGTCCGCAGATCCATCGGCGCGCGCTCGAGCTGGCCTTGCGGTGCCTCGTCGAGCTGGGCGAGCAGCAGCAGGTCCTCGGTGAGGGCGGTGAGCCTGGCCGCCTCCTGGTTGACGCGGCGCATCGCCTCGTCGATCTCGGCCGGCTCCCGCAGTCCGCCCATTTGATAGAGCTCGGTCGTGCCCTTGATGCTGAACAACGGGGTGCGCAGCTCGTGGCTGACGTCGGAGACAAAGTTCCGCATCCGCGCTTCGGAGGCGGCCCGATCGGCGAAAGCTCGTTCGAGCTGGCCGAGCATGCCGTTGAGCGCGGCCGACAGCTGCCCGATCTCGGTACCGGCCGGCGCGAGCTGCGGCACCCGCTGGGTCAGGTCGCCGCTGGCGATCGCGGCGGCGGTGTGCTCGATCCGCCGCAGCGGACGCAGCCCCCGGCCGAGGGCGAACCAGCCGGCCACGGTCAGCAGGACAAGCAGCGCCGCACCGCTGATGACACTGCTCCACCGGAGCCGGGCGATGGTCGCGTCGGCCTCGGCGAGCGGAGCCGCCGCGATGACAGTTCCCTCCCACCCGGTGGTCGGCCGGGCGACTGCCCGCCAGCGGCCCGACCCGTCGGCGGCCGGCAGCTCGACGGCCACGCCGGTGGTCGGGATCTCGCGCAACTCGCCGGCCGCGGGCAACGTCGTACGGTCGACCCGTGCAGCGTGCAGCCCGCCGACCACCTGTCCGTCGGCGTCGAGGTAGGCCAGGTACGGCGTGCCGACCAGCTCGAGGGCCGGGTCGAGCAGGTCCGAGCGGGGCGCCGGGTTCGTGGCCGAGGGAGGTGCACCCGGCAGCCGCGCGATGATCTCGGTGAACGACCGCAACTGGCCGTCGAGCCGATCGAGCTGGTAGCGCTCGAGATTGCTGGACAGGAACGCGCTGATCAGGCTGAGTCCGGCCAGCAACAGGACCGCGGTGAGCAGGAGCAACCTGGCCCGCAGGGACAACCGCCTCACAGCCGCGACTCGCGCATCACGTAGCCCACGCCGTGCACGGTGTGCAGAAGCTTGGGTTCGTCGACGTCGACCTTGCGCCGCAGGTAGGAGACATAGGTGTCGACGATGCTGGTGTCGCCGCCGAAGTCGTAGCGCCAGACGCGGTCGAGGATCTGGGACTTGGAGACCACCCGGCCGGCGTTCTCCATCAGGTACTGCAAGAGCCGGAACTCGGTCGCGGTGACGCGGACCGGCGATCCGGCCCGCGTCACCTGATGACCTTCGACGTCGAGGGCCAGGTCGCCGACCGTCAGTACCTCGGCGTGGTAGCCCGTCGTCCGGCGCAGGATCGCGCGGATCCGGGCCACGAGCTCCTCCAGGTCGAACGGTTTCGTGACGTAGTCGTCGGCTCCGAGCGACAGGCCGGTGACCTTGTCCGCCTGCTGGTCGCGCGCGGTGAGGAAGAGCACGGGCACCGGCCCGTGGCGGCCCTGCGAGTTGTTCGCCCGCAGACGGCGGACCACCTCGAAACCGTCCATGTCCGGCAGCATCACGTCCAGCAGGATGAGATCGGGCGACTCCGCCGTCGCCGCGGCCACCGCCTCGGTAGCGGTCGCCGCGGAGGTCACCTGAAAACCGGCGAACCGCAGCGTCGCGGACAGCAGTTCACGGACGGTCGCCTCGTCGTCGACCACCAGCAGCCGTGTCGTCACCTGATCCGCTCGCTCCATGTCCGCCAGGATAGGGATGCGCCGTACGGGTTCGCCGGTAGTCACGACTTGTCAGATGTCTCGACGGCGGAAGACCACGAAGGCGACCGCGACCACTGCGGCGATGCCGAGGCACATCCCACCGAGGTTGAGCCACGGGTGCGGATGGGCGGGATCCGGGACCGTGGTGAGGGCCGCGGTCGCGCCCAGCGTCGGCCAGTAATGGAAGATCCCTTGGAGCCCGGAAGGGACGAGGCCGGCGAGTGCTGGGACGAGGAAGACGATGCCCACCATCGTGGCGAGCGCTCCCGCGGTGGCCCGGATGATCGCGCCGAGAGCGGCCGCGAGCAAGGCGATCGCCGACAGGTAGATCCCGCCGGCGGCCAGGGCGGACAGCACCCCTGGATCGCCGAGCGCCGCGGACGGCACGTCCTGCGCGGCGAGCATCGCCTGCCCGATACCGAAGGCAGCGAGCATCAGTCCCAGCCCGGCCACCGCGGCAACGGCAACGGTCACCACCAGTTTCGCCGCGAGCAGCCGGTGCCGTCGCGGGGTGCCGGTCAGCGAGGTCTGGATCAGGCCGGTGGCGAACTCGGAGGTGACGATCAGGATGCCGAGCACGCTGATGATCAGCTGCGCGACGATGAAGGTCATCAGGCTGCGGGCGGTCGGATCCCAGGCCGCTCGTTCGGCGGCCGTCGCGCTCGCCCACTCGTTGCCGGCCGCGCTCATCGACAGCACGGTCATTCCCAGCCCGACCACGAACAGGCCGGCCACCGTGTACCAGGTGGAGCGCAGGCTGCGGAGCTTGATCCATTCGGTGTGCAGGTTGCCGGCGAACGGTGCGGTCAGCGTGCTCATGCGAGGGCTCCCTGGTACTCGATGCTGTCCCTGGTCAGTTCCATGAACACGTCTTCCAGCGAGGCGCGTTGCGGGGTGAGCTCGCTGAGCGGGACACCGTGGTACGCGGCGAGTTTGCCGATCTCCCCGCTGCTCAGTCCGGACACGACGAGCGACGACTCGAGACCGTCCCGTACGACGGCGCCGGCCTCGGTGAGCCGCCGTACAAGGGAATCCGGTTCGCTGGTACGGACGAGGACCGTGCCTTCGCCACCGGCGCGCATCAGTTCGCTGATGCCGGTGTCGGCGATCAGCCGGCCGCGGCCGATGACGACCAGGTGGTCGGCGGTCTGCGCCATCTCGCTCATGAGATGGCTGGACACCAGCACCGCCCGGCCCTCGGCGGCCAGCGACCGCATGAAGTCACGGATCCAGCGGATGCCTTCGGGGTCGAGGCCGTTCACCGGCTCGTCGAAGATGAACACCTGCGGATCACCGAGCAGCGTGGCCGCGATGCCGAGCCGCTGCCGCATGCCGAGCGAGAAGCCGCCGGCCCGCTTGCCGGCGACCGCCTCAAGGCCGGTCCGGGCGAGCACCTCGTCGACCCGGCGCCGCGGCAGGCGGTTGCCGGCGGCAAGCGCGAGCAGATGGTTGTACGCCGTCCGGCCGCCGTGCACCGCGCCGGCGTCGAGCAGCGAGCCGACGACCGTGAGCGGTACGGGGATGTCGCGGTACCGGCGGCCGTCGATAGTGACGGTCCCGCGGGTGGGGGCGGCCAGCCCGAGGATCATCTTCATCGTCGTCGACTTGCCGGCGCCGTTCGGGCCGAGGAAGCCGGTCACGTGGCCGGGTTCGACGGTGAACGACAGGTCGTCCACGACAGTGTCGGGTCCGTAGCGTTTGGTCAGTCCGTGGATCTCGATCGTGGTCATGACCGCGATGCTGACCGACCGAGCTGACCGGATTCTCAGAGCTTCTGGGAGAACTCTGTGAAACCGGCCGCTGTCACACGGTCCGCGGCGGGCCTGGGTGGCCCGCCGCACAGGAAACTGTCAGTTCAAGTAGCCCTCGACAGTGGAGGCGGGGCGGGCCTCGGCGGTGTCGGGGTCCTCGCCGAACTCGCGCTTGGCGCGGCGCTGGCGGAGCAGGTCCCAGCACTGGTCCAGCTCGACCTCGAGGGCCTTCAGCCGGTCGCGCTCCTCGCTGTCGCCGATCTCGCCGGCCGCGTGCTTGCTCCGGAGCTCGTGCTCCTCGGCCACGAGGGCGTCGATCCTGGTGAAGATGTTGTTGTCATCGGTCATGAGGAAACGGTACGCCCGTCGGGAAGTGCTGAGCGGGAGAGCAGTTCGGTGATGGTGAGGATGGCGATCGTTTCGGCGGCAATCAGGCCGATCAGTACGACGAGTTGGAGGGCGGCCGCGGCCGCGGGGGAGGCGCCGCCGAGGACCATGCCGACGAAGGCACCGGGCAGGGAGACCAGGCCGACGGTTCGGGTCTGGTCGAGTGCGGGGAGCAGCGCGTCACCGGCGACCGGGCCGACGACGAGTTTGAACGCTTCGCGGGGGAGCAGCCCGATCGACAGGCCGGCCTCGAACTCGCCGAACCGGGTCCCGTACTCGCTCAGCACCCGGCGCCCCGCGAGCGTGGTGGCGGTCATGGCACCGCCGACGATGATGCCGCCCATCGGCAGGATGGTGGCCGGGTTCCGCGGGACGACACCCGGCAGCAGCAGGATGAGCAGGACGCTCAACGCGCCCGCCCCGATCGCAGCACCGCAGTACAGCCACTGATGGCGGATCACCACGGTCTGGTGCAACCGCCGCATACTCGTGAACGTCGCGACACCGAACATCAGCAGCACGAACGCGATCGCCCCGAGGGTGTGCTGCAGTGCGAACCCGACGACCAGTCCGACTGCGGCCAGCTGCAGTACGGCGCGCAGGGCCGCGGTGACGATCCCCTTGTCGTGCCGCAGCCCGGCGTACCGCGAACCCGCCACGCCGATCGCGATCAGCAGCGGCAGAACGATCAGCGCAGCGGGCCCGAGCCCGGTGTCGAGGTTCATTCCGCGCGGAAGTCGGCTTCGTCGTACGCGTGCTCGCCGTGGGTGCCGCTGTCGACCTTCGCGGCCTCGTCGGTGCGGAGCTCGACGCGGCGGATCTTCCCGGAGATCGTCTTCGGCAGGTCGGCGAACTCGATCCGGCGGATCCGCTTGTACGGCGCCAGGTGGTCGCGGCAGAACTGGAGGATCTCCGCGGCCAGTTCGCGGGACGGCTCGTGGCCGGCGGCGAGGACGACGTACGCCTTGGGGACTGCCAGCCGGACGGGATCCGGTGACGGGACCACGGCGGCCTCGGCGACGGCGGGGTGCTCGATCAGCACCGACTCCAGCTCGAAGGGCGAGATCCGGTAGTCGCTCGCTTTGAACACGTCGTCCGAGCGGCCGACGTACGTGATGTAGCCGTCCTCGTCCCGGCTCGCGACGTCGCCGGTGTGGTAGAAACCGCCGCGGGTCGCCTCGGCGGTCAGCTCCTCGGCATCGCGGTAGCCGCGCATCAGCGGGACCGGCGGCGGAGCGAGCTCGATACAGATCTCGCCGTCGTCGCCGATCTCGTCGGTACTCGGGTCGATCAGCGCGATCGCGTACCCGGGCAGCGGCCGGCCCATCGAGCCGAGTTTGACCGGCTGACCGGGAGTGTTGCCGATCTGCGCGGTCGTCTCGGTCTGCCCGTAGCCGTCGCGGATCGTGATATCCCACGCGTTGCGGACCTGGTCGATCACCTCGGGGTTGAGCGGCTCACCGGCCGAGATGCACTCACGGATCGCGACCTCGACCGCGGACAGATCCGCCTGGATCAGCATTCGCCAGACCGTCGGTGGTGCGCAGAACGTGGTCACGCCGTACGTCTGCAGGACGCGCAGCATCTTCTCCGCGTCGAAGCGGGTGTAGTTGTAGAGGAAGACGGTCGCACCGGCGTTCCAGGGAGCGAAGACATTGCTCCACGAGTGCTTGGCCCAGCCGGGCGAGGAGACGTTCAGGTGGACGTCGCCGGGCTGGAGGCCGATCCAGTACATGGTCGACAGGTGGCCGACCGGGTAGCTGACCTGCGTGTGCTCGACCAGCTTCGGCTGACTCGTCGTACCGGAGGTGAAGTACAGCAGCAGTGAGTCGTCCGCCGCGGTGTCCACGTCCGGCACGGGACCGTCGTACTGCACGAAGTCGTCGTAATGCAGCCACCCGTCCACCGGCTCACCGACCGCGACCCGGAGACAGTCGTCCGCGATCCCGGCGTACCGGCCGGTCTCGCCGCTCGCGGTCACGACCGCGCGAACGTTGCCGCGGGCAATCCGGTCAGCCAGATCGGCATCGGTGAGCAGGGTCGTGGCCGGGATCATCACCGCACCGGCGCGGATACAGCCGAGCATGGTCTCCCACAGCGGTACGACGTTGCCGAGCACGATCAGCACCCGGTCGCCCGGCTTCAGCCCGGCCTCGGTGAGCCAGCCGGCGATCTTGCGTGAGCGCTCGCCCAGCTCGGCGTATGTGCGCGAGTTGACCTCGCCGTCCTCCTCGACGATCGTCAGCGCGGCCACCTCGCCCTGCTCGACCGCCAGCGCGTCGAACCAGTCCCGCGCCCAGTTGAACCGCTCGAACACCGGCCACTTGAAGTCCCGGTACGCCGTCTCGTAGTCCTCCCGATGCGCCACCAGGAAGTCCCGCGCCGCCCGGAACTCCCGCGTCACATCCGCTGTGCTCTGCTCGGTGCTGTCGGCTTCGCTCATGCCCGGCACATTACCCATTCAGGGCGAGGACTGAGCCCGTGATCACGAGGGGGGTGAGGATGAGGCCGCGCCAGAGGAAGGACCACCAGGAGATGTGGACACCGGCTGCGCGGCAGCGGGCCCGCCACAGGAGGGTGGCCAGGGAGCCCCAGAGGGTGAGGAGGCAGCCGGTGTTGACGCCGATCAGAAGGGCGGTCATCCGATGCGGGTCGGAGGCGGCGACCGGTTCCATCGCGAGGTAGGCCGGGAGGTTGTCGAAGAGGTTGGCGCCGAGGGCCGCGGTGGCGCTGAGGCGCAGGTCGGAGGTGGTTCCGGCGACCTGCTTGAGGACACCTTCCAAACCGTGATCGGTGAGGAACGCGACGATCGCGAAGAGGACGACAACCCCGACGACCAGCTTGGCCGGGATGAGCGACCAGCGGAGCTCGCTGCGGCGGCGGACCGCGAACAGAACGACCAGCACGAGCGCTCCGACACTCGCCGGCCACGCCACCTCGATGCCGGAGACGAAGGCCGGTCCGAGCAGTACGCAGACCGCGGTCGAGCTCCAGAACAGCACCTTGTCCTCGACCGCGGGAGTCGCCGGTACGTCGTACGTCCGGGCGAGGTCGCGATGGAACAGCACCGCCAGCACGACGACCGTGATCACGATCGCGGCGACCGCCGGCCGCCAACTGACGCTCAGGTACGGCGTGTCCAGCTGGCGGAAGTGGTGCAGCGCGAGCAGGTTGGTGAGATTCGACACCGGCAGCAGGAGGGACGCCGTACCGGCCAGCCAGACCGTGGTGAACGCGAACAGCTTCGGCGGGATGTCGAGCTGGCGAGCCATCGCGAGGACGACCGGGGTGAGCAGCACCGCGCAGGTGTCGAGCGAGAGCACGATCGTCAGCCCGGTGGCGAGCACGACCACGAGCAGCCAGAGCCGCCAGACCCGGCCGCGGGCCAGGTGAGCGGCCTCCCGCGCTGCCACGTCGAAGACCTTGGCCTTGTCGGCCAGCTCGGCGATCACGGTCACTGCGATCAGAAACACCAGCACCGGCGCGATCCGCGCGACCAAAATCCCCGTCTCCTTCTGATCGAGTTGAGTACGCTGGCGGAGTGACCTCGCCGGATGACACGTCTGCTGGACAGCTTGCACAGTATGCCGTGCAGGCCCCGGCCGATTACCCGGCGGACTTCGAGGCCGATGTGGTGCTGCGCGACGGCGCCACAGCCCGCCTGCGCCCGATCACCCCGAGCGACGCCGACCTGCTGGTCCAGTTCTACGCACGGGTCTCGGAGCAGTCGAAGTACTACCGGTTCTTCGCGCCGTACCCGCAACTTTCGGACCGCGATGTGGCGCGCTTCACCCAGGTGGACTACCACGACCGGCTCGCGCTGATCGTGACTGTGGGCAACGAAATGATCGGCGTCGGTCGCTACGAGCGCACCGGCCGCCGTACGGCGGAAGTCGCGTTCCTGATCGAGGACGCGCACCAGGGCCGGGGCCTCGGGCAACTGCTGCTCGAGCACCTGGCCCAGGCAGCCCGGGAGAACGGGATCGCCCACTTCGTCGCCGAGGTGCTGCCGGACAACCGCAAGATGATCACCGTCTTCACCGAGGCCGGCTACAAGGTCGCGCGTGAGTTCGAGGACGGCGTGATCATGGTCGAGTTCGACATCGCCCCGACCGATACGTCGTTCGGCGTGATGCAGGCGCGTGAGCAGCGTTCGGAGGCGCTGTCGATCGCCCGGCTGCTGACACCGTCGAGTGTCGCGGTGATCGGGGCGAGCCGGCGCGAGGGCACGATCGGGAACGCGCTGCTGCGGAACCTGCGCGACAGCGGGTTCCCCGGGCGCATGTACGCCGTCAACGCCGACACCTCGGCGGCCGAGATCGAGGGCGTTCCGGCGTACCCGACGATTCGCGATGTGCCGGACACGGTCGATCTCGTGATCGTCGCGGTGAAGGCCGAGATGGTGTCGGACGTCGTACTGGACTGTGCCGCCAAGGGCGTGCGGGGTCTGGTTGTGGTGTCGAGTGGGTTCGCGGAGATCGGTGACGAGGGGCGGCGGCGGCAACGGCAGCTGGTGGGGCTGGCCCGCTCGTACGGGATGCGTGTGATCGGGCCGAACGCGCTTGGGCTGATCAACACCGCGGCCGGGGTTTCGCTGAACGCGACGCTGTCTCCGGTGATGCCGAGCCGCGGGCGGGTCGCGTTCTTCTGCCAGTCGGGTGCACTCGGCGTACCGATCCTGGCCGATATGGCCACTCGAGGGGTGGGGCTGTCGTCGTTCGTCTCGGCGGGGAACCGGGCCGATGTCTCGGGCAACGACCTGATGCAGTTCTGGTACTCCGACGAGGCGACCGAGGTCGTGCTGCTGTACCTGGAGTCGCTGGGTAACCCGCGGAAGTTCAGCCGGGTCGCGCGGCGGCTCGCCGGGCGGAAGCCGGTGATCGCGCTGAAGTCCGGCCGCGCCACCCAGGGTGTGCCGGTCGGTCAGCTGGTCCGGCGGAGCAAGTTGCCGGCTGCAACGATCGACTCGATGTTCCGGCAGAGCGGTCTGATCGGGGTCGACACGACCGGCGAGCTGTTCGATGTCGCGCAGCTGCTCGCCCACCAGCCGCTACCGAAGGGCCGGCGGGTCGCGATCGTCAGCAACTCCGACGCGCTGACCCTGCTGGCCTTGGACACGATGGCGGGCGTCGGTCTCCAGGTCGCGGGCGAGCCGCGCAACCTCAGCCCCGACGCGTCCGCCGCCGACTTCGGTGCCGCACTGGCCGAGGTGTTCGCCGACGACCGGGTGCACTCGGTCGTGGTCATCTACACCCCGCCGGTGCAATCCAGCGGCGCCGAGGTGGCCGCCGTACTCGCTGCCGCCGCGGCCGGCTCGGACAAGCCGGTCGTCTCGACGTTCCTCGCGTCGCGGAGTGTGCCGAAGGAGCTGCAGGTCCCGGACGACGACGGTGGTGCGGCGCGTGGGTCGATCCCGTCGTTCCTCAACCCGCAGTACGCCGTGGGCGCGCTGGCCAAGGCGACCCAGTACGCCGAGTGGCGCCGGCGGTCGGACAGCGGCGTACCGGAACTGCCGGACGTCGACACCGCAGGCGCCGAGGCCTTCGTCACCGAATACCTGCAGCGGCACCCGAAGGGCGCCGACCTGGACGACTCGGACCGCCAGCTGCTGCTGAGCTTCTACGGCATCTCCGTGCTGCCCGCCTTCCCCGTGCTGAGCGCGGACGAGGCGGTCGCCCGAGCCTCCGACCTCGGCTTCGAGGTGATCCTGAAGGCAACCGCGGAGCAGTGGCGAATGCGGCCCGACCTGGCCGACATCTGGCGGCACATCCACGACGAAGACGACATGCGCGCGGCCTGGGCCGAGATGACGACAACCTTCGGCGTCGCGTCGGACCCGGCTCGCGCCCAGTTCGTCGTACAGAAGATGGCACCACCCGGCGTGCCGGTGGTGATCTCGGCGGAGGAGGACGTCTCCTTCGGCCCGGTCGTCACCTTCGGCCTGTCCGGCGTCGCCACCGACCTACTCGGCGACCGCTCCTACCGCATGCCGCCGCTCACCACCCGTGACGCCGCCGAAATGGTCCGCGAAGTCCGCGCCGCGCCATTGCTGTACGGCTACCGAGGCACCGACCCCGCCGACATAGCCGCCATCGAAAACCTCCTGCACCGAGTCTCGCGCCTCACCTTGGACCTGGAGGAGGTCGTCAAACTAGACCTCCGCTCAGTCCTGGTAGCCATCCAAGGCGCCACCGTCCTGGACGCCGCCATCCGCATCGCCCCCAACGAAAAGCCCCGCCAAGACACCCCAGTACGCCGGTTGACTTAACCCCACCCGCGAACGCGTCAGCGCCGACTTCCAGCAGTTGCCAGCAGATGCCGCGGTCCGGCGTGAGCGTGACCGGGGTGCCGAGTGGACGTATACCTCCTGTTCTTAATGCGCTCCGCCTATTTGAACCACATGCACGGGTGGGGTCATCACGTCCGCTGGTAGATGCTGTTGGTGCGGGTGAGGAGGCGGGCGTCGACGAGTTCGCGACGGAGGGCGGCGTGGTCGGGATGCCAGTTGTTGAGTAGCTCGTTCACCTCGCGCTCGGGATAAGCGCGTCCCGGCTCGAACGACTTGGCCACATGTTCCAGGACTACCCGCAGCTTCTCCGGGTACGTCGGGAAGTGGGTCAGCCGGCCGTCGCGGATGAACGCTCTCAGTACTGCGTCACGGTCCGGATCAGCATCGAGGGGCGTCCACGAAGGGCGCTGCTCCCGGACAGCTTCCTTGAACGCGGTCTCGTCTGCCTGCAGCGCGGGAGATGCCGTGATCAGGCCGGCCTTGATCAGCTTCTGCAGGGCCTTGCCGACCGTGGCGCCGGGGAGGCCAGTCGATCCGGCTACCTGGTCGGGGGTGGTGGCACCGAGGACGACGGCGGAGTAGGTGCGCAACCGGGACGGTTCGGCGAGCAGACCACAGAGCTGATCGGTGTTCATACCTACCAAGCTAATGTCGGTCGCAACAGAATTTCTGCCTGAGGAGCGACGATGCAGCCGGGTCCGCACAACGCGATCACCGACGTACCCGGGGTCCTGGTCGGTCAGGTCGAGCGCGTCGACGCGCCCTACCTGACCGGTACGACGGTCGTCTACGTACCGGCCACTGCCGTCGCCGGTGTGGATGTGCGCGGCGGTGCCCCCGGCACCCGCGAGACCGACCTGCTCGACCCCGTGAACTCGAACCCAGGTGTGAACGCGGTCGTGCTGACCGGCGGAAGTGCCTACGGCCTCGACGCGGCCGGGGGAGTGATGCGCTGGCTGGAGGAGCGTGGTGAGGGGGTCCGGGTCGGGCCGGGAGAGAAGGACGTCGTCCCGATCGTGTCGTCCGCGGTGATCTTCGATCTCGGTCGCGGCGGTGGTTTCCAGGCTCGTCCGGAGGCATCGTGGGGGACCGACGCCATCTCCCAGGCCTCCGACGGACCGGTTGCCCTAGGCAATCATGGTGCCGGCGCCGGTGCGCGAGCGCGATCGCTGAAGGGCGGCGTCGGTTCCGCGAGCGTCCGGCTGGATGACGGGACCACCGTCGGTGCACTGGTGATCGTGAACGCAGCCGGCTCGACAGTCGATGCCGACGGCGTACTGCACGGCGCCCGCTACGGGCTCGGTGACGAGTTCACCCACCTCAAGACCCCGACCGAGCCACCGCCACCGGTCGCACCTGGTCGCAACCTGATCCCAGGCCCGGCCATGAACACCGTGATCGCCGTCGTCGCGACCGACGTACCCCTGGACAAGGCGGCCACGAAACGGATGGCGATGATCGCGCACGACGGACTGGCCCGGGGCATCGACCCGATCCACACCCTCGTCGACGGCGACAGCATCTTCGCCCTGTCGACGCGCACCGACGACGGCCCCCGCCTGAGCGTCACCGACCCAACCGCCATCGCCCAACTGGAAGCGGTCTACGCGGCAGCGGCCCGCACCCTGACCCGCGCAATCGTGCACGCCATGCTGAACGCCGAGACGGTCGACACTCCCGCCGGCGCGATCCCCAGCTACCGCGACGCCTACCCCTCAGCCTTCCGCAACGCGTAGACACCGGCCGCGCCCGCGTGGAGCAGTCGGCCGACGACCGCGACAGCGGTCTCACGCGGCGTGCCGGACACCGATCGGAAGAAGCTGCAGCGGGCATGTCGAGGTCGGTCGGTCGGCTTCGACCTAGAGGTGACAAACACCTTCTGGAGACGGAGCGATATGACGAAAGTTTTCGCACAAGCGTCGGTTTCGCTGGACGGCTACATCGCCGGGCCGGGCGGCACGGGGTTCGATCGGCTCTTCGCGTGGTGCACCGCAGGTGAGGTGGAGACGCCGTCGCGGCAGCCCGAGCGGCTGACCTACCGGACCAATTCCGCAACCGCGGCGTACCTACGCGAGCTGATCGACGAGACCGGAGCCATCGTCGTTGGCCGGCGGTTGTTCGACGTGACCAACGGGTGGAACGGCTCGCATCCGCTCGGTACCCCGGTGTTCGTGGTGACACATCAGCCGCCCAAGGACTGTGCCGACTCCGACACTCCGTTCTCCTTCGTCACCGAAGGCGTCGCGGTGGCCATCGAACAGGCCAAAGCCGTAGCCGGCGGCAAGAACGTAGGTATCGGCCCCGGCTCAACAGTCGGACAAGCAATCCGCGCCGGGCTCGTCGACGAGCTCCGAGTCGACCTCGTACCGGTGACACTCGGCGGCGGCGTCCGGATGCTCGACGGCCTCGACGACGGACACCACAGCTTCGGTACGCCGCGCGTGATCGAAGGCATCGGCGTCACCCACCTCATCTACCAGCGCCCCTGAAAGGCCCTCGACATGACTGACAACCCCACCCCCGCAGTCCAGCCCGGATCCCTGCTCCTCGAACTGGTCCTCGTACCGGTCACCGACATCGATCGCGCCAAAGCCTTCTACACCGAACAACTCGGCTTCACCGCCGACGTCGACGTCAGCCCTGGCGACGGAGTGCGGGTCGTCCAGCTCACCCCGCCGGGTTCCTACTGCTCGATCACCCTCAGCTCAGGGCTGCCGCAGGCCGACATGCCGCCCGGCTCCCTGCGCGGACTGCATCTCGTCGTGGCCGACATCGAGGCCGCCCGCTCGGAACTCGTCGCACGCGGCGTCGAGGTCGCACCGGTAGAGGACTTAGGCGGCGTCTTCTACGCCTGGTTCGCCGATCCGGACGGCAACACCTGGACCTTGCAGCACATGCCATGGCGATCAGGCACCAGTACGACGCAGTGAAACTCGCACGCGGCGGTCGGGGCGGGCGTGACAGAATCCGGCGCATGCCGGTTCGCTATCCACGCCCGTTACGTCCCGGTGACCGCATAGGCGTCACCTCTCCGTCGAGTGGTGTCGCGAAGGATCTGCGTGCACGCCTCGAGGCAGGCATCCGCACGGTGGAGGCTCGCGGCTACCAGGTCGTCGTCGGTGACTGCATGGACGGCACCGGCCACGTGAGTGCACCGGCCAAGGACCGCGCCGCCGAGCTGATGTCGATGTTGACCGACCCCACCGTCCGCGCGGTCATTCCGCCGTGGGGCGGTGAGACCGCGATCGACCTGCTCCCGCTGCTCGACTGGGACCGGATCCAGGCGGCCGAGCCGACGTGGGTCGTCGGGTTCTCCGACCTGTCCACGATCATCACGCCGCTGACGCTCCGCACGGGCCTGGCGACGATCCACGGCAACAATCTGATGGATACGCCGTACCGGGCCCCTGAAGGTCTCGTGTCGTGGCTCGACATCGTCGCAGCGCCGCCAGGGCACCAGTTCACCCAGACGCCGCCCAACCGGTACCGAGCCACCGGTTGGGACGAGTACCGCACTCAGCCGGACGTAAGCGAGTTCACTCTCGACACACCCGGCCGGTGGACCCGCCTCGACGCCGATGGCGACGTAGAGGTCGAAGGTCGCCTGATCGGCGGCTGTATCGAGACCCTCCACAACCTCGCTGGTACGCCGTACCTCGACGTCTCGAAGCTCGGAGACCTGATCGTGTACGTCGAAGCGGCCGAGGACCAGGCCTTCACCATCTGCCGCAACCTGCACGGGATGCGGCTGGCCGGCTTCTTCGACTCAGCGAACGCCGTCCTGGTCGGCCGGACCAGAGCACCGGACGCGGGCTCGCTCACCCAGCACGAGGCGGTTCTCGACGCTCTCGGGTCCCTGAACGTCCCGATCATCGCCGACGTCGAGTGCGGCCACGTCCCGCCGTACCTGCCGATCGTCAACGGCGCCCACGGCCGCGTCGTACACACCTCGACCCACAGCGAACTGACCCAGACACTGACCTAAACGTACGACTCAAGTACTACGCCGGGTCGCCGAACGGCCACCGGAAGGCGATGCGAAGACCGGTCCTGGGACCGACGAATCCACCAAGGATTCGCGGAAAGCTCGTCATCATGAGCTTCCAGAGTCCCCAACTCGCCCCGCAGGTCGTCCTCAGTGGACACGGCCTGGTCAAGTACTACGGAGATGTCGTCGGCCTGGCCGGCGTCGATGTCGGTGTCCGGTCCGGCGAGGCGCTGGCCGTGATGGGCCCCAGCGGCAACGGCAAGACCACGCTGCTGCATGTGCTGGCCGGCATCCTCACTCCGGACCAGGGGGAGGTGTGGCTGGGCGGTGAGCGTGTCGACCAGCTGAACGACGCCGCCCGGACGGTACTGCGGCGCCGCCGGCTCGGGTTCGTGTTCCAGGACAACCAGTTGCTGGCCGAGCTGCCGGCCGACGAGAACGTCGCGCTGCCGCTGATGGTCGACGGCCTCAGCCGCCGCGACGCGATCGGCCGGGCGCGGAACATGCTGGCCCAGGTCGGCCTGGCCAACGAAGCCGGTCGTCGGCCCGGTGAGCTGTCAGGCGGCCAGGCGCAGCGCGTCGCGATCGCCCGCGCGCTCGTCGGCGAGCCACAGGTGGTGTTCGCCGACGAGCCGACCGGTGCCCTCGACGCGACCACGGGCTCACAGGTCATCGACCTGCTGATCGGTGCGGCCACGCATCGCGGTGCTGCGGTCGTCGTGGTCACCCACGACAACTCCGTCGCCGCCCGCTGCCACCGCATCATGACGATCGTCGACGGCCGCGTGCACGAGTCGCTGGGGGCCACCCGATGAATCCCATGACCGATTTGGGACTGCGCTTCGTACGGCGTCCCGGCCCAGGCGGTCGAGCCGCCAACCTGGCCGCGCTGGGGGCAACCGCGATCGTCGCGCTGCTGGTGACCTTCCTGATCGCGGGCTCGCTCGGGATCTCGCATCGCTCGGACCGGATCGGCTGGCGGGGTGCCGGTCAGGCCGACGCGGCCACCGCGATCGGAGCCACGCACGAGGTGGACGGCAAGAGGCTCGACGGGCAGCCGCTGACACAGGTCGATCTGGCCATCCTGAAGCCGAGCAACCAGCCGCCTCCGCCAGGACTCGACCACACGCCCAAGCCGGGGGAGGTGTTCGTGTCACCGGAGGTGGCCAAGCACTGGGCGAGCCTCAAGGGGGAGTTCGGGCTGGACAAGCCGACCGGCGTGATCAGTGACAAGGGACTGTCCTCACCGGAGGAGCTCGTCCTGATCCACGGCGTCGACAAGATCGACAGCAAGTACCCGAACTACGTCGACAGCTGGCAGACCACCACGATGGACAGCCGCATGTCCGCCCTGCTGATCGCAGTGGCGTTCGGCATCATCCTGGTGCTGTTCCCGATCCTCAGCCTGGTCGGTCAGGCAGCCGGCGTGGCAGCGAAGCGTCGCGAGCACAGACTGGCGGCTCTGCGACTCGCAGGCTCCACCCGGAGCCAGGTGCTCTGGCTGAGCGCTGTCGAACAGGCAGTACTGGGTCTAGCGGGTGCCCTGGTCGGACTGGTCGGGTACGTCGTTCTGACCCCACTGATCGCGCAGATCCCGCTCGGTGGCGGCCGCTGGTACGTTTCCGACATCGCACCGCCCTGGTGGGCCGTGCTGATCGTGCTGGCCGCCGTACCGGTGCTGTCGGTGATCAGCGCGCTGATCGGGCTCGGCCGGGTCAGCATCACCCCGCTGGGCGTCGTACGGGGTCAAACGCGCAAGTCGACCACTGCGCTCAGGTTGTTGCCACTGCTCGTGGGACCGATCGCGCTGGCCAGCCTAGGCATGGGGGCCGCGATCGTGCCGCTGCTGATCGCGATCGGGTTCGCGGCACTCGCCGTACGGATCCTCGGGCCGTTCGCGGTTCAGATCATCGGCAAGATGATGGCCAACCTCGCCAACGGGCCGATCGCGCTGCTGGCCGGGCGCCGGCTCGCGGACGATCCGAAGGCCGCCTTCCGGCCGGTCGCGGCCCTGGTGCTGAGCGGATTCGTCACCGGGTTCATCTCGGTCTTCATGCCGGGCGGCGACGACGACCCGAGCTGGAACGACATGCGGATCGGTGTCGCGTTGCTGATGGGCCTGGTCTTCCTGACCGCAGCCGCCTCCACAGCTGCCGGAGCAGTCGGTACGGCGCTCGACCAGGCCGGACCGGCCAAGGCGCTGCGGCGGTCCGGGGTACCGCTCTCGGTGATCGAACGATCGGCGCGACTCGCCGCTCTGGTCCCGGTGGTCGGAGTCGGCCTGCCGGTGGTCGGGTTCGGTGCCCTGTGTGGACTGGCTTTGAGTGGCGGACAGATCTTCACCGAGGGAAATTCCGGCATCCTGCTGCTGATCGGGCAGGTCGTGGTCGGGCTCGTCCTGGTCGCCGCGGCCGGGATGGCAGGCGCGCCGGTGCTGCGGAAGGCAAGTGCGAACTGATCGCGGTTATCCACAAGGTGAAATCGCACCCGGCGCCGGTCGTGCAAGGATGAGGGTATGCGTGACCTGAATACACCGGAGCTCGTGGACGCCTCACCGGAGCTGCGCGCAGCGATCGACCACTGCGGTTACTACCCCGACGTCGTGACGGACTCGCTCGCGATCGCGATCGCGAGCGAGCCGATCCGGGCCTTCGTGCTGCAGCACGAGCCGACGTTCGACCGCGACGAGGTCCGGCGGCACATCACCATCCTGGCGCTGACCCCGACCCGGCTGATCGTCGGGCACACCGACGAGCACGCGGCCGACGACCTGATCCGGGCGCCGTACGCGTCGACCTCGACCGAGGCCATCCCGCTGTCCCGGGTGAACGCAGTGGTGGTGAACCGGGTGGTTCCCAACCCCGCGGGCTACGCGTCCGGCAAGTCCGACCCGGCCGTGGCCGGTGGCGGCGAGGTCGTGCTGACGATCGGCTGGGGCATGGTGAACCGGATCGACCTCGAGCCCGCCGTCTGCGCCGACCCGAACTGCGAAGCCGACCACGGCTACACCGGCTCGGTCGCTGCCGACGACATCTCGCTGCGGATCAGCGCTGCCGCCGACGGTCCGGCCGGCATCCAGCAGGTGCTGGACTTCGCGCGGGCGCTGTCGTTCGCGACCACGAAGTAGTCGTCCCATGATCGCTTCGGTGAGCCCGCAGTACGGCGGGGGTGCGCTCGCCGACGTACTGCCGTCGGTGGCCGGCGCCTTGTCGGTGCCCGACTTCACGAACACCCTGCGACTGCCACCGGCAGCCCGGTACGCCGTCCTTCTGTTCGACGGGCTCGGGTGGAACAACCTGCAACGCTATGCGGAGTCCGCGCCGTACCTGTCGTCGCTGTTGTCGGCCGGACGCAGTCTGACCGCCGGCGTGCCGTCGACGACCGCGGTCAGCCTGACCAGCCTCGGGACCGGGCTGCCGCCGGGTGCGCACGGCATGATCGGCTACACGTCGATCGTCCCGGAGACGGGTGCGCTGCTGAATGCACTTCAGTGGGATGCGCCGGTCGATCCGTGGAAGTGGCAGCCGCACACCACGGTCTTCGACCGGGTGGCCGCGGCCGGTGTGGTGACGCGGAACGTGAGCAAGGCCCGGTTCGAGAAGTCCGGGCTGACCCGGGCGGCGTTCCGGGGGAGTATCCATCGGGGTGCGGACACGGTCGAGGACCGGCTGGACGCGACCCGGTTCGCGAGTCGTGAGGGCACGTCGTCGTTGACCTATGTCTATGACTCGCAGCTGGATTACACCGGTCACGGGCAGGGCTGCGACTCGTGGCAGTGGCGGAAGGAGCTGGTGGCCGCGGATGCGTTCGCGTTCCAGGTCCGCGCTGCGTTGCCACGCGACGCCGTACTGGTGGTGATTGCCGATCACGGGATGATCGATGTGGCCCCGGAGAACCGGGTTGACCTCGATACCGAGCCTGCGCTCACCGACGGGTTGCGGTTGATCGGTGGCGAGTCGCGCTTCCGGCATCTGTACTGCGTGGATGGCGCGCAGGACGATGTACTGGCGACGTACCGGGAGCGGCTCGGTGACCGGGCGCTGGTGCTCAGCCGGGACGAGGCGATTGGGCGGGGATGGTTCGGAGCTGTCGAGGACCGGGTAGCGCCGCGGCTGGGTGATGTCGTGGTGGCCGCGCTCGGGCCGCTGTCACTGGTGGCGAGCCGCCGGTTCCCGCAAGAGGCTGGGCTGATCGGGCTGCACGGCTCGCTGACGGCCGACGAGATGGAGATTCCGCTTCTCGTCGACCCCGGTCACTAGAAGCTCCAGACGTTCCAGAAGAAGCTCTCGCTCGCGGTCTTCGCCTCGCCGTCGCGGGCAATGACCGTTACCTTGTAGCGGCCGGCGCCCGGAGTCAGTACGCCGGTGATCCAGCCGCGCTGCGGGTCGATCTCCAGGCCGGGCGGCAGACCGGTCGCGGTGTAGCTGATCTCGCCGCTTCCGCCCATGCCCTTGATGAGCAGCGGCAGGGCCGGTGCACCGCCGAAGCCGAGCTGCTCGGCCGGCTTCGTCACCGAGATCGCACCCTTCGGCTGAGCGGCGGCAGCGCCGACGGCCTCGGCCGCGTCGACCAGACCTTCACCGAAGTACGAGTTGTTGGTCGCGGTGCCCTTGCAACCGGCCGAGACACCGGACGGGCAGGCGAGATCGTTGGCCTGCTGCGCGAGCTTGGCGCGCACCTGCTGCGGGGTGAGCTTCGGGTTCGCACTGCGCAGCAACGCGGCGACTCCGGCCACATGCGGGGAGGCCATCGACGTACCGCTCATTGCCGCGTAGCCGCCACCGGGGACGGTCGAGTACACGTTCTCGCCCGGGGCGGCGAGGTTGATCTTGCCCTCGCCGAAGTTCGAGAAGCGCGACTTGGCGCTGCTGGCGTCGACGGAGGAAACCACGACGACGTTCGGCAGCTCGGTCGGCAGACTCAGGCAGTCGTTGGTGACCTGGCGCGGAGCCGGGGTGGTGTCGTTGGGGCTGGAGTCGTCGGTGCCCTTGCTGGACAGGTCGTAGGTCTCGTTGCCGGCGGCGGCGACGTTCACCACGCCCTTGGAGTCGGCGTACGCGACCGAGCGCTTGACCGCCTCCGAGATCGCGTCCTGGTCCTGGTTCGACGGGCACAGGAACATCCACGGGTCGACGTAGTAGCTGTTGTTCGTGACCGAGACACCCTTGTCGGCGGCGAACATGAACGAGCAGACCGTGTTCTCCGGGAAGAACAGGTCGCTGCCGCTCTCGGCGACCCGGATCGACGAGACCTTCACACCGGGTGCCACCCCGATCATGCCGGTCCCGTTCTTGGCGGCGGCGATCGTCCCGGCCACGTGGGTGCCGTGATCGGCGATCGGCCGCCAGGCACCGGGCCGGGTGTCCGCCTTGCCGTAGGCACACGACGCCGACTTGGTGGCGTCGAAGTTCGCCTTCAGATCGGGGTGCTGGTCGTCGACGCCCGTGTCCAGGACCCCGACGGTGATCGTCTTCGCACCGAGGGTCTTGGTCCAGGCCCGGTCCGCGCCGATCTGGGTCATGTCACCGCGGTCGATCTCGGGGGTGGTGGTGGCCGTCTCGGTCTTCGCCGGGGGGACCGGCGGGTTCGCCACATCCGCGGGCAGGTCGCCGGTGCGAGTGGCACCGACCTTCTGAACACCCTCGGTGGTGCGCAACTTCGACGCGAAATCGACGGTGCTCGAGTGCGCGACGATCACCCCGATCGCGTCGTACGCCGCATAGACCGTGCCACCGTTCTGCGTGATCGCGGCGGCGGCCCGGACGGTCTTCGCCGGCTCGGTGATCACGAAGTACGCACGCAGCCCGGCAGTGGACCGCACCGGACCAGCGACGGCCGGCGACGCGACGGAGGCGGTCGTGAGACAGACCGCGACGAACAGCAGCAGGGCTTTGCGCACACCCCATTCAATCCGTCCCGAGGTGCAGAACCAAGCCGGGGTCACCATCTGGGCCGACACACCCCCCGACGTGCGCTCCGCCCTGTTGACTTGGCAGGATGATCGCCCGTGGCTGAGCTGCTCTACTTCACCGGGACCATGGACTGCGGTAAGTCCACGCTGGCGCTGCAGATGGATCACAACCACAAGGCGCGCGGGCGCCGGGGGCGGATCTTCACCAGCCACGACCGGGCCGGTGAGTCGGTGCTGTCGTCCCGGCTCGGCCTGGTCGCCGAAGCGATCGAGGTACGGCCCGAGTTCGACTTCTGGGACCACGTGGTCAACGAGCTCACCCAGGGTGGCCGGGTCGACTACGTGGTCTGCGACGAGGCGCAGTTCTACTCTGCGCTGCAGATCGAGCAGCTCGCCCGGCTGGTCGACGAGCTGCAGATCGACGTCTTCTGCTTCGGGATCCTGACCGACTTCCGGGCAACGCTGTTCCCCGGATCCGCGCGGCTGGTCGAGCTCGCCGACCGGATGGAACTGCTCCAGGTCGAGGCGCTCTGCTGGTGCGGCGAGAGGGCCACCCACAACGCCCGTACGATCGGTGGAGAGATGGTGACCGAGGGCGAGCAGCTGGCAGTGGGGGACATCGAGAGCAACGCGGCCCAGATGGCCTACGAGGTGCTCTGCCGCCGCCACCACCGCCGCCGGCTCACCCAGGCCCGAGCCCGCGCCACCCTGTCACCCGAAGTCCTACCGTTCGGAGGAGCCCACTCGTGACCAGCCCCCTGATCACCGTCGACGAACTGCGCACCCTGAAGCCCGTGCTCATCGACGCCACCTGGAACCTGGCCGGCCCGCCCGGCCGCGAGGCGTACGACGCCGGCCACCTCCCCGGCGCCCACTTCGTCGACCTCGACACCGAGCTCGCCGGCCCACCCGGCCCCGGCCGCCACCCGTTGCCCGACGCAACCACAGTCACCACGCTGGTCCGCCGTACCGGAGCCTCGGCGGACACCCCGGTGGTCGTGTACGACGCAGCGAACTCGCTGGCGGCCGCGCGGGCCTGGTGGATCCTCCGCTACTTCGGCCTCACCGACGTCCGCGTCCTCGACGGCGGACTGGCAGCCTGGCGCGCCGCCGGGGGAGAGGTCACCACCGACGTTCCGGCCGACGCCGACAGCGACTTCACCGCAACCCCCGGCCACCTGCCCCTCGTCGACGCCGAAGGCGCCGCCAAGGTCGCGTCCTCGGGCGTGCTGCTCGACGCCCGCGCCCCCGAACGCTTCGCCGGCGAGGTCGAGCCGATGGACAAGGTCGCCGGCCACATCCCCGGCGCCGTCAACACCCCCATGGCCGACCTCCTGACCCCCGACGGCCACTTCAAGCCCACCGCGGACCTGGCAACCTACTTCGCCAACCACGGAGCCACAGCCGACACCGACCTGGCCACCTACTGCGGCTCCGGAGTAACCGCCACCCACACCGCCCTAGCCCTGCAAGCAACCGGCATCCAGGCCCCCGTCTACATCGGCTCCTGGTCCGACTGGATCACCGACCCCACCCGCCCCATCGCCACCGGCCGCTGAACGAACGGCGTACACAAGAACGGGTAGTACCCCTCGGCCTCCAAGGCGATCCTGAGGCCACGATTCCCCAGATCGACGCGGACCCGGCCTCCGGGCCGACGTCATACCTGAATCCTCGCGGCTTTCGGCCGAGGGCGTCGTCGGTTATCCACAGGCGTACAGATGAACGGGTAATAGTGCCGCCGCCCGGCCGGGTTGCCGCAGGGCTGAGCCTGGAGCAGACCGGCGAGGCCGACTACTACCCGTTGTTCTGTACGTCGCAGGGGTTGACTTCGGTCGGTGGCTCTTGGATTCTGGCGGGCAGAAATCGATTTCCCGTCCGCCCCTTCAAGCTGGGAGTCAGTCGATGGAGCTTTCTCGGAGAACGTTTTTGAGTGCGACGGCAGGGGTTGGTGCCGCGGTTGCGTTGCCCGGTACGGCGTTGGCCGGGGTGCAGGCGGTGACCACCAACAAGGTGAAGGATCTGACCGGGCCCGGGTTGACCGATCGGTTCCGGATGGCGGCTACTGACCTGGGGATTCCGGCGCGGGCGCCGGACGGGCGGATGGTGTTCGTGTTCGGGGACACGTTCGAGGAACCGCGGGTCGGGGGTGGGTGGTGGCGGTCGCCGGTGGCCTTGTGGTCGAACACGACGAACCTGGCCGCGGGAGTGGAGTGGTCGGGCGCGGTGGGTGGTGCGGCGGCTCAGCAGTTGTGGGACTACCCGCATGACAACCCGACGTTCTCGACCGTGCTGCCGTCGGACGTGATCACGATCGGCGGGTCGATGTACCTGCACGTCATGGTGAACAAGGGTCTCGGCAACGTGGTGTGGACCGAGATCTGGCGCAGCGACAACTCGGGGGCGAACTGGTACCACACCGGCGCGAAGTTCGATCCGAACATCGACGGCGGTCTGTTCCAGTGCATCACCTGGGGTGAGGGTAACGACGGCTACGTCTACGTGTATTCGACCGGCTTCCAGCGCAACAAGCCGATCATCCTGAAGCGGGTCCGCAGCAACCAGATCGCGAACCCGGCGGCGTACGAGCCCTGGGGCTTCCGCAACAACGCCTGGGGCTGGGGCAACCCGGCCACCCCGATCCTGAACGGCAGCTTCGGCGAGCTCTGCCTGCGCCCGCTCGGCGGCAAGTGGATCCTGACCTGGTTCAACGCCGGCGACTACCGCATCGACGGCATGATCATGGACACCCCGACCTCGAACCTCTACACGGCCTACCGCCAGACCCTCATTTACGGCGGCGCCTGGGGCCAGGAGAACGACAACCACGTCGCCCAGCTGTACGGCGGCTACATCATCCCCGGCTCGACCTTGAGCGACCTCCACCTCTCGGTCAGCCAATGGAACACCGACGCCGGCTGGCCCTACCGCTCCATGCAGTTCCGGGTCCGAGGCTTCGGCTAAGACCGGCAAACCCCACCCGGCTCCGCGGAGAACCGGCTCTCCCACAGGTGTGGATCGCCGGAGATGCCCTTCCACACCACCCTGCCGGTCCCGAGCGCCGGCTTGGTGCTGGTACCGCCAGCACCACAGACAACCGCCTGGGGCTGCCAGGTGCCCGGCCCGGTGCGGCGGGTGTACCAGAGGTGGTTGTCATCACGGATGCCCCGCCAGACCACGATTCCCTCGTCGATCTCGGGAGCGGTGCTCGTTCCCCCACCGCCACCGACCTCTCGCGGCGTCGACCATTCCCCTGGAACCGAGTGCTGGCTGTAGAACATCTGCGTTGTCCCGAGCTTGCGCCAGACAACGGCCGTCGCTCCGTCGCGTTCCCAGTGCAAATCCCCGACGCTGACGCCATCGGAGGACAGGGTGTCGCGCGTGGGCGGGATCTTGTCCGGCCCTGCCCAGCCGGGCTGTCAGAGGTTCAGGACCAGGGTTTCCGAGGTTCCGTTGATCTCGACGAACTGGAAGCCGACAGAGCGGTAGAGGGTGGCTGCTGGGTTGTTCGGGTCGACGCTCAGCGACAAGCGCCGGTACGACGCCGCTCGCGCGGTGTCGGTCAACGTGGTGAGCAGCGCTCGGGCGATTCCGCGCCGGCGATAAGCGGGAGCGACCCCGAGTGTCAGTTCGGGCACGTCGTCCGCGACGTACCCGTAGCCGCCTGGGACGAGCCGTGCCCATGTCGCCCCGGCCGGTACGCCGTCGAGCTCGGCGACGACGCCGAAGTCACCGGTCTGCGGCCAGCCGTCGAGGTAGCGCCACACCTTGTCGTCGGCGCGCGCTGTCTCGAGGGTGAACCAGTTCTCGCCGGTCCAGTTGCAGGCTTCCAGCATCATCGCGGCCAGAAAGTCGAGGTCGTCGGCGGTCGCCGGTCGGAGCAGCATGCGGCCATCCTCGACGACCGCCGGACCATCAGGCGACCTATTTCGGGCCGGCCAGACCGATCAGGTTGCCTTCGGGGTCGGTGAACTGGGCAACCATGAAGACGCCGGGGGTGCCGTCCGGGCCGAAGGCTCGTTGTCCACCGAGCTCCTCGGCGCGGGCCAGGGCGGCGGCCACGTCGTCGACGCCGACGTAGAACACCACCTTCGGGCTGAGGGACGCGCCACCGGCGACACCGCCGTTCAGGCCGGCGTTGGTGGCGAAGCCGTACTGGCCTGGTTCGGAGACGGCGGGGGAGGAGGCGTCCCCGACGTCGTATGTCCAGCCGAACAGGTCGGAGTAGTAGCTGCGGAGGGCGGCCGGGTCGGTTCCGATGATCTCGAAGTGCACTACGTGGTTCGGCATGTTTCTCCTCGGTCGGGTGCTTGCACGGAGACGTCGGAGGCGGGTTCGCGAGATCGACACCAGCTAGGCATTGAATTAGTAACACGCTTGGTTTAACTTACTCGAAATTCCGGAAACTTGAGGAGTTCCGAATGAAGACAGTGAGCAGGCTGAGCGCCGTACTGGGCGTGTCGGGACTGGCGCTCGGCCTGGTGGCGTGCGCCGACGGCTCGACGGCCACGGACAGCGCCGGGGCGATCGACGAGAACGCGCCGGTCACGATCACGATCGGGGACCGCCCCACCCCGGACAAGCCGAACGACATCAAGGCGTTCGAGCAGAAGATCAAGGACTTCACGGCCAAGCACCCGAACATCACCGTGAAGTCCACCGAGACCGCCTGGCAGGCGCAGACGTTCCAGGCCCAGGTAGCAGGCGGGACGCTGCCGACGGTGATGAGCATCAGCTTCACAGAGCCGGCCAACATGATCCCGAACAAGCAGCTGCCGGACATCACCGACGAGCTGAAGCTGGTCGACCTGACCAAGGACCTGAACCCGAACGTGCTGAAGATCGTCCAGGACGACCAGGGGCGGATCTACGGCGTACCGATCGATGTCTTCTCGGTCGGGCTGGCCTACAACCGGGCCCTGTTCACCCAGGCCGGGCTCGACCCCGACAAGCCGCCGACGACCTGGGACGAGGTCCGCCAGTACGCCAAGCAGATCGCGGACAGGACCGGTAAGGCCGGTTACGCGCAGCTGACCACCAACAACACCGGTGGCTGGATGCTGACCACGATGACCTACAGCATGGGTGGCACGGTCCAGAGCCAGGACGGCAAGAAGAGCACGTTCAACGACGCGCCGACCAAGAAGGGGCTGCAGCTCCTCAAGGACATGCGCTGGACCGACAACTCGATGGGCAGCCGCTTCCTCTACAACCAGGAGGAGGTCCGCCAGGACTTCGCGGCCGGCAAGATCGGTATGGTCATGCAGGCGCCGGACGCCTACGACATGAGCGTCAAGAACTTCGGCATGAAGCCCGCCGACTACGGGCACGCCGCGCTGCCGCAGGACGGCGGTCCGCACGGGACGCTGACCGGTGGTTCGCTGAAGATGATCAGCCCGAAGGCGACCAAGAACGAGATCGTCGCCGCGCTGAAGTGGATCAAGTTCGAGCAGTTCGACAAGTACACGTCCGAGGCCGTCGCGGTCGCCGACGCCAAGACCACGATCGCCGACAAGGGCTTCGTCGGCCGGCCCGGCATCAGCCCGCTGAGCCAGGCGACGTACGACCAGTACAACAAGTGGCGCGAGCCGTACGTGAACGTGCCGGTGAAGCAGTTCCAGGGCTACATCGACTCGACCACGTCGCTGAAGCTGCTGCCCGAGCCGGGGAACAAGGGCCAGGAGGTCTACTCGCTGCTCGACCCGGTCGTCCAGCAGGTGCTCACGAAGAAGGACGCGGATATCGACAAGCTGCTGAGCGAGACCGCCTCGAAGATCGACGCACGCCTCGCGCGGTAACCCCATGTTCCAGAAGACTAACCAGACCCGCAGCGGTACCAGGTCGCTCCTGACCTGGTACCGCTCCGGCGGGCTCAGCGCCGTGATCTTCGCCGTACCGCTGGTGCTGACCTTCCTGTACTTCTCCTGGGGCCCGATCCTGCGCGGCCTGGTCCTCAGCTTCCAGAAGAACAACCTGGTCACCGCCCCGGAGTGGGTCGGGATGGCGAACTTCAGCTACGTGCTGACCGACCCGCAACTCCCACAGGCCGCGCTCAACACCCTGTACTTCGCCGCCCTGGCCCTCGTGTTCGGATTCCCGGTGCCGTTGTTCCTGGCCGTGTTCGTCAGCGAACTGCGGACCACCGGCTGGCTCTACAACGTGCTGTCCTACCTGCCGGCCGTCGTACCGCCGGTGGCCGCGATCCTGCTCTGGACGTTCTTCTACGACCCGAGCGCGTCCGGCGTGTTCAACTCGATCCTCGGCTGGTTCGGGATCGGCCCGTTCGCCTGGCTGAACTCGCAGAGCCTGGCGATGCCGGCGATCGTGCTCGAGGCGACCTGGGCCGGCGCGGGCGCCACCTCGATCATCTACCTGGCCGCGCTGACCGGCGTACGGACGGAGTTGTACGAGGCGGCCGAGCTCGACGGGGCCGGGATCTGGAGCCGGATCTGGCACGTCACGCTGCCGCAGATCCGCGGAATCATCTTCATCATGATGCTGCTGCAGCTGATCGGGACGTTCCAGGTCTTCACCGAACCGTTCCTGTTCACCGGCGGCGGCCCGAACAACGCCACCACCACGATCCTGCTGCTGATCTACCGCTACGCGTTCGTCAACGGCGACTTCGGCGCCGCGACCGCGCTCAGCGTCCTGCTCGCCGGGGTGCTCTGTCTGCTGTCGGTCGTCTACCACTTTGTCACCCGCCGCTGGAGCACGACATGACCCATGAGCGCGGAATCATCTCGACCCAGGACCGGCGCCGTACGACGGTCCGCTACGGCCTGCCCGCGATCCAGGTGCTGATCTTCATCGCCGTACTGATCGCCGGTGTCGGACCGCTGCTCTGGCTGCTCAAGTCCGGCGTCTCCACCAGCCAGGACATCCTGAGCGGCCCGATGCAGCTGTGGCCGTCGGGCATCCAGCTGAAGAACATCCCCGACGCGTGGAACCGCGTCCAGATCGGCGCGTACCTCGGCAACACGGCGTTCATCGCGATCGGCTCGATGATCTCGACCCTGTTCGTCTGTACGACGGGAGCCTTCGTTCTGAGCGTGCTCCGGCCGAAATGGGGACCGATCGTCACCGGCGCCGTGCTCGCGACGCTCTTCCTGCCCGGTGTCATCTCACTCGTCCCGCTCTACATGACGATCCTGAAGATGCCGGTGCTCGGGATCAGTCTGCAGAACACGTTCTGGGCGGTCTGGCTGCCGTCGGCGGCCGGTGCGTTCAACGTGCTGGTGATGAAGCGGTACTTCGACTCGATCCCGCGGGAGCTGATCGAGGCCGCCCGGATCGACGGCGCGAGCAACCTGCGGATGTTCACCGCGCTGATCCTTCCGCTGTCCAAGCCGATCGTCGGCGTGGTCGCGCTGCTGACCGTGATCGGTTCCTGGAAGGACTACCTCTGGCCGCTGCTCGTACTGCCGGATCCGAAGCTGCAGCCGATCTCGGTCGCCCTGCCGCGGGTGGCCAAGACCACTGAGATCTCTCTGCAGATGAGCGCGTTGTTCCTGGCGGTGCTGATCCCTGTCGTGCTGTTCTTGGTCTTCCAGAAACAGTTCCTGAGAGGTGTTGGCATGTCCGGAGGCATCAAGGAATGACATCTGCTCTCAACGGCCGACGGGTGCTGGTCACCGGGGCCAGCGGCCGGATCGGCCTGGTCACCGTGCAACGGCTCAACGAGCTCGGCGCGCTGGTGACGACTTTGTCGGCTGCCGAGCATCCCGATCTGAAGGCGGACCGGGTGCTCGTCGGTGACACGCGGTCGGAGGCCGATGTGGCTGATGCGCTCGACGGTGCCGAGTTCGTGGTGCACCTCGCAGCGTTGGCTCATCCGTCCGCCGGTACGCCGTACGACGTGTACTCGATCAATGTCGTGTCGACGTTCAACGTGCTGGCGCAGGCCGGCGCCCTCGGGATCAAGCGGGCGGTGATGGCGAGCAGCATCAACGCGACCGGGCTGATCTTCAACGAGCACGACGTGCACCCGGCCTACTACCCGCTGGACGAACGGATCCCGGCCGACATCGCCGATCCGTACTCGCTGTCGAAGCAGAACGACGAGAACACCGCCCGGATGGCCTGGCGGCGGTGGGGGATCGACGTGGTCGCGCTGCGGTTCCCGCACACGAACTCGGCCGAGATCCTGCAGGCGCAGGCCGACGGGATGCGCGACGACCCGGCCGGCGGGTTGCGTGAGGCGTGGAGCTACCTCGACAACCGGGACGCGGCGTACGCGATCGAGCTCGGACTCACCAGGCCGCTGGAAGGCGCGCACACCTTCTTCGTCGCGGCCGGTACGACGAACGCGCCGTACCCGACCGAATCCCTGCTGGACGCGTTGGCGCCGGAGGTTCCCCGGTTGCGGCGGTTCATCGGCCGCGAGGTACCGATCGACCTGACCGCGGTACGTACGGTGCTGGGCTTCCAGGCACAGCACGAACTCGACCTTCCGACTCTGGAGCTCTGAATGCCCTCGAACTTCGACCAGCCGTGGCCGGTCCGCGACGACGTGCGGATCCGGGAGGTGAAGGCGATCGTCACCGCGCCGCAAGGCATCCCGCTGGTGGTGGTGAAGATCGACACCACCGAGCCCGGGTTGTACGGCCTCGGCTGCGCGACGTTCACACAGCGCTGGAAGGCGGTGCAGACGTTCGTCGACGAGCACCTGGCCCGGCTGCTGATCGGGCGCTACCCCGGGGACATCGGCGACCTGACCCGGCTGGCCGGATTCAGCGGCTACTGGCGTGGCGGACCGGTGACCAACAACGCGATCTCCGGGATCGACCAGGCCCTGTGGGACATCGCCGGCAAGCGGGCCGGGATGCCGGTGTACGAACTGCTCGGTGGCAAGGTCCGTGCGGCCGCCGACACGTATCTGCATGCCAGCGGGCGGACGATCGAGGAGGCGCTCGACCACGCGCAGAAGCTGGTATCGCAGGGGTTGCGGCACATCCGCCTGCAGATCTCGACACCTGGCGGTGGCGGGTACGGCGCTCCCGCCGTACCGACGCTCTACCCGGACGCGCCGTACCGCAACGGCTGGTCTGCACGCGACTACCTGCGGGCGACGCCGGAGCTGTTCGCGGAGGCGCGGCATGTGCTGCCGGACAACATCGAGCTGCTGCACGACGTCCATTCGCGACTGACGCCGAAGGAAGCTGTGCTGCTGGCGCGGTCGCTGGAGGAGTACGGGCTGTTCTTCCTCGAGGACGTGCTGCCGCCGGAGCATTGGGACCGGCTGCCTGAGGTGCGGGCAGCCTCGCCGGTGCCGCTGGCTGTGGGTGAGCTGACGACCTCGATGGGCGATGCCGTCCGGCTCGTCCGGGATGGTGGCGTCGACTTCATCCGCTCGCACGTCTCCGACATCGGCGGGCTCACACCGGCACGCAAACTCGCCGACCTCGCCGAGCTGTGCGGCGTACGAACCGCTTGGCACGGACCCGGCGACACCTCACCGATCGGTGCCGCGGCGAATGTCGCGCTCGACGTGAGTTCTGTTGCCTTCGGCATCCAAGAAGGTCATCTGTACGACGACGCCGTGCACGAGGTGTTCCCGGGAACGCTCCGGATCGAGGACGGCTGGCTGACGCCGAACGACACACCGGGCTGGGGAATCGATCTCGATCTCGAGGCCGCGGCCCGTTATCCGGCGGAGTTGTCCGGACACGACGAGTGGGCGGCGGGAGTACGACGCATCGACGGTGCGCTCGAAGCACCGTGAGCACGGTGTTCTCGCAGTACGATCACGGCTGACAGGACGGGGAGGTGGACGATGGTGGCGGCGGACGACGGATTCTCAGGGGCGAACCAGTTGGACCTGGGGTCCTTCAACGAGGCTGTGATCATCGAGACGATCCGGCTGGCCGGGATCATCAGCCGGACCGAGATCTCCCGCCGGACCGGCCTGACCCAGCAGTCGATCTCGCGCATCCTGCGGATCCTGCTGCAGCAGGGTCTGCTGGTCGAAGAGGCGCAGGAGCGAGCCGAGCGGCTCGGCAAACCGCGGACGCCGGTGCGGTTGCGGTCGAACGCTGCGCATGCGGTCGGTATCCATCTGGATCCTGAGCTGCTGACTGTCGCAGTGGTCGATCTCGACGGCACGATCGTGCGCCGTGAGACGGCTGACCTGGCCGATGACCTGCCGACCGACAAGCTGATCGATCTGACCGCGGCGACCGTGACCGCGGCGCTCAGCATCAGCCAGGTCGACCCGAAGTCCATGCTCGGCGTGGGCGTCGCCGTACCGGGTCCGATCGATGCCGACGGGTCTTTGCTCGCGCTGCCGTTGCAGCCGGCGTGGCGTGGGTTGAAGATCCGGCACCTGTTGCAGGAGAAGCTGAACCACCCGGTCCTGGTCGAGAAGGACGGTACGGCGGCCGCGATCGGCGAGCGCTGGATCGGACGATCGGCCCGGGCCCGCGACTTCGCGTATCTGTATCTCGGGACCGGTGTCGGGAGCGGTCTGATTCTCAATGGCTCGATCTACCGCGGTGGGACGGCGAATGCCGGGGAGTTCGGTCAGGTGGCCGCGCTGCGGATGGGGGAGTGGGACGTCTCGACCGGACCGGAGATGGTTCCGGAGTGCAACCCGACCGCCTCGCTGCCGGTGATCGCCGCGTCGTACGGATATGTCGAAACCGATCCTGATGCGACCGATGAGGCCAAGCGCTACAAGGCGGTCTGCCGAGCCGCGGCCGCCGGCGACGAAGCAGCGTTGCGGGCAGCCACCCGGGTCGGCCAGGTGATCGGTCAAGGCGCGGTCGGGCTGGTCGACCTGCTCGACATCGATCTCATCGTGGTCGGCGGGCCGGCGTACGCGCCGGAGATCTCGCGGATCCTGCTGACCGAGATCGGCCGCGCAGTGAACCTGCATCCGGTGGCCCGGGAGATCCGTCCGGTGGTCGTCGAGGAGTCGATGCTGCAGGCCGACGCGGCCGCGGTCGGAGCGGCGTCGACGATCTTCCACGACGCGTTCACCCCGCGAGTGAGCGGCTCGAGTCAGGCTCGTAGGCTTCCGAAGTGATCAAGTCCCGCCAACTCACTCCCGACGTCGAACTCCGTCTCGCCGCCCTCTCGGACGCGGCTGCCTTGGCCGATGCGTACACCCGCAGCTGGGAGCATCTGAAGCGCTGGGAGCCCGCACGGCCGGCGAACTGGTTCACCGAACCTGGTCAGCGAGAGCGGTTGTCGTTGGCGCTCGCGGGGCTGGACGCCGGCCGATCCGTGCCCTGGCTGCTCGCTTCGGGCGATCGGATCGTCGGTGCCGTGACCTTGAGCGACATCGTGCCGGGCCCGTTCCGCAACGCGCACCTCGGCTACTGGCTGAGCGTTGACGCGGTCGGCCGTGGGCTGATGACGCTGGCTGTGAACGCGGCCGCCGAGATCGCCGACACCGAACTGAAGCTGCACCGGCTCCAGGCCAGTGTGTTCGTGCACAACGCCGCGTCGCACGCCGTACTCGAACGCACTGGCTTCACCCAGATCGGCTTCGCCCCGAACTACCTGTACATCGGCGGCCGCTGGCAGGACTCCAACCTCTTCCAGCGAATCCTGAACGACCGCGCCCCCGGCACCTAGGCCGGCGGCAGGCCGATGCCGCGGGAGACGTCCACGTCGTCGTAGCGGCCTTCGAGTACGTCGAGGAACTTCACTGGCCGCTGGAGGGTCGAGGCGATGTAGACGGCCTTGACCGTGGCCAGCGCGTCGATCGCGTGCTGGACGGTGATACCGGGCTGGCCGCCGTTCGCGATCGCGGCCAGGATGTCGTCGTACTGCGCCTTGTGGCCACCGGGCGGACCGGCGTCGATGGACTGGTCGTCCTTAAGACCGTCGGCGTTGAAGCGGGCGAGCAGATCGTCCTCGATCTCTGCACCACCCTCGGTGCCGTGGACGGCGACTCGGGTCCGGCCGCCGGGGAAGGCCGCGGTGGTTGCGTGCAGCGTGCCGACGGCGCCGTTCTCGAAGGTGATCGTGGCGACGACGGTGTCCTCGACCTCGATGGCCTGATGGGTGGCGCGGATCGCCTGGGCGTAGATGCTGACCGGGCGGCCCATGAACCACAGCAGCAGGTCGACGGTATGCACGCCCTGGTTCATCAGGGCGCCGCCACCGTCTTGTGCCCAGGTGCCACGCCAGCCGGCGGACGCGTAGTACTCGTCGCTCCGCCACCAGGCGACCGTCGCGACGGCTGACGTCAGCTGACCGAACCGGCCGGCGTCGATCGCCTGCTTCACCTGCGCGCTGCCGGCGTCGAAGCGGTGCTGACTGATCACGGAGGCGACGACGCCGTGGTTGGCCGCCCGGTCGGCGGCCGCCCCGAGCCGGCGGGCCCGGGTCAGCTCGACGTCGAGCGGCTTCTCGATCACCACGTGCTTCTTCGCATCCAGCGCCTGCTCGGCCAGGGCGGCGTGCGTACCACTCGGCGTACAGATCGCGACCAGCGTCACGTCGGACCCCGCGAGCGCTCCGGCGAGGTCGTCGTACACCTGCGGCTCCGGGTGCCCGGCCTCCTTCAGCCGCGCCGCCAGCGCGTGCCGGGCGTCGGCGTCGTTGTCGACGAGCGCCGTCACGGTCGCGTCCGGTCGTGCCGCGATGGTGTCCGCGTGGGCGCGGCCGATGATGCCGCATCCCACGATCGCGACCTGCTGGTCTGTGTCAGCCATCTCGCTCCTACTGGGCAGTGAAGTTCGCGGTCAGAATCTGGTCCGTAGTCACGGTGAAGCGGTACTCCGGATCGGTCGAGACGACCGTTCCGGCCACGGTCCAGTTCTGGAAAACGCTATCCGATTCCGGCGTCGCCGTCACGGTCACCTGCGCGCCCGGCTCGTACTTGCCGGGCTCGGACTCGTTTCCGGCGATCCGGACGTCACCGTTCCCGTTCGCGGTGACGCTCACACTCCGCTGCACCATGTTGATTGCCATCACGTTGCGCAAAAGCGCCGGGCCTTCGAGGGTGGCGCCGTTGTAGCGGGCGATGTTGGTCACCGCGACGTCACCTTCGACCACCTTGACCGTGAACCCGCCGTCCCCGAGGTTGTCGGTGCCGAGGTTCGTTGCGTTTACTTCACCGCTACGCACCACCAGGCCGTCGTGGAAGCCGTAGGCGAACACGTTCAGGAGCGTCACGCCGGTGGTGCCGTCGACCGTGACGATCTTGGCGGTCTTGCGCATGTACTTGTCGATGACGAGCTCGAAGATCCGGCCCTCGTTCATCCAGTACGGCTGCTGGTAGCCGGTGCGGGTGACCGCGTTCCCGTTCGAGAGCACGCCCTCGATCCGGGCGTCGTGGCCGGCGCCGAGGTGGATGGCGTGGTCGAAGAACGCCCCGGCGACCTTCCGGACGAGAGTGTGATCCCCGCGCAGGTCGATGCCGTTCCAGGTGTTCGGGAACCCGGAGTTGATCACGTAGTTGCCACCGGCGTGACCGCGGACGGCGTACGGGTAGGGGACCACCCCATCGGCGCTGCCCGGATTGTTCTCCGGGTAGAAGACACGCAGCCCGCGGACTCCGGCGCTCTTGCCCAACGTGATGAGCGGGGTGCCGTCGGCGTTGTTGCGGCCCTCGAAGGCGTGCAGGACGGTTCCGTAGCTGGCGCCGCCTTGATCGCGGTTCGGTACGGCGGATGCGCCGCGCAGCTCGACGTTCGCGGGAACGCGGAGGTGGGTGCTGATCCGGTACCAGCCCGCAGGCAGGTAGACGATGCCGCCGCCGGACCGGCCGGCCTTGTCGAGCACCTTCTGTACGGCGCTGGTGGCGTCGGCGGCCGGGAGATACCCGATCCCGTGCGGCGCGTTCACGAGATACAAGCGCTGTGTCGCCGCAGAGAGCGCTCTCTGGGGAACGCTCGGGGCCTTGCCCTGCATCTGGTGAACGGTTCCGGAGAGAGCGCCGGAGAGCGCGACTCCGGTGAGCTTCACGTACCCGTGAGAGTTGTTCACGATCGCGTGCTCGCTGCCCTCGATCCGGCCGCCCGCGATCTGCCAGCCCCAGCGGCTGTCCATCTCGTCCACGAGAACGCCGATCTGAGAACGGCGGATCTCCAGCTGCAGGAAGCTCCCGGTGAACTGGGCCCGCTGCCCCGTGACCACGTGGATCCCGATCTTGTAGTCGGAGAGCGCGATCTGGTGAAACTGATCCCACTCGAGATCGCCGAGCGCGAGACCGGTTCCGTTGGCCCGGGTCCACGCATCCAGAGCGGCGCGGGCCGGCGGCCGGAAGGCGGCGGGCGCGGCCGCCCAGTAAGAGTTGCTGAAGGCAACGTTCTCCCAGGTGCCGACGTCGGCACCGTTGTAGGCGCGCGCACCCTCGAAGAGAGCGGTTCCCCGGATGTTCCGGATCGTCGTCGACTCGTGCACCTGGCCGGAGCTCGGGGCGTTGCCGCGGTCGTTCGGCATCGTGCTGATCCCGATCCCGCGGTACGAGTTCAGCATGGTGATATCGGCGATGGTCGACATCATGTAGTTCTCGTTGCCGATCCAGGCACCACCCGGGACCTCGAAGGTGTAGTTGTACGGGACCGGGTTGGCGGCGTTCTGGTTCGGGTAGTAGGTCGTGACGCCGAGGACACCGGCGCTCCCGCCGATCCGGAACAGACTCGGCCCGTCATCCCCAGACGCGAGATCCGCGATGACGACCGTGCCGTAGTCGCCGGCGGCCAGGCCCCGCTCGTCGCCCGCGCGTACGTTGCCCCCGGGCCCGTTGCCCGCGCGCCCCTTGTCCGGGTCGCGGCGATCACCGCGCAGCGTGCAGAACGCGTGCACCTCGATCGTGTCGGTCACCTTGTACTTGCCGGCCGGCAGCCAGACCGTGCCACCGCCCGCGTCCTGACACGCGTAGACCGCGGCCTGGATCGCCTTGGTCGAATCCTTCCGCCCGCTCCGATCAGCGCCGTACGCGGTCGCATCGAAGTCAGCGACCACGCCGTCCTCCGTCGGGTTCACCGTGTTCACGAGCCGCGGTTGCGGGGTGACGACCGGCGAGACGCGAAGCTGCAGTTCGCGGACGATGTAGGCCTCGGCCCCGGTCATTGCGACCCGGACATAGCGTGCGCTGGTCGTCGCGAACCGGGTCCGGCTGAACTGGTTCCCGCCGGGGGAGCCGGTTCGTCCGACGGTGGTGAAGTTCTGAGCGTCGTTCGAGACCTGCACGGTGTAGTCGGGGGAGTAGGCCTGTGCCCATTCGACCCGCACATCGTTGACCGGTCGCGCCGTACCGAGATCGAGCTGCAACCACGAGTCTCCTGCACCGCTCGTCCACGCGCTCTCGTGGTCACCGTCGTTGACGTTCTCGACCCCGGTCCCGCCGCTGGCAGACGCCGTACCGGTGTTGGCGAAGTTGGTGTCCACAGCAGACGCGGTGAACGCGTCGAGCTTGGTCTGCAGCGTCTGGATCGCCTGCTTCACCTGTACGTCGGTCGCCCCCGGCGTGGTCGCGACCGTCCGCGCGTCCTCGATCGCCTGCCGCAGCGTCGCGCGGCTCCCCGCCGGGTACTGCCCGTCGCGCGAACCCTCGCGGGCAGCCTTCTCAACCCGGGTCGCAGAACCGATGAGATCGAGCAGACCCTCGGTGACGTTCAGCGTGGTCGCGACCTTGGCCACCCGGACCGCCGCGACCTTGAGATCGACCGCGCCGTCACCGTTGTGGATGCGGAAGTCGCCACCGTTCGACCGGTTCGTGAGGACGGCATCCGGCAGCGCGAACGTGTACGTCTTCCAGGTCTTGGTGTCGCCGTAGGTCACGACCTCGGAGTTCTTGAACATCTCCGGGATGGTCGTGCCCGGAGAGTCGTAGTGCAGACCGAACTGCCCGTTGCCCGCGTCGAAGTAGTCGATGCTGACGAGCACCAGATTGCGGTTGTTGTAGAGGTAGGTGTCAGCCACATTCATGTAGAAGAAGCTCATGCCTGGCGCCGGAGCAGTCCGATCGGTCTGCCAGTACGACCGACCATCCTGTACGCCGGTCACCAGGAACGAGCCGTTGTCCCCGGCCCGCGGGCTGATGCCGGACTGGATCGGCGAAGCACCGAGCTGAACCGACGCACCCGCCGTACTGATCCGCAGGCCGGCGACGGTGATGTCCGCATTGCCGAACAGACGGATGTCCGCGTCGCCGAGGCGGTTGGTGAAACCGATCCCGGTCAGCTCGAAGATCCCGGTCTTCCACTGGCCACTGCCGGTCAGCTGGAGGTCGGTCGCATCGGCCTGCGGGTCGGCGGCGGCGTCGTACTGGAGCTCGAGGCTGCCGGTCCCACGGTCGAGATAGGTCACCGTCACCAGGACATCGTCGGTGCCGATCTCGTCCACGTAGTCGCGGTCGACGTCGAACTCCAGGTAGCCGGTCCCAGCTGCCTGATCGGTCTGCCAGTAGCCGCGCCCCTGCTCGGTCCCGGTCCGCAACCCGGCCGGGTCATCCCCGGCCGCCGGTTTCACCCCGAGCGTCGTTGGCGTTGGACCGAGATCGGCACCCACACCGCTCGGATACATCGTCGCCGCTTGAGCCTGCTGCGGCACGGCGATGGCACCGGCGAGCAGGAGGGCGGGCAGGAACCGGGCAAGCAGACGTCTGGTCATGCTGGTCTCCAGGTGGCGGTCCGGAAGCACACAGGGGCAGGCGCCGATAAGTTAAACCAAGCGTGTTACTAATTCAAGAGTTCAGACCCCCACCCAGCAGCACCGCAGAACCACCGCACGAACGACAGGACGTACACCTCTACGCACCCCACCCGGCACGCCTGACCCAACCGCCGGAACACCACATCCGGCCCACACCTCCTGTCGCTAGTGCACAGGACGAACGCTCAGGCGACGCCGACCAGTTCGCGGGCGGGGGCCTGGAGGTCTTCGAGGAGGGTGAAGAAGTGGGTGGCTGCGTCGGTGAGGCGGAGGAGGCCGGCCTCGTGATGCTGCCAGCCGAAGAGGAGTTCGCCGTCGATGGTGCGTTCGTCGGTCGGGACGGCGTAGCGGCTGAGGGTGACGCGGGCCGGGCCGGTCTGGGGGTGGTGGTCGCCGCAGCCGCACTCGGCGGCGATGGTGATCGCGGTCAGTGCTTCGGCGGGGTAGTGCTGCAGCTGCAGTGTGGTGCCGCGGGCGGTGAAGCGGGCGATCGTGGCGTCAGGCAGCTGGACGAGCAGCTCGACCGGCACGGCGTGGGAGCCGGGCAGCAGGCGAAGGCCGCGGGACGCGAGGAGATCGGCAAAGGCCGGGAGATTCATGGGTGCAGGATCCTGTGGGTGCTGGTGTCGGCGGGCGGGCCTGGGAAAGGGCAGGGCCTCGTGCGCCGGAGACGGCGCGCGTCAGCGACAACAACAGCAACAACACAGCAGGTTCTGCATGCCGACGATCATGGCAGAGCCTGCGCCCGACGACAACACCGTCCGCGATCTGGGACAACTGTCCGTAGATGCAACGAACCCGCACCCAGAAGGATGCGGGTTCGGCGGTGTTCGGGGGTCAGTCGGCCTTCTTGCCGAACATGATCTCGTCCCAGCTCGGCACGCTGGCGCGCTTCGAACCGCGCCGGGCGGGCTTCTTCTTGGTCTCCTCCGCGGGGGCAGCCTCGGCGGCCGGCTCCTCGGGCAGTTGCTCCTGAGCCGCCGGCTGACTCGGCGCAGGCGCTTGGGGTGCCGGAGCCGGTCGGGGCTCCTCGGCCGGGCGCGCAGGGGCGGTCGGCTGCGGACGGAGCTCAGCCGGACGTGATTCCGCAGGCCGCTCGGCAGGGCGACGTTCGGCCGGACGCGGAGGCGCCTGGGGAGTCGCCGCGGCAGGACGATCGTACGGAGGTTGTGCCGGGGGCTGCTCGTTATGCGAGGGCTGGCTGCGGTCGACAGTGCCCGGCGGGGGACCGGCGGGAGCGCTGCGCGATTCCGGGAACGCGGCCGGCGGCGCATCGCGCCGCTCCGTGAACGGGTTCGCCGGCGGTGCCGCGCGCTCCTCCGGGGGAGCGAACGCTGCGGACTCGGCCGGTGGCTGGGCCGGACGCTCGACCGCGCGAACCGTCGGATGCAACGCCGGCGGCTGCTCGATCGGTACGTCGATCAGCGTCGGCTCCTCATCCGGATTCGGCACCGAGTGCACCCGTCGCGGCCCCCGCTCGGTATCCCGAGAAACCGGCTGGTTTCCAGCGGGATTGCGGCGCGGAAGGCTGATCGTGTCCTCGAAGCCGGCCTCGTACGAGTCGGCCCCATGATCCGGAGCCACCGAAAGGTCGATGTCCGCGACAGCGGCCAGCCGCCGCTCACCCGGTTGGTGGACCGGCTGCACCGGCGGAGGCAGCACCTGCGCCTGCTCACCAACCAGCCAGCGCGCCTCGTCGTCGTCCGGGACCGCGTAGCGCCCCGGAGCGTCGTAGGCGAAGAGTGCGATCTTCTCTTCCTTCTGCTCGGAATCGGGATCCGAGAGGTCTTCGGCCTCGACGAAGTACGAGACCCGGACCTGCCAGCGGCCGTCGTCGCGCCGCCAGGCGTCCCAGTCGGCGGTGGCCGGATCGACGTGCCGGGTCCGCAACCGCTCGGTCACCCACGCACCGAGATTGCGGGTCGGCGCGTCGGCACCACCGCGCCGCCGTACTGAGGCACGCTGGGCGAGGTTCGCGATGTGGTCGCGCTCGGCCAGGACCGGCCCGGCGAACGCCATCACGCGCTCCATCGGCATCTGGGCGACCGCAGCAACCGCCTCGGGACTCTCCCCGGCACGGATCCGAGCCTGGATGTCTCGTGGGCGCAGCGCGCTCTCCATTTGAATCTCCAGCTGGCCGAGTCGGGCACGGTCGCCGCGCAGGGCCGCACGCAACCGGTCGTCGACCGGGACGGCGAACTCCTCACCCGTCTCGGGCATTGCCAGGATCAGCTGTGTGCCGTCCTGGCTCAGACCGACGAGCCTCGCCTCGCGCATTGCCTTTGTTCTCCTGTGCGGTTCTCGACAGTCTCTCCCGGGACGGGGGCCTGACCAAAGACCGGCACGCCGTACCGGTCGGTCATTGTGGAGATTACGTCACGAAATCACCTTCACGCTGCTCACCAGGGCCCTCTGAGTCACATCAGTCACAGTAGTCACAACCGTCGGTGACTGCGACGACACGGGACCCTGGTCAACATTACGAATCAGACGCCGTACGCCGCACGCACGGCCAGCGCACGCTTCACGTCGTCCGCGCGGTCACCGACCGAACGCCGGATCCCCGCCGCCACGGACTCGTCCGCCACCAGATCCGTGGCCCGGGCCACGACCCGCTCCTCGATCTCGAACCGCGGGAAGCCACGGCTCGCCGAGGAGGCCACGACCCAGCCGGACCGCAGCTTCTCGGTACCGGGGATCTCGGCGAAGTAGCGGTCGACGTACGGCGCTGTGAGCTCGCGCTGCGCCGGATGCCAGAACCCTTCGCAGGCCGCGTCGAGTTCGTAGTTCGACAGGTCGCCGTTGGTCATGATCAGCGACCACGCCTTCTCCTTGGCCGCGGCCGTCGGCAGCGCCGCGCGGCAGCGAGTCGCGTGCTCGCGGCCTTCGGAGGATGCGTCGCGTGTGAGCTCCGCGTCGATCTCGGCATCGCCGATCGCGCCGAGCCGGGCCAGCTGCAGCAGGACGAGCCAGCGCAGGTCCGCGTCCATCGTGACGCCGTCCGGCACCGCGACGCCGCTCAGCCAGCCCTGGAGGCGCTCGACGTCCGCGCTCTGCCGCGCGTACGCCCGGACGACCGCGAGCTGGAGGCTGGAGCCGGCCGGCAGATCGGGCAGCCGGTCGGCCAGGACCTTCTCGAGCCGGGCGCGGTTCTCCTCGTAGGGCAGGTAGCCGCCGAGGATGTGGGTGCGGGCCCAGTCGCTCATCGTGCCGATGCCGATGTCGCTGGCCTCGCCGGCCAGCATCTCGAGCAGGATGTCGAAGGCGAGGTTCGGGTCGAGCTCGCCGTCGGCGGTCGAGTCGCGCACGCTGTTCAGGACGACAGCGCGGGTGACGCCGTCGGTGATCTTCGGCAGCACCGCCGTCAGGTTCGTCAGGCTGTCGGCGTCGAGCCGGATCTTGGCCCAGGTGTCGTCACCGGTGTCCGGGATGACCACGAGAGTCGAGGCATCGAGCGGTACGTCGACCTCGTCCGCGTCGACCACGACATCGACGATGGTGGCGTTCCCGTCGGCGTCGTACCCGCCGACCGTCAGCTTGTGCGGCCGCTGCGCCGGGAACTGGGCGGGCGCCGTACGGCGAAGTTTGATGCCGTCGGGAGTCCGGACCGCCGTGATCGTGTCCAGACCGGGGGTGCGCAGCCAGTTCTGGGCCCAGGTGTCGATGTCGGCCGCGCCGGCCTCGGTCCACTTGGCGAGCAGGTCACCGAAGGTCGCGTTGCCGAACTCGGCGGCGCGGATGTGGGCGATGACGCCGGCCAGGAAGATGTCGTCACCGAGGTAGTTGGCCAGCTGCTTGAGCACGGCCGCGCCCTTGGCGTACGAGATGCCGTCGAAGTCGTCGAGCGAGGCCAGCGCGTCCTTGACCGGGTCGGCGGCGACCGGGTGCGTCGACGTCCGCTGATCGGCCTGCAGGCCCCACCACTTGCGGATGTAGGCGAAGTCGATCCAGTTGTCCTGGTAGTCGGTGGCCGCGGTCGAGACCCGGTGCGCCATGTACTCGGCGAACGACTCGTTCAGCCACAGGTCGTTCCACCACTTCATCGTGACGGTGTCGCCGAACCACTGGTGAGCCATCTCGTGCACGATCGTCCGCGCCCGGTTGCTGCGCTCCTGGTCGGTCGCGGCCGAGCGGAACACCATCGGGTCGCGGAACGTCACGCAGCCCGGGTTCTCCATCGCGCCGGCGTTGAACTCCGGGACGAACGCCTGGTGGTACTCACCGAACGGGTACCGGTACCCGAACATCCGGTGGTACTCGTCGAAGGCCTGCTTGGTGACCCGGAAGATGTCCGCGGCCTCGCGGTCCAGCGCCTCCTTCAGCGACTGCCGCGCGACCACGCTGAGCGGGATCCCGTCGTGCTCGTCGGTGATCTGGTGGTACGGCCCGGCCACGATCGTGACGAAGTACGTCGACAGCGGCATCGTCTCGGCCAGCTCCCAGCGACCGGGGGAGACCTGCGTCGCTGCACCGTTGCCCAGCACCAGCCACTCGGTCGGCGCGGTCACCTTCACCCGGTACGGCGCCTTGAGGTCGGGCTGGTCGAAACACGCGAAAACCCGCGGAGCCGCGTCCAGGAACGACATTCCGTAGGTGTAGACGAGACCGTCGGCCGCATCGACCGCGCGGTGGATGCCCTCACCGTCGTGGGTGTAGGCCATCGAGGCCACCACGACGAGCTCGTTCTCGGCCTGCAGACCGGTCAGCTCGAGCCGTCCGTCGTTCAGCCCGGCCACGTCGACCGGCTCCCCGTTCAGTGTCACCGACAGCAGTTCGTCGGGTTTCACATCGACCCAGCTGGTGGGTTCGGTCGCTGCGAACCGGACGATGGTGGTGGATCCGAACGTTCGCTCGCCCTGGGTGAGGTCGAGATCGACGTCGTACGACTGGACGGAAAGTGCGGCAGCCCGGGTACGGGCGCCGTCGACGGAGAGACTCGGCATGGCGCCACTCTATGCTCTGACCATGAGCACGATGGAGTACCGGCAACTGGGTGACTCGGGCCTCACCGTGAGTGTGGTGGGGCTGGGCTGCAACAACTTCGGGCGCAGGCTGGACGCGAGCCGAACCGACGCGGTGGTGAACGCCGCGATCGACTCCGGGATCACGCTGTTCGACACCGCTGACATCTACCGCGGTGAGTACGGCTCGAGCGAGGAGCTGCTCGGCAAAGCACTCGGCTCGCGCCGTGACCAGGTGGTGCTGGCGACCAAGTTCGGCGGCGACATGCACGGCGAGAACGGCCCCGACTGGGGTGTGCGCGGCTCACGCCGGTACATCCGGCGCGCGGTCGAGTCGAGCCTGCGGCGGCTGGGGACCGACTGGATCGATCTGTACCAGCTGCACTTCCCGGACCCGGTCACGCCGATCGAGGAGACCCTCGCCGCGCTCAGTGAGCTCGTTGCCGAAGGCAAGGTTCGCTATATCGGCAGCTCGCAGTTCGCCGGCTGGCAGGTGGTGGACGCCGACTGGGCGGCCCGGACCGGTGGCCACGCCCACTTCATCAGCGCCCAGAACCAGTACTCGCTGCTCGAACGCGACATCGAGGACGAGCTCGTGCCCGCCTGCGAGCACCTCGGGATCGGCATACTGCCGTTCTTCCCGCTTGCCTCCGGTCTGCTCACCGGCAAGTACAAGCGCGGCGAGGCCGCTCCCGAGGGCACCCGCCTGGCCACGCAGCCGGAGCGGCTGGCCCAGGCCGACTTCGACCGGATCGAGGCGCTCGAGACCTTCGCGGCCGAGCGGGACCTGACCATGATCGACGTCGCGATCGGCGGCTTGGCCGCGCAGCCCGCGGTCGCCTCGGTGATCGCCGGCGCCTCGACCCCGGAGCAGATCGCACAGAACGTCGCGGCCGGCACCTGGGACCCCACGCTCGACGACCTCGCCGTACTGGACGACCTGACGTGACCCTGATCCTGCTGCCCCCGTCCGAGGGCAAGACCGGCCGGACCCGCGGCCGCGCCGTCGACTTCGGCACGCTGTCGTTCCCCGAACTCAACCCGGTTCGCGAGCAGGTCCTCGAGACCCTGGCCAAAGTGTCCGCCTCTGAGGACGCGTACGGCGTGCTGGGCGTCGGCGCATCCCTCCAGGCCGAGGTCGATCGCAACACCCGCTGGCGCACCGAGCCCGCCGTACCGGTCTCTGAGCTCTACTCAGGTGTTCTGTACGACGCTCTCGGCTACTCCACGCTGTCCGCCGGCACCAAGCGCCGCGCGGCGAACCGCCTCCTCGTCGTGTCCGCCGCCTGGGGCGCACTGCGCCCAGCCGACCGCGTACCGCCGTACCGGCTCTCCATGGGTACGACGCTCCCCGGCCACGGACCGCTCGCCGGCGTCTGGCGTGAGCCCCTGGCCGCAGCGCTCGCCGAGGCCGACGGTGTGATCGTGGACTGCCGCTCGTCGACGTACGTCGCCGCCTGGCGCCCAACCGGTGACCGGGCTGCCAAGTGGGTCTCGGTCAACGTCGTCCGCGAACGCAACGGCGTACGCACAGTCGTCTCCCACATGGCCAAACACACCCGCGGCCTGGTCGCGCGGCACGTCCTCGAGTCCGGCAAGGACCCCGGCACCCCGAAGGCACTGCACAAACTCGTCAGCGACCGCTGGAACGCCGAGCTCGACCCGGCCGCCTCCGGCTGGACCCTGACCGTGGTCGAGCGCGACTGACCACCGTCAGTAGCGGCCCGGCTGCGGGCTACGATCTCTCCCGGCAGGCGAACTCTGGGGGAGACGATGACTGGGGACGTTCCGAACCCGTACAAACATGCGGTAGGCAGGGCGCTGACGACCTTGCGCCCGCAGGTACACGCCGCGGCGATCGCACTGGAAGCGGCCAAGAAGGCCTTCGCAGCCGGAGCATGGACCGGGGGAGCCTCAGGCGCGTTCGCAGCCGACCTCCAAGGCCGCGACAAGGCCGTGAAGGCAGCAGCGACGGCATGCCTCACCGAGCTCGAGACCATCTACCGAGGCGAGCCGGAGCAGGTCGCGCCGACCGCCTGGCAGATCCGGTGGCGCAACCAGGGACGCGTCGAGTGACGATCGCGAGCATCGACCTGGTGATCCTGAACGATCTGATCCGGCGGATGACCGACGCGGCCGGTGCATTGATGAGTTCGGCCGGCCAGATCAAGCGCACCAGCACCGGCGTCCTCGGCGGGGCTTCGGAGACAGCGACCATCAACCAGGTTGCCGGCTGGGTCAACGACCAACTCCCAGGCCTCCGCCGCCGGCTGGCCCTGGCCCAGCAGATCGAGAACCAGGCCATCACCTTCGGCCAGCGAGCCGCAGGCCAGCGAGGCATCGTCAAGATCGACGAGTCCCTGCTGTCCACGCTCCCACCCGACCAGGCCCGCGCCCTGGGCGCCGACGCCGCCAAGCAGCTCAACGGCGCCCCGGGCAAGCTCAGCCCCGAACTGATCGCCGTACTCGCGAAGAACCAGAACGACCCGTACTTCGCCCTCGGCTTCGCCGGCAACGCAGACCTGAAACAGGTCTCGTGGGCACTCCGCCTGGCCTCCCGCGACCGCGAACGAATCATCGCCGAGTCAGGCCCGAAGTCCCCGGAGCTCGAGCAGTGGAAGGTCCACTACACCTCGCTGGTCACGGCCCTCGGCACCACCCTCGGCACCGCCACCCGCGACCTCGACGGCGTCGGACTGCCACCTGGCTTCGCCGAGAAGTACGCCGACGCAATCACCGAAGGCAAGACCCGAAGCTCAACCCCGTCCGACATCGCCCACGGCCAAGGCCAGTCCCTCTCGATGCTCCTGCGCTACGGCCGCTTCTCCACAAGATTCCTGGACACCGTCAGCACCAAGGTCTACGACTACGAGTACGCCCACAAAGACGACCCGGTCTGGGAACCACGGACCTACTGGGAGCCCTACCACTCCTTCGCCGGCGCCTACCAACCCGACGGCAAAGCCATGCCGGACGCCCTCGCAAACATCCTCGAAGCCCTCTCCCACAACCCCCAGGCCGCCCAGAACTTCTTCGACGTAACCAACCCCCACGCCGCCACCACAACAGTCGAGATCAACGGCGAAAAGCTCACAGTCAACAACCGCCTCAAGTACCTGCTCCAGGACCGCACCTGGCACTACGACAACGGCGACGCCCTAGGCAACGCCCTCCAAACCGCCACCACCACCTGGCGAGACCGCACCGACAACGGCCGAACCTCCGCCACCATCGCCAGCCAATCCTTCGCCCTGATCGGGCAAAACGTCGGCAAGGGCAAAGACGGCGGCTGGTTCATGGGCCTGGACGAACACCAAGGCTGGAAACCCGGCACCGCCATGCGAGACAGCCTCGCCCACATGCTCGCCAGCTACGGCCCTGACCTCATCTACGTTCTGGGTGGCCGTCCAAGAGTCACGTCCTTCCCGTCGGGCTGGACGCAGGACGGATACGCGGGCCTTCCGCCCGCCACAGTGTTCCCACCGGACGGTCCGCTGGGAGCGAGGATGGACCGAGAGCTCGTCAGCAAGCTGCTGCACGTCGTCGGCGAGGACGAGAGCAACGTGAAGATCGTGTCCGCCGGTGTCATGGCCGCCGGACAATTGCTGTACGCGCACGCATTTGCTGAGGGCCTGAAAAAAGATCCACAGAACGCCGTCAGGCTGCTGACAGCCGACCAAAAGGCACCGGACGCCAACGGCGCAGGGACTCGGCTTGCCAAGACGATGAGCTTGCTGATGAACGCAGCGTACGAGGGCGGAAAGGAGCAGGCAGACTTCGAGAAGCGCAAAGCGCAGGCGGTCTCGGACGCGCTTGGGCTTGCTCTGAAAATGCCGGTCGTGCCCGCACCGAAAGGCCCCTGGACAGGTCTCCTTCTGGATGTTCTCAAGTCCGCCGCCCTCAAAGAAGTCGCCAAGGTGCCGGATCGGCCGTCGGGAGAGGATCGGCCACTGGCGGATGTCGTCCAAACACGCCTCGAGGATCTGACGATGGCCAGCCTGTTGGCCGCCGGCTACTTCGCGCCCGGTGTATACGCCGCGGCGAACTCTCCAGGTGCGCCTAAGAAGTATGTGCCGCCGTCGCCGGCGGCGTTCAAGGCCGGTCCGGACGGTAAGCCCGTCGAACCACTGCAGTTCGACATCGAGAGTGATGCGTACAAGGACTGGATTGACTCCGGCCAGGCTCCGACGGATTGGACCGGGTTGGTAGTGGTCGGCCCTTATCGCGACGCGTTCCCAACCCTGCGAAAGTGAATAGCTCATGCATCGTGCTACGTGGAGAGTCCTCGCCGCGGCTCTGGCAGCTTCGTCGGTGGCGGCCGGCTGCTCCGACTCTTCGAAGGTCGATGATCGGAGGCCGCTGCCTACGAACTCCGCCGCCGGCGAACTCGTCTGCAGGTTCGTGTCCAAGGAGAGTCTTTCGATTGCCCTAGGGTCAGCTGACTTCAACGCAGAGGGGGACAAGCGGGACGCCCACCGGAAGAACCCGGACGGTTCGACGCTGGCCGCCGCTACCTGTGAGGTGACCACTGGGGAGGCGAAGGGGAAGAACGCCATCTCTGTGTCTGTTCAGCCGCTGGGCCTGATCGGTGAGGATGACGCGCAGGTGGCGGAAGTTCTCGCGTCGGGACGTGCTGATTTTGTTTTTCCGGCTGCCGAGGGGATGGGGTTCGGGGCCTCCGAGCAGACGCTTCACCTCGGTGCTGGGGTTTGTGATCTGATTGTTGGGGACTGGCACTACGGTGTGACGATTCAGAATGCGGTTGCGGGGCGGAATGCGGTGGATGATGCCGTTGCGCTGACTCGGCAGGTGGTGGCTACGTTGAGGCTGCCGAAGGTGGGGACCAAGCCTCGGCCTACGGTGTCGCCTTCGAAGTGACTGGGGTTCACTCGGGTTTCATCGGCAGGTGGTTTCCGGGTTGAGTGGGGCGGGGAAGGCTTGAGGGCAGCACGTCAGGGGGGATCCGCCCTTCGGAAGGCCTGACTGATGCGACGTTTCACCGCCCTAGTGATCTCTGCCGTCGCGGTCTGGGTGCTCACCTCGAGCCCAGCCCTGGCGTCTCCGCCGACCCCGCCGAGTGCCAGTACGGCGACCACCCAGCTGAATGGCCTGACGGTCAAGGCCGAGGGGTCGAGTACTGGGTACTCGCGGGACAAGTTCCCGCACTGGCACACGGTGTCGGGTACCTGTGATACCCGCGACCAGGTCCTCAAACGTGACGGCACCGGCGTCACCGTGGACAGCCAGTGCGAACCGACCGGCGGCCGCTGGTACAGCGTGTACGACGCCGTGTGGGTCACCGATGATTCGACGATCGACATCGACCACATCGTCCCGTTGTCGGAGGCATGGAAGTCCGGGGCGAGCGGGTGGACTACTGCGAAGCGCGAGCAGTTCGCCAATGACCTGAGCATCGCGCAACTGATCGCGGTCACCGCCTCGAGCAACCGCTCCAAGGGTGATAAGGATCCATCCGCCTGGAAGCCGACCAACGCCTCGGTGCACTGTGTCTACGCGCGCGAATGGATCTGGGTGAAGCACACCTACGGCCTGTCGTTGCAGTCTGCCGAGAAGACCGCGCTCCAGGGCATGCTCGCTACCTGCTGACTACTCGGCACGCCAGATCGTGCGCTGGACGAGCAAGGTGAGCACCCCGGCGACCGTCATACCGGCGAGGTTGATGCCGAGTTGCGCGGCCGCGCCACCGATGTGGTGGGGTGCCCACAACGCGACGGACAGCGCCAGGTCGCCGGCTGCCGGCACGGTCGTCACCGAGATGAACACGCCGACCAGTGCATTCGACCGGCCGGCCGTCTGTGACAGCACTCCGGCACAGCCGGCCAGTACGGCGACCACGGCCGACCATTTGTCCGGTCGCCAGATGAATCCGGTCAGCGGCCGGGCCGCGGTGATCGAATCCGTATCGACCCACCCGACAGCGCGCGCGAGCAACGCCGCCAGCGCAGTGACCACGATCGCGATGGCAAAACCGCGGACCAGCAGTACGGCGGCCTTCCACGTCAGACCGTGGTTGCGCAGGGCCAGGCCGACCGCGAGTGCCGCCACGACTCCGAACTCGGGGCCGACGACCATCGCCCCGACCACCAGGATCGACGAGTCGGTCACGACGGCCACCGCAGCGATCATCGTGGCCAGCGTGAGGAAGGTGTAGTAGCTCCACGAGCCGCTGGCCTCGTTGTAGGCCTTGTCGACGACCGCGTCCCAGATCACCGCGTCATCAGGTGCTCCCGGCGCCGCCTTCTCGGTCGCGCGGGCGTTGCGCGACGGCGCGGACTCCACCACGGCGACCGCGACCGAGCCCTCGTCGTACAGTCCCTGATCCCTCAGGAAGTCGAGAATGTCCGAGGTCGCCTCGCGGGTGACGTCGCACTCGATGACGTCACCGGCCGGCCGCTGAGCGGCGCCGGGCAGGCAGACCACGCTCGTCACCCGTGGATCGTCGACGAGCGTGTCCCGGACGCGGGTGCTGCGATCCGGTGGGACGATGAGACGAAGGTGCATCACGGGTCACATGCTCCCAGGCGGAGCCGGTCACGTTCCGGCCACACCCCGCAGCCTGAGCCGTGGCGATTGCACCCTTGGATATGGTCCACTGACGCACCGAATCCAGGGAGGCACAATGAGCGACACCTCAGGCGCGGTCGCAGCGCCTGCGACGGGTGACCGGCCCGAACTGAAACGGGTCATGGGACCCGGGCTGTTGCTGCTGTTCGTGATCGGCGACATCCTCGGCACCGGCGTGTACGCGCTGACCGGGAAGGTGGCCGGTCAGGTCGGAGGTGCGGTCTGGCTGCCGTTCCTGTGCGCGTTCGTCGTGGCACTGCTGACCGCGACGGCCTACCTCGAGCTGGTCACGAAGTACCCGAAGGCCGGTGGGGCCGCGGTCTACACGCACAAAGCGTTCGGGATCCACATCCTGACCTTCCTGCTCACCTTCGCGGTGATGTGTTCCGGTCTGACCTCGGCCTCCAGCGCATCGAAGGCGTTCGCGGCCAACTTCTTCACCGCGGTCGGGATCGACAAGGACCGCGGCTCGGTGCTGATGATCACCTCGCTCGCGTTCATGGCGCTCATCGCGATCGTGAATCTGCGGGGCGTCGGCGAGAGCGTGAAGGCGAACGTCGTCCTGACCGTGATCGAACTGAGCGGTCTGCTGATCGTGATCGGCGTCGGCGCCTGGGCCCTGATCGGCGGTGAGGGCGACACCTCGCGGCTGACCGAGTTCAACGTGCCGGCCGGGGAATCGCCGTTCGGCGCCGTCACCGCGGCGACCGCGCTCGCGTTCTTCGCGATGGTCGGCTTCGAGGACTCGGTGAACATGGCCGAGGAGACCAAGGACCCGGTCAAGATCTTCCCGAAGGTGATGCTGATCGGCCTGAGCATCACCGGTGTCATCTACGTGCTGGTCGCGATCTCCGCGATCGCGCTGGTCCCACCGGGTGAGCTGACCAAGGGCGACGCGCCGCTGCTCAAGGTGATCGAGGCCGGTGCACCGGGCTTCCCGCTCGAGATCTTCGCCTGGATCACCATGTTCGCGGTGGCCAACTCGGCGCTGATCAACATGCTGATGGCCAGCCGCCTGCTGTACGGCATGTCGCACGAGAAGGTCCTGCCGGGTCCGCTCGGCCGCGTGCTGCACAAGCGCCGGACGCCGTACGTCGCGATCTTCTTCACCACCGCACTTGCGTTCGTCCTGATCGGATACGCCGACCTGACGGCGCTCGGCGGTACGACGGCATTCCTGCTGCTGTGCGTGTTCGCGATCGTGAACGTCGCCGTACTGGTCCTGCGCCGGGACAAGGTCGAGCACAAGCACTTTCACGCACCGACCGTGCTTCCGGTGATCGGCGCCGTCCTGTGCGTCTACCTGGCCAGCCCGTTGTCCGGGCGGGCGACGAAGGACTACAAGATCGCGGGCTACCTGATGCTGGTCGGCATCGTGCTGTGGGCGCTCACCTGGGTGCTGAACAAGTACGTGTTCAAGCGGAAGGCTGACTTCGATCCGTCACACCTCGACCCGAGTGGTCCGGTGAACTGACCGGCAGATAGGCGGCCACCACGACCGTCGCGAGGGCCGTGAGCCCGGTGACGACCGCGATCCAGCCGAGGGAGCGATACCCGGCGCCTGCGTTGATCGCGATCCCACCGAGCCACGGCCCGAGCGTGATACCGATGTTGAACGACGAGAAGTTCGTCGCGGTCGCCAGCGTGGGTGCGTTACCGGCCAGGCTGAAGACGCGGGCGTTGAGCGCCGGGTTGACGGCGAAGCCGAAGCCGCCGAGCAGGAAGATCGTCGCGACCGCCACGATCGGGCTGCCGGCGGTCAGCGCGAGGACGGCCGACAGGACGACCAGCCCGCTGATCCCGGTGAAGAGCGTGTGGAACGGCATCGCGTCCGCGGTCCGGCCGCCGAGCGCGATCCCGATGAACGAACCGAGCCCGTAAAGCGCGAGCACGCCCGGTACGGCGCCTGGGGGCAGCCCGGTCGTCTGGATGAGCAGCGGCGCGAGGTAGCTGAACACGACGAGGATCGACGCGGTGACGAGTGCCGTGGTCGCGAACGCAAGCCACAACCGTGGGCTCCGGAGGGCTCTGAGCTCCTCCCGCAGCCGGGGCGCTGCCGCCGGATCCGGCCGCCCTGGGGGAATGGTCCGGACGACACCGAGCATCGCGAGCAGGCACAAGCCGGCGACGGTCCAGAACGCTGCCCGCCAGCCGAGGTGCTGACCGAGCACGGTACCGATCGGCAAACCGACGATGGTCGCGATGGTCAGACCGCCGGTGACGATGCTCATCGCGCGCGCCCGGCGATTGGCCGGAACGAGCGCCACGACCGTGACGGCAGCGACCGACCAGAACCCGGCGTACACGAAGGCGCCGATGATGCGCGTGGCGAGCAGAACGGCGTAGTTCGGAGTCAGGGCGCCCGCGACGTGGGTCAGCGCGAAGATGCCGAGGAACAGCAACAGCGCCGTACGGCGTGACCATTTGAGCGTCAGCACGGCCAGGATCGGGGCTCCGAGCAGCATGCCGAGCGCGAACGCCGAGATCAGCAGGCCCGCGGCCGGAATGGAAACCCCGAGGTCCTGGGACAGCTCGGGCAGCAGCCCGGCCAGCATCAGCTCGGACGTTCCCTGCGCGAAGATGCTCAACCCGAGCACGTAGACAGCGACCGGCATCGCGTTCCCCCAAGCCCCACTCGACAGCCACCTTGAGTATCCCAGAGATCACACTGCGCTGTCGCCGCGCCCGCCGCGTCCTGAGACTTGGTGCAGTACGGCATCGTGGTGGCATGAGTTTTCAGACACCCGCGAAGCGCACCGGACGGGCGGTGGACACATCCCGCATCGGGAGTGGGCTGAAGCTGCTGGCCGCGCTGATCGGGCTGATGTGGCTCAGCGAGATCATCGACACGGCATTGAGCGGCCGCCTGGATCAGTACGGGATCATCGCCCGCGACCCCGAGGGTCTCGTCGGCATCGTCACCTCGCCGTTCCTGCACCTCGGCTTCGGCCACCTGATCTCGAACACGCTGCCCCTCGTCACCCTCGGCGCCCTGATCGCCCTCAGCGGCGCCGCCCGGCTGGCCGCAGTCACAGCGGTGGTCGCGGTGATCGGCGGCTTCGGCACCTGGCTGATCTCCCCGCCGAACACGATCACCATCGGCGCCAGCGGCGTCGTCTTCGGCTACGCCGCCTACCTCGTCGCCCGCGGCATCTTCAACCGCCGCCTCACCCAGGTCCTCGTCGGCATCGTGGTCATCGTCGTCTGGGGCAGTGCCCTGCTCGGCGGCCTCCTGCCCCAGGACGGCATCTCCTGGCAAGGCCACCTCTTCGGCGCCATCGCCGGCATCCTCGCCGCCTGGCTCCTCGCCGACGACAAACCCAAGGCACAATCAGCGCGATGATCTCGCCGTATCAGCAGCAGCTCCGGGACCGCTTCCTCGCTTGCCCCGAGACTCCGCCTCCGGCACCGTGGCGTCTCGTCCACTCCCGGACGGTATCAATCGGTGGTCTGCAAAGCATCGGCTTCGCCCAGGCTCCCGGCAGCGGCCACGACCTTGTGCTCGTGGCGTCCTCCAGCGGCCTCGGGGTGTTCGACTGTGTGACAGGTCAGAAGCTTGCTCGCGATTCCGAAGCCGACGAGTCGCCGATGGGTGCGGAGCTGTCGTGTGAAGGCATTGGGCCACTCGCCGGCGTTCGGGTGCCGATGGCCGGGTTGTACGGCGGAGGGCTGCATACGTCGGCCGTGGGCTGGACAGTCAATGTCGTGTATCCGGAGTGGCCGCACGAGCGGATTCTGTTGAGCACCGACAGCATGGCGCCATACCGGCAACCGCACGGAGACGGATGGTGGTGCGTGTTCGACTCGAACTACTCCGAGCTGCGTGCGGCCGGCTTCTCGCCTTCAGGACAGACCTTGGCCGTTGCTACGAGCAGCGACCTCACACTGTGGGCACGCTGAGGGTTGCGGGGTCGGTGTTGGCTCCGCAGATGAGGACGATGACGCGTTCGCCGTCGGCCGGCTGGTAGGCGGCTGAGTCGAGGGCGGCGTAGGCTGTGGCGGCGCCGTGTTCGACGGCCAGGTGGTAGTCGTGCCAGAGTTTGCGGCGGGCCGCGATGATCGCTTCCTCCTCGACCAGCAGGGAGCCGATGCCTTCCTTCTGCGCGACCGCGAAGGCGATGTCCCCGAGCCGGCGCGACCCGAGCGAGTCAGCGGCGACTCCACCCACCGGTCCATCGACCGGCTGCCCGGCCTCCAGCGCGCGATGCAGCGCAGACGACAAGACCGGTTCGACGCCGATTACCTTGGCCCGGTCACCGATCGCAGTTGCGATCCCGGCGACGAGACCACCACCGCCGACCGCGACCAGGACGGTGTCAAACGCCTCAACCTGCTCCAGCAACTCGAGCCCGATCGTGCCCTGACCGGCGACGATCTCCGGCTGGTCGAAGGCATGCACGAGCAGCGCGTCTGTCTCGTCGCGGGCAATCACGGCCGCCGCGTAAGCCTCGGCGTACTCGTTCCCGACCTCCACCACCTCCGCGCCGAGGGTACGCAGCTTGGCGACCTTGGGCGCGGGCGCGTTGACGGGGACGAAGATCCGCGCCGGTACGCCGAGCTCGCGCGCCGCGTACGCCGACGCCAGCCCCGCGTTCCCGCCCGAGGCCGCGACGACACCCTGCCCGGTGAGCTGGCCGTTCTCCTTCGCGAGCAGCAGCCGGTTGAACGCACCCCGCGGCTTGAACGAGCCGGTGTGCTGCAGCAGTTCGAGCTTGAACACGAGCCCGGGCGCCACCTCGATCACCGGAGTACGCCGTACCCGTCCGGTGATCCGTTCTGCCGCTGCCTGCACGTCCTGGACATTTACCGTCATGCGTCAACCCTGCCACGATGCTGGCATGGGCGCGTATGACGAGAGTTACCGGCGGAGCCTGGACGATCCGGAAGCGTTCTGGTTGGAGGCGGCGCAGGCCATCACCTGGACGACCCCACCGACCCGTGCGCTGGATGACTCGGCCGCACCGCTGTACAGATGGTTCCCCGACGCGGCCCTCAACACGTCGTACAACTGTCTGGACCGGTATGTCGAGGCCGGGCACGGCGACCGGGTTGCGCTGATCCACGACTCACCGGTAACCGGCAGTTCAAGGTCGTTCACGTACGCCGAGCTGCGCGACGAGGTCGCCCGGTTCGCCGGAGCGCTCGCGGGGCTGGGGGTCGGCAAGGGCGACCGGGTGATCGTCTACATGCCGATGGTCCCGGAGGCGGTCGTCGCGATGCTCGCCTGTGCGCGGCTCGGCGCGATCCACTCGGTCGTGTTCGGCGGCTTCGCCCCGAAGGAGCTCGCGGCCCGGATCGACGACGCGACGCCGCGGGTGATCGTGTCCGCCTCCTGCGGTATCGAGCCGACGCGCGTGGTCGAGTACAAACCGATCATCGACGAGGCGCTGACCCTGAGCACGCATCAGCCTGAGCACACGATCGTGCTGCAGCGGTCCGCCGTACAAGCAGATCTCGGTGAGCGCGATCTCGACTGGGCCACGCTGGACGCCGCGCCCGCCGATCCGGTCCCGGTCGCGGCGACCGACCCGCTCTACATCCTCTACACGTCCGGTACGACGGGTAAGCCGAAGGGCGTCGTTCGCGACAACGGCGGCCACGCGGTCGCACTGGCCTGGTCGATGCGAGCGATCTACGACATCGGTCCGGGTGACGTGTGGTGGACGGCTTCCGATGTCGGCTGGGTGGTCGGCCACTCGTACATCGTCTACGCACCACTCCTGGTCGGCGCAACGACTGTCCTCTACGAAGGCAAGCCCGTCGGTACGCCGGATGCCGGCGCGTTCTGGCGGGTGATCGCCGAGCACGGAGCCAGCGCTCTCTTCACCGCGCCGACCGCGATTCGCGCGATCAAGAAGGTCGACCCGGAAGCCAAGCTGGCTGCCGGCTACGACCTGAGCCGCCTGCGCACCTTGTTCCTGGCCGGGGAGCGCCTCGACCCGGAAACCTACCGCTGGGCGCACGAGCATCTCGGTGTACCGGTCGTCGACCACTGGTGGCAGACCGAAACAGGGTGGCCGATCGCCGCGAACCCCCGCGGCCTCGAACCGCTACCCACCAAACCCGGCTCAGCCACCGTCCCGGTCCCCGGCTGGGATGTGCAGATCCTGGACGGGGCCGGCGCGACACAGCCGGCAGGGGAGGAGGGCTCGATCGCGATCAAGCTGCCGCTGCCACCCGGCGCCCTACCGACCCTCTGGGGTGACGATCAGCGTTATGTCGACAATTATCTGACCCGGTACGACGGCTACTACCTCACCGGCGACTCCGGCTACCTCGACGAGGACGGCTACGTCTTCGTGATGGGCCGCACCGACGACGTCATCAACGTCGCCGGCCACCGCCTCTCCACCGGAGCCATGGAAGCCGTCCTCGCCGCCCACCCAGCGGTCGCCGAGTGCGCAGTCATCGGAGTCCACGACGCCCTCAAGGGCCAGCTCCCACGCGGCCTGGTCGTCCTCAAAGCCGGCGCCGACATCGACCCCGACGTATTGCAGGCCGAGCTCGTCGCCGCCGTCCGCCGCGAGATCGGCCCGGTTGCAGCCTTCCGCGATGTCTCGGTCGTCGACGGACTCCCCAAGACCCGCTCGGGCAAGATCCTCCGCAAAACCATGCGCGGAATCGCCGACGGCCGCGACGAACCCGTCCCCTCCACCATCGAGGATGCCACCGTCCTCGAAGCCCTCCGCCCCATCCTCCGGGGGTAGGGGCGGACGCCAGGGCCATCACAATTGACGATCGGGGGCCGGCGCCCACGGGAGCATCCGTGCGGCGGCCATTTGTGATGGCCTGGCGGTCCGCTACTCCGACTGCAGGAACGCCAACGCGAGCGGGCTGGCCACCGCCCGGTACTCGTGGAAGTAGGCGTGCCGGGCGCCGCGGATGATCTCGGTGCGGGAGTTCGGGATGCGGTCGGCGAGGACCTGGGCGTTGGCGACCGGGCTGAAGATGTCCTCGGACCCGTGCAGGATCAGGGTCGGTGCGGTGATCCTGGGCAGCTCTTCCCAGGCCTCGTGCTTGTTGCTCGCGACCAGGTGCCTGGCCTTCGCGTACGGCGGCATGTCCCGATCACCGAGCACCGGGTACGGACCGGGGTTCGTGGCCCGCCACTGCGGGGTGTACATGAGATCGACCAGCACCCGTCCACCACGGACCGGGTCGGCCAGCGCCCGGCGGATCTCCTGACTGCGCTCGAACCCGTGCGCCGGACCAGGCGACGTACAGCCGAGAATCAGCCGGTCGAGCCGATCCGCGTGGTTGATCGCGACCCACTGTGCGACCCGCCCACCCATCGAGGTCCCGTAGACGTGCGCACTCGGCAGACCGAGCTGGTCGAGCACCGCGATCACGTCCTCGGCGAAGCCCGGGGTGCTGTAGACCTCGTCCGGTTTGTCGCTGATCCCGGTACCGCGCCAGTCCAGTGTGATCGTCCGGTACGCCGCCTCGTAGTCGGCGCGGACCGGGTCCCACCAGGTGTGATTGTTGGACTGACCGGCCAGCAGGACCAGTGGTTGCCCTGCGCCACTGACCTGATAACCGATCCGGACACCATCAAGTGCTGTTGCATACGGCACCCGCCCAGTCTGCCCGACGCGAGCTAGGCTCTGAACATGCGAGTCGTGATTGCGGGTGGACACGGGCAGATCGCTCTCCGGCTGACCAAGCTGCTGAGCGATGACGGGCACGAAGTGGTCGGGCTGGTCCGCAACCCCGATCACGAGGCCGACATCGCCGCGGCCGGCGGGCAGGCCGCCGTTCTGGATCTGGAGCAGGCTGGGACCGACGCAGTCGCCGACGTACTGGCGCAGGCCGATGTGGCGATCTTCTCGGCTGGTTCCGGGCCGGGCAGCGGGAACGCTCGCAAGGACACCGTGGACCGAGGCGCGGCCGCGTTGTTCGCGGATGCGTCCGAGCAGGCCGGGGTACGGCGGCACATCCAGGTCAGCTCGATGGGTGCGGACCGGGCCGGCACGCTGACCGGCGACGAGACGTTCACGGTCTACCTGCGCGCGAAGAAGGCGGCCGAGGACGACCTGCGCGGCCGCGATCTGGACTGGACCATCCTCCGGCCGGGGCACCTGACGAACGACCCCGGGACCGGGCGGATCCTGATCGCCGACCAGACCGGCAACGGCAGCATCAGCCGGGACGACGTCGCGCTGACACTGGCCGGTCTGTGTACGGCACCGGCCTCGATCGGCCGGATCCTCGAGCTCGTGACCGGGGAGACTCCGGTCGCCGAGGCACTCGCGAACCTCTGACGTTGCCACGGGCAACAGATTGTGATGGCTATGGGCGACTCTCTGCGTCAGGTCGGCTTCGAGCGCCTGGCGAACAGCAGCTACCGGGTGACCAACGACCGCGGTGGCAGCATCACCGTCGGTTCCGGCGGCGAGGACACCGACTTCACGCCGGTCGAGCTGCTGCTGGCCGCGATCGGGACGTGTTCGGCGATCGACGTCGACGTCGTGGTCAGCCGGCGCGCGGAGCCGACCGAGTTCAGCGCGGTGGTCCGCGGTGACAAGATCCGCGACGCCGAGCAGGGCAACCGGATGGAGAACCTGGCGGTCGAGTTCACGATCCGGTTCCCCGAGGGCGAGGACGGTGACAAGGCCCGCGAGGCACTGCCGCGCGCGGTGAAGATGTCACACGACCGGCTCTGCACGGTCAGCCGCACCGTCGAGCTCGGTACGCCGGTCACGACCGAGGCGGTCTGAGGAATTCGCTCACCGGACGCAGCCTGGTCGTGAGTACCTGCTGCGTCCGCGTGCTGTCGAGCCGGATGTGCGAGATCGCACCCGGCACCGCCGGCAAGGCCTCCGGATCGAGACCATCCCGGGCAGCGATCAGTCGCCCGAGCTCCAGCCGGCTGACCGCCTCGGGCCCGCCCAGATGTACGACGCCGGTTCGGTCGGACGGTGTGAGTTCGAGCAATGCGGTCGCGAGGTCGGTGACGTGCACTGGGCAGCGGATGTTCTCGGTGAACAACGCTCCGGATGCGCCGCCAACCAGCGCGTGCGTCAGTTGCTCCGAGTCCGAGATTCCCTCGGATCCGACGATCAACGACGTACGGGCAATCACGGCGTTCGGGTGAATCGCGCGGATCGCGGTCTCGGCAGCGGCCTTCGCAGCGCCGTACGGCGTCGTCGGGCAGGGCGCGGCGTCCTCGTCGTACGGGTCGGGTCCACCGCCGAAGACCGCGTCAGTCGAGACGAAGATGAGCCTGATGTCGCGTGCAGCGAGTGCGAGGTTGACGGGGCCGTTCGCGGTGGTGACCCAGTCGTCCTGTTTGAAGGCTGCGTGGATGATCGCGTCCGGCCGGACGCGCTGGATGACCGCGTCGACGTCGGCTTGATCGCGTACGTCGAGGCGCACGCCGCCTTCGACCGGTGTCGAGTGATAGGTGGGGACCACGTCGTGTTCGGCCAGGCGCACCACTTCACGTCCGAGCAGGCCGGCCGCACCGGTCACCAGTAGCCTCATCCGATCAGCCTATGGCGGGACAACCGCCAGCCGACGGTCCGCGTCGCGCGGCGTACCTCGGCGACCGTGCGGACCTTCCGTGGGCTCCACCACGTCTGCGCGGGCTTGTGCAGCATCCAGCCGTCGCCGATGGTGATCGCGGCATGCTGCACGCGCGCCTCGTTGCGCCAGACGAAGACCGTGCCGGGTACGTCGTCGCGCCCGCCCGGTGCAGTGTGTTCGGCAAGCCATTCCTCGAAGGGTTCACACATCATCCAGACCGTGTCCGCACCCTTGACGCCGGCGGCGGCCATGACGGTACCGAAGCAGTTCGGTCCGCTGCCGTTGGCGAAGGTACCGGCCAGCTCGCGAGCACGGGGGAGTGCGGCGGGCCAGCTGGTCACCTCGGCATGCCGGCTCGGTCCGAAGTCTTCGCTGACGATCACCGGCAGGATCTTGTCCGCATGCTCGGCGAGCAGGGGTTTCCACCAGACGAAGCGGTGTCCGTCGGCTTGTGCTCTCAACTCGCGGCCGAGCAGCCCCTGCCACTTGCGGACCGTCGGGACCGAGCCCCGATCGTGCCACACCTGTGCACGGACGAGCTGAGCGCGGATCGGGCGATCGAGCGCGGCGAACTGTCGCTCGGTCAGCCACGCGATCACGGTCGCGGTCGAGTCGACGGCGTACGTCCGGAAGGTGTCGCGGTCCTCGGGGCTGGGCTTGCGGTCGTCGTCCTCGAACCCCCAGGCCTGTGCCTGTTGCGGGGTGAGGAAGAACGGCTGCCGGTCGGGAGCGAGCCAGCCGACCCACTTGTCGAGCAGTGCCGGCGGGACGTCGATTCCGAGAGCTCTCACGCGGTCACCCTGACACAGCAGGCGCCTTGGGAGCCCGGCCTTTTCCGGCCGGGCCCCATCAGGTCACTTCGCGCCGAGACAGAGGGTGTAGCGGGTGTAGCGCTCCCGCTTCGTGTACGACGCCTCGAAGCCGGGGAACTGCTCACAACGGCTGTCGTCAGTGGTGTTGTCGAGTTTGCCGACGACGCGGTACTGCGCCTCCGAGCTGCTGCAGTCGACGACCTTCACGTCCGGGTCGGAGTCGCTGCCCTTGTTGACGACGCAGGACCCGACGGTCGCCTCGCTCGTCGACGTGGTGGTGAGATTGCCGATCACGATCGCCGCGATGATCGCGATCGGGACGAACAGCATCAAGGCCTGCGGCCGCTTGAACAGCGGCTTGCCCGGGTCCATCGGCTGGCGCTGACCGGGCTGCGGCTCGGGCAGCTGCTTGAACTTCTGCGCCGGGCCGAGGTTGGACAGCATCACGAACGGTGTCACGATCGCGGAGCCGATACCCCACCAGCCCTGGACCATGGTCTTCGCGGTCATGTCGCGCACGGTCGCCGTACCGCAGGTCTTGCAGAACGGGCCGGTCAGCTTCAGCCAGCGCATCACGATCAGCATGCCCTGGTGGCCGCGCACGGTCGCGTCGACCGCCGGGAAGCCACCGCAGAACCGGCAGGTGCCCGGCTGGTACTGCGCCTGCTGGGGGAACGGCTCCGGCTGCGGGAACTGGCCACCCGGCTGCGCGTACTGCTGCTGGTACGGTCCCGGCTGCTGCTGTCCGTACGGCGACTGTGGCTGTCCGTACTGGGGCTGCTGCGGCTGGGTGTACTGGGGGAACTGCTCGGGCGGGGGACCGTAGTTACCGGGCTGACCGGGGTACGGGTTCTGGGGTGGCTGGGGAGGGGATGTGGTCACGAAAACTTCCTGGGACTAGAAGCCTGAAAGACGAACTCCCGAACCTTACTCACCTCCGGAGTCCAACTACCTTCTCGGTTAGGCTTTTGCACCGGCCGACCGAAGGGACACGATGGCGCACGACGTGAGCCCCACCGCGCGGACGCTGACGGTGCTCGAACTGATCCAGAACCGCCCCGGTATCACCGCCGAGCAGCTGGGCGACAAGCTCGGCGTCTCCGAACGCGCCGCCCGCCGGTACGTCGCGATCCTGCGCGAGGCCGAGATCCCGATCGAGTCCGTCCGCGGCCCGTACGGCGGTTATCGCGTCGGCCGCGGCCTGCGGCTACCGCCGCTGATGTTCAGCACCACCGAGGCGCTCGGCCTGGTGATGGCCGTGCTCGAGGGACCGCGTGGCGCCGATGATCCGGTGGAGAGCGCACTGGGCAAGATCATCCGCGTCCTCCCCGAATCGATCGCCCGCACGACCGATGCGGTCCGCAAGGTGAGCGCCCGCGCCGCCGATCCAGGGATCCGCACCCCGGAGCCGGCGATCACCGCAGCACTCGTCGCGGCCAGCACCGAGCGGCGTCGCATCGTGATCGACTACAGCCTCCGCCCCGACCGGGTCACCCCGATGGACGTCGACCCGTGGGCGGTCGTCGTACGGCGTGGTCGTTGGTATCTGCTGTGCTGGTCACACGCGAAGGAAGCGCAGCGCGTTCTGCGGGTGGACAAGGTCCAAGGTGTCGAGGAGACCGGTGGCGAGTTCTGCACGCCTGACGACCTGGACCCGCTGGCGGTCGTCGAAGAGCATCTCGCGATGGGCTGGCAGTACCCGATCGACATCGTGATCGACGCGCCGATCGACCAGGTCCGGCACCGGATCGCCCCGAGCATGGGCCGGCTGGAGGCGATCTCCGACGAGCAGACGCGGTTAGTGGCGAGCACCAGCGAGCCGCTGTGGTACATCGGCAAGCTCGCGGAGCTGGACGCGCCGTTCCGGATCCTCGGTTCGCCCGAAATGCAGGAAGCATCCCGGGACCTCGGGAGACGATTGCTGGAGGCAAGTAACAGTGCGTGAGCTGGAGTTCACCGGAGAGATCTGGTTCTGGCGCGGGCCGGCCCCGTGGTACTTCATCACGGTCCCCGACGAAGAGTGCGCCTACCTCGAGGCCGAGTCCGGCTTCGTCAGCTACGGCTGGGGAATGATCCCGGTCACCGCCGAGATCGGCGCCAGCACCTGGGACACCTCGCTGTTCCCGAAGGACGGCAACTACCTCGTCCCCATCAAGGCCGCCGTCCGCCGCGCCGAGTCCCTCGACGACGGCGACACCCCCACCGTCCGCCTCCGCATCCGCACCTGACAAAAACTGTCGGAGGCGGCGACTACGGTCGCGGGCATTGGCACTGGCGTCCCCACCATGGCCGTACTAGTTGCTCACATCCGAGGAGAGATGACATGACTACGCTGACCGACCGGCCGAATACGGCGCTGCTGGTGATCGACGTACAGAACGGTGTCGTCTCGGGCGCGCATGAGCGCGATCAGGTCGTGGCGAACATCGGCGCCGCCATCGACGCCGCCCGCACGCAGGGTGTGCCCGTGATCTGGATCCAGCACTCGAGCGAGAACCTGGTGAAGGACAGCGAGGCGTGGCAGTTCGTTCCTGAGCTCAAACGTGACGCCGCCGAGGCACTCGTCCCGAAGACCTTCCCGGACTCCTTCGAAGAGACCGAGCTGGAGTCCGTCCTTGCGGCCGGCGGTATCGGCCGGGTGTTCGTCACCGGAGCCCAGACCGATGAGTGCATCCGCTCGACCCTGCACGGCGCGATCACGCGTGGCTACGACGTCACCCTCGTCTCCGACGCCCACACCACCGAGGACCTGTCCGAGTACGGCGCCCCGACCCCGGACAAGGTGATCGCCCACACCAACCTCTACTGGCAGTACCACCGAGCACCGGGCCGCGCGGCGGGCGTCCAGTCAGCCGCCGAGTTGTCCTTCACCAGCTGAGTTCGTCGAGGCTGGCGATCCGCCGTACGCCGATGTCGGCGTGCTGACCGGACCTGGCCAGCAGGACGGCCCCCATGCCGACAGCGAGCGCTCCCTGGATGTCGTTCGTGAGTGAGTCGCCGACCATCAGTGCCTGATCGGGCTCGACCCCGATCAGCGTCAACGCCTGCCGGAACGCCCGCGGGTCGGGCTTGCCGGCGGGCAGATCCTCGGACGAGATGAATCGGTCGATCTCCGCGGTCAGCCCGAAGCGATCGAGCTTCTGCTGCTGGTGGGCCGAATTCCCGTTGGTGAAGACCACCACGTGCAGGCCGGCGGCGCGAGCCCGTCGTACTGCGGGGATGGCATCGTCGTACAGCTGCCAGCCGGCCTCGTACCGCCACAGATACCCGTCGAAGATCGCGTCGATCTCGGTGTCGTCGCCGTACAGACCGAGGAACTCACGCACCCGAGCACGCCGCTGCTCGTCGAACGTCAGCTCCCGGCGCTGATAACGGCGATAGTGCCGGTCGGAGACCACCGCCCAGCGCTCAGCGACATCCGGCCCTTTGATCCCGTACTGCGCAGCCCAGTCGACGACCGCCAGGGCCGCCGCGCGCTCTTGTTCGACCAGGGTGCCGTCGAGATCGAACAACACTGCCTTGAGCACGCGGCGCCTCCGGATCAGATCGGTTCAGCTAGACGGTACGGCGTCGAGCGCGGCGATGTCGGCGGGGGAGAGGTGGATGAATTCGGCGGTCAGGTTCTCCGCCAGGTGCTGCACACTGCTGGTGCCGGGGATCGCGAGCATGTGCTCGCCCCGGCTCAGCGTCCACGCGAGACGAATCTGGGCCGGTGTCGCGTCGTGCGCCGCAGCGATCTCCTGGACGACGTCGGGGGTGTTGACGCCACCGGTCTCACGAGACGCCCCGGCCAATGCGAAATACGGGACGTAGGCGACACCCTGCTCACCACAGAGCCGGACGAGCTCGTCATTGACCCGGCCGAAGCCCACGCCGTACCGGTTCTGGACGGCGACGACCGGAGCGATCTCCTGCGCCTGGGCGAGATGGTGCACCTTGATGTTCGACAGCCCGAGTCCACGGATGAGTCCCTTGTCCCGCAACTCGGCCAGTACGCCGAAGTGCTCGGCCACCGACTCCAGCCCTTGCTGGCGCAGGTAGACCACATCGAGCGTGTCGCGGCCGAGATCGCGCAGCTCCCGCTCCACCAGCCCAGGCAATTCGTCCGGTCGCGCCAGCGGACCGTCCAGCGCCCCGACCTTGGTCGCGATCACCACGTCACCGTCGTACGAGGTCAACGCCTCCCGGACGGCCTCGTTGGCCCATCGCAAACACTCCATCTCCCGAACATTGTCGGAGGGCGAAATCGTCGGATAGAACGCCGCCGTGTCCAGATGGTTCACCCCCAGCTCCACCGCACGCCGTACCAGCGAGACCGCCCGCGCCCGCACCTCGCTCCCGGAACCGGACCCCGCCAGCCGCTTCGTGCCGAACCCGACCCGCCGCACACCCTGCCAAAACTCCACGGACTTGCACCTCGCAATTTCAGCTGATATGTTTATTGATAGGAATGCATTTCCATTCCATTTGGGCATTCGCTCAGAATAAAACACAATTTGATTCCGGTCCACCCTTTCCGGGTGGATTTTTTGTTGCCCCGGCGCCGGCCCCGTCCGGCGGATCTCCAGACCACGTGTGACTTTTCGGCGCTGCACTCCGTCTCTAGTAGTAGAGGCGATCGCTGGGGAGGCACTTGTGAGGACCGACGTCCGGACACGTTCGGAAGTACTCGAAATCGGAGTAATCGCTCCGCCGGAATACCACGCGCTGGCCGATCTCCACGGCGGCCGGAGCTTTCTGCAAGTGGCATCCTGGGCGGCCGTGAAAGCGGAGTGGAGCTCCGAGCTACTGGCCTGGCGCGACAGCGACGGTTCGGTCGTCGGCACCACCCTGGTGCTGTACCGCCGGCTCCCAGGCGTCTCCCGCTGGTACGCCTACCTCCCGGAGGGCCCGGACATCGACTGGGCCGATCCCCGCCTCGAACGATGGCTGGATCCGCTGCTCGAGCACCTGGACCGGCGCCAGGCATTCGCAGTCAGGATGGGCCCGCCCGCCGTACTGAAGCGCTGGCACGCTTCGACCCTCAAGAACTCGGTACGACGAGGGCGCCGCGTCGACGACGTACTTCCAGATGTCGTCGAGCCCGTCGGCTCCTCGGTCGCCGAGCGAATGCGCGACCTCGGCTGGAGCCGCGGTGGCGAGGAGGGGACAGGCGGGGATGCTCAGCCGCGGTACCTGTTCCAGGTCCCGATCGGCGGCCGGACACCTGCGGAGCTGTGGAGCAGCCTGAGCAAGGAGTGGAAGCGCAACATCCAGAAGGCCGAGAAGTCCGGGATCGAGATCCGTCAGGGCACCGAGAGCGATCTCCCGGTGTTCTTCGACTTGCTGGAGGCCACTGAGCGCCGCAACGGTTTCCGTCTCGGGCGCACCCTGGCCTACTACCAGCGCCAGTACCGCGTGATGAACGCCGAGCGACCCGGGCGAATGCGCCTGTACCTCTCCACCTGGCACGGCGAAGTGCTGGCCGCGCACACGATGAACGTCGTCGGCCGGCGCGTCTGGTACCAGTCCGGCGCCTCCGCCAACCACCATCGCGAGGTCCGCCCGAGCCACATCCTGCAATGGAAGATGATGACCGAGGCGCTGCAGTTGGGCGCCGACCGCTACGACATGCGCGGTGTCTCCGACTCACTCGACCCCGAAGACCGCGCCTTCGGCCTGCTCCGCTGGAAGCTCGGCACCGGCGGCGAGCTGGTCCAAACAGTCGGCGAATGGGAACGCGCCCTCCCCGGCCCCATCAACCAGCTCCTCCTCCGAGCAATGACCCGCTACCGCGCCCGCGGCTGAAAAACCCACCCGCCTCAGCAGCCTCGACGACAGCCGCCGCACGCTCCTCCGGCGTAAGCGCGGCCGAGTCCAGGCGCAGGTCGAAGTGCCCGTCCAGCCCTATTCCATGATGCCCACGCGCATTCCCGAGATGCCTCCCGTGGTTCCGCTCCAGCTCACGCGCCTCGATCACCCCGAGCGACGCCTCGACCGCCACCCAGTAGACCGCCCTGCCTTTGAGTGCCTGCCGCCACGCGGGCACGATCGATTCGTCCACCGGCATGTCGTCGAGGATGACGTGGTTCCCGGCATCCAGCAGCGCCAGTACGGCGGCCCGCATACCCGCGAACATCCGCCGACCCGCCTCCCCGTAGTGAGTCACGATCCGCGGCTTCCCATCCGGATCGGTCAGCGTCTCCTGCCAGAACCCAGGCCCAGGCCCACGCCGATGACCGCCCCAGTCCGACGGAAACATGTCGTAGAAGTGATCCAGCCCGACCAGCAGATAGGGCTCAGGCAGCACCAGCTGCAACTGCTTCGCCGTGCTCGACTTCCCAGCACTCGACGTACCGATCAGAACAATCAACCTGCCGTCAACCATCACCCAGCCATCATCCCAAGCCGCGCCAGGGGTGGTGGCGTGTGTGGGCAAGTTGAGCGGGCAACCAGCCCACAAACAGCCCACACATCCCTTGTAAATAAGGACTTCTGAGCTCGGAAACTGTCGGTGGTCATGTCTAGGCTTTGAGGTATGGAGATCTTGGCGATGCCCCCGGTGTACACCCAGAGCAGCAGCGAACTGCTGACCGCTCTGGACACCCTGCAGGCCGCCAAAGCCCTGTTGAAGACTTACGAGTTGCAGGTGCTGGGCCGGCTGGAGGAGATGGGCACCGCGACCGAGCTGGGTGCGCGTGACACGGTCGAGCTGGTCTCGGAGCGCTACCGCCTCGACCGCACCGAAGTCCGCAAAGACCTCGCGTTCGCCGACCGCTTACGCAAGTACCCGCTCGTGGCAGCCGCGCTGCCCGACCCGACTGATCCATCTCGCCCGGCGGTCGTGTCTCTCGAGCTGGCCAAGATCATCGTGACCACCTTGGAGAAGGCGCCCTCGAATGTTCCGGTCGAGACTCTCGCGGTCGCCGAAGAACAACTGATCAACGCCGCCCGGATCTCCAACCCCCGCCAACTCACCGCCTTCGCCCAAACAGTCCTCACCAGACTCGACACCGACGGCCCCGAACCCGCCGAAGACCAAGCCGCCGCGAAAGAATCACTGCGGCTACGGCAGACCGAGGGCGGCGTCAAGTTCTCCGGGTTCTTGGCCGGTGCCAGCGGCGAACAGTTCCAGACCCAGATCCACCAACTGTCCAAACCTCACAAGACCATCGACGGTGAACGAGACCCGCGATCTCTGGAGCAGCGCCAGGCCGACGCGTTGAAGGTCATCATGGACGCTGCCGCCGGCAACCCGGACTTTCCCGGCGTCCCGCACTTGACGGTCACGATCGACTTCAACGACCTCAAAGCGTCCCTGGCCGGTGCCCCGGCCGCCTTCGGCGGCAACCTGACAGACCTCACAGACCCGGCTGCGGGTTCGGAGGGTCCGGAGGGCGGGGTTGGCCGGTCGGGTGCGGTGGGTGAGCTGGTGTTCGGTGACAACTTGTCCGCCGGTGCCGTCCGGCTCCTGGCCTGCGACGCCGCCGTCCTGCCCATCGTCTTGGGCGGTGATTCACAGCCTTTGGATGTCGGTACTGAGCAGCGGTTCGTGAACCGGTATATCCGCCGGGCGTTGAACAAGCGGGACAAGGGTTGTGTGGTGTGTCAGGCGCCGCCGTGGATGTGCCACGCCCACCACGTGATCCATTGGACCGAGGGCGGTCCGACCAGCCTCCACAACCTCGCCCTCCTCTGCGCTGCCCACCACCGCGCCGTCCACAACGGCCAATGGGCCATCACGATCACCACAACCGGCGTCCAGGTCACGCGCCCGTCCTGGGCCGACCCGCCACGCGTACCCGACCGTGCCGCGCTCGCCGCCCTGATCGGCTGGGTCACGCCTGCCCCCACCGACGGCACCATCAGTTCCGGTGCTAGCGGCACCGGTTCCTACGCCGCCGGTGCGAGCACGAGCACCACCAGTGCCAGCAGCAATCCGACTCACGAGCAGCCGGATCGGCTCCCCGCCGCCAGCACCCTTCCCAACCCCGCACTAGCCGCCACCCGCGAAGCCCTCCGAACCCGCCTAACCTCCTGGGCCCCCAACTACACCGACCCTTGGGCTACCAACGCCGCCAACGCCGCCCCCGCCGCCGGACCGTAATCCTCACCACCCACTGTCCACCAACTCCACCGCGGCAGCCCGCCAAATAGGCCGGCCCGCGGACCTACCCATGTGCTCTGCAGGCAACCACCACCCCTCTGCCCTCTTTGGGCTCTTCTGCTCGATATCGGGATGGTAGGTCGGGACTCGACGCTCGGATGCGGCCGGAGACCTGCGGCAGTGGTTGCTCGCCGCTGCGGCCGACTTACAGACGGGTGTGGCTGGGCGGGTCTGTGGCTGGGCGGGTTGGCGAGGTCGGTGACCGACGTGGTCGTTGCCTGGGGCGACGGGCTGTGGTTGCTGCCGGTGGTGAGGAGGCTCGTCAGCTGATCCTCGCGGTGGATTGAGGCCGACCGGGTGATCCGTCGAGGTGTTGGTGGCGGATCGGCTGCCGGGGTGCTGTGCGCGGTTGTGGCGTGGGGTGGGGGACCTGCACACCTCGGAGACGACGATGTCAGACATGTCCCTTCACAACACACACAGGGACGAGGGTAGGTCTCCCTAGCTCGGCAACGAGCCTGGTGCGACGGCTGCAGCCGACCTGCCTCAACCAAAGCCCGTCAGCCCCAGGCAACGTGTGCGCAGTCGCCAGCCTCGCCATCCAGCTCAGCCATCCGCGTGGCCCGCCCGAAGGTCCAGTGGCTGCCCCAGCGGCCGACCTCCTCAGCCGCGTTCACCTGCTGGGGACCGTGGATACCCGACCAGCTGTTCGCACCCCACTAGTTGTCCGCACCCGACTAGTTGATCGCGGCACGCCCGCCCAGCCTCCGGTGGCCCGACCGGTGTACGCGCACGTCTCGCTGGTCGGCGTGGTGGTGATGCTCGTGCTCGCGGGGCTCGGGACTCTCACCTACTTCCCGCGACTGCCGTCGTTCATGGGCCTCACGTGGCAGGGGAAATTGCGTTGCGGGGGTGTCGGGCGGCCTGCCATCTTCTGGGAGATGCCAGTCACTCCTGAGCAAGATCCTGAGAACGCGTTCCCGAGAGAGCGTGATCTGGAGATCGCGGTTTCCCGAGAGAGCGATCTCCGGAAGGCTCTCACGAGAGAGCACTATCCGCGGAGCTCTGGGTACGACCCGGCCTGGATCGTTGACGTTCCGATGGGCCCGCATCCGCTGTGGTGTGTGGAGTCGCTGATGGAAGTGATGACACTCGAGCCGGGAATGCGCATTCTTGATCTGGGGTGTGGGGCTGCGGTCTCGTCGATCTTTCTCGCGCGTGAGTACGGCGTCGAGGTGTGGGCGGCCGATCTGTGGACCGATCCGACCGACAACTGGGAGCGGATCCGCACCTGGGATGTTGCGGACCGCGTGCACGCGATCCGGGCTGAGGCGCGTGAGTTGCCGTTCGCTCGGGGGTTCTTCGATGCGGTGGTGAGCATTGGCGCGTACCACTACTTCGGGACCGAGGCCCGGTATCTGGCCTATCTCCTCGAGTTCCTGAAGCCGCACGGCTCGGTCGGCTTTGTGACGACCGGCCTCGACCACGACCCGGGTCCGACACTTCCGCCGTACCTGGCCGAGCGCTGGACGCCGGACTTCTTCACCTGGCAGAGCCCTGACTGGTGGCGCAACCACTGGCAGCGCACCGGGCTCGTCGACATCGACAGGGCGGACATGGTCCCCGGCGGCTGGGACGACTGGTTGCAATGGCTCCGGGCCTGCGACCTCGTCGACCGCGGCTACGCCCCTGACGCCAACATGCTCGAAGCCGACCAGGGCGAGCTCCTCGGGCTCGTTCGGATGCTTGCCCACCGCCGGTGATCACTCTGCAGTTCCATCCGGACTGGCCGTACCGGGGCGGCACGGTGATCGAGTCGATGGTTGCCAACGGCATCTACCGTTCGCAGTTCAGCACCGGTAGCTCCAACGGCGGGCTGACCGCGCATTCCGGTGGTGATCGGTGGCGCTGGGAGTCCCGTCTCTTCGCCGGCCGGTACGACGACGCTCCCGCGACCGAGCGTCCCGTGTACGGGGCCTGGAACCGGCGGGCCGATCCGTACGGGGGAGCGGTGCGCTTCGGATCGTCGTATGTGCGGTTGCGTCCCGAGGTCCTGGATCGCGCGACGTTCTGTTTCCCCGACTCGGTGTATGAACCGACTGACTTCGGTGACCAGAGAGCGCTCTCTGCTCTCTGTGCTTTGGCTGACGCTTCAGAGCTGGGCGATCTCGACGACGCTGTGGAGGCACACGTTCACGGGCCGGTGCGTTTCACGATCGACGTCGAGGCCGTCGTACTCGATCCCTGCTTTTCCGGCACCTTGATTGCAACGGCGGCCGAGCAGCTCGGCTGTCCGGTCGAGTACCACCCAGGGTTCCGGGTCCGCGCTGCCGCGATAGACCCGGCGTACCGGGGTCCGCACATCGTCGCCCTGGCCGAGTCCCTGGGAACGTTGATCACTCCGGATCTCATCGGCCGATCAGCCCGAGCCGCGACCCACTCCGCCCAAGACCTCAAGCACCTCTGGCACTGCCTGGCCCACTTCGGCCGCGAGGGCAGCGCGTAGTGAACGCGCTGCCCCGATTGCCCTACCAGCACTGCTTGTGGTTCGAGCCCTCCGTCCGCGTGACGTTGCCGGCCCACACCCAGCCCATGCCGTTCGACGAGAGGTCGCGGGCGTAGTACCAGAGGTTGCCCGCCTCGCTGTACGTCGAGCACCAGATCGCGGCCTTGCCCGAGTGCGGGATCGAGGAGCAGGAGCCCGCCGGACCGCGGTGGTAGGGAACCGAACCGTTGGTGTAGAGGAACCCACCGTCCTTGTTGGTCCCGTACTGCGTGCAGTCGACCGCTTGCGACGGACCGGCCGCCACTACCAGCGACGCTCCCGTGATCGCCACCGCCACCGCAACGCGTCCAATGATCTTCGACATCTGCATTCCTCCTGAAGCTGGAGTGTTGGCTCCCCTTGGCCAACGGACCGCCCAAGCTAGGTCCGCCTCCAACCCCCGGCAAACAGGCTGCAGGTTCCTGCAACCTGGAGTTCTGGGTAAGACTGACGCCATGACAGCGTTCACCCGATCCGACGATCTGCAGACAGCGACGTTCACCGACGTGAACCTGAGCGGCGCGCGGTTCGTGCGCTGCGACCTGTCCGCTGTGATCCTGCGTGCCGCGGACGTCTCCGGAGCCGACATCGACGCCCCGTGGCTGCTCGCGGGCGATGACACCCTCCTCGTCAACGGCGTGAACGTCGCCCCCTTCGTCGACGCCGAGCTGAACCGCCGTTTCCCCGGCCGCGAACTCCGCCTCGCCGACACCCCCGAGGCCCTCCGTACGGCGTGGGCCGCGGTAGAACGCGCCTGGTCAACCATCACCGACCAGGTCGCAGCCATGCCTCCCGGAACCGAAGACATCTCGGTCGACGGCGAATGGTCTTTTGCCCAGACTCTCCGGCACCTCGTCATGGCTACCGACACCTGGTTCGGCCGAGCCATCCTTCGCATCGAGCAGCCGTACCACCCGATCGGCCAGCCGCACGCCGAGTACGAGACCGACGGCGAAGACATGTCGGTCTTCGCCACGACCAAGCCGCCGTACGACGAGGTGCTGGCCGTCCGCGCCGATCGTGTCACCCAGGTCCGCGACTTCCTGGCCGCCCTCACCCCGGCCGAGCTCGCCGCCGCCCGCCAGCACCCCCGGGCTCCGGAATATCCCGAGACCGTTCTCTCCTGCCTGCACACCATCCTCGAAGAGGAATGGGAGCACCTCCGCTACGCCACCCGAGACCTAGCCACCCTCAGCTAGCCGTCTGATGTGACAGGGTGCTGGCTGTGCTGACACTGGGCCCGCTGAGGCCGTCCGATCGTGAGGCCTGGGAGCAACTGTTCGCCGGGTACAACGAGTTCTACGGCCGGCCGACGATGCCGGACGGCTTCTACGATCAGGCTTGGGCCAGGTTCCAGCGCAACGACGAGCTGCATGCTCTCGGCGCCCGCCTGGACGACCGTGTCGTCGGCATCGCTCATTTCCTGACCCATGCCAGCACGACGTCAGCCGACGCCTGCTACCTGCAGGACCTGTTCACCGCCCCCGAAGCCCGGGGCCAGGGCGTCGCTCGCGGTCTCATCGCAGCCGTAGCCGACATAGCGACCGAACGCGGCTGCGCCCGCCTCTACTGGGCGACCCACGAGTCCAACACCACGGCCCGCCGCCTCTACGACCAAGTCGCCGAGAACCGCGGCTTCATCATCTACAACCTCGCGCTCCACGGCTGATGCGGCGGGTCACCTCGAGGATGCGCACGCTGGCGATCCTGGAGATCGTCAACGTTGGGCTGATCGGCTGGGCGGTGTTCGTCGTTCTGGATGCGCCGCTCACGGCCGCCAACGCCGCCGGGTACGGCGCGACCGCGTTCCTGCTGGTGGTCGGAGCGTCGTACTGGCTCGCGAAGTTCCGCCAAGTCCGCGCCGGCCGACCACACCTGCGCCACCTCGTCGGCTTCCGGCGACTGCGGGTTCTGTCCGTTGCCGTGATCGTCATCACGGCGATCCTGGTCGGCGCAGGCCTCACCGGTCGCGTGTCCGGGTACGCCGCCGGGCTCGTGCTCCTGGTTCTCGCGGTCGCCGAGTACGTCAACTACTTCCACTGGCAACTCATGTACGACAACCGCGCCGACCTAACCCGCCTGGCGCGAACCGGCCGGCTCGCCCGAGCGCACCTCTGGCGCGACCTGCAGCGGATCAGCCGGTACGGCGGAGGTGGCGGGGGACCGCGCGCATGACGCGGCCGAGGTCGTCGGTGATGGCGGAGACGCGTTCGCTGCGGCCGTCGTCGTCGATGTAGATCATCACGGTGCGGACGTCGGCGTGGCCGGAGAGTTCCTGGATGTCCTCGGCGTTCAGGCCGCGGCGCTTCTGGTCGGTGATGGCGGTTGCGCGCAGCGAGTGCGGGGTGACCTTCTCCGGGCGCGGGATGCCGGCGGCTTTGGCCAGGCGGCGGAGCAGGCGGGTGACGTCGTGGCGGTCGAGGCGGTTGCCGGCGGCATCGGCAACCAGCGGTGCTGGGCCGGGGCCGGTCCACGGTGGCCGGATGGCGACGTACAGGTCGAGGAGCTCGGCGACTGTGGTCTCGAGCGGGACGCGGACAGTGGCGCCGCCTTTGCGGGTGATGACCAGCCAGGTACGGCGGCCTTCGTCCTGCCGGTGGCTGTCGTCGGCGGCGCACAGCTCGGAGACTCGGAGCGCGCCGGTGAAGAGCAGTCCGACGACCAGAGCATCCCGGACGTCGGTGGCAGCGGCGAGGAGTGCTGAGATGTCGTCGGACTGGAGGACCCGGGCCGAGGTCGCGCGGCGGCCGCGGTGGAACTTCGGCCGGTGGTCGTCGTCGGAGATGGGGGAGACCACCTGCAGGCCCCAGCTGGCGGCGTACCGGTAGAGGCTGGACAGGGTGGAGAGCCGGCGGGCGATCGAGGACTCGGTGGCGCCCGCATCTTGTTGCTGTGACAACCACATGGTCACTTCGGCACGATGCAGATCGAGCGCGAAGCGGTCCCGGCCGAGCTCACGGCGTGCCCACTCCGCCCACAGCAGCAGGTCGTCGGCGTACGCGATCCGCGTCTGCGGGCTCGCGCGGCGGGTCCCGCCCAGCCAGAGGACTGCCAGGGCAGCCAGCTCCGGGGTCAGTGCTTCGGTCAGCAGGTCCAGGCGGTCGACCGGCTCGGCAGCGCGGGGTGCTCCTACTGGCCGGCGGGCTCCCAGGGAGCGTCGTACGGCGGCTTCCGTCGAGGCGTCTGGTCTCGGCTGCTCGACAACCGTTGCTCGGTAACGCCGTTCCAGACCGTCCGAGCGCTCATCGTCCACAGCAGAAAGACTAGCGCATAACGGGGATTATGCGCTCTTTCCAGGTTCTGTTTAGTTCTCAGAGTTACGTCAGATTTGACGTAACTAAACTAACGTAACCAAGAACTTAATGACGAAAGTAGGGTAGAGTGACGACCATGACCGTGACCGAAACTGAACCGATCTCGCCGGCCCGCGACGGACTCTGCGAGTTCCCTGGCGTGAACTGCCCGAATCCGAAGGTGCAGGACGCCGGAGCATCGGGCCGGCCGCCGAAGTACTGCGGCCTGGAGGGCCCTGGGATCGACGGGAAGCTGGTCATCCACAACAAGGCGACGGCCTGGTCGGCCAAGAAGGCCGCTGAGAGACGCCCTGTGCGCGCCGCCGGGGGGACGGGATCGGTGCCGCCACTGCCCGCGGGACCGGTGACCACCGCCAGGACAACGCTGGAGAACCAGATGCTCGAGCTGCCGCGCCGGCTCGAGCAGTTGCAGGAGTTCCTGACCGGGATCACTGCCGCAGTCCGTGCGTACGGCGACGCCGAAGCCGTGGCCGCTGAGGTTGAGCAACTGCAAGCCTCGTCGCGCGCGCAGGTGGCCGAGGTCGAGCGTCAGCGTGGTGAAGAGGAACACCGCCGGCGCCAGGCCGAGCAGCAGGCTGCCGATGCCGAAGATGCCCGGGAGGAGGCCGACGCGGCCGCCCAGGACGCCTTCGAGGAGCTCGAATCGGCCCGCGCCGAGGCGCTCGCTGCCCTGACCGCCGCTGAGAAGGCTCGCCAGGATGCTGTCAGCGCCCGTGAGAGCGCCGCCGCCGAGGTGGAGCAGGTTCAGCAGAAGATGCAGGCCGCTCAGGAAGCCGCCACGGCACAAGCAGAAGAGCTACGTCTCGACACCGAGCGCCGGATCGCCGAGATCCAGTCGGCTGCGGAGCTCCAGATCCAGCAGGCCCGCACCGAGGTCGAGGTCGCCCGGATCGCTCAAGCCACCGCCGAGTCCGAGCGCCAGACCGCTCAGCAGACCGCGGATCAGCTCCGTACCGAGCTCCGTGAGCTGCGCGATCAGCACCGCGCGGAGCTCGAGAGCCTCCGTTCCGAGCACCGTGCCGACCGCGACGAGCTGCGCACGGACCACCAGGCCCAGCTGGCCGACATCCGGCAGGCGGCTGCTGACCGTGTGGCTGCTGCCGCCACCGCCCAGCGAGCCGCCGAGCAGACGGCCGATGCACTCCGCGACCGACTCGCGGCAGCCCAGGCAGCAGTGCCCACCACCGAGGAACCACCTATCCAGCAGCTCACCTGATGAGGTGCCGCGCGGGTTTGGTCGCGAGGTTGAGCAGGTACTCGAGCGGCCCGCGGCGGAAGAAGTGGGACCAGATCGTCGCGAACACGGTTGCCCCGAGGATGAACAGGAGCAACGGCAGCCAGGACGGGGCAGGGCTCTCGCCAGTCGGGGACATGGACAGCGCGGACTGCGCTACGAAGTGGCCCACATAGGCGGTCAGTGACATGGTGCCGACCGCGATGAGTGGCTTCGCGAGCCGCCGCAGGCGCGGCAGGCGTTCCATCGCTACCGTTGCACACACGATCACGGTGATGGCAAAGCCCACACTGCCGATGATGTCGAACGTTGTTCCGCTGTGCGGCCCGGCGAGCAGGAGCTGCGAGACCGTGCCGTGGGGCTCCGGCGACCCGCTGCTCATCGACCCGGGGTCCATCGAGCTCGTTTCCGCGGCGCTCCGCAACGCGTCCTTCCCGGCCAGGAGCCTGGAGGTGCCGTAGCCGAGCACGATCAGAGCGGGGCCGAGTGCGGCCAGGCGTCGCTGCACAGTCCGGACCGCGAGATCGAGACGGCCGAGTGCCATTCCGGCGATCACGAACGGGATCCACGTGATCGTCGGATAGAAGCCGGTGACCAGCAGATCCAGCACACCCACCCCGCTCAGTCGTTCCAGCGGGTCGTAGGTGTTGATGCTCTGCTGGACCGGTTCGGTGAGCAGTGATTTCAAGGCGAACGCCAACTGCGGTGTGACGACCGCGAGGGTGGCCCCGATGACCGCGAGCGTCTTGGCCCTAAACCGGACAAGCGGCAGCGCCAGCAGGAAGTAGACGCCGTAGAAAGCGAGGATCACCACGTCCCCGTAGACCATCGCCATCGCGGAGCCCAGCGCTACCAGAATGACCGCGCGGATCACGATCCGCGCTTTCGCCTGCCGACCGGCCACGCCGGTCTTCGGCTGCCGGCGGCCCGCGATCAGCATCAGCGAGAATCCGGCGAGAGTGGCGAACAGAACTGAGGATCGGCCGTCCACCAGATACCGCACCCAGTGGCCGAAGCCCTGCGTGGCGGACAACGGGGGACCGACATGTACGGCGTACATGCCGAACACGGCCAGTGCTCGCGCCAGGTCGATGCCGACCAACCGGGTTGTCGACGTACCGGGCGGAGCTGCGGGCTGGGCGGTCTCGGGCAGAGATGTCATACGTCCAACCGTTGCGTGGGCTGGGGTGGCGGACCATCCGGCAGGAGTCGCCGGCACCCCCGCCCGTCGGCCGGGTCGGCAACCGGCAGTACGGCCAGTCGGCGGGGATCGACCCGCCGACTGCCGGGTGGGCGCCGGGGCGGCGGCACCTCAGGCTGGTGGGACCTGTGAGAGAGGAATCTTGTGAACACCGCGTCCGACCTAGCGCCGGATGATGCTGCCCTGTCCGCCCGCGAGACGTTCAAGGCCCTGTACGCGCAGGTCCGGCCGCACCGGTGGGCCGTCGCCCTCGGTCTGCTGTGCGCACTGCTCGGCGCCGCGGGCGGACTGTTGCAACCACTTGCTACGAAAGCACTGGTTGATCGGCTCGGCTCCGGCGGAACCATCGCCGGGATCCTGCTGGTCCTCACCGCTGTCGTGATCCTGAGCACCGTGGTCGAGGCGATCGGTGCTTTCGTGCTGGAGCGTACGGCGGAGTCCGTGGTACTGACCGCGCGACGCACGATGATCGGGCGGATGCTGCGGTTGCGGCTCACGGACTGGGAACGGATCCCGCCGGGTGATCTGATGTCCCGGGTCACCTCGGACACCACGTTGCTGCGAGCGGTCAGTACGCAGGCGGTCGTTTCCGCGGCGAGTGGGGCAGTGGCGTTCGTGGCCGCGATCGTGCTGATGGCGCTCCTGGACGCCGTTCTCCTGAGCGTGACGCTCGGCGTGGTCGCGGTGCTCGGGGGAGCGGTCGCGCTGGTCATGCCGAAGATCGCCCGTTCGACCGAACGGTCGCAGGAGGCGGTCGGCGAGTTGTCCGTTGCCTTGGAACGGACCTTCGGTGCTTTCCGTACCGTGAAAAGCTCCGGCGCCGAAGATCGTGAGATCGGCCGGCTCGACGCGGCCTCGCAACGTGCCTGGCAGCATGGCGTGCAGAGCGCGAAGTGGGAGGCCGTCGTGGGTTCGGCGGACGGGTTCGCCGTACAGCTCGCGTTCCTGGCGGTGCTCGGGATCGGCGGCGCACGGGTGGCCTCCGGGGCGATCCCCGTGTCCACGCTGATCGCGTTCCTGCTGTACCTCTTCTACTTGATGGAGCCGGTGTACAAGCTGGTCGATGCCGTGTCGAACTACCAGGAAGGAGCGGCCGCGATTTCGCGGATTGCCCAGGTGGACGGGCTGGCGACAGAACCAGCGGCCCTTCCTGGGAGAGACGCAGCCGCCGAGGGACCGGCGTCGGTCCGCTTCGAGCAGGTGTCCTTCCGCTACCGCGCGGACCAGTCGTTGATCCATCAGCAGGTGAGTTTCGACGTACCGGGCGCTGGTATGACGGCCTTCGTGGGCCCGTCCGGCGCGGGGAAGTCGACCGTGTTCGCGCTGATCGAGCGGTTCTACGAGGTCACTGGCGGCCGGCTCCTGATCGACGGAATCGACGTACGGGACTGGTCTCTGCCAAGGCTGCGGTCGGCGATCGGATATGTGGAGCAGGATGCTCCGGTGCTGGCCGGCACCCTGCGGGACAACCTGGTCTTCGCTGCCCCCGGTGCGACGGACGACGCGATCCGCGACGTACTGGTCCGGACGAAACTCGACACCCTCGTCGAGCGTCTGCCGCACGGCCTGGACACACCCGTCGGCCACCGCGGCTCGACGTTGTCCGGCGGCGAGCGGCAACGCATCGCCATCGCCCGCGCACTGGTACGCAAGCCCCGGCTGCTGCTCCTCGACGAGGCCACCTCACAACTCGACGCCGTCAACGAGCTAGCACTACGAGACACCGTCGCCGAGGTGTCCCGCGAGACCACCGTCCTGGTGGTGGCCCACCGGCTGTCCACGGTGAAAGATGCCGACCGGATCATCGTCATGGAAGCCGGCCGAGTACGGGCCGTGGGCAACCATGACGACCTCCTGGTCCGGGACGACCTGTACGCGCAGCTGGCCGCTACCCAGTTCCTGACCGGCCTCAGTCCGCGGTGAGGGGGATCTGCAACCGCACTTCGTACCCGCCTGCCGCGGTCGGGCCGGCCTTCAGAGATCCATTCAGGAGGTCGGCCCGTTCCCGTAGACCGAGCAGGCCCTGCTGTGAGCCGGGCAGGGGCAGCGAAGGGCGGGTAGAGGGCGTGTTGGTGACGGTCACCCCGATGTCGGTGCCGTTCTGCCACAGCTCGACACTGGCCGTGGCACCGGGGGCGTGCTTGCGGACGTTCGTCAAGGCCTCTTGGACCGTGCGGTAGATGGCACGCTGAGCTGGAGGACTCACGGTCGACGGAAGCTGACCGGTCAGCTCCGCGCCCGTGCCGCTCGATGTCACCAGCCTGTGCAGGTCGGCCAGGGTGGGTTGCGGCGCCAACTCGGTGTCGCGGCCGCCGGAGGCCCGCAGCAGGGTGACCATCGTGCGCAGTTCGTCGAGGGTGTTGACGCTCAGCGTGCGGATCGTCCGAGCGGCTTCTTTGGCGTCCGCGTCCTTGGAGGCGACCTGCAGGGCACCGGCCTGTACGGCGATCAGGCTGACCTGGTGGGAGACCACGTCATGCATCTCGCGCGCCAGCTGGGCGCGTTCGCGGGCGAGTACGGCCTGAGCATGCAAGGCGTGCTCGTGTTCCCTGACCTCTTCGATCTCGTCGAGCCGCCGGGCCAGATCCCGGCGCGCCTGGACGAGCTGGCCGAGGAGGACCGGAGTGGCGGCGGTCGCCAGGTTGTACGCGAAGTCGACCAGCGTCATGGTCCTTTCGGCCGCCGTGACGCTCTCCAAGATCCAGGGGACGCTGCTCGCGGCAGCTGCGACGGTGACGCACCCCGCGAGGAGGCGGCGATTCTGGGACCGCTCGGCCAAGGTGAACAACGCGATGAGCGGCGCGACGGCGACGTCCTGCGTAAGCGAGATCGGCACCGTGAGCAGGAAGACGGCTAGCGGAAACCGGCGCCGGAACACCAGCGCGACACAGCCCGGCACCGCCAGCACAACAGCAAGCCGGGTGTCGTCCCAGAGGTTCACCCAGATGTCGCCGGCCGCGATGGCCACCAGCAGGAGGTCGACGACCGGGGCGGGCACCCGCCGCCACCACGCCGCTGCCCGGCTCATTGCTGGTTGCCCGGCCGCTTGTCGAGGAGCCCGGCCCGCTGGGCCAGCAGCGCAGCCTGAACCCGGCTCGCCACTCGCAGCTTGGTCAGAATCGCGCTGACATGGTCCTTCACCGTGCCCGCGCCCAGATGGATGCGCATCCCGATGTCAGCGTTCGACAACCCTTCCGCCACCAGAACCAGTACGTCGCGCTCCCGCGCAGTGAGCAGCCGGACGCGACCCGCATCCTCATCGACCGCTGCCTCCGTACCGGGGTGTCCGCGCAGCAATGTCCGCGACGCCTTCGGCGACAGCACCACCCCGCCCGCGGCCAGCGTTCGCACCAGGTGAGCCAGTTGTTCCGGCTCGGTGTCCTTCAGCAGAAAGCCGGCCGCGCCGGAGTTCAACGCGGTCAAGATGTACTCGTCGGCGTCGAAGGTCGTCAGCATCGCCACCACCGGAGGCTCCGGCGTCGCCCGCAGTTCACGCAGGACGGTCAGCCCGTCGACGTCCGGCATCCGGATGTCCAGCAGGACCACGTCCGGCCGCTCCCGGCGAACTGTCTCCACGGCGTCACCACCACTCGCCGTCGCCACGACCTCGATGTCGTCCGAAGCACCGAGAATGAGCCCGAACCCCGACCGGACCAGCGCCTCGTCGTCCACCACCACTACCCGGATCATCCGCGCTCCGTCCCGTCCAAGCCATCTCCCCTCGACCCTAGATCCCCGCGTCGCCGAATAGCCGCGCGCAGCGCCAGTTACCGCCGTACGGCGGGGTAGAACCATCCGTACGGCGGGCAGTCAGATGCGCTGGGCAACGGTGACGCCGCAGCGGCCGGCCGCATCACTCTTGCCCCAGGAGATGTAGGAGCCGGCGATGGACACCGAGCTGCAGCCGCGGGAGTCACCGAGGCGCCAGAGCTTGCTGTTATTCAGGTCCAGCAGATACTCGCCGGGATCGCCGTTGGAGCTGCCACTGCCCCAGCCGAGCAGTGAGCCGTCCAGGGACATCTCCACACCTGTGCTGGACGCTGCGATCCGGGTCGGAGGCTCCGCGGATCCGAGTTTCTGGACGAAGATCGAGCAGCCGTCGTGACTGCGGTCCGCGCACCCTTCGTCGGGATCGGCTGACGGCTCGGCCTGGCTGTTCGCCGTACCGATGTACCAGGCGAGGTGGGTCGGGCCGGCCACCAGGCGCTCGAGCTGCTGGTCTTTCTCCAGAACACCGCTCGCGATCACCTTGTCCACACCGGCGGTCAGGGCGTGGATCTCGAATCGGCCGGTGAGCTTGCCGGGTGCGACGTCCGGGCTCACGACGTAGTACAGGGTCGAGCCGACCACGCGGGGCAGCTTGGCGTTGCGCACCACGGGCCGAGGCGCCGTACGACCGGTCGTGTCGGCCGCGAGGATCAACGCCGTGAACCCGTTCACGCTGGTACGGTCCGGCGCGGCGGCGGCCCAGTAGATGCGGCCGTCGGCGCTCGCCTGCGGATGGATCCCGCCCGGCGGCGGGGGAAGCTCGCGCGTCTTGTACAGGGCGTCGGAGTCGCCGACCAGCCGAGGCTGACCATCGGCGGGCTGATAGTGAATCCGCCAGTCCTGCATCGCCAGACTGGTACTGGTGGTCTCCAGCCAGGTGAGCCCGCTCCGGCCGGCCGACGCGGCGATGATCTGCCGGGTGTCAGTCGCTGCCTTCGGCGCCTTGCTGATGACAGCCGGGCGCTGTCCGGGAATCCGTACCGACAGATCCGCGGGGTAGAGAGTGACCTTGCCCTCGGCACCGACCTTCGGTGCCGGCGACTCGGTCACCACCAGCGCCCCCGCGCTGGTCAGGGCCAGGTTGCTCGCGAGCCGGCCGGGACCGGCAACGTCGGACCAGAAGGCGTTGAAGACGTCACGCGTCTTCCACATCGTCGAGGGCGCAGGCCGGGCGTCTTGACGAGCCATCAGTACGCCGGTCGCATCCGCCGGCGGGGCTGCCGGCTCGGGGTTCGCGCCGCACGCGCCCAGCGCGGCCACGGAGGCCACGCTGAGCGCCAGCAAGGAGCTGACTCGCATCAGTACACCAAGCCGTTGCCGTGCCGGGCGATGAAGATGTTCCAGAAGTTGGCCGTCGTGTAGGTGAACTTCGGTGACACCGAGGACCAGAAGGTCGCCGGATCCGCGAAGTACCCCAGGTCACCGCTGTACGCGTAACCGAAGCCGGTGATCCAGTGGCCGATCGTCTGGTTCTGCGGATGACCGTTGTAATGCGCGGCGCCGGCCATCTCGACGGTCGCCGGAGCGTTCGGCATACCGATGTTCACGCTGTAGACCATGGCGTCACCGAACGTCGACGCGGGCAGGGCGCTCGGCGAGTACTGCACGTAGAAGCCGGCAGCCTTGTTCTCCCGCCAGCGGTTGAGCGCCGGCGCCATCACGTTCAGGGCGAACCTGGTAGCGCCGTTCTGCTCGGTCTTCAGGTACGGAACGCTCGCGAACGAGTTCTGCGACAGTCCCCACTGATACCCGGCATACCGGCTGGTCGTGATGCCCAGGTACTTCATGATCATGTACGCCGCGGCCGGGCCGCACCAGTAGTTCTTCTCCTGCTCGTACTGAGCCAGCTGCAGGACCTTCTGCGTCGCCGGTACGGCGGACTCGGCGAATCCGGCGGCCGATTTCGCAGTGCCCTGCTGGCCGGTGACGGCGGCCATCCCGCCGTACTTGGCGGCATAGTCGGCCGCGATCTGCGCGAGTTTGGTGCGGTCGCGCTTACCGCGGACCACGGCGGCGTACTCCGCGGCCAGCTTGCTCTTCGCGATCGCCTGGGCGCTGTTCGGCGCCCGCTCGGTCACGATGTCGGCGCCGGTCCAGTTGCCGTTCTGGCCGTACGGAACCGGAACGGGGTCAGCCTGGGCAACGGCCTGGGCGCTGGCCGGTACTCCGGCAGCCAGAACTGTCACGGCCGCGGCCAGGGACAGCAGTTGTGTTCGTCGAGAGGTCATCATGCTCCTTCGTTCGGGCGGATTCCGAGTCGAGTGTTGACCCGGATCCGCCGGCGCGCGCCGATCCCGGACGAATCCGGATGTAATCTGCTCATTCGTGTTGGGGAGCTAGGGGGCGAACATGAGCACAGTGGATCCAATCGCGGAGCGCCGCGCGAAGCGGCTCCGTCGCGCCGGCCTGCCGAGGGTTCTCGCCGGTGCTGTCGTGGCCGGGATCGCTCAGCTGGGCGCCGCCGTCTGCTTCGGCCTGGCAATTGGCGGCGTCGTCGAGATGTTGCGCAGCGGCGTCACCAACAGCATCTTCGCCGACCAGGATCCGATGGCCGACGGCTTCCTGGGGGTCGCCACGATGCCGGTGCTGTTCATCGTCGGCACGTTCGGTCTGATCGTGTTCGCCGCCACCACCAGACACCTGGTCGACCTCTATCGCGGCGGCGAGAAGCAGCCCGTCCTGCAGACACCGGCCACGCTCTGGGCGATCGCGGCCGGAGTCGCACTGTCCGCGCGGAGCTGGAGCGATCCGCTCGCCGTCGGGACCAAGGCCGACCCGGTCTTCCATCAGGACAAGTCCTGGAGCACCTTCGGCTGGGTCATGTACCGCGCCGACATCTGGCTCCCGGCCCTCGCGGTCGTGATCGCCGTACTGATGTCTCTCTATGCGGTCAAGCACAACCGCCGTCTGCGTGCCCAGATCGCCGATCGCAACCGGCTGCTGACCGCGGGCCGTCAGGTTCCCGGCCAGATCACCAACGTCGCCGTCCGCACCTCGCAGAACGATCAGGGCCAGCGCTCGGTCGTCGGCGCCGAGGTCGTCGTCAAGTTCACCGACCTGCAAGGGACGGAGCGCTGGGTCACGCGCCAGGCTCAGGACCGTTCCGCCGTCCCCACCACGGACGCCGCCGTGGTCCTGTTCGACCCACAGCGTCCCGACGCGGATGACCTGATCTTCGTCTCCTTCACTCCCGACCCGCTGCCCGGAGACTGGATAGGCACCATCGCCTGACGCAGGCAACCCTCCCGCCGTTGCCGGCGAGAGGGTTGCGAGTGGCTGCGGGGGATCAGCCGAGGGTGAGGGTGACGCCGTAGTACTGGGCCGCGTCGACGACCGGCTGGTAGAAGGAGTACGAGCCGGTGGCGTTGCTGCCCTGGTTCCAGCCACAGTCGTGGCCGTCGTTCGGGCCGCCCGACGTCATGCCCTGGGCGGTGGTGCCGGAGATGTAGGCACCACCCGAGTCGCCGCCCTCGGTGCAGACGGTCGAACGGGCCAGGCCGCTGGTGCGGGTGACAGTGCCGCCTGCGCCGCCGTAGTTGACGGTCAGGTTGTACTGCGAGATCGTGCCGCAGGTCCAGCCGGTGGTGTTACCGGCCTTGCAGATGGTCGAGCCGACCGGAGCCTTCGACGACCCGGTGACCCGGGTGGTCTGGCCGTTGCGGTTGTCGATGTAGCCACGGCCGACGTTGTTGCTGTCGATGTCCATCAGACCCATGTCGACGCTCGGCGAACCGGTACGGAACCGGCTGGCGACACCCTTACCGAGGCGGACACCCGAGCGGTTCTGCACCATCGGGTTGCCCTCGACACAGTGGCCGGCGCTGAGCATCACGTTGTCGCTGCCGTTGCGGGTACCGGAGAAGCCGAGCGAGCAGTTCGTGCCCGGCACCAGGTCCATGATCTGACCGCCGATCACATCGGCCGTCATCGACAGCGTGGTGTTGTTCGTGCTCACGTCGACACCCGGGATCGCCTTCAACTGCTTGACCAGGGCAACAGTCTTGGCCGACTGCTTCCCCGGCTGGAGGACGACCTGCAGGCGGTCGGTCGGCAGATCGGCGCCGATCGACTGCACCTGCAGCGAGCCCGACTTGTCGGCCAGCGCCTGGACCTGCGTCTGCAGCTTGGCCAGGGCCTTCTCACCACGGGCGACCGACCGCGGAACCAGGCCGCGCTCACGGGCCACCTGCGCGGCCTTGGCCGAGTGCACGTTCACGACGAGCTGACGGTCGGCGTTGAAGAACGCTCCGTCGAGACCGGCCTTCTTCACCGTCTCGAACGCAGCAGCCTTGGTGTGCTCACCATCGAGCCGAACCTTGGCCTCGGCCGGGCTGACACCCCAGCTCTTGCCGAGGACGTCGTACACACCGTCGGCCGGGGCGGGGACCGGCGCGCTGGTCGCGGTCTGGATCGGCGCGATGGCGGCGGCACCGAGTCCGAGCGCGAGAACAGCACCAGCGAGGGATTTACGGGGGCGGGGCGGGAAGCGCATAGGTCACATCCGATTCCTCTGGGGCGGCCTGCCTCAAGGCCGCGATTTTGGGAATCGTTGTCGGTAACGCCATGACCTAACAAGACCGCACCCAGACCCGCAGGGTCGCACAAGGGAAAGCCTTCGGTTCACCCTCCGTCCACCACCCGTCGACCGAGGGTGAACACCCGTTGAACAATCCATCCCAAGGGTCCCCACACAGGGGAGCCTCCGCCCGGGGAAGCGGCCTCAGCGCGCCCGGCGGCCTAGGAAGGCGGCGACGCGGTCGAGGTCGGTGGGGTTTTCGGGGGTGGGTTGCACTGCGGCGAGGGATCCGCCGGTGGTTCGGGGGAGGTCGCCGTAGATTTCTTGTACGACGGGGAGGGCGGCGCGGGCGAGGTCGGGCAGGAGGTCGCGGTTGTGGCCGAGGGCGGTTGCTAGGTCCCAGCCGTGGATGAGGAGTTCGACGAGCAACTGCTCGACCACGCGACGGCCGGGGGCGGGGCCGAAGGAACGCTCGAGTAGGCCCGGCTGCTGGAAGGCCTCGCGAGCGTTGGCGGCGGCAGTCTCGAAGGCGGTGATGTGGTCGTCGCCGAGGTGGTCGTCGGTGTGGCCGCCTGCTGGGGGAGTGCCTTGAGCCAGGCCGCCCCAGATGAGGTTCTCCCACACGAGATGGTCGAGCAGATCTCGGACGGTCCAGTCCTCGCAGGGCGTCGGCAGGCCGAACTGATCCGGCGTGGCCGCGCGAACGAGTACGCCGACACTGTCCTGGACCCGTGCAAACGCCTCCAGAACACCACCCGGCCAAGGATCTGTGTCGTCCGTGTAGAGCGCTTCGAGCCGGGCATCGCGTGCACCGGGTGACGGATTGGCCCGCAGAGCGGTGGTGAGCCACTGTCCCTCCGCCGCAATCCCGGCCGGTGCGGGACGGTCACCGAGAATGCAGAGCAACTGCCAGAACCGCTCGACGGCGGGCTCGGACGCTGCGGTGAGCTGCTCGTGCAAGAGTTTGCGCGCTTCAGCGCCATCCGTCATCACAGCGGGGTCGACGTTCGCGCGGCTCGGCAGCCAGTCGCCCACGATCTCCGCGACGACCTTGTCAGCAGCGGGTGAGTCCGCCGCGGCGCCGGCGCGGATCGCGTCGCGCACGTGTCCGACCCAGCTGTCAGTGAGTTCGCGCATCTCCGCCACCGCGGCATCGTCCTGCGCGCCTTGACCAGGACGAGCGGCGTACTGCGCGATGCGTTGCATGGCAGGACCCACCTCCCCGTCGGCAATCAGCTCGCCCAGCGCCAACCACGCCTCGACCTGCTCATCAGTGGGATCGTCCGGAAGCTCGGCACCCGCCGCGAGAAGACCCTCACGGAAGTGCGGTACCTCCAGATCCCCGAGGGTCTCGGTCAGAAAATCGTGGACCAGTTTGCGACGCTCGTCCGGGGACAGTTGCGCGGTGCGGGTCATCAGAGCAAGTCCTTCGTGAGTTGTCCGACGGGTGACAGTGCGCAGGACGGCCTGATGGGTCCGCAGTCGCCGGATCTGCGCCTCCAGAGCCTCGACGTGGGCGGCGGCAACCTCACTGAGCCCGTCCTCGCGATCGAGGGCGGCCCGGATTTCACCCAGTCCCATCCCCAGATCCCGCAGAGTCCGGGCCAGCCGCAGCCGGGCCACCCCAGCGGTGTCGTACCGGCGGTACCCGCCAGCCGTCCGGCCCACCGGAACCACAACGCCGACATCCGACCAGTGCCTGATCACCTTCACCGGCAGCCCGGTCTGCCGGGCCACAGCGCCGATACTCCACGTACTCATACGCTCCACTCTCGACTCTCCCTTCGTAGGAGAGTCAAGCCGAGGTAGTGGAAACTCCACCACCACTGAGGTGTCAGCATGGCTGTCTTCTCGGTTGACTGCCCGTTGACTTGGAGCATGAGCCAGCAGACCGGCATGGTGCGGACCCGGATCCACGACATCGATGCTCTGCGCGGGTTCGCCCTCCTCGGCATCCTGATCGCGAACATCACGTACGCCGCCTCCGGATTCCCGATCCACCTCGCCGACGACCCGTCGTACGGCTCAGGTCTTGACCACGCCGTCCGCTGGCTCGGCCACGCCTTGGTGGACCTGAAGTTCTATCTGCTGTTCTCGTTCCTGTTCGGCTACAGCTTCCAGCTCCAGATCGAGGCCGCGCAGCGGGCCGGCGCACAGTTCAGGCCGCGGATGCTCCGGCGGCTCGGCGGACTGTTCGTGATCGGCGCGCTGCACGCGATCTTCCTGATCACCGGCGACATCCTCACCGTGTACGCGCTGATCGGTCTGGTCCTGCTGGCGATGCGCGGCGTGCGGGACAAGACCGCTCTGGTCACCGCCGCCGGAATCTACGGCTACCTGTTCGTCACGCTCGGAGCAGCAGTGCTGTTCATCGACACCTCGGCACTGCTCGACCCGGCCGCGGCAGTGGCTGCCGCACAGCAGACCACGACGAACCTTGGCGGCTCGTTCGGGGACGTGATCGGTGAACACCTCCGAGCCCTGCCGACGTTCGGCCTCGCCCAGCTCACGGTTCAAGGACCGACCACCCTGGCCGTGATGCTGCTTGGGATGGTCGCCGGCCGGCGCCGCTTGCTCGCCGGCCTGACCGGCCGGGAACCCGTCCTGCGCAAGATCCAGCTCGTCGGATTTCCCGTCGGCCTACTCGGCAGCATCGGCTACGCCGCAGGCGGCAACGGCAACACCCTCAGCGTCCTGATCGGCGTCATGACCGCCCCGCTGCTGTCAGCCGCGTACGCCGCAACCCTGATCCGGCTGATGCATTCGGACGCCGGCCGTCAGGTGGGCAGCCTCCTGGCCCCGGCCGGGCGAATGGCCCTGTCCAACTATCTGGGCCAATCACTGGCGACCCTGCTGATCTTCACCGGCGTCGGTCTCGGCCTGGTCGGGGAGGTGTCTCCACTGGAGACCTTCACCTTCGCGATCACCATCTTCCTGGCCCAGCTCACGATCAGCCACTGGTGGATGTCGCGCTGCGCCTACGGACCGGTCGAAGGCATCCTCCGAGCAGTCACCAACGCCACCCCACCGACCTGGCGCCGGCCCTCGTCCTGACCCGAGGCTAGGGTCGGTGGCATGTTGCTGTTATCGGATCAGGGGTGTTCGACATTCCGGTGGTCGACTGCGGTGAGGCTCTGGTGGACGTGCGGGAACTACCGGAGTTGGCGCTGGATCGCCGCCAGGAGGACCCCGCCGGGGCCTGGGCACGGTTGCGGGTGGGAGTCGCGGAGCGGCTGGTGCGGGCTCAGGCTGCACTGCCGACAGGCGTCCAGCTCCTGGTTGTCGAGGGGCATCGACCGGTCGCGTTGCAGCAGCACTACTTCGACGACCATCGCGCCGAGCTGGCACAGGCTCATCCTGACTGGACACCTGACGTGGTGTTCACCGAGGCCAGCAAACACGTCTCACCACCGGCTGTTGCTCCCCACCCCTGTGGCGCCGCCGTCGACCTGACCCTGACCAAGGACGGCATCGAACTCGACATGGGCAGCCCGATCAACGCGACCCCCGAGGCCAGCGCGGGCGCGTGCTTCACAGCTGCCGACAACATCACCGCCGAAGCACGCGAGTGGCGCTCCGTTCTCGGCTCGGCGCTGACTGAGGCCGGTCTCGTCAACTACGAACCCGAGTGGTGGCACTGGTCCTACGGCGACCGCTACTGGGCCGCAGTCACCAACTCGCCCAACGCGCTGTACGCACCGCTCTAGTCAGCGTTCCAGGTCCGCCACAACTTGCCGTAGACGCCGCCCGCTTCAACCAGCTCGTCGTGCGTACCCAGCTCGACGAGCTCGCCGGCTTCCATGACCGCGATCCGGTCGGCGTCATGCGCGGTCTGCAGACGGTGAGCGATCGCGATCACCGTCCGGCCACGCAGTACGGCGGCCAAGGACTGCTCGGTCTGCCGCGCGGTCCTGGGATCCAGCAGTGAGGTCGCCTCGTCCAGGATCAGCGTGTGGGGATCGGCCAGCACGACCCGGGCAAGCGACAGTTGCTGAGCACTCGCATCGGCAAGATCGGCGTCGACTCCGATCACCGTGTCCAGACCGTCGGGCAGATCCTCCAGCCACTCCGCACCGACCGCGGCCAGCGCGTCGTACAACTCCTGATCGGTCGCGTCCGGCTTGGCGATCAGCAGGTTGTCGCGCAGCGAGTCATGGAAGACATGATGATCTTGAGTAATCAGTACGACGTGCTCGCGCAGCTCGTCCGGTGGCAGATCCGCAACCGGCCTGCCGCCGATCGTGACCGAGCCGGTGTGTGGCCGATCGAGCCCGGCCAGCAGTCGCGCGAGCGTCGACTTCCCAGCTCCTGACGTACCAACAATCGCCAGGCGTTCCCCAGGCTGTACCAGCAGATCGATGCCCCGCAGTACGTCGCGCGCCCCCGTGTAGCTGAAGTGAGCATCCGTCACGCGGATCCGATCACCGTGATCGCCACCGCGCTGAGTCGACGCGGGCTCCGCGGCCGGGATGTCCGCGAGCCCCTCGACGCGAGCGTACGACGCACCGGCACCCTGCAACTGCTCGATCCAGAGCATCAAGGTGTCGAGCGGTCCGACGAGCTGACGCAGATAAACAGTCGCCGTCACCACGACCCCGAGGCTGACCAGGTCGTTCGCATACAGCGCGCCCCCGACCAGCAGCACTCCCACCACCGGTACGCCGAGAGCAATCTCAGACCACGGGAACAGCACCGATCGCAACCACAGCGCTCCCAACCGCGCGGACCGGGACTCCGCAATCGCAGCCTCGGAGACCTCGTGCCGACGCTCCTCCAAACCGAGCAGCTCGATCGTCCGAGCCCCCTTGGCCGTGCTCGCGACGACATCGGCCACCTCCGCCCCAGTTGCCGCGACGGCCAAGTACACCGGCCGCGCGCGACGCATGTACCAGCGCACAGCCCCACCGACCCCGAGCAGACAGACGAGCCCGCACAGCCCGAGCCGCACGTCCAGGACGAGCACCGCAACCACCAGAAACAGCGCATGAACGGTCGCCACCAGCACCTCGGGCACCGCCGACCGCAACGTCGTGGCGACCAGCGACGCGTCGGTACTCCCACGCGCGATCAGATCACCGGCGGGCAGATGATCCGCCACCCGCGGCGGCAGCGCCAACGTCCGCTGCAGAAACCGCTCCCGAACCCGAGCCGCCGTCCGTTCCCCGAACCGGTACCCGATCTTCAGCGCCCACCACGCCAGCACAGTCTGTACGACGGTGAACAGCAGCGCGCCGAACGCCAGCCGGTCAACCGCGCTGAGCACATCCCCGGTACCGGCCTGAATCGTGTCGATGATGCGGCCGAGCAGCCACGGACCGATCAACCCGGCCGCCGCCGCGAGCCCGTTGACCACGACCACCCCGACCACGGCCCAACGATCCGCGCCCAGGTCGCGGAGCGCCGCCGTACGGACCTCGGACCGGCTTGCCACCGGCAACTGCCTGTTCATCGGCCGTCCTGAGCACGCGACACGAGCTCGCGGTAGGTGGAATCGGTATGCAGAAGCTCCGAGTGTTTCCCGACTGCCGCCACCTTGCCGTCGACCAGAACGATGACCTCGTCGGCTCGGTCGAGCACGAGCGGCGACATCGTCGTGATCACGGTCGTCGTACCCTGCCTGGCCTCGCGGAGGCGATCGATCATCGCCGCCTCGGTGTTGGCGTCGACCGCGGACGTCGGGTCGACAGCGAGCAGAATGTCGGGGGAGGCGTAGACAGCACGCGCGAGCCGGACCCGCTGCCGCTGCCCACCGGACAGATCGGACCCACCGGCCGCGAGCACCGCATCCAGACCATCGGGCAGTGCCTCGACGACGTCCTCGGCAACCGCGACCCGGAGCGCCGCATGGATCCGGCTGTCGTCGGGCTCGAGGCGGCCCGCGACGATCTCCCGGACGGTGCCGGCGAACACCTCGGCGTCGTTGTCGGCGACAACCAATCGACTCCGTAGCTCGGCGCGAGCGACCGCATCGATCCGCACACCTGCCCACGTCACCTCCGTCTCAGCACCTACCCGGCCGAGCCGCTCGATCACCGAGATCGCCTCCGAGGTCCGCACAGCGACCAGCGCCGTCAGCAGACCGGGGCGAACAACGACTCCCGAATCCGGATCGCTCAGTGGACCAGAGCCGTGGGGGAGTGGACCACCATCGCGCTCGTCGTCGCGAGCAACCGGCAGGTTGAGCAGGTCGATGATCCGCTGCCCGGAGACCCGGGCCCGCGCGATGTCGCCACCGCCCTCGATGAAGTTCGACACGGGGACCACCAGGACGGCGACGTACCCGTAGACGGCGACGACCTCGCCGAGCGTGATCACCCCGGTCGCAGCCATCCGTGCCGACAACCACACGACCGCGGCCAGGAACAACGCGGGCAGTCCCGTCGACAACGCTCCAACCCAACTGGCTGGTACGGCGACCTTGTACCCACGTCGCACCAGTCGCTGCGACTGCTCGTCGTACCGGTCGGCCATGAACTGCTTCCCACCCAAACCGTTGAGAACCTTCAGGCCGGCAGTACGTCGATCAGCCGGGTCGTCAACCGTCCTTGGTGCACCCGGTACTCGCCGCCCGTGCGTTCGATCCGGTGCAAGAACGGGCCGACGGCAACCACCAGCAGCGGGACGCCGGCCAGTACCACCGCGGCCAGCAAGGGTGAAGTCGCGAAGAGGATGACCGCGACAACGGCGTACGTGATGATCGCACCGACGCCAGGGCCGGTGACGGTCAGCGCCATCGCGACAATGTGCACATCGGCAATGCCGACGGTCACGATCTCGCCCGCGCTCACCCGGCGCGCCAGCGACGCGCCGAGCCGCGAGGTGTGCCAGACCGTGGCCCGCACCGAACGGAACGAGGCATCCATCCGGATCTTCGTCATCGTGCGATGCCGCGCGATCGCCAGGAACGCGATCAGCACGCTGGTCGCGAGCAGAACCAGAGCCCATTTGACGAGTGCGCCTGGATCTCTCCCGACGAGTCCTTCGTCGACCGCTCGCGACAGCACCCACGGCGGTACGGCGAGGCCGACCATCCAGACCGTGCCGAGGAACACACCCAGAGCAACCCGTCGCGCCTGCGATCGGGTCAGCCAGAACAGGAACCGGAACGGCCCGGCCAGATCCTTCGCCGTCGGCGGCGCCCACGTATCGGTCGTCTTGTCCAACCACTCGCGCAGGCCCGCCATACCGCAGATCCTTTCAGCATCAACTGGGGGAGAGCAGACCGCGGTGCTCGCGGACCCACTCGATCTCCTCCTGCTCTCGCTCAAGCGCACCATCGAGGACCCACGTCCGTTGCGGCTCCTGCCCACTCTCCGCCAACCGCTTCATCAGATCGCGCGTCGCTTCCAGCCGCGCGATCACTGCGTCAACAACATCGAAAATCGGCAGATCGCCGTACGCGTCAAGGAAGACCTCGATGCGGTGACGCCGGTCGGGCACCTCGGGAAAGTGGTGCCATTTGAGAGCGAACTCGTCGCAGCGGAGCGGCACGAACCAGCGCAACGCGTACGCGATGTCATCGACACGCGGACCAGGATGGAGATAGTCCCAGTCGATCAGGCCGATCGCGGTGTTGTCGTCCCAGACGAAATTCCACGGGCCGGGATCACCGTGGCAGTAGACGAGGTCGTCGGCCGCGACCGCGTTCGCTTCCCAGACGGCGTCGTACGGCGGGGTCCAGCCCTGACTGGCGTCGTGGAGCTTGCGCAGCAGGCGCGCGGCCGAGGCCAGCCCTTCGTCGGTGTGCTGGCGATACCACGCATCGCCGCCGCTGGCTCCCGGGAGATAGCGCAGAGTCTCGACGTTGCCGTCCAGGGAGACCGGCTCGGCAACGCAATCGAGGCCTTGGGAACGCAGGAACCGCAGGAAGTGCTGCACGGTCGCGGCCGCCGTACCGGCTGGACGCGTCACCAGACCATCGGCGATGACCACCGGCCGCGCTTCGGTATTGGCCGCCATGGCCCGCGCCACCGCCTCGAATGCGTCACTCATGTGCGCACCCTTGCCCGCTGGCCGGTGCGGACGCAACTCAATTGCCGGACGCATGTAACTGGTAAAGGCTGGGTATTGGGTTACTACGTTCCACCGGAAGGAGAGATCGTGAAGACGGCTGCGAAGACGAGGCATCTCTACCGCGAGGTGGGTGGGGTGCGGGTGCACTACCGCGAGGCGGGCGTGCCCGGATCCACGGCTGTGGTTCTCGTGCACGGGTTTCCGAGTTCGTCGTACTCGTTCCGTGGCGTGCTGCCGCTGATCGGTGAGCACGCGTATGTGATCGCGCCCGATCTGCCGGGGTCCGGATTCACCGAGGCGCCGGCGGACTTCGAGTACACCTTCGAGCGGCAGTCGCAGGTGCTGGAGGCGTTGCTCGCCGAGCTGGGTGTCGAGAAGTACGTGCTGTACGTGACCGACTACGGTACGCCGACCGGTTACCTGATGGCGATGCGCGATCCGGGCCGGGTGCGCGGTCTCGTCGTACAGAACGGCAACACGCACGAGGCCGGGCTGACGGTCGAGTGGGAGGCGGTGAAGCGGTACTGGGCGGAACCCACCGCGGAGAACAAAGCGGCGCTCGCCGACTGGATGAACTTCGAGGGCACGCGCGATCAGTACATCGGCGGGCTACCGGCCGAGCTCCAGGACCGGCATCCGACGGAGTCGTGGCACCTGGACTGGGATCGGTTGTCGCGGCCGGGCATGATCGACGCCCAATGGCAGCTGTTCGTCGACTACCAGCACCACGTCGCCCGCTTCGACGAGATCGTTGCCTACCACAAGCAATGGCAGCCGCCGTGCCTGGTGGTCTGGGGCCGGCACGATCCGTACTTCGACATCGCCGAGGTACTGGCCTACCAGCAGGACCTGGACACGGTGGACATCCACATCTACGACGGCGGTCACCACCTGCTGGAGACGCACTCCGCTGAGGTCGCCGAGCACATCATCACGTTCGTCGGCAACCTATGACAACCTGGATCGACGAGCACTTCATCGCCGGTGACGTCGCGCTCGACTTCGCCAACACGGTCTTCCGCCGTACGCCGGAACGGGGGAGTGACCTGCTCGACAGCACCGAGTCGTTGGCGGGCTGGTTCGCCCACGCGGGCCTTCCCGCCGGTGGCACCTTGGCCGAGGCGAGGGAGTTACGCAGCCTGTTCTGGCAGATCTTCGACGCGCAGTCCAAGGGTGACGATCTGCCGATAGATGCTCTGGGCAACCTGTTGCTGACCTGCCGGAGTGATGCTGTCAAGGTCGACGCCGACGGCATCCCATCAGCCCTGACCAGCGCGGGCGCGCTGCCCGCGCTGGCTCTGCACGGTCTGAGGCTCGCACTGAAACCACCGAGTCGACCGGTCCGCACCTGCGATCGCTGCGGCTGGTTCTTCCTCGACACGTCCCGCGGCCGCCGGCGGCGCTGGTGCAGCATGCAGACCTGCGGCAACCAGGCCAAGGCCGAGCGCTACCGCACCAACCACTGACCGAGCCCCCGGTCGCCTTGCGTGGCGATCAACGGGACAGGCAAGCTTCCTCCGGGGACGCTCCGGCCCGGTGAGTCGTTGGTGGGAGGAGCGAGTCACGTGGAGGAGACCCCGTTCTCCTATTTCTGGCACGAGGGATGGTGAGCAGGTGCGAGAAGGTTCGTTTGCGCCCGGGATGATGATCCGGATCTCGGCTGAGCCGGCGGACGCCCGGGTGGTGGGGACGCGTCCCGGCCGGATCGTCGTCGACTGGCCCTGGAACCGGAGTGATCCGGGCTCACCACATCCGTGGCCGGGGACAGTTGAGTTTCCGGTGGATCCGACCGCCTACGCGTGGCGGAACACTCCGTGGCGGGTCGAACCAGAGCCGGAGACGCTCGAGGTCGGGGGCAGCTGCATGATCGGGATACCGCCGTTCGTCGCACGAGTGCGCGCCGTCATCGGCTATGACCCCGTCTTCGAGTACGGAATCCTGCCTCGTCCGGAACTGGTGGTCGGGGCGGTCGACGTCGCTTACGAGGGTGACGATGAGGCGGGCTTCACGATCTACCTCGGGACCGAGGAGCCCCTGGAAGTCGAGGCCGTGCCCGAGCGCAACCACTAACCGAGCACCCTGCCGACGGCGTGCAGCGCGTAGTTCGCGAGCGCCGGGTTCGTGTCCTTGTGCAACGCCAGCACAATCACCGCCTGGGACAGCACGCGCCCGCGCCCGCGGAGCCACATCGCGTCGTCCACGTCGAGCGCCGTACGGAAATCGTCGTGGACGTTCGCGGGCAGCAGGTGCCATACGGGGAACAGGTCGCACGCCGGATCGCCGACACCGCACGTCTCGAAGTCGAGCACCGCGGTCAGCCGGCCCTCCGCCGACACGAGCAAGTTGCCCGGCGTCAGGTCCGAGTGCACCCACACCTCGCGCCCGTCGTACGGCGCCGCGAGCGACTCCTCCCACGACGCCATTGCCGCGCGAGTGTCGATCAGGCCGTCCAGCTCGGCGATCGCCTTCCGTGTCGAGGCGTCCAGCGAGACCATCGGAGCACGCGTACGGCGCTCGCCCAGATACACCGGCGCCCGGTCCGGCAGGTCGATCCGCCGGAACGCGTCAACGAACGCCGCGAGGTCCATCGTCAGCCCGCGTGGATCGGCGAGCGCGTCGGGGGAGGGGTGCGTACCGGTGAGCCAGCGCTGGACGGACCACGTTCCTGGGTACGCGTCGGTGGGTGAGCCGATCGCCTCGACAGATGGGACGGCGACAGGCAGGAACGGCGCGAGTGCCTCGAGCTTTGCCTGCTCCCGGTGGACTATGTCGGCGGTCGAAGGGCGGCGCGGCAACCGTACGGACAGGTCGGAACCGAGGCGGTAGACCGCGTTCACCAAGCCGCTGGAGTCGACGGGCTCCAGCGGCAACGCCGCCCACCGCGGGAACTGAGCAGTCAGCAACTCGCGGACAAGCGGCGTACCGACCGGCGTTTGGTTGCTCACTGTCCGCCGAAAAGGATCAGGTTGCCGTCCTGATCCCGAACGACGAACTGGTGGGCACCCCAGGGTTGACGCTTCAGTGTCTGCTGGAACTCGACACCAGCGGCGACGTACTCGCTGTAGAGCGCTTTGACGTTCTCGACAGTGATCGTCGCCGCCAGCAGCTGGTCATCTTCTCGCACGGTGCCCTTGAAGACGGGGGCGTCGACGTGACGGAGATTGAGGCTGACGTGGTCGCGGCGTACCTGACCGTAGAACGGGGGATCGCCGTGGGTGAATCCCACAGTGAAACCCAGCTTGTCCTGGAAGAACGCGCACGCTGCTTTGATGTCGGAGACGAACAGTTGTGGTTCGGCCTCGGTGAGGACGGGCTTCGTGGCGTTGGGGACGGGTCCTGCGGTTGCCTGGGTCATCTGGGCTACTCCTGACTTGAACCTGGCCCATGTTTCGAAACCGGCTTCGCGAGCGAGCAGAAGCTGAGCGTCGGCAAGCACAAAGCGCTGCGCAAGGATCTGCTCATCGCTCAGGCCGTGGTACCGCGGCAACGCGGCACGGATCCGTGCCGCCACGGCATAGTTCTGCTGCTGGTGCCATCGCACCAGTTGCCTGGCCTGCTTCCGCAAGTTCTCAACGTTGGTCATGGGCGCATTCGAATAGTTGCGAGGTGGGCATAGCCCCTTCGGCGAGTGCCGGCGCGCCCTCAGTCAGCAACACCCGTATCGTGCCGTCCGGCGTCACTCACTGTCAAGGAGGATAAAACCATTGGTGCCCGGCTCGCTGCGCTGATGGACTGACGTCCCACCGTGAGTCTGCCGCGTGACGGAGGGGAATGGTTGTGACGGACTACGACGTGCTTGCCGACGTGTACGAATGGCTCATCTCGGAGGCAAAGTTGCCTCCGGCCCAGTTCGCTGCGTCGTTCGATGACGTCCTCAGCCTGCTGCCGTCGAACGCTCACGTCCTCGACTGCTCGTGCGGAACCGGACAGCTGGCAGTCGGCCTCGCCGGTCGTGGCCTGCAGGTTGTCGCAACTGACGCCAGCGAAGCGATGGTTCGCCGGACTGCAGAGCTGTCCGAGGAGTTCGGGGCATCCGTCCGGACCTTGCAGGCGAACTGGGCAGAGTTGCCCGACCATTTCGAGGACAACACATTCGACATGGTGTTCTGCGTCGGCAACTCGCTTCACCATGCCGCGGGCGCGACAGGCAGGGGAGTCGCCCTGGAGTCGATGTCACGGCTTCTGCGCCCTGGCGGGCGCTTGGTCCTCACATCCCGCACCTGGGAACTCGTGCGGGCCAGAGGTTCCCGGCTCGACATCGGTGACCGACTCGTCCGCCGGAACGGCCGCGATGCCGTTGTGGTCTACCGCTGGGAGATTGCGCCGCAGTGGGAGGACGAGCACCACATCGAGATTGCGATCGCGCAAGTCGATGCGACTGGATCGGTTCTTGTCCGCTCAGAACTGCTGTCCTGCTGGCCCTACCGATACGAGGAACTCGAAGCCGAACTGCACAAGGTCGGACTCCGGACGGAAGTGAGCACGTTCGACCTTGAGGCTGAGAACTACATGGTGGTCGCGAGCAAGGTGCAGACCCGCTAGTTGACATAATGTCGCTTATCGGCGCTTACCGGAAGGGGTGAAACAGGCGCTGAGCACTAACATCTCCGGTATGGCAACGCGGCTTGTACAGATCAACATGAAGGCTCAGGACGACGCAGCGCTCGGCGCTTTCTGGGCGGAAGCGCTCGGCTGGGACGTCTCCAGCGAAGGCCCCGGCGTGACCAACCTCGAACCTCAGGGTTTCGTCTACCCGGATCCCGTCGCCGTCGTTGTCGACCTCATCGTCTCTCCGGAACCCAAGACGGTGAAGAACCGCGTCCACCTCGACCTCGCCACCAACTCGGCGGCTCATCAGGCCGAGCTGGTCGCCCGTCTGAAGGATCTCGGCGCAACCCTGGCCGACATCGGCCAGGGCGACGTCCCATGGGTGGTCATGGCTGACCCAGAGGGCAACGAGTTCTGCGTACTGGACTCGCTGTACCAGGAAACCGGACCGATCGCCACGGTCGTGGTCGACTGCGCGGACCCACGAGCCATGGCCCGTTTCTGGAGCGAGGCCACGGACTGGACCCTGCACAAGGTCACCGATCACAACGCCGTACTGCGCTCCGCCAAGGACGTCGGCCCGTATCTGCAGTTCCTCCGCACACCGGACGTGAAAACCGTCTGGAACCGAGTCCACCTGGACGTCCGCCCCTACCCAGGCGCCGACCTGGAAGCAGAGGCGTCCAGACTCCAAACTCTCGGCGCCTCCCCCATCGCCCTCGACGTCCCGTGGAAAGTCCTCGCCGACCCAGAAGGCAACGAGTTCTGCCTCCTCACCCCAGCCTGACCCCGGCATGCAGTACCCGTTGACGATCGAGCGACAGAACGCCGTACTGGACGGGCTGACCTCCATCTGTGGGCGGCGACCGGTCGTCGTCGATGCGCAGCAGGTCGGTCACGACTGGGCACCTGTCACTCGGCTGGTGTTCGACCGTGAATTGACCGGTCTGGGCACCGATCCAGCTGAAGGCCCACGACGGACAGTCATCGTCAAAACCAGGCGAGTCGACGGCGAAGGGCACGGCGGACCGGCCTACCTGCGGCGAGAGGCCGCCGGGCTGCGCACCGCGCTCGTCAGCAACGTGGCCGCACGCGTGATCCTGACCGACGACCAGGCCGGCATCGTCGTCCAGTCAGACCTCGGCCCGTGGCCAACTCTGGAGACAGTGCTGCTCGGCACCGACCCCGAGCTGGCAACCGCCGCAATGGTGGGCTTCGCGCAAACCATAGGACGACTCCACGCCAACACGCTGGGCAGTCGCAGCGAGCACGAGGCGGCGCTGGCAGCGTTCGGCTCCGCGGATGTCACGTCCGGCGCAGGAGCAGGAACAGGAGGCGTCCGCCGATGGCATGTCGTCGAACAGGCCTGCGCAGAGCTGGGATTCCCAGACGCCAGCATCGCACGGGATGACATCGACTTCGTCCGCTCACAGCTGGAGGCACCAGGCCAGTACGCCGCCCTCGTGCACAACGACCTCAACCCGACGAACGCCCTGGTCACTGACCGAGGCATCCGGCTGATCGACTTCGAAGGCTCTGGTTTCGGGCACATGGGTTTCGACGCCTCGTTCCTGCACTACCCCTTCCCACACCACAGCGCGAACTGGTCCGTACTACCAGAACCGATCACCCAAGCCGCCGACCACGCCTACCGCAAGACGCTCGGTGCAGACGCGTTGCAGGGTTACGACGAGATGCTCGCAGTCGGTGCGGCAGCAGCACTCGCCAGTAGGGTGACTCGCCTACCGGTCATCGCCCGAACCGACCAGAATCCCCAGGACAGCTGGCGCCGTCGTGCCCAGCTCGTCCAGCAGATCGGGGTATTCAGCCGACTGACCGATCGCGCCGGCAGCCTGCCGGACTTGGCGCGCTGGTTCCGCGAACTGGCCGACGCCATGACCGAACGCTGGACCGACGCCACCAATCCCCCACCAAGCCTGTTTCCCGCCTTCGCGGACCACGACTAGCGAGCCGGGTCTGCGCTGGCTGATCAGGCGTCGCGGCATAGGTCGACGATGAGCTGGCCGGGGCCACGGAGGTAGGCGGCTTCGGTGCCCCAGTCGGTCCGTAGTGGGCCGGCGAGCAGTTCTGCGCCTGCATCGACTGCGCGACTCACGGCCGTCTCGACGTCGTCGACGTACTGGTGAAGGATCACGCCGTCCAGCTTGCCCTACGGGACCATGGCGTCGCGGGAAAGCATCACGCGGAGGCCTCCGGTGTCCAGCTCGCCGAAGTTCGGGTCGTCCGAAAGGACGCGCCACCCGTAGGCCGCGGACAGCATCTGCGTCGCCGCCGATACGTCGTCCACCTGAAGGTCGATCGCCTGCACAGCCATGCCCGAGCCCCTTCGTTGACCCTTTCGAATCAGCACAGTACTCCCCCGGTAGATCGAACTCGTGTGCCTGTGTTGCCGTTGACAGGGGTGCCTGGGCTCGGCAAGGATCGGGGCACGGCGTTGCCGACGCCGAGCCTCCTGAGGACCTGCCCCAGCCGGGATCTCGAGAAGGCGAAGGGGATTCTGCCCTCAAGGCTGTTGTCGTCCAGGCCTGTTTCGAGTGCCGCTTCGCTGGGGGAATCGGGCATATCGAGGAGGCTTGTCATGACCAAAGAGGGCAGTTTCAAGCGCGCAGTGCGCCAGCGGGCAGAAGCGACCGGATTGCGGTACACCGAGGCCCGCGCCGCGTTGGAGAAGGGCCGTACGTCGCCCTTTGCGCGCACTCGCCCCGTCGACTTCGCGGAGCTGAGAGCGCACCTCGAGACGCGCTACGGCATCAGCATCACGTCGATCGCACCCATCGACGACGACCCGGAGACGCGGCCGATCGGCTCCTGGATCGGTCACTACCCCTGGACGCTGGTCGTCAAGCGAGCGGACGGCCCGCCCTGGATCGCTCGGGTCTTCTCGTCGGCAGCGGACACGGTCGGCCGCGTCGAGGGCGATGCGGAGATCCTGCAGTTCCTGGCCTTGCACGACTTCCCTGCCGAACGGCCCGCGCACGAGAGTCCCGTGTCGGTGTTCGAGGGAAGCGGCGTGATCGTGACCCAGTACGTCGAGGGCGGTCGCCCGGCCCAGTCGCCAGCGGTGCTCCACGAGCTGGCAAGCCTGCTCGGCCGGCTGCATAGCCTGCCCGCGGCCGGCGGTGCGGTCGCGCGGGACGGAGGGGCGGAGGAGCACGACGGCGCCTTCTTCGCGGGACGACCGAAGCAGGATCTGGCGGCGGCGATGAGCTTTCTGGTGAGCGTCGAGGACGCCGTCGCTCCCGAGGGTCGCGAGCTGTTCGAGTTGCTCCGCGACAAGGTCGAGCACACCGACGACGCGGAAGGCCTGCCCGAGGCGTTCACCCACAGCAACTACCACGCCTGGGCAGCCGTCGGCACGCCGGGCAACCTCTCCATCGTCGGCTGGGCAGGATCCGGCCGCGGCCCCCGCCTATCCGCCCTCGCCTGGCTGCTGACAACCGCAGGCGAGGGCAACGATGACGGCATCGACGCAGTCGCCCGCGCATACCGCGAACACATCCAGCTCACCAACGAAGAGCTCGACCGACTCCCCGGCGTACTGGCCATGCGCCCACTATGGCTGGGGTGCCTCGACTACCGGCAGTCAGCCCGCAACGGTTCAACCCCGCCCATGAACGAAGGCTGGATCGGCTGGGCCACAAACCCCGACCACGCCCAACGAATAGCCACCCGAGCAATCGAGTCCCTGCAAGCCTGACCCCCACAGTTCGGCGAGGCGCCCGCGCCTAGAGTGCCGCCATGGTTGCCAGGATTCCGATCGCGGTTGCTCTGCTTGTGCGTGACGGTCTTGTGCTCCTGGTGCATCGGCACCCGTCGCGTCGGTGGTATCCCGACTGCTGGAGCTTCTCGGCCGGCGGACATGTCGAGTTGGGTGAGTTGCCTCATCAGGCCGTCGGTCGGGAGTGCGTCGAAGAACTCGGTGTCCACGTCCACGACCCGTTACCCATCCCGATGACGGTCAGCGACCCGACCCTCGACGTACACGCATTCCTCGTCACACGCTGGGACGGCGAACCTGTCAACGCCGCACCCGAGGAGCACGACGATCTGTGCTGGTTCCGGCCTGGTGATCTCGCGGACTTGAAGATGGCCCACCCGGAGAGCCTGTCGAGCATCCTGAGCGCCGTCCAGGCAGCAACCGGCTAGCCGCTATGAACGCCTCAGGGCGTCTCGGGTGCCGCGAGAGCTGAGGAATCTGATCGGCCCGATCAGGCTCCGGTAGATCGGGCGCACTACTCGCCCGGGGAGTAGGCCGTGGCGCTCCTCTTCCCAGACTCGGCCTCTGGGATGACTCCTGAGCAGCGGGCCGTCGGTGGCTGCCGGTGCGGTCGTCAGGACGTCGATGCGGCAGAGGTGTTTGATGTTGATGTAGCCGTACTGGCGAGGGCTGACCAGGCGGACCGGTGCGCCGTGATCGCTGTCGAGAGGCTTGCCGTTGAGATTTTGCGCGATCAGTACGTCGTCGCCCAGGATGTCCTCGATGGTCACCGCTGCTCGCCAGCCGTCGAGGCCGCGGCAGGTGAGGTGGGTGATTGATGCCCCCGGCAACAGTACGGGTTCGATGAGTGCGCGGTAGAACGTCTCGAACGGGACGCCCTCCCAGTGCAGCCCGGTGGCTGACCAGCCCGCCACGCAGTGGAAGTCGGCCGTGAGTTCCTTGCGCGGCAAGTCCGAGAGCCGCTCCAGAGGAATGTCGATCTCAGCGGTTACCGCTCCGCGGATGGCGATCACCGGAGCGGGTGGAACGGCCGGGGCGGGCCGCGAGAGGTGGGTGCCGAACCGGGGGAATCCCTCGACCCGACGCTGTCCTGGTGGAAGACCGTTACCCTTCACCATCCGAGTGTCTCGCTCCCCCGCCGACCACGAGATCCCCCGTGAGAGTGAGTTCCTTCCTGCAGGGAGAGGGCTGTGTCACACGGTGGTGCAGAAACGCCGTTGCCAGGGTGGCGGTCTGGTGTTTCGATGGCGGACATGTCATTGCCGACTCCGACGTTGACCACTGATCGTCTGCGGCTGCGGCCGTTCGAGGACACGGACGCGGGCGGACTGTTCGCGCTGCACAGCGATGCCGTCGTACTGCGTTATTGGGACTCACCGGCGTGGAGCGAACCGGCGCGTGCTGAGCGGTTCATCGCGGCGTGCCGGCAGATGGCTGAGGAAGGTACCGGGGCGCGGCTCGCTGTGGAGTCCGACGGCACCTTCATCGGCTGGTGCAGCGTCACCGGATGGAATCCGGAGTTCCGCAGCGCAGCCCTGGGATACTGCTACAACGAGGCTGCATGGGGGCACGGGTACGGGACCGAGGCCGCGCGTGCGCTGCTGGGGTGGGCGTTCGACGCGATGGATCTGAACCGCGTCCAGGCCGAGGCCGACACGCGCAACGCGGCGTCCGGTCGGGTCCTGGAGAAGCTCGGCTTCATCCGCGAAGGGACGTTGCGAGAGGACTGCATCGTGAACGGCGAAGTCTCCGACTCGTGGGTCTACGGCCTGCTCCGGCGGGAATGGCAACACTGAGGTGGACATCCAGGTGGTCAGCCCGGAGCGCTGGTGCGATCTCGTGCAGCTGTTCGAACGCAAGGGACCGCGAGGCGGCGTACCGATTCCTGGTCATTGCTGGTGCATGGCATGGCGTGAACAGCACGAGGCCCGCACCGCCCGCAAGGCAGGGCTCAAGGCGGCGGTTGACGGTCCCCACTCCCCCGGGCTCATCGCGTACGTCGATGGTCGCCCGGTCGGCTGGGTCGCCGTGGCACCGCGCGAGGACCACGTCAGGCTCGAGCAGTCCCGAAAGTATGGACCTGAACCTGAGGACGAGGGTGTCTTCGCCGTCACCTGCTTCTACGTCGACCGCGACCTCCGTGGCACCGGTGTCGCCAGCGCCCTGCTGGACGCAGCGATCGCCCACGCCCGAGCATCCGGCGCCACCGCACTCGACGCCTTCCCGAAGATGAATCACGCACCCCACACCCTCAACAACCGCCGAGCCGAGGAGAACGACAGCTGGATGGGCCGCCGCGCCTCCTACGAGTCCTGCGGCTTCGTCCCCATCCGCGACTCCGGTGCCAGGTCTGTCATGCGCCTGCACTTCGACCAAGCCCTATCGGGCGGTGAGTAGGAGTACGGCGAGGGCGGCTTCGACCAGGAAGAAGAAGCCGGGCCAGCGGAGGAGCGGTTTCGGGTCGGCGAGGGCGCCGAGGAGTCTTCCAGCGGCCATGCCGCCGAGGGCGACGGCCACCGAGACCAGGACACCGTCGCGGAAGCCGGTGGTTGCCGATTCGGCGGCGACGAGCAGGGCTGCGATGGCCAGTCCGAAGCCGCCGTAGACCGCGCGCACCTCATTGCGGGCCGCGGGTGTCGTGGGTGCCACGCCGAAGGGTGCCCAGATCAACGCGGGCTTCACCAGCGCGGCAACGCCCATGCCGGCGAAGAAGATCGCGACGAGGACGACGGCAACGCTCATCCGCGGCCGTCCATCAATGGGAAGCCGGCCCTGCGGATCGAGCGCTCCATCCCAAGGCGATGCAGCAGGGCCGCGCGGGACCGGGGATGTAGCCGCCGCTCCTCGCGCATTGCGGCGATGATGCAGTCGTCGAAGCCGGTTCGCGGTGCTCGGCGTAGTACGTCGATCACCGTCGCCGGCGCGATTTCGCCGAGGCGTCGGCCCACCACGTCGAAGTACGCGCCGGCGTTCAGCAGGTGTGATTCGGCGCCCCAGGACAAAGGCACCGACATGTTGAAGTGAGCTGCGATTGCCTCGAAGACCTCGCGGGCGAACACCTGATCCGCACCGGCAGCGAGCGCGAGTGACCGCGCTTCGGTTGCGCCGTGTACGGCGAAGCAGGCCACATCGCCTCCCCCGCGATGAGCGTCGCTCAGGCCGATGTCGTGCAGCATCGCCGCCACATAGAGCAGCTCCTCGTCGTACTTGATGCCGTCGAGCTCGGCCAGCATCGATCCCCACAGCCAGGTGCGGATGCTGTGCTGGAGCAGCGGACCGGGGAGCACCGCTGCCGCGCTCCGCGCCATTTTGGTCGCCAGCGGAGTGTCCGGCGGCAGGCGGTCGACGTCCAGGACGCGGGCCGATGGGGCGCGTAGACGTGCAGCCAGTACGGCGACCTCGCGCGCTGCGGCGGTCACGGCGAAGCGCACCTGGTCGAGGGGGCTCAGGGATCCGTTGCTTCGGGCAACCCAAGCGGGCGATCCGACCGCAGCCATCCCGGCCTCCTCTCTTGCAACGATTGCAAGAAGTCCCGCTAAGGTAACGGCCAGACGGACTTCTTGCAATCGTTCTCAGAAAGGGCGCGGGAATGGACCCCAGGGCAGAACGCACGGTCGAGTCGTTGTTGCGCGCAGCTGAGCAGCTGTTCTGCAAGCGGTCGTTCGCCGAGGTGACGCTGGAGGAGATCGCCACCGACGCCGGTGTCGCGGTCGGCTCGGTCTACAACCACTTCGGTTCCAAGGCCGGTCTGCACGCTGCTCTGGTCGAGCGAGCCCTCGACACCGACCGGTACTTCATGGACCTCGCCTACGTCCCCGGCCGCTCCCCGGTCGATCAGCTCTACGCGGCCGCTGCGGAGTACCTCGCCTTCTATGTCGCCAATCCCGAGTTCTTCCGCATGCTGGCCTTCCCGGCGGATCCGGGCAGCTATCCGGCCGGCCGCGAGCTGGCCGATCGGCTGGCGGCCTCGGTGAACGAGCAGAACGCGCGCATGGTCGAGGCGATCAAGCTCGGTATCGACACCGGCGTGCTCCGCGAGGTCGACGCCGAGGCCACCGCGACGGTCCTCTGGGCGGCATGGAACGGCATCATCAGTCTGGGCTGGCGTTCCGACGGCCTCTCCCGAACCACCGACGAGCTGGCTCAACTGCTCCGAGTCGCAACCGATCTCGTCGCCCACGGCCTCCTGATCGACTGACACCACGGTTTGTCGGTGGGGCCTGGCAGGCTGATCGGAAACTCTTGGAGGTTTCGGATGGCGGTGTCGTATCAACTGGTGATCGACTGCAGGTCCCCCGAAGTGCTGACGCAGTTCTGGGCAGCGGCGTTGCATTACGTAACCGCGCCGCCGCCTGCCGGCTTCGAGTCGTGGGACGACTTCTATCGGTCGATCGGTGTGCCCGAGGACGAGCTGGGCGGGGGCGTCGACAGCATCGTGGATCCGAACGGCGAGGGCCCGCGGATCTGGTTCCAGATCGTTTCGGAGCAGAAGTCGATCAAGAACCGCATCCACATCGATGTGGATGCCAGCGGCGGCCGTGGGTTCCCCCTCGATGTACGGCGTGAGCGCATCGAGGCTGAGTCAGCCCGGCTCGTGGCCCTCGGCGCGACGCGGTTGCGCGCGATCTCGGAAGAGGGCCTGGATCACTACGCCGTCGCGATGACGGATCCGGAAGGGAACGAGTTCGACATCAACTGACGAGCCCCTCGAGGTCCGGCAGCCGGCGGAACAGGTCGGGGAGGCCGCGCAGGCCGTTGCGGACTGACTCGTGCGACAGCGCGAGGTCAGGGCCGGTGCTGCCCGCGCCACCAGCGAGGCACCGGAGGATGTTCCACCGCGTGAACCCCAGCCAGCCACCAACCATGAACACGAACCAGCTTGGACCCGGCGGGGGCAACGTTCCGCCCCCAGCGACGTACCCGTCGAGGACAGCACGGAAGATGGCCGGCTGGATGTCGTCGAAGCCAGGTCCCTTCGCGAGACTCAGTGCGGTCGAGCCAAGCTCGCTGGACAGGTCGAGCATGCCTGAGAGTTCCCAGTCGAGCACGACCGGCCGGCCGTCTCGAGCGAGCAAGTTCCACGGCTGGATGTCCCGGTGGGTCAGTACGACGGGGCCCGGCCGCTCGCACGTCTCGACGAAGTGGGCGATCGCGAGGAACGTGTCGACGTACGAGGCGAGTTCGCCGGCCCACGGCTGTCCGGTCGCCGCTGCGCGTGCGGCGAGCTCAGGCCAGTCGTACGGCGTTGGCTCGTCGATCGGCTCGTGGGTCCACTCGACGTCGAGCGCGTGGATGCGCGCGAGGATCTCGCCGATCTCGAACGCGTACGACGCCGGCACCGGCTCCTCGGGCACCTTCTCGCCCTCGACCCACCGATGGACGAGCGTGTCGTCGCTGACCGAGATCGGCTCCGGCATCGGAATGCCGGCTGCGAAGGCCGCCTGCTCGAACCTGAAGACGTCGTCAACGGGGTAGGTCCAGCGGTTGTCGACGAGGTTGAGCTCCTTCACCGCGAACGACCCCTGGTCGGTGTCGAGCCGGTACAGCTTGTTGGCGAACCCGCCGTGGATGCGGACCATCGGTCCGATCTGGGCGCCGAGCTGCGAAAGGCCGGGCGGCACGTCTGCGGTCACCCGACGAATCTACGGCTCGCAGTTCATGGATGCACCGGAGTTTCCGGGGAGGGCGATTGGCTGGGGCGATCGTGTTGATCGGGAAGGATCGTTATACGTGATAGCTCTCCCCGGTTAGCGTCGAGGAATGAGTACCTTCGCGTTGATTCACGGGGCCGGTGTCGGTGGCGGATGGTTCTGGCACCTGGTCGAGGCCGAGCTCCAGGCTCTCGGACACACGACCTTCGCGCCGACCTTGTGGAACGGTGACGAGAGCGAAACCTTGTCCAGCTACGCCGACGCCGTCATCGACCTGGTCGGTACGCCGGAAGAGCTGATCGTGGTTGCCCATTCGTTCGGCGGATTCACCGCGCCCCTGGTCGCCGAGCGGATCCCCACCGCCGGGCTCGTCTATGTCACCGCGATGGTCCCTCAACCTGGTGAATCTCCGGACGACTGGTGGACCAACACCGGATTCTCGGAGGCGGTCCGGATCCAGGCGGCCAGGGACGGCGGACTGACCGGTTCCGGGGACTACTTCCACGACGTACCGAAGCATCTCGCCGACCAGGTGCCGGACAAGGAACCGAGCCCACCCTCCAACACCGCGTACTACGAGCCGTGGCCCCTCGACGCCCACCCGGCGGTGCCGACGCGCTACATCCTCTGCACCGAGGACCGCCTGTTCCCCGCCGAGTTTCAGCGGCAGTTCGTGCGGGAGCGCCTTGGCATCACTCCCGACGAGATCACCAGCGGCCATGCCCCGGCCCTCAGCCGGCCCGCCGAACTTGCAGCGATGCTCAACGGGTTCAGGTTCCTGCCAGAGTCCAGATCTGGCCGCTGAGGAACCCGCTCCAGGACAGATTCGGTCGGTAGCGTCGCAGGCGAATCCCCCGCCCTGAGGAGCAGACGCATGACCCCGCCCGTCAGCCGTCGCGCATTCACCGCCGGACTCGCCGCCAGCGCCATCACCACTGCGCTGCCCGTGGCCGCAGGACCTGCCCGAGCCGCCACGCAAGCCGAGGTCGCGGCGCCGTCCTTCTTCGAGACGATCCTGTGGGACAACACCGTTGACCCGCTGGCCAACTACCACGTGCACGGCCTCGTGGTACTGCCGGACGACACGATCATCGCGTGTACCGAAGGCCGGCACGAGGTGTGCGACGCCGGCCCGCACGATCTGCTCATCCGGCGCAGTACCGACAAGGGCCGGACCTGGACGCCGTCGCATGCGGTCGTGCCGTCGGTCAACGGACAGAGCTGGTCCAACCCGGCCTTTGTCGTCGACGAGGGCACAGGTGAGGTCTTCCTGTTTCACAACCTCTGCGTGCGACTTCCCGAGAACACGAGTTGCTCCTCGGACTCAAGCACCCTCCATGTCATCTCCAGTACCGACGGCGGTGTGACCTGGGTCGATCGACGCGACCTGACATCGCTGTTCGCTCATTTCCCGCACAACTGGGCCATGCATGGACCGGGCCCGGGGCACGGCATCCAGCTCGCCTCCGGCCGGCTCCTGCTGACGGTCGGCCACCGCACGATCATTACCGGCATACCGGCTGCCGACCGCCACTACGGTGTCTCGACGATCTACAGCGACGATCACGGCCGGACCTGGCGCTCGGGTGGCGAAGTGCCGATGGGACCCGGGCTGCCTGGGTTCGGCGAGGCCCGGCTGGTTCAGCGTGCTGATGGCAGCGTGATCCTCAACAGCCGGCCTGGTTCCGGTAACGACTGGCCCCGGGGTGTGGCGGTCAGCACTGACAACGGACTGAGTTGGTCGCGACCTGCGCTCGACTTCGGTGCCGGACTGTTCAACGGCGTCGACACAGGCTTCATCCGCTACACCGAGGGCCGGACCCTCTTCAGCCGGCCGGACGCTCCGATGCGCCGGAACATGACGGTGTCGGTCAGCTACGACGAGGGCGACTCGTTCCGCTACAGCCGCGTGGTCAATCCCGGCCGCAGCTACTACTCGGATCTGGGCCGCCTGTCCGATGGCACGATCGTCCTGCTGTACGGACGGGACGGCGATCTGGACGGGTTCCCGCGCAGCGTGGCTGTGGCCACCTTCAACCTGGAGTGGCTGACCCAAGGCCGCGACTCGTTGGCGACCGGGCCTGGGATCAGCGTTCAGACCTTCCCGCTCGGCCCGCCGCAGACTGGTTCGATCGAGTACCCGTTCATAGTCAACCGCGACGGCCAGTACGAGCTCTGGGTCCGCTACTACCGCACCCCCGACGGAGCGCTGGTCACCTTCGCTGTCGACGGTCAAACGCCGCGCAACTCGGCCATCGACCTGACCTCGTTCCGGGGCGACGGGCATGACGTCGTACTGGTGGACACCCGTCAGCTCACGGCTGGGCGGCACACGCTCCGCGTCACCCTCGCCGGGGTGGGCCGAGGTGGTGGCAACAGCATCTTCCTCGAGCAGCTGACTCTCGTGACCGCGCCGGCGAAGCCCGATATCCGCGAAGAAGTCACCGTGGACAACGACGGACTCGGCTTCGAGGTGGTCGGCACCTGGAACAGCGCCCGCGGCATTCCGGGCTACTACGGCTTCAACTACCTCACCCATCCCAAAGGCACCGGCACCAACTACGCGCGATTCCGGCCCGCGATCCCGGGCGAGGGCCGGTACGAGGTGCTGGTCTCCTACACCGCCGATCCGAACCGCGCCAGCAATGCCAAGTACGCGATCCACCACGCCACCGGCACGACGACGGTCACCGTCAACCAACGTGTTCGGGCCATTCCGGACGATGCGCGCACCGGCGAATGGAAGTCGCTTGGCACCTTTACCTTCAAGGCCGGCATCGCCGGGTACGTCCAGCTCACCGACGCGGCCGATGGGTTCGTGATCGCGGACGCGGTCCGCTTCCGCCGCATGGCCTAGGTTTGCGGCATGGACTTGCGTTCCGAAGTACTTGCCAGGATGCGGGCCGACAGCGCGGCAGTCGACGCGTTCCTGGCGGCCGCGGACAGCTACAGCAAGAACGTGGCCAGCGAAGTGCCCTGGCCGTACTCCCTGCTGGAATGGACGCCACAGGAGGATGCACCCGAGCCAGTACGGCGGGTGCTCGCGGTCGTGCATGACAACGTGGAGTGGCTGCGGGGCGTGCTGGCCGAGCGGGGCTGGCCCGGAAGATCGGTGGTCGGCGAGGACGGGGTGGATGCGTTCTGGCTGCTCCTTCAGCACGCCGGTTCAGGGGTACCGACTATCGGTACGCCGGCCAACCTGTCCTTCCAGGCGAGTTGCGTTCCGTTGCTGCAGCAGGCAGTTCGGATGGGTGAGGCCCATCCGCGGCATCTGGCTCACGTGGTCGACAACCAGCGGTTGCGGACGAACCAGCCGCCGGAGTTCGCCGTACTGCAGACAGCCTTCGCTCTGGAAGACGGCGAGCTGGTACTGCGGCCCGGGCTGGATGCCGGCACGATCGACGACAACCGGGAGCAGATCGGTCTGCTCCCGGTCAGCGTGGATCTCGACCGACGTCGTGCCGGCAATCCCCCGGATGCCACGGACGGCACCCGCCCGGAACCGTGGCCGGCCTGATCGCTACGCCACCGCGGTCGCCTCGAGCTCGACCATCAGGGCCGGGATCGCCAGCCGGCTCACTCCGAGCATCGTGGTGGGCGGTGCGACCTGAGCGGCGCCGAGGCGCGACGCCAGTACGCCGTAGTGCTGGAACAGCAGGTCGACGTCAGTCGTGTACACGTTCAGCCGGATCACGTTGGCGAGCGACATCCCGGCCTCGGCGAGGACCGCCTCCAGGTTGGTGAGGCTCAGTTCCAGCTGTCCCGCCATATCCCCGTCGTGCTCGGGTTTGCCGTCGGCGTTCATTGCGGTCTGGCCGGCGCAGTACAAGGTCCGGGTGTTGCCGGTGACGACCTCGCCCTGGTGGTATCCCAGCTGCTGCGACCAGGTCCACGGGTTGACCGCCGTTCGCTCCACTGCCACGTTCAGTTCCTCTCGATTGATGGTGTAGAGACAGCCTCCCAGCGAATCACGACATCCTGTGTCGTGTATTCCGGTAGGGTTTTCGTATGCGCGCCGACCGGTTGGTCTCGCTGGTTCTGCTCCTGCGCCAGCACGGCCGGCTGTCCGCCGTCACGCTGGCCCGTGAGCTGGAGGTCTCCACGCGCACCGTGCTGCGCGACATCGAGGCGTTGTCCGCCGCAGGTGTTCCCGTGTACGCCGAACGCGGGCGGCACGGCGGATTCGCCCTGCTCCCCGGCTTCCAGACCGAGCTCACCGGACTCAACCACGACGAGGCGCTCGCCCTGGTCGTCGCCGGATCGCGGCGCGGGGCGCAGGTCTTCGGCCTCGGCTCGGCCCTCGCCTCAGCCATGCTCAAGGTGGTCGACGCCCTCCCCGAGAGCTACCGCAACACCGCGGCCGGTGCATCCCAACGCCTACTCATCGACCCCGAAACCGACCTGCTCTCCCGCCGCCTCGTCACCGAAGAGTCGCCCGACACCACGACCGCCGCGGTCCTGCGCGCCGTACTGGCCGGGCACAAGCTGCGCATCCACTACGCGGCAACCGACCAGCCCGCGAAGTGGCGCACGGTGGATCCGATCGGCGTCGTGACGGTCCGCGAACAGGGCTATCTCCTCGCCACGCGATCAGGCGAAGACCGCACGTACCGTCTCGACCGCGTCCTTGCCGCCGAAGAACTCGCCGAACCGGCCGAGCGACCCGACCGCGTCGATTTGGACCGAGCCTGGCAAGAACGCAGCACCCGGTTCCGCACCGGCGGCGACCAGGTCACGGTACTCGCCCGCGTGAACCCCATCCGCCGCGAGGACCTGGCCCGCACCGCCCTGGCCATCCTTACCGAGTCCACCGACGAAGACGGCTGGCTCCGACTCGAAGTCACCTTCCAGGACCGCCGGCACGCCGAATGGGCGCTCTGGCAACTCTCCACCAACGCCGAAGCCCTCTCCCCACCCTGGCTCCGCGCCGCCCTGCACACCCGAGCCACCACCCTCGCCACCCGCTACGCCGCGCACCCCGTACAGAAGGACTGTTAGTACGCGTGCAAGCGCCGCATCCCCAGGCGTGACCGAGACCTCCGCTGCCGCTCGAACCGCACCCTCTACCCGTTCTTCTGTACGCCTTCAGCCGTCGGATAGCCGAGCAAGGTCAGGAGTTGGGGGTGCAGGTTGGCGTTGGAGTAGAGACCGCCGCCTTGGTCGCCGGTGTTCGTGCCGACCGGGTTGGTGAAACGGCCGCCGGCTTCTTCGACGATGAGAATCCAGGGCGCGTGGTCCCACTTGTAGTAGCGCTCGACCAGGAACGCGCCGATCTCGCCGCGGACGAGCTCGACCAGCGGGAGCGGGCTCGCAGGCGGCCGAGCCATGGGGAGCCGAGGGTCATGGCCCACGACTATGGCGTCCGACGTACTGACCTCAAGCCGCCTGGGCTCAGCACGCGGCCAAGGTGACTCGAACGCGCCGCCGCCGCGAGTTGCCCACCAGCGGATCCCGAGCGCAGGCGCGGTGACAACGGCGAGCTCGGTGATCCCCTTGATCTCCAGCGCGAGCTGGACCCGCCAGTTCGGATCGCCGCGGCTGAAGAAGTTCGTGCCGTCGATCGGGTCGAGGATCCAGACGCGATCGGACTCACCAAGCTCCCCGAGCTCCTCGCCGAAGAACGCATCGCCCGGCCGCGCCTCCGACAGTTTCTCCCGCAGCAACCGCTCGACGGCCCGGTCCGCCTCGGTGACCGGCGAACCGTCGGCCTTCACCGAGACCGCGACGCCGGCCGCGTAGTGGGCAAGCGCGAGCTGCGCGGCCAGATCCGACGTACCGAGGGCAAGCTCCAGATCATCCATCGCTGCACAAGCTAGCAACCGCCGCGACCGCCCGCGCGACGTCCGCGCTGCTGGTCTGCCAGTTCACCGCCGAGACCCTCCAGATAATCCGAAGCATGAGCAGCAGTCCGTCCCAGCAGAGATCGTCGCGTCATACCCCTACAACGCGACACCCTCAGTTCCTGTGAGTCGATACGTCCGCAACACCCAATCCTCGAGCGCAGCAAAAGTCCGGGTGCGCGCGTTGTAGGCAGTCGGCCGGTAGCCGGGCAGTACGCCGACGCGCGCGCCCTCGGCCACATCCCAGAACTCGAGGCCGCCTTCCGCCGCCACGGCGAGCCGGCCGTCGACTGCCCACATCTGCCCTTTCGGGCCGAAGACCGTGCCGACGCACTCGCGACTCGGAGCGTCGTACAGCTGAACGCCGTCGACCATCGCGTCGATGTCCTCACCGATCCGCTGGATGGCGACCACCGTGTCGCTCACCCAGGCGACCGGCTGGTTCCACACATAGTCGCGGTACGTGAGGCTGCGCCCCTGTTCGGCGGCGTAGGTGGTGCCGTTCTGCCAGGCAGCCAGGTCGATGAGCATGGGGATACCGACCGGCGCCCAGACCCAGCCGTCGTCCACCATCCAGGCTCCGGTCGGGCTCACCGTCAGGCGGCCGTGGAAATAGTCGAGGTAGTTCTCCGGCCGCTCGTCGCCCTGGCGCCACTCGGTGTTGCGTGGCGTCAGCAGCGCACCGGTGGCCGAGCTGACGCGGTCCAGGCGGTTCCAGCTCGTCGCTGTCACGAAGGTGCCGTCGGCAAGGAACGCGAACGGGAACGGCGTGGTGTAGTTGCGGTAGTCACCGCGATCGAGCTGCATGGTCGTCCGGCCTTCGGCGAGATTCACGGCCTCGCCGTACCGGCCGTGATCCCAGACCACCGCCGCGAACCATCCGTCCGAGGACGCGTGCACGGTGGGGCCCGGCGTACCGAACGAGTTGTCGTCTTCCCGGTCCTTGCGCATCTTCAGCCGGTACGACGCTCCGCCCAGCTGCACGAGGTACTTGCCGGTGTACACCAGCCAGCCGTCACCCGATGGCGCGAGGCAGCGGTCGTTGACCGGACGCAGGTACGTCGGCTCTTCGTGGAAGGTACCGGTGAGCGGGCGATCGTGATGCCGGACCTCGGGCTGCCCGCTGACGTGGGTGACCTTCTCGTCGTCGGCCCGCTCGGCGCAGCCCAGGCAGACGACAGCGAGCTGCGGCCACGGATCGTCGAGTTTGCCGCACGACTCGCAGAGCAGGTGGTACTCGCCACCGACACCGGTGTAGAGCCGGGAGATGTCCTCCGGCTCCTCGACGCACAGGTGAAGGCACGTCCGGAACGGACCTTCCTTCGCGACATGACCGCAGGCAAGCATCTCCATCACACGACGATATTCACCACACACAATGGGGGTAGGCCGGTTTGACCATACGGTCGGCTAAGTTGCCGAGGTGCACGCTCTCGACGTACCGACCTGGCTCGATGCGCTCGTCGGTCTGCAGCTGGGCGTCGCCTTGGTCGCCGGCATCCTTTTCGCTGTCGGCTGGTTGATCGCGCGCTTGGCCACACCCTGGCTGGATCGCGACGCGGCCAGGCTCGCCCGCCTTCAAGCCGGCGCCGAACGCTACGGCTGGCTGCCTGCCGAAGACACCGACGGGCGGCTCGCTGCCGCGGGAGCCCGCTGCTTCGAGGACGACGGCACACTGCGTCGCCTGCTGGCCGGCTCGTACGAGGGCCGCCGGATCCAGATGGCCGAGTTCGTCACCATGGATTCAGGGACCACCGTTGTGAACAACCTGGTCGCCATCGAGCTCCCGGTCGATCTCCCCGAGCTGCGCATCAGCCACGACCAAGTCACCCCGCCCTCGCTCCCGCCGCTCGAACCAGTCCTGCAGATGAGCGACACCGAGAGCGACGCGTTCAACCAGCGGTACTTCGCAGCCAGCCTCGACCCCCGCTACACCTCGGCCATGCTGCATCCCCGCATGATCGAGTGGCTCCTGGCGCACCCGCCGCAGGACCTTCGCCTGCTCGGCAATCTCCTCGTCGCCTACACGCCCAAGCCATGGACCGTCCCGCACACCCTCGGCACGGTTCCCCTCCTGAGCGGCATCGTGGACCGAATTCCACCCTTCGTGCTGAAGGATTTCGGCCGCTCGACGCTCGATCGATGAGCTAGCGTTCGCGCATGGATGTTCAGGTCATCGAGGGCCGGTTTGCCGAGGTACCGACCGCGGATGCGCGCGGCGTCGACCGCCGGGCGTTCGGCGAGTTCATCGGCCCGCAGGGCGAGCTCGCGTCGTACGCCATCGGCTGGACCACCGGGACCGACCAGCACGTCGGCCGAATCTCGATCGGCATCGGCGCAGGCAACCCCGGCGGCGCCACCATCCACGCGGTCGTCTTCGACAACGGCAACGAGTACGCCTTCAGCCTGATCGACGAACCGTTCGAGCAAGTCCCCCAGGGCGGCCCGCACCTGACCGCTCAGCAAGCCCGGGCCCACGAGGACCTCCCCTTCATGTGGTGGGTCGCCGACTACGTCTTCGCCACCGACCGGCGCGCCTGGTGGTTACGCCACTGGCTCCTCCGGACGAACTGCATCCAGACCGCCGAGGTCTTCGACCTGCGCGAGCCGATCCTCCTCGTCGGCCACGACGAAGACGACGGCATCTGGCAACTCATCGGTACGTCGGACGCCGGTCCCGACGGCAAACTCGGCCACCTCAGCCACGCCATCGACGAGGACCAGACCCTGCTCGACGTACTGAACCTCCAGCCCGGCCAATCCGCCGTACGCCAGGCCGTCGGCGGTCCGTGGACCCGCCAACTCGGCTACCCGGACTAGCGGCGTACGTAGAGCTTGGATCTGGCGCCCGGGCGGAAGCCGATCGACTGGTAGAGGGCACGGGCCTTGGGGTAGGCGTCGTCGCCGCGGGGGCAGACCATCGCGTGGGTGGCGCCCGCGTCGCGCAGGGCGTGCAGGGCGGCGAGGTTGACCGCTTGAGCCAGGCCTCGACGCCGGTACGCCGGTGCGCAGCCGACCGGTTCGACCAGGCCGACGCCGTGGACCTTGTCGTGCCAGATCAACGCGGTCGCCACGAACTCACCGTTCGGGGCCTCGACGATCCAGTCGAGCTCGGGCTCGTACGGCCAGGTGGACATCACAGCGGCCAGGTCCTCGTCGGTCACCTTCGACGGCCCCCAATCGGACCACGCCGCCCGGTGAACCGCCGCCCGCTTCAGTACCTCGTCGGGCTGCACGTGCCGCAGCGTGAATCCGTCCGGGACCACCGGCGTACCGAGGTCGCTCAGTGCGATGCGGTGATGAGTGAAGAAGGGGGCATCGTCGTCGGCACGGTAGCCGGCCTTCTCAAGCGCAGCCACCAGATGCGTCTCGGCCTCAAGCACACTGACGGCACCGTCGGGCTCGTGTTCCTGAAACCACCCCAGTACGTCGGCCGCGAGGTCCGCCCACTCCGGATCGACCACCAGCGACAGATGACCCGGTTCCGCCCAGCCCCACGCAACCACCTGCCCGTCGTCCTCCCAGAACGCCGTACACCACGTATCACCACGCCGGCCGCCGTTCACCGCCCGCTCCCAAGCCACATCACCAATGTGCAGCCGCGACCGCGGACTCCAAGTCCGCTGCACGAGCTCCTGCATCACGCGAACTTCGTCCGTCTCCGCAACCTCACGTCGCCGCACCACAATCTCCTTTGTCTTCACTGACCGATGTACGCGCTGGCGACCGCAAGCTGGCGGTGCACGAGGGCTGCGGCTGGGTGACTCCCGCCGACTTGTGACAGTACGTCGTACAGGGCGTCGCCGATGTTGCCGTCGACCGCGCCGCCGAGCATCTTGGTCATGCCGGCGGCGGCTGCGAGGTTGCCTCGGGCAAGGTGTTTGGCGGCCAGCGGAAGCATGGCGAGTGCGAATGCTGCCGGGTCCGGTGGTAGTCCTGGTTCGCCTCGGCCGAGGTGGTCGAGGGTGTCGGACAGGTCTCGCGATCCCTGGACGCCGGTTCCCGCGAGAGGGCGTGCTTCTCGTGGTACGGCGGCGTGCGCGGGCCACAGGTACCAGTCGACCCACAGTGGCAGGCCGGCGACGTCGTACATCGCGCCGAGGTAGCCGCCGCCGGCTGGGCCGTTGCTGGGTATGTCGATGGTCAGGAGGCGTCCGTCGAGAGCGGGTGCTCCTTCGACCACGATCAGGTCGAGGTCGCTCCAGTCGTCACCGGCTCCGGCGGCGAGGGAACCGACCAGCCAGACTGACTGGGCCTCGAGCGTCTGGACGGTGCTCGTCAGCCACTCGTCGCGGCCGCGGGCGTAGGCGGTCAGCAGGTCGCGGGCTTCCTCCGGAGTCACCTGCCGGAGGTTAGCCGAGGGGTGGCGCGTCGACCATCTGTTTATCGTTACGCGCACCCAGTGGGCGAGACCGGAAATGCTCGCATCGCGGGACGCCTCTGGGAAAACCTTCTCCGGGACTCTACTGTGCGTATTCCCGGCCCAATGGGACCGGGAATCGATGACGGCGCCCCCCGCCACGATCGCAAGGAGAAAACCATGGTGGAAAACACTGCCCGGGAAGACTGGATCGCCCCGGATTTCGACGAGTTCGAAACACCCACCGAGGTCACCGGATACGCCGGCCGAGTGAACTGATCACCACCCGTATCCCCTGTACAGCAAGGTAATCATCGGACTTCCGCCCCCGTCCGGTGACTAGCGGCCTTGCCCTGCCCGGGCCTGCGGCAACGGTCGCGGGCCGGGCAGGTGCAAGTTCTGCTGAGTACGCAATTCCCCTGAGTTCCATCCTGTGGGCGACGTCTGGAAACTGTTCCATGAATCGCTTCGATGACTCGGGAGGTTCAATGCAGCCGATGAGCGTGGACGAATTCACCGGTGCACTCCGCGGTCTTTCCCACCGCTACTGGGGGACACATCCGTTCCACCACCGCATGCACGCCGGTGAGCTCTCGCAGCCGGAGCTGCAGGTCTGGGCCGCGAACCGCTGGTACTACCAGAGCGCGATCCCGCGCAAGGACGCCGCGATCATCAGCAACTGCCCACTCCCCCAGGTCCGCCGCCAATGGCTGCCCCGGATCATCTACCACGACGGCACCGAGCCCGGTACCGGTGGAATGGAACGCTGGCTCCGCCTCTGCGAAGCAGTCGGCCTGAGCCGCGAAGAGGTCCTCGACGAACGCCACGTCGCCCCCGGTGCCCGCTTCGCCGTCGACGCGTACGTCGGGTTCGCGCGCACCAAACCGTGGATCGAGGCAGTCGCCTCCGGGCTGACCGAGATGTTCTCCGGCCACCTGATGAAGGCACGCGTCGCCGACATGCTCGCGCAGTACGACTGGATCCGCCCCGACGACCTCGCCTACTTCACCAACCGGATCGACGCCGTCGCCGGCGAAGGCCAAGCCACCCTCGACCTGGTCGTCGAACACTGCCGCACCAGAGCCGAGCAGGACGCCGCGATCGCAGCCCTCTCCTTCAAGTGCGACGTGCTCTGGTCGTTGCTCGACGCAATCGACCACGCAGCGAGCAAACAATGACCGCGGACCCCAACGGTACAGCTCCCGCGAGTACGGGCGCTGCTGCGTCGGCTGGCGAGCTGCGGCCGCGGATTCGTCGCGGGGTGCGGCTGAGCCACGATGCGGTCCGGAACACTCCGGTGATCCTGCATCCCGAGGGCGTCCTGATCCCGAACGCGACCGCGAGCGCCGTTCTCGCGCTGTGCGACGGAGAGCGCTCTCTGACCGAGATCACGCAGCTCCTGAACGTCCGGTACGCCGCCGTGCAGCCCGAGCAGATCCGTGACCTGCTGGATCGGCTCGCCGGCAAACAGGTGGTGGAGTGGACGTGACGAACCCCAAGAACGCGGCCCCGCCGCTGAGCCTGACAGCCGAGCTCACCCACCGCTGCCCGCTGCACTGCCCCTACTGTTCCAACCCGCTCGAACTCCTCGGCCGCGAGAGCGAACTCGACACCGCCGCCTGGCGAGACATCCTCACCCAGGCGCACGAGATCGGCGTTCTCCAGATCCATTTCTCGGGCGGTGAACCGCTCGGGCGGCGGGATCTCGCCGAACTGATCGAGCACACCGCCGGCCTCGGCGCCTACGTCAACCTCGTCACGAGCGGCCTCGGTCTCACCGAAGCTCGGCTGCAGAGCCTGGTCGATGCCGGACTCAACCACGTGCAGCTCTCCGTCCAGGGAGCCGATGCGGCAACCGCCGACCGGATCGCCGGCACCCGAGCACATCACTCCAAGATCATCGCGGCCGACCTGGTCCGCCGTACCGGCCTGCCGCTGAGCGTGAACGTCGTGCTGCATCGGGAGAACCACGATCAGCTGGCCGCGATCATCGCGTTCGCCGAAGAGCTCGGCGCGGACCGGCTCGAGCTCGCGAACACGCAGTACTACGGCTGGGCCCTGCAGAACCGCTCTCAGCTGATGCCGACCGCGGAGCAGCTCGCCGCGGCCGAGCCGATCGTCCAGGACGCGTTGCTTCGGCTCAAGGGAAAGATGCAGATCGTCTACGTGATCGCCGACTACCCGGAGAAGTACCCGAAGCCCTGTACCTACGGCTGGGGCGCTCGCCAGATCACTGTCGCTCCGGACGGGACCGTGCTCCCGTGTCCCGCGGCCGGCGCGATCAGAACGCTGCAGCTCGAGAACGTCAGAGAGCGCTCTCTGGCCGAGATCTGGTACGAGTCCAGCTCGTTCAACGCCTACCGCGGCGACGACTGGATGAGCGACACCTGCCGCACCTGCGACCGGCGTGAACTCGACTTCGGCGGCTGCCGCTGTCAGGCCTTCCTGCTCACCGGTGACGCCGCGGCCACCGACCCGGTCTGCCACAAGTCGCCGGATCGCGGTGTCGTCGACCTGATCCTGGCCGAGCCCCGGCGTACCGGGTTCGTGATGCGGAGCCCGGGCCGATGAAGGTGATCGTGCTCGGTACCGCGGCCGGCGGCGGCTTCCCGCAGTGGAACTGTGCCTGCCCGACCTGCCGCAATCCCGATCTGGAGCCACGGACTCAGGACGGTCTCGCGATCAGTGCCGACGGCGAGAACTGGTTTCTCGTGAACGCGTCTCCAGATCTGCGTTCTCAGATCCTCGCGACTCCCGAGCTACACGCGGGCCCCGGCCTCCGGGACACCCCGATCCGCGGCGTTCTCCTGACCGACGCGGAGCTCGACCACACCCTCGGCCTGCTCCTCCTCCGCGAGGCGGAGACGCTCGAGATCCACGGTCCACCAGCGGTGCTGAACGCGCTCTCCCGCTTCCGCGACATCACCGATCGCTACCACGCCTGGACCTGGTCCCCCGTCCCGGACGAGCTCGACGGAATCACCATCAAGACGCTGGCCGTCAGCGACAAGCGACCCCGGTACGCCGATGATCCCGCGCCCGGCCCGTGGGTCGTCGCGTACCGCTTCGAGCACCACGGCGGTTCCTTCGTCTACGCCCCGTGCGTGGCCCACCTCCCCGACGGCTTCGAGCAGTTCGCCGCCGGAGCGACGTACGTCCTGCTCGACGGAACCTTCCACAGCGCCGACGAGATGCCGGGCCAAACCGTGATGGGTCATCTACCGATCGCCACGACCATCGAGCAGCTCGACCTGCCGCTCGCCTTCACGCACCTGAACAACACCAACCCGGTGATCGACCCGACCTCACCCGAGCGCGCGGCAGTGGAGAAGCACGGACACCTGATCCCGAACGACGGAACCCGCTGGGAGATCTAAACCGTCCGTGGAGCCTGCAAGGATGCTGCCATGGAACAGATTCTGAGTCGGCCGGAAGCCTCGGAAGCAGTCCAGGACACTGGATGGCGTTTCTTGCTGGGCTCACTTCGAACGTCGGTCCCGGTCGAATCGTTGGCCCAGGCAACTGCCCTGGCCGCGGATGCTGTCGCGGTGTGCGGCGCCGACGCCGACGCGCACCTTCGAATCGATGCGCGTCCGGATCGGGTCGTCCTCACTCTGCAGTCGTTGGAGCACGCAGCAGTGACCACCCGGGACGTCGAGCTCGCGCTCCGGATCACCGCCACGGCCGACAGGTCCGGACTACTGACGGAACCCGAAGTCGGTACGGCGGCTCCGCACTCCGTCCAGATACTCGAGATCGCGATCGATGCGCTGGACATTGCCGCAATCCGGCCGTTCTGGAAGGCAGTGCTGGGTTATGCCGCTGAGGCAGGCGCTGACGGGCCCACGGATCCGCTCGTCGACCCGGTCGGGCAGAGCCCGGCCGTCTGGTTCCAGCAAATGGATCAGGCACGCCCACAGCGCAATCGCATTCACTTCGACATCTGCGTTCCGCATGACGAGGCATCACGCCGCATCGACGCTGCACTGGCTGCTGGGGGCCGACTTGTGTCCGCGACGCGTGCCCCCGCCTTCTGGGTGCTCGCCGACCTGGAAGGCAACGAAGTCTGCGTGACCACCTGGCAGGGCCGCGACTAACGCGCAGAAACTCCATGCTTGGCCAAGAGCTCGACCAGCACCTCATGCCCCTGCGTCAGGTCCCACTGCTCAGCCAGCATCCCGGCCTCCCGCGCGCCATCAACATTGAGCGCAGTGTCGTCGATGAACAGCACAGTCCCTAGGTCAGCACCGATCCGCTGACCGGCCGCCACGAAGAACCCTGGATCAGGCTTAGCCACACCCAGCTCGTGCGAATAGCAGCTCACGTCGAACAGTTCGTCGTACCCGAGGTTCGTCCGCATGTACCCGCCGCGGTACTGCTCCTGGTTCGTCCCCAGGTGGACGCCGTACCCGTTCCGCCGCAGTCGCCGTACCACCTCGAGCGACTCCTCGACGACCACGATGTTCTTCCACACCGCGTCGTACACCTCACCCACCGGAACGCCGACCCCGAACTCCCGCAAAGTCGCCGCCAGCAACGGCAGATAGTCACCCCGCCCCGCCAGCATCGGCAACTCGTCCTTCCAGGTCCGATGCAGAAACTCCCGAGCCCGCTCCCCCAGATACGGCTCCATCGCCACGTACCACCCACCAGGCAGCTCCTGCAGCACGCCATCCGCATCAAGCAACACATGCCGAACGTTCGCTGTCTCCCTCACCGTGCTGATGATGCCGCACGTCACACAGCTGAGGAACTGTCACATCCCGTGGCGCTGGGCTGTCCTGGCTGGTGACTACGAAGATTGGGAGGACTGGATGAGCGCACGGCAGTTACCGCCTGGGGTTGAGATCATCGAGACGCGGGCGGATGTCACGCACTGGATTCCCGCGGGGGCGGAGGCGAGGAGCGTGCGGGTGACGTTGGGGCCGGGTGATCCCGGGGCACCGCCGCATCGGCATCCCGGGCCGTTGTTCGGGTACGTGACCGAGGGCGAGATCCTCTTCGAGCTGGAGGGGCAGGCGCCGCGGGTACTGAAGGCCGGTGACGCGTTGTTCGAACCGGGCGGGGACGCGATCCACATCGAGGGGTCCAACAACCTTGCGGATCGGCAGTCGCAGATCGTGGTGACGATGTTCGCGCTGCCGGGGACTCCGGTCCTGACACCGGTCAGCGCCGAGGAACTGGCTGAGCGCAAGCATCTGCGCGTGTCTCAGTAGGTTGCCGAACGCCCCGCCCTGGAGCGTAATTCGCGTGCTCCGGGGCGGGGCGCGGTCTAGGGTGCTGATGAAGTGCCGGCCGACTGTGGGGATGTGGGACCGATGGGTGTTCGTCTGCAGGAGCTGACCTACGCAGCGAAGGATCCCGCTGGGCTGGCGCGTTTCTGGGCCGGCGTTCTCGGGTTCGAGGTTGTCGGCGACGCTGTCCTGGCTCCGGCTGACGAGAGGGCGTTCCGGCTGCGGTTCGTGCCGAGCGATCTGCCGAAGCTCGGGCCGAATCAGATGCACTTCGACGTGACGAGTACGTCGCTCGACGACCAGCAGGCCAAGGTCGACCGCGCCCTCGAGCTCGGTGGCCGGCACCTCGACATCGGGCAATTGCCTGACGAGCAGCACGTCGTACTGGCTGATCCCGAAGACAACGAGTTCTGTGTGATCGAGCCGACCAACAACTTCCTCGCCGATACCGCCGTGATCGGCGCGCTGTCGTCGGACGGGTCCCCGGTTGTCGGCTACTTCTGGAGCAAGGCGCTCGACTGGCCGCTCGTCTGGGATCAGGACGACGAGACCGCGATCCAGGCGCCGTACGGCGGGACCAAGATCGCCTGGGGTGGTTGGCCGGACAGCCCGAAGGTGGGTGTGAACCGCCTTCAGCTCGTACTGCGGGCGGACGGCGACCGCCAGGCCGAGGTGGACCGGCTGATCGCCCTCGGCGCGTCGCTGGGCGAGGGCGACACGCTGACCGATCCCGACGGCAACGAGTTCGTCGTACTAGCCGGCTGACTTCGGCGAGACGATCTGCACGAGGTTCCCGCAGGTGTCGTCGAGGACGGCCATCATCACGGTGCCGACATCGGTCGGCGGCTGGGTGAAGACGACGCCAAGCGCAGTCAGCCGGGCATGTTCGGCCTCGACGTCGTCCACCGCGAACTGCACCAGCGGGATCCCGTCCTCGACCAGCGCGTCGCGGTACGGCTTCACCGCGGGGTGACCGACCGGCTCCAGCAGCAGCTCAGCCCCGTCCGGTGCCTCAGGTGACACGACCGTCAACCACGCCGCGTCGCCCAAGGGGATGTCGTGCTTCTTCGTGAAACCGAGGATGTCGGTGTAGAACGCGAGCGCCGCCCGCTGATCGTCCACGAACACACTCACCAGGTTGATTCTCATTCTTGGGACCTCTCTCCGACCGGCCACCGCCGCGCGATCTCCGCGAGTGGCGCGGGATTGAAATAGTGGAACTTCGAGCGCCCACGCTTCTCCGTCACGACCAGCCCGGCCGCCTCCAGCACCCCGAGATGCTGGGAGATCGCCTGCCGCGTCGACGACAGCCCGTGCCGCGTCGAGAGCGTCGAGCAGATCTCGAACAACGTCTGGCCGTCCCGCGCCGCCAGTTCGTCGAGGATCACCCGCCGCGTCTCGTCGTCCAACGCCCGGAACACCGTGGTCACAGCATTCACTATAGGCAAGTAGCTGCTTGCCTATCAACTCTTCGGCGCAACCAGGCGTCAGGACACAGGTGGACACCCTCCGTACGACGACCTGGGGCGAAGGCGATCACGTCGCCGTACTGCTGCACGGGATGATGGGCTCGGCCCAGCAGTTCTGGCGCCTCGGTCCAGCCCTGGCCGACCGCGGCTACCGAGCCATCGCCGTCGACCTCCCGGGCCACGGCAACTCCCCCGCCGCCCACGGCGACCTCGCCGCCTGGGCCGCCGCCGTCATGGAGGTAGTGCCCCCGAACCCGGACCTCGCCCTCGGCCACTCACTCGGCGGCGCCGTGCTGGCGGCCTCCCAGCTCCGGCCGTCCCAAGCGGTCTACGTCGACATCCCGCTGACCTGGACCGCCGATCCGATCCGAGCAGCCGCGGAGCAAACGGCGAGCCAAGGTCGTATCCGAACTGCCGACGAGTTGACGGCCAAGTTCACCGCGGCGCGAGCCGGCCGGACGGTCGCGGCATTGCGCCGGACGAAACCGGCGTGGTCCGAGACGGATCGAGAGGTCGAGGCGGTCGCGGCCGACCAGTTCGACGTTCCTACCGCGGTCGCCCTGGAACTCGCGGACAACCGGACGCTGCACATGCCAGAGGTCCCGTCCCTTGTCATCCACGCCGACCCCAGCCGCTACGTCCCCGCCGCCCGGGCCGCCGAACTCCGGGCTCTCGGCTTCCAGGTCCGTGCGATCCCCGGCGCCGACCACAGCATCTGGTACTCCCACTTCGAGGAGTTCCTCGCCGCACTGGAGGCCTTCGCAGGAAGGACAGGAGGTAGTCGTATACGTACACCGTCTCGCGCGCCTGTCGTTACGGTGTCCACATGGACGTGAAATTGCTGGTGACCGCCTCGGGTGAGTTCGAGCGGGTGGTGCGCGAGTTGCCGGAGGGCGCTTGGGAGCTGCCGACGCCCTGTGAGGTCGATGTCCGCGAGCTGGTTGAGCATGTTGTCGTGGGCAACCGGTTCGCGGCCGCCGCACTCGCAGGGGTCAGCGCAGCAGAGGCCTGCGAGGCGGCCCTCGCTCAGGAGTTCGACCTACCAGAGTCGGCAGCGCAGCAGATCGAGGCGTTTCGCAGAGCGGCCGACGACCAGGTCGTGCACCACCCCGGCGGAGACATCTCGGCCGAGGAGTTCCTCAGGTACCGGCTGGTCGATGTCGTCGTTCACGCCTGGGATCTGCTCCGCGCAGCAGGCCTGGACGAGACCCTGGACGCCGCGGTGACCGAAGGACTCTGGGCACTCGTCGAGCCGCACCTACCCGACATGCTCGCCTTCGGATCGTATGGCGACGGCTCGAGCGGGAACGTCGCGTCCGATACCTCGGCTCAGCTCAGGTTGCTGGATGCGTTCGGCCGCCAGGTCTGACGGGGCGCGTGCCCGGTACGCCGGAGCCAGTGATCGGTGTAGAGGATCCGCGAAGGCGTGATCACCGTGAGCGGATCCGTCGGCGGCTCACTCACCGGCCGCCCCCGTTCGGCATAGTCGGACTGCCACCGAAACGCCTCCCAGTACTCCGCCGCGTCACCCGGCGCCAGCGTCCGCGCAGTCCCGAACAGCTGCGCGCCGCGGCTCGACGCGAGACCGACGTACGGTACGACGATGCCGGCCGACACCCGTGGATCGCGGCGCAGGTTCCGCGACTTCACCGAGGCGTCCCACGAGCTGTAGAAGATCTCGAACCCGAGGCTGTAGTAGCGCACCGGCGTGGCCGACGGTGACCCGTCGCGGTTCACCGTCGCGATCACCGCAATGTTCTGCGTCGACAGCAAGTTGAGGATGCGCTCCTCCAACTGCTCCCGCTCGAGCACCTGGGATGGAGTCGGCCCTTCCAGCCAAGGGTTAGTGAGCGGCAACGTACTCCTTCAGATGCTGACCGGTCAGCGTCTTCGCCGACTTCACCAGCGCGGCCGGCGTTCCCTCGAACACGACCTTGCCGCCATCGTGTCCAGCGCCGGGCCCGAGGTCGATGATCCAGTCGGCGTGCGCCATCACGGCCTGGTGGTGCTCGATCACGATCACCGACTTGCCGGAGTCGACCAGGCGGTCGAGCAGGCCGAGCAGGTTGTCGACGTCGGCCAGGTGCAGGCCGGTCGTCGGCTCGTCGAGGATGTAGACGTCGCCCTTGTCGGCCATCTGGGTCGCCAGCTTCAGCCGCTGCCGCTCGCCACCGGACAGCGTGGTCAGCGGCTGCCCGACCTTCAGATAGCCGAGCCCGACATCAGCCAGCCGGTCCAGAACCTTGTGCGCCGCCGGCACCTTCGCCGGACCGTCCGCGAAGAACTCGACCGCCTCGCTCACCGCCATCTCCAGCACCTCGGAGATGTTCCGCCCGCCGAGCTGGTACTCGAGCACCGAGGCCTGGAACCGCTTGCCCTCGCACTCCTCGCACGTCGACTCCACCGTCGCCATCACCCCGAGCTCGGTGTAGATCACGCCGGCCCCGTTACACGCCGGGCAGGCACCCTCGGAGTTCGCGCTGAACAGCGCCGGCTTGACGCCGTTCTCCTTCGCGAACGCCTTCCGGATCGGCTCGAGCATCCCCGTGTACGTCGCCGGGTTACTCCGCCGCGATCCCTTGATCGCGCTCTGGTCGACGGTGACGACACCGTCGCGACCGGCGATCGACCCATGGATCAGCGAGCTCTTCCCCGACCCGGCGACCCCGGTCACCACCGCGAGCACCCCGAGCGGTACGTCGACATCGACGTTCCGCAAGTTGTTCGTGTCCGCGCCGCGAACCTCCAGTACGCCGTTCGCCGTCCGCACCTCGGTCTTCACCGCAGCGCGGTCGTCGAGGTGTCGCCCGGTCAGCGTGTCGCTGGCCCGCAGCTTGTCGACCGTGCCCTCGAACACGACCTCGCCGCCCTCGCTCCCGGCCAACGGGCCGAGGTCGATCACGTGGTCGGCGATCGCGATCATCTCCGGCTTGTGCTCGACGACCAGGACGGTGTTGCCCTTGTCGCGCAACTGCAGGAGCAGTTCGTTCATCCGCTGGATGTCGTGCGGGTGCAGGCCGATCGACGGCTCGTCGAAGACGTAGGTGACATCGGTCAGCGACGACCCGAGGTGCCGGATCATCTTGGTCCGCTGGGCCTCACCACCGGACAGCGTGCCGGCCGGACGATCCAGCGACAGGTAACCGAGACCGATCGACACGAACGAGTCGAGCGTGTCGCCCAGCGCGTTCAGCAGCGGCGCGTACGACGGCGCCTTCAGCTTGCGGATCCAGTCGGCCAGGTCGCTGATCTGCATCGAGCACAGATCGGCGATGTTCTTGCCGTTGATCTTCGAGGCCAGCGCGTCCTGGCTGAGCCGCGTGCCACCGCAGTCCGGGCAGGTCGTGAACGTCACCGCCCGCTCCACGAACGCCCGGATGTGCGGCTGCATGGCCTCGACGTCCTTGCTCAGGAACGACTTCTGGATCTGCGGGATGATCCCGCTGTAGGTGAGGTTGATCCCCTCGACCTTGATCTTGGTCGGCTCCCGGTGGAGCAGGTCGTGCAGTTCCTTCTTCGTGTACTTCTTGATCGGCTTGTCCGGGTTGAAGTAGCCGGCACCCCGGAAGATCCGCCCGTACCAGCCCTCCATGCTGTACCCCGGGATGGTCAGCGCACCCTCGTTCAGCGACTTGCTGTCGTCGTACAGAGCGGTCAGGTCGAAGTCGGTGACCGACCCCATCCCCTCACAGCGCGCGCACATACCGCCGGCGTACACGGCCTCGCGGACGACCTGCTTCTGCCCGGCGCCCTTCTCGGACACCATCGCGCCGGTCGCGACCCGCCGCGGCACGTTGAACGAGTACGCCGTCGGCGGGCCCGCATGCGGTTTCGCGAGCCGGCTGAACAGAATCCGCAACATCGCGTTCGCGTCGGTCGCCGTACCGACCGTCGAGCGGGGGTTCGACCCCATCCGCTCCTGGTCGACGATGATCGCGGTGGTCAGCCCGTCCAGTACGTCGACGTCCGGACGGGACTGGTTGGCCATGAACCCCTGCAGGAACGCGCTGTACGTCTCGTTGATGAGGCGCTGCGACTCCGCGGCGATCGTGCTGAAGACCAGCGAGCTCTTCCCTGAGCCCGAGACCCCGGTGAACGCCGTCAGCCGGCGCTTCGGGATCTCGACACTGATGTCCTTCAGGTTGTTCTCGCGGGCACCGACGACCCGGATCAGATCGTGGCTGTCGGCAACATGCTCGGTCATTCGCGGTTCTCCAGGTCAGTGCCGTCTCAGGCGGGGGGCGTGGTCTCAGGCCTGCTGATTGATGCGGATGTGGTTGCCCGCCGGGTCACGGAACGCGCAGTCGCGCACACCGTACGGCTGGTCGGTCGGCTCCTGGACGACTTCGGCGCCTCCGGCAACCATCTGCTCGAAGGTCGCGTCGAGGTCCTTGCTGGACAGGACCAGGGTGGCGAAGGTGCCCTTGGCCATCATCTCGGTGATGGTCTTGCGCTCGTCGTCGGTGATCCCGGGGTCCGCGAACGGCGGGTGCAGGACGACGGAAGTGTCCGGCTGCCCGGGCGGCGCGACGGTGATCCACCGCATCGTGCCGCCGCCGACATCGGTGCGGACCTCGAACCCGAGCAGGTCCCGGAAGAAGGCCACCGAGGCCTCGGGGTCGACGTGCGGAAGGAAGCTGTGCTGAATTTTGATGTCCATGACGATCACAGTAGGTGCGGTGCAGCTTGGTCTGCTTCTTGATTCCTGATCGGTCTGGTCACGCGTTTGGCAACACACGACGGCAGCCCCGCCGCGGCCGCGCTGACCTCCCGCTTGTACGCGCTCGGCGACATCCCGACCAGCTCGCTGAACCGCGTACTGAACGTCCCCAGCGACGAACCCCCGACCGCGAAACACACGTCGGTCACGCTCATCTCCCCGTGCCGCAGCAACGCCATCGCCCGCTCCACCCGCCGCGTCATCAAGTAGCTGTACGGCGACTCGCCGTACGCACGCTTGAACTCGCGGCTCAGGTGCCCCGAGGACATGCCCGCTCCCCGCGCGAGCGCGTCGACGTCCAGCGGCTGCGCGTACTCCCGGTCGATCCGGTCCCGCACCCGCCGCAGCCGAACCAGGTCCTCCAGCCGCTGCTCCTCAGCACTTTTCCCCGCCATAGCCGAGATCCTGTCACGGCCGACGGCTGCGAGGGAACCACCTCGCCAGCGGGCCGGTCTGGCAGGGTGGGCGGTATGGCTATCCAGGAACTGCGATTCCGGGCGTCACATCTCCGGGCTGTTCTGAACGGTGACAAGCGGATCACGATGCGCTTCCAGGACCCGGTCGAGGTCGGTCCGGCGGTGCTGGTGTTCGAGTCGAAGCCCGAAGTGCGCCTGCCCGGGCTGATCAGGTCTGTCGTCGCGAAGACGGTCGCGACGGTGAGTGACGGCGAGGCCCGCGAAGACGGCTTCCCCGGCGCGGACGCCGTACTGGGCGGGTTGCGCGACTACTACCCGGCGCTCGAACCGGACGACGAGCTCGTGATCGTCCGCTTCGACATCGACGAGGTGTCCCGCCCGCAGCGCATGCACACGGCTCTGGACGCCGAGGACGCGCGAGCACTCGCGGAGTTCTACCGGCAGCTCCTGGGTCTGCAGTACCGGCCGGGCGACGAACCGCCCACGGACGGTACGCCGGACGACGCCGACTGGCTCGTGCTCGTCGACGCGGACGGCCGGCGCCAACTCGCCGTCCAGCGCACAGACGTCCTCCCCCGGTCCACCTGGCCGTCGACCGAGATCCCGATGCAGATGCACCTCGACTTCGCCGTACCGACGCCCGAGGCACTGGAGCTGCACCGGTTGCATGCCGAGCAGCTCGGAGCGCAAGTGCTGTTGACCCGCACGCAGGTAGAGTCCGAGCCCTTGTACGTGCTGGCCGATCCGGCCGGCCATCCTTTCTGTCTCCTGGTGGGGGTGCCATGAGTAAGCAAACCGGGTACGTCGCGGTCAACGGGCTGCAGCTGTACTACGAGATCCACGGCTCAGGCGGTATGCTCATCGCAGCATTGTCACCCTGTTGCGCTACCGCCTCGCACGGCAGCGACGGGGAGCGCGACCCCACCGAATCAGGTGGCGGGACTCCCCAGCCCTTCTGGAAGCACGGTGGGCGGATGCCCCCCAGACGTGGTCTAGGGAAGGTCGGCCCACCCCAAACCGGTTTGGGGTGGATCCCAGTCGTATTCCGGGGGTGGATCCTCCCTGAATGCTGCGGGACCGGGGGCTCCCCGAACCGGTGTGGGCAGCTGGACCGCGGCCGACGCTGCCGAGCCGCGAGTGGCGCCACCGTGCGGCTGGGGGGTCGAGTGTGCGGAGTGTGTTGCTGGACAACGATTTCCGGCAGCACGGTCCGCACACTCGATCAATTCGCAGACTGCACCCACTCGCGCGGCAGGGGGCGGGTAGTCAGCGCGAGGTGCTAGGCAGTTGCTTTGCGTGCTCTTGGTTTGCGGGGTGGGGTGGCTGGGGTGGGTTCGGGTGCGAAGGGGATGAAGGGCATGCTGAGAGGTAGGGCTGCCAGGCGCATCAGGAGGAGGACGTTGTCGTCGCCTGCTGTTTTGTTCAGGCGGAGGCGGCCGCAGTTGGTGCAGCGGTGGATGAGGACCCAGCGGCCTTCGCCGCGGACTGTGACTGCGATCGGTTCCATGCCGCCGGTGCAGTCGGCTTTGCGGTCACCTGGAACGTTGCGGTCGAGGTGGCGCGACCACAGGCAGCTGGGGCAGTGGTTGCGATGGGTGGTACCGGGAGCGTCGAGCGAGACTTCTACGCCGCAATGCTCACAGCTGAACGAACGTGCGAACACCAAACCGAAGAACCTTTCAGAGCGAAGCTACTGGACAGAACAGACATGGCTTCCTCCTTCCGGTCCGCACCGGCTGGTCCGGCGCACCTGCCCCCAGCAGACCAGGGCCCCTCGAGCTCGTCAATCGATTAATGCCGGTGGGCAGCGTGGTCGTCGAGATCCCAGTCCGGGAGTGGGTCTTCGAGGCCGATCCAGCCGGCCGGGCCGAGGGCGAGCTCCGCGTCGGTGAGCAGGGCGGGGTCGAGTCGCCGGAAGGGTTCTTCCGGATCGAGGTCGATCCCGATGAATACGAGCTCCTGACCGGGTGCTTCGTCCGGAGCTGGCAGCTTCTCCCCCGGCTCGATGGTGAGATTGGGACCGGCCTGCGACCAGACCGCCAGTACGTCGGGCCGGCTGGCGATCCAGCAGAATCCCTTGCTGCGCAGGACTCCTTCCCAGTCCGCGAGTGCGTTCATCAGGCGGGCCGGGTGGAAGGGCCGCGGGGAGCGATAGGTGACGGACCGGATCCCGTACTCCTCGGTCTCCGGAGTGTGTCCACCTTCCAGCTCGGCGATCCAGCCCGGCGACTGAGCAGCCATCACGGGGTCGTACCGGTGCGTGTCGAGCACCTCGCCGATCGGGATCTCGCCGTACCGGCCGTAGATCAGCCGGGCCGAGGGGTTGAACTTGCGGAGCACCCCTTCGAGCCGGCCGAGTTCGTCGGCCGACACCAGATCTGCCTTGCTGATCACGAGGACGTCGGCGAACTCGACCTGATCGACCAGCAGGTCCGAGATGCTGCGCTCGTCCTCCGGTGCCGTCGCCAGGCCGCGCTCCATCAACCGGTCACCAATCGCCAGTTCGCGCAGGAACCCGCTGGCGTCGACGACGGTCACCATCGTGTCGAGTCGGGCCCGGTCGGACAGACTGCTGCCGTCCTCGAACTCCCACTCGAAGGTCGCGGCCACCGGCATCGGTTCCGAGATGCCGGTGGACTCGATCAGGATCGAGTCGAAGCGGCCGTCCGCGGCGAGCTCCGCCACACTCGCGAGCAGGTCCTCGCGGAGCGTGCAGCAGATGCAGCCGTTGGTCAGCTCGACCAGCCGCTCCTCGGTCCGGTCGAGCCGTCCCTGACCGGCGATCAGGGCGGCGTCGATGTTCACCTCGCTCATGTCGTTGACGATCACCGCGACCCGCCGGTTCTCCCGGTTGGCGAGCACGTGGTTCAGCAAGGTGGTCTTACCCGCCCCCAGGAAACCGGACAGCACGGTGACCGGAACCGGTTCGCCGCGAGGACGACGTACGGGCGCAGGCGGCAAACTCGGTTCGGGCACCATCGGGATCGCTTCCACTAGGGTCGGTTGACGAGGTACTGCACGGTCAGTGGCGAATGCCGCTGAGCTCGTTGGGGGCCTTCGGCAACGGAACCGTCGTCACGACCTTCCCGGCCGCGATGTCGATCGCGTACAGGTTCTTCGTCGTCGGGTCGGAGACATACGCGGTCCCGCCACGGACGAAGAGGGCCGGACGGGCCTCCTGCCATTCCAGCGGCTCCGTCCACTTCTTGATGACCGGAATGGTCTTGGTGACCTTGGCAGCCTCGGGGTCGATCACATGGATCTGACCGTCGGTGCCCAGGACAAGCGCCTGGTCCTGCGGGCCACGGCCCAGCGAGCGGAAGGTGTAGCTGGTGCCGAGGTCGACCAGCTTCAGCGTGCCGGTCTCGGTGTTGATCAGCGACACCTGCTCCGGACGCTCGAGCTCCGCGTCGGCGTCCTTCTTGTAGTCGCCCAGCACGATCGGGGAAGTGTCGGATCCGGACTGGTTGCCGATCCGTCCGTACGCGGTGGGGCTCTTCACCTTGGTGATGGCGCCACCCTTGTAGATCAGTACGCCGTCCTGGCAGCCGATCACCACGACCTCGCCCTTCGCGGTGGTCTCACCGTGGACGCCGGGGCAGCTCTCGTTGCGGGCGATCTCCTTGTGGTCCTTGTCGAGCACGAGGATGCCGACCCGCTTCTCCTCGGTGCCCAGTGTCGTGACGAGCTCGCCGTTCTCCAGCTCGATCGCGACACCGTGATGCGGCGCGGCGGACTTGTAGGTCCGGGTGGCGGCCTTGGCCTCGCCGACCGTCTTCGAGTCCAGGATCGTGACCTCGCCGGTGCCGTCGGCGAAGAGCACCGTGCGGCCGGCATGCCGGACCACGTGCCCCGGCTTGGATCCCTTGTACTCGATCGACGTCAGCTCGGGGCTCAGCGCGTCCAGCACCCGGAAGCCGGTCCCGGTGGAGACCAGCATGTGGCGGTCGTTGCCGGCCGGGTTGATCCGGATGAACCCGTCCAGCGGGATGTCCTTGGCAACCTTCAGCGACTCACCGTCCAGGACATAGAGACCACCGTCGTACGTCGTCACGATCGGATCCTTGACGGTGTTCGCCGCGTTGCTCGGCGTACCGGCTGATTTCGTCTCCGAGCCGCAGGCGGTGAGCGCGATGGCCGCGGTCAGTACGGCGGCGATTCCGGTCAGCGCGCGGGGCCGGAGTGCGTTCTTCTTCATAGGGCCTTTCCTTGTCGTTCGGGGTGATCAGGGGGCGACGGTCAGGCCGTCGGAGATCGCGGTGGTGTTGGCGCGCATCATCTGCAGATAGGTGGCGGCGCCTTGGTCGGGCTCGGTGAGGGATTCCGAGAACAGCGGCACGACCTTCACCTCGACCTTGCTTTCGCGTTTGAGGACCTGGGCCAGACGGTCGGGCTGGGAGGAGTCGGCGAAGATCGCGCGGACACCGGCCTGCTCGATGGCCGTCACGAGCGATCGGAGATCGGACGCGCTGGGCGAGGCGAGCGTCGTACCGCTGGGGATGACGGCGCCGATGACCCGGAACCCGAAGCGCTGCGACAGGTATCCGAAGACATGGTGGTTGGTCACCAGGTTGCGTTGTCCGGCTGGGATCCGGGCGAAGCTCTTCTCCATCCAGGTGGTGAGTTCTTGAAGCTCGGTCCGGTAGCGATCGGCATTCGCCCGGATCGAGGTTTCGTCGACACCCTTGACGTTCTTCACGACCTGGTCGGCGATCAGACCGGCGGCCTTGACCACGCGGTCCGGATCGGTCCAGAAGTGCGGATCGGGCTTGCCGGCCGTGTCTCCCGAGGTGTAAGCGATCGGGTCGGCCGCGTCGCCGGCCGCGAAGGTCGCGACACCGGACTCCCGCGCCGCCTCGACATGTCGCAGCACGTTCTCCTCGAGCCCAAGTCCGTTGTACACAACGAGATCGGCCTGCTCGAGCCTGGCCGCCTGCTGCGCGGAGACCCCGAACGAATGCGGATCGGCGTTGGCCTCCATCAGCACGGTGACCTCGGCCTGATCGCCCACGATGTTGCGGGTGATGTCGCCCAGGATGTTCGTGGTGACGACCACGCTGGGACGCCCGGAGCCACCGGGCGTGCACGCCGTCAGGCCCACAAGCACACAGCTCAGTGCAGCGAAAACCGCGATCGTACGGCGTCTCATCGTCCGGTCTCCACCATCAGGCTCGGCGCGAAGTCGAGCGGGAAGGTCCGGGCCAGCCGGAGGTCGTCGTTGTAGTCGATCTCGTAGACCTTGCGGGCCACGGAGTCGTTCACGTACGCACGGCTGGTGTCGACTTCGATCACCGCCTGCGGTCCGACCTTCCGGCCCGGCCCGGACAACGCTTTGGTGGCTGCGGTCTGCTTCCCGGTGACCACGTCATAACCCTTCAGTACGCCGTTCGCCGTGAGCGCGAGTAGTGGCGCGCCCTCGCCCGCGGTGTTCGCGGCGACGACAGGTCCGGTCTGCACCAGCTTCCAGCTCCGCTTGGTGACATCGAGAACCCAGACCGCGTTGTCGCCGGACTTGGCCGTGAGCGTCGTACTGCCTACCCGGTGCCGGAAGTCGGTCGGGCGATCGCGGTCGGCGACCGGTCCGCCGTACGGGATCTTCTCACCGGTGAACTTGCCCTCCTTCGCGGTGACGAGCAGCGCACCATCGGAACACCCGAAGACCACGCCGCGCCGGGTGACTGCTTCGCCACGGACCTGCGGGCAGGTTTGTTCGAGCGACGCCTTCACCGCACCTTGGCGGTCACGAACCTCGACCACGTCCTGTCGGCTGCCGGTCCCGGGAACCAAGAGGTGTTCCTGATAAGGGACGACCGGGACAGGCTGCGTGCCGCTGTCGAGCGGTCGGCCCTCGTCGGCTGTGGCCGACTCCAGCTTCGTCCGGTCGTACAGGCGGACACTGCCATCCTGGAAGCTGACAGCAGTGATCGCCGGATCGCTGTGGATGTGCCGTGGCCGCTTGCCTTGGATGTCACCGGCCGTGCGGATCTTCGCGCGGTAGTAGTGCACGTGGTCACCGTGGTCCACCATCCAGGCGCCGCTGTCGACGACGTGCGCGCCGGTATCGGTGCCCAGGAAGGCGAATCTGCCGTCGGTGGCCAGCTCGCGGACGTTACCGACCTTCCCCGCCGGACTCACCTTTTCGGTGATCAGGTCGAGGATCTGTACCGCGCCGGTGCCTGCATCCGCGAGTACCAGACGCGACTGCTGCTCGGCAGTTTCCTCGGCACCTTCGACGTACCCATGTGGTGCTTCTGCCTTGGCGTCGCTGCCGCGCTGGCAGCCGGTCGCCAGCAGGACCGCGGCGAGTACGACGGAAATGGCTCTAAATCTCATGACGGGTGTCCGTATTCCAATCGATGGCCGAGCACCGGCGAATGCTGTGTCCGCAGGCGATTGCGGATGCTCGCGGCGATGGTCGACAGCAGGAACTGCAGGACCGCGACGGCGGCGATGGTCGCGCCGGCCGCGGTGGCCAGGTGCCAGGACAGCAGCAGGCCGAGGAATGTCGCGCTGATACCGAAGCAGGCGGCTCCGGCCATGATCAAGGGGATTCGCCGGGCCCACGGCAAGGCGGCCGCCGGCGGCGCGATCAGCAGACCGAAGACCAGCAGCGTTCCGACCACATGGAACGACGCGACGATCGCAAGTGTCAGCAGTCCCAGCAAGGCGATCTGCGCCAGCCGTGGATGCAGGCCGAGGGTCTGGGCTTTGCGTTCATCGAACGCGAGTGCAACGAAGGCCCGATGTCCGAGCACCGACACGACGAGGGCCAGGACCAGTGCGACAGCGAGCTGAGTCAGGTGTGTGTTCCGGACCGCGAGCACGTCACCGAACAGGAAGCCGGTCAGGTCGACGGCGAAGGACTGCGATCTGGAGACGATGATCACACCCAGCGAGAGCATTCCGACGAACAGCAGGCCGATCCCGGTGTCCTGCGAGAGCCGCGCCGTACGGGCGGCCGCGGTGACGCCGAGCGCCATCGCCGTCGCGCTGAGGGCAGCGCCGATCAGCAGGTTCCCGCCCAGGAGCGCGGCCAGGGCGACGCCCGGAAGCATGCCGTGAGCCATCGCATCGCCCAAAAAGGCCATCCCCCGCAGGACGACCCAGGTGCCCGCCAGCGCACAGATCAGCGACACCAGAATGCCGCCCCACAGGGCCCGCTGAACGAATGTCACCTCGAAGGGTGCCGTCAACCAGTCCATGCCGAGGACCCTATAATGAAAACGATTATCAATTCAAAAGGAGTCTCATGGCAGCCTCTCAGGTCACGCTCAGCGCTGTGGCGGCCGGGTACCCGGGCCGGCCGGTCCTGTCCGGCTTCGCTGCCCAGATCCCGGCGTTCAGTACGACGGCCGTCGTCGGAGCCAACGGATCAGGGAAGTCCACGCTGCTCGGTGTGCTGGCCGGCGTGATCCCGGTGACGGCCGGGACGGTCGTTCATCGCACCAAGGAACGACCGGCCTTCGTCGTCCAGCGCAGCGCGATCGCCGACACGTTCCCGCTCACCGTCCGGGAGACCGTGTCGATGGGTCGCTGGGGACATCGCGGACTGTGGAGGCGTCTGACCGCGCGCGACCGGGCGGTGGTCGACTCCTGGATGGAGCGGCTGGGCATCGCCGATCTCGCCGGCCGGCAATTGGGCGAGCTGTCAGGCGGACAACGGCAACGCGCCCTGGTCGCGCAAGGCCTGGCGCAGGAGGCCGACCTCCTCCTGCTCGACGAACCGACCACCGGCCTCGACGCATCGGCGCGCCAAGCGATCACAGATGTGCTCGACGAGGTGACCGCGAACGGCGTCACCGTGGTCCAGGCAACCCACGACCTGGCGGCAGCCCGCCGTACCGGCCACTGCGTGCTGCTGCACGATGGTCAACTGCTGAGCGAAGGCCCACCGTCCGACGTACTGACCGACAACGCGCTCAACCGCGTCTGGCAATTCGCCGAACGCGTCTAGACCTCTTGCACCGCGTCGATTAGACCTCTCACTCCGCTTGTTCCTGAACCTTTGACGCGGCGTGTGCGGACGTGCACGATGTCGGCGTTGCCACGTCCTACTGGGGAGGAACGGCGTGACCTTGCTCGAGGAAGTCGCAGGACTGCTCGAAGAGCTCGGTCTGGGTGACTACGACCCGCCCACCGGCGGCGACATCTTCCTCGGCGGAATGCCCGCGACGACCGACGCGGCGGTGGTATTGACCCGTCAGCCCGGTGTGGAGTCCGACAGCCGGCTCGGGTACGACGAACCGGTCGTCCTGTTCCGCGTCCGTGGCACTCCGAACAACGCCACCGTCGCCGAAGCCCGGGCCCAGGCGATCTACGACGCGATCCACGGGCTGGCCAACCGGCGGCTGCCCGGCGGCACCTGGCTCGTGCTCGGTGTCGGTACCCAGGCAGGCCCGATCTTCGCCGGTCGCGACACCAACGCGCGTGACGAGTGGTCGGTGGCCGTGCGGATGGAACTGCACCGGCCGACCGTGAACCGCAGCTGAGAGGAACAGCGCATGCCAGCAGTGAAGATCAACGCCCGCGACATCATCATCCAGGTCGCCGAAGCGAACGGTACGACGTGGACCCCGCTCGGCGGGCTCAACTCCGCCGTACCGAACGCGAGTGAGAACGAGGAGGTCGTCGACACCACGACGTTCGACTCCGCGGGCAACTACGAGCAGGAGATCATCCAGCGCGGCGCGATCCTGGAGCTCGAGGGCTTCCTGCTCAAGGATCCGGCCAACGGAGCCCAGGATCCCGGTCAGGCCAGGGTCGAGGCGCTCGCCACCCAGGTCGGGTTCGCGAGCATCGGCAAGATCCGGTTTCGGCATCCGATGGACACCACCTGGAAGGTCTGGAACGCGACCTTCTCGCTGGGCGAGCAGGGCGGTGGCAACAACGACAAGTTCGCCTGGGCCGCGACCGTGACCCGGTCCGGCGCCTCGACCACCGCGCCGGTCACCACTCCTGCTGCCGCCAAGGACGGGGCCAAGAAGTGACGACTGCCGAAGACCAGCTGCCGGACGACCAAGAGGTCGACTACGACTTCGACGAGGCGTGGCGCGAACGCAAGGCCGCCCGGGTCGCACCGAAGATCCGCATCCTCGGCAAGGTCTACACACTGCCGCATTCGCTGCCGGCCAAGCTGATCCTGTTCGCGGTATCGGCGCAGAAGAACGGGCGCTCGGCCAGTGACGAGGTCACCGCGGAAGAGGCGTTCGACATGCTGTCGGCGCTGCTCGGCGAGGAGAACCTGGTCGACATCCTGAACCGCGGCCTGGAGATCGACGACCTGCCCGACGTACTCGGTACCTGTCAGCAGGTCTACAAGAACCGGCAAGCAGCACCGGGAAACGGCGTGGCCCCCGCGAAGGGGGCGACGGCACCGGCACAATCCGGCTGATTCTCAAGCACTGGCGGCTGCTCTACGCGGACTGGCGGCGCGAGTACGGCCGGGACCTGATGGCGGACCTCGACGACGGACTGTCGTGGTGGGAGTTCGCCGCTCTGCTGTCCGGTCTGTCACCCGAGAGCGTCTGGCGCCAGGTCACCGCGAACGAACCCGTCGAGGTGAACAGCGACACGGCACGATCCGTCATCAGCAACCTGTAACGGGAGGGAGGTGAGCAGAGGTGGCCCTGTCCGTGGGTGACTTCGTGGCCAACATCGGCCTGAACGACACGTTGTTCCAGGACACGCTGACGCAGATGCGGACCAAGTTCGACGAGGCCAAGAACGACATCGTCGCGAAGGCCGACGAGGCCGGCCGCAAGGTCGCCGAGGCGCTGGGCAAGAACAAGGGCCCGGTCGTCGGCGCGGCCGCCGGGATCGGCGTCGACGCCGCCGTGGCACTTGGCGGCGGACTCCTGTCCCTCGTCGGCGGACCCGTGATGGGCTTGCTCGCAACCGGTCTCCAGGCCGGCCTGCAGGCCGCGATCGGCTTCCTCACGACCAAGCTCCAGCCCGCGTTCGATGCCGTGAGCAACTTCATCACCGGGACCGTCGTTCCGGCGTTCCAGTCGCTCGGGCAGTGGATCGCGGCCAACCAGACCCCGCTGATGATCGTCGGCGGAATCATCCTCGCGTTCTTTCTGCCGGCCCTGATCCAGCTGGGGATCGCAGCTGCCATTGCCGCCGCGGCCACCATCGCCGCGTTCGCAACCATGGCCGCTCAAGCAGTCGTCGCCGCGGCGCAGTTCGTCGCACAGAGCGCCATGATGCTGGTGCAGTGGGGGCTGATGGGCTGGACCGCGGTCGCGAACGCCGCGAAGATCGTCGGCGCCTGGGTTCTGATGGGGACCCAGGCACTGCTCCAGGGCGCCCGGATGGCGGCGGCCTGGTTGCTCGCGATGGGCCCGATCCCGCTGATCATCGCGGCCGTGGTCGGACTGGTCGCGCTGATCATCGCGAACTGGGACACCATCGTGGCCTGGACGAAGGCCGCGTTCCAGGCCATCTGGGACTTCCTCAAGATGATCTGGAACGCCATCGTCTCCGGGATCTCGGCCGCGATCGACGGCGTCCTCGCGGCGATCGGCTGGCTCGGTCAGCTCCCCGGCAAGGTCGCGGGCTGGTTCGGTGGTGTCTTCAGCGCGGCGGTCGGCAAACTCGGCGAGCTGCTGTCCTGGCTCGGTGGGCTGCCCGGACGCATCCTCGGTGCCCTGGGCAACCTGGGGAACCTGCTGCTCGACGTCGGCCGGTCGATCCTCGAAGGACTGTGGAACGGGCTGAAGGCCGCGGCGACCTGGATCAAGGACAAGATCATCGGCCTGATCAAGGACATCATCCCGGGCCCGATCAAGTCGATCCTCGGCATCAGTTCCCCTTCCAAGGTCGCCGCCGAACTCGGTCGCTGGGTCCCGTTGGGCCTGGCCAAGGGCATCGAGGACACCAGTGCCGCGGTCGCCCGGGCCTCGTCCCAGCTGGCCGGGCTGGTCACCGCCGGCATCGGCGATCTGAGCCTGGCCACGGCGACGCCGTACCAGCTTGCTACCGCGGGAGGCAGTACGGCGGAGCCGGAGCGGGCGGTGATCCGGATCGAGAACTTCTACACCACCCCGGAGCAGACGCCGGCCGATATTGCCCACGAACTCGACTGGATGTCGCGAGGAGGTGGCTGAGTGGCCGGCGAGCTGATCACCGCGGACGGCCAACTCGAGTGGCGCGGCACGTTGCTCGGGACCGACAGCCCGTACCGGATGACCAACCTCCAAGGCTGGCTGGATCTGCCCGACGCGCGCGGCGACGACCCGGACCGGCCCAACCGGCACGGTGCGTTCCAGGGCAGCCAGGTGATGGGCAAGCGCACGATCACGCTGACGTACCTGATCAAGGGCGTCCCGCTCGAGGAGTTCGGCGCGGTCATCACGAAGCTGCGCACCATCACCGCACCGACCGAGCAGCCGATCGAGGAACCGTTGGTGATCCGGCTGGACGGTGAGACGTGGCAGGTGAACGCACGCTGTACCCGGCGAACGATCAGCGTCGAGCGGTTCTATGCGATCGGCTACACGACCGGCGCCGTCCAATGGCAGGCGACGGATCCCCGGATCTACTCGCTCGTCGGCCAGACCGCCGCCACCGGGTTGCCGTCGCCGCCGACCGACGGGCTGGAGTTCCCGCTCGTCTTCCCGTTGAAGTTCGGGACCGGCCGGCCTGGGGGCAGGCTCACGCTGGTCAACTCCGGTGGCGCGGCCAGCTGGCCGGTGTGGGAGGTTCGTGGCCCGGTCGACGGCCCGATCATCACCAACCGCGACACCGGTCAGCGGCTGGTCTTCGACCCCGCCTTCACCGTGCATACCGGACAGACCCTTGTCATCGACACCGACGCCAGGACCGTCCTGCTGAACGGCGTCAGCCGCAGCGACCGGCTCTTCACCCGCGAGTGGTTCCCGATCCCCGCCGGCACCTCGGTCCAGGTCGACTTCGCCGCCGCCTCGTACCATCCGAGCGCGCTGCTCACGGCCCGCTGGCGACACGCCACCATCTGATTGCTGAAGGGATACGTCATGGCCGAGCGCAATTCGTGGGCCGTCTCCGACTCACCGAACGGTGTGATCACCACCGAGGACGCGCGGCTGGCGGTCAGCGCCCTGATGCAGCCCGGCGCCACCCCTGTCATCAGCCGTGACGGCATCCGCCCCGGCAGTGGTGAGCCCGGCCTGGTGGCCGCGGCGGCACCGACACCGGACAAGGTCGTGACCGTCCAGCCGTTCCAGATGTTCATGCGGGCATCGCGGGGTATCGGCAGCTACGTGCAGACGCTCGACTCGGTCAAGACACTCGACCTGCTGACGGACAACCCGGCCCACTCGTCGGACAGCCGGATCGACCTGATCATTGCCCAGCAGGCCGACAAGTTCTACGGCGACACCACCAACGCCTTCACCGTCCGGCACATCGTGGGCTCGCCGTCGCCGACCCCGGGCGAGCCGGCCGTCCCGGGCTCCCCCGACTACGTCCGGCTCGCGATCGTCCGGATCCCGGGCGGCGCCACCACGATCACTCCGGAGATGATCACGGACCAGCGGCCGAGCTGGGTGGTCGGGCTCGGCGGCGTCGTTCCGGTGCGCAGTGCTGACGGGCGCAACGCGACAACGCCGTACGACGGGCTGACGGCGTACCGGCGTGATCGCCGGTGGCTGGAGATCCACGACGGGGCCGCGTGGCGGGTGCCGAGTATCCCGGTCTGCAGCTCGGTCGCCGAGATCACCGCGACTGTCACCGATCCGGTCCTCGGTCAGCTGGTGTTCAGCACCTCGGACCAGATGATCTACAAGTGGACCGGCAGTGCGTGGCTGGCCGCCGTACCGACCGGAACGACGCGGCACGAGGCCCGGTACGAAGTTCGCGCCGGTCAGGAGCAGACCTTCGCAGCGTCGGTACACAGCAGAGTCGGCTTCCCGACCGCGGTCTACACGTCGCCCGATGTCACACCGTCGTCGAGTAACACCATCTTCACGCTCAACCGCGCCGGCATCTGGAACATCACCACGAGTGCCCGCTTCCGGTCTCCTGGCGGCGCCGACCCCTACTACCTGTATCTGGGGATCGCCGACTCCGGCAACCTCGAGACGCGCTACGCGAACATGATGGTCTACCAGCCCGGCAACTCCACCGGGAACGCCAACGTCTCGACCACCAATCTCTTCCCGGCCGGGACCCGGATCAGCGCCAGCGTCTGGACGACGGCCGCGGCCGCAGGCCGGACCCAGTTCATCGATACCCAGAACCTCAACAACATCACGCTGACCTGGTTGAGGCCGTGACCCCGGTCTACACGTACCTGATCTCCGACCTGCTCACGAACCGGACGCTCGCCGAGGTCCCCCTGACCGGGGTGCGGTACTCGAAGAAGCTCGGCGACGTGGGTCAGCTCTCGGCCAACCTGCATCTGGGTGATCCACGCGTCCAGAATCTCGAACCGTACGAGCTGACGACCCCCGCCCGCCGCGTCATCTACGTCCTGCGCGACTCCACGCCGGTCTGGGGCGGGCTGATCTGGACCCGCCGGTACGAGTCCAGCTCGGCACAGATCTCCCTCGGCTGTGCCGATTTCTGGTCGTACTTCGATCACCGCAAGGTGCTCCCGGTGCTCGCCGAACAGGCCTACACCGATCCACACTACGTCGCGAAGCGACAGGTCTTCTGGTCGATGGACCAGAACGCGATCGCCCGCAACCTGATCACGCTGGCGCAGTCCCATCGGGCCGGCGACATCGGGATCACCTTCCCACCTGGTTCCGGCGACTCCGCCATCCGGCTCGAGCGCACCTACTTCGGGTACCAGAACGCGAACACCGGCGACGCTCTCCGCAAACTGTCGCAGCTGCTCGACGGACCGGACATGATGTTCGACGTCGGGCCGGTCGACCGCAACGGGCGGCCGGCCCGCTGGCTGCGGCTCGGTACGCCGCGGCTCGGCCAGGTCGGCTCCGCGCACGTCTGGGAGTACGGCGGCAACCTGCTCAGCTACACGTGGCCGTCGGACGGCACCCGGATGGCGACCCGGACGTTCGCCACCGGCGACGGGATCGAGGCCGGCATGCTGATCGGCGTTGCCGAGGACAAGAGCCGGTACGACGACGGCTGGCCGCTGCTCGAGACCGAGTACGGCTACAGCTCGGTCACCGACCCGGTCCAGCTGAAGTCGCACGCGGAGTCGGATCAGCAGGTCAGCCGGTTGCCCGTCGTACTGCCGACTCTCAGTGTGCACGGTGCGCTGCCGCCGACCGTGGCCGAGATCGGGATGGGCGACGACGCCCGGGTGATCATCAAGGACGCCTTTCACGTCAACGGGATCGACACCCTGATGCGGATCGTCGGCCTGGACGTCGCGGTCGGCGACGACGGCCGCGAGTCCGTGACACTGACCATGAACCCGCTGCTGGAGGACGTGACCTGATGGGACAGATCAACCAGCCGTCGAACCTGATCGACCAGGTCGTTGCCCTCCGCAAGGAAGTGGACGAGCTCCGGAAGCGGGTCGGGATCGGCAATGCCACCATCTCCGGCGGCACCTTCACCGTCCAGGGCGACGGCGCGATCCGGATGATCGATCCCGACGGCACCGAGATCCTGTACTTCGGTCCGGATCGCAACGGCCGGCAGGTGATCCGGATCCGCCGCGACGGGGGCAGCAGCGTGCTCTACACCTACGCGGTGTCGAGCGGACGCCAGTACTGGGCGTTGACCGACAGCAACGACGACATCGTGGTCTCCGACGACGCCGAGTCCGGAGCCGGTCTGGCCCGCCCGTGGATCCCGGTCTCCTTCGAGCTGGTCCGGGGGCAGGACATGCCGACCGTCACGAACGGGAACTACGAGACGGTGTGGGAGGCCAACTTCAACAAGGCCCAGCCCTTCATCGAGCTCTACACCGTCGACGGCTGCGACTCCGGCACCACCGGCGGCGGCCGGATCATGATCACCGCGGTCGGCGGCACCGAGACCGAGGTCGACGTCTGGACCAACGGCCCGGGCCTCGGTCGCCATTACCGCGGCCCCTACGCTCTCCCGGGCGGAACCTACGTCGGCCCGGTCCGGGTGGCCGTCCAGTACCGGCGTACCTCCGGCACCGGCAACGTCTACGCCATCGCCATGGACGCCACCCAACGCCAGTCCTGAGCTCAGTCGACGCACAGACAGAACGGGTGCCCGGCCGGGTCCAGGAACACGCGGAACGTCGTACCGGGCTGATGTTCTGGCTTCGTGGCGCCGAGCTTCAGCACCTCGGGCTCGGCTGCGTCGAGGTCTCGCACCATCACATCGAGGTGCATCTGCTGCGGCACGTCCTGGCCCGGCCAAGCCGGAGCCTGGTAGTCCTTCACCGGCTGGAAGCAGATGACGTTGCTGCCGTCCTCGGGGCGGATCTCTCCCCAGGTCTCGTCAGCCTTGACCGTCCACCCGAGCAGCTCGCCGTAGAACCTCGCCAGCACGGCCGGGTCCGGGCAATCCATCACAAAACTGGGATACATCGCGATAGCCATACCAGCGACGCTACCCGCCATTCCGGACATTTTCCGTCCGGTTGCACCAGACCGTCATCAATCAAGGGCGATGCGGAGTACGACGCTCTGTTCGGCGAAGCCGAGTTTCTCGTAGAAGGCCCGCGCGGACCGGTTGGCGGTGTAGGCCGTGACGGCGACGGCCGCGGCTGCCTGCGTTTGTGCCCAGGCCGTGAAGTCACGGACCAGCAGCTGGCCCAAGCCGCTGGAGCGAACGTCCTCGTCGACGTACAGGCTGCGAATCTCGGCGGTACGCCGGCCGAACCGGGTCGGCGACGGACCCCCGACGTACCCGACCAGATGCCCGGAGACCCTCCCGTCGTGCCGCGCGACGAGCACCAGTGCCGCCTCGTTACTCATCAGGCGAATGAAGTCGTCGCGCGCGTGCTGCTCGGGCCAACCGACATCGACCAGTGCATCGTGCGCACCGGCGTCCTCGGCGAAGAGACCCGTCTCGAGCCGAACCAGGTCGTCGAGATCGGTGACGTCGGCAACATCGACGCGAGTGGTTGGCATCACGCCACACTAGCCACCGCAGTCCAGGACGAGGCAGGCGGACCGCCTGGGCGTCCGCTGCGGTCGTAACCTGCGCGTCTCCTTCGGTCTACGTGGCGGAAACATGCGCTTCTTACCTTGAGAGCCCACGTCGGCCGCGCGCGAGGCGGTGAGTCCCCTGTACGAGTACGTTGACCCGTTCATCGGGACCGGCGCCACCGACCTGCCCGCACCCAAGGGCCTGGCCGGGACCTGGTGGTGGCCCAAGCCGCAGGTCGGCAACACCCACCCGGGCGCCATGCACCCGTTCGGGATGGTCTCGGCCTGCCCGTACTCCGGCGCCTACCCGACCGGCTACGGGCTGTACGACTTCAACACCGAGGGCGTACCCAACCAGCTCTACGACCGCCCGGTCGCCTCCGGCTTCACCCACTTCCAGCAGTCCGGCACGGGCGCGATCCGCAAGTACTACAACTACTTCCGGGTCACGCCGATGCTCGGCCCCCTCGATGACCTCGGCACCACCTGGGACCTGCTGGACGAGGTGGCCGAGCCCGGCTACTACGCGGCGACGCTGAGCTCGGGGATCCGCTGCGAAGTGACGGTCGGCCCCAAGTCCGCCGTCCACCGGTACACCTTCCCAGCGAACGACGCCGCCCGGATCGTCATCGACGCCTCGACCGGCGGCCTGGCCATCCCGCACAGCCAGACCGTGCCGCTGAAGGCGCACCTGGCGATGCTCGGCCCCGGTGTGGCTCAGGGCGAGATCCACGTCGAGGGGGTACCGCTCGCCGTACACCTGGAGGTCGATGCCCCCGGCTGGCGGCAGCTGCTGTGGTACGACCGGCGCCTCATGCCCGGTGGCACCCGCCTCGACTTCGACTACATCCGGCCGACCACCCTGCGGCCGTTCGGGCTGATGTTCATGGGTCCCTCGCGCGCCGAGCAGACGGTCGAGGTGCGGCTCGGGTTCTCTTTGCGTGGATGTGAGACAGCCCGCGACAACCTGTACGCCGACCTCGGCGGTATCCCTTTCGCGAGCCGGCGCGACCGTACCGCGGCCACTTGGCGCGACCACCTCGGCAAGGTCGAGATCAAGACCGACTCCGATGACCAGGCAACGGTTTTCGGCACCGCGCTCTACCACTCGCTGGTCAAGCCGTGCTTCGCCCCGGACGAGAGCCCGTGGACGACCGAGGGCCCGTACGCGTTCGACATCTGCACCATGTGGGACATCTACCGAACGCAGCTACCACTGATGACCACGCTGTTCCCGGAGCGTTCGGTCGCGCTGGCCAACTCGCTGCTGTCGATCTGCGAGCAGGAGGGCAACCTGCCGATCGGCTACCGCATGGCCAAGGGCGCCGACCGGTTCTCCCGGCAGGGCAGCGCCCTCGCACATACCTTCCTAGCCGACCTGTGCCAACTCGATCTACCTGGAATCGACTGGGACTGGGCCATGGTGCACCTGGAGATGGACCTGCGTCGCACGTACGGCGAGGACTATCTGGTGCACGGTGTTGCGCACCCGATCAGCCACACCCTCGACCTGGCCTACGCCTACCACTGCACCGCGGCGATCGCGCAGAAGGTACGCGACCGGCCGCTGGCCCAGCAGATGCGCAACCACGCCCAGGGCTGGCGAGCGGCGTACGACCCAGGCACCGGTCTGCTGCGCGACTCGACGTTCTATGAGGGCGGTCGGTGGAACTACTCGTTCCGGCTGCTGCACGACATGCGTGCCCGGATCGCACTCGCCGGCGGCGACGAGGCGTTCGTGGGCCTGCTCGACCGGTTCTTCGGGTACGACGCCGTACCGGTCACTCAGCCGGGAGTGGCACCGAGTGTGGCCGAGATGGACGCCGGGTATGCGCTGTGCCGGTTCGAGGGATTGAACAACGAACCGGACTACGAGGCGCCGTGGTCCTACCACTACGCGGGACGGCCCGACCGGACCGCCGAGGTGGTGCATGCCGCGGTCGCCAACCAGTTCGGCACCGGCCGGGGCGGGTTGCCAGGCAACGACGATTCCGGCGGGCTGTCCGCTTGGTACGTGTGGGCGACACTCGGCCTGTTCCCGGTGGCTGGGCAGAACCTGTTCCTGGTGAGCGCGCCGGCCGTGGCGGAGTCCACGATCCAACTGCCGAACGGCGACCTGTCGATCACCACCAGCGGATTCGAGCCGGTCGAGCCGGGCGGACCGGTCTCCTACGTCCAGTCCATCGCGGTGAACGGCAAGACACTCGAACGCCCCTGGATCTCCGGCCGCGAACTGCGGCACATCCGCAACCTGCACATCTCGCTGGCCCCTCAGCCATCCGGCTGGGGCACTCGCATCAGGCCACCATCCACCTCTGGAGGTGAGGCATGAAACCCACTCGCCGTCTGGTCATTGTGGTCCGCGCAGACCCCGTGATCTGCGGGCACTCCGGTGAGGCCCGCTGCCTCGCCGAGGTGGCCCTCACCCGCGGCTTCGACGACGTACGGATCGTCACCTGGCCGCTCGACGCACTGGAGGCAGCCGGCCTCCCGCTGAAACCACTCGACGGCGTCCTCCCCTACAGCCCCGGCATCACCGTCGAGCGCCCCGATCCCGTCGGCGACTACCGCGTCCCCGACGGCCGCTACCTCTCCGGCCTCATCGGCCGGCTGATCGAGCTCTTCACCGACGGCGTACCGACGGTCGCGATGTCCCTCTACCTGAGCCCGCACGCGATCGCCGTACAGGAAGCCGTCCAAGTGGCCCGCAGCATCGGCCCCGCCCAGGTCACCACAGTGGCCGAGGCAGTCGGCTCCGACATCACCAACGTCGTCCGCGATTGCGTGAACACGGGCCGCTTCGGCGCCGCCGCCCACATCCTGTCCGTCTACTTGGCAGCTGACCATTGCGTGGCGGTATCCGAGTACACCAAAGAGCTCATCGTCGCCTCGGCGGCAACCCTGGACGCCATGCACGGTACGACGTTCGCCCAGCGCTGCCGCGACCGCATCGCCATCTCGTACCCGGCCGTCGACTCCTGGCCCTACCTCTCCCTCACCGACGACGCGATCGCCGAAACTCTGGTCAGGCGCGGCCTCTCGCGCGACGGCTACATCCTCTTCCTGTCCCGAATCGCCTCGGCCAAAGGCGTCGACGACCTCATCGACGCCTACGCCGGCTCCCGCTCGGCCGACCGCGTCCAACTGGTCCTAGCCGGCCGCGGCCCCCAGGAAGCCGAAGTCATCGCCCGCGTCACCGCAGCCGGCCTAGCCGACCGCGTGCACATCCTCACCGACGTCGACGACGCCGAAAAGCCCGCCCTCATGGCCGGCAGCGCAGCCTTCGTCCTCCCCACCCGCGAACAACCGGAGTTCGTCGAAACCTTCGGCATCGCCCTGGTCGAAAAGGCCCTGGCCGGCGGCGGCCCCATCATCACCTGCCCCACCGGCGGCGTCCCCGAAGCAGTAGGCGACACTGCCCAACTGGTCCCACCCCGAGACCCGGCCACCCTCCGCACCACCCTCGACAACATCATCTGCGACTGGACCCCAGAGCAACGGACCGCAGCCGAACACCGCGCCCGAGCCCACGCCCTGCAGTTCGACCGAGCCCAAGTCTTCGACCGCCTCTTCCCCCAAGCCCAACCCTCGGCCGTCCCCGTCGCCTGAACTCAGCCTGGCTGCTCGTCGTCGAGACCGACAGACGTCGGCCTCACGGCGGGCACAGCCTCGAATGGTCGCTCCTCAGGCGGTACCCGATACCAGTCGTGGAGTTCCTTGAAGCACGCCTCGTAGAGTTCGTCGGCCGGATGCTCACCCCTGATCTCGATGCCGATCTGCCCGGTCGACAGATCGATGACTGCGTCGATACCCTCACGACGCATGATCCGCGCCAGGCGGAAGTCGACTTCCTCCGCGAAGAACGTATCCAACTCCCGCCGGCCACCGGGCGGAAACTTGGCAAGGCAGGGACCGAAGATGATGTCCTGGATCCGGTTGATGTCCCCGTAGATGCGCAGCCTGCCGTCATCGCCCCTGTACATGACTACGTCGTACTGCGCCAGGCACTGGTTCACGTCTTGCAGGTCGTCGCTCATAGCCGCTCTCATCGATGACTGTAGACCACTGGTACAGCCGTCAGACTAGTCTCTGCGGTCGGGTGACGATACTGGTCACTTTGTTGCGCTAGGCAACACAATCATCGCTACTCTCGATGGCCGGCGAGGAGCACACATACTCAGATGGCTTGACTAATACGTATTAGCATCTTGACGCAGTGTGACGCGTCCGGTCACAGTCGAGGCGTTGATTGAATCCAACTCTGACCGCCCCCGGTTTTGGAGCTCGAGATGCGTGCACACACACTGCGCCGCGCCCTGGCGGCGCTCCTGTCCCTCTCCACACTGATCACCCCTTCGGTCGCACTCCCCTCAGCCACCGCGCTCGCCGGTACGACGAGCCGGTACGAGGCGGAGGTGGCGACGTACTCGGCGGGCAGTTCGGTGGACAGCAATCACACCGGCTTCTCTGGCACGGGTTTCGTCAACACTCGCAACGCCATCGGCAGCTACGTGCAGTGGACCGTCGGCCGCGCCCAGGCCGGCCCTGCCACCCTCGCCTTCGGTCATGCCAACGGCACCACCGCCATCCGTGCCGTCGACATCACGGTCAACGGCACTGTGGTCGCCAAGAACGTCCCCTACCCGTCGACCGGCGGATGGACGCTCTGGACTACGCGCATGACCACCGTGAATCTCAACGCCGGTTCGAACACGATCCGCGCCACCGCAACCACTGCCGAGGGCACCGCGAACCTGGACTACCTCGACGTCACTCCAGTTGCGACCGACTGGTCGAAAGCGATGGTTGACTCGACCATGGCGCGCTACACGCCGACGACGATCGGCGGCTGGTCCTACCCTGTAGGCCTCTATCTCTACGGCCAGTACCTGGTCTATCAGCGCACGCACGACCCCAAGTACCTCGCCTACATCAAGTCCTGGGTGGACAGGTTCGTCGACTCGTCCGGCAGCATCAACAACAGCTTCAACGACCTCGACAGCATGCTCTCCGGCCGGCTGCTGGTCATCCTTCACCACGAGACCGGCGACAACCGCTACAAGGTTGCCGCAGGCAAGATCCGCACCAGGCTCAACACCTACCCACGCACCACCGACGGCGGCTTCTGGCACGCCGCCACCTACCGCCAGCACCAACTCTGGGGTGACGGCGTCTTCATGGTCGACCCCTTCCTGGCCGAATACGGCCGCGAGTTCGGGGACGCGACCTATACCGGCAGGGAGACCGTCGACCAACTGCTGACGTACGCGAAACACCTCCAGCAGCCCAACGGACTCCTACGCCACGCGTATGACGAGGCTCGCGCCCAAACCTGGGCGGATCCGACCACGGGGCTCGCGCCAGAGGTCTGGTGCCGCGCCGAGGGCTGGTACGGAATGGCGGTCATCGACGTCCTCGAAGCGGTACCCACCAACCAGCCTCGCCGGGCCGAACTGATCGCCGTACTGCGCAAGCTCGTAGCGGCCTACGCGCAACACCAGGACCTGAACACCGGGCGCTGGTTCCAGGTCGTTGACAAGGGCAACCGCACCGACAACTGGACCGAAACCTCCTGCTCGTCGATGTACACCTTCACCATCTCCCGAGCCGTCCAGGGCGGGTACGTCGACCCGTCGTACAAGGCGACCGCCGACCGCGGCTACCAGGGCGTTCTGGCCACGATCTCCCTCGGCAACGACGGACGCACACACCTCAACGACATCAGCGTCGGTACCAACGTCGGCAACTACCAGTACTACATCGACCGAGCCCGTGCCACCAACGACTTCCACGGCCTCGGCGCCTTCCTGATCATGAACGAAGAACACCTATAGTTCTGTCGCATGACTTCGCCGCCGCGCTCGTCCGGTTTCACCGGCAGGCGACCGGCCGCGGTCGAGATCGCGTTCTGGATCGCGGTCGTGGTGCCGCCGCTGGCGACCGTGCTCAACGTGGCCGCCTTCGTGGTCGTGAAGAAGGCGGTGGACGACGTGTTCAGCACGACGGGCGGGGACGCTCAGGCGTCGATGGTCGAACTCCGTGACAAGGTGAACGGGCCCTTGCTCGCCCTGTTCATCTTGTCCATGGTCTTCTACCTGCTCCTGAGCGGCCTCTGGATCCTGCTCGGACTCAAGCTGCGCAGCGGCCGCCCCTGGGCGCGGATCATGCTGATCGTGTTCGCCTCCCTGTGGGCTCTGTCCAGCCTCGTCGCGCTGATCCAGGGCGACAGCCAGGGCTTCATGACCGGGAACGTACCCCCATTCTTCGAGTTCCCGAACTCGTACCTCGTCCTGGACTACGCGCGAAGCGCCCTGGACCTGGTCGCGATGGCCGTATTCATCCCGCTGGTCTACCTCAGTGCGCCACCGTAGGTTGTCTGTTGATTCGATACGAGTCAAGATAGACACATGCCTGGACCGGAGCTCGCCGTACTCAACAGCTGCTGTACGCCGATCTCCGAAGCCGCACTCGACCCGGCACAGGCCGCGGACGGCGCCGCAGTCTTCAAGGCCTTGTCCGACCCGATCCGGCTCCGGCTGATGTCGATCATCGCCTCGGCCGGAAACGAAGTGTGCGTCTGCGACCTCACGCCCGAGTTCGACGTCAGCGGACCGACGATCTCCCACCACCTCAAGGTTCTCCGCGAGGCCGGACTGGTCAGCTGTGAGCGGCGCGGCACCTGGGTCTACTACTGGCCAGAGACCGAGCGCCTGGCCTGGCTCTCGACTCTGCTCTCCGTCCCGGCAACCGTCTGAGCGCGGCACCCCAGTGCGCGTGGTGGTGATCGGCGGCGGGCAGGCCGGTCTGGCAACCGGGTTCTACCTGCGCCGTTCCGGGCTCGTTCCGGGAGCAGACTTCGTGATCGTCGATGCGGCTGAGCAGCCCGGCGGAGCCTGGGCCCGGATGTGGCCGACCCTGCGGACATTCTCCCCCACCCAGTACTCGTCCTTGCCCGGCTGGATGATGCCGCCATGGACCGGCGACAGCGGTTACCCGCCAGCAGCTCACGTCGTCGACTACCTCACCCGCTACGAGCAGCGGTACAACCTCGCCGTACGACGATCTGTGTCGGTCCGGTCCGTGACGCGAGGCGACGGCGGACTGCTTCACGTGCACAGTGACCGTGGCGAGTGGACAGCAGACCAGGTGGTATCTGCGACAGGAACGTGGTCGAGGCCGTTCATACCGACGTACCCGGGAAGATTCTCCGGCCGGCAACTGCACACAGCCGACTATCGGCAGGCCTCCGACTTCGCCGGTGACCGGGTGCTGATCGTTGGTGGCGGCAACTCAGCCGCGCAGATCCTCGCCGAGGTTTCAACCGTTGCCGAAACCACGTGGGTGACACTTCGACCCCCGCGGTTTCTGCCTGACGAGGTCGACGGGCGAGCACTGTTCGAGATTGCCACGGCCCGACACAGGGCACGTCAGGCCGGTGGTCCGGATACCGGCGGGGTCGGCGGGCTTGGTGACATCGTGATGGTCGAGAGCGTCCGCGAGGCCCGCGATCGCGACGTACTGCAGGCGCGTGAGCCGTTCGCTCGTCTGGTCGATCACGGTGTTCGATGGCGTGATGGCAGCGAGTCTTCCTTCGACGCGATCATCTGGTGCACAGGCTTCCGGCCGGCACTCGGGCATCTCAGGACACTGGGCCTGCGTGGGCACGACGGACTCGTCCCGACCGACGGAACGCAGGCCGTCAAGGAGTCGCGCCTGCATCTGATCGGGTACGGCGACTGGACCGGTCCGGCCTCCGCAACCCTGATCGGCGCCGGCCGTACGGCACGCGAACTGGTCACCCACCTCTGACGTCCCGCGCCCAGGCTCAGCCGGCCTGCAGCTCGATCACGAGCTTCTCGATCCGGTCGCGGATCTCGTCACGGACCTGACGGACGACCTCGATCGGCTGTCCGGCGGGATCAGTGAGCTCCCAGTCCTCGTACCGCTTGCCGGGGAAGATCGGGCAGGCATCACCACAGCCCATGGTGACGATGACGTCGCTCTCGCGAACGGTCTCGGTCTCCAAGCGCTGCGGGACGGCGCCGGTGATGTCGATGCCGACCTCACGCATCGCCTCGACCGCGATCGGGTTGATCTGGTCGCGCGGTTCCGATCCGGCGGACCGGACCTCGACCGTGTCGCCCGCCAGGTGCCGCAGCCAGCCGGCGGCCATCTGGGAACGGCCGGCATTGTGGACGCAGACGAACAGAACACTCGGCTTGCTCACTTGGATGCTCCAGTAATCGCAGGGATTTCGGTGTGTGGAGTGACAACTTCATTCGCCGCGCGCCCGGCACGCGGGTACAGCACGGCCAGCAGGCCGACCCCGACGGTGGCGCCAATGATCTGAGCGACGACGAAGCCGGGCAAGGACGCCGGGGCTATTCCGGCGAAGGTATCGCTGAACGCTCGCCCGATCGTGACAGCCGGATTGGCGAACGATGTCGACGACGTGAACCAGTACGCCGCTCCGATGTAGGCGCCCACCGCAGCCGGGGCGACCGCAGCCCTACCCGACGCGGCCAACGCGAAGATCAAGACGATCAGGCCCGCTGTCGCGACGACCTCACCAAGCCACAGGTGACCGGCGCTGCGGTCCGTCGTCGACCAGGACACCGCGGCCTCGCCGTACATCAGATTTGCAAGTACGGCGCCGAGCACAGCACCGATGACCTGCGCGGGCACGTAGGCGCCGAGGTCACGCGCCGTCAGCCCGGTGCCGGTACGACGACCGAGCCACCAGTCGACGGCCGAGACCACCGGGTTGAAGTGTGCACCGGACACAGGTCCGATCATCAGGATCAGTACGGCGAGTCCGAGCGCGGTCGCGAACGCGTTCTCCAGCAACTGGAGTCCGACATCGTTGGGCGACAGCTTCGCGGCGGCGATGCCCGAGCCGACGACGACGGTCACCAGCAGGCCGGTTCCGATGCCTTCGGCAACTGCTCGGCGCCAGAGTGGTGGGGTGTTCACCGGCCGCTCGCAGCAGGTACCTGGAGCTCGTCGAGCAGCTGGCGGACCCGGCGCTCGATCTCGTCGCGGATCGGGCGGATATCCGCAACCTCGAGGCCCGCCGGGTCGTCCAGGATCCAGTCCTCGTACCGCTTGCCCGGGAAGATCGGGCAAGCGTCGCCGCACCCCATGCTGATCACGACATCTGCCGCCCGGACCACCTCATCGGTCCAGGGCTTCGGGTACTCGGCGGAGATGTCGATGCCACGCTCGGCCATCGACGCGACCGCTGCCTGGTTCACCTCCACACCCGGCTCGGAGCCGCCTGACCATGCGATCGCGCGATCACCGACCAGATGCTGGAAGAACCCGAGCGCCATCTGGCTGCGGCCGGCGTTGTGCACACACAGGAACAGCACCACAGGACGACCGTCGTTGTGGTGCCCCTCGACCCGGGCCAGTGCCGTCAACCGCTGCCGCGCGAACCGCTCGGCCAGCAACGGCAGGAAGTTCGGCACGGTGCTTCCGGTGGCGAACTGGTCGTAGCTCGAGTGCAGGAACCGCTCGATGGTCTCCGGCCCGTAGATGCCGGCGAACTGCTCGCCGAGCCTGGAGGCCGCCGTACGCAACGCAAGCTGCTGATCGATGGACAAGTCCTCGCGGTGATAACTGCCGACTTCGGTCATGCTCTCGTCCCCTCTGCCCCGCTCTGAGAAACCAGTGGCTCCAGCCGATCGATCCGGCCGGCAATCTCGTCGTACGCAGCCTCGAAAGCCGCATCCGTATCCGCCGGCGCCGGATCCGGCACCGACCAATGCACCCGCGGCCGAGCGTCAGCCGGCAGAGTTTCGTACGCAATGTCGCAGACCGCGATCACCAAATCATCCGGTTTCACCACGTCGTGCACCTGCGCCGTCCGCCACGCCGCAGGATCAAGCCCGCGCCGCCGCGCCACCTTCACCGCCCGCGGATGCACCCGCTCCGCCGGCTGCGTCCCCGCCGACGCCGCCGGCACCCGACTCCGCCGCGACCAGATCGCCGCCGCGAGCTGTGAGCGGGCCGAGTTGTGCGTACACACGAACACCACCCGCGGCACCTCGTTCAGCAACCGACTCCCCACCGACACCAACGCCTCCGGCACCAGCCGCACATAAGTCCGCCGATGATCCCCCTCGGACCTCCCCCGCACCACGAGCCCCGCATCCTGCAACACCTTCAAGTGATGAGCCACCAGATTCGTCGGCATCCCCAGCAACGCCCCCAACTCCCCCGGCGCCGCATCCCCCACCCCCAACGCATCCACAATCGCCAGCCGCGCCACATCCCCAAGCGCCGCATGCACCCGCGCCCGCTCCTCCAGAGACTTCCACTCAACGCCCATTGACTCAATACTCACTGAGCTTCCATCCGCTGTCAACACAGTGGCCAGGGCCATGTCCAGCGTCCCCGGACAACTACATCCATCTGGACATGCATCACCCCCGCCCAAGGTCGATGCCTACCTGAGAGCGACCCCTGGCCTAGATGCTCGACGCCACCACCCGGAGCCCCGTGGCTCGCCACCTCGGCCTGGCGACGCCACCTTCCCTCCGGGCGCTACCGTCCTTGGCGCTCGGGAGCAATCATCGGACGCTGTCGTAGGGGTCTTGGCTGAGCAGGTGGGCCTTGAAGCCCTCGCCGACGCCGGGCTCGGGTGTGCCGTTCCAGTCCTTGATCAGCACGGCACCCGTGCTGCACCCCCACGGGTTCCAGGTCCACGCCAGGTAACCCATGTCGTGTGCATCGGCCCAGTCCACCAACCGCTGCATGTAGTCGAAGCCGCAGTTGTCCTGGCCGAACTCACCGACGACGACCGGGACCTGCTCGGCCAGTGGGGCGATCTGGCTGTCCCAGCACGATTCGGTGGCGCAGGCGTTGAAGCTGTAGGCATGCCAGGATGCCGCGATGTTGTTCAACGGGTCGACCGGCTTGTGGGCCAGCCACTCCCGCATGTCGTTGGCCCACTCCAGACCGCCCAGCATGAGCATGTTGGTCGCGCCCGTGGCTCGCACCGCGTCGACCAGGTCCTGCATGCCGGCAGTTTCGTAGGGCAGGCCGGTGCAGGTGCCCCCATCCCGCCAGCACTGCCAGCCGAGGGTCTTGTTCCAATCGCTGGCGATCTCCGGATACGGCTCATTGAACAGGTCGAAGACGACGGCATTGTTGCCCTTGAACGCGGTGGCGACGCCGGTCCAGAACTGCGGGGCGTATCGGGCGTCCGGCATCGGTTTCTGGCACACCGCATGCTCGTCCTTGCAGTGCCACTCCGGCCCGTTCGCGTAGGCGCCCCACGTCCAGTGCAGGTCGAGGATCACGTTGATGCCGTTTTCCACCAGCAGGTCCACGTAGTCCTTGACGGCCTGCTGGTAGGTGGCGCCGCCGGGTGAGCCATTGACGCCCAGCCAGCACTCCTCGTTCAACGGGACCCGCACCGCATGGATGTTCCAGGTCTTCATCGCGTCCACCGACGCCTGGTCCACCGGGCCGCCGTCCCACATGCCTTTGCCCTGTACGCAGGCGAACTCCCCACTGGAGCGGCTCACCCCCAGCAGCCGGTACGGCGTGTTGTTCGCGGTGACGATCTTCTTGCCGGACACACGCAGTGCCGGTGCGGGACCGTCGACCGGCGGAACAGTGCCGGTGCACACGGCGCCATTAACGGCGAAGTCCGTCGGCTTCGCATTGCTGCCGCTGTACGAGAAGTTCGCCCCAGCCTTGACATTGCCACCCGCCGGGATGGTGTCGTTCCAACTGGCATTGGTGACGGTGACCTTGTTGCCCGCCTGGGACCAGTTGCCGTTCCAGCCGTGCTGCAGGGTCTGATTGCCGGCATAGGTATAGGTCAGCGTCCAACCCTTGACCACCGATGAACCGAGGTTGGAGACGGTCACCTCGGCCCCGAACCCACTGCCCCAGTCATTGGTCGTGTAGTCGACCCGACACGCGAACGGAGCCGCCGCGTTCGCGTCACCCGCTGCCGTCAGGACCGTGCACGCGATGGACCCCACGGCAGCCAAAGCGGCGAGCGCGGTGCGACGCTTTGCGACTCTTCTCGACATCAGCACTCCTCAATGCAGGTGACGTAAGCCCGCCGCCGAGTCTTTCGGGAACGTTCACAGCAGACAGGGCCATTGGACGGAGATGGGTCGCTCCATAGTTAGAACGATCGTTTGGGAGCGCTCCCACACTGACGGTAGCGAAGATGTGGCAAAACGTGAAGACCTCAGCCCGGAAACGCCCCTGGGGTACGGCACTGGGTCGTCGAGGTCCAGCCACCGCCACATCGCACTGCCGATCACCACTGTCTCGACCGGACGATCCGCGCCCGGCTCGAAGTCCTGCAAAGTCGCCGCCATGGAGATTCGCCATCCCTCCCCAGCGCGCCCGTCGACATAGACCCCCTCCGGCTCATCGAGGCCAGCATTGAACGCAGGATCGCTCGCGTCGATCAACACCATGCCAGCCACAGACCCCGGCCCGCGTCCGGCGAACGCGTCGGCAATCTTCTCTGCATTAGTCAGGTCATGAGGCTCTGCATGTGGGCTCCCGGCAGATTGGGCACGCCGTCAGCTCTGCACGAGTTGAGCGGCTTCGCTGAGCGCGTCGTCGATTGACTGGGCCTTGAGGCCGAAGGTCTCGGTGATGGCGGTGGAGTCGGCGATGAATGGCCGGTCCCATTGGTAGTGGGTGATCCGCAGCTCACGCACGAGTGGCACGAATACTCCGGCGGCCCACAGGACGGCGTACGGGATCGCCGTGAGTCTCGGTGCCGGGGAGTTGGTGACGTGGGTGAAGCGGGTGGCGAGTTCGCGGACGGTCAGTGGATCGTTCGCCGGGGTGTGCCAGGGTTTGCCCCAGGCGCGTTCGTCGGTTGCGACGGTTACCAGCGCTGCGGCCACGTCGTTGACGGAGGTGAAGGTGTGCGGATGGTCGAGCGGCATGGGCACCACTGCTCGTTTGCCCGCCAGTAGCGGTTTGGCCATCGTCGCGCTGAAGACTCCGGTGCCTTGCAGGATGTCGCTGCTGCGGACCTCGGTGGCCCGGATTCGGCCGCCCTTGTGAGCCGCTAACGCATCGCGCCACATCTGGGCTCGCAGCTTCAGCTTGGGGTTGGTCCCGGCGAGTGCGGTGGTCTCGGTCATCGGCCCGGTCACGGCGCCATAGCCGTACAGGCTCGCCGCAGAGACGAGTACGGCGCCGGTGCGTTCGGCGGTAGTGAGCAGTGACGATGCCAGGGGTGGCCAGTCGGTCAGCCAGCGGTCGTAGGGCGGGTTGGCAGTGTTGTAGAGCGCGGCCGCTCCCTCGGTGAGCTCCGCGAGGCGTTCCGGATTCGCGGCGTCTGCCGGCAATGCGTTCGATCGCGGGGTGGTCGGGACCTGTACCTCGGCGGGTCAGGATCCGGACCTGCTCGCCTCGATCGGCGAGCAGTTTCGCGGTAGCCGCTCCGCTGGCGCTGGCGCCGACGATCACATGCAAAGACATCAGGAGATTTCCTTTGTGTTAAAGGGCATACGGGCCGAATCGGCCCCAGGCGACGACCACTGCGACAACGAGCAGTACGGCGTTGAACGCGATCGCCGGTGGCTCTTTGCGGCGGGCGTGGGTCGCGGCAGCCAGCACCATGACGATCGCCAGCCCTGTTGCCGCCAGCGGGGTGAGGATCGGGGCGACGCCGGTGGCGGCGGGCAGGATCAGGCCGAGCGCACCCGCCAGTTCGACGCCGCCGATGAGGCGCACGGTGCCGGCCGAGAAGTCTGCGGTCCACGGCAGTTTGGGTTCGAGTTTGTCCTTGGGCTGCGTGGACTTCAGTACCCCAGCGGTCGCGAACATGGCGGCCAGGATCGCTTGCAGGATCCAGAGGAACAGATTCATCGTTCGGTGCTCTCTTCGTTCAGGGGCAGCGGTCGTCAGGCGACGTAGTTGACTTCGGCGCGGTCGCGGCCGACGTACAGGTCCCAGTAGGTGGCGGCGATGGCGTCGGGTTCGGCCTCGGGAGGGCCGGAACCGATCCAGGCGCTGATCGCTATGTGGGCGGCATGGACCCCGGTGCCATCCAGGACCTGGTGGAGGTTGAGCACCCAGTTGCGGAGCGCGGCCGAAGCCGCGTTGATGTTGCCCATCGCCGGATGCGGGTTGATCGAGCCGCCGCCGGTGGTGAACAACAGCGCGCCGGCTCCGGCCTCGCGCATTGCCGGCAACACCTGGGCAGCCGCGGTGACCGCGCCGTACAGGTAGTACTCGATCTGCTGCTGGAGGTTGCCCGGCGTGACCTCGAGCGGTCCCGCCATCTCGACCTCGCGAGTCGCGGGCGAGTACTCCAGCACATCCACCGGGCCGAGGGCCTTGGCGATCTGCCCGAAGGCGGCCACGAGCGACGGCCGGTCGGTCACGTCGGCGGTGAATGCTGCGGCGCTCACCCCATGGGATTCGAGGTCGGCCACGAGTGTGTCGAGCCTGGCGGCGTCGCGGGCGACGAGGGCGACCTCGAACCCGTGGCGGCCGAAGAGCCTCGCGATGGAAAGCCCCAGGCCGGGACCGGCGCCGACGATGGCAATAACAGGCATATTCGGGAGTTCTCCTCAGTTCACGGCGATGGCGAGCTTGCCCGGGGCGCCGGCGCCGAAGTCGGCGAGGGCCTGGGGTGTGCGCTCGAGTTGGTAACTGGTGGTGATCGGGACGCGGATCGCACCGGAGACAACGTCCGCGGCCAGCCGCACCAGGGTGGCCTGGTCGGGGCCGGCCGGGACCGACAGCAAGCTCACTGCACGCCTCAGCGCTCACCTCCAAAGTGGAATGGTCTTTCCGGTTCACCTTGACAGTACCTTAAATGGATAGGCCTTTCCAGTTAGGTAGGATGGCGCCATGGCCACCGGCGATGAGCACGCGACCCCTCCGCTGCGCAGTGACGCGGAACGCAATCGCGAACGTGTGCTGGCCGCCGCCCGCGCAGTGTTCGCCCGCGACGGCCTCGGCGCCTCGATGGCTTCGGTCGCCCGAGAAGCAGGTGTCGGCATCGCCACGCTGTTCCGGCGTTTCCCGGCCAAGGAGGATCTCGTCGCTGCCGTGTTCGCCGACCGCATGGACGCGTACGCCGAGACCATCGAGACGGCGCTGGCCGACGCCGATCCGTGGCGCGGCTTCACCGGCTTCCTGGAGAAGGTGTGCGCGATGCAGGCCGCAGACCGCGGCTTCGCCGACGTTCTCACCATGAGCTTCCCGACCGCCAAACCCTTGGAGGCCCGCCGCCGGCAGGCCTACGAAGGGTTCGTTCAGCTGATCGACCGCGCCAAAGCCTCGGGCCGCCTCCGCGAGGACTTCGTCTCCAAAGACCTCGTCCTGCTCCTCATGGCCACCGCCGGCGTCATCAACGCAACCGGCCAGCACGCTCCGGACGGCTGGCGCCGCGTCCTCGCCTTCATGATCCAGTCCTACGAAGCACCCGCCCGGGCCCCACTGCCCGACGGCCCCACAGATACAGCGCTGTACCGCGCAATGCTGAGCCTGGGCAGCGCCCGCTCACCCTCCCTGTGACGAGCGAACCGTCAGCCTGCTCGCATGTGGTGAAGCAGCAACAACGCGGCAACAGTGTTGGCAGACCTGATCGCTCCCCCACTCACAAGATCAGGCACCTGCTTGAGCGGAAGCCACTCGCGCCGGTCCGACTCGAAGTCGTCCATCGGATGACTCACGTACTCGGCACCATCAGCCCAGTAGATGTGATGCAGCACATCCGACAGTCCATTCGCCGGCTCAACAGTCATCAAAAGCTGCAGAGGTCCGGCCCGCCACCCCGTCTCCTCCAGCATCTCCCGCGCAGCAGCCTCGACGAGACTCTCCCCATCATCAACAACACCGGCCGGCAACTCCCAGCCCCACGTCTGCGTGATGAACCGATGCCGCCACAGCAGCAGTACTTCGTTCTTCTCATTGACCGCCGCAGTCAGCGCAACCGGCCGCTGCCGAATGACGAAGTGGTCGAGGTGGCGCCCATCGGGCAGCTCGACATCCGCGAGATTGACCCGGAACCAAGGGTTCTCATAAACAGCCTTCTCGCCGAAGTTCTTCCACTCCATCAATCGTCCTTCAGGTGAGCCTCTGGAACCGAAACCGAGTCCCGAACTCTACCGACGCCGCGGGCACGGACGTCGTCCTCGGCGGCTATCGTTTGGATCCTCACCAAGGGAGATCCATGAGCGACAGCGACACTCCGACCGTCCCCGTGTGGACACTGTCCACATCCGAGGCCGCCGGCATTCCGGCGATGCCTGACGGAGACACGCTCACCGAGGAACGCTTGGCCGAACTTCGTACGGCGCTCGCCGCGTTCTCGTCGGTCCCGATGGTGACCCTTGAGGCCCATCCGTTGCCGAAGAGGCGCGCCCACGCGGCGGGCCTGCCGCTCGATGCTGTGAGCCCACTCGCGCTGGAGCTTTCACGCCTAGTCGCTGCGAACGCGAAGAATGTGTCTGCGGTCTCGCGGGTCGCGGAGTCCGGCGAGGTCCTGTACCGGATGGTGGTGCCAGCCAAGGTTGCTGCGCAGCTTGGCAAAGGCCTCGTGAAGCAGATGCGGTCCAAAGCCGTCGCGAACGGGGTGTACGACGGCCTGGTTGACGCAGCGAGCAACGTATCGGTCGCGAAGGCAACCTTCGTTCCCGTCGGAAAGGCGGCCTCCGGCGCCGGTACCGCGACAGCCGGCACCACCGCCGGAGTTGTCGCCGCGGGAGGTGCGATCACTGTCGCCGCCCCCCTGGTTCTGATGGCAATCGCGGTCGGTGCGAGCGCGTATGCCGACCAGCAGCGCCAGAAGGCGATCGAGCACATCGCCAATTTGCTGGAGAAGCTGCATGACGACAAGTTGGAGCACGAGCGCAGCGAGCTTGATGGCTGCCGCGACGCCATCGACAAGGCCACCGCTCTATTGCTGGATCGCGGAAAGGTCGGAGCATCGCTCGGCCTCGACTCGGCTGTTCACGCGATCAGCACGGCAACGGAGAAGGCCGTCCGTCGGGTGCAGAAGTGGGAGGACGCGCTCGGTGCCATCGTTGACAACCGCATCGAGGTCCCCGATCTGGAGGCTGCATTTCCAGGCATCGCCGAAGAGGGCGGCGAGTTCCGTACTCATATTGAGCTAGCGGCCCTCGCCATCGCGCTGAAGCGTCGCGTAGTCGTCCTGCAGGGCGTGGAGGCTGGTCAGAGCGACCCCGAAAACCCGTTTGAGAACTTTGTCCGAAGCCTGCGGGTCGACCACCAGAGGCTTGACAACTTGGAGGCACGCATCGACAACGTTCTTCTGCGGCTCTCGACACTCGAGTTGCGGCCTCCGAACCGCCTGATCGACAAGGTCTTGACGAGGGGGCAGGTCGATGCCCTCCTCGATACCTCCTACCGCCTCAGGGCCTTCGGCCGCGGAGTCGCCGCCACCGGTCACACGACAGATGTCGTCATCGAGATCGAGAAGCACAGTGACGGGACACTCATGGTCCTTCCGGCTCGCGCCTCCTGACTGCACGGCTGAGCCGACTGGCCGGCAGTCTCCCTGGTCGACAGCGGCGGCCCACGGTGACGGATGTCAGAGGTCGCTCTGCGCCGCAGTCCAACTATCGCGGAGTGCGGCGGTAAACCCGGCAAGGTACTCGGCACCAACCGTGAACGACCACTGCTCATATCCGATTGGGTCCACCAGGTCGCCTAGGCATCCCGCCAGGAGTGGGAGCCATTCCGCTACCGACGCGCCCCTGGGTGCTCGTCCGAGCTCAATGTCGATCCACCCGTTCTTCCAGCTCTGCAACCACTTCGTGAGTTCGAAGTCTTGCTTCGCAAGTTGCTCAAACACCGCCCATGGCAGCGAAGAAGCTACCCCGAGAGCGTCGCGGTAGCCACGGTCGCGTTCTGCCCGTCGAGCGTGTCTCATGGCATCGCTGACGTGGACCGCCAGATCCGGCAACGCCTGGTCGTCCGGATGCGTTGCGTTCACGGCGGCCCCGACACCAAATGCTGCGGTCGAGCGCTGGCAAAAGAGATCCTTTGTGGCTCTTCCGAAGTAGACCTCTACCAGGTCCGGAACGGTGCGCAGTCGCTCAGATAATTGGTCGCCGTCCCAGACTTCGTACCGGACATCGAACTCGTTCAGGCGCTCGGCTGCGGACTCTACGGCGTCAGCAATATCAGTACGTCTAGTCGACGCGCGGGTCGCGTAGATGAACGTCGTTGTAAGGTCGGCCCACCTTCCGCTAAGAAACTCCTCGACGGCCGCGGCTACGCCCGCCGGAGTCACAGCTACGATGTTGCGACACTGAATGGTCACGTATCGCCGGGTAGGCACCGGCGGTACCGCTAGTCGTAGGTAAAGATCAATGCCGTGCTGCTTCTGTCCCGATACCCCGTACTGCTGAGCGTGGTCGACGGCGAAGGTTCGACGCGCCATCGCGAGCACGAGGCGTTCAAAATTGCTCGGGGTCAGGGCCTCGAACGGCAGCCGGCTGGGCGCAGCCATGGAGATCGGCGGCGGCAACTCCGTCGGTGGCTGTTCGAGCCACGCTGGGATTGCGCTGGCCGTGGCGGCATCATCAGAACCGTTCACGGGTCCATCTTGCACCGTTGAGGCGTCGAACACTGCAGACTCACGCTGTTGCCGCAAGGTCAAGCATGCCCTCCCCTCTAGAAAGCCGCCACAGCCCTCAATGCAACGATCCCGCCGTCGAGCAGCTTCTCGGTGAGTCAGGTGTGAGCCAACGTGCTACCCATCAGGCGAGCCGTACTCGTCGAACAGCTGTGAGAGCTCCCCGAGTTCGCTACAGGCGGTTCGGCCACCTTCCGTGGCTTTGGAAGTACTGCGTCGCTTCTGGCACCTCCGCAAACTCGAGAAGGTTGCCCACCTTTGTAGCGAGCGTCTCCCGAACCTCGGCGGGAGTAGCGAAGAAGAACTCGCGGCGCAAATTCACCTGATTCAGCCTGCGGTCGCCGAACGCGCTGTGGAGCTCGCTCTCGAGCGTCACAGCGTCGTCGGAGAAGTAGAGGGCATGTACGTCGAACGGGAACGGCACCGACGCGTCGCCAAGTTCGCGGATCCGATCAAGCGGTTCAAGTCTCCGCGTGAGCCCGATCTTCACGACATCCTTGCCGAAAGCCCCAATGTTGCTGATGACATAGACATATCCTGCTCGGATGTTCGCCGCTCGGTAGTCATTCAGCTCGATGGCCTTGTCGATCTTGCCTAGTCTCGCTTCAAGATCGGCGGCCTCGTCGGACTTGCCTTGAGCTCTCAAGGCGCTCAGCGCATTGAGGTAGTGCGTCCGCTCCTTGTCCAGGCGCTCACGTTCGGCAGCAAGCTCCTGCTCGGCCCTTCGTTCCTCCCGCAGCCGCTCGCGCTCCTCTCGTGCTCGCTCGCGTTCGTCCTGCAACTTCATCAGATAGTCGGCAACGAGCTCGATTTCCTCCAACCTGAGTGTGTGATACTCAGGAGAGATCCGCATCTCCATCATGTTTCCGAGCCTGGCGATGGTCTCGACCGATGCCTCCAGCCGCTTCTTCGCGGTTGCCACAGCACCGGCGCGAAGTGACCGGACGCAGTTGTCCGCTTCCGCGTTATATGCCCGCAGCATCAACTTGGCCAGGTCGGAGGTCATCTTCCGACCCTTCGCCAGTGAGTTGTTGTAGGAGAACATGTCCGAGGCGAGGACGGCCTCTTTCGTGCGCACTTGCGTCTTGATCCGCTCGCGCACATCGGCCAGTCGATCCCGGTAAGCCTCGGCGTTCTCCAACGGATGGTGGTACTCGTAAATCCCAACCTGCTGGAGTAGCAACGCGTCGTTCAGCTCCACCAACTGTGCCCGAACGTCCTCCACGGACTGCTGCCGCTCATCGGCAACGACAACAGCAGCCTGGCGTAGGGTCTCGTCTGCGGAGGCACGCACCTCGGCGAGGCGCTTCGTTTCCGTCGCGATCTCTGCCCGGATGGCCTTCAGTCTCTCAACCTCGCCTGCCAGCGTGCTGGCTTCGGCAGGAGGACCTACTGAAGGCGCCAACGCAGGCAAGAGCTCGCTGTCCTGAGGCAACGCATCCGCATTGGCAAGGGATCCGTCTGACTCGATCACCGGCTCGTCGGGGCGACGCTCAGGCGCCTGCGAGTTCTGCTCAGTCACCAGGTCCAGAACCCAGAACGACCAACCAGGTGGTGCCATCGGCCACGACGGGTCCGGGACCCAACCATCAGGTGGCACCCAGCCGTCAGGTGGAACAGGCCATCCCGGCGGCACATTGAATCGAAATCCTTGCATCTCGCCTCCCCGAGGATCAGTGCCCGCGAACGCCAGCCGACGTGTCTATCCGCACGAGTGCATGTGGATTCTTCGAGCGCACGGCCTTCAGGTACTTCAAAGTCTCGGCCGGCGTGACCCGGGCCAGATCAAGATTGGAAAATGTCCGCCGATCGACGGCGACGGCGACGAGCGGCGTAAAGGCATCCTGTCCCGTGGCCGGATCAGTGTGCGGCACTCCACCCACCAGCGAGATACTCTCGACTTTGCCGCTGCGATCCGATTCCCAGACCTCGTGCAGAGTGCGCAGGACCATGTTCTCGATCATCGACGTGTAGCGATCCCGCTGCTCCTTCTGTGACTGCAGGGATTCAGTGATCTCGTTTGTCGCCTTGACGTACCTATACTGGCGCACCGTCGGCATCTGGTCCGGAGCGGGAAACTCGAGGCTGACCCGCAACTCTTTGGCGTCTCCATCGAACTCATAGTCGATGGACCACGGGAAACCTTCTGGATACAAGGAGTTCCCGAAGACGATTCCGAGGTACTCGGACACAGCCTCGGGCACACTCGCCTCGTAGTTGTGGATCAACGTATCAAGCTCAGCGTTGGCGGCATCGACGTCGCGCTGGCGACGCCCGCAGTCCTCGTCGTACCGGGCACGATCCGCCGCAAGCTTCCGCAATCGGTCATCCTCGGCACTTTTGTGCGCCATAACCTGCTCCAACTGACGCATCGGGATCGAGGCCGAGTAGGCCTGCCATTGGTAGTACTGGTGGTCGAAGGCCAGCCGCGCATTGGCCACCGCCACAGCATGCTTCTTCTGTCCGACCAGAGCCGACATGCCCTTCGGTGGAGCCGGCTCCAAGAAGACCGGCGGTGGCGGCGTCTCAATCGGAACGGGAGGCGGAACAGGGTGCAGATGCTGGGACTCGAATGGCGGATGCACAGCGGTCTTCCGCAACTTTTCAAGTTCCACATAGTCATCGACCTGCAACGTAGCCACAAGTATTTTGTCGATGTCTGACAGATACATCTCAAGGTTCGTGTTCAATGCAGCGACCCGTGACTCCTGCGCCTCAACATGGAGTCTCTGGGCTTCACGCATCGCCTCCGCGGCAGCCCTCTCATCGGCCCGCAGCGCAGCAATATGCGCTCGCTGAGCTGCCGCAAACGCCCGCTCAGCTTCTCGTTGTGCCCCCACCTGTGCACGAACTGCCGCCGCCTGTGCCCGCTGCCGCTCGCGTTGCGCGACCGCGGACTGATGCTGCAACTCCGCGAAGAAACCACGTCTCCGACCCATGTTCACCCCATATGCATGCGTGCCACTGATGGCACGCTCGCGCCCCTAGCTCACGCTCCGCGAGCCCCCTTAACGCACTCTGCACCATAGTTGCATTCAGTGACCAGCACCATCCTTCAAGCAAACGGTGGCCGACGCGCATTGACCCCGACGCAATTCTGCGAACCCCGCACCGCCGAACGATGTCCTCGATCAAGGCGGCGGCCGTGAAACCTGCCCACTGACGGTCAGTCGAAACGACCGATGGGTGGGACGACAGCAGGCCGCGGCTGATACAGGTGGAGCGCCTCGGCGTACCGACCGAAAGTACGAGGGAGGGGCCGTGCCATCGGCCAGGCGAGGTCCGGCCTCCTGGCCGAGGTGCCCGGCGCTGGGCTCAGCGATCGTGGACGTACCGATCCTCACCACACACGGAGCCCAGGATGAGAACACATCAAACCACCACCACCCTGGAAGACCAGCCGATCCCGGTGAGAGCCAAGCTCGCCGCAGCGTGGACAAGCTTCATGTTCCTGTACGCCTACGTGGACATTCTCAACTTCTTCACGCCCGGCGTCATCGAAGACATCCTCGCCGGCAAGGTCTTCGAGTTCGACCTCTCCCAGACCTTCTCGACCACGGCGCTGACCCTCGTGAGCATCCCCACCCTCATGATCGTGCTGTCGATGACGCTGCCCGCCCGGGTCAACCGCATCACGAACCTCATCGTGGCCTCGCTCTACGTCCCCGTCACGGCATTCAACGCGCTGGGCGAGTCCTGGCTGTTCTTCTACGGCCTCGGCATCGCACTGGAACTCATCCTTCTCGCCCTCATCCTGCGCTACGCCTGGACCTGGCCCCGCACCGCACCGTCGGTGACCAGCCCCGACCGTGAAACCGTTCGCGCCCAGCAGCAATAGGTTGCTCGGGTGAGGGCCGCACGGCGTGAGTGCCGTGCGACCCCCAACTGTCGTCAGGTCATGAGCACAGGAGTCCGAGGACCGTCGCCGTGCCGGGGTGCCCCGGGCTCGGCGCGTAGCCGGGATTCACTCGCACGATGGCGATCGCGGGCTTGGTGCCGCTGATGATGTTCCCGTTCTTGACCACCTTGGACGTGACCAGTACCGCGGTGTACCGCGGAAGGGCATTCGACGGCGGCGGGCTGTTGCCCGGCAGGGTGCGCCAGGTCCCGCCACAGGTGGTCCGTCCGGCCGGGTCATTGGAGAAGCCCTTGAAGCTGTTCGGGGCCGTCCCGCCACTCACCGAGTTCGCGAGGTACCACGTGTCGCTCCAGAAGGTCGCCGTACCTCCGACGGTGGCGTTGCCGTCACCGATGACGAAGTTGCCGCCCGGTGTCCAGGTGAAGACCACCACCGATGCACTCGTTGTCGATGGCAAGTAATACGCGTCGCCGCTGAAGGCGGCCGTCACCGTCGTCGGTCCGCCGGGTTGGTTCACCGATGCGATCGTGCAGCTGGCAGTACCGCCGGCATTCGTGACTCCGGAGCAGGACTGCGCTCCCGGACCCGCGCCGAGGGTGAGCTGGACGGTCCGCCCGGCGACCGGCGTCGGGTCGTCCTCGGTCAGGCGAGCCGACAGAGTTGCCGGATCACCGTTGCCGACGAACGCGGGACCCGTGTACGTGAGTGTGGTCTGCTCCTTGTTCAAGGTGAACGCAACACCAGGCGAGGTGGTCGCCTCGTACTGCGCCGAACCCGCGAAGCTTGCCGTAGCGGTGTACGGTCCGGGCACCTGTTGCGGGGTGAATCCACAGGTCGCCACGCCACTCGCGTTCGTCACGCCGGTACAGGTGTCAGTACCGAACCCGATCGTCAGGGTTTGGCCAGGCACGGCTGCCGAAGTGAGGGCGTCCCGCAATGTGCCGCTGACTGTCAGCGGATCGTGGTACTCGCCGCTGGTCGGTCCGGTGTACGCCGCTGTGGTCGGGTGCTTCTGCCATGTCACCGTCACCGTCGTCGTCTCACCGGCGTCCTGGGTCGTGTCCTCGTCGAGGTCCGCCCAGATGGTCACAGTGTCCGATCCCGCGGTGCCGTTGGAGTACGAGAAGGTCGCCTGACCTGCCGCGTTCGTCGTACCGGTTCCGGTCGTGTCCGACGGCGTACCGCCGCTGGCGACGGTGAAGCGAACCGGGATGAACTGTTCGTTCTCACTGTGCGCGCCGGTGACCGTGGCGGTCACGGTAGTGGTCTGTCCCCACGCGAGCGGGTTCGGGCTTGCCGTACCCGCGACGGTTGTGGGTGGCGAGAAGTCGACCCGTGCGCTCCAACCGTCGGTGGCACCGCCGACTCCGGCCCGGCCGTCTCCCCAGGAGGGGTGTACGACGTTGTCGGGACCGACATCGACTGCCAGGTAGTCGCCGAGGAAGCCGGTCGCTTCAGGCGTTGGCTGCGAATTCACCTGCACGGCTGTGAAGGCAGGCGTCGCGGCGACAGCGCCGTACGACAGGAAGACGTTGTGGTTGTTCGTCTCGTCGTCGTTGCTGTAGTAGGCGACGTGCACCCGGCCCTGTGCCACGTCGACCCAGGGCATGAACTGCCCGTCCGGGTCGGCCTCCACGTCCACGCCGGATGGCGCGGTCCACCCCGCGTTGTCGATCGCGGACGAGATCAGGATGTCGGCGTCACCGCCGTCCGCGTCGGTGTAATCGGCCCATACGACGAAAGCCCGGCCGGTGGCCGCGTCAACGTCGATGCTGACGAATGACCGGGTCCGGAAGCCGGTCGCGATCGCCGGGTTCACGTTGTCCAGGGTCGCGACCTGGACCGGCGCACCGAAGTTCTGTCCGTCATCTGTCGAGCGCGCTACCCAGACCGACGAGTCGGCGCCGTCGCCGATCCCGTTGCAGAACGTCGTCCAGGCGACGTACAGGTCACCGCTGTTGGCCTCCTGAGCCAGTTCCGCGCCGTGGTTCAGACAGCCGTTCTGCGCCGCGTCGGTCGACAGCACCAGAGGTGCCGAGAACGCGTAGCCGTCGCCTGCCCCGTTGAGATCGCGGGAGAACACAAGCTCGTTGTTGTTCGCGCCACCGAACGGCGTCCAGGCCACGTAGACGTTGTCGTTGGCGGCTCGGTCGACCAGGATGAATTCCTTGTCGTTGCAGATCGTCGTGCCGCCGGCCGCGACGATGCCGTTGGCCGGATCGGTCCAGTTGACGCCGTTGTCGGTGGATGAGCTGACGAACAGCGTGCAGGGATCCTCGCTGTCGCGGTGCGCGAGCGCGGAATAATAGATCCGCCCGCCGGCGCCGAAATCAACCGCGGGGTCGCTCATCAGCAGAGTGTCACCGTCGCCACCGACGTCGGTCACGGTCAGCGTGCCGAACGGCAGGTTGCCGCTGGTCCAGTTGCGTCCACCGTCGGTGGAGGCGTACCACTCCTGGCTGTTGCCACCGCCGCGCTCGTTCGCGCCGGCGGCCAGATGATTGGCGTCGTTCGGATCGACGACGATGTGCAACTCGCGCTCGTTCGCGGCGAGGTTGGCCATCGACACGTCTCGGATGACCGGTGTGGTCACGTGGTTTGCCGCCGCCGGCCCGGCGCTCATGCCCAGCCAGGTCAGCGGAATCAGGCTGCCGGCGACCGTCGCCCGCAATAGTCGGTGTTTCACAGTTCCCCCACTTGGTGGTGTCAGCAACTCGTTGATCGCATCGCCAACCGCCCGTCGACTACTTGTGACGGAAGAGCCAACCCACGCCCGAACCGCCAGCCTCCGGTCTGGTCGCGGAACCACAGCTGGTCGTCGCCGGCGCGGTCAGTGACGCGTGGTGTTCGATCGGCCTCGTGTCCGTCGCGATTGCTCAGTACGACGGTGTCCGCCGAACCGAACAGGCGGCCATCCGGGAAGAGCCGAGCCGCGCCTCCCGGCGGGATCGCGGCGCCGATCGAAACGCGTGCGGAGATACCCGTCGATACGGATCGAACGGACCAGCAGGCGAGGTCTACCGCCTGGCTGGTGCCGTTGAGGAGCAGCACATACTGGCCGCCCGGGGACCGATCCTCAGATGCGACCTCCACCGCGATGATCCGGATCGGACCAGCGGGTCGAGAGGTGGTCTGACTCGCCGGCGGCTGTGACACCCCAGGCGAGGACGGGGAACGTGAGGGGCTGATGGGCACCGACGACGAACTTGCCGTCGGCAAACTCGCTGGAGACGTGCCGGGTACCGGCGTCGGACCACGTCGGCCCGCGTCGTCGCTACACCCCGGCGCCAGCAACACGCCGGCAGCGAGCAGGAGTGCAACCGCAAATCCCCGTCCAGCCATGACCTAGCCCCTAGCCCGAGCGCCGCCGCGCCGTTCGCGCGGCCCCCCGACACGGGCATAAAACCGAAGGTAGACCCGACTCAAGGACCGGGCAATAGCTCGACCGTTGCCCTGCACAGTCGCCTTGCTGGGCGCGATGGAACGTCAGGCCAGCTGTGGCGTCAGACTTTCCGACAGAAGACGGGCACAAAGACACGCCGCGGCACCTCAGCAAAGGGCGCTCGCCACCCGTCCGAGGTTACTGCCCCGTTAGCCACCAATGCGCGGACCAGTTGGTGCCGCAGCCCCTCCGCCTTGCACTCGACAGGTGCTACGTTCACCGCGATCCATCATCACCCGTACGGCGGTCGTGATCTCGACAGGTACTACACCACGTCTACTGGGCAGACGGCGCAGAGCACGTCAGCCATCCGGAAGACGACTTCGAGTCGGACCGCCGCGAATGGGGTCCCGCTTGCGGGACCCCATTAGTCATTGCCCGAGGACATATCGAGGAGCATGCTGTGAGTGGGGTGGGCTAACGGGGTGGGGGAACAAATGTCGCTGAAGAGTGAGGTTGCCGAGCTGATCGACTGGCTCGACGAGCGGGCCACGAAACAACCGAGCGGTCCGCCGCCAACGCCGTTGCCTCGGGAAGACTGGCTTTTGGTCCGAAAGAACTTGGAGAGCGCAGTCACCGCTTTCAACGCCGCCGGGGACCTGGTCGCGAAGGAACCTCAAAAGTCCGCAAAGAGCGTACTCGCGGACCTTGCCTTCGATCTCGCCAACGAAACACAGATTCTCGCGGATCGCGCGTATGTGATATCGCGGCGCGCCGGGCCGAAGGTGACCAAGACGGCGGAGGAACTTACCGAAGAACTTGCCATCGAGTCCAAGCAGAACAAGGACCTGACAACCACCGTCGCGACCCTCAAAGAACAGGTCGCACGCTTGGAGGCCGGCGCCCCGAAGGCGGAAGCGAAGGTGAAGAAACAGGTAGAGCACAAAGATGTCGGGCCCGCCGACAGGGTCAAGTCGGGCCAGACGTCGCTGACCACTGCACGCAAGAACCTGTTCAAGGTAACTCCGGCCGAACAAGTGGTCGTTGACTTCGCCGAGGACTTGGACCTGCTGGACGACCTCATCGAAGGATGGCGAAGAGTCGAACGAAGGACACCCTGATGGCCACGGAAGGCGCTCCGGAGGCGGACACACGGACTGCAGCGGACTACGGGAAGGTCGCCGACAGTCTGCGTAATCGGGTTGATCTCTTCGGTAAGACCCTGGCTGGTTTTGCCACTATTGCGACTGGTGCCGTCGGGCTCACCACACTGAGCAATTTGGTCCCAGAAGACGCAACACCCCATTGGCTTCGTATCGGGTTGGCAGTCGCCGGACTGCTCCTTGCAGCGTTCGGGGCCATCACCCTTGCCGTGCTCTTGATGAAAGCCGGCGACGCGGCCGTAGTCGAGGTCGAGAAGCTTGGTCTGACCGAGGACGAAAAGCGCCTGATCGACCCGATCTTCACGGAGGCGGCACGCCGTTTCGGCCTTTCCAGCCTTGGCGCCCTGGACGAGAAGGAGATCAGCCTGCGCCGGTCCGCAGCTCGGATGCCCGTTGGCGACACGCGCAAGTTCCGGGAAGAGCGGGCACTCGAGATTCGCACTCAAGTCGAGCTCGCTCTGGCCCGCAGCCAGGTCGCGGTGGTTCGACGGCGAGCTTCCTCAGCGGTGAGCGGGACGCTGGCAAAATGCTGCTACGCGTTTGTGGCGGTCGGCCTGGTCGTGTTTGCCCTGGCGGCGGACGCCTCCTCACAGAACCGCAGCGATCAGATCGCGACCGCCAAGGCATGCGCCGAGGCGCGAAAGGCCGGCGCAACCGTCGCCGACGGCCTCGACGTGTCAGGGTGCCTGGCCGTCGCACCGACTCCGGCGGAAGCGCCTGCAAAGCCGTCGTCCCAGGAGTTGCGAGCCGACATCGTGCTGCGACTGGGGGAACTGCTCACCGTCTGCGAGAAGGGTTCTGTGTCCAATCCCGAGACAGCGGCCGGAAGCGTCAAGTTCGGACCGGGCGATTGCCAAGCCATCAAGGACGCCCTCACAGCAATCCTCCAAGGCTCCCAACCGGACAAGTAACCCGGAGCGGTCGGTGTCGGCGGGCGCGACCGCGCCGCGCGTGCCAGGCTTGCACACGGCGAGTCTGCTGCCAGGTGGTGAAGGGGATAAGCGTGAACGATCTGCAGGAAAGCTGCGTCGTCAACGGCATCGAGCTGTCCTATCGGTACGTGCCGGGTGATGCACCGAGCATCGTGTTCATCTCCGGACTGGGCGGGTCGGGCGAGGAGTGAGGCAGCGTGATCGAGCGCCTTCCCGTTGGGCTGTCCACGTTGGTCTATGCCCGAGCAGGCGGCACGGTGCGGGTGAGCGTGCGGGACGAGGCGTTCATCGACTGGAATGCGACAGGACGCCGCACCGATGGAGACTAAGGAACTCCAGGCCGAGCTCGAGCGGCGAGCTGCGCTGGACCAGGAAGCCCGCAGCGCGGTGGACGGCTGGTCAGAGGACCCTCGCACCGAGTTGTGGGATGTGGTCAACAAGGTGGATGCCGACAACACCCGCTGGCTGCTCAAGTTCGTGACCGAGCACGGCTGGCCGCGAATGTCCGATGTCGGTGAGGAAGCGGCCACGAACACGTGGCTGCTGGCGCAGCACGCAGACAGCCGGCCGGAGGACCAACTCCTCTTTCACCGTCTCATGGCGGCAGCAGTGGAGGCAGGTGAGGCGCCGCCACGGCTTTTCGCCTACCTGGAAGACCGCGTGCGCACCAACGCCGGCCAACCTCAGCTGTACGGCACGCAATTCATCGATCGCGGTGAGGGCCTCGAAGTGCAGCCAATCGAGGATCCCGAAGGACTGGCGGCAAGACGGCTGGCGATGGGAATGGAACCGTTCGAGGAAAACGAGGCGAGGCTGCGTGCCATCTGGAAACACGACAGCGAGCCAGCGCCTGCCCAGCCTCCCTCCAGCAGTTGAGCGCCACCCTGGGTCATTCCTGTCGCATATGGTGAAGCAACAACAAAGCGGCCGCGGCGTTGGCCGACCTGATCGCTCCCGTACGAACAAGGTCAGGCACCTGGCTGAGCGGGACCCACTCCCGACGGTCCGATTCGAAATCATCCACCGGATGACTCACGTACTCAGCACCGTCAGCCCAGTAGACGTGATGAAGCACATCCGACAGTCCATTCGCCGGCTCAACCGTCATCAGATGCTGCAGGGACCCGGCCCGCCACCCCGTCTCCTCCAGCATCTCCCGCGCTGCAGCCTCGACAACGCTCTCCCCGTCATCGACGACACCAGCCGGCAACTCCCAGCCCCACGTCTGCGTGATGAATCGATGCCGCCACAGCAGCAGTACCTCGTTCTCCGCATTGACTGCCGCAGTCAGCGCAACCGGCCGCTGACGAATGACGAAGTGGTCGAGGTGTGTCCCGTTCGGCAACTCGACATCGGCGAGATTGACCCGAAACCAAGGATTCTCATAGACAGCGTCCTCGCCCAAGTTCTGCCATTCCATCACGCGTCCTTCACCACGCCTCCGGGGTGCAAGTCATGCGCGGCCTTCGCGAGATAATCCGCCAGCGGCACCGACTGAGCGATGGCGGCGTCGCGCCACCTCAGGTGTTCGGCGATGTCATCGGGATCACTCACAAGCTCAGCGCCGACGAACGCATAGGCATCGTCGTAGTGCATCTGCCAGACGTCGCGGTCGTCGAAGAGCCAGAAGTCATGCTGAGGTACTCCTTCGGGCCAGGTGCCCTCAGGCGCCTCGATAATCCGAATCTCATCGCCGGCGGCGTCCATCTGTGGGTAGCCGGCGAGCTCGAACCGGGTGTAGTCCGTCAACGGCTCCACGATCACGCGCACCCTGGTCATCTTGTGTCCGGAGTCCGTATGCCCCTTGACCATTGACGTCCACCACGACAAGTCGAGGTCGTACGTACCATCGGCGAGAAATCGGGCTACGGCCTCCTCCTCCTCGCCTGTCGCGTCGTACGTCTGCAGTCCCTCGAGCCTGAATGCAGACTGACTGAAATCCTCGAACAGACTCAGCCACTCCGCCGTGTCAGCCGGTCCGATCCAACGACTCACCGCTGACCTCCGTTGCCTTCAGCATCCAGGAACACCTCAACCTCGGGCCGCCTTCGCTCAGCAAGGATCTCTCGCAGTCCGTCGACCTCAGTCAGGAAGCGTTCCTCGGAGATCTGTTGCTGGTTGCCTTGTTGGGCGAGCAGTGGAAATGGATGCCCCGGCCGGGGATCCTCCACGTACCGTGGGAGCAGGTGCGTGTGGAGATGAGGGCTTGTATTGCCCAGGGTCTCGTAGTTCATCTTCAGGGGGCGGTAGTAGACCATCAGCGCTCGCGCCACCCTCATCGTCTCCAGCCAGTAGCCGGCCGCAGGCCATTGAAACGTCATTGGAGCGTTGTTCCTCCCTCGGTAGTCCACGTGCCGACCGAAGGCCGGGTCAGGCCAAGCTCGCCGACACAATCCACCCCTCCGCAGACCGAGTGAGTTGTGCGCGACTCGCCTCGAGTCCGGGTCGATCAGCGTCCTGCCACGCCCGGATGACGTCGTGCAGTTTGATGACCGCGGGCGAGTCTTCGCGGTTGCCGAGCAGTTCGCCCTCGGCTGTCAGTACGGCGGCGTTGCTCCCGCTGCTGAAGCCAATGGCGGTGATCCAGTCCGGCGCTCCCGTGCCAAAGGCAGTCAGGTTGGATCGACTGCTGCCTTCTTGGCCAACGCAGTAGGCTCGAAAATCTCTCCATCGCGCGGCCTGCTCTTGCTCCAGGTTGCTGAAGGCAACCTTCTGAGAGAAGTCCGGGTACTGGAGCATGGCGAGTGTGTCCCCCGGATCTTGCTCTGGCGTCATCTCCCGCCAGCCGACCGATACCCACGCCGGCGACTCGCCCTCGACACTGGCGTCTACAAAGAACAGCGGGATGCCTAGCGTGGTGTTGATCTCGACCCCCATGTCGACGTACACCGCAGGGCCGAGCATGGGGTCGACCGGCTCGCCTTGGTCGTCGATGGTGAGCGTGACATGTCCGACTGTTCGAGCGACCGGTGCGATGTAGACCGGCGTCGCGATGCGGGCGCCAGGCGCGCATTGCGCTACCCACGCTGCAGGGATGTGGGTCGGCGTCGCCCACCCGATCACGACGTCGTACGGCGCCTGTTCGGGCGCACCGCCGTGACCATCCCCGCTGACCAGAGTCAGGTTCGAGACGCCACGCTCGGCGTGCAGTTTGCCCGCTCGCTCGGTCAGACCCGGGTCGATGTCAATAGACACAACGTGCCCACTAGCGCCGACCATCTCCGCGAGCAACGCGCCGGTATATCCGGTGCCAGTGCCGATCTCCATGACCCGCATACCAGGCTCGACTGCGGCCCGGGCAAGGTCCCTCTCGATAGCCGCTTGTGCGGTGGACTGCGGAACTGAGCCCAGCTCGGGGTGGTTCGTGTAGTGGTGCCGGGAGACGGCCTGCACAGCGGTGGAGATCAGGTCGGACACAGCTTTCCCTTCGGTACAGCTTTCAGATTCGGATGGTGACGTGGAACGGACGGTCTGGCGTGTCAGGCTCGCCGACCGGCTGGTTGTTGATCTCGATCCAGGCGTGAGACTGGGCTGGCTGGAACCGGGCGCCGATGCACCAATCCACTCCGTGCCCGGCCGATGCGGCAATCAAGACGGCGGCCAGCGAGGACTCCATACAGGCAGACCGACCTGGGAAGCGGGCGGCTGCCCAGTCTCGTGCGCCGATGACCGCGAGGACCCGCCGTCCGGGGAGGGATCGCCTGCCCACCACACGCTTGAGTGTTCGGACCATGAACAGCGTCATCCTCAGCGGAAGGTGACGCGCCAGGATCGTGGCGATAAAGAGTGCGGGTAGCGCCACAAGGCGATAGCCCAGTGGCACGGACCGCTGATCCGACCCGAGGGACATCTTGACGCTCACCACTTGTCGCTCCGAAGAGCCGGCCGCATGAGCAGTCCGCGGCGGCAGAGGTCTTCCGTCAACTTGACCATGTCGATCCACACGTCGGCTTGTGGGGCGCTGAAGTGGTCCGCGACGACCTGGACCGCGCGATCCAGGTTTGCCCCGTCGAGCAGTTCCACCAGGAGTTGGGCGCCTGCGGAATTGACCGTGAACCATGTGCCTCGCCTTCTGGTGTCAAGAAGCATTGCCCCCTCGTTGGTGATGGTCGCGGCAACATAGGGCGGCAGCCTGTAGCCATACTGGATCCGGATATCAGGCATGGCTGCTCACAGGTGTCCGCCGCCACGTGGCGTGGTTTCGGCCGGCAGCCTCTGTCTGCAACCACACCTCGGTTGCGATCAATGCTTCGAGACTGGCGAACCGTCCGGGCGCGCCAGCTGCGATCCGGGCGAGGTGCCGCTTGGCGGTCGCGCGATCCAACAAGCCGTAGTCCGCCAGTACGGAGTTGTCTAGCAGGCTTCGCAGCGTCGCGATGTTGCGCCGGACCCCGGTGTAGGCGTTGCCGTCGTAGGAGCCCTTCGTAGGACGGCGCAAGATGAACTCGGGCACACAGTCGCGAAGCGCCGCCTCCAGGAGCGGCTTCTGGATGGCGATGGACTGCAACTGATGTGGGGCCACGGACATACACGCTCGTACGACGGCATTGTCGAGCATCGGCGCATGCGCGGGAATGCCGGTGGCGCGGAGTTGGGCCGTCAGCTCGGCTTGGTAGGTGCCGAACTCCCGCAGCTCATCCCATGACCGTCGCACACTCAGCGCCGTACGGCCGGGCTCCTGTTTCTCACCTTCGAGGCGGGCTCGACCCACCAGTTCCTGGCGCGCGTCGTGGGACAGCCAACCGGCGACTGCGAGTGGCGTGTACCAGCTCAGGGAGAACGTTCGCTTCATGTCGTCGTCAGCGTGTGCGTTGGCGATCGTGTCGGCCAACTGCAGGAGACCCTGACGCTGATCAACTCGCGACAGCCGGATGGCTTCCTTGATGACCTTCGACGTCGACCACTGACGCAGTCTGGCCCGTGCCGAGGCGTGGCGTGTGAGTATCGGGAGCCAGGTCGGCCGGACCAGGTCAGCCAAGTAGGTCGACGGCGCCGTCAGGACTGCGTCGCCGCCCGATCCGGTCAGGTGAAGGTCGGTTCCTGCCTCGAGCACCCGCTGATGCAGAACGGACCGCATCGACCAACGAGTGGCATCACTGAACGGCTGGTCAGTACGTGGGCCTTCCAGCAGGCGGTCGAAGAACAGTCCGTTCTCGCCGTTGGTCACCACCAAGTGCTCGACATTGCGGTGTTCCGCGGCTCGCTTGGCATAGGTGATGTCGTCGTTGCCGCTCACCGGGTCGTCTCGTGTGGCCGCGAGCACCTTCTTACCTGACCGCGCAGCCAGTAAGGCCAAACTGGTTGAGTCCAGGCCTCCGGAGAAGTCGGCCGACACCCGCTCGACGCCCCAGGCCCGCCTGGTTGTAGCCATGGCCAAGGCCGACCGCAGATTCTGGGCCGCCTCGCCGAACGATGCTGACGGCCGTTCCTTCTCGTACGGCGTGACAGTGGCTAGCCGCCCCGTGGCGATGGTCAGAGCATGACCGCCAGGTAGCCGCTGGACGCGCTCGTACGTCGTCTCCGTGCCGGTGACCTCCGGAACAGTTGGACAGGTCATGCGGGCAACGACGGCCATCAAGTCCAGCGGCGCACCAACGAGCTCGGCCAACGGCCGAGCCTTGGTTGCCCACGCCATCGTGCCTTGCCACGGCGTGAAGTAGACCGGCCGGCTGCCGCAGACATCGGTGAGGACAGCGTGCGTGGTCCCGTCGTCTGCAATGACCCAGTACGACCCTGGCCACAACGTCAGAGCCCGCCAATCGTTGCATCGCACCGCATCCAGACCGGCCCGCAGCTCCGCGCTACTTGCGTAGCAATCACCGGCGACCAACAAACGACAACCCGTCTCATCAGAGACAACTCGCCACCTCTCAGCCGCGGCATCAACCATCCAGACGGCCCGCTCCCCCACCCACCCCGCCACGCCGCGCTCCGGCGCAGCATCAACGACATTCCCTGCGATCCACATGCCACCCTCCCTCGGCGCGCGGTGGCGACCTCCGCAGATCAGGCCGCCACCACACCTGAGCCTTTACTCGAAATACCGACCCTCGTCCTGGCTGTCCTCGGCGTACTTGCCGAGCGTCACCTCCGACGTCTCGCCCAGCTCGATCAGCTCCGGCGTCATGTACTGCTCCACGTCGTTCGTCATGCGGATCACCTCCTCTCCCTTCGATCGGAATGTGGTCGGTCGGGGCTCACCTCCAGCTGGCCTAGGACGGCGGGAGATCTACGGCGACAGCGGGTTCGTTCGTCACTCGTAGGCTCGAGAACCTCTGACGCATCGCCAACTCGAATCCGGCAGCACTCATCGGGTCATCCAGGTGATCGATGATCAGGTGCTGGCCGAACCAGACACAGATACGCCGCATCGATTCGGGCTGCGGCTCAAGGACGTCGCCGAGGCGTGTGGACATGCCGTCAACGATCACGGAAAGCTGAACTATGCTGAACTGACTGTGAGTGCGGGTTTCCGCGGTGGCCGTGAGCGGAGAGGGTTGAGCGCCAGCGATGACGCCGTCCGATAGTCAGACCGGCATGCGGGGCTGGGTAACTCCCGGCTCCGAGATCGGCATCGTTTCAGGATTTGTCCTGAAACTGATCCGCGGGTCTCTCACGCTCACCCAAGCCGATCTCGCCGAACGCCTCGGCGTCGACATCAGCACCATTCAAGGCTGGGAAACCGGCAAGCGACCGCTCACCGCTCTGCGCACCGCCGACCTGCTACGTCTCAAGACGCGCCTCATCACCCTCGGCGCAGCTCCCTCAGTGGTGATCACCCTCCAGGATGCAGTCGAAGCCGACGGCATCCTGTCGATGGCGGTTTCAGCCGGCGGCCGTCCAGTCAGCGCTGACATGAACCCCCTCGGCGCAGCAGTCCACCGACGCTGCCTCGTCAACATGATCACCTGGCCGTTCACCGGCATCTTGCCCCTACCGCTACGCGAGCTAGCCGAAGCCCCCGGCCGCGGTCCTGTCGCCAAACGCCCGACCTTGGCCCACATAGATCAGACGCGCTTCTTCGACCATCTCCTGGCCATCGTCGAGTCGCGCGATGCTGCACGCTCCCCCGTGCTCCGCCGACAAGCGATGTACCTCCTGGGGTTCGACCACCGGCCCACATCCACGCAGTGGCTGACTGCAGAGCACGAGCGGACATTCAAGGTCGCCACCCCGACGTCGGACCTCCCTCGCGGTATCGCCGCGAGGTCCGCCACTCTGGCATTGGCCCGTCGCGGCGACAGCGAGCCCCTCCGCCACTTCATCAAGACCACTCTGAGCAGCGAACAGCACGCCGCCGCCAACCTGGCCTACTGGGCGTACTGGCTAGGCGAGATCACCGAGCTCTACGCCGATGACACCTACCTCATCTCAGCTGCCGACGATCACACCTGGACCGGCAGCCGAGTCGCAACCCACCTGCTGACGCAACTAGACAACCCAGTCCACAGCCCCATCAACATCAACAGCATGTGGACTCTCGTCCTCGCCAAGCCCGACCTCCTCAAACGAGACCACAATCTCCGCTCCCAGACTCAGAAACGCGTAGAAGAGGCCCTAGACGCGGGGTTCAACGGTCAGACCAGAGACGAGTTGATTAACCTGCGATGTGCAGTACAGCTCGCCGACCGCTGACGAAGGGACCCCCGTGGCCAACGACACCACCGACCAAGACGCCGCAGGCACCATCGCCTTCGCCTACGAGATGGGCGTTCTCAAACGCCTCCGCCGCGCCGGCTGGTGGCACGCTGGCGTCCGCGACCCCGAGTCGGTCTCCGAGCACAGCCTCCGCGTAGCCCAGCTAGCAGCTCTGATCGCAGCAGAAGAGGGCGGCGACCCCGCCCGCGCCGCCTACCTCGGCATGTGGCACGACTCCCAAGAAACCCGGATCGGCGACATCCCCCACAGCGCCCGCCCCTACGTCGAAATAGCCTCCAACGAGCGCATCACCGAAGACCAAATCGCCGGCCTCCCCGACAACGCCGCGAAGAGCATCCGCGAAGCAGTCACCGAGTACGAAACCCAAGACACCCTCGAAGCCCGCTGCGCCAAAGATGCCGACCGCCTCGAGTGCCTCATGCAAGCCGTCGAGTACCGCGAGTCCGGCTACACCCGAGTAGACGGCTGGATCGAATCCTCCCGCTCCAAAATCCAAACCGACTTCGGCAAACGCCTCGCCGAAGCCGCACTCAGCGTCTCCCCTCTAGCTTGGCGCAATCGGTGACTGGTGCACGCATCGTGCGAGACGCTCATGATCCGATCCCCCAGCGGGTTAGATCCCCGCGCCGGGCCACTCTAGAGAGCGGCCCGGCGGTCTCTTTCAGGCGACGCTCGTGGACTCCCCCGGGTTGACCAGCACCACTGCACTAGCCGCGACGTCCACCGCTACCGCGAGGTACGGGACCTCGTCAGCTCCGCCGAGCAGGCCTACCTGGCTCTTGCCCTGCAAGAATGCGCTCTCCACATCGTGGCCGTTGGTGAGACCGGCATAAAACGCGGCCGCGAAGTTCAATGCGTCACCGTCCTCAACATCGCCGGTCATGCCAATCGCCAGCGGCGCTACCCCAGCGGCGACGACGCGGTCGGCGATGCGCTCAGAACCACACGAGTTAAAAACCACCAACACCGGCGGAGTCTGCGTAGCCGCACACGCGTTAGCGAACGCGCTCGCAGTAACTACGATGCCGTCGTTGAACGTGTCCTCATCGGCTTCGAACTCGACGAACTGCTCGTTGCTGTGACCGGAGAAGTGCACCACGTGCGGTCTGAAGCGTGAGATTCCATCGACGAGGTCGCCCGGAGTGGCGGCGGCGCGGATGTCGAACTCGATGTAGTCCCGGTGAACTGCGCGCTCTACCGCTTTCCGGATCCGATCTTGTTCCCGACCGATTCGCAAGCCGCCGTCGGCCGATGCACTGAGCATCAGAACCCGCAGCTTCTCCGGGCGTGGGGTCGGCGGCCGAAATGCAGTGCCGCCCGTGACCTCGATCGAGCTGATGCGATTGTCGAGTCGCCGGCGTTCCAACTCGGCCCGACGGGCGTCCGACCGGTACTGCCGTTCCGTCTTGGCCGAATCCTCCAGTTGCTGCCGCGCAATCTTCACCTGCAGGACGCCGATCTCGGAGACGAGCTTCGCGCCCTTCACCTCCAAACCCGCGGCGTCCTGGGCAGCCTTGTTAGCAGCGTCGAGGGCTTGGTCCGCCTGCCGTGCCCGAAGCTTTCGGGTCGACTCGCTGGTCGTGCGCGTAGCCGCCACCTGCGCCTCGGCGGCGGCCTTCCGCTTCGAAGCTTCCTTCGTCCGCAGGCTCGCCGCCTTCTTACTCAGGTCGGCCTGTTGCCCCAACTTCTGCTGAAGCGAGCGCTGATTCATCGACAAACTCATCAGAGGGGCGCCTCCATAGACACCCGCACTGCCAGGCGACCAAACCCAGGCGAAACGCGCACCCATGTGTACGTGCCACCACCTGAGTCGGTATCGTCAGGCACGCGTACCCGTCCAAAGGACGCACCTGACCCCGCTCGGCCGCCGACCTCGTTCGGACCGCCCGAGCGGGGTCGTCGTTGTGCCGAGGGACATCTTCGCACACACATTCGACCGAACTGCCATTGACTGGTAGTTACATCGATTGTAACTATCGCTCATTCGCCACAGGCGGCGCTCTGAGCGATCTGCACCACTGCGTCAAGGTCCCCCACGACCGCGAGCGTCAGGAGCTTCCGGCCGATTTGGTCATGCGATCTGTTGGACGCACGCTGCAGTTCGTGGCAGTGCCTAGCTCGTGGGCAGCCTGCTAGGAAGGCGATGGTGGGGGCGGCGCATAGCGCGCGACGAAGCGGTGGGCATCGGCACTGGCGAGGTGCGAATTCACGAGTCGGCATGACCACAGTTGATAGCGGGACACGCCGTCACGGGTCATCGATCGCGTGCGGCAACGCCGTGTCGACCGACAGTCAACATCCCACTCGCCCGTGTTCAGTCCGCGCGGGCGTCAGACTGTGACCGACTTGGCCGCGGAGCGAAGAGCAACTTCGGCCACACGCGCGTCGATCGGAACACGCGATGCCGCCTCGATGCAGCGCAACTGGCGCGGAGCAAATACCGTCGGCCCTGGACCGCCTCGCTCTACGGGAACAACCAACGTTGCAGTTGGCAGTACGAAAACTTCCGTTCGATGCACCAGTCGCGGCGCCAAGTTGTATGACTGACCTTGTCGGACCGTCCGCTCCTGGAGTTCATCTAGACTCCACCGCTCAGGCGACGACTCGATGCGATTTCTGAGATCTTCGTAGTGGACGACATGAGCCAGATAGTCACCAGCCGCATCCTGAACCGGCACGAGTACGTGGTCAGTGAGTTCACCCACCAGAACCGCGCTTCGCAACTCCCAAGTGTGATCATGCAACCGTCCCAACGGATCGGCCATGGCAAGAAAGTCTTCTGTCCACAGGTGCAGCCTTGCGGTTCGCCGATCCACCAGGTTCGACAGGTCGAGGTGCAGAAAACCCAAAGGATGCTGAGTCACGGGCAATCGCCGCGACACGTCAGCCGCCGCGTTCAGTACAGCCGTCGCGAAGACGGGATCATCTACAGCGCCACCTGACTCAACCACGTCGATGGCCGACCGGAGGATGCTCTCTGCAGTCGATTCAGTTGCGGACATGATCCGTGGCGACCCTTTCCCAGTCGACGACGGACTCGGCGGCGAACCGATCAAGAAGCGACGTCTCCTCACTAGCACCCTTGACTGTCGCGGCCGAGAGGACCATGCGAACATCATCCGCCGTAACCGATTCCAATGCTTGCGGGAAGTTGCACTCAGCCAATCCGGGCAGCACCACTACGACATGTCCATGGCTCGCCTGGTGCAGTTCGTCAACGACACTGCTGTGAAGCCAAGTCCCAGGCGCCGCATACAGCCCGGGCTCCGTCAACTCTGCAACCGTTAACATCAGCCCTTCACTTGAGACGTCGTAGCGTAGAGGGCTGAAGGAGCGCAACAGGATCACCTTCGCCTCCATCCTGCGCCTCGCCGAATACCAAGCAGCTGCATAGATCGATCCAAGGATGTCCCGCTGAATCAGGCGAGCGTCCTCATTATCCCGCACGTGGCCGCTAGGAAGCGCTTTCGCCCGGTAGCTGGCATAGGCCGCACAGAGTCCCTCATCACGCGGATCCAAGAGTTCAATTGTTAGACGAACGTCTCTGTCCGTAGCATTCGACAACTCCGGCATGGTGAAACTTCGGAGCCACCTACCCGAGCCGCCTCGAAATAAATATTCTTTCGCGCCTACAACGTGAGATTTCAATAGGTTCTTGATATCTCCGGCCGGTACCTGTCGGACAGGCTCGAGTCGATCTTGGATTCTGCCGAGGATGACTTCCACCTGAGTGAGCAACTCTTCATGCCTTTTGTCGTAGCTCTTCTGGAGTCGATGCTGCGCAAAGTAGGCGAGCAGGACTACTGATGCTGCCGCAATCAGGATCTCATCCCCGTAGCCATTGGGAAGGTCGAACGGGCCGAACAGGTCTACGATCAGTGCAACCAAACCTAGGAGACCCACCACAAGTGGCAATCCGGCGCCTAGCAATCCCAGGAAGAACCTGTTCACGCTGGTCTTCGTCATCGCCCCTCCTCGACTCCGAGACTCAAGGCGCACAATCTAACCGAGGAAGCGCAGTCGCCGCCTCAGCGCAACGCGCGGTCACGTCGCGATCTGCCTCGTTCCGCCGCGACGGCCGCCCCGATTGTCCGCACAGAGTCCACCGGAACTCTTGGGCTGGGCTAGTGCGTAGGACGCAACGCAATAGCGGGCGTGCCGCTGGCGGCGGCGAATCACCCAGTCGGCGTGACCGCGGATCAACGGCGGAACGCGCCAGCCGCGGTGGTCGGTCGCGCGCTGTAGCGCGCTGCAGGCGGCGGTAGCCGCGTGGTTGGTCGGCGGTAGCCGGCGCGGGATGCTCCGGCGGTAGCCGGGGGTGGGTGGGTGCACGCGGAGCGGGCGCGGTGAGGAGCGTCGCGACGAGCGGAGCGTCCGGTCCGCGTGCGGGGCTGTACTTACTACCTGATTCGCATGCCGGAGATGGCTCGGGCTATTACTAGGCGCTGGATTTCCGACGTACCCTCGAAAATGGTGTAGATCTTGGCGTCTCGGTGCATGCGTTCTACGGGGTATTCGCGGGTGTAGCCGTTGCCGCCGAGGATCTGGATGGCTTCTTCGGTGACCTTGACGGCTACTTCGCCGGCCTTCAGCTTGGCCATGGAGCCTTCGCCGTGGCGGTAGTCGGGGGTTTCGCCTCGCATCAGGGCTGCGGACATGTTGGCGGCTCGCCAGACCAGGAGACGCGCGGCGTCGATTTCCATGGCCATGTCGGCGAGTTTGAAGGCTATGCCTTGGTTGTCGATGATCGGGCGGCCGAACTGTTCGCGGCCTTTGGCGTAGTCGAGGGCGAACTCGTAGGCGGCGCGGGCGATGCCTACTGCTTGGGCGCCGACGATGTGGCGGGTCATTTCGAAGGTGGCCATGGAGGCGTTGCGGACCTTGGCCTCTCCGGGGGCTGAGGCGGCGGCGCGGGCCTTGGCGAGGCGCTCGTCCAGCTTTTCCTTGCCGCCTAGGACGTTGGCGGCGGGGATGCGGACGTTGTCGAAGAAGACGTCGGCGGTGTGGGAGGCGCGGAGACCGTGCTTGCGGAGCTTGGTGCCCTGCTCAAGACCGCGCACCTCGGACTTCGGTACGACGAACGCGGCCTGGCCCTTGGTGCCCAGCGCGGGGTCGACGGTGGCTACGACGACGTGGATGTCGGCGATGCCGCCGTTCGTGGCCCAGGCCTTCTGGCCGTTGATGACCCACTCGGAAGTTTTCTCGTCGTACGTCGCTCGCGTGCGGATCGCGGAGACGTCGGAACCGGCGCCGGGCTCGGAGGAGCAGAAGGCGGCGACGCGAACGTCATCCGGCGTGCCGTAGCAGCGGGCCATCCACTGGCTCCACTGCTCGGGGGTGCCGTTCGAGAAGATCGCGGAGGACGCGAGGCCCGTGCCCTTGAGGGACATGCCGATGCCGGCGTCGCCCCAGAAGAGTTCTTCGTGGACGAGCGGCATCAGCAGGCCGGACGGGTCGACGAAGAGGTTGATGTTCATGTCGAGGCCGTAGAGGCCGATCTTCGCGGCCTCCTGGATCACCGGCCAGGGGGTGGTTTCGCGTTCGTCCCACTCGGCGGCGGCGGGGCGCATCACGTCGGCGGCGAAGGCGTGGGTCCAGTCGCGGATCTCGCGCTGCTCGTCGTTCAGGGCGAACGAGAAGGGGCTCCAGCCCGGCTTCGACCGCTCGGCGCCGAGTTCGCCGGCCAGCGACATCACATCGGTGGAGACGGCGGGCTTGGGGTCGGTCATCGTCATCAACATCCTCCGGCAACGACAGGGGGTACCGAAACATCCGGGAAAGAAATGTTACCGATGAGTGTAACCGTCGTTTGCACCAGGGGGTACCGGTATGGCTAAGATCGGTCCATGAGCTCCGCGCTGCTCGCGATCGGACGCCGCCGGACCACGGCGGAGCGTCGGCGCGACCGCGAGCGGGACATCATCCGGGCCACCCGGGAGCTGTTCGACGAGCGCGGCTCGATCGACGCCCAGATCGACGATATCGCCAAGCGGGTCGGGATCAACAAGGCGCTGATCTACCGGCACTTCGCGGGCAAGGAAGAGCTGTTCGCTCTCACGCTGGTGGACTATCTCGGCGAGCTGGACGCCCGGCTGCAAGAAGTCGACAACCCACGGCGGGCACCGCTCAACCGGCTGAAGGCGCTCAGTGAGGTGTTCGTCGACTTCTGCCTCGAGTTCCCCGCGTTCACCGACTGCGCGATGAGCCTGCTCAGAAGGACCGGCGAGGAGCTGTTCGGGGAGATCACCGAGCCGGTGATGATCACCCTCGGTACGGCGATGGCCGCGGCCCTGAACCGGATCGCCGTCGTACTGGAAGCGGGTCAGCGCAGTGGTGCCTTCGCGAAGGCGGACACCGCTTACCTGGCCAATCACCTGTACACGCAGACGCTCGGGTCGTTGCACATGGCAAGGGTCGGGCTGATCGTGTCGAGCGGGAAGCCGGGGCATCCGGTGGTGCATCATGCCGAGGTGGCGACGGTGCGGGCGACCGCGATCACCGCGACGTTGGCGACGGCAGTGGGGCGCTTCGCCTATGAGGTTCCGAAGAAGGCACAGCGAGCACGCAGACCAGGAGACAAATCATGACCGAGCCCCGCAGAGTGGCCGTCGTCGCCGGCAACCGGATTCCGTTCGCGCGCCAGGACAAGACGTACCGGCACTCGTCGAACTCCGACATGCTGACCGCCGCGATCAACGGACTGGTCGACCGGACCGGGCTCGGTGGTCAGGAGGTCGGTGAGGTGGTCGCCGGTGCGGTGCTCAAGCACGCCCGCGACTGGAACATGGTGCGTGAGGTCGTGCTCGGATCGAAGCTCGCCGCGACGACTCCGGCGTACGACATCCAGCAGGCCTGTGGGACCGGGCTGGAGGCCGCGATCCTGGTCGGCAACAAGATCGCGCTCGGCCAGATCGACGCCGGGATCGCGGGTGGTGTCGACACCGCGTCCGACGCGCCGATCGCGGTCAATGACAAGCTGCGCAACATCCTGCTCGATCTGAACCGGGCCAAGACGTACCCGGAGCGGTTGAAGGTGCTCGCCCGGGTTCGCCCGAAGGACGTCGTACCGGAGATCCCGCGGAACGCGGAGCCGCGCACCCGCAAGTCGATGGGTGACCATGCCGCGCTGACCGCGCTGGAGTGGGGCATCACCCGCGAGGCGCAGGACGAGCTCGCGTACCGCTCCCACGTGAACCTGGCGGCGGCGTACGACCGCGGTTTCCAGCAGGATCTGATCACGCCGTACCTCGGTCTCGAGAAGGACCAGAACCTGCGCCCGGACACCACGATCGAGAAGCTGGCCCGGCTGAAGCCCGTGTTCGGCAAGGGTGAGACGGCGACCATGACGGCCGGCAACTCGACGCCGCTGACCGACGGAGCGTCCGCCGTACTGCTGAGCACGGACGAGTGGGCCGAGGAGCACGGCCTGCGTCCGCTCGCGTATCTGACGCATTCGCAGACCGCGGCGGTCGACTACGTCAAGGGCGCCGAGGGCCTGCTGATGGCTCCCGCCTACGCGGTGCCGCGGATGCTCCAAAGGGCCGGGCTCACGTTGCAGGACTTCGACTACTACGAGATCCACGAGGCGTTCGCCTCCCAGGTGCTGTCGACGCTGAAGGCGTGGGAGGATCCGATCTTCTGCAAGGAGCGGCTCGGCCTCGACGCCCCGCTGGGCGAGATCGACCGCGCCAAGCTGAACGTGAACGGCAGCTCACTCGCCGCGGGCCACCCGTTCGCGGCAACCGGCGGGCGGATCGTCGCCGCGCTGGCCAAGCAACTCGACGAGAACGGCGGTGGCCGCGGCCTGATCTCGATCTGCGCCGCGGGCGGCCAGGGTGTCGTCGCCATCCTCGAGAAGTAGGAGCAACCCATGACGGACCGCTACCAGACCTTCACCCGGACCCCGCTCGGTCAGACCCTGGTGAAGAACCTCGGGCTGCCCGACCCGGTGCCGCTGCAGCGCTGGACCGAGGGTTCGCGCGTCATCGACGGCTCGGTCGTCTTCGGCGCGATCGGTGAGACCGAGGCAGGTAAGGCGATTCAGGCACTACTGCGTGATATCGGCGCCTCCTTCAGTACGGCGACCGAGGGCGTGGCGTCGAGCCAGATCCGCCCGAAGGCCCTGGTCTTCGACGCGACCGGTGCGTTGTCGACGGCCGACCTGACGAGCCTGCAGCGCTTCTTCTCCCCCGTCATCCGCCAGCTCGCACCGGCAGGCCGCGTGATCGTGGTCGGCCGAACGCCGGAGCTCGCGACGTCCACCGAGCAGCACATCGCCCAGCGTGCGCTCGAGGGCTTCACCCGCTCGCTCGGCAAGGAGGTCAAGCGCGGCGCGACGGTCAACCTCGTGTACGTCGCTCCGGACGCGCACGAGCAGCTCGATTCGACCCTGCGGTTCTTCCTCTCCCCCAAGTCCGCGTACGTCGACGGTCAGGTTGCGCGGGTCGGGACGGGGCCGCTGGTCGGCAACGACCCGGAGCGCCCACTGGCCGGCAAGGTCGCCCTGGTGACCGGTGCGGCCCGTGGTATCGGGGCCGCGATCGCGGACACGCTCGCCCGCGACGGCGCGACCATCCTCGGTGTTGATGTCGCGCAGAACGCGGATCCGCTGCGCAAGGTGATGACCCGGCTCGGCGGTTCCGAGCTCCTCCTCGACGTGACCGCGGTCGACGCCGCGCAGCGGATCGCCGCTCATGCCCAGGAGCAGTACGCCGGTCTCGACATCGTCGTGCACAACGCAGGCATCACCCGGGACAAGCGGCTGGCCAACATGCGCACCGACACCTGGGACGCCGTACTGGATGTGAACCTGCGCGCTCCGGAGCGGATCACCGCACACCTTGTCGAGGCGGGGATCATCCGGGCCGGCGGCTCGATCATCGGTGTCGCGAGTATCGCTGGGATCGCGGGCAACAACGGGCAGACGAACTACGCGACCTCGAAGGCAGGCGTGATCGGTCTCGTGCAGGCGCTCGCGCCGAAGCTGGCCGAGAAGCAGATCCGGATCAACGCGGTGGCGCCTGGGTTCATCGAGACCGAGATGACGGCGAAGGTTCCGTTCACGATTCGCGAGGTCGGTCGGCGGATCAACTCGCTGCAGCAGGGCGGGTTGCCGATCGATGTGGCCGAGACGATCGCGTGGTTCGCCGACCCGGCCTCGGCCGGTGTCACCGGCAACGTGATCCGCGTCTGCGGTCAGAGCATGCTGGGCGCCTGACATGCCGACGCGTCGGTACGACGACTCCCCGAGCCTCAGCGGTCTCTACGCGAAAACGGTGAAGGCGACGCTCCGGCGCGCCGACTACGAGCCGGATGAGGACGGTCTGACTCTCGAGCTGCCGCACTCGGCGATCGACCAGGATCATCTGGCCGCTTACCGGGATGTCACCGGGTTCCCAGCTGGGCCGGCGCTGCCGGCGACGTACCCGCATGTCCTCGCCTTTCCGCTGCACCTCGATCTGATGTCGGACCCGTCGTTCCCCTACAAGCCGATGGGGATCGTGCACCTGTCCAACACGATCACGCAGAAGCGGGCGCTGCCGATCCATGCGGAGCCGGCGATCCGCGTGCACAGCACGCCGGAGCGGCCGCATCCGAAGGGGACGGTGTTCGACATCGTCAGCGAGGTGTTGGTTGACGGCGATGTGGTGTGGACGGATCTGACGACTTTGTTGAGTCGGTCCAAGGGTTCGGAGGGGCATGTCGATCTGCTGCCGGATCCGGAGCTGCCGCCTCAGGCTTGGTGGGATCTGCGGGGCAATCTCGGCCGGCGGTATGCGGCTGCGTCTGGTGACCGGAATCCGATCCATCTGTTCAAGCTGACTGCGCAGGCCTTTGGGTTCCCGCGGCAGATCGCGCACGGGATGTGGGCCAAGGCTGCGGCGCTTGCTTCGCTGGAGCGGGCGGGGAAGCTGCCGGAGGCGTTTACCGTCCGGGTCGACTTCCGCAAACCGCTGCTGCTGCCGTCTCGCGCTCAGTTCGGGTATGCCGTTGGTGGCAAGACGACTGACTTCGTTCTGTACGACGAGTCGCACGAGGTGACTCATCTGATCGGGCAGTTGCAGGAGGACTGAACCGCCAGGCCATCACAATTGGCCTGGCGGGGTCGCGTTCACGCTCAGTCTCAGTTGTCGGCTGCAATTGCGATGGCCTGGGGAATCACCTCGCGCGCGATCCGGTCGAGGACTTCGCCGATGGGTGCGGGGTCGTGGCGGCTGCCGTCGCGTTCGCGGATGGCGAGGTGGCCGACGGCGGCCTCGCGGGCGCCGAGGATGGCCTGGTACGGCGCGAGCCGGTTCTCGCGGATCCGCGCTCCGAGGTTGCCCTCGTCGGCGTGGGCGATCTCGACTCGCAGGCCACGTGCCGAGGCCCGTCGGGCGACCTCGGCGGCCAGCTTCTCCTCGTCGTCGGAGATCGGGAGGACCACGAGCTGTACGGGCGCGAGCCAGGCTGGGAACGCGCCGCCGTGCACCTCGATCACCTGAGCGACCGCTCGCTCGATGCTGCCGACGATCGCCCGGTGCACCATCACCGGCCGGTGCTTGTTGCCGTCGGCACCGATGTACTCGAGACCGAACCGCTCCGGCTGGTTGAAGTCGATCTGGATGGTGGACAGGCTGTACTCCCGGCCGGCCGAATCGATCACCTGAACATCGATCTTGGGACCGTAGAACGCCGCGTCGCCCGGAGACTCGACGTACTCGAGAACGGCGTTCTCAAGAACATCTCTCAGGAGATCTGCGGCGTGGGACCAGCTCTCGGGATCGCCGACGTACTTGCTGTCGGGGCTGCCGATGGGCGCGTCCTCGGCGGGGAGCGCGAGAACGTAGCGGGTGGCGCGGATCCCGAGATCGGCGTACGCCTGGTTGATCAGCGAGAGCGCTCTCTGGGCTTCCTCGGCGACCTGGTCGGGGCGGCAGAAGATGTGCGCGTCGTTCAGCTGCATCGCGCGGACCCGGCTCAGGCCGCCGATCACGCCGGACAGCTCGGAACGGTACTGGCCGCCGAGCTCGGACAGCCGCAGCGGCAGTTCTCGGTAGCTGTGTGCGCGAGAACGGTAGATCAGCGCATGATGCGGGCAGATGCTCGGCCGCAGGACCAGTTCCTCGCCGCCCATGTCCATCGGTGGGTAAATGTCGTCGCTGTACTTCTCCCAGTGACCAGAGATCTCATAGAGCGCTCTCTTGGCGAGAACGGGCGAATACACCTGCTGATACCCGGCTCGTCGTTCGACTTCGGCGATGTAGCTCTCCAAGGCGTGCCGTACGGCGGCGCCCGCCGGAAGCCAGTACGGCAGACCTGCGCCGATCAGCGGGTCGGAGTCGAACAGGCCGAGTTCGCGGCCGAGTTTGCGGTGGTCGTACATGGTGGGGTCTCCTCGTTGAGATGGGGCGGCACCTCGAGGCAGACAAGAAAAAACCCCGGGGCGATCGCCCCGGGGTTTGACAGTCAGGTGTCAGCGCGCCGGGACAGACTCCGGCGTCGTCGTCACTACTGCGCGCTGCAACATGCCATCTACGGTAGCAGAACCGTTCACTTGCTCAAGTCCAATCCGACCGGCCGGATCAGCCCTTCCTGCGCGACCGAAGCGACCAGCCGGCCGTCCTCGGTATAGAGCCGGCCCGTCGAGAATCCACGCGCACCCGAGGCCGACGGCGACGTCTGGTCGTACAGCAACCACTCGTCAGCACGGAACTCACGATGGAACCACAGCGCATGATCGAGTGACGCCGGCTGGATCCGCCGGTCCCCGATCACGATGCCGTGCGGCAGCAGACTCGCCCCGAGCAAGGTCAGATCGCTCGCATAGGCGAGCACACACGCATGCAGTGCTGGGTCGTCCGGAAGCTTGCCTGAGGCACGGATCCAGAACTGCCGCCCGGTCACCCCGGCCAGCCGCATGTCCAGCGCAGCCCACTCCCGATCCCAATCGGCTGCCGGGCGACCCGACTGCGCCTCCAGCACGCTCGCGAGCGTCGGCGCCTCGTCCGGCGGTACGACGTCCGCCGGGATCGGCTCCTGGTGATCCAGCCCCGGCTCGGGCTTCTGGAACGACGCGGACATGTAGAAGATCGGCTTGCCGTGCTGCGAGGCCACGACCCGCCGGCTGGAGAAGCTGCCGCCGTCCCGCGTGCCCTCGACCCGGTAGATGATCGGTACGGCGGTGTCGCCGCCGCGCAGGAAGTAGGCGTGCAGCGAGTGGGTGATCCGCCCGCCGTCGACCGTCCGTCCGGCCGCAGCCAGGGCCTGGCCGAGAACCTGCCCGCCGAACACCCGCTGCAGCGCGGTCTGCGGTTGCTGCCCGCGGTACAGGTCGACGTCGATCATCTCGAGGTCGAGCAGCTCGACCAGGTCCTCCAGCGACTCAGGCATGTCTCATCCTGACAGGTCGCTCCCCCGGCTCAGCATCATCCCGCCCCGGCGAGCTGTGGATCCGGTCACGCGGACTCTTTCGGTGAGCTTTCGCTCGCTTTCGGTAGACTTGTGATTGAGCGTTCAACCACTGAACGCTTGAACCAGTACGCACTTGATTTGAGGAGACCTGTTGTGAAGCTGCCCCCCATCGCCCAGGACGTCGTTCTGCTGCTCGCCCGCGTCGGCGTCGGCATCGTGTTCGTCGCGCACGGCTGGCAGAAGTTCCGCACCAACGGGCTCGACGCGACCGCCCAGGGCTTCCAGGGGATGGGCATTCCGTCGCCCACCCTCTCGGCGTACTTCGCCACTGGGGTCGAGACCATCGGCGGCGCCGCGCTGATCCTGGGTGTCCTCACGCCGATCGCCGGCGTACTGCTGGCCATCAACATGGCCGGCGCCTTCTTGTTCGTGCACCTGCCGAACGGCATCTTCGCCAGTGACGGCGGCTGGGAACTGGTCGCCGCCCTCGGCCTCGCCGCGCTCACCATCGCCGCCGTCGGCCCCGGCCGCTTCAGCCTCGACCGCCTCATCATCCGCACACCAGCTCGCGAGTCCGTGCCGGCGTAGCGGCGTACACAAGGACTGTTAAAGAGCGGGCTCAAACGCCTCGGCAGGCCCCACCTACGCGGACAGTTGCGTCGCGAGAGTGACCTACTAACAGTCCTTCTGTACAGCAGGACCGCAAACGAAAGCGTCGGCCCACCCCCGCCCCGGGGTGGGCCGACGCTGCTTGTGGGATTACTTGTCTTCTTCGCGGTTCAGCTCGGCGAGGAACTGCTCTACCTCGGCACCGAGCTCCTCCGCGGACGGGGTGGAGTCGGCCAGGAGGCTCTTGCGGCTCAGCGAGCCGGCGGCCGCGTCGTACTGGGTTTCCAGCGCGTTTACGACGGCGGAGGCGTCGTCGGAGGCCTCGACCTGCTCGTCGACCATGCGGCCGGTGACGGCAGCCTCGTCGAGGAGGGCCTTGCTAGGGAGCAGCAGGCCGGTCGCGGCCGAGATTGCGTGCACCAGGGCGAGGGCTGCGCCCGGGAAGCGGTTCTCCGCGAGGTAGTGCGGGACGTGGACCGCGAAGCCCATCGCGTCCTTGCCGGCCTCGCCGAGGCGAACCTGCAGCATCGTGCCCGCGCTGGCCGGGAGGCGCATCTCGCCGTCCCAGATGTTCGACCGCGTCACCAGCTCCGGACGAGTCGCGTGAGCGGTCAGGCCCAGCGGCCGCGTGTGCGGAACACCCATCGGAATGCCGTGTACGCCGATTGTCAGGTTCACGTTGTAGAGCTCGATCAGCTGCCGCACCGCACCGGCGAACCGGTTCCAGTGGTTGTCCGGCTCCGGGCCTTCGAGCAGCAGGAAGTCGACGCCGGCGTCATCCGTGAGCAGCCACAGGTTGAGCTGCGGCGGCGTGTAGTCGGTGAAGTGGTCCTCGGAGAACGTCACCTCGGGCCGGCGGGCGCGGTAGTCGTGCAGGAGGTCCACGTCGAAGCGCGCCAGCAGGCTGCTCTCCAGCGTCTCCAGCAGGTGATCCGCGGCCACGCGGCCGGCCTGGCCGGCGTCCATGAAACCGTCCAGGGAGTGCACCAGCACCTTGGGGGTTGCCGCCGGGCCGGTCGCCACCGACTCGTCGACGATCTCGTAGAGGTCGTCCGGTCGCAGCATCGTCGTCTCCTTCATCGTCGCCATCCGGGCGGGTTCGGCGTTGCTCCATCCTGCCCTGTCTGGTGACAACGTCCGGAGTCCGGCCGGACATTCCGGCCTTCGGGAAAAACCTGAACAAAATTCTCGCCCGCCACGCCCGGGATGCGGTACACCGGGAGACAGGCTGGGAAAGCGCTTGCTAAGTTGCTCTCGTGCGCACCGAATCCGCTTCCGCCCTGACCGTGATGCTGGCCATGAACGACGCCAGCCGCGATCGTGTCCTGGTTCCGCGCGTCCGGGCCCGCCTGGACGCGGTCGCGACCGTGCTGCCCGTCGGACCGGGAGCGTCGTTCCTCGACGACCCCGCGATCGTCGCCGCACTGCCGGAGGTGGACGTCCTGCTGACCGGCTGGGGCTGCCCGCGGATCGGGCCCGAGGTGCTGGAGGCGGCGCCGAAGCTGCAGGCGATCCTGCACGCGGCCGGTTCGGTGAAGCACATCGTCGATCCGATCGCGTTCGACCGTGGGATCCAGGTGTCGTCGGCGGCCTTTGCGAATGCGCTGCCGGTGGCCGAGTTCACGGTCGCCGCGATCGTGCTGGCGGGGAAACGAGCCTTCCGCCTGGCAGCGCAGTACCGGATCGAGCGCCGCAAGGCGGACCCGCACGGGATGCCGGGCAGTTACGGTACGACGGTCGGCCTGCTCGGGGCGTCGCGGATCGCGCGCCTGGTGGCCGAGCGGCTGAAGACGTACGACCTCGAGGTCCTGATCAGCGACCCGTACCTGAATGCGGACGAGGCGGCCGGGCTCGGCGCCGAACTCGTTTCGAACGACGACCTGTTCCGGCGCAGCGACATCCTCAGCGTGCACGCGCCGCTCCTGCCGGAAACCACCGGGCTGGTCAACGCACACCTGCTCGGGCTGCTCAAGGACGGCTCGGTGCTGATCAACACGGCCCGCGGCAAGATCATCGACGCCGCCGCCCTCGAGGCCGAGTGCGTGGCCGGCCGGATCGACGCCGTACTGGACGTGACCGATCCCGAGCCGCTGCCTGCGGATTCCCCGTTGCTCGACCTCCCGAACGTCTTCATCACCCCGCACGTCGCCGGTGCCGTCGGCAACGAGATCGCCCGCCTCGGCGAACTCGCAGTCAGCGAACTCGAACACCTCACCGCAGGCCGCCCCCTGCAACACGCCATCAGCCCCACAGAACTGGGAAGGCTCGCATGACCCGCCTGATCCTGCCGGACACTGACCGCGTTCTTTCCCGGCAGACGGGGTGGACCCGGGCGCACTGGGAGGCGTTGGCGGATCATCTGCTGGACTCGCTGGTGCCGTACTTCTCGCCTGGTTCGGCGCTGATCGCGCCGCCGGGGCGGCCGAGCCGGTCTGGTACGGCGTCGGATCAGTTGGAGGGGTTTGCGCGGTCGTTCATGCTGGCCTCGTTCCGGATTGCCGGGGTGCGGGGTAAGGGGTGCGAGGCGCTGATCGAGCGGTACGCGCGGGGCGTCGCGAACGGCGCCAACCCGGAGCACCCGGAGTCGTGGCTGCGGCTGACGCCGCGTTCGCAGCAGATGGTCGAGGCCGCGGCGATCGCGGTTGCGCTGCACGAGTCGCGGGAGTGGATCTGGGAGCGACTCGACGATCGCGCGCAGCAGCACGTCGCCGAGTGGCTCGGTGGGTTCATCGGGTCGACCACGCATGACAACAACTGGCGGTTGTTCCAGGTTGTCAGCGAGCAGTTCCTCGCCTCGGTCGGTGCGCCGTACTCGCAGGAGGACATCGACGGCGGGCTCGACCGGATCGAGGACTGGTACGTCGGTGACGGCTGGTACTCCGATGGCGATGGGCAGGCGTTCGACAACTACATCGGCTGGGCGATGCACCTGTATCCGGGGCTGTGGGCGCGGATGGCGGCGGCCACCCCGGGCGCGGCGTACGAGGATCGGTTGAAGGTCTACAAGGAGCGGCTGAGCCTGTTCCTCGAGGACGCCGTCCACCTGGTCGGCAACGACGGTGCGCCGATCTACCAGGGTCGTTCGCTGACCTATCGGATGGCCGCGGCGGCGCCGTACTGGATGGGCGCGCTGCTCGACGCCACTCCCCTGTCGCCCGGTCAGACGCGGCGGCTGTGCTCCGGAATCGCACGGCATTTCGTGGAGCACGGCGTACCGGATGAGCGTGGGCTGCTGACACTCGGCTGGTACGACACCTTCCTGCCGACGACGCAGTCGTACTCCGGACCTGGTTCGCCGTACTGGGCTTCGAAGGGTTTCGTCGGGCTGATCCTGCCGCCGGAGCACCCGGTCTGGGCGGACGCGGAGGACACGATTCCGCTGGACGAGGCCGACCAGGTGCGGGCGATGCCGGCGCCGGGGTGGCTCGTGCACGCGAGTCGGCACGACCAGGTCGTGCACCTGATCAACCATGGCGCGGACAAGCAGCCGCTGGCCGAGCCCTCCGGTGCTGAGCCGGAAGGTGACCCGCACTACAACCGGTTTGCGTATGCGAACCACGCCGGGCCTGAGCTGAGTGACGATGCGCCGCGGATCGACAACCTGATCACACTGGTCAGCGACGGGAAGTCGAGTGGGCGCGGGCGGATCCGGCGCTTGGGAATCACAGCCCGTACGGCGTCGTCGTGGCACAACGCCTGGCTCGGGTCCGAGGGGCCGTGGCGGATCGAGACCACGTCGGTGGTGCACGGCGGTTGGGAGATCCGGTGCGCACTGGTTGACGGTCCGGACGGTGCGCTCGTCCGGAGTGGCGGCTTTACGGTCGCGGGCGATTCATTGCCTGAGGCAACAGCTTCCTTGAGTGCGGCGTCTGCGCGGAACGACGAAGGACTACTGTCCGCGATCGTCGGTCTGCACGGGTACGACGGCGCCGGCGTGCACCGGGGCCTCGGAGCCAATGCGTTCGGGCCGCACTCAGCGACGCCGTACCTGACTGCTCCGCATCGCGGCGAACCGCTGGTGCTCGTGAGCGCCGTGGTGCTGACCCGGGACGCACTCCGCCCGGAAGCGCTTGCCGAAGGCATCGATGTCGAAGTGACCGGGACGACGGTCCGGATCACGCTGCCTGGTGGGGGTTCCGAGGTTGTCACGCTCGGTGGTTAGGCCAGCCTCGCCAACGATGATAAATCTGCGCGGGAGAACTACATTGGCTGCATGAGCACGTACGAGAAGCTATTGCAGGAGCAGATCCGCAACGAATTCACGGCCTCCCAGCAGTATGTGGCGGTCGCCGTCTGGTTCGACGACCAGGACCTTCCGCAGCTGGCCGCGCACTTCTACAAGCAGGCCCTGGAAGAGCGCAACCACGCGATGATGATGGTCCAGTACCTGCTGGACAAGGACATCCGGCCGCACATTCCTGGTGTCGGCGAGGTGGCGTCGGACTTCAAGACGGCGCTGGAGCCGCTGGAGCTCGCGCTGCAGCAGGAGATCACGGTCACCAAGCAGATCGAGACGCTGGCCCGGACGGCGCGCGACGAGAGCGACTACGTCGGCGAGCAGTTCATGCAGTGGTTCCTCAAGGAGCAGGTCGAGGAGGTCGCCGCGATGAACACGCTGGTGAACGTTGCCAAGCGCGCCGGCGACAACCTGTTCCACCTCGAGGACTTCATGGCCCGCGAGACCGTCGGCGACAACGGCGACGACCCGACCGCGCCGACCGCGGCCGGCGGGACTGTCTGAGGTTTCGTAGTACTCGTGCGGCTGTGCTACTTGCGGAGCGGGCCGGGGTCTGGTGGCCGTCGACCCCGGCAGCTCCGCCGCTCGGCTGCTCGGCTGTAAACTCGGTTTAACCTTTCCTCTGTCGCTGGGCACTACTTGCGGGTAATGTCGCTCACATGGTGACCGCGAAGCGCCCGCCCGGATGGTCGTTGCTCGTCGCTCTGACGAACGGCCGGTCCCGGATTCCGGATGACCAGCTCGCGGCCGCCGTACGGGACAAGATCGTGCTGGTGTCCGGTTCGTCGTACGGGATCGGTGAGGCGACCGCACGCCGGCTGGCGCGAGCCGGTGCGACGGTGCTGCTGGTAGCACGGACGGCTGATCAGCTGACCGCGGTCGCTTCGCAGATCCATTCCGAGGGTGGGAAGGCCTTCGCGTATCCCACCAACCTCGCTGATCCGCCAGCTGTTGAGGCGCTGGTTCGGACGATTCTTGCTGAGCACGGGCGGGTCGACGTTCTCGTCAGCAACGCCGGGAAGTCGATCCGGCGGTCGGTCGCGGATTCGTACCAGCGGTTCCACGACATCGAGCGGACCAACGCGGTCAACTATCTCGGCCCGGCCAAGCTCGTGCTCGAACTCCTGCCGTCGATGCGCTCGCGACGCTCCGGGCATATCGTCAACGTGTCGACCGCCGGGGTGCGGACTCCCCCGATGGCGCGCTGGTCGGCGTACCTGGCGTCGAAGTCGGCTTTCGACGTGTGGTTGCGGTGTGTTTCGCAGGAGATCCGTGGCGACGGGGTCACCACCTCGACCGTCTACATGGGGCTGGTGCACACGCGGATGAGCGAGCCGACGCCGCTGCTGAACAAGATGCCGGGGCTGAGTCCGGAGCAGGCCGCGGACCACGTCTGTACGGCGATCGCCCAGCGGCCGAACAACATCACCCCGCCGATGGTCCGGCCGGCCGACGTACTCGGGAACCTGTTCCGGGTACCGACGGATCGGTTGCTGGAGTCCTACTTCCGGCGATCGGATCGGTCGCGCAAACCGCGGAGTTCGGAGTGATCGCTTCGGTGCTGCGCAATGTCGCGGAGCTCGGTGGGATGCCGGTGGCCGTGGCTCGCTCCGGGATCTGGCGGCCGATGCACCCTGGGCATGTCGTCGGGATCGAGCGGGCGCTGCGGCACTGGGGGCAGTCGATGGCTGCGCTCGGCGTGGTGGCCGCGGTGCGGTATCCCGATCGCGCGGCGGTGATCGACGAGGACGGTACGACGACGTACGGCGAACTGGATCGGCGCTGCGAGCGGATCGCGGCCGGTCTGCACGCTGATCACAAGATCGTTGCCGGGAGCAAGGTTGCGGTGTTGTGCCGGAACCACCGGGGGTTCCTGGAGGCGACGCTGGCGGCTTCGCGGGTCGGGGCGGATGTGCTGTTCGTGAATACGGAGTTCGCTCCCCCGCAGCTGGCCGCCGTACTCGAGCGGCATCGGCCGGATCTGCTGGTGCATGATGCTGAATTCGACGTGCCTGCTGGGATTCCCGCCGTACTGTCCGATCTTTCCTCGTTGGTCGCGTCGGCTGCGGAGGAGGCGCCGAAGCCAGCGAGGCCGGGGCATATCACGATCCTCACTTCTGGAACGACCGGTACGCCGAAGGCCGCGCCGCGGGTGCCGACTGCGCTCGGGTTAGCTGGGTTGACTGGGAGTGCGTTGGCGCGGTGCGGGTTGCGGTCCGGGGAGCCGGTGGTGATCGGTCCGCCGCTGTTCCATGGGCTTGGGTTGCTGACGTCGATGCTGGCGTTGTTTCTTGGGTCGCCGTTGGTGTTGGCGCGGAAGTTCGACGCTGCGGAGGTGCTTCGGCAGGTTTCGGCGCACCGAGTGGGCGTGATTGTCGCCGTACCGGTGATGCTGCGGCGGATGCTCGACGTCGGTGCCGCGGGGCACGATCTGGGGTCGTTGCGGGTGGTGCTGTCGGGGGCGTCGGCGTTGGGGGCGCCGTTGGCGTCGCAGTTCATTGGGCAGTTCGGGCCGGTGTTGTGTGATGCGTATGGGTCGAGTGAGGTCGGGATCGCGACGATCGCCACGTCGGCGGATCTGCTCGCGGCACCGGGGACGGTTGGGCGGGCATGCCTCGGGAGCTCGGTGCGGATCCTGGACGACTCGGGCGAGTCGGTGCCTGTTGGGGAGACTGGGCGGATCTTTGTGAGCAGCGGGCTGGTGTTCGGTGGGTACTCCGATGGATCGAGCAAGACTGTCGTCGGCCGGCGGATGAGTACCGGAGACATGGGGCATCTGGATCGGTCGGGGCGGTTGTTCATCGACGGGCGCGAGGACGACATGATCGTGTCCGGCGGGGAGAACGTGTATCCGGCCGAGGTCGAGGACAGCCTCGCCAGCCATCCCGCGGTGGCGGAGGCCGTGGTGGTGGGTGTGCCGGATGAGGACTTCGGTCAGCGACTGGTGGGGTACGTCGTACTGCGTGGGGAGGCGACTCCGGATGAGCTGATCGCGTATGTCCGGGCGAACCTGGCTCGGTACAAGACTCCTCGCGAGATCGTGATCGTCGACGAGTTCCCACGGAACGCGACTGGGAAGGTTCTGCGTAATAGGTTCGGCGGATGACCGCGCACTGCTGCGAGACGATGGACCGGCAGGTGAACGTGACCTGCGATCAGCACGACGATCCGTTCGAATGCGCGGACATGCTGGTGACGTTCAGCGCCAAGTTCCAGGAGTACGGGCTGATCATCCACGACGGCGGATCGTCCGTCATCGGCATCGAGTTCTGCCCGTGGTGCGGACAGCGCCTGCCCGAATCGGAACGGGACCGGTGGTTCGACTCGCTGGAACGCCTCGGGATCGATCCGGGTTCGGACGAGGTTCCTGCCGAGTTCGAGGACGACCGGTGGCTCGGGCGCGGCACGAAGGACACCCACCCCCGAAGCTGAGGGGCAGTTGCCGGGGGTATGCACAGGAACTGGTGGGCCGAGACAAGTCGTGACTTGTTCAAGCCCTCTGCGGGGTCTGCTCACCCGCGCGAATCGGTCCGGCTCGACCGCGCGAGCGAGCTGGACCGCCAGCACTCACCAACCTCCCGTGAGGCAGACGGTTCACGCTCAGCGGTGGCTGCTTGGGCGGTCGGATGCCGGGTTGGTGAGTGGGAGCGGTCCGCTCACGCCACAGGTGGTGGCTCTGAGGTGGGTGACTCGCGGGGGTCAGGTCGCGAGGGTGCGGGGCGGGGTCCCGGTGTACGTCGGGAGGATGCTCTTCGGGAGGGGGCCTTTGATGCGGGTGGGGTCCTGGGATTGTTCGTGGGCGTGGGCCAGGAGGCCGACCGAGCGGGACAGGATGAAGAGGCCGCGGGCGAGTGGGGGGTCGAAGCCGAGTTCGGCGTAGATAGTCGCGGTGGCGGCGTCGACGTTCATGGGGATGGGGGCGAGCGCGGTCTCCAGCGCGAGAGCGATCTGCAGGTGCTTACCGGAGATGGTGCCTTCGGCAACGGCTTGCTCGGTGGCGGTGATGAGGGGGTCGCGGCGGGGGTCGCGGGGGTGGAAGCGGTGCCCGAAGCCGGGGAGATAGGCCTTGCGGGACTTGTACGACGCGACGAGGTCCCGGGCGGCGGAGTCGGGGTCCTGCTCGGACGCGGCCAGGTCGTAGAGGAGTTCCAGGCATTGCTGGCCGGCGCCGCCGTGGACGTCGCCGAGGAGGTTGACGCCGGTGGCGATCGCGTTGTTGAGCGGAAGTCCGCAGGAGGCGGCCATGCGGGCGGCGGCGATCGACGGGGCCTGGGGGCCGTGGTCGACGGCGGCGACGAGGGTCAGTTCCAGCAGGCGGGCTTGGGCTGGGGACGGGAGGTCGCCGCGGACCATCAACCAGATCATCTGCGGGAAGGTGACCGCGCCGATCAGTTCCTCGATCGCATACCCGTGGAACCGGATGCTCCCGCGACCGATGTCCGAGATCCCAGTAGCCCACCAGTCCGCCGCCGCCGTACCGGGGTCGGTGGTGGAGGTGCCACCGGACTCCCCCGGGGTGGGCCCACTGGCGGGCGCGGGGTTGTCGGGGGCCGCGTTGGGGTTGGGGGTTTCTGGGGCGGTCATGTTGCTCCCTTTGCTGCTAGGGCTTCTATCTCGGCTTTGGTGTAGCCGAGTTCGGTGAGGATTTCGGGGGTGTGTTCGCCTAGGCGGGGTGGGCGGGTGGTGGGGCCTACGGCTTGGCCGTCTACGTGGACGCTGCTGCCGAGGACTCGCAGAGAGCGCTCTCTGCCGTCAGGCATGGGGAGATCGTGGAAGAGTTCGCGCTCGGAGAGCTGATCCAGAGAGAGCGCTTCCTCGACGGTGAGGACGGGGGCGACCGGTACGCCGGTGTTGGCGAGCAGGTTGTCCCAGTGGGCGGCTGAGGCCTGCTCCAGGGTCTTTTCCAGCTCGGCTTTGAGTTCGGTGCGGTGGGCCTTGCGGGACTCGCGGGTGGCGAAGCGCTCGTCGACGATCAGGTCGGGGCGGCCGAGTACGCGGCAGAGTTCGACGTACTGCTCCTGTTTGTTGGCGGCGATGTTGAGGGCGCCGTCGGCGGTACGGAAGGTGCCGGACGGGGCGGAGGTCGCGTTCTCGTTACCCATGGCCTGGGGAACACGACCGCCGATGAGGTAGTCGGAGACCACCCAGCCCATGGCGGCGACGGCGGTCTCCAGCATCGAGACGTCCAGGAAGCTGCCGATCCCGGTGCGAGAGCGTTTCACGAGAGCGGCCGAGATCGCGAAGGCGGCGGCGTATCCGCCGAGGGTGTCGGCGATCGGGAAACCCGTTCTCGTTGGAGCGCTCTCTGGCGTACCCGTGACGCTCATGATGCCGGAGAGACCCTGGATGATCTGGTCGTACGCCGGGCGCCCGCGCATCGGGCCGGTCTGGCCGAAGCCGGAGACCGCGCAGTACACGAGACCGGGGTTCAGCTGATGCAGGGTCTCCACCGGGAAACCGAGCCGCGCGAGAACGCCGGGGCGGAAGTTCTCCAGGAGAACGTCGGCCTCGTGAACGAGCCGCTCGAAGATTTCTCGAGCGTCGGCGTTCTTGAGATCCAGCGTGAGAGAGCGTTTCCCGGCGTTCTGAGCGAGGAATGAGATTCCCAGGCCGGCGCGCGAGAGCTCTGGATCTCCGCCGAGGTTGCGCGCGAGATCACCCGTTCCCGGGACCTCGACCTTGATCACGTCCGCGCCCATCAGGGCGAGCTGGTACCCCGCGAAAGGGCCGGCCAGGACGTTGGTGAGGTCCAGTACGCGTACTCCGGCCAACAGATCAGGTTGCACTGAAGCCGCTCCAGTTGGTGGTGTTGATGGTGGCGGCGCAGCGGCGGACGGCGTTGATGTAGGCGGGGAGGCGGTCGTCGCTGAAGCGGGTGGTGGGGCCGCCGATGGCGATGGCGGCTACTACGCGGCCGTCGGGGCGGCGGATCGGGGCGGCTACGCCTGAGGCGCCTAGCTCGCGTTCTCCGTGGCTGATGGCGAAACCGCGGGTGTCGGCGTCGGCGGCGGCTGCGCGGAGGCGTTTGGCGAAGCCGGGTGGGCGGGGGGCTTCGAGGGCGATCTCCTCGATCACGGACGGATCTACCGAGAGCACCGGCGGATCGGTGAGGAGCACCTTCGACGCGGCGCCGCTCCACAGCGGCATTGACGAGCCGACTGCGATTGTGTGCCGGATGCTTAACGTGCCTTGGGCCTGTGCGAGGCAGACTCGGGTGCGGCCGACGCGGATGTAGAGGTTGGCGGTCTCCCCCGTTTCCTGGGCCAGCCGGCCCATCGCGGCGCGGACGGCCGGCGGAATCTCCATCGTCGCGCTGCTCAGTCGGGACCAGCGGAGGAAGCCGGGGCCGATCGCGTACTTTCCGGGGCCGATCGCTGCAACCAGGCCGCGTTGCTCGAGCGTGGTCACGAGTCGGAGAACTGTTGTCTTCGGCAACCCACTGGCGGTGGTGAGTGCCGCGAGCGTCCAGCTAGGGTGCTCGTCATCGAAGCGTTCCAGCAGGTCCAGCGCACGGTGCACACTGCGGACCCCGTCACCGTCGGCCATTCCCGTACCCCTCTCCACGCCGCCTGGGAAGCAGAAGCGTCCCTTCGACGATAGACCGCCGTACCGCAGAACGGAATCTCTGTACCCCCTGGTGGAATGCTGCTACGTTTTCGATCATCGGACCCCACGCCCCCGGAGGCATCCCATGGCGCGAACCAGGATGGCGCTGGTCGCCGCAGGCCTGGCGCTCAGCCTGCTGCTCAGCGGCTGTTCCGCGCTGGCGAAGACACTCGAAGGCGGCAGCGTCGCCGGTGACTTCCCCAGCCGCAATGTCGAGATCATGGTGCCCGCCGCGCCTGGTGGCGGCTGGGACCTGACCGCGCGGCAGTTCCAGCACGTGGTCCAGGAGGACAAGCTGCTGCCCGACCGTTCCGTGTCGGTCGTGAACGTGACCGGTGCCGGTGGCGCGGTCGGGATCTCCAAGCTGGTCACCAAGAACCGCAAGGACCCGCACACGCTGATGATCACCGGGCTGGTGATGGTCGGCGCGCTGACTCTGAACCAATCCCAGATCAGGGTCTCCGACACCACTCCGATCGCGACGATCACCGCCGAGCAAGAGGTGATCGTGGTCAAGGCCGACTCCCCGCTGAAGACTCTCAAGGACCTGGTCGAGCTCTACAGGTCCGACCCCGCCAAGGTCAGCTGGGGCGGCGGCACGATCGGCGGGACGGACCACATCACGGCGGGCACGCTGGTGAAGGCCGCCGGGCTGGATCCGGCGAAGGTGAAGTACATCAGCTACTCCGGTGGTGGTGAGGCGACCGCCGCGATCCTGTCCGGTGACGTCACCGTCGGCATCTCCGGGGTGAGCGAGTTCGAGGAGCAGATCACCGCCGGCAAGATGCGGGTGCTCGCGACCACCGGCGCCGAGCCGGTCACCGTTGCCGGCAAGCAGTTGCCGACGATGAAGTCCGAGGGGTACGACGCCGAGGTCCAGAACTGGCGGGCGATCGTGGCACCGCCCGATATTCCGGCCGCCGACCGGCAGCGGCTGGTCGAGTTCGTGACGAAGGTGAACACCTCGCCGGAGTGGGCCGAGATCCGGAAGAAGCAGGGCTGGACCGAGTTCTTCAAGACCGGTGACGACGCGAGCAGGTTCATCGCCGACGAGACCACCCGGGTGCAGGCTCTCCTGAAGGAGCTGGGGATCGTATGAGCGCCTCCGAAGAAACAGCTGAGGTGAGAGCAGCAGACGTCGAGGTCGAGGCGTCCAGGCTGGTCCGGATCATCGCGGCGCTCGTGCTGATCGTGCTGAGCGCGACGTTCCTGGTGGGCGTCTTCGACATCCGCAGTCCCAAGGGTTTCGACCCGGCCGGGCCGCGATTCTTTCCGTTGCTCGTGACAACGGCTTGGCTACTCTTCTCGATCGGCTACCTGATCGAGGGACTGCGGTCGCCGAAGACCGCCAGGGCCGAGGGAGAGCGGGCCTGGTTCGAGCCAGTCTCCTTGTCTGCGCTACTCGTGCTGTACGCGCTCCTCGTCGTACCGCTGGGCTACGTGATCGCGACCGCGCTGTTGTTCTTCGCCGCCGCCCGCGTCCTCGGCAGTAGGCAACTGGTGCGGGACATCGTGGTCTCGCTCGTCCTGACGATCCTTGTGTACGTCGCCTTCACCCGCTTCCTCGACATCTCGCTGCCGGAAGGGGTGCTGGGCCTGTGATCACCCTGAGTGTCGGCGGCGACCTGCTGCACGGATTCGGTACCGTCCTCGACCCGATGAACCTGCTGTGGGCCGTCCTCGGTGTCACCCTCGGCATGCTCGTCGGCATCCTGCCCGGTATCGGCCCGGCGCTGACGATCGCGCTGCTGCTGCCGATCACCTTCAACTTCTCCGACCCGATCGGCGCGTTCATCATGTTCGCCGGGATCTACTACGGCGCGATGTACGGCGGTTCGACGACCTCGATCCTGATCAACACGCCGGGCGAATCGGCGTCGGTCGCGACCGCGATCGAGGGCCACAAGATGGCCTTGAAGGGGCGTGCCCGGGCGGCGCTGGCGACGGCGGCGATCGGGTCGTTCGTGGCCGGCACGATCTCGACCGTGCTGCTGACGTTCGTGGCCAAGCCGATCGGCAGTCTGGCCAGTCACTTCCAGGCGACCGACTACTTCGCCGTTACGCTGCTCGCGATGGTCGCGGTGACGGCGCTTGTCGGTCACTCGATGGTCCGGGGGTTGCTGTCGCTGACCGTCGGTCTGTTCATCGGGTTGATCGGGCTCGACAGTCTGTCGGGCGCACCGCGGTACACGTTCGGTTCGCTGCGGCTGCTCGACGGGATCGACGTGGTGATCGTGATCGTCGGGTTGTTCGCGATCGGCGAGACGTTGCACGTGGCATCGAAACTGCGGTCGACTCCGGACCGGCCCGCCGTACTGGAGAAGGGGCGGCTGCGGACGGGGTATTTGACCAGGTCCGACTGGAAGCGGTCGTGGGCGCCGTGGTTGCGCGGTACGGCGCTCGGCTTCCCGTTCGGGGCTATCCCGTCCGGCGGTGCCGAGGTACCGACGTTCCTGTCGTACTCGATCGAGCGGCGGCGGGCCCGGAAGAAGGGGCGGGACGAGTTCGGGAACGGTGCTATCGAGGGGGTCGCTGGTCCGGAGGCCGCGAACAATGCGTCGTTCTCCGGCGTACTGGTTCCGCTGCTGACGCTCGGGCTGCCGACGTCGGCGACCGCCGCGGTGATGCTCGCGGCGTTCCAGATCTTCAACGTGCAGCCCGGCCCGCAACTGTTCGAGAACAACAGCACGCTGGTCTGGACGCTGATCGCCTCGCTGTACATCGGCAACCTGATCCTGCTGATCATGAACCTGCCGCTGATCGGGCTCTGGGTGCAGGTGCTCAAGGTTCCGCGCCCACTCCTGTACGCCGGGATCCTGGTCTTCGCGTGCCTCGGGGTGTACTCGCTGTCGGGGTCGGGCTACGAGGTGCTGATGGCGCTCCTGATCGGTGTCGTGGGCTTCTTCATGCGCAAACTCGACTTCCCGATCGCGCCGGTCATCCTCGGCGTGATCCTGGGTCCGACGATGGAAGAGCAGTTCCGCCGGGCACTGGTCATCTCCAACGGCGACGGCAGCGTATTCTTCACCCGACCGCTGAGCCTGGTCATCATCGTGCTGACCGTGCTCGCGCTGTTCGTGCCGTACCTGCCGAGAATCGTCGCGCGCCTCCGCGGCACCCAGCCCGCCCACCAGCGGCTGACCTTCGGTGAGGACGACTGATGCTGATCACTTGGTCAGAGAAGGGCTGGGCTTCGTGAAGATTCTGGTCGGGTACGTGCCAACCGCCGAGGGCGAGGCCGCGCTGACGGCGGCCGGAGCCGAGGCCGCCCTGCGCGGCGCCTCGGTCCTGCTGCTCAACACCAGCCGCGGCGACGCCTACATCGACGCCCGCTACGCCAACGAGGCCGAGCTCGAGGCCGCCTCGGCCAAACTGCGTGAACACGGCGTCGAGGTCACCATCCAGCAAGCAGTCTCGAACGGCGACGTCGCCGGCGAGCTCCTGAAGGCAGCCGCCGCCGAAGATGTCGGCCTGATCGTGCTCGGTCTCCGCCGCCGGTCCCCCGTCGGCAAGCTCATCCTCGGCAGCACCGCCCAGCGCGTGCTGCTCGAATCCCCGGTCCCCGTCCTCGCGGTCAAGGCGCCGTCAGCCCACGACGACTGACGGCTCCGGGGTAAACCATGTGAGTGGTTGGGGCGGGCCGCCTAAACTTGGTGCTGCCATGCCTGATGCCCGGACCGAGTCGTCGAGTCCTTCCCCAGCCCCCGGTCCTGCCAAGGACTCCCCCACGCCTACCCCCGGTCCCGCAGGTGGCGGGCGCACGCCGCGTGCCGACGGCGCAGGTGATGCTCCCGCAGCCGGTACGGGCGCGGGTGACGCCCCGGGCGGTGGAGCGCCAGGTGGTCGCGTCCCCGCTGACCACGCCGGAGGGCGGGGTGCCGCGCAGGATCGCGCCGCGGGTGGTGGTTCGCGGCCTCGTCGTCGGCGTCGGCCCGGCGGTAAGGGCAGTGCGCAGCGCGAGGGCGGTACGCCGGTTGAGAGTGGCGCGGGCCGTGACAACGGCGCAGGGCGTGCTCGTGGGCGGGGGGATGTGGAGGGTGGGGACGGGGGTGATGGGGTTGAGGTGAATCTGGCTGAGGTTGTGGCGCGGCTGAACGAGTTGACGGCTTATGACCGGGAGCAGTTGGGGCGGCGGCTGGAGCGGGTTCGGGGGACGAAGGAGGCTCGGAAGCGGGCTGATGCGCTGCAGGGTGTGATCGGGGCGATCGAGCAGGCTGAGCGGCGGGTCGAGTTCCGGCGGAGCGCCGTACCGGAGATCACTTATCCGGCGGAGTTGCCGGTCAGTCAGCTGAAGGACGAGATCGCGGCGGCGATCCAGGCCCATCAGGTGGTGATTGTGGCCGGTGAGACCGGGTCGGGGAAGACGACGCAGCTGCCGAAGATCTGCCTGGAGCTGGGGCGTGGGATCCGGGGAATGATCGGGCACACGCAGCCGCGGCGGCTGGCGGCTCGGACGGTGGCGGAGCGGATCGCGTCGGAGCTGGACACCGAGCTCGGTGAGACGATCGGTTTCGCGGTGCGGTTCACCGACAAGGTGAGTGAGCGGTCGCTGGTGAAGCTGATGACCGACGGCATTCTGCTGAACGAGTTGCAGCGGGATCGCGACCTGAGCCGGTACGACACGCTCATCATCGACGAGGCGCACGAGCGCAGTCTCAACATCGACTTCATCCTCGGCTACCTGAAGCAGCTGCTACCTCGCCGCCCCGACCTGAAAGTCATTATCACCTCGGCGACCATCGATCCCGAGCGGTTCGCCGAACACTTTGCCGACGGCAACGGTACGCCGGCGCCGATCGTCGAGGTGTCCGGGCGGACCTATCCGGTCGAGGTGCGGTACCGGCCGATCAACGACCCCGACGACCCGAGCACGATCGATCGCGACCAGACCCAGGCGATCCTGGACGCCGTCGACGAACTCGAGTACGAGGCGGCGGGCGACGTACTGGTGTTTCTCAGCGGTGAGCGGGAGATCCGGGACACCGCGGATGCTTTGAGTGACAAGTACGCCGCTCAGCGCGGCCGGCCGGGCGCGGTCGAGGTGCTGCCGTTGTATGCGCGGTTGTCGAATGCCGAGCAGCATCGGGTCTTCCAGCCGAGCGGTAACCGCCGGATCGTGCTCGCGACCAACGTGGCCGAGACCTCGTTGACGGTGCCCGGGATCAAGTACGTGATCGACCCCGGTACGGCGCGGATCTCGCGGTACAGCCATCGGACCAAGGTGCAGCACCTGCCGATCGAGGCCGTCTCGCAGGCGAGCGCGAACCAGCGGAAGGGCCGGTGCGGGCGGACCAGCGACGGTATCTGTATCCGGCTGTACTCCGAGGAGCACTTCGAGAGCCGGGACGAATTCACCGACCCGGAGATCCTGCGGACCAACCTCGCCTCCGTCATTCTGCAGATGACCGCGATCGGGCTCGGTGACATCGCGGCGTTCCCGTTCATCGACGAGCCGGACAAGCGCAGCATCACCGACGGTCTGCAGCTGCTGACCGAGCTCGGCGCGATCGAGCCGGCCAAGAGCGGCGAGCGGCATCGCCGGCTGACGCCGATCGGGAAGCAGCTCGCGCAGATCCCGCTCGACCCACGGCTGGCGCGGATGATCGTCGAGGCGGACAAGCACGCGTGTGTCCGCGAGGTGATGGTGATCGCGGCCGCGCTGTCGATCCAGGATCCGCGGGAGCGCCCGACCGAGGCGCAGGCCCAGGCTCAGCAGGCGCATGCGCGGTTCCGCGACCCGAACAGCGACTTCCTCGGCTACCTCAATCTGTGGGCCTATCTGAAGAAGCAGCAGAAGGAGCTGTCGGGGAACCAGTTCCGCCGGATGTGCCGTGGCGAGTACCTGAACTATCTGCGGGTGCGCGAGTGGCAGGACATCTTCGCGCAACTGCGGCAGGTCGCTGCGCAGATCGGTGTCACGCTGAACAGCGGCGAGCCGGCCGACCCGCAGAGCGTGCACATCGCGCTGATGTCCGGGCTGCTCTCGCACCTCGGGATGAAGGATCCGGCGAACCAGCACCAGTACCTCGGTGCCCGGGGAACGCGGTTTGCCATCTTCCCGGGGTCCGGCCTGTTCAAGAAGCCACCGCAGTTCGTGATGGCGGCCGAGCTCGTCGAGACCTCGCGGCTGTGGGCGCGGGTGAACGCGAAGATCGAGCCCGAATGGGCCGAGGACCTCGCTCCGCATCTGATCAAGCGGTCGTACTCCGAACCGCACTGGGAACGCAAGGCCGGTGCGGTGATGGCCTACGAGAAGGTCACCCTGTACGGCGTACCGATCGTTGCCCGGCGCAAGGTCAACTACGGGAAGGTCGACCCGGAGGCCTCCCGCGAACTGTTCATCCGGCATGCGCTGGTCGAGGGCGACTGGGACACGCACCACAAGTTCTTCCACGAGAACCGGAAGCTGATCGAGGAAGTCGAGGAGCTCGAGGAGCGCACCCGGCGACGCGACCTGTTGGTCGACGACGAGACGCTGTTCGCGTTCTACGACGAGCGGATCGGCGCGGAGGTCGTCACCGGGCGGCACTTCGACACGTGGTGGAAGACGGCCCGGCAGCGCGATGCCGACCTGCTCGACTTCGAACGGTCACTCGTGGTGCGTGAAGGCGCGGAGGTGAAGGAGGAGGAGTTCCCCCTGCACTGGTCGCAGAACGGGATGACCTTCGATCTCACCTACGCGTTCGAGCCTGGTACGGACGCCGACGGGGTGACCGTGCACCTGCCGTTGCTGGTGCTGAACCAGGTGACCGCGGACGGGTTCGAGTGGAGTGTGCCCGGGTTCCGCGAGGAGCTGGTCACCACGCTGATCAAGTCGTTGCCCAAGGCCATCAGGCGCAACATCGTGCCGGCGCCGGATCATGCGCGGCAGATCCTGCCGTTCCTGGATCCGTCGTCCGGACCGCTGACGACGGCGATGGCTCACGAGCTGCGGAACCTGCGCGAAGTGATCATCGAGGAGACCGACTGGGACTGGAGCCGGGTTCCGGAACACCTGCGGATGACGTTCCGGGTGGTCGACGACCAGGGCAAGACAGTGGCCGAGGGCAAGGATCTTGCCAAGCTCAAGGAACGGCTGAAGCCGAAGACGACGGCTGCGATCTCGAAGGTCGCGTCGAAGGCGGTCAGCGGGCTGGAGCGTTCGGGGCTGACGGACTGGACGTTCGGTGATCTGCCGCGGAGCTTCTCCGAGCATCGCAACGGGTTGACCGTGGCTGGGTATCCGGCCCTGGTCGACGAAGGCAAGACGGTGGCGATCCGGTTGCACGAGACCGAGCGCGACCAGGCCGCGGCGATGTGGAACGGCACGCGCCGGTTGCTGCTGCTCACGATGCCGTCGGTGATCGACGTCGTACAGCGTCAGTTGACCAGCGCCCAGAAGCTCACACTGCTGGCCGGTCCGCACCGCAATGTCGGCGAACTGCTCGACGACGCGATCGCCGCGGCGGTCGATCAGCTGATGACCGCGGCACACGGGCCGGCGTGGAACCTGACCGCCTTCTCGGTACTGCGAGACGCCGTACGGTCGGATCTTGCTGACACTGTGGTCGGGATTCTGCGGCAGGTGGAACAGGTGCTCGGGCACGCACGGACAGTGGACAAGGCGATCTCGCGTGCGTCCAGTCCGGCGTTGCTGGCGGCGTTGTCCGACGTCCGCGGTCAGTTGGAGGCGCTCATCAATCCGGGCTTCATCACGCGGACTGGGGCTGCACGACTGCCGGATCTGGTGCGGTACCTGCGCGGGATGGAACAGCGGCTCGACAAGATCGGGGCGAACGCGATGCGGGACCGGTCGGGGATGGCGATCGTGCAGATGCTCGCCGACGAGTACCAGAACCGCCTGCGCGCCGTACCGACCGGCAAGTACCCCTCCCCCGAACTCCTCGAAGTCCGCTGGATGCTCGAAGAACTCCGCATCAGCCTCTTCGCCCAAACCATCGGCACCCCGTACCCAGTCTCCGAGAAACGCATCCGCAAGGCGCTGGCCCAGGCCTGAGGCGTGGATCTTCACGAGGCCGCGGACCGGAATGTCGCGGCAGCGTTGCGGCATTTCGCTGCCCATGCCGCCGGTGCCACGATCGTGGAGAAAGCGGCCGTCCTGCTGGTGGCGGCCGCTACGCCGTTCACCGGGGCATTCCACAACGCTGCGGTCCGCCTCGACCCGGGGGCGGACCCGGACTCGACGATTGAGGAAGTGCGGTCGTTCTCGGAGCAGCAGGGCCGCGACATCATCTTGTGGGCCTCGACCGAGCGCGACGACGACTTGATTGAGGCGGCGGTCGCCTCGGGGCTGCGCCTTCGCTCGGCCACGGTCGGGATGGCGACGTACGAACCACCCGGCCTGCCTGTGGTCTCGGACTCGGTCGAACTGGTCCGGGTTGCCGATTCGACTGGTGTCGCCGGGTTCGGCGCGGTTCACGAGAGTCTGCTCGGGGACGCTTCGGTGGTGGCACATTTTGCGTCGTCCGGGGCGCTGCTCGCACCTGAGGCGGCAGCGTTCGTCGTCAGGGTCGAGGGGCGGCCGGTGGCGTGCGCGATGGCTGTGATGTCGGGCAGCGGGGCCGGCGTGTATTGGGTTGCCACCTGTACGGATTTCCGCCGGCGCGGTTATGGCGAGCTGGCGACGCGGGCTGCGGTCCGCGCGGCATTCGAGTCCGGCGCTCGCGTGGTGACGCTGCAGTCGACCGAACTCGGTCTGCCGGTGTATCGCAGGCTCGGTTTCGTGCCGTTCACCAGCTATGCGAGGTACCTGGCTCAGGTTTGAGGCGGATCGCCGGCACCGTCCAACTCTGTGGTCGCGGTGCCCGGCACGCTCAGGTGGGCGGCGGGTCCGGATCTGCAGGCCATCACAATTGGGGTGGGTGTGGTGGGAGCCCGCGGGGAGTGCGCAGTTGCGGGCGATTGTGATGGCGTGGGGGTCCGGGCGTTAGGTGTTGAGGAGGCGTTGGCCTAGGGCGTGGACGGCGGTTCGGAGTTCGGGTGGGTGGAGGATTTCGAAGGGCCAGGGGATGCGGGTGGTTTGGAAGAGGAGGGGGCCCAGGTCGTTGGCGGCAAAGCGGAGTTCGCAGGTGTTGGCGTCGATGGGGTCTACGACGACTTCTCGGGGTGGGAGTTGCTGGCGGGCGGTTTCGGCGTCTACCTGGACTCGGACTCGGGCTACCAGGTTCCAGGGGGCTATGCCGGTGCTTTCGGTGATGAAGGCGAGTGGGTCGGGTGGGTTGTCGAAGGTGTAGCGGATGCCGGTTCGTTCGGGGTTGGTGATGCGGTCCACGCGGAAGGTGCGCCAGGCGTCGCGATCGCGGTCTCGGGCTACCAGGTACCAGCGGCGGCCGGTGTGGACGATGCGGAGAGGTTCGACACTGCGGTTCGAGTCGGTGCCGTCGTGGGTGCTGTAGGCGAAGCGGAGGCCTTCGGTGTCGCGGCAGGCGGCGGCGAGGGTGGTGAGGGTCTCCCCGTCGATGGTCGGGAGTTCGCCTTGGGGTAGCTGGGCTACTTGGGCACCGATTGCACTGACCTGTTCGCGGAGGCGGGCAGGTAGGACCTGGTTGAGTTTGGCCAGCGCTGAGGCGGCTGCTTCTTCGACGCCCGAGACCATGCTGGTCGAGGCAGCGCGCAGGCCCACGGCGACCGCGACCGCCTCCTCGTCTTCCAGGAGCAGCGGTGGTAGCCGGCCGCCCGGGCCTAGGCGGTAGCCGCCGCCGATACCGGCTTCCGCGTCGATCGGGTAGCCGAGAGAGCGCAGTCGCGTGACATCACGCCGTACCGTCCGGGGCGTGATTTCGAGCTTGGTCGCGAGCTCGGCGCCGTCCCACTGCGGGCGCGACTGGAGCAGCGACAGCAGCCGGAGCAATCTCGTCGCGGTGTCCATGATTCCCCCAGTCTGCCGCAACCTGCGGACCGATCCTGTCCGCAGGTCGTCCTACGGTGGATTCATGACCACGACATCGGAGAACTTGCTGAACCTGTCCGACTTCGCGTGGGGGCGGCTGCGGGCGCGGGTCCAGGGCCTGACCGACGAGGAGTACTTCTGGGAGCCGTTCGACGGGTGCTGGACCATTCGGAAGACGAGCGACGGCTTCGTGCCCGACTCGTCGGACATCCCGCCCGCCCCGTCGCCGTTCACGACACTGGCGTGGCGGATCACGCACATCGTCGACATCCTCCAGGAGGACCGGACGGCGACGTGGTTCGGGCATGAGGTGAATCCGGCCGACGGGCAACCGCCGGTGCCGGGGTCGGCGGCCGAGGCGTTGTCGGCGCTCGATCACTCGTACGACGTCTGGCGGCGGAGGCTGGCGGCGCTGAGTCAGGAGGACCTGGATCGGCCGATGGGCGAGATCGCGGGTCCGTATGCAGATCACGACGGGACGGCGTTCGCCCTGCACATCCTGGACGAACTCATCCACCACGGGGCCGAGGTCGGGACGCTGCGCGATTTCTATCGGGGCCTGCATCCGGAGGACCCGTTCGCCGCGGCTTTCGCCGGCGAGGTGACGGCGGCTGAGCGTCCGACGTTGCTGGCGGAGGCTGCGGCGGCTCAGCGGTGGGACGTCATTCCGCAGCTCGCCGACCTCGGCTTCGGACTGAATGAGAAGACGACCGACGGGTTCACGGCGGCACATCTGGCGGCGGGGAACGGCGCGCTCGAGACAGTGCGGTTCCTGGTCGAGCGTGGGGCCGATCTGTCGATCACCGACCCGCGCTTCAACGCCGACGTCCTGGGATGGGCGCAGTGGTTCAAGCGGGCCGAGGTCGTTGCATTCCTGGAAGATCAAGGCACGAACGCGCGCTGAGAGCGGTCTCTGAAGTCTCGGGGTGAGACTTCGTGGGCGGTGGTGAAGCAGCGGGTGAAGCAGGACTGGCTGGTGTCGCCGCAGCGATCGGCGATGGTGACGATCGGCAGATTGGTTGCTGCTAGCAACGAGGCAAACGGGGCAACGTCGTCCAGGCGGAGGTCGGTGGCGAGTTTCGTCGGGGTCAGTACGACGCCGACGGCGCTGCCCCTTTGCCGGCGGCGGCGAGTCATAAAGAGGCCCGCCCCGGGCGTGCGGCCCGGGGCGGGCGTGGTGTCGTTAGGGAAGTGCTACTCCAGGCAGATCCGGAACGGGTGTCCGGCCGGATCGGCGTAGATCCGCCAGCCGCGCGCATTGTCGGCCGGAGGTGGGTCGAGCGGGTCCAGCGGCTCCGCTCCGAGCGCGACCACGGTGGCGTGGCCGCTGGAAAGGTCCTCGACGATGAGGTCGAGGTGGAGATCCTGCGCATCGGTGCCGGGCCACGTGGCCGGCAAGTACTCCTCCGAGCGCCGGAAGGCCAGCGTCGAGAATCCGAGCGACGACCCTGGGCCGGTCAGGCTCCGCCAGTCGTCGTCACCGTTCTCGTCGACATCCAGCCCCAGCAGCGCCGAGTAGAACTGGGCGAGCTCCAGCGGGTCCGGGCAATCCAGAACCACCGAGCCGAGCCGCCCGGCAGTACTGCCCGGCTGCTCTGCCACCTGCGTCATCTGTCCTCCAGCTTCGTCACTTCGACAGCCTGCCCCTGTCGGAGCAGGACCTACGGGCCCATCTGGTCGGAAGGCCCGGCCGCCTACGATGACAGGTCGATGGGACAGTTCGCACCTTTCGACACGCCTTCCTGACCGGTCAAGCAGCTCACACCGGGGACCTGCATCGTGTTGACGGGGACAGCGCATGCCCGAACACTTACGGTCATGAAGCGACTACTCCGCCCCCGTCGTCCTCTGATCGGTCTTCTGACCGCCGCCTTCTTGGCATCACCACTGTCCGCCGTTTCAACTGCGGAGGCAGCTACCCCGGCCCCCGCGCTCATCCCCAAGCCCGTCTCCCAACAGGTCCTGTCCGGCCAGACCTTCACCCTCCAGTCGTCGGCAGCCGTCGGCGTCATCGCCAGTCCGGCCAAGCGAGCCGCCGCCACCAAGGTGGCCGATCAGCTGGCCGCGCAGCTGCGGCGCTCGACCGGGTACGCCGTACCGGTCGTCCCCGACGCCGGCACCATCCGGCTCTCCACCAACGGCGCAAGCTCTCTCGGCACCGAGGGGTACCAGTTGCGCGTCGACCGCACGGCCGTCACGATCACGGCGGCGACGCCGGAGGGACTGTTCCGCGGCGTCACGACGCTCCGGCAACTGCTGCCTGCCAAGGCGGACGCCGCCACCCCGCAGGCCGGTCCGTGGAAGATCGCCGGGATCGCGATCTCCGACTCCCCCCGGTTCGCCTACCGCGGCACCATGCTGGACGTCTCGCGACACTTCTTCTCGGTCGCGGAGGTCAAGCGGTACATCGATCTCGCATCGCGCTACAAACTCAACAAGCTGCACCTGCACCTGGCCGACGACCAGGGCTGGCGGATCCAGGTCGACAGCTGGCCGCGACTGACGACGTACGGGGGAAGCCTCGAGGTGGGCGGTACGCCGGGTGGCTACTACACCAAGGCGGACTTCGCCGAGATCGTCCGGTACGCCGGTGAGCGGTATCTCACCGTGATCCCGGAGATCGACACCCCTGGGCACACGAACGCCGCACTGGCGTCGTACGCGGAGCTGAACTGCAACGGGGTCGCCCCGCCGCTCTACACCGGGACGAACGTCGGCTTCAGCTCGCTGTGCGTCGGCAAGGAGCTGACGTACTCGTTCCTCGACGACGTGTTCGGTGAGGTCGGCGCGCAGACGCCGGGCGACATCGTCCACCTGGGTGGCGACGAGGCGCACTCGACACCGCACGCGGACTACGTCACCTTCGTGAACAAGGCCAGCGCGATCGTCACGAACCACGGCAAGCGCGTGATGGGCTGGCAGGAGATCGGCGACACCGCTCTCCCGGCCGGGAGCCTGGCCCAGTACTGGGGTACCGACGACACCAAGTCCCGCGACCTCGCCCGCCAGGCGGCGACCAAGGGCGCCAAGGTGGTCATGTCGCCGGCCAACCGGGCCTACCTCGACATGAAGTACGACAAGGACACCCCGTACGGCCTGTCCTGGGCGGGCCTCGTCAACGTCGAGAAGGCCTACAGCTGGAACCCGACGACCCTGATCCCGAACCTGCCGGAGAGCGCGGTCGCCGGGGTCGAGGCGCCACTGTGGTCGGAGACGCTGGACGACATCGACAAGGTCGAGTTCATGGCGTTCCCACGGCTGCCCGGAATCGCCGAGCTCGGCTGGTCACCGGCCTCCGCCCTCAACTGGACGGCGTACAAGGACCGTCTGGCCGGTCAGGGCTCGCGCTGGGACGTGCTGAGCGTCAACTTCTACCGGGCGCCGGAGATCGCCTGGCGCTAACCCAGAATGCGGTCGAGCAGCCAGGCCGTTGACTCGTTGAGGTCCTGCTCGGCGATGGTGAGGTGCGTCGCGGCCCCATCCGGGGTCGCGCGTACCTCCAGCCGGTAGACGTATCGGTCCGGCTGCGGACGGCCGGTGCCAAGCTCGGCGCCGTACAGCGCCCGTACGGCGGCCTCCAGCTGCTCGGCGTCCGGCTCGGTACTGGTGTCGAGCTCGCCCTGGGCGACGAGCCCGGCGAACCCTCCACTGCGGGTCACGGTGACGATCAACAGCTGCTCCTCCGGCGGTTGGGGCACCACGATTGCGTGCCGTGCAACCAATGTCCAGAGCCGCGCGACACGCCGGAAAATTCGATCAACAACGCGCGCCCATTACCCGGCGTACCGGCCCCTTTGTCTCACGTTGCCATCCACCGGCCCGCACTCCGGAGGACGAATCAGCAGGTCGGCGCCGGAATCGGCACTCCACCAGAGGCCCCCGGCGGGTGGGTAAGGGCGAATTCACCCGACCACGGAGCGTGGCAACCGGCGACAATCAGCGACACGTGTTCTCGATCACCCCTTCCCCGCGGCCTCAGATCGGCTACAGTTATCGCGTTGCAGTTTTGGACTCCCACTGACTTTCGCTGTGCTGTACGGCCGGTTTCGTCGTCTGGGGCCTTTCGGCGACACGCGGTCCATGAGGTGTGGATCGCGTCTTGTTACAAGCCATCAAGGAGATAGACAACAATGGCTGTCGGTACTGTCAAGTGGTTCAACGCTGACAAGGGCTTCGGCTTCATCACCCCGGATGACGGTGGCGCGGACGTGTTCGCGCACTACTCGGCCATCCAGACCTCGGGCTTCCGCTCGCTGGACGAGAACCAGCGCGTCGAGTTCGAGATCACCCAGGGCCAGAAGGGCCTTCAGGCGGAGAACATCCGCCCGATCTGATCTGCGGATCAGCTCTTCTCGAAACTGAAAAGAAAGGGCCGCACACCTTCGGGTGTGCGGCCCTTTCTTCTGCAGCTCTTTCCCCAGGCTTTACGCCGAGCGGAAGCGCGGGATGACGTTCGCGGCGACCTGCTCGAGCACGTCCTCGCTGCCGGCGTAGATGCCTTCCGCGCGCGGCCAGTGCGTGATCACGTCGGTGAAGCCGAGCTCGGCGGCGCGGCCGACGATGTCTTCGAAGGCGGCGACGCTGGTGAGGGCGTAGCGGCCGTTGTCGATCGAGAGGTAACGGTCGAACGGACGCTCCTCCCCCGCCAGCACGTCGTCGAGGCGATGGGTCAGCTCGGCGACCAGGGCGAACCAGCTGTCGAGGTCGTCGGCACGGCCGCCGGTGGTGACCCAGCCGGCGCCGTACTTGGCGGCCAGGCGGAGGGATCGCGGGCCGTTGGCGGCCATCACGAAGGGGACGCGCGGTTGCTGGATGCAGCCCGGGAGCGTGCGGCCGTTGCGGACCTCGAAGTACTCGCCCTTGTGGTCGACGCCGTCGGTCGTCAGCAGCGTGTCCAGCAGCTCGACGAATTCGGTGAGCCGGTCGACCTTCTGCCGCGGGGACAGCTCGGAACCGCCCTGGATCGTGGTGTCGATGCCGCCGCCGGCGCCGAGGCCGCAGAGGAAGCGACCGTCCGAGATGTCGTCCAGGGCAAGGATCTCGCGGGTGAGGGCGAGTGGGTGCCGGAAGTTCGGTGAGGTGACGAAGGTGCCCAGCTTGATCGCCGAGGTCGCCAGCGCGGCCGCGGTCAGGGTCGGCGTCGTCCCGTACCAGGGTGAGTCCTGCAGGCCGCCCCAGGTCAGGTGGTCGTAGGTCCAGGCATGGTCGAACCCGAGCTCCTCCGCCCGCCGCCAGCGCCGCTCTGCTTCTTTCCACCGGTACTCCGGCAGGATCGTGATCCCGAATCGCATGGTCGCACCCTACCGACCGGGGAATAGATTGAGTGTTCAACCATGTTGTCGAGGGCATGACTGTGGTCCGATCGTGGACCAGCGTGGGGTTCGTCCAGCCGCGAAGGCCGGCTCCCGCCAGGGTGGTCGCGACGCTCCAGGTCAGTCCGGAGTCCGTCGACCGGCGCATCAGCAGGTTGAAGTTCCCGCTGCGGTCGAGATTGCCGTCGGGCCGGCCTTCGACGATCGCGATGACGACGCCCGTCCCGGGGACGGCGAAGATCGAGGGGATCCGGCACGAGTGGTAATTGCCGTCGCCGCCCTCCTTGGGAATCACGGCGGCTCCCGCTTGCGCGTCGCCGAAGAGCATCCTGCTCTCCATCCCGTCGGCCTCCAGAGCGGACGCGTGCCGCGGGAACGCCACCCGCGACGCTGTGAACCCGACCGCAGCGACACCGGCTGCCCCACCCAAGAACACTCGACGCGATAGCACCATGACCGATCCTCCAGGGTCGTGTACGTCCGAAACACCTGACCGACAACCTGGACCCTAGGAACTGTGATCGACGCGCCACTGCCCGTACTCGGCCCGTACTGTGGAGCGCTAACGCTTGGGCGTTGGGAAGCTGGCGATGGTCGTGGTGCCGATGCTGGCCAGCCAGACTTTTCCGTCGCGCTCACGGACGCCGGTGGGCATGCGGAAGTCGGGGTGGTTGCCGCGGAGGTCGTGGACGAGGGTGCCCGACTCGTCGTAGGCCTGGATCTCGATGATGTCGGCGGGCTTGGGCTGGAGGGCGTCGGGGAGGGCCCAGACGAGCTTGCGGAGGGCGGGCGGCTTCGGGAGCAGGAGATCCAGGAAGGCGTTGCGGGGTGAGCCGATGGTCACCCAGATGAGGCCGTCGGAGCCGCGCGAGATGTTGTCGGGCAGACCGGGGACACGGGCCAGTACGCCGGGCTCCGCGTCCGGCGTACCGAGGTCGAGCTCGTAGACGGCGTACGTCGCGGTCTCGGCCCAGTAGAGGGTTTGGTGGTCGGCGCTGAGGGCTACCCCGTTGGGAAAGGCGCGGCCGCCCGCCAGGCGCGTGAGCGAACCGTCGGGGGTCAGGCGGTAGACGCTGCCGGTGGCGGAGTGCTCGAGCAGGTCGGCCTTCCAGTGCTCGAAGCCGAACCGGGTGGACGAGTCGGTGAAGTAGATCGTGCCGTCGGGGGCGACGGCGGCGTTGTTGCAGAAGCGCATCGGGCGGCCGTCGATCTCGGCCAGCAGGGTCGTGACCCGGCCGTCCTTGTCGAGCGTGAGCAGGCCGCGGTTGGCGTCGCAGACCAGCACCTTCCCATCGGGAAGCCACTCCAGCCCGAGCGGGCGTCCGCCGGTGTCACCGAGCACGCTGATCGCCGTACCGTCCGCGGCGACCCGCAGAATGCGGCCGTCCAGCAGGCCGGTCAGCACGCTGCCGTCCTCGTCGATCAACGTGTCCTCAGGACCATGACCCGGTACGGCGACAGTCGCAACCTCGATGGTCGACGGGGCGCGAGTGGCGTCGGCGGGGGGCGGAGTCCAGCGCACGGGGGCGATCGAAGGCTTCATGGACAGACCCTACTAGGAGTCAGAACCCACCCACACAACGCGACAACCCGGACCGGCCACGAAGGCCGATCCGGGTTGTACTACTGATGGTCAGAAGATGACTTCGCCGCGGGCACGCCGCGCGCGGAGCTTCTCCAGGGCCTCTTCGAGGATCTCGGCTGCCTCCGTTTCGGAGCGGCGCTCCTTCACGTAGGCCAGGTGGGTCTTGTAGGGCTCGATCTTCGTCGGCGGCGGGGGGTTGTTCACATCGGTGCTGGTCGGCAGACCGCACCGCGGACAGTCCCACGCCTCCGGGACAGCTGCCTCGACCGCGAAGACGGTCGCCGTCTCGTGCCCGTTGGCACAGAAGAACACGACCCGCTGACGGGGCGCGGTGTCACCGCGCTCCGCTTCGCCCATCGGGCCGGCACCGACCCGGCTGCCACGAATAGCACTACCACCACCAGCCACGGGACCCTACCTCCCTCAGCCGATTTTGTAGAGCAGGCCGAGCGCGACGATGGAGGCGAACCAGATCAGGCCGACACCGATCGTGATGCGGTCCAGATTCCGCTCGGCGACCGAGGAACCGCCCAGGCTGGACGACACTCCCCCACCGAACAGGTCGGACAGGCCACCACCACGGCCTTTGTGCAGCAGCACGAGCAGCGTGAGGATGAGGCTGCAGATGAGCACGACGATAGAGAAAGCGAGGATCACGAGGAGTAGCCTAACTGAAGGTCCAGGTAACGGCAGATGCCGGCGAACTCGTCCACCTGGAGGCTCGCGCCCCCGACGAGACAGCCGTCGACATCCGGTTGGGCCATGATGCCACCTGCACTGGCCATCTTCACCGATCCGCCGTAAAGAATCCGTACCGAGTCGGCCACCGAGGGTGAAATCGTCTCCTCGATCCGCGCGCGAATCGCCGAGTTGACCTCCTGGGCGTCCTCCGGGGTCGCGACCTCACCGGTCCCGATCGCCCAGACCGGCTCGTAGGCGATGACGACCTTGCGGACGTCGTCCTGCTTCAGGCCGGCCAGCCCTGCGTCGACCTGCGCCAGGACATGCTCGACCTGGCCGTTCTCCTTGCGGATCTCCAAGCCCTCGCCGACACACATGATCGGGACCAGGCCCGCCTCGAGTGCCTTGGCGGTCTTGGCGTTGACGAGCGCGTCGTCCTCACCGTGGTACTGCCGGCGCTCCGAGTGCCCGGTCAGCACGTACGTGCAGCCGAGCTTGCTCAGCATCGCCGCCGAGATCTCACCCGTGTAGGCGCCGGCGTCCTTGGTCGACACGTCCTGGGCGCCGTACTTGATCTTCATCCGGTCACCGTCGACGAGCGTCTGGACGCTGCGGATGTCGGTGAACGGCGGCAGCACCGCCACCTCGACGCGCTCGAAGTCGTGCTTCTTGTCCTGCAGCGTCCACGACAGCTTCTGCAACAGGTGGACGGCCTCAACGTGGTTGAGGTTCATCTTCCAGTTGCCCGCCATCAGGGGCGTACGGGCAGCTTCTGCCATCAGGTCAGTCCTCTTCCAGTACGGCGAGTCCCGGGAGCTCCTTGCCCTCCAGGTACTCGAGGGATGCGCCACCACCGGTGGAGATGTGGCCGAACGCATCGTCGGCGAAGCCTAGCTGCCGGACGGCGGCCGCGGAGTCACCGCCACCGACGACACTCAGGCCAGTCACCTCGGTCAACGCCTGCGCCACGGCCTTGGTTCCACCCGCGAACGCCGCCATCTCGAAGACCCCCATCGGGCCGTTCCAGAAGACCGTCTTCGCGGCGGCGACCTCGGCGGCGAACGCCTTGGCCGAGTCCGGGCCGATGTCCAGGCCGAGCTGGTCGGCCGGGATCGCGTCCGCGGCCACGACGGTCGCGGGCGAGTCGGCCTTGAACTCCGGCGCCACCACGATGTCGGTCGGCAGCACGATCTTGTCGCCGGCCTCCTTCAGGTAGCCGCGGACGATGTCGAGCTGGTCCTCTTCGAGCAGGCTCTTGCCGACCTCGTGTCCCTGCGCCTTCAGGAAGGTGAAGACCATGCCACCACCGATCAGCAGCTTGTCGGCCTTGGCCAGCAGGTTGTCGATCACGGCGAGCTTGTCCGACACCTTGGCGCCACCCAGGACGACGACGTACGGGCGAGCCGGCTCCTCGGTCAGCTTCTTCAGTACGTCGACCTCCGCCAGCACGAGGCCACCGGCGGCATGCGGCAGCTTGCGGGCGACGTCGTACACGCTGGCCTGCTTGCGGTGCACGACACCGAAGCCGTCGCTGACGAAGACATCCGCGAGGGCGGAAAGCTCGTCGGCCAGCTGGTCGCGCTGCGCCTCGTCCTTGCTCTCCTCGCGCGGGTCGTAGCGCACGTTCTCGAGCAGCAGGACCTCACCCTCGTCGAGTTCCTGGACGGCGGACTGCGCGGAGTCGCCGGTGACATCTGTCGCGAAGTGCACGGTGATGCCCTCGGGCTGCAGCAGTTCGCCGAGCCGCTTGGCCACCGGGGCCAACGTGAACTCCGGGTTCGGGGTGCCCTTCGGGCGGCCGAGGTGCGCGGTCACGATCACCTTGGCACCGGCCTTGGCCAGCTTCACCAGCGTCGGCAGCGACGCCCGGATCCGGCCGTCGTCGCCGATCACGTCGTTCTTGATCGGCACATTCAGGTCGGAGCGGACGAGCACCCGCTGGCCGGCCAGGTCGCCGAGGTCGTCGATCTTCTTCACGGTTCACAGTTCCTGTCTACGAAACAGGCATGCGCCCGAAGGAGGACACCAGGGTCACCTTCGGACGCATGCTGAAGAGATGAACGTCAGAGGGACTTGCCGACGTAGGTGACCAGGTCGACGAGGCGGTTGGAGTAGCCCCACTCGTTGTCGTACCAGCCGACGACCTTGACCTGGTTGCCCAGGACCTTGGTCAGGCCGGCGTCGAAGATGCAGGAGGCCGGGTCGGTGACGATGTCGCTCGACACGATCGGGTCCTCGGTGTACCGCAGGTAGCCCTTGAGCGCACCCTCGGCGGCGGCCTTGACGGCGGCGTTGACCTCTTCGGCGGTGGTCTCGCGGCCGACGTTGACGGTCAGGTCGGTGGCCGAGCCGGTCGGGACCGGGACGCGCAGCGCGTAGCCGTCCAGCTTGCCCTTGAGCTCCGGCAGCACCAGGCCGATCGCCTTGGCGGCACCGGTCGAGGTCGGCACGACGTTGATCGCCGCGGCGCGGGCGCGACGCAGGTCGGAGTGCGGGCCGTCCTGCAGGTTCTGGTCCTGGGTGTAGGCGTGCACCGTGGTCATCAGGCCCTGCTGGATGACGAACTCGTCGTGGATGGCCTTGGCCATCGGCGCGAGGCAGTTGGTGGTGCAGGACGCGTTCGAGATGACGGTGTGCTTCTCGGCGTCGTACAGCTCGTGGTTGACGCCCATCACGATGGTCAGGTCCTCGTTCTTCGCCGGGGCGGAGATGATGACCTTCTTGGCGCCGTTGTCGGCGTGCGTCTTGGCCTTGGTGGCGTCGGTGAAGAAGCCGGTCGACTCGATCACGATGTCGGCGCCGACGTCCGACCACTTCAGGTTCGCCGGGTCGCGCTCGGCGAACGCCTTGAAGCTGTGGTCGCCGACGGTGATGTCGGTGTCGGTCGCGGACACGTCACCGGGGAAACGGCCCAGGATCGAGTCGTACTTGAGCAGGTGGGCGAGGGTCTGGTTGTCGGTCAAGTCGTTGACGGCGACGACCTCGATGTCGGCACCGGACGCCTGCACGGCGCGGAAGAAGTTACGGCCGATCCGGCCGAAGCCGTTGATACCTACGCGTACGGTCACGGGACTACGTCTCCTCGAACTAGCGTTCCAGCACTGCTCTTCACCCCGAACATTAGCCCAACCGCCCACTCGGCCAACTGGTGCTATCCACAGCAGACCACCGTGACCAGCGGGTAGGTCGTGGTCCAGACCACCACACAGCAGAAGACCCCGGAAACTCTCCGGGGTCTTTCGGTGAATACCAGTTGTGCCGCTGGTGAGCCCGCGTCCGGGGTCAGGCCGGGTCGAGCATCTCCGGGGTGAGATTCGCCTCGGTGTTCGGGATGTTGAGGTCGCTCGCGCGCTTGTCGGCCATCGCCAGCAGCCGCCGGATCCGGCCCGCCACCGCGTCCTTGGTCAGCGCCGGCTCGTGCAGCTGCCCGAGCTCCTCCAGGCTGGCCTGCTTGTGCTCCAGCCGCAGCTTGCCCGCCACCTGCAGATGATCCGGTACGTCGTCGCCCAGGATCTCGAGCGCCCGCTCGACGCGCGCGCCCGCGGCGACCGCGGCGCGGGCGGAACGGCGCAGGTTCGCGTCGTCGAAGTTGGCCAGCCGATTCGCCGTGGCGCGGACCTCGCGACGCATCCGCCGCTCCTCCCAGGCCAGCACCGACTCGTGCGCACCCAGCCGGGTCAGGAGGGCGCCGATCGCGTCACCGTCGCGGATCACCACGCGGTCGACGTTGCGCACCTCGCGCGCCTTGGAGCCGATCCCCAGCCGGCGGGCCGCACCCACCAGCGCCAGCGCGGCTTCAGGGCCCGGGCAGGTCACCTCGAGCGAGGACGAGCGGCCGGGCTCGGTCAGCGAGCCGTGCGCGAGGAAAGCGCCACGCCAGGCGGCCACCGCGTCACAGGAAGCACCCGAGACCACGGCCGGCGGCAGGCCGCGGACCGGACGGCCGCGGTTGTCGACCAGCCCGGTCTGGCGGGCCAGCGCATCACCGTCGCGGACGACGCGAACGACGTACTTGGTCTGCTTCCGGATTCCGGACGGGGAGATGACCACGACGTCCGACGGGTGCCCGAAGATCTCGGCGATGTCCTTGCGCAGCCGGCGGGCGGCGGCGCCGCTGTCCAGCTCGGCCTCGACGACGATCCTGCCGGAGACCAGGTGCAGCCCACCCGCGAAGCGCAGCACGGACGACACCTCGGCCTTGCGGCAACAGGGTTTCGTGACCTGGATGCTGGTCAACTCGGACTTCACCTGTGCTGTCATCGCCATAGAAGGCATCCTCCCACCGTTGTCAAAGACCCTCCTGGAGAACCCCGGGCAGAAGCTCCAACTGCGCCCGGGTGAACCGCGTTACGGATTCACTGCAACCCAACACCCGGCCGGCTGCGTTCCTTCCGCGACAGCACGAGAGGAGGGGCATGAGAGCACGAGACGACGCCGAGTTCACCGAATTCGCCGCGACGATGATCCGCCCACTGCGCCGTACGGCGTACTTGATGTGTGGTGACTGGCATCGTGCGGAGGACGCGGCCCAGGACGCCCTGGTGAAGGTGTACCGCCGGTGGAACCGGATCGAACGGCGGGAAGGCGTCAAGAGTTACGCGCACCGGGCCGTGGTCACGTCGGTCCTGGACCAGGCCCGCAAACCCTGGCGGCGCGAACGGCCCGACGAGACCGACGAGGCCGCCCTGGTGGCGCCCGACATCGGCGGGCCGGTCGACGACCGGCTGCTCGTGATCAAGGCCCTCGCCCAGCTGGCCCCGAGCCAGCGTGCGTGCGTGGTCCTGCGCTACTACAACGACCTGAGCGTCGAGGAGACCGCCGACATCCTCGGCGTCAGCCAGGGCGGCGTGAAGAGCCAGACGTCCCGCGGACTCGACCGGCTCCGCGAACTACTCGGCCACACCGAAAGGAGCGCCTCGTGAGCAACGACATCGAACGGCTGCTGGCCGCAGCGGCCGACGACACCGACCAGCCACTGCACACCGACATCGACGACATCCTCACCCGGGGCCGCCGCTCGGTCCGCCGGACCCGGATCGCGATCGCCTCGACCTCGGTCCTCACCACCCTCGCCATCGTCGGTGGTCTCAGCGTCTGGTCGAAGACACTGCAGGAGAGCGAGGGACCGGCCCGGACGCCGAAGAGCGAGACCATCACGGTCGACGCGAAGACCGGCCGGATCACCGACAACGAGACCGGGATCCAGGCCACGCTGCCGCCACCGGCCAGCCCGCTCTCCGACGCCGCCGTACTGAAGCGCTGCCAATGGTCCGACAACGAGAACGTGCAGGCCAACAAGGAACGCGGGTCGAACGCCTACGACAAGGCCGGCCCGATCAACGCCGGCTGGCGGGTACTGGTCAAGAGCGGCGACCGGAAGCGTCTCGAGGCGCTGTTCCTCGCACCCGACCGGTCCATCGTCAGCTTGTGCTCGCAGAAGGATGAGCGCGGGGAAGGACAAAGCGGACGGATCAGCACGAGCATCCGCCCGTTCCCGAAGGCGATGGAAGGCGCCCCGGAGCCGCGTCCGCAGGTCGTCGAGGCGGGCCTGCAGGTTCCGGCCGCCGGTGTCGCCCACGTGCTGGTCAGCCTCGCCGGTGAGTCTGCGCCTCGGCAGGCGCTGGTCGGGCCCGAGGGCTACTTCACGCTCGGCTTCCCCGAGTGGGAGCAGATGCGCAAGATCGACCCGAACTCGAAGGCGTGGGACAACTACGAACCCACCGTCCAGCGGATCCGCGGCTACGACGCGAACGGCAAGCGGATCTACGACTGGAAGTACGTGAAGGTCGAGCCGCCGAAGGAGCCGCAGATCCCGGCCGACGTGAAGATCAGGACCCAGCCGCAGATCGAGCCCAAGGTCGTGCTGACCAAGGACCCGGAGAGCGGGAAGCCGTTGACCGTCGTACCGTTCAGCCCGTTGAGTGACGAGCAGGTCCGGACCGAGTGCAAGAAGCCGGACGACTCCTTCATGGAGAGCGGCAAGGGCCCCGGCGACGAGCGGCCGTACAACGCGGGCCCGATCAGCCCCGACTGGCAGGTCGCACTGAAGGTCGGCAGCGCCAAGCGGTTCACCGCGCTGCTGGTCTCCCCCGGTCAGAACGTGCTGGCCTGGTGCTACCGCGCCGAGCAGAGCGCCTACGACTACACCCGCACCGGGGTGCAGGCCGACGGAACGTTCGGCGATCCCACCAAGAGCGGGTTCTCCATGTGGGCCACGGTTCCGGAAGGCGTCGCGCAGATCATCGTGGACCTGCCGACCGGACCGGTACGCGCGGCGATCTCGAACGGCTACTACCTGTGGGGCACCACTGGCGGCAGCGAGAACTTCAAGAAGGTGCGGGTGCGTGGGTACGACGCCGACGCCAAGCTGATCTACGACCAGAAGATCAGTGTGGACGCCAGCTAGACGAGGAGCTCCCGGTAGACCTTTGTGAGTTTGTCGGGGGCGTGGTGGAGGTGCTGGTCGTCGTCGGCGATGTCGGCGATGACCAGGTCGGCCCCGAGGGATTCCGCTGTCCGACGGAGCGACTCGGGGTCCGGCACGTGGCCTTCGTCGGCCAGCACCACGTCGATGCGCAGGTCGGGTGCGTGGGCGGCGAGGACCTCGAGGTGGGTCTCGGGTGAGAAGCCGTCGGTCTCGCCCTTCTGCTCCCCCAGGTTCAGCGTCAGCAGGCGGCGGGCGCTGGTCTGCTCGAGACCGCGGCACAGCGCGGGGACCAGCAGATTCGGAATCACCGAGGTGAACCACGAGCCCGGACCGACCACGACCCAGTCGGCCTCCGCGACGGCCACCAGAGCCTCGGGACAGGCCGGCGGGTCGGCCGGGTCGAGGGCCACGTCGACGACATGACCGTTGGTGGTCGCGACCTCGGCCTGGCCGCGGATCTCGGTCATCGCCTCCGGGTGCTCCGGGTCGAGACCGATTACGCGGGCAGTGATGTCCAGCGGTACGGCGGACATCGGCAGCACGCGGCCTTGGGCGCCGAGCAGGCGGCCGACCCAGTCGAGGCCGTCGACGGCCTCACCGAGCAGCTCCCACAGAGCGACGATCAGCAGGTTGCCGACCGCGTGGTCGTGCAGGTCACCGTTGCTGCGGAAGCGATGCTGCAGGACGTCGGCCCACGTGCGGCCCCACTCGTCGTCGCGGCACAGCGCGGCCAGAGCCATCCTCAGATCACCCGGCGGCAGCACCCCCAGCTCCTTGCGCAGCCGGCCGGACGAGCCGCCGTTGTCGGCGACGGTGACGATCGCGGTGAGCTGATCGGTGACGTGCCTGAGAGCGGACAGCGAGGCCGCCAAGCCATGCCCTCCGCCTAATGCAACGACCCTGGGGGATCGTGTCACTCGCGCCCGAGATCTCTGTGGACGACCAAGGTGGGTGAACCCTTCTCGCGCAGTCGGCGGGCGATCTCCTCGGACATCGCGACGCTGCGGTGCTTACCCCCGGTGCAGCCGATCGCGACGGTGACGAAGCGCTTGCCCTCGTTCAGGTAGCCGGTCCGCAGGGTGTCCAGCACGTCCACATAGTTCTGCAGGAACTGCTGGGCCAGCGGATGGCCGAGCACGAAGTCTGACACAGGCTTGTCCTGCCCGGTCATCGGGCGCAGGTCGGGCTGCCAGTACGGGTTCGGGATGAAGCGCATGTCCGCGACCACGTCGGCGTCGACCGGGATGCCGTACTTGAAACCGAACGAGACCACGGTGGCCCGGAGCTCGGCGTTCTCCTCGTCACCGAAGGCGTTCACGATCTTCGCGGCGAGCTGGTGGACGTTCATGTTCGAGGTGTCGATGACCAGGTCGGCACCGGCCCGGATGTCGCCGAGCAGCTCGCGCTCCCGCTGGATGCCGGTCAGCAGCCGGCCCTCACCCTGCAGCGGGTGCGGGCGGCGCACGCCCTCCTGCCGGCGCACGATGACGTCGTCCGAGGCCTCCAGGAACAGGGTCAGCGGCCGGTAGCCCTTGATCCGCAGGTCGTGCAGCGCGGAGCTCAGCTCGTCGAAGAACATCCCGGTCCGGACGTCGACGACGACCGCCAGCCGCGGCTGCGTCCCGGTGCCGATGGTCTGCTCGACCATCGTGGTCAGGAACATCGGTGGCAGGTTGTCGACCACGAACCAGCCGAGATCCTCCAGCACGTCCGCGACCGAACTCCGGCCCGCCCCGGACATCCCGGTCACGATGATCAGGTTGCCGCTCGTGTCGTCCATCAGTTCTCTGTTCTCCCTGGATCCCCGTTGGCCGCCCCGGCCACCGGAGCGTCTTCCTCCAGTATCTCGCCTGTGGCCGTGTTCACCGACGGCGCCCGGCCGGATTCGGCCGTCGTTGCGGCAGCGTTCACCGCCAGTACGACGGACTCCGCCGTCCGGCGCCCGAATCCGGGCAGCTCGGCCACGTCGTCGATCGTGGCCTGCCGCAACTTCTTCAGCGAGCCGAAGTGCCGCAGCAGCGTCTTGCGCCGGACCTCCCCCAGCCCCGGTACGTCGTCCAGAACGCTCTCGACCATGGTCTTGGAGCGCCGGTTGCGGTGGTGGGTGATGGCGAACCGGTGTGCCTCGTCCCGCAGCCGCTGCAGCAGATACAGACCCTCGGAGGTCCGGGAGAAGATCACCGGGTCCTCCTCGTCGGGGATCCAGACCTCTTCGAGCCGCTTGGCCAGACCGCAGATCGGGATGTCGCCGAGCCCCAGCTCGTCGAGCGCCTGCCGGGCGGCCGCGACCTGCGGCGGGCCACCGTCGACCACGACCAGGCCCGGGGTGTAGGCGAACTTCTTCGCCCGGCCGGTCTCCGGATCCACCAGGTACGCCGTCGGGTCCTCCCCCGGCGGGATGTCGGCGCGGTCCTCGATCATCCGCTTGAACCGCCGGGTCAGCACCTCGGCGATCGAGGCCACGTCGTTCTGCCCCTCGACGCCCTTGATGACGAACCGCCGGTACTCGCTCTTGCGCGGCAGGCCGTCCTCGAAGACGACCATCGAGGCGACCACCTCGGTGCCTTGCAGGTTCGAGACGTCGTAGCACTCCATCCGCAGCGGGGCCTCGGGCAGGTCGAGACCGGCCTGGATCTCCTCCAGCGCCTGGTTGCGGGTGGTCAGATCGCTGGCCCGCTTCGTCTTGTGCATCGTGAGCGTCTGCAACGCGTTGCGCTCGACGGTCTCCATCAGCGCCTTCTTGTCACCACGCTGCGGAACCCGGATCGCCACCCGCGTCCCACGGGTCCGCTCCAGCCACTCGGTCAGCGCCTCGACATCGTCCGGGATGACCGGCACCAGGATCTCGCGCGGGATCGCGTCGCCCGAATCACCGGCGTACGTCTGCTGGATGAACTGCGAGACCAGGTCACCGGTGGTCGCCGTACCGTCGGCCTTGTCGGCGATCCAGCCGCGCTCACCGCGGATCCGGCCGCCGCGGACGTAGAAGATCTGGACGGCGACCTCGAGCGGGTCCTCGCTGAGCGCGATCACGTCGGTGTCGGTACCGTCACCGAGGACGACCGCGTTCTTGGCCAGGGCCTTCTCGAGGGCGGCGAGGTCGTCGCGGATCTTGGCTGCGCGCTCGTACTCCAGCTCCGCAGCCGCGGCTTTCATCTCCTGCTGCAGGCGGCGCACGTACGTCGCGGTCTGGCCGGAGAGGAACGCGGAGAAGTCGTCGACGATCTTGCGGTGCTCCTCCTGGGACACCTGACCGGTGCAGGGCGCCGCGCACTTGCCGATGTAGCCGAGCAGGCAGGGCCGGCCCATCTGGCGGTGCCGGTTGAACACGCCCTTGCTGCACGAGCGCATCGGGAAGACCCGGAGCAGCAGGTCGACCGTCTCCCGGATCGCCCAGGCGTGACTGTAGGGGCCGAAGTACCGCACGCCCTTTTTCTTCTGGCCGCGGCCGACCATCACCCGCGGGAAGTCCTCGTCGAGCGTGATCGCGAGCCACGGGTAGGACTTGTCGTCGCGGTACTTCACGTTGAAGCGCGGGTCGTACTCCTTGATCCAGGAGTACTCCAGCTGCAGCGACTCGACCTCGGTGCCGACGACGGTCCACTCGACCTTCGCCGCGGTCGTCACCATCGCCTGCGTGCGCGGGTGCAGGTTGACCAGGTCCTGGAAGTACGACGACAGCCGGGCCCGCAGGTTCTTCGCCTTGCCGACGTAGATCACCCGCCCGGCGGAGTCGCTGAAGCGGTAGACACCGGGCGAGTCGGGAATCGACCCGGGGGCGGGTCGGTAGGACGATGGATCAGCCACCCGACAACCCTAGTTCGGGCCGCCGACAAAACCTGAATTCTGCCGAAGTCTCCATCGCAGGTTCAATGACAGACTTGAAGGCATGACTGCTGACGAACTGGATCGGCTGATCCGCGACCGATCGGGCGTCCGGGTCCTCGACGCCCAGGACGACCTGTTCTACCTGTACGACCCGGCTGCCGACCTCCCACCGGAGCGGCAGCAACCCTTCGCCACCATCGTCACCGGCGACCACTACGAGCAGGTCTCCCGGCTCGACGAACCCGGTGCCTGGCGACTCAACCTCGGCCTGACCAAGGCGACGTACACGAGTCTGTTCAGTACACCGCCGACCGAGCGCGACGCCGACTGGGTGCTCGACTCCGGCCACGACTACGCCGCCCGCGACACCCTGATGCCGCACCCCTTCTACGCCTCGCAGTACTGGGTCGCGATCGTCTCCCCCACCGACCTCGATCCGTTGCTCCCGCTGATCACCGACGCCTACGACTTCGCCGCCCGCAAGTACGCCAACCACGAGAGCCGCCTCGCGCACTGACCGCAACCTGCCAGCGCCTGCGCACGCGCGCCAGGCAGCCGATCATGGTGGGATGCACGCCGCTTGGATCGTCACTGTCGCGGGCCTGGGCATCAGCCTGCTGATCATCGTCATCGTGGTGCGGACGCGGTCGCGCAAACCGGCACTCCGTGACCGGACCGCCTTCTTCAGCGCGGCGATCGACGATCGCGACAGCACTCGCTTCGACGAGTTCGTCGAGTCCGGTTACACCCTCGACCTCCGCGACTCCGAAGGCAACACCGCGCTGCACCTCGCGCGGTACCACCAGCGTGAGGAGGCAGTTCGCAGGCTGATCGCGCGGGGAGCCGATGAGACCCTGGTCAACAAACTCGGCTTCACCCCCGCCGACATGGCGAAGCTCGGATCGTACGAACGCATGCTGGTGAACACGGCACGCAAGCTCACCCCGCAGGGATCCTGGGCAGCAGACGGTCCGGCAGCACGGGAGAGCTACAACCAGTTGCGCCGGGCCCATCAGCGGTTCTACCAGCCCGCGCTCACCCGGACCGCGGTCGCCAATCCGGACCTGCGCCGGCTGATCGTCGTACTGGCGGTCAAGCTTGGCCGCGCGAGCTCGGAGGAGCCGCTGCTCGAACTGCTGCGGATCTGGGGTGATCGGCAACTCGCCGAGGACTTCCTGAACTGTGGTTCGCAGGCACTCGCGCGCGGCGCCGAGCGCTGGGCGCGCGCCCACGGCTACATCATCCACCGGTACGGCGGGATCGACCGGCCGATCCGTTGGGGACGCTTCTGACCTTGCGATTGGACGGCGGTCGTATTGCGGGTTGGGTCATAAGGCGGAGTTGACCCCCGATTGGGATGAGCGCGGTCCGTAGCCTGTCACCCAGGGTAGATGCGCAGGTCCTTTGCGTGAGGCAACAAGGCCTTGCGTCGACTCGAGGGAGTTTCCGCCCATGTCCCTAAGATTCATCAGACCGCGCGTGGCGCTCGGTGCGCTCGCCGCCGCAGGATTGGCCGTGACCGGTATCGCCGCGACCAGTACGGCGGCGCAGCCGGAGCAGACCGGTGTTGCGATCCGCGGTGCCGGCAGCCCGGCCGCCGTACCCGGCAGCTACATCGTGGTCCTCGCCGGCCAGCGCACGCAGGGTGAGACGCGCGCCACGAACCAGAGCCTGTCGACCAAGTACGACGTCAAGCTCCGGGACCAGTACGACGCGTCGATCAAGGGTTTCTCGGCGACCATGACCGAGGAGCAGGCGAAGAAGGTGGCCGGTGACTCCCGGGTCGCGTTCGTGCAGCAGAACCAGAAGTTCACGGTGAAACAGGACGAACCGCCGTGGGGCCTGGACCGGATCGACCAGCGGGACCTGCCGCTCGACAAGAAGTACACGCCGTCGTCGCCCGCGGACAAGGTGAACGTCTACGTGATCGACACCGGGATCTACGCGGCGCACAAGGACTTCGGTGACCGCGCGTCGGTCGGCACCGACACCGTCGGCGACGGCCAGAACGGCGTCGACTGCATGGGTCACGGCAGCCACGTCGCCGGCACCATCGCCGGTACGACGTTCGGTGTCGCCAAGAGCGCGCAGGTCTTCGGGGTCCGGGTGCTCGACTGCAAGGGCTCGGGCACGACCGAGACCGTGGTGGCCGGGATCGAGTGGGTGACCAAGAACGCCAAGAAGCCGGCGGTCGCGAACATGAGCCTCGGCGGCCCGGCCGACGATGCGCTGGACGCCGCGGTGAAGGCGTCGATCGGTGCCGGTATCACCTATGCGGTTGCTGCTGGCAACGAAAGCTCGGATGCCTGCACGGGCTCCCCGTCGCGGGAGGCGTCCGCGATCACGGTCGGCGCGACCGACGAGCGGGACCAGAAGGCGTCGTTCTCGAACTGGGGCAAGTGCGTCGACCTCTTCGGCCCGGGCGTCGACGTTATGTCGGTCGGGATCACCGGGCCGGACTCGACCGCGAAGATGAGCGGTACGTCGATGGCCACGCCACATGTCGCAGGAGCGATCGCGCTCTACCTGGCCGACCACCCGGACGCCAAGCCTGCTGATGTCGCGACCGCACTGGTCGGGGCGGCCACGCCGGACAAGGTCGGCGACCCCGGCACCGGTTCGCCGAACAAGCTGCTGTTCGCCGGCAAGGCGGATCCGGCTCAGCAGTAAACCCCACCCCCGAAAGGCCCGGCCAGATCTGGCCGGGCCTTTCGACGTACTGGGGAGGTCAGGCAGTCTGTACGACGTTCGTGCCGTTGACCGCGACGTTGACCGCGGGGAGCGCCGTCTGGGCCGGCCCGCTGACCGGGGCACCGTCGGTGATGCTGAAGTGGCTCTGGTGGAACGGGCAGATGATCTGACCGTCCGCGACCGAGCCGATCGGGTTGCCCTGGTGCGTGCAGACCGCGGAGAACCCCTTGAACTGCCCGGCGGTCGGCTGGGTGACGACGACCTTGGCGTCGGTGAACACCTTGCCGCCGCCGACCGGGATGTCGGCGACGGGGCCGAGCACCTTGCCACCTGCGGCACTCGACGGCGGCGCAGACGAGGGACCGGTGCTGCCGCCCGTGGTCGGGGCACTGGTCGGGCCGGTGCTGGTCCCGGTCGTCGGGGTCGCACCGGGGGTGTCGCCGCCACCGCAGGCGGCGAGGATCGGGGCGCTGGCACCCACCATCGCGGCGATCGCCGCACAGCGGAGCACCGACCTCCGGTCGCGCATCAGGCCGTCGGGTGCGGCGTCGGGTGGCGAGGTGGGTGGTGCCATCGTGTCATCGCTCATGAATCTGGACCTCCAGGAGCTTGCCGGCAAAATAGTTGAACGCTCTGACAAACGGCCCGGCGGCCCGAACGGTTCAATCCACTGCGCGATTGAACCGTCGTTTGAGACTTTTTCGTCTCAGCCGGCCGCGCCGGTGACTGTCTGGACCACTCGCGCGGACAGATCCAGCACGGACCGGCGGGTCTCGTCCTGAAGCTGTTCCGCGTGCAGCGGCCAAGCCTGCGCGATATGGGCGTCATGAGGGAGCACCAGCGGCTCGAGACCGCGCTGCCGGAACGCCTCCAGCAGCCAGTCGACCGAGCTCGGCGGCGCAGGCTGCACCATCGTGATCACCACGACGCCACGGGTCAGGAGCACATTCTGACCGTCGGGCGTGAGCTGGTCGAGCTGCTGCAGGCAGTAGTTCGCGACATGCTGCACGGACGGGACGACCAGCACGATGCAGTGCGCCGACGACGCCATCTCCATGCTGATCTCGTCGTACATGCTGCCTGGGCAGTCGACGACGGCGAGCCCGACATCACGCGCGCCCTGGCTCTGCGCCTCGGCGAGTGATCTGCGGACCGCGTCGGCGCTGCCGTCGCTGCGGACCAGGCTGACGCGTTCGATCGGGCCTGCGCCCACTGTGAGCTCGAGGCGGCGGGACAGCTCGGCACCACCCGGATCCGCGTCCATGGCGACAACACGGTCCGACCGCTGGGTTGCCAGCATCATCGCGAGCAGGGCGCTCACTGTCGACGTACCGGCGTTGGTGACCGGGCTGAGGACACCGACCCGGCGCATGATCGCGATCGGGCGGCGGATCATCGCGATGTTGTCGACGTCGCGCTGGATCCGCCCGGAGGCGCCGACCAGGTAGGCCGCCTCGGAGGCGAACCGGCGGAAGCGCCGGAAGACCGAGTCGCCGTCGGCCATCGGCGTACCGAGCTGGTCGGACTGTGGCGTCGGCGGCGGTCCCCACCCGGTGTTCGGCACCGGCGGCGGGCCCTGCTGGTACGGCGCCTGCCCCGGGTGCTGCTGGTGGTACGGCGGGGGCTGCTGCTGGTACTGCGGATCCGCATAGGGCTGCTGGTACTGCTGCTCCGGGTACTGCTGCGGTGGGTACTGCTGCTGCGGCGGCGCAGGCGGGTACGGCTGCTGCTGCTGCGGATACTGGGGCACCGCGTACGGCGGCGGCTCCACCGGCGGCGCCTGCCCGTACTGCGGCGGCTGCTGGTACTGCGGAGGCGGCGGCGGGTAGCCCTGCTGCGGCGGGTACTGCTGGGGGTACTGCTGCTGCGGCGGCGGCTGGTACGGCGGCTGCTGCGGATACTGCTGAGGCGGGTACTGCTCGTACCCCTGCTGTTGGTACGGCGCCTGCTGGTACTGCGGCGGCGGTCCCTGCTGCGGGTACTGCTGCGCAGGCGGAGGCGGCTGCTGCTGCCCGGGCGCGGGGTCAGGTCCGGGCGCAGGCGGAGCGGGCGGCGCCTCCGCTACCGGCTGGTCGGCCGGTGGCGGGGTGTCGGTGTTGGACGGCTCTTCGGCTGGTGACTGCTCCGCCGACATCCGGCGCAGCATGTCACCCTGCCAGTTGGATTCAGTCATTCCATCCGGTCGTCAGAATGCGTTCAGCAGGTTGGAGTAGACGCCGAATACTCCCAGCGCCAGCGGGACCGTCACGATGATCGCGCCAACCTCAAGATAGTCCAGCAGCTGCGTCAGCCGCGCACGGACATGCTCCGCCGGTGCAGAACCGAGACCGAAGGCACAGAACAGGGCGACCAGAACCAGCAGCCCCAACGCGATGAACGCACCGCCCTGACCGTTCACTGCGGCGATCAGAACGCACCCGGAAACCACAGTGAACGCGGCTGCGAACAGCGTCGCGACCTCCTGCACCAGCGGGTACAGCCGGGACCGCGAAGCCAGCAGGAACGCCAGCACCAGCGCCAGCGCGACAGCCCAGGGGCCGCCGGCCTTCAGCAGCATGATTCCCGCCACACCCGACGACACCGCGATCGGCACCGTCGCCAGCGCCAGACCGAGGTGAGCGGCGTTGAGTGCACTCTGCACGTCGCCGCGCATGATCTCCTGCCCGGAAGCCCGCTTGTCGTCCAGGCTGGCCAGGCCGGACAGTGCGAGCGCCATCCGCGGCAGCAGGCCCAGCAGCAGCACGGCCAGCAGTGCAGCGAGTGCACCGACCCGGTCCGCGGCCAGGCCGGTCCCGACACCGAGCATCCAGACCACAACGAACAGCAAGGAGGTCGCACCGGCCACCAGGCCGCCACCGACCAGGCCGGCCGCCGAGAAGAGCAGCGGACCGAACGCCAGACACAGTGCGCCGATCGTGACAGTCAGACCGAGGCTCGCCCCGGAATCCAGCGCCCAGAACCCGACCGCCAGCGCCAGCAGGACCGAGGCCACGATGACCAGCGGGATCGCGATCAGCTTGTTGCCCGACCGGCCGAGCGCGATACCGATGAACGCGCAGATCGCGGCCAGCACCAGCAGTGCGGCAGCGGCGATCGCGTTCGGCGCGGCGACCAGCAGCGAGATCGCGCCGGCGACCAGCGAGAAGACCAGCCCACACCCGGCCAGGACACGCCGGTGCGCGGGCTTGAACGTCGTACCGCGCCGTTTGAGGTCCTCGACGGCCTCCTCGGTCACGTCGTACACGGTCGGGGGCGGCGGCAGCTCACCCTCGGCCGCGAGCCGCAGCACCGCGCCGTCGATGATCTGCGCGGACGCCAGCGTGCCCTCCGGGGGCACCAGGACACCGGTCGCCGTGGTCAGGAACCGGCGCTGCGGTGTCTGCTGCAGCGGCTCGTCGAGCATCCGGAGCAGGTCCGGCAGCAGGACACCGAGCGGCTCATCGGCGGGCAGCACGGCGTCCATCCGCCGCCGCTGACCGATCACCGTCACCCGGCTGTACGTACTCATACTCCGTAACTCCCTTGCTTACCTGCCAGCGCCTCGGCCGGGATCAGCTTCTTCATCAGCGCGGCGTAGGCCTCCCAGTCGCGCGGCTGGCGCCCGTTGCCGATCGGGTACCAGATCGCGGGCGCGTGGGCGGGCCCGATCGCCATCGCCCGGCTGATCCCCGGGACCTTCACCATCTCGGCGACGCTGGACGCCCGGACCGCTTCGTTCCCGGCCCCGACGCCGATCGGGCAGGCCATGCCGACGAAGCGCGGCCGGTAGCTGCCGTCGGCCTCGCCGTACGCGCCCATCACCATCGCCGAGATCAGCTCGTAGTTGTCGGCGATCTCGTCGATCCACTCACCGACCTTGTTCGCGTCCGGGAAGTCCATCCCCGGCTGGGTGACCGCGAGCGTGACGGTCTCGTCGACACCCGACATGGTCCGGCGGACCTCGAGGGTGCCGACCGACGGCGGGAACTCCTTGCCCGGCTGCCCGGACAGGACCAGCCAGGTCGGCTGCGGGGCCCGGTCGCGGCAGTACTCGGTCAGCGCCTGCGGGCTCCACGGCTGGGTGACCGGCTCGGACGTCGACCAGCCGGCCGGGCCGCTGCCGGTCGCCGCGGTGAACAGCCGCTCGGTCATCTTGCCGAGCACCAGGCTCTCGACCGCGCGGTGCCGGACCCGCACGGTGAACTGGAGCTGACCGAACATCTCGTCCTTGACCACGTAGTCCGGGTGCAGGTCCGAGGTCGGCTCACCCTTCGTGGCGGCGGCCGCGCGGGCCAGGAACATCTCGCCGTTCCACTTCAGCCGGACACCGTTCAGGCCGTCGAAGTACTCGCCGTCGTCGTCGGTGACGACCCACTTGGAGTACGCCCCCTTGAAGATGCTCGCCCGGACCGGGTAGGTCAGCGCGGAGGTCTTCGGGGTGACCAGCTGCAGGTCGCGGCCGGCCATCTTCGCCGAGGCCAGCGCGTCGCCCAGCCAGGCCGACATCCCGATCACCGGGCGGTCCTGCATGACGACGGCGACCTTCTCGGTGATCAGGTCGACGCCGGGGCTGAAGATCAGTTCGTTCGGCATCTCAGTGGGTCTCCTCGCTCGGGGCCTCGGACGTCCGGATTCCCTCCGACGTCCAGACCTTGCCACCCAGCCGGTCGATCAGGGTGTTCGCGTACTGCTCGGCGACTTCACGCGCGCCGTCCCGCGTCGTCGCCCGGATCTCCACCCACCAGGCCGGCGTGTCCACCACGCCGACCGTCGAGCCGAGCATCCGCTCGACCTCACCGGGCACCTGGATCAGCAACGGCAGCTCGACCGACACCAGCGGCTGGTCGTCGTCGCCGCACAACTGAACAACGGCGCCGCCGCTCACCGCGCGCACACCGAGCTCGTTGCCCGCGGCGGTGAGGCCCGCCATGACGTCGTCACTCGACGGGCGCCCGTCGACGAGCGCCACCAGGTCGTAGGTCATGTGGTTCCTCCACTGCTCTGGGCGGCAGCCTGGACCGGATCGGCCAGTGCCGTCTGGACCAGCTCCGGTCCATCGCCTCGTCGTACGAACAATCCGCGGCCGGGCGGGTAGTCGCCCGGGTACGCGCCGGTGAAGAGCTGCCCCTCAGCGCGGTCGCCGGACAGCACCAGACCGGCTGCTCCGGACTCCATCACCGCGGACAGGAACGGCTCGTACAGCTGCCGCGACGCACCGGAGGCGCGCCGGGCCACGATGAAGTGCAGCTTGATGTCGCGGCCGGCCGCGACGTACGGCAGGAACGGGTCCATCGGCGACTGACCGCCCGACGTCAGCAGGTCGTAGTCGTCGGCCAGTACGACGATCCGCGGGCCACCCTGACCGGCCTCCGGGATCGCGCCGCTGTCGTCCGGCATCCGCTTGGCCAGCTCCTGCGACACACCGGCCGCGAGACCGGCCGCGACTCGGCCGGTCGGTGCGTAACCACCGACGTACGCCTGCGGGACGACCTCGCGCAGACCGCGCCGCGGGTCGAGTACGGCGAACACCAGTTGCTCCGGGGTGTGCTGGTCGAGCAGCTGCTGGACGATGAGCCGGACCATGTTGGTCTTGCCGGACCCGCTGTCGCCGAACACGACGAGGTTCGTGTCGCGACCGGCGAGGTCCAGGTAGACCGGCGCCAGCCCTCGCTCGTCCACACCGATCGGCACCACACCGGGCTGGCGGATGTCGTCGCCCACCTGGTTACGCGGCAGCTGCAGCGGCAGGATCCGGACCTGCGGGGCCCGCGGGCCCTGCCAGGTGGAGCGGACCGTGACCGCCTGCGCCTCGAGAATGCCGGACAGGTTCTCGTCGTCGGCGACACCGTCGATCCGCGGCAGTGCGAACTGCCCGTACAGCTTGCCGCCCGGCACCAGCATCCGGCCGGGACCGGCCTTGCGCAGGACCTCCTGCAGCCGCCGGTCGATGTTGGACTCGGTCGGGTCGTTCAGCCGCAGCTCGAGCATGGTGCCGAACATCGCCTGGTTCTGCATCCGGACGTCGTTCCAGCGCATCATCGACGTCACCACGTGGATGCCGTAGCTGCTGCCCCGCTGCAGGATGTCGCTGATCGGCTCGTCCAGCTCGTCGAACGTCGTCCGGATCGCACCGTAGTTGTCGATCACCAGTACGACGTCCGCCGACGGCAGCTCCGGAATCCGGCCCGCCGCGTGCTCCTGGCGCAGCCCTTCCATGGTGTCGATCGCGTGGTTGCGGAAGACCCGCTCGCGGTGGTCGATCATCGTGCGGATCTCTTCAACCGTCCGCCGGATCCGCTCGCGGTCGGTCCGCAGTGCGACCCCACCGACATGCGGCAGCTCGGACAGCGCCTGCATACCGCCGCCGGCCAGGTCGAGCGCGTAGATCGAGACCTCGAGCGGGGTGTGCGTGTGGGCCAGCGAAGTGACGATGGTCCGCAGTGCGGTCGTCTTGCCGGAGGACGGACCGCCCACGATGGCCGCGTGACCGCCGGCCCGGGTCAGGTCCAGCCGGAAGACCTCTTGGGTCTGGTTGACCGGGTCGTCGACCACACCGACCGGCGGCTGCATCGGCGGCACCCGGACGGCCAGCTGCAGGCCGCGTCCCTCGACGAAGTCGGTCCGGCCGCCGAGCGCGTCCAGCGTGCAGGCGGTCGGCAGCGGCGGGAGCCAGATCTTCAGGACCTGTTCGGCGGCCTTCCGGACCTGGTCGACGAACACGGTCAGCTCGGTCGGGCCCGTCGTACGCTCCGTCGCCTTGCTGCCCGGCGCCGGCTTCCCAGCCGACTGCGCAGCCTCGATCTCGGCCTCGGTCTGCTGGTACGGCGGGAGCAGCATCGGCCGCGCCTCGGTGCCCTCGTCCTCGACGATCACGTCGGTCGGCGGGGTGTACGCGCCGGACACATAAGCCGCGCGGAACCGCTGGTAGACGCTGGTGTCGACCTTGAGGAACCCGAAGCCCGGAAGCGGCGGCAGGTGGAACGCGTCGGTGGTGTCCAACACCGTCCGGCTCTCCTCCTCGGAGAACGTGCGCAGACCGAGCCGGTACGACAGATAGGTCTCCAGGCCGCGCAGCTTGCCGGACTCGACCCGCTGGCTGGACAGCAGCAGGTGGACACCGATCGAACGGCCGATGCGGCCGATCGACAGGAACAGGTCGATGAAGTCCGGGCGCTCGTTCAGCAGCTCACCGAACTCGTCGATGATGATGAACAGGTGCGGCAGCGGCGCCATCTCCGGCTTCTGCTTGCGGTGCAGCCGGTAGTCGGTGATGTTCGCGATGTTGCCCGCGTCCTTCAGCACCTGCTGACGACGCTGCACCTCGCCCTCGAGGCTCTTGTAGGCGCGCTCGATCAGGCTCGCGTCGTCGCGCAGGTTGGTGATGATGCCGGACACGTGCGGCACCCGCTCGAACGGCGCGAACGACGCACCACCCTTGAAGTCGACCAGGACGAACGAGAGATCCTCGGGACTGTGGGTGGCCATCAGCGCCATCACCATCGTCCGCAGCACCTCGGACTTACCGGAACCCGTCGCTCCGACGCACAGGCCGTGCGGACCCATACCGAGCTGGGCCGATTCCTTGAGGTCGACCTGCACCACGGCTCCGGTGTCGTCGACACCGAGCGGGACCCGCAGGAACGCCCGGTCGGACCGCTCCTGCCACAGGCGCTTGAAGTCCAGCTGGCCGATGTCGGAGATCCCGATCAGGCCCATGAAGTCGACGTCGTCGACATGTCCTTCTTCTTCGAGCGACTCCGCCGACAACCGCAGCGGCGCCATCTCACGGGTGATCCCCGCGGCAACCGGGGCTTCCATCCGGTCGACCCGGCCACTGGCCGCCATCGGGTACGCACCCCGCAGGTCCTCGATCCGGACCTCGTCGCCGTACACGGTGATCCGCATCGTCACCGAACTCGGCTCCTGGACCCGGTCGGCCACCAGGTGCAGCACGGTCACCCCGAGCTCACCCGGGAGAATCCCGTCGTCCGCGCCCGGACGAACCTCGGCCGCGACGTCGCCGTACGTGTCGTGCAGCACCAGCAGCCGCTTGGTCAGCTTCCGGCGGTCCTCGAAGTTCACCGACCCACGACGCGACTCCGTCGCCCACTGAACACGCTCGGCGAGATCGGCCGACAGCAACTGCGTCAGCTCGTACGGCGACTCGGCGATCCGGCGGAACGGCATCGGACCCTGCTTGCGCTCGGGATCCTGCGCATGCGGAAGCCACGCCATCCAGTCCCAGTCCGGCAGGGCACGCTGCGGGAAACTGGCCGCGATCGCGACGTCCTCCGGCGCGTGGAACACCGCGGTCTGGACGAGCAGCGAACGAGCAACCCGTACGACGCCCTCCCGGTCACCGACGATGCTGACGTTGCCCACGTGGTCCAGCGGCACGGTCAGCGGCATGTCCGGCATCTCGGTGAAACGCCGTACCAGCGCGGTTGCCTCGGCCGTCATGAAGGGATCCGGCGGCTCCATCGCGGAACCACCCTGCCCCAGCCGCGCCGGCACGACCGGAACCCGGCCGCTACCACACCGCGGCTGCAGGAAGTCGCTGTCGGTCCGGCGCCGCTCCCACAACCGCGAGACATCGGCCACACAGTCGAGCAGCGCGTCCGGCGGCGGGTTGAGCTCGAGCGCCTCGGCCCGCGCCTTCCGCTCCTCCTTGGAGAACTCGTCACGCATGCGCTCGAGGTAGTCCAGGTAGCGGGTGCGCTGGCTCTTGCGGTCCTTACCGCCCTTGCCGCGCGAGGCCAGCATGCCGCCGACCGACCCGACCAGGGTCAGCCCGAGCAGACCGGCCCCGACCATCACCATCGGGCCGGACCGGCCCATCGTCATCATGGCGACCGATCCGAGACTGCCCACCATCGGCAGCAGCGTCTGCATCGCGCCACCACCGCCGCCTCCGCCACCACCTCCGAGATGAGGTGCTGGTTCGATCACGCGCTGCTGCTGTACCCCGGGTGGAGGTGTGCGCCGCGCCGGGCGGTGCACGATCCGGCTTGCCACTAAGGTGTTCCTCCGCTGGGCGTGCCGCGCGGTTGCGCGGGGAGACTTCGTACTTCTTACCGACGGACGTGCGAGACACTGTAGTGGTGGGTGAGGTCAACACATGACAGGGACGGACGATTCGGCGATAGTCGACGTGATCGCGGAGCTTGCGCCGATCTGGCTGCCGGGCTGCGTGGTCGACGCCGCGGAGCGAACCGTGGAGGTCGGCTGGGGCCGCGGCGCGCTGCAGATGTCGGCGGTCGTGGGCGTCGGCGAGATCGTCGATCGTTGCCTACAGCTACCACAGGCACGCTGGGCCGAGCAGATCGAGGCCTGGCTGCGCGCCGTCGTCGCAGAGGGTGAGCTCGCCACCGAGGAACACCGGTTCGGCGACGTCGCCGAACGGCAACGCGCATTGCTCGTCCAGCGCGGCTGGTCGGCCCGGACCGCGGGCCCGGTGGCCGACGCGCTCATTCCGTTCGGTGACCACTTCGAGGTCGTGGTCTTCATCCGCACGGGCAGCGAGCTGCGGCGGCTGACCGTCGTCCGGCGGTCAATGCTCGGGCTCGGTGATCCCGGCGTACCGTCGCCGGTGCAGCTGAGTCTGCACGAGATCGCGGATCTCGTCCCGGCCGAACAGAACGGGATCTCGGTTCTCCGGCGCGACGGCGATCCGCTGGTGTCGATGGCGGTCGTCGACCGGGACACCTTGTTGCCCCAGGCATCGACCGGGGCCGGCGTACTGATCGGCGTACCGCGGCTGGGCACGATCGCCTACTGCCCCGCCGACGCAGGACAGGCGCGTGCCGATGCGCTCGCCGCCTGGGTGGCGGACAGCTACCGCGGTGCGCCCGACCAGTGCTCGCCGGACCTGTTCTGGCTACAAGGCGACCACATGGTGCAGATCCCTGTGACGCTGGCCACTCCCCCGGCCGCCGTACTCCCGGCCGCCCTCAAACCGCAGCCACGACGGACGTGGCTGCGGCACCTCTTCGGGCGCTGACTACTTCGAAGGGGAAGGGTTCACAGGCCCCGTCGTCGAGGTCGGTGTCGGCTGCTTCTCCTTGGCCTGCGAGGACTTGAAGTACGCGACACCCGCACAGCCCGCGCAAGCCAGTGCACCGATCATCACGCTGGCCAGCACCCGGCCGGTCTGCTCGTTCAGCGTGTTCTTGGCCCGCTCGGCCCCGAACAACCAGGCCTCGCGCAACCGGCGCCGCCGTACCGCAACGGACTCGATGACCTGAGTCCCATATGTACCCGACACTCAGCTCTCCTGATCCAGCGCATCCAACGACGCGGCGTCGATCGGCAACGGCTCCAACGCAGCCCGGTCGGCCACCTTCCGGAGCGGGATGGAGGCAAAGCCGAGATCGAGCTCCCCCGGACCGTAGGCATAGCCACCACCGCGGGCGAAGAACTCCACCAACGGTTCGTAGGGATCATCCAGCTCCGGGAACCGCTGCCGCGGAAGATCACCCAGCGCCGCCCAGCGCACCATCAGCGGGGCGATGTCCTCCGGGACCGGGAACAGATCACTCGACGTCTCGTCCAGCTCCAGCTTGGCCAGCAACGCCGGGTCAACGGCGACATCCGGATCCAGAGCGCCGGCCAGATCGCTCGCCGGCCAGCCTCGCTCGGCCCCGAGGGCCTGCGCCCACTGCGCGGTCCGCCGGAGGAACTCACGGGCCAGCCGGGCCCGTGACCGGTGGTGCGCCGACATGGCGTCGTCGTCCCACTTGACCGCGAGCAGACGCTCGACCATCCGCTCCGCGGCGGCCGTGTCGGTCACCATCCCTTTTGCTCCTTAATCGCCTGGACGATCGCATCCAGCTTCGCCTTCGACAAGTCACCCGGCGTGAACGGCTCGTCCCCGAACGGCGAGGTCAGTCCGTACCGCGTCTTCCACAGTTCCAGCAGACTGGAGTCGTCACCGCCCTTCAGCGACAACGGCGCCAGCTCGTGGGGCCCCGGGTTCTTCTTGTACAGGTAGGTCGGGTCGTCCGCCGGACCCTCCCACATGTCCGGATCGGCCAGTTTGTACGGCGCGCCGGCCTCGAGCAACTTGGCTTCGACGTACTCATGGGCGACCAGGGAGCGAACGGCGTTCTCCTCCCTGATCGTGAGGTCACCCCGCGCTGCCTTGTTCCACAGCTCCGCGATCCCCGGCATCGCCTGGAAGTTGCCGTGCCGGATGTCTCCCGGCCCGATCGCCACGTCGTGCTTGTTCACGAACATGTTCCGCTTCGCCACGTCGACCAGTTCGGCGATCTCGGCCAGCTTCGCCGGGTCCTCGTCGTGCAGGTCGAGTGCCTCCGCGATCTTGGGCACATCGTCGGTCCGGTTGCGGATCTTGACGTACTCGCCGTCGAGGTCGTCGTCGAACTCGACGAACTCGCCCTTCTCCGGCGTCCGCACCGGATACCCGGCATTCGCCCCGGTCCCCTGCCGAATCACCGTGTTCGGCGGTGCACCCACCGACCGCGGATCTGGCTGCCCATAGGCCGGCTGGTCCCCATGCGGCGGCTGCCCACCACCGTACGAAGGCTGCCCACCCTGTGGCGGCTGTCCCCCGTACGACGGCTGACCGTCATGCGGCTGCCCACCGTAGGAAGGCTGTCCGCCGTGCGGCTGCCCACCGTACGACGGCTGTCCGCCGTGCGGCTGGCCGCCGTACTGGCCGCCCTGAGGCTGACCGCCGTACGGGGACTGGTCCGGCGTGTGCCGTGCCTGCGGTCCGTAGTTCGGCTGGTTGTACGGGTTCGGCTGGTTCGGCTGGTTGTACGGGTTCGGGTTCCGCGGGTCGTAGCCAGGGTGTGGCTGCTGCGGGTTGTAGGCGGGGTGACCCGGCTGGTTCGGATCCGGGTGATGCCCGGTCGGGCCGAACTGGCCCGGCTGGTTCGGATCCGGGTAGTGCCCCGGCGGACCGTACTGACCCTGCTGGTTCTGGTACTGACCCTGGTCGTACTGCGGCCGGCCCTGCGGCGGGCCGTGGTCCGGCGTCGGGTGACCCTGCGGGTTGTAGTTCGGGTTGTGTCCGGGCGGACCGTACTGGCCCGGCTGGTTCTGACCCTGGTGATGTCCGGGCGGACCGTACTGACCCTGGTCGTACTGCGGCCGGCCTTGCGGCGGGCCGTAGTCCGGCGTGGGATGGCCCTGCGGGTTGTGTCCGGGCCGGCCTTGCGGGTTGTGACCCGGCTGGTGGCCAGGCGGGCCGTACTGACCCGGTGGGTTCTGGTGTCCGGTCGGACCGAACTGGCCCTGCGGGTTCTGCCCAGGCGGGTTGTGACCCTGCTGGTGTCCAGGCGGACCGTACTGGCCCGGCTGGTGCTGGCTGGGGTGCTGCCCGGGACCGTACTGCCCCTGGTCGTACTGCGGCCGGCCCTGCGGCGGGCCGTAGTCCGGCGTCGGGTGACCCTGCGGGTTGTGCCCAGGCGGGCCGTACTGACCCGGGGGGTTCTGGTGTCCGGTCGGACCGAACTGACCCTGCGGGTTCTGGTGTCCCGTCGGACCGAACTGACCCTGCGGGTTCTGCCCAGGCGGGTTGTGACCCTGCTGGTGTCCAGGCGGACCGTACTGGCCGGGCTGGTGCTGGCCGGGACCGTACTGGCCCTGGGGCGGGCCGTAGTCGGGTACGGGGTGGCCTTGCGGCGGGCCGTAGTCCGGGGTCGGGTGACTCTGCGGCGGGCCGTAGCCAGGGTGGCCTGGTGGCGGGCCGTAGTCGGGTACCGGGTGTGTTTGCGGCGGACGGTAGTCGGGCGCCGGGTACGACGGCTGACCACCTGGACCGAACGGACCGGCGGGCTGCTGGCTGCGTGCCGGCGGGCGCTCCACGACGATCGGCTCCGGCGTGTGGCCCGGCGGCAGTTCGACCGGACCGCCGTGGTCCCGGACGTGGATGTGCCAGACGCCGTCCGCGTCCTGCTCCATCTTCGTCGGGTAGAACGGCGTGTGCGGCCCGTGCATGACCTCGTCGATACCGACCGCGGGGTCGCGCATGAACGACAGGTCCTTGCCGTGCTGGGCGTCGATGTGCAGTACGACGCGGCCCGCGTCGTACTGTCCGCCGCTGAAGTCGTCCGCGCCGTTCTGCGCCTTGGCAGAGTGCGTGAACGCCGGCTCGGTCGCGGTCCGACCGGGCAGGTACCGGTTGAGGAACTTCTCCAGGTCCTCCGCCGTGCGGAAGCTGATACCGCGGTGGATCTCGCCGTGGAAGTCGGGCAGCTTCTTCAGCACCGACGCCGCGACGCGGACGACCGGCTTCTGCTCGACCGAGCGGTCACCCGCACGGTAGGCATCGTTCACGTCCTGGTGGTCGTGGCCGATCAGCATCCGCTCGAGCGAGGTGATCTCGGCCGAAGACAGCTCGTCGATCTGGTCACCCAGCTGCTGCCGTCCCCGGTTGCGGATCTCGTTCAGCTTGCCACCGTGCATCTCGCCCTGCGCACGCAACGCGGCGACATCCGCATCCGAAGCCCGGAAGTTGGGGTCAGCCAACTCCGACCCCCGGAACGGACCCTCGTCCGCAGTCGGATGAGACCCGAACTGATCCCGCCCCTCAGGAGCACGCCCATCCGGCGTACGCCCATCGGGTGCGTGCGTGTCCGGCATCCGCCCGTCCGGCGCGTGCGTGTCGGGGGTGTGCCCATCCGGTGCGTGCGTGTCCGGCGTGCGTCCGTCCGGGGTGCGCCCATCGGGTGCGTGGGTCTCCGGGGTACGTCCGTCCGGCGCGTGTGCGTCCGGGGTACGCCCATCGGGTGCGTGGGTCTCCGGGGTACGTCCGTCCGGCGCGTGTGCGTCCGGGGTACGCCCCTCAGGCGTGTGCGTCTCTGGGGCACGCCCGTCCGGGGTGTGCCTGTCAGGTGTCTGGGTATCCGGCGTGCGCCCATCCGGCGCGTGCGTGTCCGGGGTGCGCGCATCGGGTGCGTGCGTGTCCGGGGTGCGTCCGTCCGGGGTGTTCGGTGCGTCGGCGTGGTGGGGTGTGGACGGGCGGTCGACGCCGGCCAGGCGGTCGGCTATTGATGGCTGTCCGGGGTTGTTGTCCGGTGTGTTCGTACCGAACCTGCCGGCCCCCGGCGTGTGCATTCCGCCCGGGTTCAGGTCCGGCGTGTTGACACTGGCGTGGCCCGGTACCGGATCGACACCACGGAAGGTGGTCTTACGGATGTGCGACATCTGCGACGCCGGCGGCATGTTCGCCGGGCGCGGCGGGCCCTCCCAGCGACCACCCTTCTCGCGGATGGCGAACTGGATCGAGATGATGTTCCCGCTCCCGTCGGGGCGCGCGTACGGGTTCACCGGCGGACCGGTGTGGCCAGGCGGGTACGCGTCCACGATCCTCGCGGGCTTGGGCTGCGCGTCCAGGAACTTGACGTTCCCCGCCTCGTCCACGAATGCGTTGAACACGTGCCCACCACCGGGGATACCGGGCATCGACCCGGCCCACTGCACGAAGACGTTCGCGTGCGTACCCGGCTTCCGGCCGGCCAGCGCGTCGTGCAGCCGCTGGTAGGCGGCGTTGGTGAACTCGGCCGGCGGGCGCGACGGATCCGCCCGCATCTGGTTCTCGGCCGGGAAGTTCTCCAGGTCCATCCACTCGAGCGTGCCTTCGGGGTCCTCACCCCTCGCCATCTTCCGGCCGGAGGCCAGGTCCGGGGTGTCGCCGTTGAGAGTATCCGCGGTCCGGCGCGAGACGTCCGCGCAGTTCATCCGGTAGTGCTCGCTGCGGTGGTAGTCCGGGTTGATGTTGTCGGCCCAGACCTCAGGGTTGCTGTGCGGCGGGTCGCCGACCGAGTCGCGCAGCTCGCCCCGGCGGACGTCCCGCGGGTCGGGGTCGATGAACGAGTGCGGGTCGACCTGGTTCCGCGGCTTGCCCGGCTCCGGGCGCAGGTAGTCCGGCTTCATCGCGTCGATCTCGCGCTGACGGTTCAGCGGGCTGTCCCAGTGCGGGTCGTTCGCGGCGTCGGGGTGATCCGGCGTCCGGCGTACCGCGTCCGGGTCGAAATCGGGGGCGCGCTGCTCCCACAGGTTGAACTGCGGGGGCGGGTTCTTGGGGTCGTAGTCGAACGGCAGGTTCTTCGGGTCGGTCAGGTCGGGCTCCGGCCCGTAGTCCGGCTGGTGCGGCCGGCCCGGCGTGTTGTTCAGACCCGACGGGTCGCGGTAGTCCGGCGACTCCCATCCCTCGTGCCGACGATCCCCCTGCGGGAACAGCGGGTCCTCCCCCCGCGGCCGAACCGGCTGCCCTTCCCGAGTCCGCGGCCCATCCGGCGTCCGCGTGCCATCGGGAGCACGCGTGCCGTCGGGGGTACGAGGGCCATCGGGCGTGCGGCTGCCGTCCGGAGTACGCGAACCATCCGGCGTACGGCTGCCGTCCGGAGTACGCGAACCATCCGGCGTACGGCTGCCGTCCGGAGTACGCGAACCATCCGGCGTACGGCTGCCGTCCGGAGTACGCGAACCATCCGGCGTACGGCTGCCATCGGGAGTGCGAGTGCCATCCGGCGTGCGCGTGCCGTCTGGGGTGCGCGGGGTGTCCGGGGTGCGGGAGCCGACCGGTGGGACGCCGTCGAGGCGCTCGCCGATCGTGGGCTCCTTGCCGTCCAGGCGGTCGGCGATCGACTGGCGGGGAGTCGGCCGGACCGGGCCGTCGGGCTCCAGGCGCTGCCCGATCGTGGGCTCCTTGCCGTCGAGCCGCTCGCCGATCGTCTGGTTCGGCCTGTTCGGCTCATCCGGCGTACGCCGCGGGGCATCCGCGTCGCTGTCGGTACGGCGTGGCGCGTCCGCGTCGTAGTCGCCACGCGTGCGCGGCGCCTCCGCGTCCGGCGTCCGGCCGGGGCGGACCGGAGCATCCGGCGTACGCGGTGCATCGGGGGTGCGCGGTGCATCCGGAGTACGGCGTGCGTCCGGCGTACGAGGTGCGTCCGGGCTGCCGGTGTTCGGCGTCCCTGTGTTCGGGGTGCCGCCGTGCATGGGCGTGCCGGTGTTCATCGGCATCGGCGTCACCGGGTCGGCGGCCCGCGCGGCCGGCGCCTCCGGAGCACGTGTCTGCGGTGAGACGGTGTCCGGCGTGTGCGTGCTCGACGGCGTCGACGGCGCATCCGGAGTCGTCGGCGTGTGCGTGGAACTCGGCGTGTTGGTCGAGGTCGGCGTGTGCGTGGAACTCGGCGTGTTGGTCGAGGTCGGCGTGTGCGTCGAGCTCGGCGTCCCCGGCGTGTGGGTCGACGTCGGCGTGTTCGGGGTGTTCGGGGTTCCCGGCGTGTTCGGCGTTCCCGGCGTCGGCTGGAGCGAGTCCAGCTTCGGCGACGTCTGCGATGCAGGCGTGTTCGTAGAGCTCGGCGTGTTGGTCGAGCTCGGCGTGTTCGTAGAGCTCGGCGTGTTCGTAGAGCTCGGCGTGTTCGTAGAGC
>NZ_JBHJQQ010000005.1:434414-650607 GCF_042262745.1 Kribbella sp. NPDC056345 | reverse complement strand
GGCCGGAGCTCCCCGGCCCGCCGCCCAGTACGGATGAGCTGACCGACCGCTGGCGGGTCTAGTCCGGCCGACGTCTATCGTCTGCGGCATGGTTGCGGTCTCTTCGCGGGTGCAGGCGTTTGCTGCGGGTGGTTTCTGTGTCGTGGTGGCGGTGGCCGCCGCGCTGGCGGTGGATCTACGACTGGATCGGCACTGGATCCTGCGAGGGCTGACGCTCGCGCTGGCTCTGTGCTGTGCGGCACTGCTGGCCGGCCCTCAGCAGCGGCGGTTGCGGCGCATCATTGCCGCGGTGGGCCTCGCGATGTTCGGGGTGGTGTTCCCGGTGACGACCACGACCTGGGCGAGTCCGCCGGAGATCGACTTCGCACTCCAGGTCGCGACGGACGCCAAGGTGGCCGCGGAGAAGGCGGCTAGCTCGGTGGTTTCGGTCGACGACGTGAAGGCGGCTGCGGCGGCTCGTGGGGGCGCGGTCGGAAGCCCGCCGACCGACAAGACGCCTGAGGTGCGGGGTGCCGACGCCTATCCGCTCATCCTGCGCGCGGATCCGGCCAAGGGACGGCCGTGGGCCTGCCTGAGCTTCGTCGGGCTGACGGCCAGGGTTCGCCCCTGCTGAAGGGGTGGGCAATCGATTTCTCATCGCTTAGGGTCGCCGTATGACTCTTGGGAACCTGTCCGGAATCAGCGCGCTCGTGGATGTCGAGACGCGCTCCATCAGCGCGGAGAACCCGACCGGCGAGCCAGGTCAGGGCGGCCGGCGGACCGAGGGGACCGGTGCCCACGCGGCCCGCGACCTCGGTCAGGGCTGGAAGGTCTCTCCGTCGATCGAGATCGGCCCGGGGGAGACCGCCACCCTGGCCGACATCACCGGTTCCGGTGCGATCACCCACATCTGGCTGACCACGCATGTGGACCACTGGCGGCGGCTGGTGCTGCGGGCGCACTGGGATGGCGATGAGGCCCCCGCGATCGAGACGCCGGTTGGGGACTTCTTCTGCTCCGGCTGGGGCAAGTTCGCCCAGGTGAACTCGCTCCCGGTCGCCGTGAACCCGAACGGCGGCTTCAACTGCTACTGGGAGATGCCGTTCCAGTCCCAGGCGACTCTGACGCTGGAGAACACCCACGACGAGACGGTGGTCGTCTACTTCCAGGTGGACTACTGGTTGGGCGCCGTACCGGACAAGTCGGCGTACCTGCATGCGCAGTGGCGGCGGAGCAACCCGCTGGCGGCTGCGACCGTGCACACGCTGCTGGACGGTGTGGAGGGCCCGGGCCACTACGTGGGCACCTACCTCGCGTGGGGCGTCAACAGCAGTGGCTGGTGGGGTGAGGGTGAGGTGAAGTTCTATCTGGACGGGGACGAGGAGTTCCCGACCATCTGCGGTACCGGTACGGAGGACTACTTCGGTGGCGCGTGGAACTTCGACGTACCGCACCTGGGTGGGTACACCGAGTTCAGTACGCCGTACCTCGGGATGCCGCAGGTGATCCGGCCGGACGGGCAGTACGCGAGCCAGCAGCGGTTCGGCATGTACCGGTTCCACCTGCCGGATCCGATCCGCTTCCGCTCCAAGCTGCGTGCCGACGTACAGGCGCTTGGCTGGCGGTCGGGTGGGCGCTACCTGCCGCTGCAGGACGACATTGCGTCGACTGCGTTCTTCTACTCGGCTCAGACGAGTACGGCGCGTCCTGAGGCACCGGTGCACGACGTGATGGAGATCTGCTGACTTACGGGATCGGTAGCGGCTTGTCGAGGGCCTGACCGGCGAGGACGACCAGGGCAGCGGTCCAGCCCAGGGGAGCCTCGCCGGCGGGCTGGTGGTCGCGGTTGACCTTCTCCGGCAGGCTTCCGCTCGGTGTGCGGTAGTGATCGAGCCAGCTCAGGATCTCCGCAGCGGTGGCGCGGTCGCCACGAGCTGCCGCGCTCAGGGCGAACATGGCGGTCTGCGGCGTCCAGGAGACGCCGTCTGCCCGCCACTCCTCGCCGGGGTCCTGGCCGCCGTTCGGCTGGGTCAGGGTCGCGCGGGCGTTGGTGATCGCCTGGCTGACAAGCTCCCGCTCTGGAGCGAACGGTGGGCCGAGGACGGTGACGATCGCGTCGGCGCCACCGCCTAGCCGGGCCGGTGGCAGTCCGGGTTCCAAAAAGCTCTCCGCGTACGGCGGGGTGCGCGGAAAGTCCGGTGCGAAGTGGCGCTCGGTTGCCGCGGACAACGTGGTGAGAGCGGCCTGCCAGCGGTCCGCCTCGGCGGTGTGGCCGAGCTCCATGGCGATCCGGATCGCAGCACGCAGTCCGGTCAGTAGGGGCGCGACCGTGCCCAGGGTGACCTCGGACTCGGGCCGCTCCCAGTAGTCGGGTGACGGACCGGGGAGGCCGTTCGTCCCGAGCTCACGGGTGATCTGGTCGGCGGACTCCCGGACCATCTCCCAGTGCCGGTCGCCGCTGCGGCAGAACCACGTGGCCCAGGGCACCCAGCCGGAGCCGTCGAGCTGTGGCTCGCGGCCGTCGGCGACTGGTCTGCCGGACTCGAGGTACCGGGCCTCCCAGCGCCCCTCAGCCGGTTTGATCCGGTCCAGGAAGTCGAGCACGCGCGCCGCTTCGGCGTACTGGCCGACCGCGCAGCGGGCCGCTGCGACGAACGACGCGTCCCGTGGCCAGACATAGCGCCAGGGGCCGTCCCAGCCGGCCAGCGTGGCACCACTGGGCAGGGTGAGCGCGTCCAGATCGGCGAGGGCCTGGGCGCGGAGGTCCCGGTGGGGTTGGCCGGATCGATGCGGCACTCCGTCGGCCACCAGGCCGGGCTGTGGGTAGTGGTCGAGGTTCAGCGCGCCACCACCGGCCAGGACAGCCAGCAGTACGGCGATCGCCGCGGTGGGGAACCACCGGACCCGCCGCGCGCTGTTGTCCCGCATCGAACCCCCTATTGGGCGAGGTGCTGCACTTCGGCTTCGAACTTCCGCCGGGGTGCCAGCTCGACCAGGAACATCGCTGACAGGACCAGTGCACCACCGATCAGCATCCGCCAGGTGACACTCTCCGTGCCGAACAGCACCGCGAACGACGAGGCGAACACCGGCTCCATCGTCATGGCGATCGCAGCCCGGGTTGGCGTCAGATGGGCCTGCGCCCAGGTCTGCACGATCAGTGCGAGCGCACCGGCGATCAGAGCCATGTAGACCACGCTGATCCAGTCCGTGGTGTTGCTGGGGACCGAGAACCCGCCTGGGATGGCGCCGACCGCGCAGACGCAGGTGATCACGACCATCTGGAGCGCCGACAGCCCGAAGGCGTTCTCCGGTGTGGACCAGGCGCCCAGACCGATGATGTGCAAGGCATACAGGCCCGCAGATGCCAGCGTGAGCAGCTCACCGGGTCCCATGCTGAAGCCGCGCAGCGCCAGGACGCCGAGGCCGACTGTGGCCAGAGCCACAGCGACCCAGGCCCAGCGGCCGAGCTTGTGGCGCAGGATGACCGCAGCGAGCAGTGGGGTGAAGACGACGTACATGCCGGTGACGAAGCCGGAAACGCTCGCGTCGGTGTGCCGCAGGCCTTCGGTCTGCACCAGCTGGGCAATGCCGTAGGTGATGCCCAGGGCAACGGCCCGGCCACGGTCGAGGCGGCTCAGCCGGCCGATCGCCGCCGGGTAGATCAGCACCAGTGCGACCGCCGCGATCAGGAATCGCAACGCCAGGTAGTCGGCGACGTCCATCCTCGTGAGCAGGTCCTTGGTGAGGAAGAACGTCGATCCCCACGCCGCCGCCACGGCGAGCAGCGCCAGTACGGCAAGGCGCGAGCGATTCACGCGGACAGCTAATCACCCCGCCCGGGTGGCGACCAAAACGCAGGACGGCCTAGAGGACTGTGATGGTGATGGTGCTGCCCGGGCGGACCTTCTGGCCGGCGCCGGGGTTCTGGGCGGCGACGATGTTCAGGCCGATGTTCAGCGCTGCCTTCTCGACCTTCACCTCGAACCCGGCCTGCTTGAGGATCTGCTGGGCCTCGGCGACCGACTTGCGCTTCACATTCGGTACGTCGACCAGCGGCGGACCCTTGGAGACGACGACCTGCACCTTGTCCTTGGCGTACAGCGTCCCGCCCCGCGGGGTCTGGCTGATCACAGCGCCCTCGGGCACCTTGGCGTCGTACTGCTCGGTGCGGTTGACGACGAACCCGAGTTTGCGCAGCGCCTTGTTGGCCTCGCGATAGGTCTTGCCGGTGAAGTCGGGGACCGCGATCGGCTTCTTGCCCTTGCTCACCACGAAGTTGACCGCAGTGTCCGGCGCCACGACCATGTCGAACCGGGGGTAGAAGGCAACTACTCGGCCGGCCGGCACTTTCTCGTTGTACTGCTCGTTGATCTGGCCCTGCACGAGTTTGATCGCTGCGATTGCCCGGTTGGCGGCGTCCAGGTCCAGACCGGCGAGCTGAGGCATGCGGTACCGCTCCGGTCCCTTGGAGACGGTCAGCTGGATCTCGCCGTCCTTGCGGATCCGCTCACCCGGCTTGGGGTCGGTGGACAGCACCTGTCCCTTGGGAACATCCTCGGAGAAGTCCTGGTTGGCCAGGGTGGTCCGCAGCTGCACCTTCTGCGCCTCGATCGCAGCCGAGGCCGGAGTCAGCTTCACGAGATCCGGTGCGGTCGTGTAGCGGTGGACGCCGTAGTACCAGGCCGAGGTCCCGATACCGACGGCCGCCAGCAGGATGATGATGAGCGCGACCAGCCCCCGGCTAGGCCGCCGTCGTACTGGTTTGCGCTGTACTGGCTGACCAGTAGGGCGTCCGTGCTCCACCGGTACGACGATCGTCTCGTGCTTGAGCACACTCACCGGCGTCACCGGAGTGACCTCGCGCGTGTAGCCGTCGTCGTAGTCGCTGTCCTGCCGGATCTGCTGGATCGGCACAGTCAGGTCGCCAGTGAGCTCAGGGTCGTCCGGCAGGCCTTCTTCGAGCGCACTGCGGACCCGACGCACCTGACGGCTCAGCACGCGCGCATCGGCCGGGCGGAGATCCCGTTGCCGGGCGGTGGCGCGCTGCACGAGCGCATCGACGTACGGCGGGATGTTCGGCTGCACCAGGGACGGAGCGGGCACGTCCGCGTGCACGTGGGCGTAGGCAACCTGGATCGGGGTGTCACCACTGTGTGGCTTGTCACCTGTCAGCAGCTCGTAGAGGAGGATGCCGGACGAGTACACGTCCGAGCGGGCGTCCGCACTGCCGTCGGTCACCAGCTCAGGGGCCAGGTAGGAGACCGTGCCCATCAGCAGGCCCTGCGTCGCGGTGTTGCCGGTGGCACTGACCGCACGCGCCAGACCGAAGTCGGCGACCTTCACTGTGCCGCTGTCGGAGAGCAGAACGTTCTCCGGCTTGATGTCGCGGTGGACGATGCCTGCGTCGTGCGCAGCGGACAGTGCGGACAGGATCGGCATCAGCAGGTCGAGTGCGCGGGCCGGTGAGAGTGGGGCGTGCTCACGGATCAGGTCACGCAGCGTGCGGCCGGGGATGTACTCCATGGCCAGGAACAGGGTGCCGTTGTCGTCCCCCTGGTCGAACACTGCGACCACGTTCGGATGCGAGAGCTTGGCGGCGGCTCGGGCCTCGGCGACGAAGCGGCGCGCGAACTGGGCGTCGTCACCGAGACCGTCGTGCATGATCTTGAGCGCGACGATCCGGTCCAGCCGCATGTCCAGCGCCTGGTAGACGGTGGCCATGCCACCCCTGGCGACCCGTGCACCCACGCGGTAGCGGCCGTCGAGCACACGCCCGACGAGGCGGTCGCCAACCTGCGTGTCCACGTCATCCGTCACTGCTGGTGAGCCGCCTCTCAAGCTACCTCTGCTCCAGAGAGTGTAGATAAGGCTCCAGGTCGACCGTGCCAGGCGCACCGCTGTCCGGGTTGGTCAAACGGTCACTTGAGCGGATTCCAGCCCTTCTCGAACTGGCCCTTGAGGCGCAGGACGTTCTTCACGTAGAGCTTGGTGTCGGGGTACATCCCGTTACGTCGCACTCCGCCCAGGCCCTGGTAGTAGCCCGCTACGGCGATGTCGAGCTTGGCGGCACCGGTGAGCCGGTCCAGCAGCACCACACCGGCTGTGACGTTGTCCTGGGCCTTCAGCAGGTCCAGGTCGCGGCCGACGATGCCCGAGGAGAACCGTCCGGTGGACGGGATCACCTGCATCGCTCCGATGGCGTTGGCAGGGGAGACCACGCGCTGCTTCCAGCCGGACTCCTGCCAGCTCACCGCGAGCGCCAGCTCCGGATCGACGCCGTACCGCTTGGCCGTCGCGACGATCAGCGTGCGCATCTGCGCGCGGGTCGGGAGCTTGCGCTTCTTCAGGGTGGCCCGGTTGCGGTCGGCCTGGGCGACGATGTGGTCGGCGTAGGTGCGGCCGGCGAAGGTGTTGTTCTTGTTCTTCGTGCTCTTCCTGGGTGCCTTCGCCTTGAGCTTCACCGGCACCCGCAGGGTCTTGCCCGCGAAGATGCGGTCGCTGGACCGCATCCGGTTGGCCGCCAGCAGGTTGGCCTGCGAGCACCGGAAGCGCTTGGCGATCTTGGAGATCGTGTCGCCCGGTTTGACGACGTACCGGCTCATGCGGAGCTGGGAGCGCTTGACCGGTGTCTTGGCGGCGGTCCGGCCCTTGGGCGCGGCCTTGGGGGCTCCGGGCAGTTTCAGGACCTCGCCGGCGTAGATGGCGTTGCCGTTGCCCGGGAGCTTGTTCAGGGTGACCAGCGTCCGGACGCTGGTCCCGTAGCGGTTGGCGATGTGACTGAGCGTGTCACCGCTCTTCACCGTGTAGGCGCCGAAGCCCGGCGACCCGGCGGTGATCACCCCGGCAGCCAGCACCGGTACTGCGATTCCGGTCAGTACACGTACGACATTTCGCATGGTCCATCTCCCCGTGTCACGTCACTTGACCGTAAGTGCTGGTACGGATGTGACAACAGAGGCGAATGGGGTGATTGTTACGCCTGTAACTCAATGTTTATATTGTGAGGTCAGAACTGACCGAAACGGCTCCGTAAAAAGGGTTTACCGAGATCCGGGACGACGCCGGTGCGGACGGTCTCGGCGATGATCGCTGCCGTGATCGGGGTCAGCAGTACGCCGTTGCGGTAGTGACCAGTTGCCCAGAGCAACCCATCGAGGCCGGACGGGCCGAGGATCGGTGCGTTGTCGGGGGTGGCCGGCCGGAGTCCGGCGATCGTCTCCACCAGTTCGAGTTCGTCGGTGACCGGCAGCACGGTCCTTGCATCGCGCAACAAAGCGAACACACCGCCGGCGAGCACTCTGGTGTCGTAGCCGAGCTCGTTGCTCGTGGCACCGACCACCAGCTCGCCACCGGGCCGGGGGACCAAATAGACCGAAAATCCGCGGGCGGTGGCGCGGACCGTGTGATTGAGTGCCGGGCGATATGCCTCGGGTACGCGCAGCCGCAGTACTTCGCCTTTGACCGGGCGCACCGGAGCACGTAATTCAGCAGGCACGCCTTTCAGTTGTGCCGACCACGGTCCGGTCGCGGCAATCACGTGCGCGGCATGTACGGCGGTCCCGTCCGCGAGCTGCACGCCGATTGCCGTCGTACCGGCGGTGATGACGTGGGAGACGCTCTGGCGGATCACGGTGACGCCGGAGACCTCGACTGCGCGGAGGAGAGCGGTGACTGCCTGCCTATTGTCGACCGAGTGGTCACCGGGGACCCAGACACCGCCGGAGACTCCGTTGGCCAACAGGGGCTCGCGTTTGCGGGCCTCGCGGCCGGACAGCACCTCTACGGCCAGACCTAGGTTGCGCTGGTACTCCGCTAGCCGGCGGAGCTCGGCTGCGTCGTCGACGTCGTACGCGACCGACAGCGTGCCGGTCTGGTGCAGTCCGGCGGACAGGCCGGTCGCTTCCTCGAGCCGTGCGGCGAAATCGGGCCAGGCGTCGACACCGGCCAGGTTGAGCGCGAGCAGGTCGTCCTCGCCGTACTCGACCTCGGTGACCGGAGCGAGCATGCCGGCGGCGACTATGGAGGTCTGTTCGCCCGGAGTCGGGTCGCAGACCGTCACCTGCAGACCGTCCACCGCCAGCTGCCAGGCGGTCGCCAGACCGATCAGCCCGCCGCCAATCACCACCACATCGGACGTGTGCTCAGGCATGCCGTCACCCTACGTCCGGTGCGGCATGGCAGGCTGTGTCGTGTGACTGAGTCCACGGACCGCCTGCAGGACGCCCGCCTGTACCTGTGTACCGACGCGCGCGAGGAGCAGGGCGACCTCGAACAGTTCCTGGACGCCGTGCTGGCAGGCGGCGTCGACATCGTGCAGCTCCGTCAGAAGGAGATGGAGGCTGCTGACGAGCTTGCGGCGCTGGAGGTGTTCGCGGCCGCGTGTAGACGGCACGGCAAGCTGCTGGCGGTGAACGACCGGGCAGACATCGCCTTTGCGGCCGGAGCCGACGTACTGCACCTGGGGCAACGCGACCTGCCGGTGCACGCGGCCCGGGCTGTCATCGGATCGGATCCGATCATCGGGCGGTCATGTCACACCTTCAGCCAGGTGAACGCAGCCGTGGACGAGCAGGGGTCGGAGTACTTCTGCGTCGGCCCGACCTGGGAGACCCCGACCAAACCGGGCCGCCAGGCGGCTGGGCTGGAGCTGGTCTCCTATGCGGCAAGCCGCCAGCAATCAAAGCCCTGGTTCGCGATCGGTGGTATCGATCTCGAACGGCTGGACGAGGTTGTGGCGGCCGGTGCGACCCGAGTGGTCGTCGTACGGGCGATCACTGCGGCTGACGACCCGGGCGCGGCAGCTGCCGAGTTCAGCCGGCGGCTGCGGGGTGCCGGGTGACGAACCCGAAGACCGTCCGCATCGTCGCGATCGTGCTGATCGCGATGCTGGTGATCACGCTGGCCGCCTCGTTGTTCGGCTGCGCACCGGCAAAGACGCCGTCGTCGACGCCGAGTGTCGATCCGGTCAGCGGCCTGCGCTTCGTTGCAGTGACCGAGTTGCCCAAGGAAGCGCAGGACACCCTGAAGCTGATCGACAAGGGCGGCCCGTACCCGTACAACCGCGACGGTGTGGTCTTCGGCAACCGCGAGAAGCTCCTGCCCAAGCAGAACAACGGCTACTACCACGAGTACACCGTGAAGACGCCGGGGGAGCGGGACCGTGGCGCCCGCCGGATCGTTACCGGCAAGAGCGACGAGCGCTACTACACCGACGACCACTATGCATCGTTCCGCCGGATCGCGGAGGACAACCGATGACCGACCTGCGTGCCTTGCTGACCGAGGGCCTGCGCCCCGGCGTCTACCGCTGGCAGTCCAGTCGCAGCACCGACGACGTACGGCGTGAAGTCGCCGCAGCAGGCTGGGACTTCGTCCTGCTGGACACCACCGACGTCCACGACAAAGCTGGCTTCCTGGACCTCTGTGCGACCGCCTTCGACTTCCCCCGCTGGTTCGGCCGCAACTGGGACGCCCTCGCGGACTCCCTGAGCGACCGCTCCACCGGCGAGCCCGAAATCGTCCTCTGGACCGGCCTCGACCACCTGCTCGAGCACGACCACGACACCGTCGACGTAGCCCTGCAGATCTTCACCGAAGACACCGCCAACTCCGGCCAGCTCCGCTTCCTCATCCACGAGCAGCCCAAGGCAGACACCCCGGCCCTGCTCACTGCGCTGCCGTCGCTCTAGAGCACGCGGGACGTTGCGGCGATCGCCAGATCGGTCAGACCCTTTCGGGCGGTGTCGTCGGCCAGAGGGGCGCGATCCAGGGCGTCCAGGGCGTCTTCGGTGCGCTCGGTGATCAGGTCTTCGCAGGCCTGTACGGCGCGGGAGTCCTGCAGGATCTCGCGGAGCAGCTGGATCTCGTCGTCGTCGAGGTCGGGGCGGCCGAAGAGGCGGTCGAACTCGGCCAGCTGGACCTCGGAGGCGTGGTCGACCGCGTAGGCGACCAGGACGGTGCGCTTGCCTTCGCGGAGGTCGTCGCCGGCGGGCTTGCCGGTCAGGGCCGGGTCGCCGAAGACGCCGAGCAGGTCGTCGCGCAGCTGGAACGCCTCACCGATCGGCTGTCCGTACGCCGAGAGCGCGTCGATGAGCTGTTGGTCGCAGCCGGCGAGTGCTGCGCCGACGTGGAGTGGCCGCTCGACGGTGTAGCTTGCGGACTTGTAGCGGAGGACGCGCAGCGCCAGGTCCATGTCGGACTCGCCACTGGCCTGGGCAACGAGGTCCAGGTACTGCCCTGCGGTCACCTCGACGCGCACTGAGTCGAAGAAGCGCGAGGCGCGAGCCAACGCGGCCGCGTCGAAGCCGGAGGTGTGCATCAGTTCGTCTGCCCAGATCAGGCACAAGTCGCCGAGCAGAATGGCCGCACCGACGCCGAAGCTCACCGGATCGCCACCACGGCCGGATGCCTCCGACCTGGCCCGCTGGAGCGCTTCGAACTGGCGGTGCGCGGCCGGGGCGCCACGCCGTACATCAGAAGAGTCCATGACGTCGTCGTGCACCAGAGCGCTGACGTGCAGCATCTCCAGGCTGGCTGCCGCGGTCAGGATCGGCTGGGCCGGGTCACCGCCGGCGGCACGGAAGCCCCAGTAGCAGAACGCCGGTCGCAGCCGCTTACCGCCGCTGGTCGCGTCCCGGGCGGCCTGCACGACCTCGGCCAGCTCCGGCCCGATGGCCGTCAGGCGCTGCTGCTGAAGGTCCAGGAAGCCGGTCAGCGCGCGCTGGACCTCGAGGGGGATGTCCACTTCGCCATACACGTCTCGGAGCGTAGTCGGTCACTGCACCGACGCCGACGGCGCGGGTAACCTTGGCGCATGGCCAACGGACTTCCCTCCACGCTCCCCGGCAGTACTCCGACTGTCCGTGAGCTGCTGGCCAGTGGGAACCGTTCCTTCTCCTTCGAGTTCTTCCCACCGAAGACTCCCGAGGCCGAGGAGGTGCTGTGGCGCTCACTGCGCGAGATCGAGCAGCTGCGCCCCACCTTCGTCTCGATCACGTACGGCGCCGGCGGCACTACCCGGGACGGGACCATCCGCGTCACCGAGCGAGTCGCGCAGGACACGTCGCTGACGCCGATCGGTCACCTGACCTGCGTCTCGCACTCCCGGGACGAGCTGCGTTCGGTGATCGGTGCGTACGCCGGCTCCGGCGTACGGAACATGCTGGCACTGCGCGGAGACCCGCCCGGCGGTCCGAACCAGCCGTGGGTCGCACACCCCCAAGGGCTGAACCACGCGGTCGAGCTGGTCGAGCTGATTCGTGAGCTGGGCGACTTCTGCGTCGGCGTGGCGGCGTTCCCGGACAAGCACCCGGAGGCCTCGTCGCTGGAGGCAGATGCGCAGGTGCTCGCGGCCAAGGCACAGGCCGGTGCGGACTACGCCATCACCCAGATGTTCTTCGGCGCGGATGACTACTTCCGGCTGGTCGACCGGGCCGCTGCGCTCGGCTGTGACATCCCCGTGCTGCCCGGCATCATGCCGGTGACCAACATCAAGCAGATCCAGCGGATGGCCGAGCTGACCGGGATGGCGCTGCCCAAGCCGGTCACCGACCGCCTGCTGGCGGTCGAGGAGGACCCGGCCGCGGTGCGGCAGGTGGGTGTGGAGATCGCGACCGAGCTGTGCGAGCAACTGCTCGCCGGTGGCGCACCGGGGATCCACTTCATCACTCTGAACCGCTCGACGGCGACCCGGCAGGTCTTCCAGAACCTGGGCAGCCACGTCGCCTCCTGAGCTCTATCCTGGGCGGATGGCTGACCCGTCCGACCTGCTGGTCGATCGCACCCTCGTCCTGCTCCGCCACTCCAAGGCAGTACCGCCGGAGTCGATGCCGGACCTGCAGCGGCCGCTCGCGGACCGCGGTCGCGCGGACGCCGCCGCGGCCGGCCGGTACCTCGTTGCCCAGGGCATCGAAGCGGACCTGGTCCTGTGCTCACCGTCGCAGCGCACCCGGGAGACCTGGCAGTACGCCGCCGAGGCCGGTGCGACCGCCACGGACGTCTGGTACGACCGGCAGATCTACAACGCCGACACCGTCGAGCTCCTGGACGTCATCCGCGAGGCACCGGCCGAGGCCCGCACCGTGATCATGGTCGGGCACGCACCGGGTATCCCGTGGCTGGCCGACGAGCTGGCCCTGGACGGGACCAGCCCGGAGCGCGTCCAGCTCACCCAGAAGTACCCGACGTCCGGACTGACCGTCCTGCACCTGACCTGCCGCTGGGCGGACCTGTCGGCGGACGACGCCGACCTGGTGTCGTACGTCGTCCCCCGCGGCTAAGTGCTGGCAGGGCAGTTGCCGTCAGCCGGTAGCTGCCCGGTGAGCAGGTATTTCTCGGCCTTGGCGTCGATACAGGGATTCTTCCGGATCAGGTACGTCGCGTGGTTGCCGCCGTTCTCGATCAGAAGCCGTGATCCCTTGAGCACCAGGTGCATCCGGCGTGCGCCGACCAACGGAGTAGGCCCGTCGTACCGCGGTTGGATCAACAGGATCGGCGGGAGGTTGCCCGAGCCGATCCTGGTCTGCTGCACCGGACCGACCGGCCAGAAGGCGCAGGGCGCGCTGTACCAGGTGTTCAACCAAGCGATGTACGGCGCGCGGTGCGCCGCGATGGACGTCTCCCAGTGCCAGGCGCTCCAGTTCCGTGGCCAGCCGGGATCGGTGCAGTTGTAGGCCAGCTGGGCCGGATCCACCGGTTGCAGTGCGAATTGGTCGGTGAGCGATAGAACGCCGGACGGGTTACCGCGCCGGTACTGCGCGATGGCGTCGGCCGTGTCCGGCCACTGGTCGTCGGTGTAGAGAGCGGACGCGAGGAGGTCGTCGACCTCGGCGATCCCGGCACGTCCTCCGGCCGGCTTCTTGGCCACGTCGCTGCGCAGCTTGTCCCACACCGCCTGGACGGCCTTCGCCGTCTTGCCCAGGTGATACGTCTTGTCACGCTCGGCGATCCACCGGAACATCGCTTGCACGCGGGCCTGCAGAGCCGGGTCCTGCTCATAGCCGGTCCGGTACGTCGACACCAGCGGATCGACCACGCTGTTGAGGATCATCCGGCCGGTGTGCTGCGGAAACATCGTCGCGTACGTCGCGCCGAGCTTGGAGCCGTACGAGTAGCCCAGGTAGTCGATCTTGTCGCGCCCGAGCGCGATGCGGATCCGGTCCATGTCCCGGGCGGTGTTGTCGGTAGTGATGTACGGCAGCAGGTCCTTGGCCTTGCTACCGCACTGCGCCGCAACCTGCTTCGCCTGCTGGATGCGCTGCTGCTCTTGCTTCGCACTCGCCGGTTGGTAGGGGAGTGCCGGGTGCTTGATCAGCTTGCTGAAGTCGCCGCAGTCGACCGGCGTACTGCTGCCGACTCCGCGTGGGTCGAAGCTGAACACGGCGTACTGGTCGCTGAGCTTGTCCGAGAGGCCGTGGTTGACCAGTTGCTCGGTGCCGATGCCGGACGCACCCGGTCCGCCCGGATTGACCAGCAGGAAGCGTTTCGCGCTGAGACTGCCGACACCGGAGATGGTCAGCGTGATCTGCCGGCCGTTCGGCTTCGCGTAGTCCAGTGGGACCTTCAGCGTCGCGCAGGCGGTCTGACGCTGAGCGCCCGAGTCAGGCGGGCACTCACCCCATTTGAGCTTGGTCGGTGCGGCTGTAGCGGGGGCAGTGAGTTGCGCGGCCAGCGATACGACGACAACGCCGATCGCGGCCGCGCGCAGAACCTTGGTCAAGACGCACTTCTCCTGGGTCAGGAGGCGCGGGCGGGCAGCCAATGGGTTGTGCTGTTCACTGTAACCATGCGCTGCGTAGCGCGAGTCAGGACGACATAGAGCGCCCGAACGCCGCCCAGTGTTTCGCTGACGATCCGGTCCGGCTCCACCACCACGACGGCGTCGTACTCGAGGCCCTTGGACTCCAAGGGGGTGAGGGCGACGACCCGGGGGTCTCCGATCTCGGCCAGCACTCGCTCCACGGCCGGACGCTGCGTCGGCGTCACGATCACACCGACTGTGCCTTCGACGAGCTGCAGGAGCTCGGCTGCGGCGTCACCGGCGGCCTCCGCGATCTTGCCGGCGTCGAAGATCCGGTGCTCCGGTTCGATACCTGTCTCGCGGACCGCGTTCGGCAGGTCGGCGTCCGGCAGGGTCTGCCGGATCACCTCACCGGCGAACGCGTAGATCTCGGCCGAGTTGCGGTAGTTGGTGGACAGCCGGAAGCTGTGCCGCTGCAGGTGCGACAGCATCGAGTCCATCGCCGCACGGGCTTCGTCCGGATCCGGCCAGGAGCTCTGCGCCGGGTCGCCGACGATCGTCCAGCTGGCCTGCGGACCGCGCCGGGTGACCATCCGCCACTGCATGGGCGAGAGGTCCTGCGCCTCGTCCACCAGGACGTGCGCGTAGTCGTCCGGCTCCTCGGCATCCCTGGCCGCCGCGGCACGCGCCCGGCGCTCGGACGTAGTCAGCACCTCGTTCACACCGTCCGACAGACCTTCCAGCCAGTCGAACTCTTCGTCCCGGGACTCCTGGACCGGCGGGCGGCCCAGGTACGTGCTGAGCTCGTCCAGCAACGCCACGTCGGCGACGGTGAAGTCGTCCGTACTACGGATCGCCGCAGCCAGCGTCTCGATCTCGACCGGCGTCAGTTCGTTGCGAGCCCAGCGCTGCAACCGGCGTGGGTCACCCAGCCAGCGCAGCACGGACTCTGGTGTCAGCACCGGCCACCACTGGTTGAAGAACGTCCGGAACGCCGGGGTGTCGGTGACACGGTCACCGAACGCCTCACGGTCGCCGTACACACCGGTGCGCAGGTCCTCCGGGAACCGCTGCCACAGAGCGGCCACTAGACCCTTGCGGGCCTCGGACGCGGCCCGGTTGCGCGGAGTGCGACGCAGAGCATTGCGGCGGACGTTGTCGAGCTGATTGGTGTCCACCTCGACAGTGGCACCACCAATGAAGACCCGCAGCGTGGTCGGTGCGTTCGGGACGCGGTCCCGCGCAGCACGCGACAGTACGCCGCGCATCCGCAGCGAGCCCTTGATTGCGGCCGCATCGGCGTCGTCGACCGCAGTGGCCTTCACACCGTCGACCAGCTCGCCCACAGCGCGCAGGGAGACGGTGTTCTCACCAAGGCTCGGCAGGACGCGCTCGATGTAGGCCATGAACGCCGCCGACGGGCCGACCACCAGAACGCCGCCACGCTCGAACCGGCGGCGGTCGCTGTAGAGCAGGAACGCCGCACGGTGCAGGGCGACCACCGTCTTACCGGTGCCCGGCCCACCGCCGATCACGGTGACTCCGCGGGCAGGTGCCCGGATGGCCCGGTCCTGCTCGGCCTGGATGGTGGCGACGATGTCGCGCATCGTGTGACCACGGGCCCGCGACAGCGACGCCATCAGTGCGCCCTCGCCCATCACCGGCAGGTCCTCCGGTGCGCGCTCCGGCGCGAGCAGGTCGTCCTCGATCCCGATGATGCGTGGACCCTTGTTCCGCAGCACGCGACGGCGGACGACCTTCAGCCGATCCGTCCCGGTCGCTCGGTAGAACGGCTCCGCCGCCGGTGCCCGCCAGTCGATGACCAGTGGCTCGTACTCGGCGTCGCGGACCCCGATCCGGCCGACGTACAGGCTCTCGAGCTCGCTGGCAGCCGTCGCGGCCGGCTGGTCGTCGCCTTGGTCGGAGTCGAGCCGCCCGAAGACCAGGCCCTCGTGCTCCGCGTCCAGCTCCGCGATCCGGCGGGCGGCCGCGAACACCAGCACATCCCGCTCGTACAGACCCGTCTGCTCCTCCTCACGGACCCGGCCCACGTTCTGGGCCTGGGCCCGCGCGTGACCGTCCACCGCGATCCGGGATGCCGATCGAGCCGCCACATCGACCCGGTCGTACACCCGGTCGACATGCTGTTGCTCAGCCGCCAGCTCAGCCCGCTCGACGTTGTCGTCGTCGGCTGACAGGGGGGATTGATCCACCGAGATCCTCTCTACTGCCGGGCACCGCCCCGACACGAAACACAAGAACGTCCAATCTTAGTGCGCCTCGTTGAATCAACCGCAGACGGGGCTCAGGCCTTCCCGATCGCGTCAGCGACTATGGCGGCGCCCAGAGTGGTCGCGGGTACGCCGGATCCGGGGTGGGCGCCGGCTCCGACGCAGTACAGGCCCTTCACGGGGGAGACGTTGCCGGCTCGGCGGCGGGCGGTTCGGTAGCCCTCCCAGGCCACTCCGGCCCACCAGGACGGGGACACCTGGCGGGAGACCACCTTGTCCCGGATGTGCAGGCCACGGGCGACCAGCAGGTCCAGTACGTCGTCTGTCGGGTAGCCGTGGACCAGGACTGACCACGCCTGGTGTCCAGCGGGTGCCTGACCGCCCGTGCGCACCACGACGGTCGGCGTACCGTGCAGGACAGTCTCGAAGGGCAGCGCCGGTACGGGCTCCTGCAGACCGAGGTGTACGACGTACGCCGCCTGGGCCTGGTGGGTCGCCAGGACGCGCTTGCGCACCTTCTTGGCGGCGGAGTCGTCGACCAACCGGCCGTAGAGGTCGCGGGGGTCGATGTCGCTGACCACGATGTCCGCGGTCAGCTCCTCACCGTCAGCGAGCCGCACACCGGTGACAGCACCGCTCTTGGTAGCGACAGCGACCACCTCGGCGTTGGTGCGGACCGTGATCTTGCGTTCGCTGGCTCGCTGCACCAGCGCGTCCGCGATAGCGCCGAATCCGCCGGGGATGGTCCACCTGCCGAAAGTGCGCTCCAGATACGACCACACGCCGACGTAGCCGGGGGTGAGCGTCGCATCCGATCCACCCTGGGCGGCGAAGTGCCGCAGTACGGCGCGTGCGCGTTCGTCGGAGAGGCGGCGCTGGGCGACCTTCTCCAGCGACTGCCACGGCTTGAGCGCGCGCACTGTGCTGAGCGGCAGCCGGTGGTTGAACGGAAGCTCACCCTCGAGAGGAGGTTCGAGCGACGTAGTGCGCAGGAGCTGCCAGGTATCGGCGTAGCTGTCGACCAGATCTGTCCACTGCTGCGCGACCTGTGCGCCGGCCAAGTCTGTCCAAGCCTCGTGCTGAGTGCCACGGTCGTTCAGGGGCAGGTCGAGCACAGAGCCATCAGCGAACATGTGCCGACGTGCGTCGAGCACCGGCTCGAGCTGAACCAGACTCTCGATCGGTCGGCCGCTCTTCCGGAACAAGTCCCGCAGAGCGGCCGGGAGCGTCGTACTGGAGGCTCCGGCGTCCCACTGGAAGCCGTCCGCCTCGATGCGGCCGAGGACTCCGCCCAGCCGCTCGTCCTGCTCGCAGATGGTGACGCTATGGCCGAGCTTGGCCAGCCGCACCGCACTGGCGAGACCGGCGAGCCCGGCCCCGATGACAATCACTTCGGCCATCAGACAGCACTGCTCCCGGTTGCCGGATCACCGCGTTTGTCGCGCCAGGCCTTGAACCGCACCCAGCCACGCCGGATGAACCGGAAGGCGACGTACACCCCGATGAGTCCGAGCAGCAGCAGTACGGCGACGATGACGAGGGCGATCTCCGGATGGAACGCGGCCAGCGACATCACACCGGCGACCGCGACGTCCTCACCGGACGACGCGGCGATGTTGGTGACTGGCTCGGGGGAGGTGTTGATGGCGAGCCGCAGACTGGACTTCACCGCATGCGAGAGCAGGGCGGTCAGGCCGCCGGTGGCAACGATCGCGGCCTGCTGCAGGGTGCTCGCCTCGCCGGACATCAGGGCCGCGATGATCGCGCCGACGGTCGGCCGGATCACCGTTGAGATCGCATCCCAGGCCGAGTCGATGTACGGGATCTTGTCCGCGACGAACTCGAAGGCGAACAGGACCGCGGCGGCGATCAGCACGCCGTTGCTGGTCAGTGCGGTGGGCACGTCCTCGGCCCCGGCGAACCGGCCGAGCAGACCGAGAATCAGCACACACGCGTAGGCGTTGACCCCACTGGCCCAGCCCGCTGTGAACGCCAACGGTAATGCTTCCACCGGCCTACCTTTTCGTCAGAATCGAACCTCTGAAGGGCGAGTCTTGGTAAACCGTTGACAGCGCGGGTCGCCTCGACTAACAGTGATCAGACTGCCAGCCTGTGTGACCGGCAGCCCCCGCCCTCGGGTCAGGAGAAAACAACATGCTGCGTCGTTCGAAGATTCTCGCCGCACTCGCGGCGGTAGCGTTGCCGATCACGGTGACCGGCGTGTCGTCCGGTGGTCCGCCGGCTGCCGCCGCACCGCCGGATGTGAGCAGTACCGCGGCGTCGGCGTTCGGTGCGGCCGCTGCGAAGTACGGCGTACCGGAGTCGGTGCTGCTGGCCGTCTCGTATGCGGAGAGCCGCTGGGACGACCACCAGGGCGCATCGAGCTCGTCGGGCGGCTACGGCCCGATGCACCTGACTGCTGTCGACCCGAGCAGGCTCGTGGACCTGTCAGGTAAGCAGAAGATCGGCAAGGTGGAGTCGCTGCGCACGCTGTACAAGGCATCCCAGCTGACCGGGCTGGACCCGGTTGCGCTGCGCACGGACACCGTTGCGAACATCTCCGGTGGTGCCGCCCTGCTGGCGTCGTACCAGCGGTCGCTCGGCCTGCCGGTGGGCGCGGACACTTCGGCAGCCCAGTGGTACGGCGCAGTGGCGTCGTACGCGGAGGCTGCCGACCGCACGGGTGCGACATCCTTCGCCGACGACGTCTACTCGATCATGGCGCGCGGAGCGGCCCGTACGACGAACACGGGGCAGCGGATCGCGATGCCGCCGGTCAGTGTGGCGCCGGACAAGTCCCAGGTGAGCAAGCTGGCGCTGCCGGCGGGGGTGAAGCAGGCGAACTCCGACGTCGAGTGCCCGGCCTCACTGGGGTGTGAGTGGCTGCCCGCGCCGTACGAGAAGACCGGTGCCGGCGCTGGTGACTACGGCAACCACGACCTCGCGAACCGGCCGAAGACCGGCAAGATCGACTACATCATCATTCACGACACCGAGGGTGGCTGGCAGGGCACCCTGAACATGGTGCAGGACCCGAACTACGTGAGTTGGCAGTACACGATGCGTTCGTCGGACGGCCACACGTGGCAGCACGTGAAGGCCAAGGACGTGGCCTGGCACGCGGGCAACTGGTACGTGAACATGCACAGCATCGGCATCGAGCACGAGGGCTTCGCCGCTCAGGGCGCCACCTGGTACACCGAGGCGATGTACCGCAACTCGGCCAAGCTGGTGAAGTACCTGGCCGCCAAGAACAACATCCCGCTCGACCGGGCGCACATCATCGGCCACGACCAGGTGCCCGGCACACTGCCCACCACTGTCGGCGGCATGCACTGGGACCCGGGCCCGTACTGGGACTGGGAGCACTACTTCGACCTGCTCGGCGCACCGATCTACGGGCACTCGATCTTCCCGGCCAAGGTGGGCTCGATCGTCACCATCAAGCCGGGCTTCTCGGGGAACGAGCAGGTCGTCACCGGCTGCACCTCCGCAGGCGTGCCGTGCGCGACGCAGGGCACCAACTTCGTCTACCTGCGTCAGGCGCCGGACGACAACGCTCCGCTGGTCACGGACCTCGGTCTGCACAAGGACGGCGCGCCCGGCACCACCGCGACCTGGGACCACAGTGCACGGGTCGCCGCCGGCGCGCAGTACGTCGTCGCTGAACGCCAGGGCGATTGGCTGGCCGTCTGGTATCTGGGTGCGAAGGGCTGGTTCAAGAGCCCGAAGTCGGCACCGGACGCCTTTGCGAAGCCGGGTGTCGTGGTGACACCGAAGGCCGGCAAGACGTCGGTGCCGGTGTACGGACGGGCCTACCCGGAGCAGGCGGCGTACCCGGCGGGTATTCCGTACCAGACCGTCACACCGCTGCAGTACTCGATCGGTGCGGGCCAGTCCTACCCGCTGAGCGACGGGTCCATCGAGACCGACTACTACCGGGCCGTCACGTTCGACACGACCCCGCCGGGCGACCACGTGCAGGTGCTGGGTAAGGACCGGTACTACCAGATCTGGTTCGGGCACCGGATGTTCTACGTCCGCGCCGCCGACGTGGACATCAAGCCCGCGTTCTGAGTCAGTTGACGGTGATCTGGGTGGCTCCGGTGAGCTCCAGCAGTTCGGTGTAGCTCGTCGGGAACACCGAGTGCGGAATGCCGGCCGCCGCCCAGATCACGTCGTACTGCTGCAGTGCCGTGTCGACGTAGGTCGGCACGGGTCCGGGGTGGCCGACCGGGGCGACGCCACCGATCGACTGACCGGTGTGCTCCTTGACGAACTCCGGTGTGGCGCGCCGCAGCTTGCTGACGCCGAGCTCGGCCGCCACCTTCGCGGTGTCGACCCGGTGCGCGCCCGAGGTCAGGATCAGGACCGGTGCGCCGTCGCCGTCGAAGATCAGGCTGTTCGCGATCGCGCCGACCTCGCAACCGAGCTCCGCCGCCGCAGCGGCCGCGGTCGGGACTGCCTCGTCGAGGATCTTGATCTCGCCGGTCGCACCGGCTGCTTGGAGTGCGTCGGCGACGCGTTGCACGTTGGGATGATTGCTCACCCTCCGAAGCCTATGTGAGCGTTGCTGCCCCGAAGGACACATTAAATCGGTCGCACCAGATCGCGACGCTGCGGAAGTTCGCGAGCTCGACGTTCGCCGGGATGGCGTAGTTCTGGTTGCCCTTGTTGCCTTTCAGCCGGCCGAGCGTCTGGTAGCGGCCGTCGTCGAACACATGCCAGCCTGCCCGTCCGGGCACGACTTTCGCGTCGCTGAGCCAGACTCTGAGGTCCGGGCCGTCGGACGTGTCGAGGTTCTCCAGGCGGAGGATGCGGGAGCCGTCGGGCAGTTGCAGTACGGCGACCTTGCCCGAGGTGTCGTGTTCGTGCGAGATCAGGCTGCCCGTGGCCAGCACCTTCGGTTTGTCCGGAGTGACTGGAGGAGTCACCGAAACTGTCGGTGGCGTGCTCGACGATGGCTGTATGGAGATCGGAACGGTACTCGGAGCAGCGCTGGGCAGCGTCTCGTCGACGACCTTGTCGGTGAACAGCCGCCACGGCTGGAAGAGCGGCAGTGCGACCGCTGCTGCCACCACGGCCACCGCTGCTGCTCCGGCCAGTGCTTTCCGCTTCATCGTCGGTCCTTTCGGTGCGGTGGCTCCAGTCTGCGGCCCGGATCGGTCGCACGGCGACGCGCCGGGCTTACGGCCCGTTGACGATTACCGCCGGGCGACGCTACGCTTCAAGTGTTCGAACAGATGTTCGATTACCTCCGGCCCGGCCTCGTCGGGAGACCGGCCGGAGGTGACCCGGGCAGCTGGACGGCCCCGGTGCGGAGTTGCGGCCGCATCGGGATCCGGTGCTCCCGGTGGGCCGGGTGCCGTGGTGGACCTCGACCCCCACCCCGGCCCCGCCCATCGGGACTCCGACCCGGCCGTCGGGCACGAGCAGCAGCGGTTCACACACGGGAGGCGATGGAGCATGTGGGAGTTCGACGAAGCCGTCGAGGTGCGTTCGAGTGTCGTGGACGGCCTCGAGTCTCCTGAGCAGTTCCTCTGGCGCGGGCGGTTGTGGCGGGTCTGCTCCGTGCAGGCGCACTGGACCGAGACCGCGGCCTGGTGGGAGCGCGGCGTGATCGGCAAGCCCGGGGCCCCGGAGCCGGGGATGGCGACCGTGGGTGCGGTGGCGGCCGGACTGTTCGAAGCGGGCTCGGGAATGGCGTCGAGCCCCGCAGCCGTTGGTGTCTTGGACGCGGACTGGGGTCCGCGACGCGCGGTGTACCGAGTGGAGGCGGGCTGCGGCCGGCACGGACGGCGCGAGCTGTTCGACCTGGCCCACGACCCCGACTCGGGCCGCTGGCAACTGGAAAGGGTGACCGACCGATGACCGTTTCTCCGGTATCTCCGATCGCCGCCGGCGCCGCCGGCCGCGAGCTGTCGCGCGCCCGCGCCGCCCTGGCCGAGGCGATCGAGACGAGCGACCACCTCATCCGCTACTCGAGCGCTCACATCGCCGCCCTCCGGGTCGCGGCCGCGGTCCTCGCCGTCCGCGCCCGCCCGGTCCGCTCCAGCACCCGCCGGCGCGTCCAGCGCAACGCCTGGGTCCTGCTCGCCGAGGTCGCCCCCGAGTTCGCCGAGTGGGCCACCTTCTTCGCCGCCGGCGCCGCCCAGCGCGCCGCCGCCGAAGCCGGCCTGGAGCGCTCCGTCACCACCCGCGAGGCCGACGACCTCATCCGGGCCGTGGAAACCTTCTACACCCAAGTAGAAGCAAGCCTCCGCCTCTCCACCACCCCCGCCCTCACCGCCACCACCGACCCCGCCTCAGTCCTGGCCCAACCCTGGATGCAAGCCAGCTGACCCACCCCCTTCACCAGCCCACCACCCCCCAGGCGCGGGGTGGTGGGCTGACCCATGTCCCCGGCCGAGCCACCAACCGCGGGCGTGAACAAGAACCGGTGCCCGGCAACAGCTCATTTCCTGTCCAAGCCCCCCACACACTGTCCCCGCCCCCGGACCAGCTCACCCCCACCCCCCGGCCAGCTCACCTCGCGCTCTCGCCCGCCCGCCCGGCCAGCTCGCCCCGCGCTCTCGCCCGCCGACCCCGCGCAAGCCCCCGGCCGAGCCATCAACCGGGGGCGTGAACAAGAAGCGGTGCCCGGCAACAGGTCATTTCCTGTGCAAGCTCCCCACACGCTGTCCCCGCCCGCCGGACCAGCTCACCCCCCGGCCAGCTCACCCCGCGCTCTCGCCCGCCCCCCCGGCCAGCTCGCCCCGCGCTCTCGCCCGCCAGCCCCGCGTACGCCCCCGGGTCGGGCCAGGAACTGGGGGCTTGGACAGGAAGTGGTGGGCGGTGACAGGTCATTTGCTGTGTGAGCCCCCTGCGTGCTGTCCTCACCCCTCCGAACCGGCTCGCCGTGGCGTGACCGGGCGGCTGTGCCTTGGGGGCTCGTTGACCATGAAGGGGTTTGGGGGTGGCTGGTGCGTGCTCGTGGTGGGGTGTGCGGGAAGTAGGGTGTGGCGGGTCCGGGGGTTGGTGTCGTGGAAGGGTTTGCGTGATGGTGGATCGGCGGCGGCGGGCCGTGCGGACGGCGCTGGTGGGCGAGGCTCTGCGGGTTGCGTTGGCGGGGCGGGCTCGGGTCGATCCAGGGGCTGGGCTGGACATCGTCGACCTTGGTGGTGGGACCGGTGGGTTCGCGGTGCCGCTGGCGGTGGAGGGGCATCGGGTGACGGTGGTCGACCCGAGTCCGGATGCGTTGGCGTCGCTGGAGCGGCGGGCCAGTGACGAAGGTGTGAGCGACCTCGTGCGTGGTGTGCAGGGTGACGCGGCCGAGCTGCCTGGGCTGGCGGGGGAGTCGAGTGCGGATGCCGTGTTGTGTCACGGCGTGCTCGAGTACGTCGATGATCCCGTGCAGGCGTTGCAGGCGATGGCGTCGGTGTTGCGTGCGGGCGGCGTACTGAGTCTGCTTGTTGCCCAGCGCAACGCGGTGGTGCTGGCGCGGGCGCTGGCCGGGCATCTCGCCGAGGCGCGGGTTGCCTTGCAGGATCCGGACGGACGGTGGGGTGCGAACGATCCGATGCCGCGCCGGTTCGACGAGGCCGGGATCAATGCTCAGCTGGCGGATGCCGGCTTCATGGTGCATACCGTGCACGGGGTGCGGACGTTCGCGGATCTGGTGCCGTCGGCGTTCGTCGACTCCGAGCCGGGAGCGGCCGAGTCGCTCGCCGAGTTGGAGCGGACTGCCAGCCAGCACCCGGCGTTCCGGGCGCTCGCCACCCAGCTGCACATTCTCGCCACTCGCTAAACCAGTCACTCGCTGACTCCGGTACGGCGCTCGCCCGGCCGAATGTTGCGGAGTGTGGTTGATCACGCCGTTTCTGTTCCGGGAGCGGTTCCGGAACGGAAACGGGTCCCGAAGGGCAGCTGAGGGGCCTCGACACGCCCGGAGTGGCCGGATCGAGGGCAGGGTGATGAGGGGAGTTGCGGGACCGTGACGCGCGGGACAGGCGGTCAGGGTTTCGTGTGACGCTGGCGCGGCCTAGACTGGAGGCGGCCTATCGAGATCGCGCTCACCATGGAGGGATCGACGGTGCCCCTCTCGGAAGAAGAGCAGCGCCAGTTCGAGCAGCTCGAACGCGCCCTGGCAGCGGAAGACCCGAAGTTTGTCTCCGCCATGCGAGGGACCAATGTGCGCGCTTACTACAAGCGCCGGGCGGTGCTCGCCGGCGTCGGATTCGTGCTGGGCATCGCTGTGCTGATGACCGGTGCAATTATTCCCAATACGATCATCGGCGTCATCGGCTTCGTGATGATGGTCGCCTGTCTGTATGTCGCCGCGCTGAGTATGAAGCGGATCAGCAACGCCGGGGACGAGGACGACCTGCCACCCTCGCCACCGCCGTCGTCGAAGCGGCACCGGACCAAACACGACTCCTCCGGCAGCTTCATGGAGCGGATGGAAGACCGCTGGCGCCGCCGCCGCGACGAAGACCTCTAGAAGTAGACGAAGACCTCTAGAAGTAAGAGCCAGTTCACGAGAAACACCCCGAGCCCATCAAGGACTCGGGGTGTTGTCGTTACCGGGGCCGGGGAACCTCAGCCGGCGTGCCGGCGGCGGAGGATCGTGCTGCGCAGCCGGGCCAGCAGCAGGTCGAACTCGTCGAGGAGATCGGACGCCTCGGTGGTCCCGCGGCTCAGGTACCAGCGCCACGACGCCGGCAGCAGCCGGGCGCGCCAGCGACGACGGGCCGGGGCCTGCTTCCACAGGGCCTTGCTGATGACCTTCGCGTCCGGTCGCAGGTCCGTGGCCAGATCCGCGTGACCGGCGTACCGCATGGCTTCGACGCTGCGGGCAAGCCGTAGAGCCGACGGATGTGCGTCATCGGGCAGCTTGGTGACGAGCCATTCGCCCGTCTGCCGAGGCGTCGACACTTCGCTCCAGTCCAGGCCCAGGTCCCGGGAGGTGTCGCGGAGTTCCGACCAGAGGCCCTCGGCCGCGACCCGGCTCGGCGACCGGCTGAAGCGCCGCCGGCGGTTCAGGCTGCGCAGGATCCACGGGATCAGCAGGACCAGTACGACGAGTGCCACGATCCCGATCGTCCGGTCGCCGCCGTTGGTGAACCAGTTGCCGCTGTCGAAGGCCGCGGCACCGTTGTCGTCGTTCAGGTTGCGGCCGTTCTCCGGCTTCTCGATCCCCGGGTCCTCGGCCTGGCCCGGTGTGGTCGGTGCGGTGGTGGGGGCCGTGGTCGGGCTGGTCGGGTTGGACGACGGGACCGTCCAGTCCGGCGTGCTGGCGACGCGGGAGGCCGGGGTCGGCTCGAAGCGGACCCAGCCGACGCCCTCGAAGTACAGCTCCGGCCAGGCGTGCATGTCGTGCATGCGGACCGTGTACTGACCGTCCTTCCCGGCCTGGCCCGGCAGGAAGCCGATGCCGACCCGGGACGGGATCCCGGCGATCCGCGCCATCAGCGCCATCCCGGTCGCGAACTGCTCGCAGTACCCGGTCTTGTTGGTGATCAGGAACTCCTCGATCGCCTTCATCCCGCTGCCGCGCTGGTTCGAGGTGCTGTAGGTGTAGTTGCCGTCGGTGCGGAACCACTTCTGCAGCGCCACGGCGATGGCGTACTTGTTGCCTTCGGCACCTGCTGTGATCTGCTTGGTGAGATCGGTGATCGGCTTCGGCACGTTGCGCGGCAGCCGGTCGGTGATCTGGTCCGGCACGCCCCGCGAGAGCGAGTTGCGCAGCTGCTCCTCGGACGGCCGCAGGTCGTACGCGGTCACGCTGTACTTCTTGCCGCTGACGACCGCGCCGTCGGACGAGGAGACGTCCAGCGAGGAGGTGTCGTACTGCCAGTTGCGGCGCAGTGAGATCGACTGGGCCGGATAGGGGATCGGTGCGAACTGGGACCGGAAGATCTTGTTGACGTCGATCTCCATCTTCACCTTCGGCACCCGGCTGAGGTCGTTGGTGAAGCCGGGCGGCGGGACGAACTCGTCCGGGACCTTGGTCCCCCGGTTCTTCCGGTCGGAGATCCGCCACGTGTTGCCGTCGAACTGGTCGAGCGAGGTCAGCCGTAGGTAGGTGCCGCCGGACGGGCCGCCCTTGTAGGTCAGGGCGATGTCGTTCTTCCCGCGTTTGAGGTTCTTGCCCATGTCGAGCATCGGGTCGGTCGTGGAGATCGACGCACCGAGACCGCTGCCACCGGTGCCGCCACCGGCCAGACCGTTGCCGATCACGCCCTCGGGCAGGGTCGGCAGGAGCGCGGGGATGAGCGCGGCCAGGGCGACCACACTCAGCCCGATCCGCCGACCGGCCTGGCCGAGCGCGGATGCCTCGATCGGCTCGGCCGCGTCCAGGTGGGAGACGCCGGAGATCCGCCGGCCCCAGCGGCTGAGCCGGCTGCGGCCCTCGGCGGACAGCAGGACGATGTAGCCGATCGCCGGCGGGATGAACAGCAGTGCGGGCAGCCCGCCGTGCACGGTCGCGGCCGGCACGGTGTACATGATCAGCAGGAGCAGCCCGGCCCATGCTGCCTGCCGTAGCTGGACGGCGATGACGTGAATGAGCAGACCGGTCGCCGAGATCACCGAGGTGGCGAACAGCAGCAGGTTGTCGTCCGGAGGCAGGGGAGCGCTGTACTGGTTGATCGAGTTCATCGCGCTGACCAGCTGCGAGTTGAACTCGATCGCGGTCCCACCGGTCGGCAGCAGCCCGAACTTCAGCGTCTCCTTCAGGAAGAACAACGAGATCAGCTCGACGAGCACGATCAACTGCACCACCGGTACGACGATCCGTGGCGCACGCAGATTCTGCAGCAGCACGCCGACGCCGGTGATGATCGCGCAGAGGAACGCGCTGATGAACAGGAACGGCCCCGAGAACACCGGAGTCAGCACCAGCGACCCGAGCACGGTCGCGCCCCAGGCAGCTATCGAAATTCTTGCGTGTCCGGTCATGCGATTCTCCCGGTCCTCAGTCCTAGTCCGGACCAGACGGTGGGTAGCTGGTCGCCGCGGCGGACTCTGGCGACTCGCCAGCCGTTGCGGCGCAACTCGTTCTCGGTGGCGTCCGTGGCGGCGGTCAGGCGGGCCGCCTTCTCGGTCGCTTCGGCGCCGACCGCCCAGCTGGCCGCGTCGAGCACGAGGGCTACGCCGGTGGCCTGGCTGGTCCGCCAGCGGTTGAGTGCGGTGATGTCGTCACTGGTGCAGGCACCGAGGATCGCGATCACCAGACTCGGCTCCTGGGCGTGCCGGTCGACGGTGAGCAGCGGGCCGATCTCGGCGTACCGGTGTTCCTCGACGGTGGCGCACTCGGTGAGCAGCTGCTGCGACGACAGCGGTTGGTGGACAGCGGTCGACGAGCGGTGGTTGATCGCGGCGAGGGTGGTCGGGCCGCCGAGCATGGTGGTCGCGTACCCGCGGCGGATCCGGTCGGCGCCGATCGAGGCGGCCGCGCTGACCGCCCACTCCAGGCTGGACGACGGGCCGTGGCCGTGGTGCGAGATCGTCCGGGCGTCGATGAAGAGTGCGCACCGGCTCTGCCAGGGCTGCTCCTCGCGGCGCACCATCAGCTCACCGCGGCGGGCGGTCGAGCGCCAGTGCACCCGGCGCAGGTCGTCACCGTCGCGGTACTCGCGGACGGTGGCGTCCTCCTCACCGGCCGAGGCGATCGCGCGCGGCCGGTTCTCACCCGAGCCGGCCCGGTCCGCACCCAGCCGGATCTCGGGCAGCTTGTAGACCCGCGGCGTGACCAGGAGGTGCTGGCTGCGGGTGAACGTCCGGCTCGTCTCCACCAGGCCGAACGGGTCGGCCACGGTGAGCATCAACGGCCCGACCTGGAAGAGTCCCCGTACGTCGGACTTCACCGGATAGGAGACCGTACGCCGCCAGTTCGGGCTGACGCGGTCGACGACGAACCGGGGCCGGTGCCCGAGGACATAAGGAATGCGGTCCTCGAGCAGCAACAGCCCGGCCGGCATCCGGCCCTGGTTGCTGAGTGCGAGCTCGACGGTGGCCTGGGAGCCGACCGCGATCTGGTTCGGGGTGAGGCTGCGGCGGACCTGTAGCCGCAACCTGGTCCGGCCGACGACCAGGGCGGCGACGACCGGAAGCGCGACGAGCAGGATGCCGACGCGCAACAGGTCCTTCTGCCCGAGCAGCAGCGCACACAGCGACGCGGTGATCCCGGCCGCCACGAACGCCCGCCCTCTGGTGGTCAGCCCGCGGAGTGCCTGCCGCATGGCTCAGTCCCGACGCGTGCGAGGCAGCGGCACCGAGGAGACCAGCCCAGCGACGATGTCGGCTGCGCCGCGCCCACCGAGATGCGCTTCAGCCGCGGGAAGGACACGGTGCGCGAGCACCGGCACTGCCAGCTCCTGGATGTCGTCCGGCAGGACGAACTCGCGGGAGTCCAGCGCTGCCGCGGCCCGGGCTGCCCGGATCAGGTGCAACGTTGCCCGCGGCGATGCCCCGAGGCGCAGCTCCTGCGAACGACGGGTCGCGCCGGCCAGGGCAACGGCGTACTCCTTCACCGATTCCGAGACGTGCACGGACTGCACGGTCTTCACCAGGCGGAGGATCTGCTGGCCGTCGGTGACCGCCTGCAGACTCTTCAGCGGGTCGTCGGCCGCGTGACCGTCGAGCATCCGCAGCTCGGCCGCCGGCTCCGGATACCCCATCGAGACGCGGGCCATGAACCGGTCGCGCTGGGCCTCGGGCAGCGGGTACGTGCCCTCCATCTCGATCGGGTTCTGGGTCGCGATCACCATGAACGGCGCCTCGAGCAGGTACGTCGTGGTGTCGACGGTGACCTGTCGCTCCTCCATCGACTCCAGCAGCGCGGCCTGGGTCTTCGGTGAGGCGCGGTTGATCTCGTCACCGACGACGATGTTCGCGAACACCGCGCCGGGCTTGAACTCGAAGTCGCGGATCTCCTGGTTGAAGACCGAGACACCGGTGATGTCGGACGGCAGCAGGTCCGGTGTGAACTGGATCCGGCGCACGCTGCAGTCGATCGACTTCGCCAGCGCCTTGGCCAGCATCGTCTTCCCGACGCCCGGTACGTCCTCGATCAGTAGATGACCTTCGGCCAGCAGGACGGTGATGGCGACCTCGACCACGTCGGGTTTGCCTTCGATCACCTGCTCGATCGCGCGGCGGACTCGTCCGGCGACTTCGGACAGTTCGTCGAAGTCCCCGCCTCCTGCCAGCGGGCTGGTCGCGGTGGTGCTCACCCTGAGTCCTCCCCATTGATTGACGGCCGACACATTCTCACCCGGAGTGAGGGTCGGACCTAGAGCAGCGGATGTTTCGTTACCTGGCGTTTCGGTGCCCCTCCCAGCGTACGGGCGGGGGAAATCCCGGGTGCGCCGTTCGACGACCCGAAGGGCCATTTGGTTCGCACTGTCGGTTCGCACCTTTCTTCTACCCGTTCCTCCACTGCTCCCCACCAACTCCTCCACTTCGCTCCACCAGGGTTCCTTCAGGCTCAGCGACACGCGGGACACGCCCATCCGATTTGCGCTTGGAGTGGGGCATGGGGGGCGGAAGTTGGTTGACGGTGGGGCAAAGTGGAGTAAGGTGGAGCGCAGTGGAACCGAAGTGGTGGAAATAGCTCGCCTGAGACGGAGAGTCCGCAACGGGGAGGTGGAGCGTGTTCCTCGGAACTCACTTCCCCAAGCTCGACGACAAAGGACGGCTGTTCCTGCCGGCGAAGTTCCGGGACGAGCTGGCCGAAGGCCTGGTGATCACCCGTGGGCAGGAGCGGTCGCTGTCCGTGTGGCCCGAGCGCGAGTTCGTCCAGCTGACCGAGCAGCTGAAGCAGGCACCGATCACCAACAAGGGTGCGCGGGACTACCTGCGGATGTTGTTCGCCGGAGCCTCCAACGAGGTGCCGGACAAGCAGGGCCGGGTCACCATCCCACCGATGCTGCGCGATTACGCGGGACTGGATCGCGACTGTGTCGTCATCGGGGCGATGAACCGGGTGGAGATCTGGAACACGGAGAACTGGAACAGGTACTCCCAGGAGCAGGAGCAGGCATTCGCCGATCTCTCCGAAGAGGTCCTACCGGGAATCTTCTGACAGCACCAAGAACAAGAACAGCATCTGCTGGAGCAAAAGAAGCAGTGAGCTAGCGGCACGCGAGCACACCGGCCGTCCGGTGAGATCACGGGTCCGACCTCCGACTTCGAGTGTTGACGCCACTTCCCCGGCGCCAAACGACGGAGTACTTCCCCGGACGTCGTACCCGCGATCTGACCGGACGGAGTCGTCTCCGCACCGCACTCCCGACAGCACTACAAGCAACGAACCTGCGGGGGCAGGGTCGCTCCCGCAGCGACGAGAAGGGTCGAGCTATGGACGCGTCGGAGCGGCATGTGCCGGTGATGCTGGAGCGCGTGGTCGCGCTGCTGGCTCCCGCACTCGCGCAGCCCGGCGCTGTTCTCGTCGACGCGACCCTCGGTCTCGGTGGTCACTCCGAGGCCTTCCTGCAGCAGTTCCCCGAGATCCGGCTGATCGGCCTGGACCGGGACCCGGCCGCGCTGCGGCTCGCCGGTGAGCGGCTGGCGCCGTACCAGGAGCGGACCACGCTCGTGCATGCCGTGTACGACGAACTGCCCCGGGTGCTCGACGAGCTCGGCGTACCGGCCATCGACGGCATCCTGTTCGACCTCGGTGTCTCCTCGATGCAGCTGGACGAGGCCGACCGTGGCTTCGCCTACTCGCAGGACGCGCCGCTGGACATGCGGATGGACTCGACCGGCCCGACCACCGCGGCCGACATCCTGAACACCTACAGCGCGGCCGACCTGGCCCGCATCCTGTTCCAGTACGGCGAGGAGAAGTTCGCCCGCCGGATCGCGGACCGGATCGTGCGGGAGCGCGAGACCGAACCGTTCACCAACAGCGCGCGGCTGTCCGAGCTGGTGCGCAACGCGATCCCGCAGGCGGCCCGCCGTACCGGTGGTCACCCGGCCAAGCGCACCTTCCAGGCGCTGCGGATCGAGGTGAACGGCGAGCTCGAGGTACTGCGCCGGGCCCTGCCGAATGCACTGCGGGCGCTGGCGCTGCACGGGCGGATCGTCGTGATGAGCTACCAGTCGCTCGAGGACCGGATCACCAAGCAGACGCTCGCGGCCGGCACCAAGACCGACGTACCGGACGACCTGCCGGTGATTCCGGCAGGCCATGAGCCCTATCTGCGGATCCTGACCCGGGGCGCCGAGCGGCCGACCGAAGAGGAGGTCGCGGTCAACCCGCGAGCGGCCTCTGCTCGCGTGCGGGCGGCCGAGCGGGTCCGGGTGAAGGGAATGGTGGCCTGATGAGCACTGTGTTCAGCCCGCAGAAGGCGCGGGTCCAGCCGGCCACACCGCCGGCGAAGCGGTCCGAGCCGAAGCTCCGCGTCGTGTACGGCGCTCCGTTCCGGCCACCGCGGATGCCGTTCGTCATCTTCGTCGTGTCGCTGCTCGCGGCCGGCCTGATCGGCCTGCTGCTGCTCAACACCGAGCTGCAGCGCGGCACCTTCGGGATCACCAAGCTGAACGATCAGGCGGGCCAGCTGCGCGACCAGCAGGAGCAGCTGGAGAAGCAGGTCCGGACGCTGGAGTCGCCGCAGAACCTGGCGGACCGCGCGCTGAAGATGGGCATGGTGCCGAACCCGAACCCGGTCTTCCTGCGGCTGTCCGACGGGCAGGTGCTCGGCGTACCCAAGGAAGGCAAGGCAGGGACCGGCAAGGCGATGTTCGGTCCGGGGACACCGGACGGTGTGAAACCTCCGGTAGCGACCAAGCCGCCGGTCAAGAAGCCCACCACGGCGACCACCAAGCCACCGGCCAAGAAGCCGGTCACACCGGGTGCCACCAAGCCCGGTACGACGAAGCCACCCGCCAACACGACCACCGGGGGATGATCGGATGACGGACCGACGGGGAAACGAGCCGCCACGCAAGGGCGGATCCGGCCGCGGCACTCCGCCGCGTTCCACCCCGTCTCGTCCGTCACCCGCTACGGACCGCACCCGCGCCACCCCGCAGCGTCCCGAGTCCACCCGCGAACGCCTCCTCCGCCAGGCCCGCGAGCAGGAAGCCGCTCAGCGCCGCTCCGAGGGCCGGGGCCGTTCCCAGGACGACGCCGCGCCGCGCCGCGCCCAGGGGGCGAAGCGTGCCACGGGGGAGCCGCGCAAGCGCGCTGCTCCTAAGGCGGCAGGCTCCACGCCTCGTCCGCGCAAGGAGGGTGCGCCGACGCGCCGCCCCACCAGCGCCGGCGGTCCGCGGAAGGTGGCTGCCAAGAAGGCACCGGCCAAGAAGAGCACCGCGCGGAAGCGGCCGCCGCAGAACCGTCCGCAGCCGCGGCCGAAGAAGCCGCGCGCGAAGAAGGCACCGCGGACGCTCAAGCTGGGTCGCCCGGCGCTGCGCCTGCGGCTGACGTTCGGAGTGATGGCCTTCGTGCTGTCGCTGTTCGCCGGCCGGCTCGTCCTGCTGCAGGGCGTGGACCCGGACAGCTACGCGCTGGCCGCGAGCAAGGAGAACAACAAGACGTACGTCCTGCACGCGCCGCGTGGTTCGATCACCGACCGCAACGGCGTGGACTTCGCGGTTACCGAGGACACAGTCGCGATCGTGGCGGACCCCAGCCAGACCAAGCCGGTCGCCCAGCAGCTGGTGTCGATCCTGGCGCCCAAGCTCGCCGGCAAGACGACGCCGGCGGAGCTGCTGACCAAGCTCACGGGCAAGGGCCGGTACATCGAGCTGGCCGACGAGGTCAGCCCGCAGACGTGGAACGAGATCAAGGCCGAGACCAAGGCCGGCAACAAGGAGATCGCCCAGCAGAACAAGGGCAAGCCGAAGGACCAGAAGGCGCCGGCCCTGCTCGGCCTGTACACCGAGGCGGACCCGATTCGCAGCCACCCGAACGGCTCGATCGCCGCGACCGTGGTCGGTGTGATCGGCAAGGACGGCAAGGGCCAGTCCGGTCTGGAGTACGCCCTGAACGGCAAGCTGTCCGGCCAGGACGGCAAGGCGATGTACGAGGTGGACCGGAACGGGAACAAGATCCCGAACGCGAACCACACCGTCGAGGAGCCGCGGCCCGGTGTCGGCGTCCAGCTGACCCTGGACCGCGACCTGCAGTGGTTCGCGGAGAAGCGGATCGAGGAGGCCGTCAAGAAGTACCAGGCCAGCGGCGGCACGGTCATCGTGTCCGAGGTGAAGACCAACCAGATCCTGGCGATGGCCAACTACCCGACCTTCGATCCGAACGGGAAGTACGACTCCAAGGACCTGAACAACCCCGCGCTGGAGCGGACCTACGAGCCGGGCAGTGTGCAGAAGGTCGTCACGATGGCCGCCCTCGCCGATGCCGGCCTGATCGACCTGAACACCAAGCTCCGGGTGCCGGGCACCATCGACGTCCAGCGCCGCACGATCAAGGACCACTGGAACCACGGTGACCTGAACCTGACGATCGCCGGTGTGATCGCGAAGTCGTCGAACGTCGGCACCATCATGGCCGCGCAGCAGATGCGGATCCCGCAGTTCGTGAAGTACCTGCACGACTTCGGGTTCGGCGAGCCCACCGGGCTGAACTTCCCCGGTGAGAGCAAGGGCCGGCTGATGCAGGGCGACGAGTGGCCGGAGATCACCCGCTCGAACGTCGCGTTCGGCCAGGGCCTGTCGGTGAACGCGGTCCAGGAGGCTTCCGCGGTCAACGCGGTCGCGAACGGCGGGGTCTACGTGCCGCCGAAGCTGGTCCGCAACTGGATCGAGCCCAACGGCACCCTGACCCCGAACGAGGGTGCCCCACCGCGCCGCGTGGTGAGCGAGAAGGCCGCCAAGGAGGTCGCCACCATGATGGAGGCGGTGACCGCGGAGAAGGGCACTGCGCCGCAGGCGGCGATCGACGGCTACCTGGTGGCCGGCAAGACCGGTACGGCGCAGCAGGTCGACTCTGCCTGTGGCTGCTACCGCAAGTGGGCGACTTCTTTTGCCGGATTCGCTCCTGCCGACAACCCACGGTTCGTTGTGTACGTCGTACTGCACGACCCGACGGGTGCTCGGGGTGGTGGCTTCCAGGGAGGTCCGGTGTTCCGCGACGTGATGAGTTACGCGCTGCAGAAGTATGCAGTCCCACCGACGGGGGCGAAGCAGCAGAACGTCCCGATCACCTGGTGACCCAGGTCGTGACGCAGGGTCAGGTAGGTGTCGCAGGGTCCGGAGCGGTAGCCTCTGGGCCCGTGTCCACCCCTACCGCCGCAGGCGGTGCCGTAGCAGCGATCAGACCCCGGCACGTGGTGCCGGTAGCCCTCTCCGACCTGGCGTTCCGCGTCGGGGCAGCTGCCCCTGACCGGCCGGTCGAGATCACCGGAGTCACCCTCGACTCCCGTTCCGTCCTCCCCGGCGACCTGTACGCCGCCCTGCCCGGTGCGAACACGCACGGGGCTGCGTTCGCGGCCAAAGCGGTCGAGGCGGGTGCGGCCGCCGTACTGACCGACCCGGCCGGTGCGGACCGCGCTCGGGAGACCGGTCTGCCCGTGCTCGTCGTCGACAAGCCCCGCGAAGTGCTCGGTGCGGTCGCTGCGCACGTCTACGGTGAGCCGACCAGCCAGATGCGGCTGCTCGGGATCACCGGGACGAACGGCAAGACCACCACCAGCTTCCTGCTCGACTCGGTCCTGCGGCGCCTCGGCCCGGCCGGAATGATTGGCACGATTCAGACCCGCATCGGTGACGAGGTCGTGAAGAGCGTGCGGACGACTCCGGAAGCCACCGACCTGCAGGCGCTCTTCGCCGTCATGCGTGAGCAGTCCGTGCAGTGGTGCTCGATGGAGGTCTCCAGTCACGCCCTGGCCATGGGGCGGGTGGACGGCGCGCGGTACGCGGTCGCAGGGTTCACCAACCTCACGCAGGACCACCTGGACTTCCACAAGACGTTCGAGGAGTACTTCGCCGCCAAGGCGTCGCTGTTCACTCCTGAGCGGTGTGATCTGGCAGTGGTGAACATCGACGACGAGTACGGCCGCCGCCTGGCCGCGCAGACCGTCGTACCGCTCCTGACCGTCTCCACGACGGGTGAGGCTGATTGGACGGTCGCTGATCGCCACCTGTCCGACCACGGCACCACCGTCATCGACATCCAGGGCCCCGGCGAGACGCTGACCGTGGAGATCTCGCTGCCGGGCGACTTCAACGTGGCGAACGCCCTGCTAGCCGTGGTGATGCTGCGGCAGGTCGGCGTCCCCGCGGAGGCGATTGCCGCCGGGCTGCGCGGCGCCGCCGTACCAGGGCGGATGGAGCGGTTCGTCCGGCAGGACGGTGTCGCCGTGATCGTCGACTACGCACACACTCCGGATGCGGTCGCGCTGGCGCTGCAGGCGGCGCGCGGTGCGACCAAGGGCCGGCTGTTCGCAGTCGTGGGCTGCGGTGGCGACCGCGACCCCGGCAAGCGGCCTGCCATGGGAGCAGCAGCAGCCCGTACGGCGGATGTCGTGATCGTCACTGACGACAACCCACGCAGTGAGGACCCGGCCAATATCCGGGCCGCTGCGATCGCAGGAGCACGGGAGGCGGTTCCGGCCGTCGACCTGCACGAGATCGGCGACCGTCGGCAGGCGATCGGCACCGCGATCGAGCTGGCCGGTCCGGGCGACACAGTCGTCGTACTGGGCAAGGGGCATGAGACAGGCCAGGACGTCGGCGGTGTGATCCACCCGTTCGACGACCGCGAAACCGTGCGTGAGCTGTTGGAGGCTGTGCAGTGATAGGGGTCAGGTGCGAGGAGATCGCCGCGGCGGTCAACGGCGAGCTGGCGGGGGTGGACCCCGCAGCCGTCGTCGACGGCGCCGTGGTGACCGACTCCCGTGAGGCCGTCCCGGGCGGACTGTTCGTGGCCCTCCCGGGGGAACGTGCCGACGGCCACGACTTCGTGGCCGCGGTCACCGAGGCCGGTGTCACCGTCTCCCTCACGACCCGCCCCATCGACGGCTGCCCGTGCATCGTGGTTGCCGACGCCCAGCAGGCTCTCGGCGACCTGGCGGCGCTGGTGATCAGCCGCCTGCCGGATCTGACGATCATCGGCCTGACCGGTTCGTCCGGTAAGACCAGCACCAAGGACCTGATCGCCCAGCTGCTCGCGCCGTACGGCCCGACGGTGGCCGCGATCGGTTCGCAGAACAACGAGATCGGCCACCCGCGGACGGCTCTGAAGGCCGACCGCGAGACCCGCTTCCTCATAGCGGAGATGGGCGCCCGGCACGTCGGCGACATCACCTACCTCTGCCGGATCACGCCGCCCAAGGTCGGGCTCGTCCTGAACGTCGGCCACTCGCACATCGGTGAGTTCGGCAGCCAGGACGCGATCGCAGCCGCCAAGGGTGAGCTGGTCGAGGCCGTGCAGCCAGGCGGAACCGCCATCCTGAACGCCGACGACCCGCGGGTGGCCGCGATGGCCGGCCGGACCGAGCAGAACGTCGTCACCTGGGGTGAGGCGCCCGGCGCGGACGTACGGGCCACCGACATCGAGCTCGACCCGCTCGGGCGGCCGTCCTTCACCCTGCAGATCGGGGGTGAGTCGCACGCCGTGCAGCTCCAGGTCATCGGGGAGCACCAAGTTGCGAACGCGCTCGCCGCGGCGGCCGCCGTACAGGCTGTTGGCCTGACGCCGGCGCAGATCGCCGAGGGGCTCAGCGCGGCGACCGCGGCCTCGAAGTGGCGGATGGAGGTGACCGAGCGCCCGGACGGCGTCACGATCATCAACGACGCCTACAACGCCAACCCCGAGTCGATGCGCGCCGCGCTCAAGGCGCTGGTCGCGATCGGCCGCGCCCGCGGCGCCCGGACCTGGGCCGTGCTCGGCCCGATGGGCGAGCTGGGGGACAGCCACACCGAGGAACACGACGGGATCGGCCGCCTGGCTGTCCGGCTGGATGTGCAACGGCTGCTCGTGGTCGGCGCGGAGGCCCGCCCGATCCACCTCGGCGCGTCGCTGGAAGGATCGTGGGGGAACGAGTCCGCCTACGTCGACACTATGGACGAAGCACTCGGGCTGCTGGGCAAGGAACTGCAGCAGGGTGATGTGGTGCTGGTGAAAGCATCCCGGTACGTCGGACTCGACAAACTGGCGACCGCGCTGATCGAGGAGGGCGTGCAGTGATCTCGATCCTGTTCGGTGGCGCTGTCTCGATGGTGCTGACGCTGATCGGTACCCGGTGGGCGATCGCGCTCCTGGCCAAGCGCGGTTACGGCCAGGAGATCCGGACCGACGGCCCGACGTCGCACGCGACCAAGCGCGGTACGCCGACGATGGGCGGCCTGGTCTTCATCATCGCGACCATCGTCGGGTACTTCGCGGCGAAGCTGTTCACGATGACCGAGCCGACCGCTTCGGCGCTGCTGGTGCTGTTCCTGCTCGCGGGGTGCGGCGCCGTCGGGTTCGTGGACGACTTCATCAAGATCTTCCGGCAGCGCAGCCTGGGCTTGCGGAGCAAGGCGAAGCTGGCCGGCCAGACGATCGTCGCGGTGACGTTCGCGATCCTCGCACTGCAGTTCCCGGACGCGCGCGGGCAGACCCCGGCATCGCCGTTCATCTCGTTCATCCGCGATATCAACTGGCTGCATCTGCTGCCGGTCCTGGTCGTGGTCTGGCTCCTGCTGCTGATCAACGGCATGTCGAACGCCGTCAACCTGGCCGACGGTCTGGACGGGCTGTCGGCCGGTGCGTCGATGATGGTGTTCGGCGCGTACACGCTGATCTGCATCTGGCAGTTCAACCAGAGCTGCGCGACCGCGCCGGGCTCGAAGTGTTACGAGGTGCGCGATCCGCACGACCTGGCGGTGGTCGCCGCCGCGCTGACGGGCGCATTGTTCGGCTTCCTGTGGTGGAACGCATCTCCGGCCAAGATCTTCATGGGCGACACGGGTTCCCTGTCCCTCGGCGGCGCGATGGCCGGCCTCGCGGTGATGACCCGGACCGAGCTGCTGGTGCTGCTCCTCGGCGGCCTGTTCGTAATGATCACCGCCTCGGTGATCCTGCAGGTCAGCATCTTCAAGTTCACCAAAGCCACGACCGGTACCGGTAAACGGCTCTTCCTGATGACCCCGCTGCACCACCACTTCGAGATGCTCGGGTGGGAGCAGATCAACGTGGTGATCCGGTTCTGGATCATCCAGGGTCTGTGCACGGTGATCGGCCTCGGCCTGTTCTACGCCGAGTGGGTGGCCGGATGAGCCTGACTACCCGCACCGACGACGGCTGGGCCACCACGCGCTTCGTCGTCCTCGGCTTCGGTACGGCGGGCTACGCCTGCGCCGACTCGTTGTTGCAGGCCGGCGCCGAGCACGTGATCGTGCTGGACGACCGCGACAACGAGGCGCTGCGCGACAAGGCGCAGATCCTCGAGGTGCTCGGCGCGACGATCACCCTCGGCGAAGGCAGTACGGCGACACTCCCGCAGGACGTCGACATCGTGGTGACGTCACCCGGCGTACCGCCGTCGGCGCCGTTGCTGGCCCAGGCCGCCGACCGGGAGATCCCGATCTGGAGTGAGATCGAGCTGGCCTGGCGCCTGCGCGATCCCGCCAACGCCGCCCCCTGGTTGTGTGTCACCGGCACCAACGGCAAGACCACGACCGTGCAGATGCTGACCGCGATCCTGACCGCCGCCGGGCACCGGGCAGTTGCCGCTGGCAACGTTGGGTTGCCGCTACTGGAAGCCGTCATGGACCCCGAGCCGTACGACGTGATCGCGGTCGAGCTGTCCAGCTACCAGCTGCACTTCACGCACTCCTTGTCCGCGCACTCGGCCGCCGTACTGAATCTGGCGCCGGACCACATCGACTGGCACGGATCGATGGATGCCTATGCGGCGGACAAGGGCAAGATCTACGAGAACTGCCAGGTCGCGTGCGTGTACAACGTCGCCGACCCGGTCACCGAGAACCTGGTCGCCGAGGCCGACGTGATCGAAGGCTGCCGCGCGATCGGCTTCACCCTCGGTACGCCGGGCCTGTCGATGGTCGGCCTGGTCGAGGACCTGCTGGTCGACCGGGCGTTCGTGGAGCAGCGGCAGACCTCCGCGCTGGAGCTGGCCAAGCTCGAGGACGTCAACCCGCCGGCACCCCACAACGTGGCGAACGCGCTGGCCGCGGCCGCGCTGGCCCGGGCCTTCGGCGTACCGGCTGCTGCCGTCCGGGACGGGCTGCGCGGATTCCGGCCGGACAAGCACCGGATCGCCCACGTCGCAGAGGTTGCCGGGGTCAACTATGTCGACGACTCCAAGGCCACCAACCCGCATGCGGCCCAGGCGTCGTTGCTCGCCTACGAGCACGTCGTGTGGATCGCCGGGGGACAGGCCAAGGGTGCGACGTTCGACGAGTTGGTGATCGCGGCGAAGGACCGGCTCCGGGCCGTAGTCCTGCTGGGCGAGGATAAGGCGGTCATCGCGGAAGCACTTGAGCGACACGCTCCGGATGTCCCGAGGATCGTCGTCGAGTCAACGGACACTGGAGCTATGGAGATCGTGGTGGGGGAAGCGGCGAAGGTCGCACAGGTGGGTGACACCGTGCTGCTGGCGCCGGGCTGCGCATCCTGGGACATATTCGCCAACTACGGAGCCCGTGGGGACGCTTTCGCCGAAGCCGTACGCGTTCTCGCGGACTGAACCGGGGTGATCGCGTGACGTCGATCGCTGACCCCCCGGACGACCGCAAGACCCGTACGCCGGAACGCCCCTGGATCGCGGCGATCCGCGAGGTGCTGGATCGGCCGCTCACGTCGTACCACATCCTGCTCGGTGCCACCGGTCTGCTGCTGGTGCTCGGGCTGCTGATGGTGCTGTCGGCCTCCAGCGTGCTGTCGCTGAACGCTAACGGGAACAGCTACACGATCTTCGTCCGTCAGCTGATCTGGGTCGGGGTCGGTCTTCCGATGGCGTACGTCGCCTCCCGGATGACGCCGCGGCATTTCCGGATGCTGGCCTACATTGCGCTGCTCGGTGCCGTCATCCTGCTGGTGCTCACCTATGTGCCGGGTCTGGGCAAGGGTGTCAAGGGCAACAACAACTGGCTGACGCTGGGTGGTCCGCTGCAGATCCAGCCGAGTGAGTTCGCCAAGCTCGCGCTGGTGATGTGGTGTGCGGATCTCTATGCCCGCAAGCAGAAGCTGCTGACCCAGTGGAAGCACCTGCTGGTGCCGATGGTTCCGGTCTGCGGACTGATCATCGCGCTGGTCGTCGGCCAGCACGACCTCGGCACGTCGCTGGTGCTGATGGCGATCATGATCGGGATGATCTGGGTGGTCGGTGCGCCGACCCGCCTGTTCGTCGCGACGATCGTGGTGGTCGGCGCGATCGCGTCGTACTTCGTCACCACCGCCAGCCACCGGATGGACCGGGTCACGTCGTTCATGAACCCGTTCGCCGACCCGACCGCGATCGGCTGGCAGGCGTACCACTCGTTCTACGCCCTCTCGACCGGCGGCTGGTGGGGCGTCGGGATCGGGAACAGCCGGCAGAAGTGGGGCAACCTGCCGGAGGCACACACCGACTTCATCTTCTCGGTGATCGGTGAGGAGCTCGGCCTGTTCGGGTCACTCACCGTGCTCGCCCTGTTCCTCACCCTGGCCTACGCCGGGTGCCGGATCGCGACCCGGAACACCGAACCGTTCGTCCGCTATGCGGCCGCCGGAATCACCGTCTGGATCATGGCCCAGACGCTGGTCAACCTCGGCGCCGTGATCGGACTGCTACCGATCGTGGGGATTCCGCTCCCGCTTTTGTCGTACGGTGGTTCCGCACTGCTGCCGACGCTGATCGCGATCGGCATGCTGCTGTCCTTCGCGAAGGTCGAACCCGGTGCGCAGGCCGCTCTCAAGGAGACGAGACGGTCGCGGTTCGGGTGGCTGCCTTCACGCCGTACGCGCTAACTACAGAGCTGCAGGAGCGTTGAAAGCTGTGCCCAGCATCGTCCTGGCCGGTGGCGGTACCGCCGGCCACACCTCCCCCCTGATCGCCACCGCCGACGCGCTGCGCCGGATCGACCCGACCATCGAGATCCTCGCCCTCGGCACCGAGCGGGGGATCGAGACCCGGGTCGTCCCCGAGGCCGGCTACCGGCTGGAGCTGATCCCGCCGGTTCCGCTGCCGCGCAAGCCCACCCCCGCCCTGCTCGCCGTCCCGGGGAAGATGCTGGCCTCGGTCGCGGCCGCCCGGAAGGCCCTCGACGAGGCCAAGGCCGACGTCCTGGTCGGCTTCGGCGGCTACGTCTCCACCCCGGCCTACGTCGCCGCCTGGCGCCGCAAGACGCCGATCGTGGTGCACGAGGGCAACGCCGTGCCCGGCATCGCGAACAAGTTCGCCGCCAAGTACTGCACCCAGCACGTCATCACGTCGTTCCCCGGCTCCGACCTGCCCCACGCCCAGTACGTCGGCCTGCCGATCCGCCGGGCGATTTCGACCCTCGACCGGGCTGCGGTCCGCGCGGAGGCGCAGGCGTTCTTCGGACTGAGTCCGGAGCTGCCGACGCTGCTCGTGACCGGCGGTTCGCAGGGGGCGCAGCAGCTGAACAACGCGTTCGCCGGTGCCGCCGCGGACCTGCAGGCGGCCGGCGTTCAGGTTCTGCACGTGATCGGCCCGAAGAACTCGCTGGAGGTCGCGCAGACCGGCCCAGCGCCGTACCGGGTGATGTCGTACGTCGACCGGATGGATCTCGCGTATGCCGCGGCCGACCTGGTCGTGTGCCGCTCGGGGGCGAACACGGTGACCGAGGTCTCCGGTGTCGGCCTGCCCGCCATCTACGTTCCGTTGCCGCACGGTAACGGTGAGCAGCGCCAGAACGCCAATCCTGTCGTGGATGCGGGCGGCGGCCTGCTCGTCGACAACGCCGAGGTGACGGCCGACTGGGTGCGCGCGACGGTGCCGCAACTTCTGCACGACTCCGCGCGTCTGACAGCCATGTCCACAGCAGCGACGGGCGTTATCCGGACGGACGCCGACGACCGATTGGCGCGGATCATCCTCGATGTGGTGAGGTCTGCTTCGTGATCGTCACCGCTCCTGACACTCTGTTGCCGGCTGAGAAGCTGGGCCGGGTGCACTTCGTGGGAATCGGCGGCGCCGGGATGTCCGGGATTGCCCGGATCATGGCGTCGCGAGGGATCGAGGTGTCCGGTTCGGACGCCAAGGACGGCAAGGTGCTGGCCGCCCTGCGCGCGCTCGGCGCGACCTGCTGGGTCGGCCACGCTGCAGAACATGTCGCCGACGCCGACACCGTCGTGGTCTCGACCGCGATTCGCGAGACCAACCCTGAGGTCGTCGCTGCGCGGGCCGCTGGGATTCCGATCCTGCCGCGGGCTGCTGCGCTGGCTTCGGTGATGGTCGGCCGGCGCACGATCGCGGTCGCCGGCACGCACGGCAAGACGACCACCACGTCGATGCTGACCGTCGCGTTGCAGCACTGCGCTGTCGACCCGTCGTACGCGATCGGCGGCAATCTGAACGAGTCGGGTTCCAACGCGCACGACGGCACCGGTGATCTGTTCGTCGCCGAGGCCGACGAGTCGGACAAGTCGTTCCTGACCTATGCGCCCGAGGTGTCGATCGTCACATCGGTCGAGCCCGACCACCTGGACAACTACGGCACCGAGGCCAACTACCGGCAGGCGTTCGAGGATTTCACCGCCCGCGTGCTCCCCGGTGGTTTCATGGTGATCTGTCATGACGACGAGGGCGCCCGCCGGCTGACGGCGTACGCACGCGAGCGGGGTGTCGACGTCCGGACGTACGGCGAGTCCGGCGATGTCGATCTCCAGGTGACCGAGCTCACCGCGGCCGGGGCGACGCAGTCGTTCGTGCCGATCTACCGCGGGCGGCGACTGCCGATCGTGCACCTCCAGCAGGCGGGCAAGCACAACGTGCTGAACGCCTCGGCGGCGCTGACGGTCGGGCTCGGGCTCGGGTTCTCCGCCGCCGACCTGGCCGAGGGGCTCGCGTCCTTCACCGGGACCGGGCGGCGGTTCGAGTTCAAGGGGCTCGAGGACGGCGTCCGCGTCTTCGACTCCTACGCCCACCACCCGACCGAGGTGACCGTCGACCTGAAGGCGGCCCGGCAGGTCGCGGGGGAGGGGCGCGTGATCGCGTGCTTCCAGCCGCACCTCTTCAGCCGGACGCGGATCTTCGCGGCCGAGTTCTCGGAGGCGCTGGCACTGGCCGACGAGGTCGTGGTGATGGATGTGTTCGCGGCCCGCGAGGACCCCGAGCCCGGCATCACGGGCGCCCTGCTGGCCAACCACGTGCCGCTGAAGCCGGAGCAGGTGCGGTTCGAGCCGTCCTGGTCCGCCGTACCGCAGTTGCTGGCAGATCTCGCCGTACAAGGTGACCTGGTGGTCACGATGGGCGCGGGCGATGTGTCGCTGATCGGTCCGGAAGTCGTTGATCTGCTGGCCGAACGGGCCGCCCTCCGCGAGTCTGCGCCGGTCTCTGCTGACCCTGTGCTGAAGTAATTGTGTGGGGTTTGCTGAACGTGGGGTCGCCGCATGAGTCAGAGCGCTGATCTGGCTCGGGCTCAGCAGCGGTTCGCGCGCCGGCAACGGCTGGTGCGCTGGCGCAGCTGGTTGCCGTGGGCGATCGGCGGCGGGGTGGTTCTGCTCGGTGCGCTGGTCGTCTGGTTGTTCTACTTCTCTTCCGCGTTCGCCGTCGACGGTGTCCGGGTGAGCGGTGCCGACACGGTGCCGGTGGCAACGATCGAACAGGCCGCCGCCGCACCGCAGGGCACACCGCTGGCGAAGGTCGACCTCGGGGCGATTGCCGACCGGGTGCGGTCCATCCCGGCAGTGGCGGACGCACAGGTGACGCGGGCCTGGCCGAACAAGGTGGTGATCGTGATCACCGAGCGCGTGCCGGTGGTCGTCGTCACCGACGGTGCACGGTACGAGTTGGTGGATGCGACCGGTACGTCGTTCAAGACCCTGGCTTCCCGGCCGACCGGGTTGCCGGAGGCCAAGGTGACCGGACCGCGGCGTGAACAAACGATTCGTTCGGTGGTGACGGTTTCGGCGGCGCTGCCGGAGGTGCTGCGAGCTCAGGTGGGGTCGATCTCGGCGGCGTCGCCGGACTCGATCACACTGAATCTCGCAGGTGGTGTGAAGGTGGTCTGGGGCAGCTCCGATGACAGTGCGCGCAAGGCCGAAGTACTCAGTGTGCTGATGAAACGCAAAGCGGTCGTGTATGACGTCTCGGCGCCCGATCTCCCAGTCACCAAAGGCGAAAAGCGCTGAGGCGTCTCACCACGGCGAGGCGCGTGGACTTTGCTGTCAAGGGTCCCGTACGGTGCGACGTAATCTAAAGTTGACATAAGTCTAAGTATTCAGTTGAGGTTCAGTCTTTTCGCTGGACAACGGGAACAGAACGAGGCGAGAGGCGCGGACTGTGGCGGCACCGCAGAACTACCTGGCACTCATCAAGGTCGTCGGTATCGGCGGAGGCGGCGTGAACGCCGTCAACCGGATGATCGAGCACGGCCTGAAGGGCGTTGAGTTCATCGCCATCAACACCGACGCGCAAGCGCTGTTGATGAGCGACGCGGACGTCAAGCTCGACATCGGCCGGGAGGAGACCCGCGGCCTCGGCGCCGGGGCGAACCCGGCGATCGGGCAGAAGGCCGCGGAGGACCACGCCGAGGAGATCGAGGAGGCGCTCAAGGGCGCCGACATGGTCTTCGTCACCGCCGGTGAGGGTGGTGGGACCGGCACCGGCGGCGCACCTGTGGTCTCGCGGATCGCGCGCTCCCTCGGGGCGCTGACGATCGGTGTGGTGACCCGGCCGTTCTCGTTCGAGGGCAAGCGCCGGGCGACCCAGGCCGAGGACGGTATCGCCGCCCTCCGCGAAGAGGTCGACACCCTGATCGTGATCCCGAACGACCGGCTGCTCACGATCTCCGACCGGGCCGTGTCGGTGCTGGACGCCTTCAAGCAGGCCGACCAGGTGCTGCTGCAGGGTGTCTCCGGTATCACCGACCTGATCACCACCCCCGGCCTGATCAACGTCGACTTCGCCGACGTCAAGGCCGTCATGTCGAACGCCGGCTCCGCGCTGATGGGGATCGGCTCGTCGCGCGGTGAGGACCGCGCGGTCGCGGCGGCCGAGGCGGCCATCTCGTCTCCGTTGCTTGAGGCAAGCATCGAGGGGGCGCACGGCGTGCTGCTGTCGATCGCGGGTGGGTCCGACCTGGGCCTGTTCGAGATCAACGAGGCGGCTCAGCTGGTCTCGGAGTCGGCGCACACCGACGCCAACATCATCTTCGGTGCGGTCATCGACGACGCCCTCGGCGACGAGGTGCGGGTGACGGTGATCGCGGCCGGGTTCGACGGCGGGATGCCGAAGCGCCGCGAGCAGGCGACCAGCCAGGCCCGCCAGCAGACCAGCCGCCCCGCGACCCCGCCGCCGGCCCAGCAGCAGCCGCCGGCCCAGCAGCCACCGGCCCAGACTCAGCCTGCACAGCCGCAGCAGTCGTCGTACTCGGAGCAGATGTCCGCTCCGGCCACGCCGCCCGCTGCTCAGCCCGTGCAGCAGCAGCCGCCTGCCCAGCAGCCGGCACCGCAGTCGGCTCCGGTGAACCAGCCTGCCGCGTCCCCGTTCCCCACGTCGCCGACCGACGACACCGTCCCGGTCCCGACGCAGAACGAAGGCCGCCCCGGCCAGGGCACCACACACTCGGCGCGCCCGCAGACCGGTGACCCGGTCCGCACCGTGCAGCCGACGTCGCCCACCCAGAGCGGCTGGCCCACCAACGGCCCCAGCACTTCCGGCAACGGATCCGGACCAGCCACTCCGCCGGCCCAGTCGGCTCCGACCACCCCGCCGCGCCCGGTCCGCAAGCCCGAGCCCGCCGAGGACGACCTGGACATCCCCGACTTCCTCAAGTAACCCCCCGCAGAACCACCCCGGTGGGCTGGCACAGGCAACCCTGTCCCAGCCCACCGTTTCTTGTCTCCGCCCACCGTTTCTTGTCTCCGCCCACCGTTTCGTGCCCCAGCCCACCGTTTCGTGCCCCAGCCCACCGTTTCGTGCCCCAGCCCATCAGTTCGCCCCCGCGTCCGCCCCGCCGATCTCCGTCTTCCGCGGTGTGCCACAACTCGTGGCCTCCAACACCCGGCCGGGGGCTCAGACAGGTAATGCCCTGTCTCAGCCCACCAGTTCCTGTGCCAACCCCCGCGTTCTGGCCCGGGGGATGGCGGGGGCTGTGGCCGGACCCCGAACTGATGGCTGGGCGCCCAATTGGTGGCGGGGGACAGGTGCTGGTGGGCGGGGACAGGTAATGCCTTGTCTCCACCCACCGGTTCTTGTCTCCGGCCACGACTGGTGGCTGGGGTGTGACGGACGTGGCTCGCGGTGTGGGACGTGTGGCGGGGGTTGGCTGGGTAGCCTTTTGGGGTGTTCAGCTATGACGCGGTACATGGGTCGGCGCGGTTTGCTGTGACCGACCGGTTCGGTGGGGTGAGTGAGGCGCCGTACGGGGAGCTGAATCTTGGTGGGGCGGGGGAGCTGGGGGAGGATGCCCGGCGGATCGGTGAGAACTTCCGTCGGGTGGGTGCGGCCTTCGGCGTTGCTCCCGAGTACGTCGTCCGCGTGAGTCAGGTCCATGGCCGGGACGTGCATGTGGTCCGGCCGGGTGACCCGATTCCGCTGTCCCCGGTGCCGCGAGTGGATGCGCTGGTGACGACCCGGACCGACATCGTGTTGTGTGTGCGGGCGGCCGACTGTCTGCCCGTGCTGCTGGTCGACAGCGAGAACGGGATCATCGGCGCCGCGCACTCCGGACGGCCAGGCATGTACGTCGGTGTTGCCCCCGCGACCGTGGAGGCGATGCGGGCGCTCGGTGCGGACCGGATCACCGCCGTACTCGGGCCGAATGCGTGTGGGAAGTGTTACGAGGTTCCGGCCGAGATGCGGGCCGAGGTGGCCGAGCGGGTGCCGGCGTCGTACTCCGAAACCAGTTGGGGGACACCGGCTCTCGATGTCGGGGCCGGGGTGAAGGCGCAGCTGACCGAGCTCGGCGTCGAGGTGATCGAGGACGCGCGCGGCTGCACGATGGAGTCGGAGAACCTCTACTCGTACCGCCGCGAAGGCAAGCAGAGCGGCCGGCTGGCCGGCCTGGTGAAACTGGTATGAGCCGAGAGCAAGAGCTTCGCGACAATCTGCGACTGGCACAGGAGCGGATCGAGAAGGCCTGTGTGGCGGCCGGGAGAGACCCGGAGGAGGTCACCCTCGTCGCGATCACCAAAACCTTCCCAGTCAGCGATGTGGCGGCGCTGGCGGCCCTCGGGGTCATGGACGTCGGCGAGAACCGCGAGCAGGAGCTCAAGGTGAAGGCGCCGGAGTGCCCGGACCTCACCTGGCACTTCGTCGGCCAGTTGCAGTCGAAGAAGGCCCGGTCGGTGGCCCGGCACGCTTCGGTCGTGCATTCGGTCGACCGTGCATCCCTGGTCGCCGCGCTGTCGAAGGCAGCGGTGGCCGAGGAGAAGACGCTGCGCTGCCTCCTGCAGGTGAGCCTCGCGTCGTACGGGCCGGATGAAGCTGCGACCGGTGCGGACCGCGGTGGCGTCGCGCCGGCCGACGTACTGGAGTTGGCTGCCGAGGTTGCGGCCGCGGACGGTCTGGAGCTGGGCGGGGTGATGGCGGTCGCACCGCTCGGATCGGATCCGGACCAGGCGTTCGCGGGCCTGCAGGAAGTCGCGGCCCGGCTACGCTCCGAACACGCCGCGGCCACCTGGATCTCGGCCGGGATGACCGGCGACCTCGAGGCCGCGATCCGGCACGGAGCGACACATGTCCGGCTCGGGCGCGCCTTACTCGGTACGCGTCCTTCACTCGGTTAGTGTCGACATCGAGCAGGTTTTGTTTCCTGCTCACTGTTGTCGTCGAGACCGGATCGAGGGGCTGGAGGGCCATGAGCGGCGCGCTGCGCAAGATGGGTGTGTACCTCGGCTTGGTCGAGGACGGAGAGCGCTACAACGCGCGGTACGACGACGACTACGACGAGTACGAGGAGTACGACGACGAAGCCGTCGACGGGGACTCCCACGAGACCGAGCCGGTTCCGGCCGGCCGGGAGAGCCGCGAGCGGACGGAGGCCCGCCCCGAGCACCACCAGGGGCGCGACGAGCCGGGCGGTACGGTCAGCAAGTTCCCAGAACGACGTGGTGTCGCACCGTCCCCGGAGGTTACCGAGTTGGCCCGCATCACCACCGTGCACCCGCGCAGCTACAACGAGGCGCGCGTGATCGGTGAGCACTTCCGTGACGGCACGCCCGTCATCATGAACCTGACCGAGATGGACCACGCCGACGCCAAGCGGCTGGTCGACTTCGCGGCCGGCCTGATCTTCTGCTGCCGCGGCTCCATCGAGCGGATCACCACCAAGGTGTTCCTGGTCTGCCCGCCGAACGTGACGGTCGCCGCGGAGGAGAAGGAGAAGATCGCCGCGGACGGGTTCTACAACCAGAGCTGACCGCGGTTGCTTCCGCCGTCTTCTACACTCGTTCACACCATGGTTGCCCTTGTGATCGTCCTCCAAGTGATCGGCTTCCTCCTGCTCGCCTTCTTCCTTGTGCTGGTGGCGCGTTTCGTGCTGGGGCTGATCGTCATGTTCGCGCCGCAATGGCACCCGAAGGGGCCGTTGCTGCTCCTCTTCGAGGCCATCTACTCCGTCACCGACCCGGCCTTGCGTCCGCTGCGGCGGATCCTGCCCCCGATCGGGGCCGGTGGGATCCGGATCGACCTGTCCATGCTGATGCTGTTCGTCATCGTCTCCGTGGCGATGTCGATCAACAACACGGCGCTGAATTCGCTGTGAGTCACCGGACACCGTTTTCGACGACTGGGACGGTTGGGACGGGGTAGGTAGAGTCTCGGAGAAACCGAAGTCGTGGACCGTTGTCGCCCGCCCGGATTCCGTCACAACACAACGAAGCGATAACGTGATCTACTGAGTCGCCGAGGTGTAGGCCACGGGGACTCCGCCAAGACACAGACAAACGAGGTGAAAGATGCCGCTGACGCCGGATGACGTCCGCTCGAAGCAGTTCACGCCCGTCCGACTACGGGAGGGCTACGACGTCACAGAGGTCGACTCCTTCCTCGACGAGGTGGAGGCAGAGCTCGAGCGCCTCCTCGCCGAGAACGAGGAGCTGCGGGCCAAGCTCGCGGCCGCCCAGCGCGCTGGCGCCGGCCAGGAGCGGCCGGTCGACCAGACCGCCGCGCTGCCGCCGGTCGTGCAGCAGCCGAAGCCCCCGGTGGTGGTCGAGAAGCCCATCATCGAGGAGAAGCCGCCTGTCGTGGTGCCCGCGGTAGCGGCCGCGGGGGCTGCTGCGGCAGCAGGGACCGTCGGCGACGCGTCCAGCTCCGCGGTGCGGCTGCTGGAGATGGCGACCAAGCACTCCGACGACCTGGTCCAGGAGGCGAAGGACACCGCCGACAAGATCATCGGCGAGGCCCGCGCCAAGGCCGAGCGCCTGGAGAACGAGGCGCGTGGCAAGGCCGACCGGATGACCGGCGAGGCCCGTGCCCGCGCCGAGAAGCTGGACGGCGAGATCGCCGAGCGCCGCGCCCAGATGCTGGGCACCCTGGAGAAGCAGAAGGGTCAGCTCGAGCGCACCATCGACGACCTGCACGCCTACGAGCGCGAGTACCGCAGCCGGCTGAAGACGTACTTCACCGAGCAGCTCAAGGCACTGGGCAACGGCGACGACACGCTGAGCCCGCGGAACGGATTCCGTCCCGAGGCCCGTGCGCAGGCGCACGGCGGGCACGGAGTCTGAGTTTGTAACGTCTGAACCTGTGAAGGGGCGGTGCTTTCCGGCAGCACCGCCTCTTCGGCGTGTCCGGGTACTTTTGACTGACAGTCGTTTGAATGTCACACAGAGTCAGGGCCACGCGGGCGGTCGCTTGCGACCGGTGAGGGTCTCCACATCGAAGAGCCTCAGCCGGTACGGCGTCAGCCGCAGTAGCGAGGGTGATTCCCCAGCCGGTCCTTCGGGGAACACACTCCAGAAGTCGTAGCCGAGCGGCGCCGGAGCAGCGGCGTACAGCTCCCAGACCCGCTGCCGGGTCGCCGTATCGTCGATCCAACCGGCCTGGCAGTCCGCGACCGCCACTTCGTGGCCGGGCTCCCAGTAGCTACAGCTCAAGTAGTTGCTGTACGCAAGGTGCCGCACCTTCACCGGTGTCGCCCGGGTGACGATCCACCCGGCCAGCGCCCCGTCCGCACCGATCTCCCAGATCGGGTGCAGGATCCGGCTCCGCGGCCGGTTGTCCGGCCCCACCGTCGCCACCGTGCACCAGACGATCCGGTGCGCCCGCTCGATGAACTCCTTTTGCACAACCATGGTTGTAGATTACCCGATACACAACCGGGGTTGTATATTCACGCCCATGGAGTTCGATCCGGCCGCCGCCGACCTGTCCCTCGCCGCACTCTTCACCGGCTGGGCCCTCGCCGACGAACTCCAGCGCCGCCTGTCCACCGACGGCTTCGCAGACTCCCGCTTCGCCGACGGCGTCGTCTTCCAGCACCTGATCGCCGGCCCCGTCACCATCACCACCCTCGCCGAGCGCCTAGGCGTAACCCAGCAAGCCGCCTCCAAAACAGTCGCCGACCTCCAGCGCCGGGGCTACGTCACCCGCCGTACCGACCCCGCCGACGCCCGCGCCAAGCAAGTCCTGTTGGCGGACCGCGGCCAAGCAGTCATCACGGCTGCCCGCAACCACCGAGCCGCCCTCGACGCCGAACTCCGCAACGCCCTAGGCAACAACCGAGTCGAAGCCGCCCGCCAACTCCTCCTAGACACCCTCACCCACCTGAACGCCACCCCCGCCCTCCGCACCCGAACCATCCGCCCACCCCGCTAACCACCACGCCCGATATGCCCGATTGCCCCCAGTCATGCCACGAGCTGGCACGACGTGGAGCACGGTTCAGTCAGATGGTTGGTGGGTGCCCAAGTGGCTGCGGCCCCTCGATCTCGCGTCTCCCCGGGCTGGCCGGCGCGTTATCCGAGGGATTTTCGTCACCGAGTCCCCAAAATCCATCGGATAGCGCAGATCTCGAGCCTCGCGCACCTCAGCCCCAGCCCGTCAGCCCCAGACAACGTGAAACCGCGGTCACCGACCTCGCCATCCGGCCCAGCCATCGGCGGTGGCGCGCCCTCTGGTTTTGTCGGCCGTCTTGGCGGTCGAGTGGGCTCGGGTCCGAAAAGTTCTCGGCCGGGGACGTGCGCTGTGGTTGATCGCCGCGTCCGGCCGATTCGAAAGACAGCATGGCTGGTCGCCGCGGTGGCTGAGGTGGATGGCGACGTCGGTGACCGCGGCTTCACGTTGCTTGGGGTTGCCGGGCTTCGGTTGCGGTGCAGGAAGAGGCCCGCTGGCGGCTGACCCGCCCGCTCGCCGCACATGCGTGCTGTCGATCGCGCGCTCAGCCGGTACTTCTTTCATGCATGGCGCCAACGGTGCCGGCTACCGCAACCTCAGCCGCCTGACGTCCGAAGATCCGGAGACGGGGCCTGCGGGTTCTTCGGACGTTGGCGGGGCTGGCGGGTGGCGGGTTAGGCCTTGGTGAGCCAGTAGGTGAGGTTGAGGTCTTCTTCGGTGCCGGTGGCAAGGGATGCCGACTCGGCGGGGGCCGAGTGGGTTAGTTCGACGGCCAGGACCTCGCGAGCTAGGTCCTCGCCGTGCTTGCCGAGGGCATCGGCCAGCTCGGCGTCCGTTGTGGTGAGCCAGACCTTGATACGGTCGGCGACCTCGAGGCCGGCGGACTTGCGGGCCTCCTGCAACGTCCGGACGACCTCGCGGGCGAGACCGGCCTGCTTGAGCTCGGGGGTGATCTCGAGGTCGAGAGCAACGGTCTCGCCCTGCTCGTTCACCACCGACCAGCCTTCCTTCGGCCGCTCGGACAGCAACACGTCGGCCTCGGTCACCTCGACCTCAGCCCCGTCCACCACGACCGTCGCCGTACCCGACGCCTTCAACGACGCAGCAAGTACGGCGGCATCGGCCGCGGCGATCTCGGCCGCGACCACCGGGGTCTGCTTGGCGAACCGCTTGCCGAGCTCGCGGAAGTTACCCTTCGCGGAGAACTCGACCAGGTCCGCACCTGCCGACGACAGCGGCTCGACCGAGCCGACGTTCAGCTCGTCGGCGATCTCCTGCAGCAGCTCAGCCGACAGATCCGCGATCGCGGCCGACCCGACCAGCGCCCGGGACAGCGGCTGCCGCGTCCGGACCTTGGCCTCCGCCCGCGCCGACCGGCCGAGCTCGACGACCCGCTTGGCCATCGACACGTGCTGCGCCAGTACGTCGTCGATCAGCGACCCGTCGTACGTCGGGAACTGCGACAGGTGCACGGACTCCGTTAACCCGGGCGTGACCGGCCGGAACACGTCCTGCCAGACCCGCTCAGTCACGAACGGCGTCAGCGGCGCCATCACCCGCGTCAGCACATCGAGCGTCTCGTGCAGCGTCGCCAGCGCGCCGGCGTCACCGGCCCAGAACCGCCGCCGGGACCGCCGGACGTACCAGTTCGACAGCGTGTCGACGAACGAGTTGATCAGCAGACCGAGCTTCTGCGTGTCATACGCCGCATAGGCCTCATCGGTATCCCGGACCAGCCGATGCGTCTCGCTCACCAGCCAGCGGTCCAGCACCGAGCGCTCCGCAACCGGAGGCACATCGGACGGCGACCAGCCGGCCAGCCGTGCGTACAGGGAATGGAACGCGACCGTGTTCCAGTAGGTCAGCAGCACCTTCCGGACGATCTCGTTCAGCACGTTCGGCCCGATCCCGCGCGCCTTCCACGGCGACCCGGAAGCGGCCATGAACCAGCGCACCGCGTCCGCGCTGTGGTCGTCCATCAGCGGGATCGGCTCCAGGATGTTGCCGAGGTGCTTGGACATCTTCCGGCCGTCCTCGGCCATGATGTGCCCGAGGCAGACGACGTTGCGGTACGACGACTCGTCGAACACCAGCGTGCCGATCGCCATCAGCGTGTAGAACCAGCCGCGGGTCTGGTCGATCGCCTCGGAGATGAAGTCGGCCGGGTAGGCCTTCTCGAACTTCTCCTTCGAACCGTCCGCCCACGGGTAGCCCCACTGCGCGAACGGCATCGCACCCGAGTCGTACCAGGCGTCGATCACCTCGGCGACCCGGTGCGACTCACCGCCGCAGGTCGGGCAGGCGAAGGTGATGTCGTCGACGTACGGCCGGTGCGGGTCGGTGGCGCTCAGGTCCTGCCCGGCCAGCTCGCCGAGCTCGGCCAGCGATCCGACGCAGACCTGGTGGTCCTCCTCGCACCGCCAGATCGGCAGCGGCGTACCCCAGTAGCGGGAGCGCGAGACGGCCCAGTCGATGTTGTTCCGCAGCCAGTCGCCGTACCGGCCCCACTTGACCGACTCCGGGAACCAGTTGGTCTTCTCGTTCTCCCGGAGCAGCGCGTCCTTCACCTGGGTCGTGCGGATGTACCAGGAGGGCAGCGCGTAGTACATGACCGGTGTGTGGCAGCGCCAGCAGTGCGGATAAGGGTGCTCGTACGGGACGTGTTTGAACAGCGCACCGCGGGCCTCGAGGTCCTTGACCAGATCCGCGTCGGCCTTCTTGAAGAACTGGCCGCCCACCAGCGGGATGTCCGCGGCGAACGTTCCGTCGGCCTCGACCGGATTCACGACCGGCAGGCCGTACGCACGGCAAACGATGAGGTCGTCCGCACCGAACGCGGGGGACTGGTGCACCAGACCGGTGCCGTCCTCAGTGGTCACATACTCAGCCAGTACGACGTAGTGGGCCGGCTCGGGGAATTCCACCAGCTCGAACGGCCGCTGGTAGTTCCACCGCTCCATGTCACGGCCGACGTACTGCCCGGTCACGGTCCAGCCCTCGCCGAGGCGGTCCAGCAGCGGCTCGGCCACCACGAGTGACTCGGTGCCGTCGGTGGCGACGACGTACTGGACGTCGGGGTGCACGGCGACGGCGGTGTTGGACACCAGCGTCCACGGGGTGGTCGTCCAGACCAGGAGCGACGCCGTACCGGCCAGGGGCCCGGAGGTGAGCGGGAAGCGGACGTAGACCGAGGGGTCGACGACCGTCTCGTAGCCCTGGGCGAGCTCGTGGTCGGACAGGCCGGTGCCACAGCGCGGGCAGTACGGCGTGATCCGGTAGTCCTCGACCAGCAGACCCTTGTCGTGGATCTGCTTGAGCGACCACCAGACGGACTGCACGTACTCCGGGTCCATCGTCCGGTACGGGTGGTCCATGTCGACCCAGTAGCCCATCCGGGTGGTCAGCTCGGCGAAGGCGTCGACGTGCCGCAGCACGGACTCACGGCACTTGGCGTTGAACTCGGCGATCCCGTAGGCCTCGATGTCGTTCTTGCCGTTGAAGCCGAGCTCCTTCTCGACCGCGACCTCGACCGGCAGGCCGTGGCAGTCCCAGCCGGCCTTGCGCTCGACCGAGAAGCCCTTCATGGTCCGGTAGCGCGGGAAGACGTCCTTGAAGACGCGCGCCTCGATGTGGTGCGTACCGGGCATCCCGTTCGCGGTCGGGGGACCCTCGAAGAACGTCCACGGCGTGCCGCCGGCGGACTGCTCGAGGCTCTTGGCGAACGTGTTGTGCTCGTCCCAGTGGGTGAGCACCTCGCGCTCCAGCGCGGGGAAGTCGACCTTGGCCGGGACCTGCCGCCAGCCGGTTCCGGGGTTCTCTGCCGCCATTGTTCCGTTCCTTCGTCGCCGTTGACTGCTCGACGAGGGACGGAATGCCCTGGGCCGGATCGGCCGGGCACCGCGCGGTACCACCCTCCTTGGCGGCTCCTCAGGGACAAACCCGGGGAGTCACCCACTTCCTTCGCGCGCCGCTGCCGGTTCTAATAGGTCGCCACGGACCGTTCTTCCGGCGGCTCCGGGGTGATGGCCCCATCACTGCCTTGCTGCTCGCGGTTGTCAGTGTACGGCGTCGTACCGGGCAACTACGAATCGTTAATGACTGGCTGTTGTGGGGTACAGCCGTGAGAATGCTGCGTGATGTTCACACAAATGTCACCGTGGGTAGCGGCTGAGATGCGGCTGTGACGCGCGGAACATCGAGTGAACTTGAAGAAGCGACTACCGTATGTCCACGGTCTGCGCGTCGGACTGGCCAGGCTCGGCGAGCTGGCCTACTGTCTGGCGACCAGTCCGCTTCAGTCTCCGACGAAGAGGGGGTAGCTGCCCATGGCTACGGCTCCCAGGAAGTCCGCCCCCGTACGCAAGACCGCGGCCAAGAAGAGTGCCTCGGGAACCAGCGAGTCAACGAAGACGACCCGTAAGGCACCGGCGAAGAAGAGGGTGGCCATGAAGACGAACGAGAACCGGACACCGGCGACAGCGCCGGCCAAGTCCCCGGTGCACAAGGCCGACACCCTCGCGGTGAAGGACGGCGAGACCCCGTGGACCGCGGCCGAGCTGGCCGAGCTCCGCGCCGAGCTGGAGGCCGATGTGCTGCACCTCCGCGACGAGATCAAGAGCGCCGAGAAGGAGATCGTCGGGCTGCTCCGCGACGGCGGTGACGGCGCCGGCAACGACCAGGCCGACGTCGGTTCCACGACGCTCGAGCGCGACCACGAGATGTCCCTGGCCAACAACGCCCGCGACATGCTCGACCAGGACGAGCGCGCCCTGTCCCGGATCGAGGACGGCACCTATGGCGTCTGCGAGTCCTGTGGCAAGCCCATCGGCAAGGGTCGGCTCCAGGCATTCCCCCGTGCGACACTGTGCGTCTCATGCAAAGAACGCGAAGAACGTCGCTGAACGACGACGCCCCCACGTCCTCGGACGACGCAACACCGGAGCCGGCCGACGCCCAGTCGGCCGGTTCCCCCTCGTCCCCCGCCACCTCGGGGAGTGCGCCCGCCGCGTCCCCGGCAGAGTCGGCCGGATCTGCCGCGTCCCCGACCGGGTCGGCGGCTGTCACCGCTTCGGGGGACGCTCCCGCCGCTTCCACCCCGGGGGATGCGCCCGCCACCGCCACCTCGGAGGATGCGCCTCCCACCGCCACCTTGGGGGAGGGAGCAGGCTCTGATTCCACTCCTGCTCTTCCTGGGGCCGAGGTCGCCGGAGGCGACGAGGCCGGGCGGTCGTGGAAGTGGGTCGCACTGTTCGCGGTGGCCGGCATTGTGATCCTCGGGCTCGACCAGCTGACGAAGGCTCTGGCGCTGGCGCATCTGACGCCGGGGGAGCCGGTGAACGTGATCGGCAGCCTGCTGAAGTTCAACCTGATCCGGAACTCGGGCGCCGCGTTCAGCCTCGGTGCCGGGTACACGCCGGTGATCAGCGTGATCCAGATCGCCGTTGCGATCGGGGTCGTCTACCTGTCCCGCAAGCTCGGCTCGGCCGGGTGGGCGGTCGCCTTCGGGCTGCTGTTCGGCGGCGCGGTCGGCAACATCACGGACCGGATCTTCCGCCCGCCGTCGCCGTTCCACGGACATGTCATCGACTTCCTGCAGACGCCGCACTGGGCGATCTTCAACGTCGCGGACATGGCCGTCACCTCGGCCGCGATCCTGCTGGTGATCCAGACCCTGCGCGGCATCCGCCTCGACGGCACGAAGGAGCAGCGCAAGTGAGCTCCCGCACCCTGATGGTCCCGGACGGGCTGGCCGGTGAGCGGCTCGACGCCGCGCTGTCCCGGCTGTTCGGCGTCTCCCGCACCAAGGCCGCCGAGATGATCGAGGCCGGCCTGGTCCAGATGGACGGCTCGACCGCGCTCAAGTCCTCCCGGGTGACCGCCGGCGTGATGCTCGATGTCGAGCTGCCGCCCCCGCCGGCCGAGGTGACCGTCGTACCGGAGACCGTCGACAACCTGCGGATCGTGCACGACGACGAAGAGATCGTCGTGGTCGACAAACCGGTCGGTGTCGCCGCGCACCCGTCCCCGGGCTGGACCGGCCCGACCGTGATCGGTCACCTGGCCGGCGCGGGTTTCAACATCTCCACCAGCGGTGCCGCCGAGCGCAAGGGGATCGTGCACCGGCTCGACGTCGGCACCTCCGGCCTGATGGTCGTCGCGAAGACGGAGTACGCGTACACCGTCCTCAAGCGCGCCTTCAAGGAGCGCACGGTCAAGAAGATCTACCACGCGCTGGTCCAGGGTCACCCCGACCCGTTCACCGGCACCGTGGACGCCCCGATCGACCGCCACCCGCACCACGACTACAAGTTCGGTGTCATCGCGGGCGGCAAGCCCAGCATCACGCACTACGAGACGCTCGAGGCGTTCCGGTACGCGACCCTGCTGGAGATCACCCTCGAGACCGGCCGCACGCACCAGATCCGCGTCCACATGTCTGCGATCGGTCACCCGTGCTGCGGCGACCTCACGTACGGCGCGGACCCGGTGCTGGCCGAGAAGCTCGAGCTGAAGCGCCAGTGGCTGCACGCCATGCGCCTCGGCTTCGACCACCCGGGCAGCGGGGAGTACGTCGAGTTCACCTCGCAGTACCCCGAGGACCTGGACCAGGCCCTCGACAAACTCGCCGACTCACACTGACATCAGCTCGTAGAACCCGGCCGGGTCCTTCGAGCCGTACAGCTTGTACCAGGAGTCGAGTACGGCGGGCTCGTACACCTCGAGCTTCGCCAGGATCTCCCTGGCGAACTCGACCGGTGCCTGCGCCTTCCCGGTGATCAGCGCACCGTCGGTCACCGCGAGCTCATCGCGGTAGTGGGCAGCGCCGCCGTACCCGAGGCTCTGCAGGAACTCGAGAGCGTTGCTGGTGTGCGGCCGGTCGTCCAGCAGCCCGGCCATCGCGAGCGCGCCGGTCGCGCCGCAAATGGCAGCCACCGGTACGTCGGCCGCCAGGAACTCGCGGGCCTTCGCGACGAACGGCTGGTACGCCGGGGTCGGGAACAGGTCGTTGCCCGGCAGGATCAGCATCGCGCTCTCGGCGGGGGTGAGCTCGTCGAGCGTCACGTCCGGCAGGACCCGCATGCCCCCGCTGGTCCGGATCGGATCGAGGCTCGCGCCGACCGTGCGAACGACGTACCGGCCTGGCTTGCGCTGCCAGTCCGGGCGGTTGATGGCGGCGGTGGCGAAGCCGGCTTCCCAGTCGGAGTAGGTGTCGTAGACGGCGACGTGGACGGTGATGGCGCTGTTCTCGGTCATGACAACATCATGTCGCAATGACAACATGATGTCAAGAGTGGAACGACCGGATAGCGGGCGTCTGCGTCCTGGCCGGAGCGCCGGTTCAGAACTGTCCGTGGGCCCGCATACTCTGTACCGGTCCCGCTCACTCACGCCCTGGGAGGTCCGCGCCGATATGGGGTCCAGCGACAGTTTTGTGCATCTCCACGTGCACACCGAGTACTCGATGCTGGATGGCGCGGCAAGGATCGACGAGTTGTTCAAAACGGCCCAGGAGATGGGCCAGCCGGCGATCGCGACCACCGACCACGGCTTCGTCTTCGGGGCCTACGAGTTCTGGAAGACCGCGAAGAAGTACGACGTCAAGCCGATCATCGGCGTCGAGGCGTACCTGACACCGCACACCCACCGGACCGAGCGCAAGCGGGTCAAGTGGGGCGACGCGAACTCGGGCCGTGACGACGTCTCGGGTTCGGGTGCCTACACCCACATGACGCTGCTGGCGAAGAACACCTCCGGGATGCACAACCTGTTCAAGATGAGCTCGCTGGCGTCTCTGGAGGGCTACTACTTCAAGCCCCGGATGGACCGCGAGCTGCTGAACACGTACGGCCAGGGCCTGATCGCGACCACCGGCTGCCCGTCGGGCGAGGTGCAGACGCGGCTGCGGCTGGGGCAGTACGACGAGGCCATCAAGGCCGCCTCGGAGTTCCGCGACATCTTCGGCAAGGAGAACTTCTACTGCGAGCTGATGGACCACGGTCTCGGCATCGAGCGGAACATCCAGGGCGACCTGCTCCGGCTGGCCAAGGAGCTCGGGCTGCCGCTGGTGGCCACCAACGACCTGCACTACACCAAGGCCGAGGACGCGACCGCCCACGCGGCGCTGCTGTGCGTGCAGTCCGGCTCGACCCTGTCGGACCCGAACCGGTTCAAGTTCGACGCGAACGAGTTCTACGTGAAGACCGCGGCCGAGATGCGCGAGGTCTGGAAGGACTACCCGGAGGCGTGTGACAACACGCTGCTGATCGCCGAGCAGTGCGACGTCAGCTTCACCGAGGGGGAGGGCCGGTTCATGCCGCGCTTCCCCTGCCCCGAGGGGCACAACGAGGAGTCCTGGTTCGTCTCCGAGGTCGAGACCGGTCTGCACAAGCGCTACCCGGCCGGCGTCCCGGACCACGTCCGCAAGCAGGCGGAGTACGAGATCGAGGTCATCACCTCGAAGGGCTACGCGGGCTACTTCCTGGTCGTCGCCGACTTCATCAACTGGGCCAAGGAGCACGGCATCCGGGTCGGCCCGGGCCGTGGATCCGGTGCCGGTTCGATGTGCGCGTACGCGATGCGGATCACCGACCTGGACCCGCTCCAGCACGGTCTGATCTTCGAGCGCTTCCTGAATCCGGAACGCATGTCGATGCCCGACTTCGACATCGACTTCGACGACCGCCGCCGCCCCGAGGTGATCCGCTACGTCACCGAGAAGTACGGCGACGACCGGGTCGCGATGATCGTCACCTACGGCACCATCAAGGCCAAGCAGGCGATCAAGGACGCCGGCCGGGTGCTCGACTACCCGTTCGCGATGGGGGACCGGATCACCAAGGCGATGCCGCCGTCGGTGATGGGCAAGGACATCCCGCTGTCCGGGATCTTCGACACCGGCCACAAGCGCTACTCCGAGGCCGGCGAGTTCCGCCAGCTGTACGAGCAGGACCAGGACGTCCGCAAGATCGTCGACACCGCCCGCGGCCTGGAGAACCTGAAGCGCCAGTGGGGTGTGCACGCGGCCGGCGTGATCATGTCCAGCGAGCCGCTGATCGACCTGATCCCGATCATGCGCCGCGACCAGGACGGTCAGATCATCACCCAGTTCGACTACCCGAGCTGCGAGACGCTCGGCCTGGTCAAGATGGACTTCCTGGGTCTGCGCAACCTGACGATCATGGACGACGCGGTCAAGAACGTCGAGGCCAGTCGCGGTATCACGCTGAACCTGGACGAGCTGGCCCAGACCCTCGACGACGGTCCGACCTTCGAGCTGCTCGGCCGCGGTGACACCCTCGGCGTCTTCCAGTTCGACGGCGGCCCGATGCGGGCGCTGCTGCGGCTGATGAAGCCGGACAACTTCGAGGACATCTCCGCGGTCGGCGCGCTCTACCGTCCCGGCCCGATGGGTGCGAACAGCCACACCAACTACGCCCTGCGCAAGAACAAGCAGCAGGAGATCAGCTACCCGCACGACGAGCTCGCGGTCGCCCTCGAGCCGATCCTCGGTATCACCTACGGCCTGATCGTGTATCAGGAGCAGGTGATGGAGATCGCCCAGCGCCTGGCCGGCTACTCGCTCGGCAAGGCGGACCTGCTCCGCCGGGCGATGGGTAAGAAGAAGCGCGAGGTGCTGGACGCGGAGTACGTCGGCTTCGCCGAGGGCATGAAGAAGAACGGCTTCTCCGAGGGATCGGTCAAGGCACTCTGGGACGTCCTGCTCCCGTTCTCCGACTACGCGTTCAACAAGGCGCACTCCGCGGCGTACGGGCTGGTCTCGTACTGGACGGCGTACCTGAAGGCGAACTACCCGGCCGAGTACATGGCTGCCGTCCTGACGTCGGTGAAGGACGACAAGGACAAGATGGCCATCTACCTGAACGAGTGCCGCCGGATGGGGATCAAGGTGCTCCCGCCGGACGTGAACGAGTCCGACTCGAACTTCACCCCGGTCGGGACCGACATCCGCTTCGGTCTGTCCGCGATCCGCAACGTCGGCGTCAACGTGGTGGCCGAGATCGTCGCGGCCCGCGAGGAGAAGGGCCGGTTCACCGACTTCGTCGACTTCATCGACAAGGTCTCGCTGCCGGTCTGCAACAAGCGGGTGATCGAGTCGCTGGCCAAGGCCGGTTCGTTCGACTCGATGAGCCACGCCCGGCGCGCGGTGGTCGCGGTTCACGAGCAGGCGGTGGACGAAGCGATCGACCTCAAGCGGAACGAGGCGCACGGCCAGTTCGACCTGTTCTCGATGGGAGACGAGGAGCCGGCCGGTGCCGACGGTGAGGTGAACAGCCGGCTGTCGGTGCGGGTGCCCGAGATCGAGGAGTGGGACAAGGCGACCAAGCTTGCGCACGAGCGCGACATGCTCGGTCTGTACGTCTCCGACCACCCGCTGTTCGGCGTCGAGCACGTGCTCACCAACGGCACCGACTGCACGATCGGGCAGCTTCTCGGTGACGAGGATCGCCCCGACGGCACCCGGGTCACCATCGGCGGCCTGGTCACCGCGGTCCAGCGCAAGGTGAACAAGCGTGGTGACATCTACGCGATCGTCACCATCGAGGACCTCGAAGGTTCGATCGAGGTGATGATGTTCTCCTCGGCGTACCAGTTGCACGCGCACCTGCTCAGCAACGACGCGATCATCTTGATGAAGGGCCGGATCCGCCGGCGCGAGGACCGGGTCGAGCTGAGTGGCGACGAGGTCGTCGTCCCCGACCTGACGCAGGGCCCCAGCGGGCCGGTGGTCATCACGATGCCGGTCACCCGGTGCACGAAGCCCGTCGTCGACCAGCTGCGCGACGTGCTGCAGTCGCACCCAGGGATGACGGAGGTCCAGCTGCGCCTGGAAGCGCGGCAGAAGACAACTGTCATGCGGATCGGCGACCGCTTCCGCGTCACCCCCAGCTCCTCGCTGATGGCCGACCTGAAGGCCCTGCTCGGCCCCTCCTGCCTGGCCGGGTAGGGGCGATGCGGCACACTGTCGAGGTGAGTGACTCCTTGCCCCCGCGGCCTGTCTACGGACAGCCCGGGCCTTATCTTGCGCCGCCGTCGATGAATCCGTTCGGGGCGCCGCCGGCGCCCGAGCCGGAAATGCCGTGGGCGAAGGCGATTCTGGTCACCGTGGTGGTGTTCCTGGTGGCCGGGGTTGTCGGCGGCTGGGCGTGGCAGCAGTTCTCGCCGCTCGCGCAGTACACGGTGGACGAGCAGGGCGGGGCGCTGGGGGAGGAGCAGATGACCCGGGTGTTCGGGCCGGACGGCACGTTCACCGCGATCGGGTTCGTCGCTGCCTTCTTGCTCGGCGGTGCCCTGTTCTGGTGGCTGCGGAACTACGGCCCGTGGTCGGTGGCGATCGTCGTACTGGGTGCTTGCCTTGGGTCCGGGGTGTCCTGGGGCGTTGGGATGCTGCTGGGGCACGACTCGCTGAACGATCGGCTGCAGGCTGCGAAGCCGGGTGACCTGGTGGCGGCGCCGCTCGAGCTGCACACGTGGACGCCTGCCGTGGCTTGGTTGGTGGGTGCGGCACTGGCCGCAGCGGTGATTGCGGCCGTCACCTGGCGGTCCGAGCCGGATGCAACCGGTTCGAAACCTGTTGCGTCAGAGGGCCACCCCCCGGTGCACTAAGGTGTCTTGGTCCGGTGGGTGAGGCCACCGGTCCGTACGAGGGGGAAGTTGATGTCTGACCAGAACACTCCGCCCGGCCCGCAGTTCCCGGGTCAGGGTGGTTCGCAGTACCCGCCGCAGCATGTTGCTCCCTATGAGCAGATGCAGATGGGCGGCGGCACGTGGCAGCCGGAGGCGCCGAAACCCAAGCGGGGCAAGCTGATCCCGATCGTCGCGGCCCTGGCCATGGTGCTGGTCGTCGCCGGCGGCGGAATCTTTGCCTATGGCAAGCTCAACGGCGGTAAGCAGCCGGACACGGTGCTGCCCGGTACGGCGATCGGCTACCTGCGCGTGGATCTGAACCCGTCGGCCGGCCAGAAGCTGGCCGCGCTGCGGTTCCTGATGAAGTTCCCGTCCGCCAAGGACAAGCTGAAGCTGACCGGCGACAAGGACGACCTGCGGCAGAAGATCTTCGAGGCGATCAAGGCGGACGACGACGACCTCAAGGACGTCGACTACGCCAAGGACGTCGAGCCGTGGCTCGGCGACCGGATCGGTCTGGCCGCGCTGCCGGCCACCGATGCCAAGAAGAAGGAGCCGAGCCTCGTCTTCGCGGTCCAGGTGAAGGACGAGAAGGCAGCCACCAAGGCGATGGAGAAGGGCGTCAAGGAGCCCGACGATTCGGCCTACGCGTTCACCGACGGCTACATGGTGGTCGCCGAGACCAAGCCCGAGCTCGACTCGGCCCTGGCCGCCGCGAAGACCAGCCCGCTGGCCGAGAACACGCAGTACCAGGCCGACCTGGAGAAGCTCGGCGAGCCGGGCTTCGCGACGCTGTGGGCGGACTTCGCCGCTCTGACCAAGGCGGTCGGTGAGCTGGCTCCGGCCAAGGTCGACCCGATCGGCAACGGCAGCATGGCCGCGGCGCTGCGGTTCGACGAGCAGTACGTCGAGCTCAAGGGCTTCGTCCGCGCCGACCAGGAGATCGTGACGAAGGCGGCCGACGCGAGCGAGCTCGTCACCAAGCTGCCGGACACGACCGCCGCGGCGATCAGCCTGTCGGGGGTCGACTCGTCGATCGACGCGCTGTGGAAGAGCCTCGGGAAGAGCGGTGAGTTCGGCGACGTCGTACAGGGGTTCGCTGAGCAGACCGGCCTGAAGCTGCCGGACGACCTGAAGGCACTGCTCGGCAAGAACCTGTCGGTCGTCGTCGACAAGGATGCCTCGGCCGGCCCGAAGATCGCGGCCCGGCTGGAGACCGACCCGGCCAAGGCCGAGCCGGTGATCGCGAAGCTGACCACGCTCCTGCAGCAGCAGTCGCCGGTCCAGGTGCCGATCGAGACCGCCAAGGACGGTGACACCCTGGTCGTCTCGACCGACAAGGAGTACGCCGGCAAGGTGCTCGAGAACGGCAACCTCGGCGGCTCGGAGAGCTTCAAGCTGGCGCTCCCGGACGTGACGGGTGCCACCGCGATCGGCTACGTCGACTTCGACGGTCTGAACAGCGTCCTCGAGGCGATGGGCGAGAAGTCGAACGCCGACGTGCAGGCGCTCCGCTCCGCGGGCATGGTGGCCCGCAACACCGGCAACTTCGAGGGTGAGTTCACCCTCCGCGTCGTCGCGAAGTAACAGCTCCACCAGAGACCCGGACGGCCGCACAGCCGTCCGGGTCTTTTGCGTGTGCCCGTCCGAGCACGGCAGGGGCGAGGATGACCGCCGCCGACAGGACCATGCAGACCCGGAACCCGAGCGGAGCCAGTACGGCGGGAGCCGCGGCGCTGCCGAATTGCCGGATCGCGTTCAGCAGGCCGGCCCCGAATCCGCTGTGTGTGGGCGGCAGGCCGTTGAGCATCAGCGTGGTCGTGGTGGGTGCGATCAGGCCGCCGCCGAGCCCGAGCGGCAGCAGCCAGAGGGCGAACGCCCAGACCGGCCCGCCGATCAGCAGACCGGCCAGACCGGCGGCCATCAGGCCTTGACCGAGTAGCAGGGTGCGCCGGATGCCGAGCCTGGCCGCCAGCCGACCGGTCAGCAGATTCGCCGGGATGATGAGCAGCGTCATCGGGATGAACACCAGGCCGCTCACCCACGCGGACTGACCGCGGTCCTGCTGCAGGAACAACGTCACCACGAAGATCGTCCCGTACGTCGCGAAGTTCAGCGCGAACCCGGTCGCCGAGCTGAGCACGACCGCCGGCGCGGTGACCAGCTCCCGGTACGACGTCCGCCGTACCGGCTGTGGTCGCGGGGCGGCGGGGACGCGGAGGGCGACGGCCAAGGCGAGCAACGTCGGCGGGACGTTGATCCAGAACGTGCCCTGCCAGCCGATCGCCGAGGTGACCGCTCCACCGAGCGGCGAACCGACCACCAGCGCGATCGCTCCGGCTGCGCTCCACCGGCCGACGGCTTTGCCGCGTTCGGACGGTTCGGGATAGGCCGCGTTGAGCATCGACAGTCCGGACGGGAGGATGACCGCCGCCGCGACGCCTTGAATGGCACGTGCCGCGAGCAGGACCGTGAGGTTCGTGGCGAGCGCGCACCCCGCGGAAGTCGCGGCGAACAAGCCCAGACCGGCCACGAATGCTCGCCGGGCACCGATCCGATCGGCCCACGCCCCGGCCGGGAGCAGCACGACGGCGAAGACGAGCGAGTAGCCGGTGAGCACCCAGGCCACACCGGCGTGTGCGTTGAGATCGCGGCCGATCATCGGCAACGCCGTGGTCACCGTCGAGGCGTTGAGGGTGATCAGGAATAAGGACAAGGCAGCTGCGGTCGTCGCTGAACGTCGAAGAGGCACAACTACTACCGTGGTCCTCAGATCAGGCTGACAAAAGGTTGCTGGGTGGACCTGACAGGGACACCCAGGTTGGAGGACAGGGTGCGATCGGCACGGCAGCGGGAGCTGGGCGAGTTCTTGAGAGAGCGCCGCGGGCGCCTGACGCCGCCGGCAACCGACGAGCCCCGCCGGACCCCCGGTCTGCGGCGCGCGGAGCTGGCCGACCTGGCCGGGGTGAGCGTCGGCTACTACACCCGGCTTGAGCAGGGTCGCGCCCCGCACCCGTCGGACAGCGTGCTCGACGCGCTGATCCGCGCCCTCGGGCTGACCGATGACGAATCCGATCACCTCAAGGCCCTGGCAGCCGACGTGGAGACACCGGCGATCGAGCCGCAGACGGTTTCGGAGTCGGCGCTCCGCACGATGAACTTCCTGGTGGTCCCGACCGCGGCGGTAGTGCTCGGGCGGATCGGCGAAGTGCTGGCCTGGAACGACGCGGCCGCCTTCCTGTTCCCCGACCGCTTCTCAGCCGACCGGCCGCACAACGCGCGGTACGCCTTCGGCCCCGCGGCCCGAGAGCTCTACCTCGACTGGGACGAGGTCGCGGACGACGTCGTCGCCCACCTCCGCGCGGCCGCCGGACATCTGGTCGACGACCCGGAGTACGGCGTACTGGTCGAGGAGCTGCTCGCGATTCCGGAGTTCGCCGAGCGGTGGCCGCGGCGGGACGTGAAGCGGCACGTGTCCGGGGTACGGCGGCTCAACCACCCCGTGCTCGGGATTCTGACGGTCCGCCACGAGGTGCTCGCCGTACTGGACACGCCGGATCAGTACCTCGTGCTGTACGGGCTCGAAAATCCGTTGCCCGCCGATGTCGAAATCTCGGGCGCGGTCTCTACCTCCTGAGTGAAAGCACTTTCACCCTGAGGAGAGACCATGAACCACTTCACCAGCGTGCACACCGTCGGCATCCCGGTCACGGACCAGGACCGCGCCCTGGAGTTCTACACCAAGACCCTCGGCTTCGCCCTGGTCGTCGACACCCCACTCCCGCAACTCGGCGGCCGCTGGATCGTCGTCGCAACCCCCGCCGGCGCCGACCTCGCCCTCACCCTCGCCACCGAGGCCGGCGTCGACACCGGCATCCGGCTAGGCACCCCCGACGCAGCCGCCACCCACCACCACCTCACCACCAACGAGGTCCCCACCAGCGACCTACTGTCCTGGCCTGGCGTCCCACCCATGTTCACCTTCCAAGACCCCGACAACAACACCCTCTACGCAGTCCAGACCTAATCCGGCCCGCGAGGCGTCCTCCAAGCAGGGGTTGCGGAGCTGGGGAATGGGATCATCGGGGGATGAGGCTCTGGGGGACGATCGCGGTTGTGCTTGCGGCGGTGAGCGGTTGTGCGGGCGAGGGCGGAGAGCCGGGGGCGACGGAGACGACTGGGGAATGGTCATTTCCTGAGGCCGCGACCGTCGCGCTCGCTCCGGACAAGGCGGCGAAGTTGCAGGCTGCTCTCGACAAGATTGTGGCCGATCAGGGTCTCGAGTCGGGTGCGCGGGGCGTGACGGCCGCGGTGGTCAATGACCGGTGGGTGTGGTCGGGGGCAGCCGGTCGGGACGCCGTTGGTACGCCGCTCCGGCCGACGACCGCGATGGGCGTCGCGAGCATCACGAAGACGTTCGTGGCCGCCGAGATCATGCTGCTGGTCAAGGCCGGCAAGGTGGACCTCGATGCGCCGATCTCGACGTACGTGAAGCACAAGCTGACCGAGAACGGTGCGACCGTTCGGCAGCACCTGATGATGGCGTCGGGGGTGCCGAACTACCTGCCAGACGACTACGGCCGGATGGACAAGGCGATCAAGGCCGCGCCGGCCAAGCACTGGACACCGGAGCAGGCGCTCGCCTACGACACCGCACCCGTCGTCGCGCCCGGGACCTTCAGCTACAGCAACCCCAACTTCCAGTTACTCGGCCTGCTGATCGAGAAGGTCACCGGGCAACCGCTCGCGACCGTCCTGCGCCGCGACCTCGCCACCCCGGCCGGCCTGAAACACGCGGCCTTCCAGGACGGCGAGAAGCCGCAACCGCCGTTGGCCGAGGACACCAATCCGGTCTGTGGCCCGCCGGACGGCTACCTTCCGTGCCGAGCTGTCGCCAGTCTGTCCGCCGCGAGCGCCGGGCTCGCCGCCGACGCCCCGACCGTCGCCCACTGGGGATACCAGCTGTACTACGGCCACGTCATACCGCAGGATCTCGTCGACCAGATGACCCCCAACATGGGCCGGTACGGCCTCGGCACGATGCTCTTCGAGCACCAGTTCCCGCCGCTCCTGCCGTCCTACGGCCACCGCGGTGAGATGCCCGACCACACCAGCCTGCTGGTCGTCGGTAGCAACGTCTCCGTCGCCATACTGCTTGCCGACGGCAACAAGCAGGTCGATACCACGATGACGCAGTTCCTCGCCGCCCTGCAGCCGTTGCTCACCTGACCACGCGGTAGCGCAGGTGGGTTGCCGCGGGAGTGTCGATCACCCGCGCGATCTCCAGCTCGATGCGCTCAGGCAGTACGTCGAACAGCCGGCGACCCGCACCGAGCAGCACCGGCACCTGATCGATCTGCAGCTCGTCGAGGACGCCAGCCACCAAGGCAGCACGCGCCGCCGAAGCGCCGTGCACCAGGACGTCCCGATCACCGGCTGCAGCCTTGGCCTCCGCCATCCCTTCGGCCACGTCGTGCACGAAGCGCACCTGCGGGAACAACGCATCCGGTGCACGGCGGGTCAGCACGAACAGCGGTACGCCGTGATGCGTGCCGCCGTAGTAATCCACCTGCTCGGCCGTCCGACGACCGACGAACACCGCGCCGGTGTCGTGCAGCTCGTCCCAGATGGCGCCCGCCGGACCGACCGGCCGCCCGAACGACCCGTCGCCCTGCTGGTACCAGTCGTGCAACCGCATGAACCCGTCACCACCAGGATTCCCCGGTACGTCGTTCGGGCCCGCGATGTAGCCGTCGAGCGACATCGACATCAACAACACCGATGAGGACATGTGCGTGCTCCTTTCCGAGCGTTCGACTACGCGTCGAACGGCAGCACGCGAATTCGACACTCAGACGTCGGCAAGGGCCTCCAGGACTCCTTCGCCGTACTTGGCGAGTTTGTTCTCGCCGATGCCGCTGATGGTGCCGAGCGCGGACAGCGAGGTCGGCAGGTCGATGGCGATCTGGCGGAGGGTGGCGTCGTGGAAGATGACGTAGGCGGGGACCCCCTGTTCCTTGGCGACCGCAGCGCGCCAGGTGCGGAGGCGCTCGAAGACCGGGACCAGCTCGGCCGGGAGGTCGGCGGCAGCGGCCTTCTTGCCGCTGCTGGAGCGGGACTTGGACTTGGTGCGCTCGGGCTCGCGGCGCATCATCACGTCGCGGCGGCGGCCGAGAACCTCGGCGCTGTCCTCGGTGAGGACGAGGGTGCCGTAGTCGCCTTCGACGGTGAGCAGACGGAGCGCGAGGAGCTGACGGATGACACCGCGCCACTCGGTGTCCTTGAGCTCGGTGCCGATGCCGAAGACGGACAGCTGCTCGTGGCGGAACTGTTTGACCTTCTCGGTCTCCTTGCCGAGCAGGATGTCGATCAGCTGACCGGCGCCGAACTTCTGCCCCCGCTCGTGCTGCAGCCGATAAACGGTCGAGAGCAGCTTCTGCGCGGGGATCGTGCCGTCCCACGACTCCGGCGGGGTGTTGCAGGTGTCGCAGTTGCCGCAGGCATCGCCGTGCTGACCGAAGTAGGCGAGGAGCTGGGAACGGCGGCACTGCACGGTCTCGCACAGGGCGAGCATCGCGTCGAGGTGCGCGCTGAGCCGGCGCCGGTGCGCGAGGTCGCCCTCGGAGGTGTCGATCATCTTGCGCTGCTGGACGACGTCCTGCAGACCGTAGGCCAGCCAGGCGGTCGACGGCAGCCCGTCCCGCCCCGCGCGGCCGGTCTCCTGGTAGTAGCCCTCCACCGACTTCGGCAGATCGAGGTGGGCGACGAACCGGACGTCCGGTTTGTCGATCCCCATCCCGAACGCGATCGTCGCGACCACGACCAGCCCGTCCTCCCGCAGGAAGCGCGACTGGTTGCGAGCGCGGACCCGGCTGTCGAGACCGGCGTGGTACGGAACGGCCTCGATCCCGTTCTGCGTCAGGAAGGCGGCGGTCTTCTCGACGCTGTTGCGGGACAGGCAGTAGACGATGCCCGCGTCGCCGGGGTGCTCGGTGCGCAGCAGGTCGAGCAGCTGCCGCTGCGGGTTGTCCTTCGGCACGATCCGGTAGTGGATGTTCGGCCGGTCGAAGCTTGCGACGAAGTGCTTCGCATCCGTGAGGTTCAGCCGGGTGGCGATCTCCTGGTGGGTCGCCTCGGTCGCCGTGGCGGTCAGCGCGATCCGCGGTACGTCGGGCCACCGCTCGTGCAGCTCCGACAGCATCAGGTAGTCGGGCCGGAAGTCGTGCCCCCACTGGGACACACAGTGCGCCTCGTCGATCGCGAACAGCGCGATCTTGCCCTGGTCGAGCAATCGCACGGTCGCCTCGACGCGCAGCCGCTCCGGCGCGAGGTAGAGCAGATCCAGCTCACCGGCCAGGAACGCCTGCTCGACCTCACGCCGCTGCTCGAAGTCCTGCGTCGAGTTCAGGAAGCCGGCCCGGACGCCGAGCGCGGTCAACGCATCGACCTGGTCCTGCATCAGCGCGATCAGTGGCGAGATCACCACCCCGACACCCGATCGGACCAGCGACGGAATCTGGTAGCACAACGACTTGCCGCCACCGGTCGGCATCAGCACCAGCGCGTCACCGCCGCCGATCACCGTGTCGATGATGTCGCCTTGCTCGCCACGGAAAGCGTCGTACCCGAAGACACGACGCAGGACGTCCAAGGCTTCACTGGGCAGAGCGTCAGCTGTTTCCGTCACCCCGCGATTCTAGGCAGCTCCCTGAGCCCGAATCGCCGGAAACCCCTTATTCACCCGGATAAGTTCCGACGTCCCACAGATTTCCCTCAGGATCGCGGACGGTGAAACTCCGCGAGCCGTAGTCCGTATCGCGCAGACCCCGTACGACGACCGCCCCGGCTCCGATCGCCTTCCCGATCAAGGCGTCGGGGTCGTCGTGGACGAGATACACGGCCTGGGTCTGGTCTGCCAGCACCGAGTAGTCGTTCGGCTCGGCGTCCGCATCGACCGAGCCCAGCATCACCCCGCCGCCGACCGGCCACCGCAACTCGGCATGCGCGATGGACCCTTCGGTGGCGCCGGGGTACGAGGCGGACAGCTGAAATCCGAGCCCCTCGGTGAGGAACCGGACCGCAGCTTGTCCGTCGCGGTAGATCAGTGTCGGCCAGACGCCGACTGTCTTCGTCGTTGTGGTCATACCCCTGACTGTGCGACCTCCAGGGCCGGCAGGTCTTGAACGTTTGGGAGCTCCTCCGCCATCCACTGCCGCGGCGAGCACCCGGCGATCGCCTGCCACTCCCGGGTCAGATGTGCCTGATCGGCGTACCCGACCTCGGCGGCCAGGTCGGCCAGCCGCATCCCCGGATGCTGCCGCAACCGCGCGACCGCCTGCTCGAAGCGCAGCACCCGCGCCGCCACCTTCGGCGCGAGACCGTACTCGGTCGTGAACCGATCAGTCAGATGCCGCCGGCTCCACCCGACCTCGGCGGCGAGCTCCTGCACCCCAACCGCACCACCTGTTTCCCGCAACCGTCGCCAGGCCCAGCCGACCTCAGCGCGTACGTCTGCCGGTGGGGGAGTGGACCATTGCCGCAGCAGCGCCTGCTCGACCAGGTCGAACCGCGCCGTCCAGCAGTCGGCCTCCCGCAGCTGATCCACCAACCGATGGGCCGACGGCCCGAGGAACTCGTCGAGCTCGACCACCTGCAAGGCAAGCTCACCCGGTGGAAGCCCGAAGAGCGCACGCGATCCGGCCGGAGTCAGCGCCAGCTGCACGCCCGCTCGACTGGGTGAGCCGCCGACGTGGACCGCGCGTGAATGCAGCCCGCTGAGACCTGCGTCGTACTTCCCGGCCGGTCCGTCCGGCCAGGCGATCCCGAGCGGCTCGTCCAGGGTGATGACGAGCGTCAGGTACTGCGAGGGCAATCCGCGATGCAGATCCGGCGGATCACCGTCGTACGCCCAGCCGATCAGGTCTCCGACGAACGGACGCAGGGCGGGGTGCACCGTGCGCTGAACAAGCGTGACCCCGGCCATGCCCCCAGGCTAGATCGGCCTACCGACAAGAACCATCCGCCCGAAGTCGGTCTGGGCGATCCGGATCAGTTCGAACCCGACCGCGACCGCCTCGTCGGCCAGCTCCTCGGCGGTCCGGCCGAACGGCACGCCCCAACCCTGGGCGACCAGCTTGCGCAGTGTGTACGACGGCCGCCCGGCCTCGTCGGGGAGCGGCTCCATCTCCTGGACGAACAGGATGCCGCCGGGGCGCAGCGCCCGCAGGATCATCTCGAGCGTCGCCTGCCGGGTCTCCGCCGGGAAGAACGGCTGCGCCCAGAAGGCCGAACCGAACACGTCTTTCTCGTCGAACTCCCGCGCGTCCATCACCTTGAGGTCGACCCGGTCGCTCACACCCAGCGCGTCGATCCGGCGCCGGGTCTCGGCTGCGACGGTCGGGATGAGCTCGATCGCCGTACCGCGCAGGTCGGGGAACAACCCGGCCAGAGTCGTCGTGGCACCGGCGACACCGCAGCCGACATCGAGGAAACGGTCGGTGTGGATGAGCTCGGCCAGCTCCGGGATCTGTGGGAGGAAAAGCTTGTCGTACAGGGCAGCGGTGACCGGGGTCGCCTTGCCGCCGGTGGCACGTGCCGTGACGAGGGCGTCCGGCTCTGACAGCGGCAGCGGGCCGGGGTCCTCGACTGCGGTCCGCATCATCCGGGTCAGCAGCTCTGCCTGGTCCAGAGCGTCGTCCAGACCGATGTAGGCGTCGTCCGCGGCCAGGGCCGCGAAAGAGTCGGTCAGCTGGACCGCTCCGTCGTTCTGCTGGACCACGCCGTGCGCTTCGAGCGCAGTCACCAGGTCAGCGACGCGCTCCGGCGTCAGACCGGAGAATGCGGTCAGCGCGTCGAGAGTGCGCGGCTCGGCCAGGTACGTCATCCAGCCCTTGTCGCGGAGTGCCGTCACCAGCGACAGGACCTGGGCACCGTCCACCCATGCCTTGACCACGTCGCGGGCCTGCCCGGCCAGGGCGAATCGTGCGAGTTGATCGTCTTGGTTGCTCACGGTGACAGGATGCGGCAGCGGACCGGAAGTTCGCTGGATCGACCGTGACCTGGGTCACGCGGGGATGGGCTGCACGCTCCGAGGCGGGTGGAAGAACCGGAGGCGACTCGTCCGCCCGGCCTCCAGGTGCTGGATCCAGACCACGGCCGGTGGGCAGTGGAACGGGTTCTCGGGTGGATTGATCAGGTCGATCTCGCAGACCGCGACCTCACGGCTGGCGAGCACGTTCGTCACCCGGCCCCGGACTCCGTCTTCGATGTCCTGGTACATCCCGCGCAGGAATCGGCTGGCGTCGCCGCCACCACCCGACCAGCTGAACTCGGCATCCGGCCGCCAGTACGCCGCGAGCACCTCGGCCAGCGTCCCCCGCTCCGCCGCAACCAGCATGTCCTCGACCTCGCGACGCCGTACGGCGGTCTGCGCTTTGACGTCACCGTGGGTGTCATCGGCCGTGGCCAGCAGGCGCGCGGTCAGCTGACCGCGCGCTTTGGCCAGCCGGCTGCGGACTGTGCCGACGGGGATGCTGCAGGCGGTAGCAATGTCCTGGTACGCCGTGACCCCGCTGAAGTGCCGCAGCATCACCACGAGCCGCAGTGGTGGCGACAGGTCTTCGAGCGCACGCCAAACCCAGTCCCGCGTCGCATGCCGCTCCAGCAACTCCGCCGGATCCGGCTCGCTGGACGGCAGCACGGCGTGCAGCTCGTCGAGCGGAAGTGGTTGCCGGGCGCGCAGTTGCGTCAGGCAAGCGTTACGCACAACCTGCCGCAGCCATGCCCCAACCGCTCCCGGATCGCGCACATCTCCAATCCGCGCCAGCGCGACAGTCATGCCCTCCTGCACGGCATCATCCGCGTCCGCTCCGGCCCCGAGCACCGCAACCGCCACCGCAGTCATCCCAGGCCGGTGCGCAGCCAGCAGCGTCCCGAGTGCACCGATGTCACCGCCTTGCGCCGCCCGCACCAGTTCGCCGTCGTCCACCGCGACACGCTGCGCTGCGCGGGGTGGTGTGGAGCGCTCCATACCTCCACGATACGCACTGCTCCGGCTGCGGTACGTGCTCCCCCACGGCACCGGGTGAGCGTCAGGGATCCGTCATACGGGACCGGCGTTTCGGCATTCGGACGGCTAGTGGCACCATGGGTGGAGCCGTTCGTAGCTCTAGTTCTGGAGATTGTCGTGCCTGATCTGAGGTCCCGTACCGTCACCCACGGCCGCAACATGGCGGGCGCGCGCGCCCTCATGATGGCCTCCGGCGTCGACCGCGGAGACTTCGGGAAGCCGATTGTCGCGGTGGCGAACAGCTTCACCGAGTTCGTGCCCGGGCACACCCACCTCGCCCCGGTCGGCCGGATCGTTTCCGAGGCGATCAAGCAGGCCGGCGGGATCGCGCGTGAGTTCAACACGATCGCGGTCGACGACGGGATCGCGATGGGTCACGGCGGCATGCTCTACAGCCTGCCCTCGCGGGACCTGATCGCGGACTCCGTCGAGTACATGGTCGAGGCACACTGCGCGGACGCGCTGGTCTGCATCTCGAACTGCGACAAGATCACCCCGGGCATGCTGATGGCCGCCCTGCGACTGAACATCCCGACCGTGTTCGTCTCCGGCGGCCCGATGGAGGCCGGCCGGGCGACCCTGGTCGACGGGACCGTGCGCAAGCTGGACCTGATCGACGCGATGTCCGAAGCGGTCAACGAGAACGTCTCCGACGCCGACATCCAGCGGATCGAGGAGAACGCCTGCCCGACCTGCGGTTCCTGCTCCGGCATGTTCACCGCGAACTCGATGAACTGCCTGACCGAGGCGATCGGCCTGTCGCTGCCCGGCAACGGCTCGGTGCTGGCGACCCACACCGCTCGCAAGGCCCTGTACGAGAACGCCGGCCGCACGGTCGTCGAGATCACCAAGCGGTACTACGAGACCGACGACGAGACCGTACTGCCGCGGACCGTCGCCTCCCGCGCCGCGTTCGAGAACGCGATGGCTCTCGACATCGCGATGGGCGGTTCGACCAACACGATCCTGCACCTGCTCGCCGCGGCCCAGGAGGCCGAGGTCGACTTCGACCTCGACGACATCAACGCGGTCTCGCGTAAGGTGCCGTGCCTCGCGAAGGTCGCGCCGAACGTCGCACCCGGCGGCACGTACTACATGGAGGACGTGCACCGCGCCGGCGGCATCCCCGCAATCCTGGGAGAGCTGTACCGCGCCGGCCTGCTCAACGAAGACATCCACACAGTGCACAGCGCCTCCATCGGCGACTGGCTGAAGAACTGGGACGTGCGGAGCGGGTCACCGTCAGCCGAGGCCGTCGAGCTGTGGCACGCGGCGCCGGGCTGCAAGCGGTCGGCGACGGCGTTCTCCCAGTCGGAGCGGTGGGACACGCTCGACACCGACGCGTCCGGCGGCTGCATCCGCGACCTGGAGCACGCCTACTCCGCCGATGGCGGACTGGCGGTGCTCAAGGGCAACCTGGCCGTCGACGGCTGTGTCGTGAAGACGGCCGGCGTGGACGAGTCGATCTGGACCTTCCAGGGGCCCGCGGTGGTGTGCGAGTCGCAGGAGGAAGCGGTCGACAAGATCCTGACCAAGAAGGTCCAGCCGGGCGACGTCGTGGTGATCCGCTACGAAGGTCCGAAGGGCGGGCCGGGCATGCAGGAGATGCTGTACCCGACCTCGTTCCTGAAGGGCCGCGGCCTGGGCAAGGTCTGCGCTCTGGTCACCGACGGCCGCTTCTCCGGCGGTACGTCGGGTCTCTCGATCGGCCACGCCTCCCCGGAGGCCGCCTCGGGTGGCACGATCGCACTCGTCCAGGACGGCGACCAGATCCGGATCGACATCCCGAACCGCTCGATCGAGCTCCTGGTCGACGACGCCGAGCTGGACACCCGCCGTACCGCACTGAACGGCGTCTATGCCCCGAAGGCCCGCGAACGCAAGGTCTCCCAAGCCCTCCGCGCCTACGCCGCCATGGCCACCAGCGCCGACAAGGGCGCCGTACGGGATGTCACCAAGCTCGGCTAGATCAGTCTGGTCAGAGCTGCCGCCGACGGGCTTCCGGGGGTGGCCTGGTAGACGATGATCACCTGGTCCTCGGCACCTCCGACGGTGAGAGCCTGCCGTCGGAGCGCGAGGTCGCCGACGATCGGGTGCGCGAAGCGCTTGAGTTCATCGCGTGCCGGCCGGGCGTCGTGCCGGCCCCAGAGGGCGCGGAAGTCTGCGTCCGTCTCGAGTTCGGCGATGAGATCGGTGGTGCGGGGATCCCGTGGGTCCGCCTCGGCGCGGAGAGCGGCCGCAGTCTGCGCGGCGATCTCCGGCCAGTCCGGGAACAGGTCTCGCGACTCCGGAGCGAGGAACACGTCCCGGGCCAGGTTGTGCCCCGGTTCGTACATCGGTGCGAGCGCGCGGGCCCACTTGTTCGCTGCCAGTACGTCGAATCGCCGGTTCCGCACGTAGGCCGGAGTGTGCGACCAAGTGTCCAGCAACTGGTGGACATCGTCGGAGACTGCGGTCTCGGCCGGCCGCACGGGATCAGGGCCGGCGAGTGTGAACAGGTGAGCCGCGGTGTCGGCGTCCAGTTCGAGCGCGCGAGCCAGCGCCTGCAGCACCTGGGGCGACGGGTTCTGGTCGACACCCTGCTCCAAGCGGGTCAGGTAGGGCTCGCTGATGCCGGCCAGCCGGGCGAGCTCGTCGCGGCGAAGTCCCGCAACCCGGCGCCGGCCGGAGCTCGGCAAGTCCGCGTGTGCGGCCGGAACCCGGCCCCGCCGGGCCTTCAGGAACTCGCCCAGGACGTTGTCGGCGGCCACCTTCGAAGGGTAACCCTGGCGGGGTGCTGGTTGCCGAACGGCAGAAGTCAGAGGGTCGAGACATGACAAAGACCTGGTTCATCACCGGCGCGTCCCGCGGCTTCGGCCGGATCTGGGCGACCGCCGCCCTCGCTCGCGGCGACCGCGTCGCCGCCACGGCTCGCAACCTCGAGTCCCTGCAACCACTCGTCGACCAGTACGGCGGCACCGTGCTGCCGATCCGCCTCGATGTCACCGATCGGGGTGCCGTGACGACCGCCGTACAGGAGGCTGTGACGGCGTTCGGGCGACTCGACGTCGTCGTGAACAACGCCGGCTACGGTCTCTTCGGGATGGTCGAGGAGGTCGGCGAGGAGCAGGCTCGCGCGCAGCTCGACACCAACGTGCTCGGGCCGTTGTGGGTCACCCAGGCCGCGCTGCCGTTCCTCCGGGCGCAGGGGAGTGGGCACCTGCTGCAGGTGTCGAGCCTCGGCGGGCTCGCGGCCTTCCCCGGCCTCGGGCTCTACAACGCGTCCAAGTGGGCGCTCGAGGGAATGAGCGAGGCCCTCGCCCAAGAGGCCGGGCCGCTCGGTATCCACGTCACGATCGTCGAGCCCGGTCCCTACGGCACCGACTGGTCCGGTACGTCGGCTGTCCACGCCGAGCCGATCCCGGCGTACGAGCCCATCCGCGAAGCCCGGCGAGCCGGTGCCACCGCCCGCACCCCGCAGGACCCGCAAGCCACCGCCGAGGTCATCCTCGAACTGGTCGACTCCGAGGAGCCACCGCTGCGGTTGTTCCTGGGCACCTATCCGTACCCGGTTGTCGAAGCTGCGTATCGCCGGCGGCTGGAGACCTGGGCAGCCTGGCGTCCGCTCGCGGCGAAGGCCTGAGTCAGATCTCGAGGTCGAAGGCGAGGCTGATGGCCTCGGCGAGGGCCGGCTCCTGGTCGGGATGCAGGTAGCCGATCAGGCGGCCGAGGTGGGCCTTCGGGATGGTCTGGATGTTGTCGCAGGAGATCGCGCTCGCATGGTCGAGCCCGTTCTGCGGGCCGACGAGCACCTCGGTGGAGAGCCCACGAATGGTGCTGGTGATTGGTGCGACTGTCACGTTGGTGAGCCGCGGGCGGATCAGCTCGCGGGTCAGCACGATCACCGGCCGCGGCTTGTCCAGCCGGGCGATGTGCAGTGGCCGCATCTCAGTCGAGATCGCTCAACGCGGTCCCGGCCGCGGCCGGTGCCATCCCCTCGAACTCCGGATAGTCGCCGTACTCGGCCAGAATCGCCAGGTCGCGCGCAGCCAGCTCCCGCCGCCGCTCACGCTCCATCGCCCGGGCCACCACCGAGGCCCGGCTCGTCGCCTTGTCGGTCGCCACCAACTGGTCCATGAAGTCGACCAGTTCATCCGGCAACCGCACCGTAATCTGCTTGCTCATACCAAAACCATACCGCACCGGGATTCACGCGGTCACCCCACCGTGCACGTGGTTGGGGGAGCGGAGGTGGCGCCAAGGACAGGAGGTGTGGGCCTCGTCCGAAGGGATTCACGCTCGGCACGCCGTCCGGAGGGCCGCTTCGGCGGAGTACCTCCTGTCCTTCGTGCCGGTGACCACGTGGGGTCGACTCAGTTGGGGGACATGGAGGACCAGCTGAGCTCGGTGGCTGGGAGGGACGGGAGGGCGGTGATTGCCGAGAGCTCCGAGTCCAGGAGGCCGACCAGTTGGGTGAGGCGGTCGGTGGTGTCGGTGGCTTCGAGGAGTTTCTGGCGGTCGGGGGTGAGCAGGGTCATGGCGGCGGACATCAGGTACGACAGGGTGCTGGGGTCGTCGGGGAGGTCGCCGAGGTGGAGGCCGGGGCGGCTGATGGCGGAGACGGCTTCGGCGTAGCGGCGGAAGCGGCCGACGGCGACGGTGGCGGCGCCGAGCGGGTCTTCGCCGAGTTCTTCGTCGAGCCATTCGACGTCCGCGACCAGGTAGTCGCCGCCGCCGTCGAGCTCGGCGACCTTGAACCGGTGGCTGCCGGTCAGCGTGATCTCGACCGGGCCGTCGTCGTCCGCGTCCAGGCGGATCTCGGAGATGGTCGCGGAGCAGCCGGTGCCGTACAGGGAGCGGAAGACGCGCTCGCCGAGCTCGTAGCCGTCACGGACCGCGAGCGCGCCGCACATCATCTCGCCACCGTTCTCGACCAGGTCGCGGATCACCGCGCGGCCCTGGACGTCGGTGACCGGGATCGGAAGCACCAGCCCAGGGAAGATCACCGTGTCGACAGTGAGCAGCGGCAGGCGGGAGTCCATACAAGTGAGCGTAGTGGACAAGTCATCCCGTCACGTGGTGTGACGGTGCGTACGGTTCGATCCCTGGATATGCGGTCGGAGGCACGGCGCGTCACCACTAGACTGAGCCCATGATTCGCCGCGTCGACCTGCGGGGCCGAGTGGCGGCCGGTGAGGTGTCCGACCTCCAAGCCGAAGTGAACGCCCTCGTCCCCCGAGCCGTGTTCGACGTCGAGAAGGCTCTCGACGTCGTCCGACCCATCTGTCTGGACGTCCGTCATCGCGGACTGACAGCCATTCGGGAGTACGGCGAGAAGTTCGACCATGTGCGCGTGGACGACGTCCGGGTTCCGGAGGCGTCGCTGAAGTCCGCGCTGGAGGAGCTGGATCCGACCGTGCGGTCGGCCTTCGAGGAGTCGATCCGCCGCGTCCGCGAGGTCAGTGAGGACGAGAAGACCGCCGACATCGCGTCCGAGCCCGCGCCGGGTGGCCGGGTCACCCAGCGTTTCGTGCCGGTGCAGCGCGTCGGGCTGTACGTGCCGGGTGGGCGTGCCCCGCTGGCATCGAGTGTCGTGATGAACGTCGTACCGGCTCAGGTTGCCGGGGTGCCCTCGCTCGCGGTGGCCTCCCCACCGCAGAAGGAGTTCGGCGGTCTGCCGCACCCGACGGTGCTCGCGGTCTGCGCGATGCTGGGCATCACCGAGGTCTACGCGATGGGCGGCGCGCAGGCGATCGCCGGTTTCGCCTACGGCTTCGACGGGTGCCGCAAGGTCAACCTGGTCACCGGCCCCGGCAACATCTACGTCGTGGCCGCGAAGCGGTTCCTCCAGAGTGAGGTCGGTATCGACTCCGAGGCCGGCCCGACCGAGATCGCGATCCTCGCCGACGATTCGGCCGACGCCGAGCACGTCGCCGCTGACCTGATCAGCCAGGCCGAGCACGACCCGATGGCCGCCAGCGTCCTGGTCACGCCGAGCGAGACCCTGGCCGCGGCTGTCGAGGCAGAGCTGCCGATCCAGGTCGCGAAGACCAAGCACGCCGACCGCGTGACCGAGGCACTCAACGGTCAGCAGTCGGCCGTCGTACTGGTCGATGATCTTGAGCAGGGCACCGCGGTTGTCGATGCGTACGCCGCTGAGCACCTCGAGATCCAGACCGTCGATGCCGAGGAGCGAGCGGCCCGGATCACGAACGCCGGCGCGATCTTCGTCGGTGGCTGGTCGCCGGTTTCGCTCGGCGACTACTGCGCCGGCTCGAACCACGTCCTGCCGACCGCCGGTTGCGCGTGTCACTCGTCCGGCCTGTCCGTGCGCAGCTTCCTGAAGGCGGTGCACGTCATCAACTACTCGCGTGACGCTCTCGAAGAGGTGGCCGGTCACGTCGTTGCCCTGGCCAACGCCGAGGATCTGCCGGCCCACGGTGCCGCGGTGTCCGTCCGCTTCCCAGGGGTTGACGCATGAGCCGCTTCGACGGACTACCGATCCGCGACGAGCTGAAGAGCTTCGAGCCGTACGGCGCGCCCCAGCTCGACGTACCGATCCTGCTCAACGTCAACGAGAATCCGTACCCGCCGAGCGAGGAGACCGTCGCCGACATCGCCGCGTCGGTGACGGCGGCAGCGCGTGGTCTCAACCGCTACCCGGACCGTGAGTTCCTCGATCTGCGCGCAGATCTCGCGGCCTACCTCGGTCGCGAGTCCGGCGCCTACCTGTCGCCCGAGCAGATCTGGGCGGCGAACGGTTCCAACGAGGTCATGCTGCACCTGCTGCAGGCCTTCGGTGGTCCGGGTCGTACGGCGCTTTCGTTCGCGCCGACGTACTCGATGTACCCGGAGTATGCGCGCGACACCAACACGGCCTGGGTCACGGGCCGCCGCTCCGAGGACTTCACGCTCGACCAGAGCAAGGCGCTCGCCGCGATCTCACGGCACCGCCCGTCGGTCGTGCTGCTCGCCTCGCCGAACAACCCGACCGGTACGGCGTTGCCGATCCAGGTCGTCGAGGCATTGGCCGCGCGCACGGCCGCGATCGGTGCGGTTCTGGTCGTCGACGAGGCGTACGGCGAGTTCCGGCGTACCGGGACTCCGAGCGCGCTCTCGCTGCTGCCGTCGTACCCGAATCTCGCGGTGGCGCGGACGATGTCGAAGGCGTTCGCGCTGGCCGGTGGCCGGGTCGGATACCTTGCCGCGAGCAACCAACTGGTCGATGCGCTGCGAATCGTGCGGCTGCCGTACCACCTGTCCGCGGTGACCCAGGCGGTCGCCCGGGCTGCGCTGCGGCACTCCGACGAGCTGCTCGGCCGGGTCGAGCAGTTGCGCACCGAGCGGGACGAGACGGTTGTCTGGCTGCGCGCGCAAGGGCTGCGCGCGGTCGACTCGGATGCGAACTTCGTCCTGTTCGGCACCTTCGCCGACCGGCACGCCGTCTGGCAGGCGCTGCTCGACGACGGCATCCTGATCCGCGAAACCGGCCCGGACGGCTGGCTGCGGGTCTCGATCGGGACGGGCGAGGAGATGGCCGCGTTCCGCGCTTCACTGGAGCGCATTCTCAAGACAGACACGGGAAGGTTGTCATGACGCGTACGGCGCGGATCGATCGCGAGACCAGTGAGTCCAAGGTCCTGGTCGAGCTCGACCTCGACGGGACCGGCCGGGCGGACATCTCGACCGGGGTCGGCTTCTACGACCACATGCTCAACGCGCTGGCCAAGCACGCGCTGCTCGACCTGCACGTGAACACGGTCGGCGACCTCGAGATCGACGCGCACCACACGGTCGAGGACACCGCGATCGGTATCGGGCAAGCTCTGAAAGAAGCCCTCGGCGACAAGAAGGGCATCCGCCGCTTCGGCGACGCGACCGTGCCGCTGGACGAGGCGCTCGTGCACTGCACGGTCGACCTGTCCGGCCGGCCGTACTGCGTGCACACCGGTGAGCCCGACGGTCAGGTCTACGCGATCATCGGCGGCGACTACGCCGGTTCGCTGACCCAGCACGTCTTCGAGACGCTCGCGTTCAACGCCGCGATCTGCATCCACATCCGGGTCCTGTCCGGTCGCGACCCGCACCACATCGTCGAGGCGCAGTTCAAGGCCTTCGCCCGCGCACTGCGGGCCGCCGCGGAGCTCGACCCGCGCCAGCCCGGGATCCCGTCCACCAAGGGCGCCCTGTGAGCAAGAAGGTCGTTCTCCTCGACTACGGATCGGGCAACATCCGTTCCGGTGAGCGGGCCCTGCAGCGCGTCGGTGCCGACGTCACCGTCACCTCGGACTTCGACGAGGCGCTGAACGCCGACGGACTCCTGGTCCCCGGCGTCGGCGCCTTCGCTGCCTGCATGGCCGGCCTGAAGTCGGTCCGCGGCGACGCCATCGTCGACCGCCGCCTGACCGGCAGCCGCCCGGTCCTCGGCATCTGCGTCGGCATGCAGATCCTCTTCGCCCGCGGGATCGAGCACGGCGTCGAGACCGACGGCTGCGAGCAGTGGCCCGGCACGGTCGAACGCCTCCAGCCGTCGGCAGGGCAGCCGGTTCCGCACATGGGCTGGAACACGATCGACGTACCGGCCGGCACCCGGCTGTTCGAGGGCGTCGACAAGGAACGCTTCTACTTCGTCCACTCGTACGGCGTCCGTTCGTGGGAGCTCAAAGACACCCGCGAATCGGTGACCCCGCTGGTGACCTGGACGACGTACGGCGACGATCCGTTCGTGGCCGCGGTCGAGAACGGCCCACTGACCGCCACCCAGTTCCACCCGGAGAAGTCCGGCGACGCCGGCGCGACCGTCCTGGAGAACTGGGTCCGCTCGCTCTAGTACCAGTTGTCTAACTGGTTTTACTCCTGACGGTCGGTCACGGTTTGGGGGGAGTGTCCGATTTTCGGGCTGCCAGCCCTTCTCAGTGCCCAACGGCGGTGTCACACTCACTCGCCAAGGTCATTGGAACCATCGGGGATCCGGGAGGCCGGGTGCTGGCAGCGAAGAACCTCGAGGTCGTCTACGACGATGTGATGCTGGTGCTGCGGGGCGTCGGCCTCGAGGTCCCGCAGGGGCAGATCGTTGCCCTGCTGGGGGCCAACGGCGCCGGGAAGTCCACCCTGCTGCGCGCGTTGTCGGGCCTGCTCGACGTCCACGACGGCGCGGTCCGGCGCGGGTCGATCACGCTCGACGGGGAGCCGATCCACACGTACGGCGCCAGCCGGATCGCTGCCCTGGGCATCAAACAGGTCATGGAGGGCCGGCGGATCCTGGCCGACCTCACCGTCGAGGAGAACCTGCGGATCGGCGGTCACGTCGCCCCGCGCTCGATCCGGACGAACCTCGACCGGACCTACGAGCTGTTCCCGGTGCTGGCCGGTCGTCGGCACCGGACGGCCGGGTATCTGTCCGGTGGGGAGCAGCAGATGCTGGCGATCGGGCGGGCGCTGATGTCCGACCCGGCGTACCTGCTGCTGGACGAGCCGAGTCTCGGCCTGGCGCCGATGATCGTGCAGCAGATCCGGGACGTGATCGTCCAGATCAACAGTCAGGGCACGACCGTGCTGCTGGTCGAGCAGAACGCGGCGATGGCGCTCTCGATCGCGGAGCACGGGTATGTGCTGGAGAACGGCTCGATCGTGATGGACAAGCCGGCCGCCGAGCTGCTCGCGGATGGCGACGTACGGGAGTTCTACCTTGGCCTCGGCGCGGAAGGGTCGGCGAAGTCTTTCCGGGACGTGAAACATTACCGCCGCCGGAAGCGGTGGCTGTCATGAGCGCCGTACTGACGTTCGACGATGTCGTGCTCAGCTTCGACGGGGTGCGGGCGCTCGACGGTGTGAGCTTCAGCGTGGATCCGGGGGAGCTGTTCGCGGTCATCGGGCCCAACGGCGCCGGGAAGACCTCGATCTTCAACGTGCTGTCGGGCGTCTACCGGCCGCAGCGTGGCACCGTCCGCTTCGGCGACGAGGACCTGCTCGGCCGCCGCCCGCACCAGATCGCACGGCTCGGTATCGCGCGCACCTTCCAGAACATCGAGCTGTTCTCCAACCTCACCGTCCTCGACAACCTGATGCTCGGGCGGCACCACCATCACCCGTACGGCGTCCTCGCGGCGTTCGGGTGGATCGGCAAGGCCCGCCGTAACGAGCTGGCGAATCGGCACGCCGTCGAGGAGATCGTCGACTTCCTCGAGCTGGCCCAGTGGCGGCGGCTCCCGGTCGGCCTGCTGCCGTACGGCGTCCAGAAGCGGGTCGAGCTCGGCCGGGCACTGGCCGCCGAACCGAAGCTGCTGCTGCTGGACGAACCGGTCGCCGGGATGAACCTGGAGGAGACCGAGGACATGGCCCGGTTCATCCTCGACATCCGTGACGACTTCGGGCTGCCGATGGTGATGGTCGAACACGACATGGGCCTGGTGATGGACCTGGCCGACCGGATCATGGTGATCGATTTCGGCCGCCCGATCCGTACCGGTACGCCGAAGGAAGTGGCCACCGACCCCGACGTCGTACGCGCCTATCTGGGCGAGGAACACCGGGTGCAGCCATGAGAACGATCGCCACCCGCGTCCAGGAGCGGGCGGCCACCACGCCGGCCGTGATCGCCTTGCGGGAAAAGGATCTGGGCATCTGGCAGCAGGTCGACTGGGCGGCGTACTGGGACTTCGCCGAGCTGGTCGGGCACGCCTTGATTGCCCTCGGCATCGAACCCGGTGACCGGGTCGCGATCCACTCCGAGAACCGGCGCGAATGGCTGTACGCCGACATCGGGACGGTCGCCGTCCGGGCAGCAACCGTCGGTCTCTACCCGACGAACCCGGTCGCCGAAGTCGGCTACCTGCTGAAACACTGCGGCGCGAAGGTGCTGATCGCGGAGGACCAGGAGCAGGTCGACAAGGCACTCGCGATCGAAGACCTGCCGGACCTCACCCACATCGTGTACGTCGAACCCCGCGGGATCCGGAACCGGTACGACGATCCGCGGCTGCTCGCGTGGCCCGACTTCCTTGCCCTGGGCAAGCAGCACCGATCCGAGCACCCGGACGCGGTGACGCAGCGGATGGACACCGCCACTGCGGACGACGTGGTGACGCTCGTCTACACCTCCGGCACCACCGGCCCGCCGAAGGGCGCGATGCTCACGGCGGCGAACGTCGACTTCGCGATTCAGGAGTTGGTCGAGCGCGGCGGATTCACCGCGCCACCGCCATCACCCCGCGACAGCGTGCTGTCCTACCTGCCGTTGTGCCATGTCGCCGAGCGGATCTTCAGCTGCTGGTTCGGCGCCGGTGCCGGGGTCTGCGTGCACTTCGCCGAATCGATCGAGACCGTGGCCGGGAACCTGCACGAGGTCCAGCCGACCGTCCTGTTCGGGGTGCCCCGGATCTGGGAGAAGATCGCGGCCGGTGTCCAGATCCGGATCGAGTCCGCCGACCCCGTGAAGCGCCGGATCGGCGGTTTCTGGCTCCGCCGGGCGGACTGGATCGGCGACGTACTGACTGCCAACGGTGGCCGGCATACCGCAGCGTCGCGGGCGGTCTACGCGGTCGGCTGGTTGTTCTGCTACCGCGCGCTGAAGGATCGCGTCGGCCTGCGCAAGGTCCGGTACGCCGCCTCGGGTGCCGCGCCGATCGCCCCCGAGGTACTGCGGTTCTTCATGGGGCTCGGGCTGCCGATGCACGAGGTGTACGGAATGACCGAGAACACCGCGGTGGCGACTGCGAACCGCCCGGGCAGGGTGAAGGTCGGCACGGTCGGTGAGCCGCACGCCGGGGTCGAAGTGCGGATCGACGAGGTCACCGGCGAGATCCTCACCCGGCACCCGGGGACCTTCGCGGGCTACTGGCGAGACCCGGCGGCGACCGCGGCGGTCCTGGAACCAACCGGTTGGTTACATACTGGCGACGTGGGGGAGTGGGTCGACGGTACGCATCTGCGGATCACCGACCGGATGAAGGACATCATCATCACGGCGGGCGGCAAGAACATCGCCCCGTCGGAGATCGAGAACGCGCTGAAGGCGTCGCCGTACATCAAGGAAGTTCTGGTGGTCGGTGACCGGCGCCGGTTCCTCGCCGCCCTGATCGGCATCGAGCCGGACACGGTCGGCCACTGGGCCCAGCAGCACCGACTGCCCTATTCGACGTACGCCGATCTGTCCGCGAAGCCCGAGGTGATCAAGCTGGTGCAGTCGATCGTGGACGACGTCAACGGCAGGCTGGCCACTGTCGAGCAGGTTCGGTCGTTCCGGCTGCTGCCGAAGTTGCTGGACCACGAGGACGGTGAACTCACCGCGACCCAGAAGCTGAAACGCAACGCGGTGATGCGGTCGTTCGAGGAGCTGGTCGAGTCCATGTACGCCGGGGGTGCCCGATGAACGAGTTCGTCGCCACAGTGGTCCGTGGGCTCGGCAACGGATCCATCTACGCCCTGCTGGCACTGGGTTTCGTGATCGTCTACAAGTCCATGCGGGTGATCAGCTTCGCCCAGCCGGCCTTCATGATGGCCGGTGCGCTGCTGGTCAGCTATCTCGTCGTGTCCATGAACTTCTTCCTCGCCGTGGTCGTCGCGCTGCTGCTGGTCGCGCTGCTCGGCGCCGGTGTGGAGCGGCTGGCTCTGCGGCCGATGATCGGCAAGCCGGTGTTCGTGATCGCGATCATCACCCTCGGCGTCGACATCGTGATCCGCACGGTCGTGAACTCGTTCATCGGCCTGGACATCCGGCAGATGGGCGACCCGTGGGGGCTGGGGCAGGTCGGCGTACTGGGGGTGAAGATCGACCAGCGGCACCTGGCCACGCTGGTGACGACGCTCGTCGTGGTGGCCGCGCTGTTCGCCTTCTACCGCTGGTCGCGGACCGGCCTGGCGATGCGGGCGGCGTCGTCGGACCAGGAGGTCGCGCTGGCCCAAGGTGTCTCGGTCGGCCGGGTGTTCTCACTGTCCTGGGCTCTCGCGGCGGCTCTGGCCGGTCTGGCCGGTGTGTTCTTGTCGACCGGGATCGGGCTCGAGCAGAACCTCTGGCTGACCGCTCTCAAGGCGCTGCCGGTGATCATTCTCGGGGGCCTGGACTCGCTGGGAGGGGCCGTGGTCGCGGGACTGTCGATCGGTGTCGTCGAGGCGTTGGTCGGTAGCTACGGCGGTGACCTGCATCCGGTGCTCGGCGGGGACTTCTTCCTGGTCGTCCCGTACCTGCTGATGCTGCTCGTCCTGCTGGTCAGACCGTACGGACTGTTCGGCACCCGGGAGGTGGAGCGGATATGAGCCGACCGCTGCTTTACCTGTCCTACAAGCAGGACATGGCGTTGCTCAACACGCCCGCCAAGCGCGGCTGGACCATTGCGCTGGCGGTCGGGGCAGTGTTGTTGCCGTTTGTGCTGACGGACGACCTGCTCGTCGTACTGGCGACAGCCTGTGTTGCGGCGATCGGTGCGATCGGGCTGAACATCGTCACCGGGTACGGCGGTCAGGTGTCGCTCGGGCACGCGTTCTTCCTGGCGATCGGTGCCTACACGGCCGCGGCGATCTCGGGCGATCCGGACAGCACCCGGCTGATCGGTTTCGGGATCACCTCGCTGCCGGTGTGGTTGCTGGCGGCCGGACTGGTCGCCGGGTTGGCCGGGCTGATCGTCGCGCCGCTGGCGGCCCGGTTGCGTGGGCTGTACCTGGCCGTGGTGACACTCGGGCTGGTGTTCATCGGGGAGCACATCTTCAAGCACTGGCGGGAGCTCACCGGGGGAGTCGGGGTCGGGCGGCCGGCCGCCGTACCGGAGTTGTTCGGGTTCCAGTTCGCGGTCGACGGGGAGCTGTTCACGAAGGCGCAGAAGCTCTACCTGCTGATGCTCGTGCTGCTGGTGATCTTCGGCGTCCTGGCCCGCAATCTGGTCCGGTCACGCACCGGCCGCGCGCTGGCCGCCGTACGGGATCGGGACCTGGCCGCCGAGGTGATCGGTGTCGACGTGACGCGGTACAAGATGATCGCGTTCGCGGTGTCGTCGTTCTATGCGGGTGTCGCGGGCGCCCTGCTGTACGTGATGATCGGCTTCGTCGAGCCCGGGTCGTTCAACCTCGGGATGTCGGTGCAGTACATCGCGATGATCCTGATCGGCGGGGTCGGCACCATCTCGGGCTCGGTGCTCGGCGCGCTGTTCATCACGCTGCTGCCGCGGATCACCCGCGAGCTCCCGGCCGTGCTGCCGTTCATCAGCAGCAGTTCGGGTTCCGGCGGTATCACGGTCTTCCAGGTCGAGACGATCCTCTACGGCCTGCTGATCATCGGGTTTCTCATTTTCGAGCCGCGGGGGCTGTTCGGGATCTGGATCCGGCTCCGCACCTACTGGAAATCCTGGCCGTTCTCGCACTGAAGGAGTTTTCGATGAGCATTCGGAAAGGAATCGCCGTCGCGCTGGTCGCGGCGCTGACCTTACTGGTGGGGTGCCGCAACGACGCCCCGCAGACGCAGGAGGGTGGTTCGGGCGTCAAGTTCGACGTCGGCGTCACCTCCGAGCCCTGCCCGGCCGCGATCGACAAGACCAAGGGCTGCATCTACCTCGGCTCGATCTCGGACCTGACCGAGGGCCCGTTCAAGGCGCTCGGGGTGCCGATCACCGAGAGCCAGAAGGCATTCTGGAAGCGGGTCAACGAGGCCGGCGGGATCGGCGCCTACGAGGTCGACGCGACCAAGTACGTCAAGGACAACAAGTACAACCCGCAGATCCACAACGAGGTGTACGCCGAGATCAAGCCCGACGTACTGGGATTGGCGCAGACCCTCGGCTCGCCGACCACCGCGGCCATCCTGGCCGATCTCAAGTCCAGCAACGTGATCGGCGTACCGGCGTCGTGGACCTCGGCCTGGGCGTTCGAGGACGTGATCCTGGAGTCGGGCACGAACTACTGCTTCGAGTCGATGAACTCGGTCGACTTCGCGGCCGAGACGCTGAAGTCCAAGACCGTCGCGGCGGTGCACTTCCCGGGCGACTACGGCGACGACGCGGCGGCCGGGACGAAGATCGCGGCCGCGGCGAACGGGATGACGTTCACTGATATCCCGACCGCGCCGGGGCAGGAGAACCAGGGGGCAGCGATCCAGAAGCTGCTCGCGGCCAAGCCTGATCTGGTCATCCTGAGCACAGGTCCGACCGAGGCCGCGACCATCGTCGGCGGCGCGGCGCAGAACGGGTTCAAGGGGCAGTTCATCGGCACCAGCCCGACCTGGAACCCGGCGCTGCTGAAGAGCCCGGCCGCACCCGCGTTGACCGCGCTCTACCGGCAGTCCGGCCCGTGGGCGCCGTACGGGACCGACACAGTCGGCCACAAGGCACTCGCTGGAGCGGTGGACCCGGCGACGTTCAAGGCGGCGCCGAACGACGGCTACACGGCCGGATGGGTCTGGTCGTACCCGATGAAGGCCGCCCTGCAGAAGGCGGTCGACGCGAAGGACCTGACCCGGGCCGGGCTGCTGGCCGCGGTCAAGTCGCTGGAGACGGTGGACTACGAGGGGATGCTCCCGGAGGCGGCCGGCAAGTTCAGCGGGGAGCCGGGCGAGCGGGTGTTCCGGCAGAGCATCATCTCCAAGGTGGACGCGTCCGCCCCGACGGGTGTGAAGGTCGAGAAGGACTTCTTCACCGGCAAGACGGCCGAGAAGCACGAGTTCACCAAGCCCTGCTACCAGTAGCCGGTCACGCGTCGTGGTACCCGTAACTGTGGGTGCCACGACGCGCGATTGGTCTTGTCGTCACCTCTGGTTCACCGTACGTTCATCCTTGTCGTGACTTAGCTGTCCGCCCACGAGGAGGCCGTACCTTGTCCGAGAACCAGTCCAGCTCCCTGTCCAGACGCCGCTTCGTCGGAACCGCGGCCGCGGCCGGAGTCGCCGTCACGGTGGCGGGGTCGGTGGAGGCGCTCTACACGGCGCAGCCGGCACTCGGCACGTCCGGGCCGAAAATCGGCTACGGACCGCTGATTCCGGACCCGGACGGGATGCTCGACCTGCCGCACGGCTTCCGCTACTCGATCCTGTCCCGCGAGGGCACGATCCGTCGCGACGGATTGCCGGTCCCGAGCCGCTTCGACGGGATGGGCACGTTCCCGGACCGTGACGGCGGCGCGCGCCTGGTCCGCAACCACGAGTGCAGCCCGACCTCGAAGATCAAGGTCGTCGCACCGCCCGAGCGGACCTACGACCCGGGTGGCGCCGGCGGCACCAGCACCGTGGTCGTGAACCGGCACCAGAAGTCGACCAAGGAGTACGTCAGCCTCGGCGGTACGGCGATCAACTGTTCCGGCGGGATCACCCCGTGGCGCACCTGGCTGACCTGCGAGGAGACCGAGCTCAAGGCCGGTCAGAGCGGCTACACCAAGGACCACGGCTACATCTTCGAGGTCGACCCGTACGACGACCGCCGCAACAACAACCCGTTCCCGCTGAAGGAGATGGGCCGCTTCCAGCACGAAGCAGTCGCCATCGACCCGGCGACCGGCATCGTCTACGAGACCGAGGACGCCTTCGTCGCCCCGCTCGGCGGCTTCTACCGCTTCCTCCCGAACCGCCCCCGCGGCGGCTGGGGCTCACTGCGAGCCGGCGGCGAACTCCAGGCGATGCACATCCCGGGCCTGCTCGACATGTCCACCGTCCAGGAAGCCGGCACGACCTTCCACGGCGTCCAGTGGGTCAAGGTCCCGGACCCGCTGGCCACGACCGAGTCGGTCCGCGCCCAGGCGTACTCGAAGCCGATCACCGGCGGCTACAAACTCGAAGGCTGCTGGTGGGGCGCCCGCGACCGCTGCGTCTACTTCGTCTCCTCGTTCGCCCGCACCGAACTCGGCCCCAAGGTCGACCACGACGGCCAGGTCTGGCGCTACGACCCCCGCAAACACACCCTCCGCCTCGAGGTCATCTTCAAACACGACCCCGACTCGGCCAACCCCGAGTACGACGCCCCCGACAACATCACCATGTCGCCGTACGGCGGCCTGATGATGTGCGAGGACGGCATCGGCGACCAGCACATCCTCGGCACCACCGAAGACGGCCAGGTCTTCAAGTTCGCCAAGAACACCGTCAACATCGGCACCCCCGAAGAACCCGAGTACGGCGAACTAGCCGGCGCCGGCTTCTCCGCCGACGGCCGCACCATGTTCTTCAACGTCTACAACCCCGGCATCACCTACGCCATCACCGGCCCCTGGCGCCGCCGCCGCTAACCCGGCTGAGGAGGTCAAGCCCACCCGTGCAGGTCCGCTGTGGCGCGGGTGGTCTTACCCACCCGGGCCGGCTGTGGTGACCCGCCGCCGGCAGCTGACCGGCTTCGAGGGCTCGGGTCGGTGCTGCAGGTGGTCAACCCCACCCGTGCACGCTCGTCGTGGTACAGGTGGTGTTGCCTGCCTACGGCCGGCGGTGGTGCCTGCCGCACGCAGCCGAGCGGTGGTGGATTTGGCAGGCGAGTGATGCGGTTGTTGGGATGCCCGGACGGAGCCGCATGAGGCGGTCGGTGCCTGCGGGACGACGACCAGCGGTCTGTCGTCCCGCCCAACGGCCACCGACGTTAGTGACACGTAGTAGTCCGTCGTCGAGAGTGTTCGCGCTACACGCTGAGCGCGAGTTTGTTCGGGCGCAGCCCACACCTCATGTCGTTAGCGTCGCCTCAGCAGATCAACTGTCACTGGCAATGCATCCTCAGACGTGTCGGTGGCCGAACACGCACCTTAACCACACGCCTCGACATTGGCTCTGATGCGTTGATGGGCGAAGCGCCGGGGCCTACGAGCGAAGGTCTCGGTCCCTCGATGTTCTAAGAGGACATGGTCGGCGAGGACGGCCGGAGACCTGATTGCGAGGACGCGAGTACCGGTCACCGTGGCGGAGTGAATGCAGGCGTATTCACCACTAGTAGAAGTGTTCAGCCGCCTATCGAGTGGCGATCGGCATGGCACAATCCCCACGTGCCTGCGTTCAAGCGAATCGATCTCAATCAAGGCATGGTCGTTGGGCGATGGGCCCTGGCTCCCGGTGGTCGCCTGGGTCGCGACGTGTGGGCCGCTGATTCCCACGAAGGAGAAGCGGGTGTCATCAAAACCGCACGAGGCGGGTGGGCAAACGCACGGTTGCGGTTTACGCATGAGGTTGAGGTCATGCTCAGGCTGCAGGATCTGTCGGGCGTACTACGCGTGCTGGACCGGCACGCGGCACGGTGGCCGACGTGGATGGTGACCGAGCGTGCCATTGCGCTGGCCACGTATCTAGGAGACAAGCCTGATCTGCGAACAGCAGTCTCGTGCATGGCTGACATCGCAGAAACGCTTGTTGAAGTTGCAGCGAAAGGCATCGCCCATCGCGACGTCAAACCGTCGAACCTATTCTACGGGCGAGATCGAGGGTTGATCGGTGACTTCGGTCTCGCCACTGGGCATCGGTACAAAGATCTGACGATGGAAGGCGGCAAGGTGGGGCCCGCGAACTTCTCCGCGCCCGAAATGCTGGCATGGACAGAGGCCACCGACCCCTTCAGTGCTGACGTGTTCTCGTTTGCGAAGAGCCTGTGGGCCCTTGCCGCTGGCGCTACGTATCCTCCGCAAGGACCGCTCCTGATTCGGCTCAAAGAGGCAGACCTAACGAAGTTCGGAGGACCACCAGCGCAGGATCTTGCCAGACTGCTCGAACTGGCCACTGAAACGAATCCGAGGAACAGGCCAACCATGGCTGATATCGCGGCTGAGCTGCGGGTATGGCTTGAGCTCTATCCGAGCGGGTCCACCCCTAGACCTCAGCAACGTCATCCCGGCCGCATGTACTTCGAGGAGTTCTTCAGCGTCCGAGGAATCGAGCTCAAAGGTATGGAAGAGGTGGTCGAGCATTCGGCCCACAAGATCCTTGACGAATGCCGCGACCTGAGGCGTGGTCCTTCAAGTGCCACGGTCGACAATCGAGCGGCCCTCGAACTGCAATTGGAGTCCTTCTCTGGCGGAGACCCGGACTGGACACCTGAACACTTGGTCACGAAGAAGCTCGTCTGGGAGGACCTTGCCAACGTCCGGCTTGTGGCTACTGCAGTCCTGGACGTGGTCGATGACCTGCTATATGAAGTCTCGTGGCAGGTCCGTGACCCGTCGAGTCTGGTCTGGAACATCGTTTGGCAATGTGCCCGACGGGTGAGGTTGCGGCTCCCGAGTGACGTCGCGGCGCGTCGAGAGCTCGCTGCCGAGATCCGCGATAGTGCGCCCGCCGCGGTCGTGTCCGGGCCCGCTGGGTTGCCATCACCCGAGACGGAGGACAGGCTCCGCCGACTCGCGAGGGCGGCTGAGCGACGGGCGGAGAATCGAGCGGCGGTCCGAGGTTCTGTAGATCCGCGGCTGCAGGCTGGCGAGCATGCCCTAGTCATGCTTGACGCCTTCTGGGACCTGCTCCTCGAGTCCATTTGTGCGGTGGCAACGGACGCGCATGCGACGCGCGGGCCGTCGACTTGGACCATTGCCATTCTCGATCGCAGGCTCGTAGTTCGGGTCAGCGAGCCGACCGGCACCCGCTCGCCTGCGGTCCAGTTGGCGATTGTCAGTGTGGAGGCTGATGAGGGCGTCCGTTCTCAGGTAGCGAATCTAGCTGCTGTAGTGGACGATTTCGGCCAGCCAATGTGGCGGTTGCTGCGGCTAGCGTCCGACGGCCAACCTTCTAGCGAACTCCTCGTTTCCTCATCTCAGTCCGACGAGCTCGGTGCGGTAAGCACTGAACTTCTCGAGGAGTACCTGATTGGTGCCGCGATGGGCGCGAGTAGTTCGCCAGTAAGGATCGCCGTGTCCGCCGAGCTGGCGATCGAGGACATGACTACCTTGTTTGCAGCAGAGGTGGACGCTATCGACGCCTCCCTGGCAAGTGAGACCTGACTCGCCACTAGCCCGACAGGTGGCTCGACCTCAATGAGCCGCCGACCGCGCCATGTATCTCCGGCTCGCTAGGTGCGACGGCAAGTCAACGTTTGACGACCGGACAGGCGACCGCGTTCGTGGATGGTCCGGCAGCGAAGGGTGGACGGTCGAGGTCGCGGCGATGGGCCATTTCCTGGCGCTGCTGGTCGGCAGGACCGGCGTGGTCGATTGAGTGGGCTACGAGGGAGAAGGCGAGCACAGCCCATCCCAGGAATGTCTCGAAGCGATTCCAGGTCTGGTGTTGACGGCCCTTGGCGCGACGAATTTCCCAGACCGACAGCAGCAGGATCAGGCCCACGGCAGCGAGCTCGAAGGTGTCGGGTGAGGCGGCGACTTCGGGCCAGGCGACGATCGTTTCTCCGCCGTTGTCGCTCGATGCCAGCCCGTCGGCGCATTCAGGTTTCGGACGAGCAAGGAGTGCTCGTCCGTCTGCAGCGAGTGGGACAGGACGATGTCCAGAGCCTGGCCGAGTGCAGGCTCGAACAAGGTATCTTGCCTGACTGAGAGCCGGAGATTCAGGACGAAGTCCGTCGCGATCGAGCGGTGCTCGACGTCAGGCCGACTGACCTACGGCTATACGCGCCGCTTGGGCTGTGACGAGCGCCGACAAGGAGTCAGAGCGCGTAACGGCACTCCGCTCCCTTGCAGATCGCGTCAGCGTTTGGGACAACTTCTCTGAAGACCCGTCCGCTTGCTCTACATGCCACGGATCCTGCTTCCGTGGCATGTAGAGCAGCGGCCATCGGGTGATCCCGGAGTCTGACGTTCTGCAGCTGACGAGGCGACCGCCTTTGCCCTACGATGATGACCCGGCTGGCGGATGGTTGCCACGCTCGATACTTAGCACACTCCAACCTGTCACCCCGGGGAGATTAATGAGCGCCGCTGCCGAAGTCATTCGTCGCTTTGAGCTGGCGCAGGATGCGCTGGTCCTCCAGGCATCAGATCTTTCGTTGGAAACGATAGCTTCGATGGTCGAAAATGATGCCATCGATGTGCGACCGCAGTTCCAGAGGCGCGAGCGATGGGACAGTTCAAAACAATCCGCGTTGATCGAGTCATTCCTGCTCAACATCCCCGTGCCACCGGTGTATCTCGCTGAAGATGACTTTGGCAGCTATTCGGTAATTGACGGCAAGCAGCGTATAACTGCAGTTCATGATTTTATGAGGAATCGCCTAGCTCTAAGTTCCCTCACTCGGTTCGATGAGCTCGACGGCTATCGCTTCCGTGACCTGCCGGCCTCGCTAAGGAATGCTCTTCTGGTGCGTCCGTATATTCGAGCGGTCACGTTGCTTCGGCAGTCTGACTCTGCAACCAAGTATGAGGTGTTCCATCGCCTGAATTCCGGTGGTCAGCCTTTGAATGCTCAAGAAATAAGGAACGTCATCTATCGGGGCCCGCTGAATGATCTTCTCGTAGAACTTTCAGATCACAAGTTCCTAAGGCGCCAGCTGAAAATTCGCGACACTCGAGCTCCAGCCTACCGGGCAATGCAGGACGTTGAATACGTATTACGCTTCTTTACGCTGCGAGATACCTGGGATCAATTCTCGGGTGACTTTAGGTGGTCGATGGACGAGTATATGCGTGCAAACAGGGCGCCTTCGGCTAGAGTTCTCGCGCAGTTTGGGAAATCCTTCAGGCGAGCCATCGATGCTTGCTCCCGCCTCTGGGGTGAGAACTCGTTCAAGCGACCGGATCGTGGCTCTTGGCGTGATCAGACGTTAGCTGGCATGTATGACAGCCAGATGGTGGCTGTGACCCTTCTGACGGACGATGCGATCGACAGGCTCGAGCGCAGGCCGGGTCGCGCTGAAGCTGCTGTACAGCGTCTCTTCGAGAAGGATCCGGAGTTCGAGGATGCAGTTCGCGTGGCTACCAATACTCCTTCGAAGGTTCAATACCGGATTTCACGGATGGTGGAGAAGCTGACCGAAGCCTCGGAGCGCTAGATGTCTGTGTCTCGCCATAACTTCCTTGAGAGGGTTCGGGCTGTTGAGGATGCGCTAGGGCAATCGCTTCTAATTGACCAGTCGCTGACGGACACGTCGCACAATAGCCGGGCAAGAGTCCTGCGCAACGGCTTGATGGTCGTGACATTTAGTGCTCTGGAAGACTTCATTCGTGAGCGGTCGACCGAGATCCTTGCCGTCGTCAGCCGGACCTCTCTCAAATTTGATGAGCTACCCCGTGATCTCGCGGTTGCGGCAACTGTCGAAGCGATGCGCGCTGCGCACTCTCGAGCGGTTATGGCGAGCAGGCAAGGCGACGACCCGGTGCCCATCTTGCAAGGAGCGGCGTCTGAGATTGCAAGTACGTCGAGTGGTCCACTCTCTATATCGAGGTTCGCGCTCGGGCATGCTGGCGCCAATATCGGAGCCGATGAAGTTGGAAACATCCTAAAGACGCTACATGCTGCAGATCCATGGAATGAGATTACTGCACTCGGATCCAGGGTCGGACTTGGGAGTGTTCCGCTACGGGATGCGTATGCACAAGGTATGAGGTTGCGGAATCAGGCGGCTCATAGAGCGAGTGCTAACATTCAGCCCTCTGAGCTTAGTGCATTCTGTCAGCATGCGAAGGCTATTGCGCTTGGATTTGACTTTCTGGTCAGTCGCGCTGCTCGATTGCTGCACGATAGTACTGCAGGTTTTGCTCTGCAGGCGAGGCCGAAGTTGGCGCAGGATATATCGATAATCTTTATCGATCACGATGGCAAGAAATTTGTTAGCAAGCGGGAGGGTGTGGCTCGTGCTATGAAGCATGAGAGCGACGAGAAGACGGCGTGGCTTTATGCAGTATCGAAGGCGCGACCGAAGTTTGAAGCTATCGTCTTGCGAGACAGGAGCGGTATGCCGATGAAATGGGAGAGCACGGATTGCATCTAGGGAGCGATCCCACGGTTGGTCTGTGGCCCTCTCGCACCACCACGGTCGCTTGACAGGGGAGAGGATCTAGTCAGCGTTTCTCACGCGGGACGCGTGACGACGTGCGAGATAGGGATGAAGCATCAGCGCGACCTGCCCTGCTGGGTGCTGAGACCTGTCCATCAGCGAGTGCGATCGAGCCGACGTCTCTCATCCTATCGACCTGTGTGCCGACGAGCTGTCGACTCCCTGGCAGCTTTGGGTGGACCTGAGCCTGTCAGCCAGTCAGTTCGTGTGACTTGCCGGTCACCGGTTGCGCCAGGCGAGGGCGAGACGGTGAGAGCAGCCTCCGCGAGACGTTTGGCGTATGGGGTTTCAAGCCTGGCCCGGGAGGATTCGATCTAGCCGTCGACGCGGGTGTAGCCGGATTCGCGGTATTCGATGGCTTGTAGGAGGCATTCGAGGCGGTCGGCGTCTTTGGCGCAGCGGGCTTCGAGGGTGTCTTGGGTTTCGTATTCGGTGACTGCTTCGCGGACGCTTTTGGCGGCGGTGTCGGGTAGGCCCGCGACCTGGTCTTCGGTGATGCGTTCGTTGGGGGCTACGTCGATGTAAGGGCGGGCGCTGTGGGGGATGTCGCCGATGCGGGTTTCTTGGGAGTCGTGCCACATGCCTAGGTAGGCGGCGCGGGCTGGGTCGGCGCCTTCTTCGGCGGCTATGAGGGCTGCGAGTTGGGCTACGCGGAGGCTGTGTTCGGCGACTGATTCTGGGTCGCGGACGCCGGCGTGCCACCAGCCGGCGCGGCGGAGGCGTTTGAGGACGCCCATTTCGTAGGCGAAGGCGATGGTGGCTGTGGCGTCTTGGTCGGTGGTGTCGTCGGCCGCGGGGGTCCCTTCGTCAGCGGTCAGCGAACTGTGCGTCGGCACGTCGCAGGTTAATCAACTCGTCCCTGGGCTGACCGCCGAACCCCGCATCTACTCGCGCTCCAAGTGCAAGAAACGGGGTAGCTATTCGGCGAGCCATTGCTGGATGAGTTCGGGGCTTGGTCTGGCCTCGGTGCCTATTGCGTGGGGGACGAAGCGGGCGTAGTAGTCGGTGACCGGGCCGTCGGATTCGCGGACCATCATGCCGGCCGCGACGCCGTCGACGACCCAGCTGCCGATCACCGCGCGGTTTCCCTCGTACGACGGGAGTGGGCTCCAGGCCTGGTAGACCATTGTCTCGGTGTCGTAGGGGCCGTCGTGGATGTCGTCCTCGGTCGAGGTGATGGTGTGGATCCGGATGTTGCTGCCCTCGCGGCCGTGGAGCGGTTTGGCCACCCACTCGAGCAGGTCGCCCGGCGTCCCGAAATAGGCGGGGAGAAGGTTGGGGTGGTCCGGGTAGAGCTCCCAGAGCACCGGCAGGATCGCCTTGGTGGACAGCATTGTCTTCCACATCGGCTCGATCCAGCGCACCGGCTCGCGTTCGAGACCGGACAGGATGTACTTGCCGAACTGGTCGTCGAGCATGTCCTCCCACGGGTACAGCTTGAACGCCGTACGGATCTTCCGACCGCCGTAGTCGACGAACGCGCGCTGCGCCGAGTCCCAGCCGAGGTCCTCGATCTCGTGCCCGTACGTCGCCAGTCCGGCCATCGCCGCGGTGTCGCGGAGGTAGGCCACCGTCATCGCCTCTTCGCCGCTGGTTTCGGCGGCCGAGTTGAAGAAGTGTGCCTCGTTGCCAGGGAAGGTGCCCGCTGCCCGGCGCTCGCTCCACCACTTGACCAGCCGGTCGTGCACCGAGTTCCACTGGTCGGCGTCGGGGAAGACGTCCTCCAGCCAGTTCCACTGGATCACGGCCGACTCCACCAGCCCGGTCGGGGTGTCGCCGTTGATCTCCAGCATCTTCGGCTCGACGCCGTTCCAGACCAGATCGAACCGCGCGTACACGGAGGGGTCGTCCCGTTTCAGTGACTCCCGGACCATCGGCAGCGTCCCGGACGCCAGCCCGAGGTGTGCGTCGCTGAACCGGTCACCGGTAGCCATCACCGCGGCGGCGTGCTTGCACATCTCGTAGAGCTCCTCGGTGACGCGTTCGAGGTGCAGAACCTCGTCCATGGTCACCTCGTACCAGGCGCTCTCGTTCCAGTACGGCGTCTGGCTGCCGTCGGGCAGGTCCGTCATCGGGAAGACCAGTCCCTGCTCGACGACCTTGTCCTTCCAGCCGGGGCGGGGCTTGATCGAGTGTCGCCACATCAGCCGCCGGAGCTCCCTTTGCCGGCCTTGCCGAAGCCGCCGCGCGCGATGGTGCCGATGTCGCCGCCTTTGGTGGCCAATCCGCCGCGCTGGATGGTCGCGGTACCGCCGGAGCCGTTGCGCAGGTTGGAGGTGGTGTAGCTGCCGTCGCCGGTGTTGTAGCGGCCACCGACCGGTGGCACCAGGAAACCGCCGCGGGTGGCCATGTAGAACCAGAAGAAGCCAGCCCCGGAGCCGTGGTACTCGCGATCGTCCTTGCACTGGTCGTCGGCGGTCCGCTGCTGCGTCTGCGGGTCGACACAGATCGCGGCGTAGTCGGCCGTGTCGGCGTCGTTGCTGCACCCGGTCAGCGAAGCGGCGACGAGCGCGGTCAGTCCGAGCGTGATGCCGACACTGCGCATCCGCCTGCTTGGTCCGGATTGCGTCATGACCTGCCTTCCCCCTCAGCAGGCGGCTTCATCGAGTACATGATCAGCGCGCCCACCACCATGGTTACACCCACCACAACCAGGGGGCCTGTGCCCACGTCGGAGACGGCCAGCACCAGTACGGCGGCGAACGACGCAGCCGCCAGCAGTGGGACGACTACCCGTTGCAGCACCCGGCCCTTGAGTTGGCCGGTGAAATACACCGGTACGGCGATCGCGGTGGCGAGGTAGTAGAGCGACACCAGCACCGAGACCGCTCCGACGGCGTCGGCCAGCACTGCGTCCGAGGTGAGCACCAGGGTGACGTAGATGACCACGCTGGCCACGGCGAAGGCCAGGGTGGAGACGCTGGGGGTGTGGAAGCGAGTGGAGATCCGGGCGAACTGCCCCGGGAACGCGTCGCGCCGGGCCATGGACAGCATCGTCCGGGCGGTCGGCAGGATGGTCGTCTGGGTCGAGGCGAGCGCGGAGACGAGTACTGCGCCGATCAGCAGCTTGCCGCCCGCCGTACCGAGCAGGTCGTTGCTCAGGACCGAGAAGAAGTCGTCGTCCGCGATGCCGGCCAGCGGACCGACCCCTGCGTACGCAAGCGCGGACCACGCGACTACGGCGTACAGGACGATCAGGAAGCCGTTGGCGATGAGTGCCGCGATGGCCGGAGTACGGCGTGGGTCGCGAGTCTCCTCGTTGACACTGAAGGACGAGTCCCAGCCCCAGTAGAGGAACACTGCGACCAGTACGGCGGCGGCCCACTTGCCCTCGCCGGTATTCAGCGCGAGGCTGAGGCCGCCGGCTTCCTGGAAGGCGTTGAGGGCGAACCAGAGCAGCGCGACGACCTCGACCGTCAGCAGGATTGCCTGCGTCCACGCGGCGATCCGGATGCCGCGGTAGGCGAGCACTGTCATCACAGCGATGAACACGGCGCCCAGACCGGCCTGCGCTAGGCGAGAGTCGGCCGGACTGTCGAGGCCGAGCAGTAGATAGGTGTAGACCGAAGCGACCTGGGCCAGGTTGCTCATGACGAGCACGCAGGCCATCACAGTTGTCCAGCCGACCATGCGGCCGACCCCGATCCCGAACGCCTTCTCGGTCCACGGGAACGTCGTACCGCAATCCGGCTCGGTCCTGTTCAGCTCACGGAAGCAGAGCGCCACCAGTACGACGGGTACGGCCGAGAGCGCCAGAACCAGGGGAGCGGCGGTACCGACGTACGCGGCGAGCAGTCCCACCGCAACCGCCACCGAGTACGCCGGCGCGGAGGACGAGATGCCGATCGCAGTCGACGTTCCCAACCCAAGCGCATCCCGCCGCAGACTCCGCCCACGGGACCGTGAATCAACTGTCGTCGTCATCGTGCCCCCAGAGTGCCATCCCGGTAGGTGTTCTGGGTGGATCTGGTGAATCGGCTCGACTTCGGGTCCGTCTCGGGTGAGCATGTGCGGACGAGTCGCACCGCGCCGCCTGACAGGCAGCCTGCCGCCGGCGGTCCGACAGAGTGGGGGTACGCCCGAAATGAACTGGACCAAGCGCCGTGGCACTGCCGTGGTGGGTTGCGCGGCCGCTGTCGCCGCGGTGGTTGCCGGGTTGCAGGGGCTGACCGCCCCGGCCCAGGCCGATCCGCCGCCGGACAACAGGTCGCAGCTGCTCGATGTGAGTACGCCGACCCGCGCCGACAAGGAGAAGCTGCTCAAGCTTGGATTCGACGTCACCGAGCAGGCCGACGCCGACTCCGTTACCGTGTTCGCCGGGGACGCCCGCGAGCGGAGTCTGCTGAAGTCCGCCGGCTTCGCGTGGACCGTCAAGGTCGCCGATGTCGAGGAGCAGAACCGTCTCGACCGTGCCAAGGACGCCGAGTATGCGGCCAAGACCGCGGTCTCGCCGCTGCCCAGCGGGCGCGACACCTACCGCCGGCTGGCTGACTACGAGGCGGATCTGACGCTGCTGGCCAAGAAGTACCCGAGGCTGGTCAAGCCGATCACGCTGCCCTACAAGACCGGCGAAGGCCGCACGGTCCGCGGTGTCGAGATCACCACCAACCCGCAGAACGTGAGCGACGGCAAGCCCGTCTTCCTTCTGATCGGCGCGCACCACGCGCGCGAGTGGCCGTCGGCGGAGACCGCGATCGAGTACGCCTTCGATCTCACCAAGAACTACGGCAAGAACAAGCGGATCACGTCGATCGTGCAGAGCACGCGCACCATCGTCGTACCGCTCATCAATGTCGACGGCTACAACACTTCGCGCGAGGCCGCTCCCAAGGGTGACTTCAGCAAGTTCGACTACGAGATGAAGCGCAAGACGTGTGAGGTGACGGCCAAGACGCTGCCCGAGGAGCTCGGCGGCGACTGCGGCAACAACCCGCAGGGTGTGCAGCGCGGTACTGACCCCAACCGGAACTACCCGGGCTTCTGGGGTGGACCGGGCGCGAGCACCAACTATCGCAGTGAGACCTACCGCGGTGACGAGCCGTCCATCCTGCCCGAGGTGCGGAACGTCCGCTGGGTCGTCTCCAACCGCCAGGTGACCGGACTCGTCACACTGCACACCTTCGGGAACCTGATCCTGCGTCCGCCGGGCGTGATGGCCGTGGGCGCACCCCCGGATGAGCCGGCGTACAAGGCTCTTGGGGCATCGCTGGCGGCAGACAACGGCTACACCAACCAACCGAGCTACCAGCTGTACGACACCACCGGTTCGACCGAGGACTGGAGCTACTGGGCAACCGGCGGTTTCGGATTCACGTTCGAGATCGGCTCGTCCTTCCACCCGCCGTACGCCGAAGGGGTCGTCGCGCACTACGTCGGCCAGGCGCCTGCGCCGGGTGTGGGTACGGGCGGTAACCGCGAGGCGCTGCTGACTATGAGCGAGGCCACCGGTAACGCCAAGCTGCACTCGACCCTCCTCGGCGCGACCACACCCGGCCGCACGCTGAAGATCGCGAAGACCTTCCAGACGCCGACCTCGCCGGTGGTCCAGCCGGACGGTACGAAGAAGGACCCGATCATCTACACCGACAAGCTCGAGTCGACGCTGACCACCGGCCTCGGCCCGTTCAAGTGGTCGGTCAACCCGTCCACCCGCCCGTACGTCGCCGGCCGCTGGGGCCGTGACCCGGTCGCACCGACCCAGCCGTCGGTCACGTTGACCAACCCGGACGGGATCCCGGTCAAGGGCCAGTCCGAGACGGCGACGTTCACGATCAAGGCACCACCGGAAGCCGACAACGGCAAGGCCACGATCAAGATCGGCTGGAACAAGCCGGACGTCGACTGGGACGTCTACATCTACGGACCGGACGGCAAGCGGGTCGCGCAGGCTGCGTCGCTGGCCGACCCCGAGGTCGCAGTCCTGCTCGACCCGGTACCGGGGCAGTACACGGTCCAGGTAGAGAACTTCGACGGTGGTGAGACGGCCGACTGGACCGGCTCGGTCGAGTTCGCCCCGCCGACGCCCGCGTCGTACACCGGTGTCAAGGAGAGCTGGAAGCTGAGCTGCTACACCAAGGGCGGCAAGCTCCTCGGTACCCGCGACGTCACCGTCGACCGCGGTAAGACGGTCTGGGTCGGCGACCCCTGCCGCCGCTTCAAGGGCTGAGTCACCCAGTGGCCCCCTCGGCGATCAAGCAGTACGCCGAGGGGTCCGCACCGTCGCGTCGCATTGCGCCCAGCAGATAGTGCGCTCTGAATTCCCGCGGGCTCATGCCGTAGCGCTGACGGAATGCGGTACTCAGAACGCTGTTGGAGGAGAAGCCGGATCTTTGGGCGAGCTCGCCGATGACGATGTGAACGGGGCTGCGCAGGCGTTGGTGGACGAGCGCGAGTCGTTCTTCCCGGATCAGTTCCCGGGGCGTCGTACCAGCCTGCTGCAAGGCCAGCTGAACCTGCCGCAGCGACCAGCCCAGGGCACGTGCCATCGTGGCGCCGGTCAGCCCCGGATCGGTGGCGTGCTCGCGCACGTAGCGTCTGACCATCGCTTCGACCTCGACCAGGCCGCCCTCGGTGTCCGGCCGGTCGTCACCGACGGCGAGCATGCACAGCAGATCGACCAGCCGATCGCAGACCGCATCGAACTCGGCTGCTGACAAGTGCGCTCGCTGAGCGAACAGCTCACCCAGCATGCCCGCCAGGACCCGACCCAAGCCTCGGTTGATGTCGAGCATCCGGGGTGCCGACCGGCGCGCCGAGGGGCGCAGGCGGTTCTCCATCTCCGCCCTGGGAATCGTCAGCAGCGCGATGTCGGCGTGGTCGAGCTTCGCTTCGAACGGCGAATCCGACGACGCCAGGAACGCCTCACCTGGGCCGACGCGAAACTCCTGACCATCTTGGCTGACCAGCAACTGACCTCGGATCGTCCACAGCAGCGTGCGGCTGTCGTGCGGATCCTGGGACGCCATTGCGGTGGTTCGATGTCCCTGTGCACAGTCGGCCGACGCCCGGCCGAGCGTGTAGGCGACCGTGCCGATGCGCAGCAGCCGGCCCCGGAAGGTCCCCGGCGAACAGGTCGGGTCCACCCGGTAACGGGTGGCCGCGCTGACGACGCTCATCCAGTACTCGACACGTTCCGGTGGTCTGACGTCGTCCGTCGTCCACGAGTCGATCGAGTAGGACGAAACCGGGGGCGCGGTTGTCATGGGGGCCTCACCTTGTTCGGGCGCGAAGAACCTGGGGCGGGTCACTTCTAACGGCTTGACTGGTCTCCTGTGAAGGATTCTTTCGCACATCCACGGTTCCCGCTGGTCCCACCGCCGCATCCTTACCGCGTCTTAAGTCCCGGACCCGGGACCGATGCGCACGGCGGCACCGCCGCGGTCGAAGGGGATCTCCTCCGGCCACGACGGTGCCGCCGCGGAACGCGTTCAGATTTTCAGCAGATGCTGAAGATGTTGTGTCCCCAGGCCTTCCACGAGACCACACACTTCGTCTTCTGCTTGGGCTTGGTGTTGCGGCTCGGAGAGCGGGTGTCGCCGCCGAGCATCTCGTAGAGCATCCACAGGCCGACACCTCGTCTGGTCGCTCTTCCGTCGGCCTTGAACTCGCCCTTGACCTTGCCGAGTTGCCCGCGCGGGGTGACGCCGCCCTTCTTCCAGATCTCGCCGACCCGGTAGAGGGTCCAGCTGCCCCGGGCGACGACGTACCACTTGGCGTAGTACCACCCGCCGCCGTCGTCCTTCCCCTTCGCCAGCGCCGAGCCGAGGACGGCGCAGGTGTTGGCCGGGGTGCCCCTGATGAACCGGCAGATCGCATATCCGGTGCCGGCGACCTTCACCAGCGCGTAGTCCTCGCCGCCGAGGATGGAGGCCTTCTTTTTCTTCTTGGCCCGGTCCTTCGCCTTTTGCTGTGCCTTCTTCTTCGCCTTCGCGGCGGCTTTCTTGGCCGCCTTCTTCTTGAGCTTGGCCGCCTTCTGGGCGGCCCTCTTGGCAGCGGCCTTCTTGGCCGCCCGCTTGGCCGCCGCGATCTTCTCCTGCTTCTTCTTCTTCACGAGGTAGCGCTGGTAGTCGCAGCCGTCGCAGTAGTGCTTGGCCTTCTTGACAGCCTTCTTGTGCGCCTTCTTCTTTTTCTTCGGGGCCTTGTTGTACCCGCCGCAGCCGTCGCAGTAGTGGCCGCCGGGCAGGACGCGCCATTCGCCGTCGGGGTCACTGGCCGTGATCGGGGTGTTGTCGGCGTACGCGTACCCGTTGAGCTGTTGCGGGTTGCCGAAGTCGGCGACGGGGTCGGTGGAGATGAAGCGTCCGCGGGCGGAGTCGTACTCGCGGGAGCCGAGGTGAGTGAGTCCGGTGGGGTCGTCGACGCCGTCGACGTAGCCGTGTTTGTCGGGCCAGGTCGTGGGCTTGGGTCCGCGGGCGGCGCCGAAGGGGGTGAAGCGGCGCTGCTCCGGACTGAGGTCGGTGGCGTTGACCGACAGAGTGTTGGTGCCGTGGTGGTCGGCGACGGTGAAGTTGAGACCCGACTCGTTGCGGACGGCGCCGGCAGCGCCGAGGTCGTAGTAGCGGGTCGCTGTCACAGTGCCGGTGGGACTGAGCTGGAGTTCGGAGTTGTCGAGATAGAGAGTGGTGCCGTCGGTGTCGCGGGCGATGAGCCGATCACCGTCGGCGTCGTACAAGTAGCTGGTGGCCTTGCCGTTCTCGGTGAGGGTGGCCAGATTGCCTTCGGCGTCCCAAGTGAGCGTCTGGGCCTTCCCGGCGACGTTGCGGGCAGTGGTGTTGCCCACGGCGTCGTAGGTGAAGGTGTCGGTTCGGGTGCCGGTGGCGACGCCTGTCAGTGCGTGCGGCCGGGGTCCTCCGGCGGCTGGGTAGCTGTAGTTGGATGTGGTGGCGGCGCCGGTGACCGGGTCGTGGTTGGTCTCGCTGAGCCGGTTGCCGGTCTTGTCGTAGGTCCAACCCTGCCAGTACGGCGCGGGTCCGGCCAGTGCACCGGGCTGGGCGGCACAGTCGGCAGCCGGGGTCCATGCCTCGGTGAGTCGGCGCAGGTGGTCGTACCTGAAGCACTGGACATCACTCGGACCGCCTTGGGGTGTATCGGCGATCTTGGTGATGTTGCCGGTCGGGTCGTAGGTGTACTTCACGTCCGCCAGGTGTTCGGGCGCATCGGAGCGGTCGACCAGGACCCGGTCCAGCTTCCGGGTCGCGTCGTCGTAGAACGCGGAGTGGACGAGCTGTTTGCCGGCCACGGCGGACAGCGTCGACTGGGCGACCTCCTCGTACGGCGTGTAGGTCGCCGCGGTGAGCATCGTGCCGAGACCGCTGTTCGCGGTCTGCAACCGGCCGGCCGCGTCGTAGCCGTACCGCAGCGTCTCCGCCGCGAGCCCACCCGCTGCCGGGTAGGACACCAGCGACGGCAGCCCCGTGGCGGTGTAGCCGGTGTTGGTCTTGTACGACCCGGCCAACGCGCCCTCGGACGTGGGAATCGTGGTGGTCTTGGTCAGCGGCCGGTACCGGATGTCGTAGGCGTCGACCGACTTGGTGTAGGCGTTGCCGTTGACGAAGCGGGTCGAGGTCGCGAGCATGCCCTTGACGCTGGTGCCCGAGACGAGTGTGTCGTAGGTCCACTGAGCGCGTTTGGTACCGGAGGTGGATCCGTCGTACATGCCGGTACGGCGGCCCATGGCGTCGTAGGTGTAGGCGAGAGTGGCGCCGCGTGCATCGGTGCTGGTGAGCACCTGACCGGCGTTGTCGTAGGTGAAACTGCTCGTCCCGGTGTCAGGGTCTTCGCGCTGGGTGACTCGGCCGCGCAGATCGTAGGTGGTGTCCCAGGTGTTGCCCGCCGGGTCGGTCGTGGTGACCATGTCGCCGCGCTTGTTGTAGGTGTAGGTGGTCGCGTCGTAGGAACCGGTCGGCGAGCCGCCGGTGTACTGCCGCAGCTCCACCTCCGCGTCGTCGGCATCGGTGATCGACGTGGTGGCCGTCTCGCCGTCCGGCGGGTCCACGCTGATGCGGTCGCCGCCGTACGTGGTGGTGGTGCGCCACTTCTCGAACCCGTGCGAGCGGAAGATCTCCACCGTTTCGCGTTCGGCGCCGTCGTAGATGGTCAGGTCCTGGCCGGGCAGGGCCGCGTCGCTCACCCCGGTCAGCAACGTCGTACCGGCGGTGCCGCTGTTCCAGTACGCGCCGTTGGACTTCACCTCCAGGCCGCGTGAGTCGTAGAACGTGTCGGTCACGATCCGGCCGCCGTCAGCCGCAGGGTCCTGGGTCTGCCGTTCGCGCAACTGCCCGTCGTACAGGTCGTAGCTGGCCTCGTACGTGCCGTCGTCGCGAACCTCCTCCGTGGTGATCACCGACGGCGCGTCCTGGCGGATCAGGTAGGAGTACTTGAGGTTCGGGGTCTTTCCGGCCGACTTGGACCGGTCGGGCAGCCACACCGCGGTGATCCGGCCGAGCGGGTCCCGCGTCGTGTCGGTACGCCGTCCGTTCAGGTCGACCTCGGCGACCGATTCACCGAACGCAGGCTCGACGGTCGTCGTGGTCACATGCCCGGCCGGGTTGGTCGTGGCGATCGTGGTGACGGCCGCCCCGCTCGCCGGGGTGTAGACGGCCGACGACTTGCGGTCCAGCTGGTCGAAGGTCTCGACCGGCCGGCCGTAGGAGTCGTACGTCGTGCGCCCTTCCTGGGTGTAGACCGGTGTGGTGCCCGAGTAGGAGGCGAGTTCCTTGGTGAGGGTCTCGTCGCCCTTGGTCGGCGCCGCACCGAGGGTGGTGGATCCGTCGTAGTAGGTCAGGTCGTCCGACACCGCGTCGGCCGGGTACGACGGTGTCGCGGTGCAGGCCACGGACACGGTCTGTTCGCGGGCCTCGAAATCGATCAGCCAGGACGAGGTGTTGCGGGCATACGTCGTCCGGGTGCATTGCTCGTCGCCGGTCTTGGCGGTGTCGCCGAGGTCGTTCTCCTCGGTCTCGAGTCCGTAGGAGTCGTAGGTGGTGCGGGTCTCGGTGGTGCGCCAGCCACCGGACGACAGCGCCTTGCGGGACCGTTCGGCGGCCTGATGGACCATGTAGGCCTTGATCGTGCCGTTGCGGGTGACCTGGGTGGCGGTGGGGGAGGAGATCAACGGGTCGGTGATCTCACCCTCCAGCACGCTGCCGCCTGCCTCGGTGTAGGTGAGGGATTCGCGTTCGAACCCGGCCAGCGCGGGGTGATCGGTGATCGTACCGCCGAGCGAGTCGGTGACGGTCACCGAGCGGGTGCCGCCGTTCGCGAGCTTGTCGCCGTCCATACCGCGCAGGTACAGGCTCTCCTCCTGGGAGCGGGTCTCGCCGGGGTTGCCGTGGAGTTCCCGGACCCGGCCGTAGCCGCGCCACTGTCCCCACGTGCGGTACTTCTTCGGGGTCAGCTCGTTGTCGTCGTAGTGCCACGCGCCGCCGCCGACGTACTCGTAGTCGGTGCGCTCGGTTCCGGCCACGCCGGCCTGGTCGTCCTCCAGCACCGTGACCGGCACGTACTTGTGGAACCAGTCCTGCGTCAGCGATGTCGATCCGTCGGCCTGCCAGTACTGCGGGAAACACCGCTTGGTGTTCTGTTCCGGAGCCGGCAACGCACCCGCCGTACACTCCGCCGCCGAGTAGTTCACGTGGACGTGCCCACCGGCCTCGTCGTACACGTCGGTCAACCGCCACTTGTTCATCGGCGGAATTCCCTCCGCGGCGTCCACCCGGTTGGCCAGCTGCACGCCCTGGAACGACACCGAAGGAAGCGACACGGTCCCGCCGACCTTGCCGGTCGCGGTGATCGACGCCAGCCACAGCGCCGGCGATGATCCGTCACCAGGGTCACGGAACTCGTAGCCGAACGCCCACGACGTCGCATCCCGATACGTCGTCCCGGACACCCACAGCTGGGTCGTCACCGTCGCCAGCCGCTTGCGCGTCCAGAACGTCGGCGAATACAACCCCGTGCACTTCGCACCCGCCGAGCAGTTCTGGTCGTACGGCACGTCCGGCCAGTTCGCGGCATTGGCCGCCGTGATGTCGCCGGTGCCGCAGGTCGCACCCGCCGCGCAGCGCTCGTCCACCGTGAACGACACCCGCATCGGAGCCGCCGCCGAGTACATCGACGTGGACCGCTGGCCGTAGTCGATCCGCTTCAGGTAGCCGCCGCGCACGTACTGGGTGCCGGCGGTCGCAGTCAGATTCCGGCCGTAGTAGTTCGTCTCGCTGCCGTAGAAGTACGACATGGCGTTGCCGTTCGGGTCGACCACGTAGTCCAGGTTCCAGCGCCACGCCTGCGTGCAGTACGACGCCGCGAACGACGCCCCGTGGCACGGCTCGGCCGCGTCGTTGCCGAACACCGGCGCCGTCCAGACCGAACCGGTCTCCTCGTTGCCCGCGGCCCATCCCGGCAGCCGGTTCAACCCGAAGTAGTACTGCGTGCCGTCGCGCGACGTCAGCCGCCAGTGCTCGCCGTCGTTGTCGCCGTTCACTCCACCGGTCAACCGCTCCAGTCGCGAACCGTCGTCCTCCCGCAGTTTCCAGGTGCCGGTGGCGTCGTCACGGACCAGTTCGGAAGCGGTCCCGCCCAGTACCAGGTAGGCGTTGTCGGTCTCCCAGCAGAGGTCATAGGGCTTCGACGTCGTCGTCACCTCATCGGCGCACGACGTGTACCGGCGCTCGACGAACCCCTCGTCCAGGCCCCAGCCCTCACCGACCCACGACGACTGGTTGTTCGTCGACGCGACCCGGCCGTCGATGGCAGCCGACGAATAGCCCAGATCCAGATCCGGTTCCGGGCCGCCCAGACCGTCCGGGCTGTCCATCGGGTATCCCCACGAGAACGCACCTGACGAGCCGCCCGCGTTCCACGACGCCGAGGCCGACAACGCGGTCGGCTTGTAGCTACCCGCGCTGCCCGCCGGCGCCGACGACAACGCCAGCACCGTCGCCTCGCTCGACGCGGGGACCTCGGTAGCGATCCGGTTGTCGCGGGTGACCTTGGACGTCAGCACCTGCCCGTCCGAGCACCCAGCCTTGTCCGGTGTGGTCAGCGCACAAGCCGGCAGCCGCACCAGTCGCAGCCGGCTCGCCCAGTCACCGCCGTACGCCGAACGGAACGCCGAGTAGTCCACCTCGACCTTCACCTGGCCACTGCTCGCCACCGAATCGGTGCGGCCGACGGTGAACAGCATCCCCGAAGCGCCCACCTTGTCGGCAGCCGAACGGTCGTGGACCTGAACACGCACCCGGTTCAAGGGCGTCAACGCAGTGCCCTGGACCCGCCCCGCACCGACCCGGACCGGCATCTGGCCGGCCTGCGCAACGGTGCCGTCGAGGGGGAGCGACACCTCCGCCGTACCCGGCTCGGGTCTGGTCACCTGTGGAGGTTGACGCAGGACGGACGCTGCCTTCGGATCGGCCGGACGCGGCCTCGGCGCGGAATCGTGCCCAGGCACCGACCGCTCGCTCTGCGCCGCGGGCCGCCACGCATCCCGCGTACCGACATCGGCCTGCGCGGGGGGCACGGCGACCAGGCTGCTGGCAGCGAGTGCGACGGCCGTGACTATTCCGGTGAACGGCACCAGCATGGCGCCACTCCTTTCATGGGGCGGGGCGGAACTGTGTCTACGAGGGGGTGGGTCACAGCTGGGACGGCAAGTACAGGTCGGCGATCTGCTGATCCGTGAGCACACCGGAATACATCTGTACGTCGTCTATGGCGCCGGTGAAGAAGTCACGGAGGCCGGCCGCCGACGTCCAGGCCGCTCCGAAGCGTGCCGCCCCGGCTGCGTTCCAGGCACCGCGGTGATGCGTCTCGGCCGCGAACTGGCCGCCGACGTACAGCCGCAGCATCTGGTCCTTCGCGTCGTACACGCCCGCGACGTGCGTCCACTCACCGGTGACCGGCTCGTCGAACGGGCCGACCGCTGTGTGCACCTCAGCCGACGCCGAGTCCGCGACCGGCATCGCCACCGACCAGCGGTAGCCGCCGTACAGGTCGTCCCAGCCGTATCCCAGGCGGAAGCCACTCACCTGTGAGCCGTCCTGACTGATCACTACTTCGTTCTTGCCGACCGCGGACGGCTTCACCCAGGCGGCCACCGTGAAGCTGCCGTCGGTGCGGACCGCCGGCCCCGACGCCGTCAACACACCGGTGCTGCCGTTCAGCTGCACCGCGTTGCCGGTCTTGCCAGTCACGCGGGACACACCACTGGGCGACCAAGTCGCCGGATGCGTCCCAGCGGCGTCGCCGGCCGTCGTACCGGAGCTCTCGTCCATCAGCCACTGACCGTCGCGCCGGGCCACCTGCTGGATCTCGCCCGGCAGCAATACCCGGTTGTGCACCTGCAGCTGGTCCAGATCACCCGGCCAGTACTCGCCGTACGTGCCGTTGACCTTCGACCGCCCGATCTGGAACGTACCGGCCGCGTTCCACGGCGTGGTGTACGCCGCAGTCGCTTCGAGAACGCCGTTGACGTAGAGCCGGATCTGGCCGTTCGGTGCGTCGTACACACCGGTCAGGTGCACCCACCTGCCGTCCGCCGCGGGCACCGTGGTGGAGGTCGCCCTGGTGTACGTCGGCGAGGCGACGTCAGCCGAGGTTCGGCTGAAGATCCACCGCCGGGCGGAGCTCGAGTAGGACAACGTGAAGGCGCCGGCCTGGGACCCGGCCTGGGTGGCCACCACCGCGTTGTGCGAGATGTCGGTCAGTCGCACCCAGCTCGAGACGGACAACGAGTTCAGCGTGTTGACCACCGAGCCGGTCGTCGCGGCGTACCCCGTCGTGCCGTTGAGCGTCAGGGCACCGCCTTGCCGGCCGTCGCCCCAGGACGCGCCGCCACCCAGGGTGGCGCTGTGCTTGGCCGGCGCGGAGTCGACCGCCACGGTGCCGTCACCGGTCTCGTCCAGTCTCCAGTCCGCGACCGGTCCTGGGGCCGCGCCGGCGTAGAACACCGCCGTCACCACCGCGGAGCGGTTGCCTCCGGCATCGACCGAGCGGACGTGCAGCCAGTTCACGTACCGATCCGGTACGACCGAGATCGCCGCCTCGCCACCCGGCTGCGACGGCGTCGCGGTCAGGTTCAGCGCGGTCGACGTACCGTTCAAGGTGTACTCGTACTTGACCACGTCGGACTCACCGTTCGCGCCGAACGTGACCGGCAGGCTCACCCCCAGCACCGCGTCGCCGGCCCCGTTGTCCGGGAACCCCGACGACACCGCCGTGGGCGCCTCGGGCACCGTGGCATCCACGGCGAACTCGCACCATGGGCTCCACGCGCTGACGTCGATGCCGTCCTCGGCCCGCACCCGCCACTTACCGACCGCGCCGTTGCCGAAGGCGCCCGACGGAACCGAGGTCGCCACGAGGGTCGGCGTCGCACCCGCGACGACCGGTGAGACGTACTCCCCGACCCGCGCCGTACCGTCGGCTGTCCACCACTCGAAGTGCGCCTGGACCGAGTTGTCCACGTCGTGGAGAGTCGCTCGCAGCGTCGGCGTCACCGTGGACACGACCAGCCGATCGGGACCCGTCACACACGATGCCGAGCCTTCGGTGGTGAGGTTCGCCGGGCTGTCGGGAATCGTGTTGTAGTCGATGGTGATGCTCGGGTTGTTGGCGAACTTCCGCCACGAGTGCGAGTCGTTCTTGCTCTCGGCCGTCGTCGACGCCCGAAGTCCCTGGGTGACGTTGGACCAGCCGTTGGCCGCAGCGTTCGTGATCTGGCTGGTGACGTTGAACTCCACCCCGCCGGCCGGGCAACTCGACGACGAGAAGCCCTTCGCGAAGCTCTTCTTCTCCATCTGGTACGCCCACGTCGGCTGGTTCTTCCAGGTCGTCGCCGAGGAGATCGGATTGGTCGCCCACACCTGCACCTCGCGCACCGTGCAGGACCACGACCAGTTCGAGACCGTCTGCAGCGTGGCCTTGAGGATGTGCTTGTACTTCACCCCGCTGGTGTCGAACTGGAAGAACGAGCGCGTCTTCTTCTGATCCGTGCCGTCGTAGCCCACCCGGGCGACCTTCTCCGACGTTCCGAGGTTCGCGCCATTGAAGAACGACGTGGTCGGATAGTTGCTCCACACCTGGGTCCAGGCCTGCTTGACGCCGGACCACGACGGGTCGATGTAGACCGGGAACCGGGTGGTCCTGGCGGTCAGGAACGCCCGGTCCGGCACGAGTGACAGCTGATCCCCGGCGACCCGGGCACCGACCGCCGTGACCCGGCCACCGGGCTGTACGGCGGACCCGCGACCGGACGAATCCCACATGTACGGCGCGGGTCCGCTGAACACGACTTCGCCGTCCGGATCCGTTGCCGTCAGACCCGCCGCCGTGGCACGAACCACCAAACCCTTGGTGGTCAGGCGATACGGCAGCGATCCGAGCGCCGGATTCGCCGCGGCTGCCGCGTTCTTGACCACCAGGATCTGCGACAGACCGGCGGTCGAGGCAGTCAGAACGAGGTCGACACCAGGAAAGACCTCGCGGTAGGTCGCGGTCTCGCCGGAAAGTTCCGGCTGGGGCAGTCTGCCCGGCCAGGCGACAGCCAGCTCACGGCCGTCCTGGCGAAGCCGCACCAGCGGCGTCTCGCCACCCCCGGAGAACGCCAGATCGAGCGGGCCGGCGATCGGCGCTACCGTTCCGTCCGTTCCGGCCCGCAACGTCATGTCCACCGGCACCCACCCGGACGACCTGCGGACCCGGACCGGCAAGGCCGACTCGTGCCGGGTGAACGAACCGTCCGGATTGGCCAGCACCTGCCCTGTCTCGGTGGTCAGCGCGCCGACCTCGACCTGGCGCCCTGTCCTGGCGGCGACACCGCGCGCTGTGACTTCGTTCAGCACCGCCGACGCTTCATCCAGCACCGTCGCGGAAGCAGCCTGCGTCGATATCAGGAAACCTCCGACGAGCGCGAGCACACAGCTCACCGCGACGAACCGCGCCACCTTCGGCAAACGAGACCGGTGTCGCGAACCACCAGCTCCGACAACAAAACTACGACGAGACTTGCCTGGCATGACGGCCTCCACGGCGACGAAGGAAGAGCTGAGTCCTCCATGCCAAGGAACACGGTCCGGCACTGCCGCGTCCACGCAGTCCCCGCGATCCTGCGCGTACCGGCAACAGACCTGCGCGTGCCAACCGGCACCCCAGAGACCTGTAAGGCAAAGGCTTCCAACCGGCCCGACGACCGGCCGGGTTCGGCGCAGCCGACCGCTGGCAGCAAGCTGCCGCCACGGGTGTCGGGGGACGGATCGTAGGTACCCTGCCGAGGTGGGCAGAGGGAAGCGCCAGCCAGTGCGTGATCGGCTGGCAGGCGGCGCTGAACGGCGGTTGGCTCGGGCGGTCGAACGGCTGGCCATCGAGTTCGGCGGGCAGTCGTCGGACACCCGGCCGTCGGCCAAAGCGGCCCGGGACTACGGGCTCGCGCTGCAACTGGCCTTGCGGGTCGACACAGCACAGGCCGCGGATCTTGTCCGTTGCTATGACGCTAGGATCCCGCCGGAGTATTACCCCCTGAGTACGGCGGATGAGGCGTGGCTGGCCGAGTTGACCAGCCACGGGGACGGTCATGTGCTGGCTGTGGTGTTTGCGGTGGCCACGCGGCTCGGGCTGCGCGGCGTGCAGCTACGGGCCCGGGACCGCCTGGCCGATCTGCTGGCGGCGGAGGCCGATGCGCGAGCGATCGTCGGCCGGTGCGATGAATGGCGGACGCAGGGTGTGCTCGACGGCGAGACTGTCGCGCGGATCGTCGGCGGCTACGTCGTGCGCAGTTCGCTCGACCTCGACGAGCAGTTGTGGCGGCGGTTCTTCGAGGAGCTGCCCAGGGATTGGGTGCCGAACCTGTTCGAAGTGGCCTGCCTGCTCGGTCACGGCGCCACCGCTGTCCAGCTGGCCGGATCGCCGGCACAGGTCAGGCAGGCGCTGAACTGCTGCCTGCAGGGCACGGAGATCGACGATGCGGTTGCCGGTCTCGAGTTGGCTCGCGAGCGAGACGCCGACCTGGTGGACGCGATGGTCGAACACCTCTGCCGGTGCTATGAGCAAAGCATTCAGACCCTGATGGACCAGCAGGAGTTCATCCCGGCGGCTCGCCGGGTCCAGGATGTGATCGCACACCTGGCGGCGACCGAGCGGACGGCCGCTCGGCAGGCTGAGTTCAGCGAGCTGCGGATCGCCTTGCTAGGCGCTACACGGCGTCATTTCGCCGAGCGCGCGCAGCACGACCCGGACCCGCAATCCGTCTACGGGCTGTGGTCGAGGTTCGAGGAGGCGGCAGGCGAGCAGGCTGAGGCAGCGCGCCAGGCCGAGAACGGTGGTGAGTACTTTCGTGCCCACCAGCTCTTCCGGCAGGCCCGACAGTTCGGTGAGTCGGTCCGGGTGTTACGGCACGACGAAACACCCGCTGCGCTGGCCGCCCGGGCCGAGGCCTGCGAGGCAGGCGGCGACCTCTCCGGCGCGGCTCGCCTGTACGAGCGGATCGACCAGCTGGAGCAGGCTGCGACGTTGTACATCGCAGCCGGCGATTTCGCCGCTGCGTCCGTCTGCCTGACCCGGTGGCTCGGTGGCGAGGCGCCGGAAGACGCCAGGCTGGCGGAATGTCTGCGCCGCACCGGTGACTACGACGAACTGGTCAGCCTCTGTCTCGCGGCGGTGGCTGCGCGCGGTTCGGCATCGCGGGCTGCGAAGACCCTGCAGCAGCTGACCGCGGACGGCCTGGTCCCACTGCACCGGGCCGCTGAGGTCGGCCACGCGCTCGGCAGGCTGGATGCCCGGGAGCGGCATCGGTTCGAGGAACGGACGCAGGCATGGGTGGCGCGGGCTCGTGACGAGGTGGATCGGCGCTACAGCGACATCTGGGGCTTCGATCTCGGTACGACGACCTGCGCGGCCGCCATCTACGACGCCGAGACGCGGCAGCCGGTGTTCTGCCCGTGGAAGGGACAGGTGTACTTCGCGTCGACGGTGAGTGTGGACCGGGAAGGCAACGAGCTGGTCGGCCTGAGCGGCGAGGAGACGCTGATGCCGTGGCTCGTCGGGCACATCGACGCCGCCAAGCGGCGGATGGGGCGCGGCACCGTCTACAAGATCCGTGACCACTCCTATCGGCCCGAGGAGGTGGCCGCGCGGCTGGTGCGGCACGGCCGCGGGCTGGTCGAGAACTTCCTGACGGCGCAGGTCCGCGACCGCGTGGCGGAGCTGGCTCACGCCGAGCTGGGCATGGTGCGCGACGAATGGCTGACCTGGGCCGAGCAGAACCACGACCTCCGGCTTCTCCGGCCACGGGTCGTCGTGACGATTCCGGCGTACTTCACGAACAACCAGAAGGCGGCCACCCGCTCGGCCTGCCGGATCGCCGATGTCACCCTGGTCCGGCTCGTCCACGAACCGACCGTGGCCTGTATCACCGCTGCTCGCGAGCGCCGCCTGACCGATGCCATCGCGGTGGTCGACCTGGGCGCCGGCACGCTCGACATCAGCTTGGTGGACGTGGGGGACAACGTCTACGAGGCACAAGAGGTCAGCGGTGACACACAGTTCGGCAGCAAGGACCTGGACGCCGCGATCACCGAAGCACTGGTACGGCGTCTGCGGCTGCAGGGGATCGACGTACCGGCTCGCGGCACCCTGCGACGGCGGCTGGAGATCGCCGCGGAGCGCCTCAAGATCGACCTGTCCGCCCAGCAGGAGGCAAGCTACGAACTCCGCGGAGCCGGCGCCGACGACCTTCGGCTGGAGCTGAACCGTGCCGAGCTGGCGAGCATTCTCGCCGAGCCGCTGGCCAGACTGCACGCGGTCTGCGCAGACTTCCGCGCATCGGCGCGAACGGCTCCGAAGCACCTGGTTCTGATCGGCCGGCCGATGCTGTCGCCGCTGGTCCGGGAGACCGTGGAGTCCGCGTTCGGGATGACCAGGACGGTGGCGTCCGACCCCCGGACCGCAGTGGCGAGCGGTGCCGCGCTACTGGGCGCGATGCGGGCCGGGGCGCTGGACGACGTACTGCTCATCGATGTCACCCCGCTGTCCCTGGGCATCCGGACCCGCGACGAGCACGAGCAGGAGCACCTGTCCGAACTCGTCCCGTCGAACACGATGATCCCGGTAATACGGTCGCAGGTCTTCACCACCCGCGCGGACCAGCAGACCGTCGTACGGGTCGAGATCTTCAACGGCGCGCTGGATCGGGAGTCCAAGATCGGGCAGTTCGAACTGACCGGCATCCCACCGGCCAAGGCAGGTGTCCCGCAGATCGAGGTGACCTTCGAGATCGACGCCGACTGCGTGCTCGCCGTGACAGCGCGAGACCAGGGCACCGGGCAGTCCAGCTCGATCCGGATCGCCGATACGACCCTGCTGTCACCGGCCGAGGTCGCCGATCTGACCCGCCGCTACGACCGGCAACGAGAGATCGAGCAACGGCAGCAGGACGCGGTCGAGCTGAGAGACCGGTTGCGCGAGGCGGCCGAAGCCACGATGGACGACGACAGTGCCGCGGCGTGGCAGGAGTTCTGCCATCGGCGCGACACGTACCGCGCCGCTCCGGGCACTCAGGACGCCGAGACCCAGCGAATGCTGGTCGAGATCCTCAACGACGCCGGCCGGACCGAGCTCGATCTCGCTCGCGCTCGGCAGGCCGTGCGCGAGTCGGCGGTCGCCGCCCTGGATCAGGTGGAGCGCCCGGACGGTGACATCGAGACCGCCACCCGCTTGGCCGACGAACTGGACGCCCGGACGACCGAGCTGCGTGAGCTGGTCACCAAGGTCGCGCGGTGGAACGCTCTGCTGGTGCGACAGGCTCTGAACGAGCCCGATCCACTGCAGCGGTTCCGCAACCACTACGCAGCCGGCGACCATCGGCAAGCACTCGCCGCGCATCCGGAGCCTCCGGTGTCCGCCGTTGATCTGCGCCGGTACGCACACTGCCTGGCCGAGACCGGCGACCTCGACGGCTATCGGGCACTTCGCCGTACGGCGTCCGGCCCGGTCGGCCCACGCCCGGACGCACTGGTGCGAATCCAGGCGCAGGGCTCGCCGCCCGGTGCAGGGTTCCTCGTGCAGCAGCGGCTGGTGATCACCACCTGGTCCTGCCTCGGCGCTGCGGACACTGTCGTCGTCGAGGACGAAGGCGGTACCAAGCAGCAGGTGCAGGTTCGGCGGGCGGACTCGGCCGGTACCGACCTGGTTGTTCTCCAGCTGCCCGAAGACGCCGCCGCCGTACCGCCGCGTCTGGGGTACGGCAAGTTGGTCGGAATCGGCGATCCGGTCCGTACGCCGGGAGCGGTCGGACTGGTCGAGCGATTCGAGTCCGGCTCCGGGGTGCAGATCTTCCGAACGAGCCTGCGGGTGCCGCAGTCATCCGTCGGCCAGCCGGTCTTCAACGACCTCGACGAGGTCGTCGGCGTGATCGTGTCCACCGTGAACGAGGGTGCTCGCGTCCTGGCGATCGACGCCGCGGATCCGCTGCTACGGGCCGCCGGATTCGACCGCCACGCCTGACGAGCTCACGCAGGAGCGACGTACTTCCATTCGCCGTCTTCGCGGGTGAAGTTGCTGTTCTCCTGTTGGGAGCCGCCGCGGTAGCTGGCGCGGAAGGAGACGGTGCCTGAGCTGTGGAAGGCGGTGCCGTCGGTGGTGGCGAGGATTTCCAGGCCGGTCCAGCGGATGTTGGGGGAGAGCTCCAAAACCGGTGGGCGGGTGGTGGAGTGCCAGGTACGGAGCAGGTACGCCGTGTCGCCGACCACGAAGGCGGTGTAGCGGGAGCGCATCAGCTGCTCGGCGGTGGACGCCGTACGACGGCCTTCGTGCAGGGCGCCGCAGCAGTCGGCGTAGGTTGCCGGGAGGCCGCATGGGCAGCGCGCAGAGAGCATGTGGGCGATTCTGGCAGATCGGGGCCGGGCGGTTGGTGGTCCGCCCGGACCCAGGAAGACCTAGGCGGTCTCGATGATGATGGCGGCCTCCATTTCCAGGACACGTTGGTAGTCCTCGTCGAGGGTCTGGGGGTCGCTGTGGATCAGGATCACCCAGGCCAGGCAGGTGAAGAGGTCGACCGTCGCGGGAACGACGGCGTCCTCTTCGTGCAGGATCTTCATCCAGTGGAACGACTTCAGCGACTCGATCCCGTCGAAGACCTCGCGGTTGCGGAAGTAGCCCTCGGACGGCGCGATGATGAAGATGCCGCGGAGGTGCTGGACGAGGTCGAAGCCGTCCCGTACCTCGCCGCGGACGCGATGCGCGACGGTCCGCTTGATGTGGTTGTCGCCGGTGGCCAGTTCGCTGACCATCTGGTGACCGCCGCCGGCCGGGCGGGCCGCGACCTCGATCAGGCGAGGGCCGTCGGCCGTCATCATCACCTCGACGTGCCCACAGCCGATCCGGATGCCGACTGCGTCGAGCACGTCGCGGGTGTACGGCCAGAGCGCCTGGACCTCCGGGTCGTCCTCGGCGAGGAAGTCGATCCGGCGGTAGATGCCGATCTTGTCGCCGCGGCCGACCTTCGTGTACCGGCAGACGTCGACGAGCGCATGGACGCCGTCCACGCTGTAGGTGTCGACCAGGTACTCCGTCCCTTCGGCGTACTCCTGGATCAGGACGGCATCGTTGACCAGCCCCATCTTGTTCGTCCGGCCGAGCACGCGGTGGAAGCGCTCGCGCCAGTCGCCGCCTTCGAAGACGACGTACACCTCGTCACCGGCGGCACTCTTCGGCGGTTTGATCACCAGCCGCCGTCCGAGCAGGTCGTTGGCCCGCAACCACTCCTCGGCCTCGGCCGGATCCGCGGTCAGCACCTGCCGCAGCCGAGGTACGCCGGCCGCGGTCAACGCCTGCGCCATCTCCCACTTGTCACGCCGCGCAGACGCCAACGACGGCACGTTGCCCGTCCCCGGAAACAGGATCTCGACGAGCTGATCACACAGCTCGACCCCGCTCTCGGCACCTGGCACCAAATACGTTGGCTCGTACTGCCGCAGCTCCTCGGCCAACGCCTGTACGTCGCCATTGAAGTAGTGCACGTGGTCGGCGTCCTCCGGATGCCAGCTGGCAGTGAACGCCGGTGGTGGCTCCAGCCCACTCAGTACGGCGACCGGCTTCCGACCGGCCGCCCGGAACGCGGCCGGATACTCCTGACCGGTGGACAACGGATCCACGATGATCGTGTAGTCAGGCATGCTGTCCTCCCTCAACTGTCGTGAGCTCTTCGACCGGCTCAGCTGGTGGTGCCATTCCGAAGTACGCGAGCACGAGCCCGACGGCACCGAGAACCCCGCACCACAGCCACACCTGGGCCCCGGCGCTGTTCCACACCCAGACCCCGAGGAACGGGCCGAGGGCGGATCCGAGGCCGAACATCGCGTGTGCCCCACCGACGTACCGGCCGAGCAACGGTTTCGGCGCGGCCATGCCGGGATAGGCGAACATGGTCGGACCGCCGACGATCTCGGCCAGTGTCCAGAGCAACGTGCCGATCACGAAGATCGCCAGGCCGCCCGGTAACGCGTAGAAGGCGAGCCCGCCACCGAGCAGGACGAAGCCGACCATCGCGACCGTCCGGGCCGGTTTGTTCTGCACGACCTTCGTCACCAGCAACTCGCAGGTGATCACGATGAAGCCGTTCAGGGCGACCATCGCGCTGTACCACCAGGTCGAGAAGCCGTCGGCCTTCATGTGCAGCGGCAGCACGGCGAGGTACTGCATGTAGATCGCCGCGTTGATGAACATGCAGACGAGGAACAGCACGTACTTGTGATCCCGCAGTACGGCGACGTAGCTGCCCTTCGGCTGTGGTTCCGCGGCCGAGGCCTCGGCAGGTTTGGTCCGACGAGGTAACGCGACGACGGCGACCGCCGCATAGGCGAGAGCGGCGACCGCTTCACCGATGAACAGCAGGTTCCACGACACCGCGAGCAAGGCGGCACCGATGAGTGGTGCGGCCGTGGTGCCGAGGTTCATCGCCAGCCGGTAGATCGCGAACGTCATCACCTGCCGGTTCTGCGGCGTCAACTCGGTCAGCAACGCCGCCGAGGCCGGACGGTAGAACTGCCCGACCGCACCGGCCAGAGCCACCACCACGACGATCGCCGCGTAGCTCGGCACGTACGCGATCGCCAGCACGAACCCGGCCATCCCGAACATGCTGATCATCACCGCGGCCCGCGGCCCGATCCGGTCCGTCAACGAGCCGCCGATGATCAGTCCGATCACCGAGCCACCGCCGTACACGCCGAGCGCCGTACCGGCTTGCACCGGGGTGAAGCCCTTCGACGTCGTCAGGAACAGCACCAGGAAGACCTGCAGGAACCAGCCGAGCTTGTTCACGAAGACGCCGACCAGCAACGCCTTCACCGGCGCGGGCGCCTCCCGGATGGTCTGCCAGATTCCGGTGCTGTCGGCAACAGTTGTCATGATGCGGGCTCCTTGGGATGGCCGGTCCAGCGCAGGGCGCGCTCGGCCGCGTCCAGTCCGGCCCGGCTCTCGGCGACGGAGCCGGCGACCGCGGTCGCGTACGCGATCCGGCCCCACAACGTGCCGTCCGGTGGGGGACTGGTCGTCTGACCGGCCTCCATCAGTACGACGAGTTGGTCGATCCCGGGCGTGTCGATCGGATCGAAAACGACCGAGTCGAGCACGGTGTCGTTCTCGTCGACGTAGAAGAACCGCACCCCGCCCACCAGCGTCCGGTCCGGCACCAGCGAAGGCTGCCGGCCACACGCGACGGCTGCCGCGGCGAGCCCAGGGTCGACCCCGGTCGCTTGCAACCCGAGGTACGGGATCAGGTCGCCGCCGATCCGGGCGTTGATCTCGATGACCTTCGGCCCGTCGGCCGTCATCATGATCTCGGTATGCGTGACGCCGTCGGTGAACGCGATCGCCTTGTGCGCATCGACCAGCACCTGCTGCAGCTGGTCGTCGGCGAGCAGCGGGTCGGTGGCGTCGACGAAGTGCCCGATCTCCTCGGCGTACGGCGGGTAGCCGATCTCCTTACGAGCAAGGCAGAACGGCGTCACCTGGCCATGGAAGACCGCGGCGTCGATGCTGATCTCGTAGCCGTCGGCGAACTCCTCGACCAGCACCTTCACGTCGTAGTGCGGTGCCTCGGGCACGGTCGTGTCGTGCGCGAAGTCCCAGTTGTCCCGAAGCTCGGCCGAGTCGTTCACCTTGACCACGCCCAGGCTTGCGGCCAGAGCGCGCGGCTTGAGGATGATCGGGTAGCCGAGCTTCTCCGCTGTGGCGAGCGCCTCGTCAACGGTGTCGACGAGCACCGATGCAGGCTGCGGTACGCCGTGCTCGGCCAGCGCCGTACGGGTCAGGTGCTTGTCGCGGCACCGGTTGATCATCGCGACGTCGCCGCCCGGCAGCCCGAGGGCCTCGGCCACGTGAGCGGTCTGCAGGATCCGTGCCTCGTCCCAGCAGAGGACGCCGTCGATCGGGTCCTGCTCGTGCAACACGCGAGCCGCCGCGACCAGCGCCTCGGCGTCGAGCGTGCTGTCCAGCACCGTCCAGCTGTCCAGGTACTCCTTCTCCCAGCTCGGCTCGGCGTGCAGGAACATGTGCAGCCGGTACTCCGGCGCGATCGACCGCAGGATGTACTCCCGGAACAACCGCATGCCGGTGGCAACGACCAGCAAGTGTGGCTTCATGATGCCTCCTGGAGAGGACCTGGAATTTGCCGGATCCGGCTCACCCCACGCGTGCCGTCGGCGCGCTCGAAGTGGTCGGAGATGACGATGTTGCCCTGGGCATCGAACTCCGGAATGCTGTGGCAGGCGCCGCTGATCAACTCACCGTCCCCGGTCAGCAAGCAGTACGACGCGTCGAACGAACCGTCCGCCCGCAGCCGCCCGACCAGCCGGCCACTGCGCAACGTGCCGCCGGCATAGAACTCCGCCCAGATCACGTCGTCCTGACGGTGATACTGCCCGTACGGCGCCTCGCCCGCCGGGTCGTCGGTCTCGAGGCGGAACCACACGCCGTCCACATCGGGGCCGGTCACCAGTGCACCGCGCAGAGGTCGTCGGAGATCGGGTAGATCTCCCGCTCGAACATCGAGTTCAGTACGATCGCGGCCCGGACCGGCAGTTGCGTCAGCCCGGCGTTCGTCAGGCCGTGGCTGTAGCGGCTCGCGTTGAACGTGAAGATCTTGTGCCCGTTCATCCCCTTCCAGCGCACCGAGTAGTCCGACTCGACCAGCACCTGGCCGTCGTCGTCGGTCTCGATCCGCTCCCGCAGGTCGTCGTCGAACGGTGCCGCCACGTGCTCGCGACCGGCGGCCACGATCAGTTGCCGTACGACGTGCTCCTCCGGCAACGCGGTCGTCGAGCAGCACAAGCGGATGTTGCCGTCGGACAGGAGATCCGACGTACGGACATCGCGGCCGGGTAGCAGCGTGACCGGGAACTGCCCGAGTGACAGGAAGCCGTCGTAGTTGGCCTGGTAGAGCGCACGCAGACCGCCGGGCGTGATGGCGTCGCCGCTGTAACGGGAGTCGTCGATCATCTGCCGGCGCATGTCCCGGTTCAGGCCTTGCAGGTACTGGATGTGCGACGGCCGGTAGAGCTCGTTGGCCATCGGGGAGTCGTCGATGCTGCGGAACCACTGGTTCCGCCCGATCCACCGTACGTCGGTGAACCCCGCTCCGAGCAGGCGCAGTACCGACTCCAGGCCGGTCTGGCCGCCACCGACGACTGCGGTCGGTGCGGTCCGGTCCAGCGTGGCGAGCCGCTGGCCGAGGTCATCGGCGATGAAGGCACGCTCCGCGGGCAGACCACCCAGGTACGCCGGACGCACGGCCCGCGTCCCGAGGCCGAGGACCAGGTGTTCCGACACCGCCGCCGGGACCCCGTCGACGCTGATCTCGAAGCCGTCGTCGGTGATCGAGATCGAGTCCACCTGCGCACCGAAGTTCACCACGCCGAGGCGCTCGGTGGCCCAGGTCAGGTAGCGCTCGTACTCGATCCGGGGGAGTGAGTCGAACTGGGAGTTGATCAGCGCATAGAGCCGTCCAGAGGTGACGAGGTAGTTCAGGAAGGTCAGCTCGTGGCGTGGATCGACCAGCGAGACGAGGTCCTTCATCCAGCCGGTCTGCATCCGCACCCCGGGGTAGAGCAGTGGGGTGTGCCAGCCGGTGTCGGGCCGGGAGTCGAACAGGGCGAGCCGGTCACTGGTGACGTTCTTGTAGAGCGCCGCCAACGACAGGTTGGAGGGTCCGGCCCCGATACCTACGGTGTGGTAGCGGGGCGTCGTTCGCTGCTGCTGGTGTGTACCTCGTTCGGTGATCGTCATGCGCTTGTTCTCCGTCCGCGAAGTGGAGTTACTGGTCCCGCCGGTGGCGAGCAGTTCGCTCGCGGCGGCCCGGCTTGCGGCCAGCGCGGTCTTCACGCTGCCCCCGGACCCACCGGTGAAGGTGTAGAGCCGATGAGTTCCACCAGGGACCGGCCAGAGGGTCAGTACCGGTGGATCGGCATAACAGTCGGCCGCGCTGACCAGATGGCCGGGCGCCGACAACTCGAGGTGTGGCAGCCGCTCGGCCGCGATCCGGACGGCCTGGGCGGCCAGGTCCGGGATCGGGGCACTGCTGCCGGGTGGAACGGACCAGCGCTGGGTGTCGACCCCGAGGAGCAGACGGCCGTCTGCCGTCGGCCGTCCGTACAGGTCGCTGGTCTCGTCGACGAACATGGTCGGCAGGTCGCCGGCCACTTGATAGACGGCGATCTGAATCGCCTTGGTCTTGGTGTGGTCGGGCAGCTGGTTCTCAGCCAGGAAAGTGGGCGTCCACGACCCCGTGGCCACCACGACCGCGTCGTACTGCTCGGTCCGCCCAGGGAGCCGGCAGGCGACCGAACCGTCGGACTGGGTGAGCAGCCGCAGGACTGGTCCGGTCAGGACCCGACTGGTCCGGCCGGTGGCCAGGCGTCGTACGACGGTCTGCCGGAGCCGATCGGGATCGATGAAACCGGCCCGCCGTTCGCAGACACCGACCGTGCCTTCGGGGAGGCCGTGCCAGCCGCGGCGACGCAGTTCGGTCCGATCGACAACGGACGTCGAGCCGGGATGTGCGTGCTCGACCTCGGCCACTGCAGCCGCCAGTCCGTCGTACTCCGGAAGCAGGTAGGTGCACCCGGTCTCTGTGTACGTCGCTTGGTCGTGGAGCGTGCCGAGGAGTTCGGTCAGGCTGTCGATGGCCAGCCGGCGTTGCAGGGGATGCGTTTCGAACCCGCGGACCCCGCCACCGGAGACCGCGGTCGCGTCGGTTCCGGGCGGGCCGGTGATCAGATCCACGCCGGCCTGGCTGCTCAGTCTCCAGGCCAGCAGCGAGCCGGCGATCCCGGCGCCGATCACACCGATGCGCATCCGGATCACCCCAGCCCGGTGAGCGCGGTTCGGAGCGACCCGGTGTCGCGGACTCCTCCGGCAAGCAGCGTGAGCAGGCAGCGCGCCGCCAGCGGTGGGTCGAAGGCAGCCGGTCGGAGCGCCGCTTCACCTCGGGCCAGCTCGATCGCGGCCAGCGCCGGATCGAGTGGTTCGGAGATCGTGCGGACGCCGGCCAGCAGCGGTTCGGCGTACCCGGCGAAAGCGTCGAAGGAATACTGATTGAAATCGCTTTGATAGCGATCCGGGCGATCCCAGGCCAGAAACAAGCGAACGATTGACGGATCCTGACAACGAAGTAATTCCGTCGCGGTCATTCCATGTTTCCGGCTGGTCGAGAATTTCGCGCCGTCCGAGGTGTAGAACTCATTGACGACCAGTCCGGCAAGGGGTGACCGGGTGACCCCGGCAGCGGCCCAGACGGCCGGCCAGTAGACGGCGTACCAGAAGGCGTTGTCGAGGCCGAGGAAATGCCAGAGTTCGCCGACCCGGCCGATCGCGGCCAGGTAGCCGGTGACGTCGGTGGCGGCGGGGTCGACGGCCTGCGCGATGCCGTAGAGGTCGGTGAGTGCGACCTCGGTGTACGGGCCGATCCGCAGGCCGGTGAGCGGGCCGTCACCCTCGATCCCCCAGTTGGTCGGGAAGGCGAGCGGGATCTCCGGCAGGCCGGCCCGGAGGACGCGATCGACGAGTTCGCGGACGGCCGGGGGCAGTTGGGCCCGGACCCAGGTCTCGGTCAGCGCGGCGCGGTGGTCCTCCATGCGCAGCACCGGCACGGTCGCGACGAACGGACGCGGCTCGCCACCACAGCGGCCGCAGACCGGATCGATCATTGTCTCGACCTGGGTGAACGTGCCGCACACCTCGCAGGCGCCGCCGGCCGCGGGCTCCTTGCACTCACCGCACAGCCCGCTGAGGTAGGACTCGTGCAGAGTCCGGTCGCAGTCGCTGCAGGCGTACAAGGTGAGCTCGCGCAGCGGCGCCGCGCCGGACGTGACCAGGTGGTTCATGAGTTGACGGATGACTGGAGCGTGACTGTCACGGAGTGGGTCGGTGAATCGGTCATAGCCGATTCGGGCCCGCTCGTAGGTCTCGAGGATGTCGTCGCGGAAGGCCGACGTCATCGCGTGCGGATCGACACCCTCGTTCTCGGCCCGCGTCAGGACGTAGTTCTGATGCACGTCGAGACCGCTGGTGACCACGACCTGCTCGCCCCGGGCCCGCGCGGCGCGGGCGGCGATGTCGGCGGCGAGGTAGGGACCGGACAGATGGCCGACGTGCAGTGGGCCGTTGACCGTCGGCTGCGGGAACGTGAAGACGCTGATCTCACTCATCGATCGGCATCCAATAGGCACTGAAGACGGTGAGCTCGACCGAGTCGGACCGATTCTGTACGACGTGTTGCTCGGTACTCGACAGCAGGAACGCGTTGCCCTGCTGGATTTCGTGCTCCGTACCGCCCGTCAGGACATGCGCCGTACCGGCGACGACGAGGGACAGTTCGAGCTCGGGATGCTGGTCGAGCGGGCTCTCCGAACCAGGGGGAACGGAGTACCACATCGCCTGGAACGGCACTTCGCGATCCAGGTCATATTGTTCCCAGCGGACCACTCGCAGGTCTTTCACGAACAGGTCTTCGCCGGTGCGCAGGTCGAATGTACGCATGCTTCGCCACCCTCCATGATCCTGCCGCGAGCAGGACCGAAGAAGTTGAATGAGAACGTACGGAACAAGGCGCTGAGAACGCGCCGAACCTTCGCGACCTGCGCCACCAACGCGGTCGTCGTGAAACCCGGTGACCCCCCAGTCTCCGTGGCCGAAAATATAGGGAAGGTCGCGCTGTGAGTAAAGGGGAATACGCTATGAATTTCCGTCGGACCGTAACTCTGCCGGAATTCCTTCGTTGCAGGCGGCAAATGGCGGCGGACCGTGTCCGCCTGGTCACCGTACGGGTTTAGACGGCACCCGGGAGAGCGACCGGTGCACCACCCCAGACCACCTGCGCGGAGGCAGTCGCGAGCAGTTCGTCGATGGCCAACTGGCGGACAGTCGGCTGCTCGGCCGCCTCGATCAGATCGCCGTACGTCGCGGCCAGGCGGCGCTCGATGCCCAGGATCAGCGCGGAGGCGCTGACCGCGTTGGTGACCGGCTGCGGCAGGTCGTACGCCGGTTCCGCGGCGACCGGCGTTTCGCCCGCGGCCGAGATGAGGCCGCTCAGCTTGTCGCGGTTGTCGCGGTGCCGATCGAACGTCTCGGTCGCGGACCGGAACTTGGCGCCACTCAACTTCCCACCGGCCACGCCAACGCCGTACAGGGCCGCGTGCTCACCGGCGAGGGCGGCCTGCAGAGCCTCGAGCTCGGTCATGAGGCCCCCTTTCTGGACTGACGAACGGAGGGAGCGAAGCGACTGGAGAGAGGAGCGAAGAAAGGGAACCAGGCCTCAGGACCCGCCGCGCGGAGCGTGGCAATGTGTACCGTCATGAGGCTGCTGCTTTCTTGGCCGGGAGGAGGGCCGCGGCGAGTTGGATCTCCGAGGCGGCGATCATCGCGAGCAGCCGGGCCGGCGGTCCGGAGACCTTGGCCGCGGCGGTTGCGTGGGCGGTCGAGGCCGCTCGCTCCTGCTTGGCGAGCAACGCGAGGGCGGCGACCGGCTTGGCCGGCACCGGCGGGGCTTTGGGTGCCTTGGGCACGGTCACGCCGGCGGTCTCCTGGAGCTTGGCCAGATGGCCGGCGTGGAACTTGGCTGCGGCCGCGAGCTGGGGCTTCAGGGCCGGGAACTTCGTGCCGACGAGCGTGTACTGCGCGGTCAGCGAGCTGACCAGTCCGGCTGCGCTGCTGAGTGCCGCGACGACGGCCGGATCAACGGTCGGCGCATCCCCCGGCACGGTCTTGCCGGTGTCCGGGTCGACGACTCCCGGCGTACCGGATCCGGCCTGGTCGTCCTTGCACCCGGCCAGCACGAGCATGCCCGCGGCCAGGCCGGTGGACTGCAGTGCGACGCGGCGTGACAGCCGGAGGGGTTCGATCTGCACCCCGGAACCCTACCCGGTGATGGGGCGGTGATCGGTCTGCGACAAGGCGGTGACGCGAGCACCCTCTGTAGCCAGATAAGGTGGACTACTGCTCTCGGCCAGACCGCCGGGGCAGGTACGGGCGCACAACTGCAAAGAGAGGCAGGTCTACCTGTGAGCCGAAAGACTGACCACACGGACACCTCTGGCCTCGAGAACTTCCTCCAGCCGATCGTCGCCCAGTTCGGCTGCGACCTGGAGGAGACCAGCATCATTCCGGTCGGCAAGCAGCGCATCCTGCGGGTGCTGGTCGACCGCGACGGCGGGATCAACCTCGACGACGTCGCCGAGGTCACCCGCGCGCTCTCCAAGGCGCTCGACGAGCGCGACATCATGGGTCAGAGCCGGTACACGCTGGAGGTCTCCAGCCCAGGCGTCGACCGGCCGCTCACGCTGCCCCGGCACTGGCGCCGCAACATCACCCGCCTGGTGGCGGTCACTCTGGTCAACGGCCAGAAGCTGACCGGCCGCATCAAGACCGCCTCCGACGAGGCGGCCGAACTGGACGTCAAGGGCAAGCTCCGATCGGTCGCCTACGGCGACGTGGAGAAGGCCAAGGTCCAGATCGAGTTCAACCGGCCCGCCGGCAACGACGAAGAAGAAGAAGCACCTGCCGACGGCACGGTGGAGGAGAACTGACATGGATATCGACATGGCCGTCCTGCGGTCGCTGGAACGCGAGAAGGACATCTCCCTGGAGATCGTCGCCGAGGCGATCGAGGCGGCGCTGCTGGTGGCCTACCACCGCACCGAGGGCGCGCAGCAGCACGCCCGCGCCGAGCTCGACCGCAAGACCGGGCACGTGAGTGTGATGGCCCGCGAGTTCGACGACGAGGGCACGCTGATCCGCGAGTACGACGACACCCCGGCCGACTTCGGCCGGATCGCCGCCACCACGGCCAAGCAGATCATCCTGCAGCGGCTGCGCGACGCCGAGGACGACGTCCGGTACGGCGAGTTCTCCGGCAAGGAGGGTGACATCGTGTCCGGCGTGGTCCAGCAGGGCCGCGACCCGCGCTCGGTGATGGTCGACCTCGGCAAGATCGAGGCCGTGCTGCCGGCGCCGGAGCAGGTGCCGGGGGAGAAGTACGACCACGGCTCGCGGCTGCGGGTCTACGTGGTCGGCGTCCGCAAGGGTTTCAAGGGCCCGCAGATCACGGTCAGCCGGACGCACCCGAACCTGGTCAAGAAGCTGTTCGCGCTGGAGGTCCCGGAGATCGCCGACGGGACCGTCGAGATCACCGCGATCGCCCGGGAGGCCGGTCACCGGACCAAGATCGCCGTTCGCACCCTGAACCCGTCGGTGAACGGGAAGGGCGCCTGTATCGGCCCGATGGGCCAGCGCGTGCGCAACATCATGCACGAGCTGCACGGCGAGAAGATCGACATCATCGACCACAGCGACGACCCGGCCACCTTCGTCGGGAACGCGCTGTCCCCGGCACAGGTCACGTCGGTCGAGGTGGTCGACGCCGCCGCACGCGCCGCGCGGGTCGTCGTACCGGACTATCAGCTGTCCCTCGCCATCGGCAAGGAGGGTCAGAACGCCCGCCTCGCGGCCCGGCTGACAGGCTGGCGGATCGACATCCGGCCGGATACCGATGTGACTGGTGAGGACAAGAAGGTAGACTGATCTCTCGGTCGGTCGACTGAGTCGTCACCACACCCTGAGGAACTGTGACAGAAACTGCAGACGCGCGCCCTGAGAAGGTTCAGGAGCGCACCTGTATCGGGTGCCGGAAACGATCCAGCCCGACTGACCTGCTGCGGATGACGGTGTCCGGAGGACTTGTCCTCCCGGATCCTGAGCGTCGGGCACCCGGCCGTGGAGCGCACCTGCACCCCACGATCGAGTGTTTCGAGCTCGCTGTCCGGCGCAAGGCGTTCCCGCGGGCCTTCAAGGTCCCGGGGCCGCTCGAGGCGACCGGGCTGCGGACGTACCTGACGCAGCGTGATAATCAAGATGTACACACGGCCTGACCGGGCTGTGTGACCGACATGAAGGCGGGTCATCGACTCATGACCACTCGATGAGTGTCTACCGATGAGTGCAATGCGATGAGCACGTACGTCAACTAACGGTCCGCGCCCCAGGCTCGGACCAGAGGGAGAGTAGTGGCAAAGGTCCGAGTCTACGAGCTCGCTAAAGAGCTCGGAGTTACCAGCAAGGTCGTCCTGACCAGGCTGAACGACATGGGTGAGTTCGTCCGATCGGCATCCTCGACCATCGAGGCGCCGGTTGTGCGGCGGTTGGCGGAGGAGTTCGAGAAGAACCCGCCGAAGAAGCGTGCGGCCAAGAAGGCCGCCGCCAGTACGTCTGCCGCGCCGTCGGCGACCGCTCCGGTGGTCCCCGCGGAGCCGGTGGAGAAGTCCGAGCCGGCCGCCCCCGCGGCACCGGCCGAGCGTCCGGCGCCCGTCGCCGAGTCGGCTCCGGCTCCGGTTGCGCAGGCTCCGGTGGCCGAGCAGGCCGAGGCCCCGGTGGCTCCGGCTGCCAAGGCAACCCCCGGCATCAAGCCGGGTCCGCGTCCGGGCCCGAAGCCGGGTCCGCGCGCCGAGACTCCGGCCGCACCGGCCGCCCCGGTCGAGGCTCCGGCCGCTGCTCCGGCAGCACCGGTAGAGGCTCCGGCCGCCCCGAAGGCCGAGGCACCGGCGGCCACGCCGGCGTTCGAGGCTCCGGCGGCCAAGGCTGCTCCGGCCCCCGAGGCCGCAGCTCCGGCTGCTCCGGCCGCGCCGCGTCCGGCTGCCGATCGTCCGGCCTCCGACCGTCCGGGCCCGCGCCCGGCCGGCCAGGGTCAGGGCTCCGCGCCGCGTCCGGGTTCGGCTCCGCGTCCGGGTGGCTCCGCGCCGCGTCCGGGTGCGCCGCGGCCCGGTGGCAACGCACGTCCGGGTGGCCAGGGTGGTGCCCCGCGTCCGGGTGCGCCGCGTCCGGGCAACAACCCGTTCAGCTCTACCCAAGGCATGCAGCGCGGTGGCGCACGTCCGGGCCCGGGTGGCGGCCAGGGCGCCGGTCAGGGTGCTCCAAGCCCGGCCGGGATGGCTCCGCGTCCGCCGGCGGCCCGCGATGGTGGCGGCCGCGACGACCGGCGTGGCAGCAGTGACCGTCCGCCGCGTTCCGGCGGCGTACCGGGTGCTCCGCGCCCGAACCCGGCCATGATGCCGAAGTCCTCGGCCGGTACGTTCACCGGCCGTCCCTCGGGTCCCGGTGGGGGCCCAGGCGGTGGTGGTGGCGCCGGCGGTCGTGGTCGCCCAGGTGGCGGCGGTCCGGGTGGCGCCGGTGGCGGCGCGCGTCCGGGTGGCGGCGGCGGTGGCGGCGGTTTCCGTCCCGGCGGTGGCCCGAGCGGTCCTCCCGGTGGTGGCGGCGGCGGTCGTCCGGGTCCGGGCAACCGGGGCCGTGGCGGAACGCAGGGTGCCTTCGGGCGTCCGGGCGGTCCGGCCCGTCGTGGTCGCAAGTCCAAGCGCGCCAAGCGCCAGGAATTCGACAACATGCAGGCCCCCGCGGTCGGCGGCGTTCGCGTCCGCCACGGTGACGGCGAGGTCGTGAAGCTGGCTCGTGGCGCGTCCCTGACGGACTTCGCCGAGAAGGTCGGAGTCGACCCGGCGTCGCTGGTGCAGGTGCTGTTCCACCTCGGTGAGATGGTCACCGCGACCCAGTCGGTCAACGAAGAGGTCCTGCAGCTGCTGGGCACCGAGCTGAACTACGACGTTCAGGTCGTGTCCCCGGAGGACGAGGACCGCGAGCTGCTCCAGTCGTTCGACATCGACTTCGGCACCAACGAGGGCGACGAGGGCGACCTGGTCAAGCGGCCGCCGGTCGTCACCGTCATGGGTCACGTCGACCACGGTAAGACGAAGCTCCTGGACGCGGTCCGGGAAGCGAACGTCGTGGCCAAGGAAGCCGGTGGCATCACCCAGCACATCGGTGCCTACCAGGTCACCACCACGGTGGACGGCGAAGAGCGCGCCATCACCTTCGTCGACACCCCGGGTCACGAGGCGTTCACCGCCATGCGTGCTCGTGGTGCGCAGGCCACCGACATCGTCATCCTGGTGGTCGCGGCCGACGACGGCGTGATGCCGCAGACGATCGAGGCGCTGAACCACGCCCGGGCGGCGAACGTCCCGATCGTGGTCGCGGTGAACAAGATCGACGTCCCGAACGCGGACCCGGCCAAGGTGCGCGGTCAGCTGACCGAGTACGGCCTGGTTCCCGAGGAGTACGGCGGCGACACCATGTTCGTCGACGTCTCGGCGAAGGCACGGATCAACATCGACGGGCTGCTCGAGGGTGTCATCCTCACCGCGGACGCGTCGCTGGATCTGCGGGCCAACCCGAACATGCCGGCCCAGGGCATCGCGATCGAGGCCAACCTCGACAAGGGCCGTGGTCCGGTGGCGACCGTGCTGGTTCAGCGCGGAACGCTGCGGGTCGGCGACTCGATGGTCGCGGGACCGGCGTACGGCCGGGTCCGGGCCATGCTCGACGAGCACGGTGTCCCGGTCGAGGAGGCGACTCCGTCGCGTCCGGTGATCGTGCTGGGTCTGACCGCCGTGCCTGGTGCCGGTGACAAGTTCCTGGTGGTGGACGACGACCGGATGGCCCGGCAGATCGCTGAGAAGCGGGAAGCCCGGGCTCGTGCGGCCGCCAACGCCAAGCGTCGTGCGCGCCGGACCCTCGAGGACTTCATGGCCTCGATGGAGAAGGGCGAGACGCAGGAGCTGCTGCTCATCCTGAAGGGTGACGTGTCCGGTTCGGTCGAGGCACTGGAAGACGCCCTGGTCCGGATCGAGGTCGGCGACGAGGTCAACCTGCGCGTCATCGACCGCGGTGTCGGTGCGATCAACGAGAACGACGTCAACCTGGCCATCGCGTCGAACGCCGTCATCATCGGCTTCAACGTGCGGCCGGCCGGCAAGGCCGGGGACGTGGCCGAGCGCGAGGGTGTCGACATCCGGCACTACTCGGTGATCTACGCCGCGATCGACGACATCGAGGCGGCCCTGAAGGGCATGCTCAAGCCGATCTACGAAGAGGTCGTGCTGGGCCAGGCGGAGATCCGCGAGATCTTCCGCTCGTCGAAGGTCGGAAACATCGCCGGTTGCTGGGTCACCAGCGGCCTGATCCGCCGCAACGCCAAGATCCGGTTGATCCGGGACGGCGCGGTCGTGGTGGAGAACGGCGAGCTGTCGTCGCTGAAGAGGTTCAAGGACGACGCGTCCGAGGTCCGCGAGGGCTTCGAGTGCGGTCTGACCGTGAACAACTACAACGACATCAAGATCGGCGACGTCGTGGAGTCGTTCGAGCTCCGCGAGAAGCCGCGGAACTGAACCAGGTGACGGCCCGCTGAGGGCTGTCGAGGAGTAGCGTCCGGAGAGACGGTCAACGTCTCTCCGGACGTTCTTCATGAATGAGGGAGTGAGCCCTGATGGGCGAAGCAAGGGCCAAGCAGCTGGCCGACCGGATCCAGGTACTCGTCGCCGAGTTGCTGGAGCGCCGGGTCAAGGACCCGCGGCTGGGGTTCGTCACGGTGACGGACGCGAAGCTGACCGCCGATCTCGGCGAGGCGAGCGTCTTCTACACGGTCTACGGCAACGAGCAGGACCGGGCGTCCACGGCGGCCGCGCTGGAGTCGGCCCGCGGGCTGATCCGCAGCGAGGTCGGTAAGGCGCTCGGGTTGCGGCGCGCCCCGAGTCTCGCGTTCTACCTGGACGCCATCCCGGAGACCGCCGGCCAGATCGAGGAACTGCTCGAGAAGGCCCGCCGGGCCGACGCCGAGGTGGCCAAGGCCGCCGCCGGCGCCAAGCCGGCCGGTGACGCCGACCCGTACAAGAAGCCCCACGAGGACGAGGACGACCAGGACTAGTGCCTGGATTCACACCGTCCTCGGACGGCATCGTCGTGGTCGACAAGCCCGCGGGGATGACGTCGCACACGGTCGTCGCGCGGGTCCGGCGGCTGGCAGGTACCCGCAAGGTGGGGCATGCCGGCACGCTGGACCCGATGGCGACCGGCGTCCTGGTCGCCGGCCTCAACCGCGCTACCCGGCTGCTCGGTCATCTCCAGCTCGCCGACAAGTCGTACGACGCCACCATCCGCCTCGGCGCGGTGACGACCACGGACGACGCCGAGGGTTCAGTTGTCTCGACCGCGCCGGTCGATGGTGTCACCGAGGAAGCGATCAGGACCGCAGCGGCGGCGTACCAGGGTGAGATCTCGCAGATACCGTCGGCCGTTTCCGCGATCAAGGTTGACGGTAAGCGCGCCTACGAACGTGTCCGCGCCGGTGAAGAGGTCACCCTCAAGGCGCGGACGGTGACAGTGTCCCGCTACGACATTCTCGACATCAGGGTGGCGGACTCCTGGATCGACCTCGACATCTCCGTCGACTGTTCGAGCGGCACCTACATCCGGGCGCTGGCCCGTGATCTCGGGGCCGATCTCGGCGTCGGCGGCCACCTGACCGCACTTCGCCGTACCAGGGTCGGCTCCTTCGACCTGACTGCGGCACACACGCTCGAGGCGCTCGCCGAGGACTTCGTCTGGCTGCCGATCGCAGATGTTGCCGCCGGCACCTTTCCCCGGTACGACGCCGATGCCGAAGAGGCTGCTGCCATTCGTACCGGCCGTCCGCTGCCCGGTCTGAACCTTCCCGCCGGTCAGACCGCCATGTTCGACCCGACCGGTACCTTCCTTGCGCTGTACGAGCCGCACGGTCCGCTGGCCAAGCCAACGGCGGTCTTCGTCGGCTAGCGTGTCGGGCATGAAATACGGCTTCGTGATGGCGTACGGCGACGCCCGGACGGCAGCCGAGTTGTCGGCGCTGGCCGAGGAGCACGGCTGGGACGGTTTCTTCGTCTGGGAGTCGATCTGGGGGATCGACGCCTGGGTACTGCTCGGAGCCGCGGCACTGAGCACCGAGCGGATCCGGCTCGGCACCATGCTGACGCCGCTGCCACGCCGCAAGCCCTGGGACGTGGCCGGCCAGACCTCCACAGTGGACAACCTGAGCAACGGTCGGGTGATCCTGTCCGTCGGGCTCGGTGTGACGGGAGAGGAGCGGTTCTGGATCTTCGAGGACGATCCGGGCCGTAAGGTCCGCGCCGAGCTGATGGACGAGTCGCTGGCGATGTTGCAGCACCTGTGGCGCGATCAGCCGTTCGAGTTCAGCGGCCGGCACTACCGATCGCGCAAGCTCCCCGAGCTGATGCCGCCCGCGCCACCGCCGCCGGTCCAGCAACCGCGCATCCCCACCTGGGTCGTCGGCGCTTGGCCCCGCCCCAAGTCGATGCGCCGGGCCGCCCTCCAGGACGGCTGGCTGCCCAACTACGCACCACTCGACGGCGAGCCGGGTGAGTTCACACCGGAGTTGCTGGCCGATGGCGTCGCCTGGATCCGTCAGGAGCGCGCTGCCCACGACCTGACGATGGATGGGTACGACGTCGTCGTCGAAGGCATCACGGCCGCCGACGAGAGTGGCCCGGAAACCGTTCGGCCGTGGGCGGAGGCCGGTGCCACGTGGTGGATCGAGGCCGACTGGTCGTCGATGGATCCGGCCGAGGTGCGTCGTACGGCGGAAGCCCGCCTCAAGGCCGGGCCGCCGCGCGTCTCATGACGGGTGCACGCCCTCGGCTTTGGCGCGGAGGTAGCGCTGCTCGACCTGGTTCTCGGTGAACGCGGCTGCCTCGCGGTAGAGGGCGGCTGCGGTGGCGGTGTCGCCAGTGAGCTCGACCAGGTGGGCGCGGACAGCGCGTTCGCGTTGGCGGGTGAGTGGGTCCTGGTCGAGGCCGTGGCGAGCGTTGAGGTCGTCGAGGAGAGCTAGCGCCCGGATGGGGCCGTAGGCCTGGGAGACGGCGACCACCCGGCTGAGGCGGATCGGCGCTGTCGGGGTGAGCCGCTCCAGCCACAGGTAGAGCATGGCGATCTGCGGCCAGTCGGTGTCACCTTCGGCGGCGTGCGTGGCGGCGATGGCGGCTTGGAGCTGGTACTGGCCGGGCTCGCCTCGGTTCCAGATGCTGTCGATCAGGTCGGTGCCCTCGCGGATCAGGTCGGCGTCCCAGAGCCTGCGGTCCTGCTCTTCGAGGGGCACGAGTTCACCGGCGGGACCGGTTCGCGCCGTACGCCGGGATTCGGTCAGGAGCATCAGCGCCAGCAGCCCGATGGCTTCGGGATCCGGGAGAGTGGCGACGAGCAGCCGGGTCAGCCGGATGGCCTCGTGAGTGAGGTCGACACGGGTCAGGGCGTCGCCTGCCGTCGCGGTGTAGCCCTCGTTGAAGATCAGGTAGAGCACCCGCATCACCGCGGCGACCCGGTCCGCGCGATCCTCGTCGTCCGGCGCGGTGAAACGGGCACCGGCTTTGGCCAGCTGCTGCTTGGCCCGGCTGATCCGAGTGCCCATGGTGTTCTCGGTGGCGCCGTACGCGTGGGCGATCTCGGTCGTCGTCAGGCCACCGACGGCGCGCAGGGTCAGTGCGACCTGGCTGGTGGCCGGCAACGCCGGATGACAGCAGAGCAGCAACAGCGTGAGGCTGTCATCGGTCTCCGACGGCGGTTCCGCGGAACCCCGCCGTACGGGCTCGGCCAGCGCGGACTCATGCTCGCGGCGCCGGCGGGCCTGCTCGGAGCGGAGCAGGTCGACCATCCGCCGGTAGCCGATCCGGATCAGCCAGCTGCGCGGGTTCTCCGGTACGCCGTTCGTCCAGGCGCGGGTGGCCGCGAGCAACGCCTCCTGGACAGCGTCCTCGGCGATGTCGAAGCGGCCGAACCGCCGGACCAGCGCGCCGAGGACCTGCGGCGCTTCGGTGCGCAGCAGGTGCTCGATCTCGTCGCTGGGCCGGTTCACGCGCCGAAGTCGTCGCCCATGATCGGGCGGATCTCGATCGGTTCACCGAGTACCTCGACGATCCGGCCGACGATCTCGACCGCGCGTTCGTGACTGGCGACCTCGATCACCGCGAAGCTCGCGAGGACCTCTTTGAGTTCGGCGAACGGCCCGTCGGTGGCGACCACACCGTCCGCGCCCTTGCGGACCGTCGTACTGACGACCGGATGACCGAGCCCCTCACTGGTGACGAACTCACCGGAGGCGCGCAGTTCCTCCTCGAACTTCTGGTACACCGCGAACGCCGCCAGCGCCTCCTCGGACGCGGTGTCCGCCGTGGCGGCGTCCCAGGCGGCGGCGGGTGTGTAACTGAGCAGCAGATACTTCACGATCGACCTCCTCGCTGAGCCGGAACCGTATCCGGCCTCAAGGGCATACACGGGGCCGAACGCCGGATCTCGACGATCGTCGTTTGTGAGCCACGTCACATCCGAGGGCTGTCGAGAGCCGAGTTCCACCTCCGAGGTAGCGGTGAATTCTGACCCACTGAGCTTCGAGGAGACGACATGAACGACAACGTGCAGCCCAGCAACGACCTGCAGGCTCTCGACCGGCTGGTCGGCACCTGGTCCGTCACCGGCGGTGTCGAGGGCACCGTGCGGTACGAGTGGATGCCGGGCAAGTTCTTCCTGCTCCAGCACGTCGAACTGGTGCAGTACGGCCAGGTCATCACCGGGTTCGAGGTGATCGGCAACCTGCGCCCGTTCGGTGAACCCGCCAGCGCGGACGTGTGGTCGCGCTTCTACGACTCGACCGGCAACACCCTCGACTACGTCTACGAGCCGGACGGTGACACGCTCACGATCTGGGGCGGCGCCAAGGGCAGCCCCGCCTACTTCCGCGGCACCTTCACCAACGGCGGCGACACCCTCTCCGGCGACTGGGTCTACCCCGGCGGAGGCGGCTACAGCTCCACCTCCACCCGCATCAAGCCCTGACCTCGGCCTGATCACCACTGGCACCACCAAGCGTGATGGTGCCGGTGGTGGTGTTGAGGGTTGTGGGGGTGTTTTCGGGGATGGTGAGGGCGTTGGGGACGCCGAGGATGGCGGGGATGTGGTGTTCCCGGGCGACGATGGCGGCGTGGGAGAGGCGGCCGCCGGTTTCGGTGATGATGCCGGCGATGACTCGGAAGAGCGGGGTCCAGGCCGGGTCGGTGTAGCGGCAGATGAGGATGTCGCCGGGGCGGACGCGGGGGAAGTCTGCGGGGGTGTGGACGGGGCGGGCGGGGCCGGTGGCGGTGCCGGGGCTGCCGGGTGTGCCGCGCAGAGGGACGGTGATGGGGCGGGCCTGCAGGAGCCAGAGGTGGTCGCCTTCGTAGGCGAACTCGAGGTCTTGCGGTTCGCCCAGGTGGTGTTCGACGGCCTGGCCCAGCTGCCAGAGCTCGCGGAGTTGGTGGTCGGTGAGGCAGTAGCGCGTGCGGTTGGTGGGGGAGACCGGGGTTGTGGTGGTGCGGTCGACTCGGGTGGTCTTGTCGCCGAGGCGGCGTTCGGTGACCTCGCCGTTGACGACGGTGAAGGCGTCGGGGGTGACGCGGCCGCTGACGACGCTCTCGCCGAGTCCCCAGGAGGCTTCGACGAGCGTCGGCGATCCGGTGAAGAGCACGCCGGAGACGTCCGCGTCGATGTGCTGCTGCACGATCACCGTCATCTCCGCATCGGTACGGCGGTATGCGGCCGCCCGCGGTGACCACAGCGAAGCCCTCGTCGCCGCGATCCGATCCGGCAGCTCCGCACGGGGGACGCCGAGGAACGAGTCGTACACGCCAGCCGCGGAGCGAGACGCTGTGTCTTCGGTCGAGGCGGACGAGCGAACGGCGTACAGGCGGTCGTCAACAGCCGGGAGATCGGCGCCTGGCGGGATGACGAAACCGGGCGGGACCGGGAAGCCGGCCCGCAGGAGCCGGCCGAGGGTCGCCGCCTTCGGGCCGGCGTCCGATCCGGCCGCCGCGAGACTGATCACCCGAGAAGCTCCTTTCAATGTTTTGTTGACAACATTTCGTTGATGATCCACTGTTCGAGCATGCAAAGCAATGACGACCAGGTGCAGGCGCACCGCGAGGCGGCTGCCCGGCAGGAGCTCCTGGACCTCGGCGCCGACCAGCTCGACCGCCGCCCGTGGCAGCCTGCGCCGGTACCGCCGTCCGCGGTGGATCTGATCCACTTCTTCCTCGCGTCCAACACCGGCAACCGCGAGGCGGCGATCGCAGCGCTTCAGCTGCTGCCCGCCGCGCGGGCGGAGATCGATCAGCTGGAGACCGGCCTGATGTTCGCCGCACGCGGCCTCGGCATCACTTGGGCCGAGATGGCCCGGGCACTGGGGTTCAACTCGCCCCAGGCCTGTCAGCAGCGCCTAGACCGCCTAACCGCGCGCCAGGACCAGTCATGAGTACGCCGGACCTCCTCGTCCTGCACGCGGTCCGCCTGCTCGGCGTCGGCGACGACGCCGCGGTCGCTGAGCGGTTCCAGCTCGATCCGGCGCAGGCCAAGGAGCTGCTGCTCGACTACCAGGCCTATGGCTGGATCACCTGGAGTGAATTCGCCGGTCTGGGCGGTTGGTCGCTCACCGACTCCGGCCGCGCGGAGAACGAACGCCAGCTCGCGGCTGAGCTCGGACCGCACTCACCAGCTGTCCAGGCGGCGTACGACGACTTCCTGCCGCTCAACGGTCGTTTGCAGGCCGCCTGCACCAACTGGCAGCTCCGGCCGACCGCAACCGACCCCCTGGCCTTCAACGACCACACCGACCCGGCTTGGGACCGTCAGGTGCTCGACGAGCTCGCAGCGATCGGCCAGGAGCTCACACCGCTGGCCGCGCGGCTGACCGCCGTACTGGATCGCTTCGCCGGCTATGACACGCGCTACTCGAGCGCTCGCGAGGTTGAGGAGCGCCATCGGGTGTGGTTCGAGCTGCACGAGGACCTGATCGCCACCCTCGGCGTGCGCCGGTAAGTACCCTGGAGTCGTGCGTTCCCGTCCGACTCTGCAATGGGCTCCCGGCCCCGACGTTCTCGCGCTCGAGCCCGGTACGACGGATGTCGGGCCACTCGCCGAGATCGTCGCCGGCCGGAACGTCGTCGTACTCAGTGGCGCCGGCCTGTCCACCGAGTCGGGGATCCCCGACTACCGCGGCGAGACCGGCAGCCTGCGGACGCACACCCCGATGACGTACGACGACTTCGCGACCAGCGAGGCCGGCCGGCAGCGCTACTGGGCCCGCAGCCACCTGGGGTGGCGGACGATCGCCCGCGCCCACCCGAACGACGGCCATCGCGCCGTCGCCGCCCTCCAGGCCCGGGGCTACCTGACCGGCGTCATCACCCAGAACGTCGACGGCCTGCACAGCGCCGCCGGGGCGCGAGATGTGATCGAGTTGCACGGCAACCTGGACCGCGTCATCTGCCTGGACTGCGGTACGACGTCCGCCCGCGAAGCCCTCGACACGAGATTGCGCGCGGCCAACACCGGCTTCGAGGCCGAGGCGACCCGGATCAACCCCGACGGTGACGTCGACCTGCCGGACGAGGTCGTCCAGCACTTCACCGTCGTCCCCTGCACGGTCTGCAACGGCGTGCTCAAACCGGACGTGGTGTTCTTCGGTGAGAACGTGCCCAAGTCCCGCGTCGAGCGCTGCTACCGCCTGATCGACGCGGCCAACGCCGTACTGGTGCTGGGCTCGTCCCTGACCGTCATGTCCGGCTTCCGTTTCGTCCGGCACGCAGCCAAGGCCGGTACGCCGGTCCTGATCGTGAACCAGGGCATCACCCGCGGCGACCCGTATGCGTTGCACCGCATCAACCTGCCGCTCGGCCAAGCCCTCACCGAACTGAGTGCGCGTCTGCCGTAAACACCACCGGACCGGGCCACGCGTGAGGTGGCCCGGCCCGGGGTCGCGTACGGATTGGAAAGGGTCAGCGTTGCGCGCTGGTCCGTACGCGGTCATTGGCGGCCTTCACAGCCGGGGAGGTGGCGGCCTGCTTGGTCAGCTCGCGGCCCTTCGCGGCCCAGGCGGCCTGCTCGGAGGCGGTGACCGTGGTGGGCTTGCCGGTCAGCTTCTTGAAGGTGATCGACGCGACCCCGGCCTGACCTTCGTAGCGCGGGTGGTAGTTGGCCGCGCGGAGCAGGTTGAGGTCCTTGCCCTGGATCCACGCCACACCGTCCGGCGCGCAGGCGTCGTGTCCCGTCGATGGTCCGAACGTGTCGACGTACGTCGCTCCGGTGGCGGCGGCCGCGTTCGACACGGCAGCGTTCAGCGCCTGCTCGATCGAGTACAGGTAGCTGTAGTCGCCGTCGGCGAACGGCAGGATGTCCGGGCAGGTGCCGTGCTCGGGCGCGATCTTCGGATACCCGATCAGCAGGATCGTTGCCTGCGGCGACCGTTGTTTGATGCCTTGGACAACAGTCGCGATCCGCGTCTGGGTCTGCGCGATCTTCGCCTTCAGCGTGTCGACGCCGTCGACGGTGAAGTGCGCCTTGCAGGGAGCACCGGTCGGGTCCGAGGCGCGCAGCCCCGGGCAGGTGCTGATGATCGAGCCGAACACCCCGAAGTCGTTCCCGCCGATCCCGACCGTGACGAGATCGGTCCGCGGCGTCAGCGCGTCGAACTGCGGCCGCGCCGTACCGAGGACGGTGCTCTGCGGGTTCAGCATGTGGGTGGTGTCCGCGCCGCCGCAGCTGACGTCGGTGAAGTGGTAGATGCCGAGCGCGCCCGCGACCATCTTCGGGTAGTTGCTGAACGAGCGGGCGCACCCGAGCGACAGCAGATCCGGGATCGGCACGAACGGCGCCGACGTGTAGGAGTCACCTAGAGCGACGTACTCGGTGAAGCGTGGGCTGTCCGCGTGCGCAGGTACGGTCAGGACTGTCGTCATCAGCAACCCGGTGACCGCCGCGATCGCACGGTGAAGCTTCACTGGACCTCCCCAAGGTTCGGCAACGCCGCCCACAGTAAGTTGAGTGACGCTCCGATTACAAGGGGTGACCAAGGATCAGAGATAGAGAACCGCGGTGAGCACCATTCCGCCGAGCCCGACCAGCCAGGTGAAGGGCAGCGTCGACAGCATCGACCGCTCGGGCCGCACACCGGCATACTGAGCCGCCCACACCGTCTGGGTGCTGGTCGGATCGGAGACGCCGAAGACCTGGTTGTACGACGCCATCAGCCCGACCACGGCGGTCATCGGGTAGATGCCGCCGGTCACCAGCACACCCGCCACTCCAGCGCCGAGACCGAACACGTTGAGCGGGCCGCGGAACAGGCACAGCGGCACCAGCGCGGCGAAGACCACGACGAACCAGATCGGAGCGGACGGGCTGATCGCCGCCACGATCGGGGTCAGTGCGGTCTTGGCGCCCGGTAGCTTCACCGCCGCGAGCAGCATCCCGATCGCCACGAACAACGCGATCGGCGGTGCGGCGACCTCGAATCCCTTGTACAGCGAGCGAAGCGCCCGCTCGTTCAGGTCACCCCATTTCGTCGTGGTCACCAAGGCATAGACCACCCCGGCGAGCAGCGACGGCACGATCGGAACGGTCAATCCGAGGGCGAGCACGATCGGCACGAGTGGGGTGGCGAGGGCGTACCAGGGCGCGTCGCCACGGCGGACGCGTGCCTTCGGCCGGTCCAGCTGCACCGCCCACGCGTGCCGCGCACCTCGGCGCGTCTGCACGAGGACGTAGGCGATCCCCACCACCAGCGCGATCGGGAACAGCCTGATCATGACCGTCCGGACCTCGGAGACCGGTGCGCCGAGCGCGTCGGACATGAACTGCCACACCGGCAGCTCCAGCGGAGACCCGGCCGAGATCCCCATCAGAACCGTGCCCGCGGCGGCGACCGGGCGCAGGCCGACCGCGATCATCGCCGGGATGCCGACGACGCCGGCGAGCATCGCGGCCGGCGCCGATCCGGTGATACTTCCGCACAGGATCGACACCGCGAAGACGCCGAGCGCGACGACCGCTGGGCGCTCACCGCCGAACTCGACGATCTTCCGGACGAGCGTGCCGCCGATGCCGGTCTGGTCGAGCAGCGAGCCGAGCCAGGATCCGAGCAGTACGGCGATCATCGTGGCCGCGAGCGTGACGGCGCCGTTCTGCAGGACGCCGGTCAGGATGCTCTCCTTCCCGCCGGTCAAGGGCGCGCCGGAGATCAGCGCGATGCCGAGCGCGAGCAGGGCCAACGCAAACGCGGTCGGCAGGACGCGGGTGAGCATCAGCACCACCCCGACGGCCATCAGAATCAGGATCGCGATTCCCATGATCAGTCCCTTCCGGCGAGTGCGGCGGTGAGCAGCAACGGACTGACGGCCAAGCCGCTGCGACGATGAGCGAAGCGATGGGCCGCGATCTCGTCGGCACCGGCCACGTGTCCGCGCAGCCGGAACGGTCCGAGTCGGGCCGCAGTGTGGCCGAGCCGCCGGTTCAACTCGCGTACGTCGAGCCGGTGGTGCGCCACCTCGTGGGCGACCGCGGCCCGACGCAACGACTCGCGGGTGACTGGCCAGCCCCGTTGGCGCGCCACCTCCTCGGTACGGCGCAACGCATCCGTGTAGACGATGACCGTGCCGCGCTGGTGTTCCGCCAGCAGGAGTTCACCCTTCCGTACGCCGCCTTCGCGCTCGATGACGTGGACGGTGTCAGCGTCGGGGCCCTCGGCCAGTTCGTCGCCGTACTCGAGTGCCGTCCGAGCCCAGGACCGCAGCTGCTCGCCGGTGCGGTTCTCGTGCGTAGGTGTGTCACGCAGCAGACCGACTGCCAGCTCCAGGTCGTTCATCCGCGGTCCTCCAGGATCAGGACGACCTGCTCGTCGTCTGCTCGGGTCTTCAGTTCGGCGCCGGCCAGGGCGATCAGCTGGTCGCGGTCGAGCACTCCGGACAGGTCGGCGATCTTCGGGCCGACCAACATCCACACCGCGGGCACGCGCGCACCGCCGTCGCCGTACCGGGTGTGCTGGTCCGCCAGTACGGCGAGCCGGGCGGACGCCGTACCGGCTTCGACTGTTTCGACCACAGCACCGTTGCTGTGCAGGCGAATCACGCCTTCTCCGTCGACTACCCGGAGGCGTACGGCGGACCGGGCGAACCGGTGCCGGCGGGTCCGCGCACCGAAGACGCCGTACTGCGGAGTGGTCGCGAGCTCGCCCACCTGAGCTGGATCGACACCGATACTGCGGGCAACCTCGGCGCGCACTTCAACCGCATCGAGGGTGGCGGAGCGGTCCTTCGTCCGGAGTTCCGTGGCGCCGGTCGCGACCGCGCGGATCAGATTGCGTTGTGGGTCGACGGTGACGTCCACCTCGACGCCGGCTGGGGCGGCGCCTTGAGCGACCACGGCAGCCTCGGCCTGGGCGCGCGTGGCCAGGATGTCGGCGTTGGATGGGTTCGGCACGATCCGCTCGACAGACTCCCGCACCAGGGCCAGGGCGGCGCCGAGTGGGCTGATGACCTCAGCGTGTGCGGCGATCCGCCAGTCGTGGCCGGTCTCGGCGCCCAGGAACGGTGTGACTGCTGCTGCGCCGCCGCCACCGCCGACCAGCGTCGGGTGATCGAGCCGGTACTCCTGGACGAGCTGGTCGACGACTGCACCCACCGGCTTTACCGCTTGACGCAGTACGGCGCGCGCCGCCGCCTCAACGGTCAGGCCGAGGGCCGTGGCGAGCGGCTGCATCGCTGCTTGGGCGGCGTCTGGATTCGCGTAGGCGTAGCTGTCCGCGGGCACGACTCCGAGTGCGTTGGCAGCACAGGTCAGCGTGAGGGCGTAGCGGGTGCCGTCCGCCGTTTCGATCGCCACGTAGTCCGCCGGGTCACCAGGCCGCGGCGAAACGGTGATCAGCTTGGCCCCAGACCAGACTGCGGCCGGTGCGAAACAGGCGTAGGGCAGTCCGGCGATGTGTGCGCTGCGTGGGCCGACCTGGGTGATCGCCCGGCCGGAGTACCTGATCAAGGAACCGCCGCCGATGCCGACCGTGCGGACATCGAGTGCGGGCAGGTACGTCTCATGCCCGCCGAGGTGTGCGTGCCGGACCAGCACCCTGCCGCGGCGGACCACGCTGATGTCGGTGGACGTGCCACCGGTCTCCAGGAACAAGCCTTCGCTGAGCCGCTCCGCCATCAGCGCACCCGCCACTCCCGCCGCCGGTCCGGACAGTGCCGTGAGCAACGGTCTGCGGCGCATCTCCGCCAGGGACATCACACCGCCGTCGCCTCGGACGACCATCAGAGCCGCCGTGATGCCGGCCCGCCGGACACTGCTCTCGACCAGATCCGCGGTCGAGACCATCCGGGGCATGATTCCCGCGTTCAGAACCGCCGTACGGGCTCGTTTGGTGAGGCCGTACAGACCGGTGATCTCGTGGGTGGCTGCTGCGAGCACGCCGCGCTCGCGGGCAGCGGCTGCGACCGCATCTTCGCCAGCGGGATCGTCCACGCTGAAGGGCTCGACCGCGACCACCACCTCGGCGCCCGCGCGCACGAGCTCGTCGACCGCCGCGCCCGCACGCGCCGGGTCTCGCACCGCGACGAACCGGACCGGCAGCTTGCGTCCCGGCGCCAGCTCCATCTGCCCGAAGGACCGCAGCCGCTTCGTCGCGAAGGCGTCGAACCCGGTCCCGACACCGGCGATACCGACCGTCGCGACATCCCCTTCCAGCAGCGCGTTGGTTGCCTGGGTGGTGCCGTGCGCGAGGAACGAGACGTCGTCCGCGCTGAGCCCCAGGTCGGCGCGCAGCTTCTCCAGCGCCTCCAGGATGCCGTGCGCGACACCGTCCTTGTGGTCGTGACTGGTCGGCACCTTGACCTGGCCGAGCAGTTCGAACGTGCGTGCATCGACGGCGACCGCGTCGGTGAACGTGCCACCGACATCGATCCCGACCCGCACGGCACCTGGCTGGAACGTCATGGTCCGCACCTCCAGGGGCGAAAGGGGGAGTCAGTAGCCCCGGACGTCGGGCCACCGTCGTTCGACACCGGCGCGGTCGAGCAGCCGGGCGAACTCTTCGAAGACCGCGGGACTCTCGCCCACGTGGTGCGGTTCGGTGCCGCCGCGCAGGGCGTACCCGGCCAGGTGCCCGGCAACCTCGCCGATGTTCCACTCGACGGGATGTAGCCGGTGGCAACCATTGGTGATGTGCGTGGTGCCGATGTTCTTGCCGGCCGGCAGCAGGTTCCGCATTCGCCTTGGTAGCAAGGCGCCCAGGGGCAGCTCGAACGGCACACTCGGTACGTCGACATAGTTGTCGCCGGCCGTCGAGGGGTGCAGGTCGAGGCGGTAGCTGCCGACGCCCACCGAATCCTCACGCCGTTTGCGGCCGGTCGGTCCGAGGATGTCGAGCGACACGTCCTGCTCGACGATCGTGGTCAGGGCGCGGATCCGGCGCCCTTCCCGCACGTAGGCGGACTTCGCCAGACCGTCGTCCGTACCGACCACGTCGTGGCGCAGGCGCAGCCCCGGGAAGCCAGCACCGCCGTCGAGCCGGGGCGCCTCGGTCTGCAGCCAGTAGAGGAGCGAAAGCGACAACTGCTTCGCCTCGTCGTGGGCCTGCGCCACGTCCGCCGCAGTGGACACGCCGTCGATCTCGAGCGCTGGCCGCAGCCAGTAGTCGTTGAGCGGCCAGTTGACCAGGGTGATGTCGGATTCGAACGCGCCCGGCCGGTGCAGCTTGCGGGCGAGGATCCGGCGGAAACCCCACAGCTCCTTGTCACCCGCATCGGCGCTCTGATCAGCGCTGATCGCCAGGGGATCGGTGGCCGGGTTGGGATCGAAGGTCCGAGGGACCGGCTCCAGCGACCGCGGATCCGGGGCGAGGAAGCCGAGCAGGGGACCGGGCCAGAACTCCGGCGTGTAGTCCCGCCAGAACCCGTACATCCGCGGCCGGTCGATCGTGTGGTCCTGCCCGGCGTGGTGCGAGAGCGCGAAGCAGTACGTGATGCCCTGCAGGTTCGCGGGGTTCGCCTGCTCGGGCGCGTGCGGCTCGCCGTACTCGGCCTGTGCCTCGGCGCCGACCGCGAACTCGGTGCCGGTCAGCGGCAGCAGGTCACCGTTCTCTGTTGCGTCCAGCACGTACGTCGCACTGATCGTGGTGCGCGTGCCGTCGGGGCCCTCGAGGGTCACCGCGTCGACGCGGTCGCCGCTGACGTCGGCTGCGACGGGCCGGTGCTGCAGCAGCACAGTCAGGCGCCCGGCTGACCGGTGTGGCGCCAGCATCGCCTCCAGCACGGCGAGCGCGACCCGGGGCTCGTGGCACAGCTTGCTGACCCGGCCGGCTCCTGGATTGAGGTCGGCCAGCGCGGCCGCCTCCGCACGCAGCGGGTAGTGGCGGCGGTAGTAGTCGCGCACCCCCTCCCGAAACGTCCGGTACGTCGCTGTGCTCCCGAACTGCTCGATCCACGGGTTCTCGTCCGGCGGTACGGCCTGGGCGGTGAACTGACCACCGACCCAGTCGGTCTCCTCGGTCAGTACGACGCGGTGTCCTGCCGACGCGGCGGCCAGGGCGGCCGCGACACCACCGACTCCGCCGCCGACGACGAGGATCTCGGTGTCGAGTTCAGTCATTCAGCACTCCTAGGCGGTCCGACCTCGCGGCCGGCTACTGGTGGGCACCACAGCAGTTGCTGCGGTGTCGTTGCCTGGTCGGTGATCAGCTCGATGAGCAGCCGCACCGCATGCCGCCCCATCTCCTGCATCGGCACCTCGAAGCCGCTGACCCCGGGCGGTCCGCCCAGCACCGCGAGCGACAGGTCATCCGGTACGGACAGCCCGGCCGCGTCGACCGCGGTCCGAACGGCCTGGTACGCCGTACCGGTGTCCGTCCCCTCGACCACTAGCGCGGTGACGCCGTCGGCGAGCCAGGAGCGCACCACGTCGACCGGTAGGTCCGGTCCGTCGAGCCGGACGACCTCTGTGTCCGGTGCTGCCTGCAGTACGCCGAGCAGACGGTCTTCCGACGACGGGGCTTCGTCGGGCTCACGCACGTACCGGATCTTGCGATGGCCCAGGCCGATCAGCCGCTCCAGCACCTCGGCCGAGGCGGTGACGTAGTCCGCGCCAATGTAGGGAATCCGGCCGCCCAGCTCGGGGCGCCGGCCGATGTAGACCAGCGGGAAGCCCGCATCGACCAGGCTGGCCACCGGGGCCTCCGGTACCTCCCGGCCGAAGAACAGACAGCCGTCGGCCATCCGGGTACGGCGTATCGCCGCCTCCTGCCGGGCCTCCGGACCGCTCGTGCCGGTGAACAGGATGAGGTCCTGACCGAGTGAGGCGGCCTCGGCCTCCACGCCGGACAGGATCGGGTGGTAGATGTCCGCCTCGTTCGTCGGGAACGCGGTGCGGAAGGTGTACAGACCGAGCAGGTTCGACCGCGAGTGCGCGAGCCGCTTGGCCATCGGGTGCGGGACGTAGCCCAGATCCTCGGCGACCTCCAGGATCCGCAGCCGGGTCGACTCGGCCATCCGGATCGACTGCTTGCCCCCGAGCACCACCGAGACGGCGGCCTGGGAGACCCCCGCGATCCGGGCGATATCCGCCTGCCGGGGCATCCCGCGATCTGTCGTCATGGAGCCGAGCATCGAGAAGATCAGCACCGAAGTCAAGACCTGCCGTATCGCTGAATCCCTTGACTAATACGTATTAGCGTCTTGACATGCTGAATGGCGCGCGATCACAGTCGACGCACCAACCCCGCCCCCGAGGATGTGGTCGTATGACGCCGATCTCCCGCCGTACCGTGCTCCGCGGAACCGCCGGCCTGGCCGCGCTGCCCCTGCTGAACGCCGCTCCCGCACAGGCGGCGCCCGCGGGATTCCCGACGTACCGGTATGTCCGGACCGCGTTCGACAAGTCCAAGCTCAAGTACGAGCCGGCGCGCAAAGAGGTGATCTTCCCGTGCATCCGCGGAACGGCCGGCCGGATCGCGAACCCGCTGGGCCGCTACTACCTCTACTACGCGCCGCACGATGCACCTGGCGGCATCTGTCTGAGCTACAGCAACAGCCTCGAAGGACCCTTCATCGAATACCCGAACAACCCGATCGTGGCGCGCACCTGGAGCCCGCACTACAACGTCAGCCACGTGTCGTCGCCGCACGTGCTCTGGAACGAGTCGGCGCAGGAGATGTGGCTGTACTTCCACGGCGAGAACACCACGACCCGCCTCGCGCGCTCCAAGGACGGCATCCACTTCACCTACGACAAAGTGGTGCTGTCGACCTCGATGATGCCGGCCGGTACGACGGAGACGTCGTACGCGCGGGTCTTCGAGCACGAGCTTCCGGCCAAGGGGTCGAAGTACGTGATGGTCTTCATGATCAACACCACCGCGAACCGTCGATCCATCGGCTGGGGCCGTTCGGTCGACGGACGGACCTGGGTCTTCTCGCCGAACTCGCTGATCCGTCCGGAGGAGGTCGGCTCGCAGAACATCGGCGCGCCCACTGTCGTGCACCGGAACAACTCGACGTACGTGATCTACCACCAGGACAAGGCGTCCGGCGGCCGGATGCTGATCACCGAGGTGGGCAACGACTTCACCAAGCGCAACCATCTCGGCGTGTTCCACAACCCGCTGGCCGGGGCTCCCGACAACGGCCGCTGTGCCGCCGCGTCCTTCGGGACCATGGACGGTAAGGAATACATGTTCTACGAGGCGGGGGAGCGGCTGGAGGGAGCCATCGCGATCGCCCGCGCGGTCTGATTGTGGGCCGGTGCGCTGGGGGAGTGCCAGCCATGGAATCCTGGTGTTATGCAGGTCTGGCACGGTTTGGACGAGGTGGGTGCGGAGTTCGGCCCATCGGTCGTCACTATCGGCAACTTCGACGGGGTGCACCGGGGACACCAGGAGGTGCTTGCGCACGCCAAGGCGCGCGCGGCCGAGCTGGGAGGTCTGCCGGTGGTCGCGCTCACCTTCGACCCGCACCCGATGCGGGTGCTGCGGCCGGACCACGCGCCGCTGATGCTGAGTGAGCCCGGCCAACGGGCTGAACTGCTCGGGCAGCACGGCGCGGACGCCGTACTGATCCTGCCGTTCGACAAGGACGTGGCGAGCTGGTCGCCGGAGGAGTTCATCGAGCGGGTGCTGGTCGGCACGCTGCACGCCAAGGCGGTCGTGGTGGGGGAGAACTTCCGCTTCGGCCACAAGGCCGCCGGGCACGTCGACACGTTGGTTGCGGCCGGTACGACGTACGGGTTCCAGGTCGAGGGGCTGAGCCTGGCGGGCGATGCACAGCCGTGGTCGTCCACGTACGTGCGGGAGCGGCTGGCCGAGGGCGACGTGGAGGCTGCGGCCGAGGCACTCGGGCGTCCGCTGCGGGTCACCGGTGTGGTCGTCGAGGGCGACAAGCGCGGCCGCGAGCTCGGCTACCCGACGGCGAACATCCCGGCCGACCCGATCGCCGCCGTACCGCTGGATGGTGTGTACGCCGGTTGGCTGACCGTGCTGACCCCGGCCGAGGGTGCTCCGGCGTACGACGAACCCCTGCCCGCTGCGATCAGCGTCGGGAGCAACCCGACGTTCGACGGCGTGGACCGGCGGGTGGAGTCCTACGTGCTGGACCGCGACGACCTGGAGCTGTACGGCGCCCGGGTCGCGATCGACTTCGTCGCGCGGCTGCGGGGGAGCCAGATCCGCTTCGAAACCATCGATGACCTGCTGGTTCAGATGAAGGCGGATGTCGACGGGGCGCGCCGGATCTTGACCGCGAATTAGGGTGGCGCGTCCACGGACTGATACTCTGGCCGCTGCCGTCTGACGGCCGCGGATCGAGAGTGCTCGGGTGACGAAGCCCCGGTGCGCCGCGCAACGGAAATCGAGAGGAACTCCGTGTCATCTGTTGATGCTGCCACGAAGAAGAAGATCATGGGTGAGTACGCCCTGACCGAGGGTGACACCGGCTCCCCCGAGGTCCAGGTTGCGCTGCTGACGCACCGCATTTCGCACCTGACGGAGCACCTGAAGGAGCACAAGCACGACCACCACAGCCGTCGTGGCCTGCTGCTGCTCGTCGGTCAGCGCCGCCGGCTGCTGAACTACCTGGCGAAGAAGGACATCAACCGCTACCGGTCCCTGATCGAGCGGCTCGGCCTTCGCCGATGACGTCGTGAGGAGCGGCCGCCGAGGTTGGGTGGCCGCTTCTCGCGTATCCACGCCCAGGGTGGGCCTGGATCACAACTGAATACGACGAGGCGACGCGAAGCGCGTGGCGGGAGGACGACCGGTCCTCGGTAGTGACCTTCGGATCCAGGTAGCCCTGGGGATCCGCGGGCCTCGATCGAAGACCGGCACCCCGATAGCTCGCGCTCCGCAGTCGTCAACACTGTAGGAGAGAGGGGTATCCCGTGTCGGGATCCACCAACGCGCCGATGGACGGCGCACAGTTTTCTGAGGCCGTTGTCGACAACGGCAGTTTCGGTACCCGCACCATCCGCTTCGAGACGGGCCGTCTGGCCCAGCAGGCCGCCGGCTCCGCCGCCGCCTACCTCGACGGCGACACGATGGTGCTCTCGGCCACCACGGCCAGCAAGAAGCCGAAGGACCAGTTCGACTTCTTCCCGCTGACGGTCGACGTCGAGGAGCGGATGTACGCCGCGGGCCGGATCCCCGGCTCGTTCTTCCGTCGTGAGGGACGGCCCTCGGAAGAGGCCATCCTGACCTGCCGGCTGATCGACCGCCCGCTGCGGCCGTCGTTCGTCTCCGGTCTGCGGAACGAGATCCAGGTCGTCATCACGGTCCTGGCACTGAACCCGGACAAGCTGTACGACGTGCTCGCGATCAACGCGGCGTCGATGTCCACCCAGATCGCCGGGCTGCCGTTCTCGGGCCCGATCGGCGCCACCCGCGTCGCCCTGATCGGCAACCAGTGGGTCGCGTTCCCGACGCACACCGAGCTCGAGGACGCCGTCTTCGACATGGTGGTCGCGGGCCGCGTCACCGACACCGGTGACGTCGCGATCATGATGGTCGAGGCCGAGTCGACGCCCGGCACCTTCGACGCTGTCGCCGCCGGCAAGACGGCGCCGACCGAAGAGGTCGTCGCCGAGGGCCTGGAGGCCGCCAAGGGCTTCATCAAGACCCTGGTCGACGCGCAGGCCGAGCTGGCCGCCAAGGCGTCCAAGCCGACCGGCGAGTTCCCGCTGTTCCCGGACTACCAGGACGACGCGTTCGAGGCCGTCGAGGCTGCCGCGACCGAGGAGCTGACCCAGGCCCTCGCCATCACCGGCAAGCACGACCGTGAGGACGCCACCGACGCCGTCAAGGCCGCCGTGGTGGCCAAGCTGGCCGACGGGTTCGAGGGCCGCGAGAAGGAGCTGTCCGCAGCCTTCCGCTCGCTCACCAAGAAGCTCGTCCGCAACCGCGTCCTGAAGGACAAGGTCCGGATGGACGGCCGCGGGCTGGCCGACATCCGCCCGCTGAAGGCGCAGATCGGCGTTCTGCCGCGCGTCCACGGTTCGGCCATCTTCGAGCGCGGCGAGACCCAGATCATGGGTGTCACCACGCTGAACATGCTCCGGATGGAGCAGCAGCTCGACACGCTCTCCCCGGAGACGCGTAAGCGCTACATGCACAACTACAACTTCCCGCCGTACTCGACCGGTGAGACCGGCCGGGTCGGTTCGCCGAAGCGCCGCGAGATCGGTCACGGCGCGCTGGCCGAGCGGGCCCTGGTGCCCGTGCTGCCGTCGCGTGAGGACTTCCCGTACGCGCTGCGTCAGGTGTCCGAGGCCCTCGGCTCCAACGGCTCCACCTCGATGGGCTCGGTCTGCGCCTCGACCCTGTCGCTGCTGAACGCCGGTGTGCCGCTGAAGGCCCCCGTCGCCGGTATCGCGATGGGCCTCATCTCCGGTGAGGTCAAGGGCAAGACCGAGTACGTCGCGCTGACCGACATCCTCGGTGCCGAGGACGCGTTCGGCGACATGGACTTCAAGGTCGCCGGGACCAAGGACTTCGTCACGGCCCTCCAGCTGGACACGAAGCTCGACGGCATCCCGGCCAGCGTGCTCGCCGGTGCGCTGACCCAGGCCAAGGAAGCCCGCCTGACCATCCTCGACGTGATGGCCAAGGCCATCGACGCCCCGGGTGAGATGAGCGAGTTCGCGCCGCGGGTCATCTCGGTCAAGGTCCCCGTGGACAAGATCGGGGAGGTCATCGGCCCGAAGGGCAAGATGATCAACCAGATCACCGACGAGACCGGCGCCGACATCTCCATCGAGGACGACGGCACGGTCTACATCGGTGCGACCGACGGCCCGTCGGCCGACGCCGCGCGCGCGATGATCAACGCGATCGCGAACCCGACGATGCCGGAGAAGGGTGAGCGCTACCTGGGCACGGTCGTGAAGACGACCAACTTCGGTGCGTTCATCAGCCTGCTCCCGGGCAAGGACGGCCTGCTGCACATCAGCAAGCTGCGTGGCCTGGCCGGTGGCAAGCGCGTCGAGGCCGTCGAGGACGTGCTCTCGGTCGGTCAGAAGCTGCAGGTCGAGATCGCCGAGATCGACGACCGTGGCAAGCTTTCGCTGATCCCGGTCGTCGAGGGTGAAGACAAGGCTGAAGAGAAGGTTGCTGACTCCGCCGAGTGAGTAGATCCATCACCAGCACTCTGCTGAGCCCGGAGGCGGGCGGTCCGGTCAAACGGACCGTCCTGCCCTCCGGGCTTCGTGTGCTGTCCCAGTCCGCACCGGGCTTCCGCTCGGTCACCTTCGGGGTCTGGGTCGGCGTCGGTTCACGCGACGAGCCGGAGCAGCAGAGCGGCGCGACACACTTCCTCGAGCACTTGCTGTTCAAGGGCACCGAGCGCCGCGACGCGCTGGAGATCTCGGCCGAGATCGACGCCGTCGGCGGCGAGATGAACGCGTTCACCGGCAAGGAGTACACCTGCTACTACGCGCGGGTGCTCGACTCCGATCTGCCGCTCGCGGTCGACGTCATCTGCGACATGATCACCTCGGCCACGCTCACCGACGCGGACGTCGAGAGTGAACGCGACGTCATCGACGAAGAGATCGCGATGCACGCCGACGAGACGTCGGACCACATCCACGACCTCTTCGCCGAGCAACTGTGGGGCACGTCCCCACTCGGCCGCTCGATCACCGGTACGCCGGAATCGGTGGCCGCGCTGACCCGGGACCAGGTCGTCAGCTGGTATCGCGACCGCTACCTCCCCGCCAACATCGTCGTCTCGGTCGCCGGTAACGTCGATCACGACGAGGTCGTTCGCCTGGTCGGCAAGGCCTTCGAGCGCCACTGGGTCAACGCCGACGCCGACCCGTCTCCGGTCCGGACAGACTCCGGCCTGCGCATCCCGACGTACGGCGGGAGTCACGTGCACCACCGCGACGTCGAGCAGGCGCACCTGGTGTTCGGGATGCCGGGACTGGTCCGCAACGACCCACGCCGGTACGTCGCCGGTGTCCTGCACGGGATCGTCGGCGGCGGCATGTCGTCCCGGCTGTTCCAGGAGGTCCGCGAGAAGCGTGGCCTGGCGTACTCGGTCTTCACGTTCGGCGCGGCGTACTCGGATGCCGGCATGGTCGGCGTGTACGCCGGTTGCTCGCCGAAGAAGGCGCCCGAGGTGCTGGACGTCGTCCGCGCCGAGCTGGAGTCGATCGCCTCCGGCACCATCACCCCCGACGAACTGCTGCGCGGCAAGGGCCAGATGCGTGGCTCCGTCGTGATGGGCCTCGAGGACACCGGCGCCAAGATGACCCGCATCGCCAAAGCCGAGCTCGTCTACGGCGAGCTCCCCACGGTCGACCAGATCCTGCACCACATCGACGCCGTCACCCTCGACGACATCACAGCCCTGGCCGCCGAGCTCTACGCCGGCACCCCAGCCCTCACAGTCATGGGCCCTTTCAAGGAAGACACCAAGGCGTTCACGTTGTAATCTCGACCGCACGTCACACGTGATCTGCCGCTGGATCGCACTCTGAACGCGATCACAAGCACTTGACGGCCGACGGTATCCGCGCTGTTTCCGCAGCGCGGCTCCGGCCTGTCTTCTGCGAGGATCACCATGCTCGACGTGTTTCGTACTGCTCGTGAAGCGATGATCGATGCTGCCCGGGTTGCTCCTGGGCTGCTGAGCCTTTGCTCGGTGCTGGTGCTGGCTCAGGCCGCCTTGCCTGGTGTGCAAGTCGTGCTGATCGGGGAGCTGGTTGATCGGCTCACGGCCGGTGAGCGGCCGTGGGGGCTGCTGGTCACACTGACTGCCGTCGTCGGATCGATGTACCCGCTGGGTGCGATGGCGCGGGATGCCGGTCATCGGCTGATGTTGCGACTCAAGCTGCACTATCGCTCGGATCTGCTGCACACGTCGGCCCGGCTGAGTCCGAGCCGGCTCGGCGATCCTGAGGTGGTCACGGAGCTGGAGGCCAGCCAGGCCGCGATCGATCCGATGAGTACCGTCGCGAACCAGCCGGTGCAGGTGCTGGGTGCCGCGGTGACCGCGGTCGTCCTCTGCGCCGCCATCGGGTCGATCAATCCGCTGTCCGGCGTACTCGTGCTGGCCGCGCTGGTTCCGACCGTGCTCGCGTTCACCGCCGTTGCCCGGATGGAGGCTCGCAAGTGGCCGGAGGTCGCGGCGAACGACCGGCGTGCGGTGTACGCGACCGAACAGCTCCTGCAGCAACGCTCCGGCACCGAGCTGGCCGTCCTCGGCTCCGGGGCCAAGGTCGCCACCCTCGCGATCACCTACCGCGCCACCGCGACCCGGGTGCTGGACCGGATGATCCGTACGGCGATGACCTTCGAACTGGCGGCCGCCGTCGCGACTGTGCTGCTGTTCGGCGGTGCCCTGGTGGCGCTGGTGATCGGCGGTGCAAGTGGGGGAGGGGCGGCGGCCGCAGTCGCGGGCACGATCTCCGGGCTGAACGCGATCCGCTTGTGTGGCTACGCGTTCGGGCTCATCGTCACCGCGGCACCCCGCGCGGCGACGTACCGGAGTTTCGTCCGCAGCGTCCCGGCCGCTGAGCCGCAGAACGTCGTACGGGTGGTGGAATCAGTTGCCCTCGACAACATCACGTACTCCTACCCGGGAGCGGAGCGGCCTGCGCTCGCGAACGTGTCGATCACCGCGCGCCGCGGGGAGATGATCGCGCTGGTGGGTGTGAACGGCGCAGGTAAAACGACCGCCGTCAACCTGCTCGTCGGCGGTCTGACACTTGCTGGTGAGCAGACTGGCGGGGCTGCGCCGGATCGCGGCCGTGTGCTGATCGACGGGCGGGACGCGGCGGCGATGAGCGAGTCCGAGCGGCTCGGACACTTCGGGCTGCTGGTGCAGGAGTTCGGGCGGTTCGAGTTCACGTTGCGGGATGCCGTCGCGCTCGGCTCACCGCAGGCTGTTTCGGACGACGCCGTACGCGCGGCCCTCGCCGGAACGTTTGCCGCCGGCCTCCCGCTCGACACGCAGCTAGGCCAGCAGTGGGGCGGTACCGGGATCTCCGGCGGTCAATGGCAGCGGGTGGCGCTCGCCCGGATCCAGTTGCGTGGCGCCGGGATCTGGATCCTCGACGAACCCACCTCCGCCATCGACGCCGAGGCGGAACGCGAGATCTTCGCGGACCTCCGCCGTACCAAGTCCGATCGCATCACCATCGTCGTCTCGCACCGGGCCTCCACCCTGACCGAGCTGGACCGCATCTACGTCATCGACGACGGCAAGGTCGTCCAGCAGGGGACCTATCAGGAGCTGATGGCCCAGCCGGCAGGCCGCTTCGCCCGCCTCTTCAGCACCCAGCAGGACTGACGGGAGTGCGCGTTTGTGTTCACAAACTGATTCGTCAGGAAAAGCGGCTGACATCTGATGACTTCGGAGATTGGGACGATTAAGGTGGGCCGGTTGAGCGGGTGCTGTGCAGGGTCATCTGAGGTCTTGGGCAGGTAACGCCTGCGTTACCAAGGCCGTTTTGTGGGCTGACAACGTTGACATGCGCAGTTTCGGTCAGCAAGCATGGCGCTTGATCCGCCCGCTGAACGGCGCTTTGCCGAGGAAGTTGGTTCGACCGTGCGACGTCTGACTGGGGTTGTGGGGGTGGCACTCGGGCTCTCGCTGGTGCTCGCCTCGTGTGGTGGCAAGTCGGGTGGGGACGGCGGCTCGGGGGGTGGGGCCAAGAGCGAGGTGATTGCGATCGCGGCCGACCCGCTGGAGTACATCAACCCGCTGAACGAGAACGGCAGCCCGGGGATCCAGATGGCGATGGCGATCTTCGCCCCGCTGGTGACCACGGATCCGAACAGCGGCAAGCTGCTGAACGTGATGGCCGAATCGGTCACCCCGGACAAGACCAGCCAGACCTGGACCATCAAGCTCAAGCCCGGCAACACGTTCCAGAACGGTCAGCCGCTGACCGCCAAGGACTACGTCGACAGCTGGAACCTGACCGCGCAGGGCTCGAACGCGTGGAAGAACAACGGCTTCTTCTCCAAGGTCGAGGGCTACGAGGCGCTGAACCCGGAGACCCCGGACGGCGCGACGCCGAAACCGACCGCGGTGAAGGAGCTCAGCGGACTGAAGCAGGTCGACGACCTGACCTTCACGGTGAAGCTCAAGGTGCCGTTCTCGCAGTTCGGCCTCACCCTGCAGTACCTCGGCCTGGCGCCCTTGCCGGAAGAGGTCCGCAAGGACCCGGACGCCTACAAGCGCAAGCCGATCGGCAACGGGCCGTACAAGCTCGCCGCCGAGTGGAACGCCGGTGACGACATCAAGCTGGCCAAGTGGGACGGGTACAAGGGTCCGCTGGTGCCGGAGGCCGACTCGATCACGTACCGCTTCATCCCGAACGCGGACACGGCGTACAACGAGTTCCTGGCCGGCAACCTCGACTTCGTCGACGTACCAGCGACCAAGGTGAAGACGTTCAAGGAGGACGCGCCGGACAAGTGGGTGGTTGGCACCAGCTCCGGAGCGAACTACGTGACGCTGCCGGCCTGGGACCCGCGCTACAAGAACCCGAAGTTGCGGCACGCGTTCTCGATGGCGATCGACCGGAAGGCGTTCGCCGCGCTGGTCGGGCTGTCCGAACCGGCCACGGCTCTCGTCTCGCCGGACATGGCCGGCTACCGCGCGAACGCCTGCAAGTACTGCGACTTCGACCCGGTCAAGGCCAAGCAGCTGCTGCAGGAGGCCGGTGGGTTCTCCGACCCGGTGAACATCAACTACAACACCACGTCCGCGACCGGCCAGATCTTCGCCGAGGCGATCGGCAACATGATCCGGCAGAACCTCGGTCTCGAGGTGAAGTACACCGGCAAGGTGGGCTCGGAGATCACCGAGCTGGCCGACACCCGCAAGCTCGACGGTCTGCGGTTCAGCGGCTGGGGGCACGACTACCCGTCGATCGAGGACTACCTCACCCCGATGTTCAAGTCCAACGGCGACGCGAACTTCTCCGGCTACAACAACCCGGCGCTGGACGCCGTACTGGCCAAGGGTGACGCCGAACCGGACCCGGAGAAGGCGATCAAGCTCTACCAGCAGGCCGAGGACATCGCGCTCGAGGACATGCCGCTGATCCCGACGTTCACCAAGGCCAACGCCTACCTGCACTCGGACAAGATCGAGCCGCGGGTGTCGAAGTACGTCGGCGTCTCGGCCCTGTGGGCCACCTTTAAATGATCCGGTACATCCTTCGCCGCATCATCGCGGCGATTCCGATCGGTGTGATCGTCACGCTGGGGGTCTTCGCGCTCGTCTTCGCGATGCCTGGGGACCCCCTGCGGGATCTTGCCGGTGACAAGCCGATCCCGGCCGCCGTGATGGCGGCCAAGCGGGCCCAGTTCCACCTCGACGATCCCTTCATCGTCCAGTACCTGCTGAGTATGAAGGACATCCTGACCGGGAACTTCGGTACGACGTTCGCCGGTGCGGACATCGCCGACCAGCTCCGGCTGCGGATCCCGGTGACGCTGAAACTCACGCTGCTGGCCAACGCGTTCCAGTGGACGTTCGGTCTGCTGTTCGGGATCTACGCCGGGTTCAAACGGAACGGCTGGGTGGACCGATCGTTGCTGCTGGCAACACTAGTGCTGCTGGCCGTACCGGGACTGGTGGCCTATTTCGCCGCGCAGTACGTGTTCGGCGTCGAGCTGAAGTGGTTCCCGGTCTCCGGTGTGCTGGACGGGTTCCCGACGTCGTACCTGTTGCCGGCGCTGGTGATCGGCCTGCTCGGGTTCGCCGGGCTGGCCCGGTTGATGCGGACGTCGATCGTGGAGACGGTGAACGCCGACTTCGTGAAGACCGCCCGGGCCAAGGGGCTGGGCGAGCAGCGGGTGCTGTGGCGGCACATCCTGCCGAACGCGCTGCTGCCGGTGGTGACGTTCATCGGGCTGGACCTGGCCGGGATGTTCGGCGGGGCGATCATCACCGAATCCATCTTCAACCTGCCGGGGCTGGGGCAGTTCATGTTCCAGGCGATCAAGCTGAAGGAGGGCGGTGTCGTGGTACTGCTGTCGACGCTGGCGTTCCTGTCGTTCATCCTGATCAACCTGCTGGTGGATCTCCTCTACGGAATCCTGGACCCGAGGGTGCGCCATGTCTGACGTCACAGCGGTGGTCAGCGCCGAGGCCCAGGAGCTCGGCGACGGGCGGACGCTCTCGAACCGCGAGCTGCTGCGGGCGCTGGTCCGCAAACCGCAGTTCGTCCTGTGCAGCCTGCTGCTGCTCGCGTTCTTCACGATGGCCGCCGTACCGAAGCTGTTCACCTCGGCCGACCCACGGTTCTGCGAGCTCGGCAAGAGCCGCCAAGGACGCGGTCCCGGCCATCCGTTCGGCTTCGACATCCAGGGCTGCGACTACTTCGCCAACGTCGTGTACGGCGCTCGCCCGTCGGTGCTGGTCAGTATCTGCGCCAGCTTCGGGGTGTTCGTTCTCGCCGGATCGTTCGGTCTGCTCGCCGGGTACTTCCCGGGTTTCATCGACGCACTGATCTCCCGGACCGCGGACGTACTCTTCTCGATCCCGGGGCTCGTCGTGCTGATCGTGATCCTGAACTCGGTGCCGAACCGGAGCATCTGGATCATCGTCGGCGTCATCCTGCTGATCGGCTGGCCGGGTGGCATGCGGTTGATGCGGGCAACAGTCTTCTCCGTCCGCAACCGCGAATACGTGCTGGCCGCGCGATCGATCGGCGTACCGCCGCTCCGGATCCTGCGCAAACACGTGTTCCCGAACGCGATGGCACCGCTGCTCGCGATGACCACCCTGGGCATCGGCGGCATGGTCGGGCTCGAGGCGTCACTCACCTTCCTGGGCGTCGGTCTGCAGCCACCCTCGATCTCGTGGGGATCACAGTTCGGCGTGGCCGCGTCGTACCGGGACACCCCGCACCTGTTCATCTGGCCGGCGTTGTTCATCTCCACGATGACGATCTCGTTCATGATCATCGGCGACTCGATCCGGGACGCCCTGGACCCGAAGTTGATGCGATGACTACCGGCGAGGTACTGCTCAAGGTCGAGAATCTGAGTGTCGAGTTCGACACGCCGCATGGGGCGGTGCGGGCGGTCGACGGGGTGTCGTGGCAGGTGCGGGCGGGGGAGACGCTGGCGATCCTGGGGGAGTCGGGGTCGGGCAAGAGTGTGTCGACGCAGGCGCTGACCGGGATCCTGGACATGCCGCCGGGACGGATCGTCTCCGGTACGGCGGAGTATCGCGGCGCCGACCTGATCTCGATGACGACGCGGGAACGGCGGAAGGTCGTCGGGGACCGCATCACCATGGTGTTCCAGGACTCGTTGTCCGCGCTCAATCCGGTGCAGTCGGTCGGGACGCAGATCGCCGAGTGCTACCGGGTGCATCGCGGGCTGTCGAAGCAGGACGCGCTGAAGAAGGCGGCCGAGATGCTCGACCAGGTGCGGATTCCGGCCGCGTCGAAGCGGGTGCGCGACTATCCGCACGAGTTCTCCGGCGGCATGCGGCAGCGCGTGATGCTGGCGATGGCGCTCGCGCTGGATCCCGACGTACTGATCGCGGACGAGCCGACCACGGCGCTCGACGTGACCGTCCAGGCGCAGATCCTCGAGCTGATCGCGGAACTGCAGGCCGAGCGCGACATGGGCGTCGTACTGATCACTCACGATCTTGGCGTTGTCAGTGATGTCGCGGACAACGTGGTGGTGATGTACGCCGGTCATGTCGTCGAGCGCGCATCGACCGCGGCGGCGCTCGACCATCCCGTGCACCCTTATACCGAAGGGCTGCTCGGGTCGATGCCGTCGGCCGAGCTCAAGGGGCAGGAGCTGCCGACCATTCCCGGTACGCCGCCGTCGTTGCGGGCGATTCCGTCCGGCTGCGCGTTCCGGCCGCGGTGCCCGATCGCGATCGAGGAGTGCGCACACGACGTACCGCCGTTGCTGACCGTTGCCCCCGGCCGTGACGCCGCGTGTATCCGGCGGACGACGCTCGCCGAGAAGGAGGCCGTCTGATGGCCGAAGAGTTGCTGGTGGCAACGGATCTGGTGAAGCACTACGACATCAGCCCGGCGCTGCACTTCGGATCGAAGGTGCTGGTCCGTGCGGTCGAGGGCGTGAATCTCACGCTGCGCAAGGGCGAATCGCTCGGCATCGTCGGCGAGTCCGGCTGCGGCAAGTCCACGCTGGTTCGGTTGCTCGCTGCCTTGGAGAAGCCGACGTCTGGTGCCATCCACTACGGGGGTGTGGATGTCAGCAAGCTGCGCGGTCGAGAACTGCGGCAGTGGCGGCGGAACGTCCAGGTCGTCTTCCAGGACCCGTACTCCAGCCTGAATCCGCGGATGCGCGTCGGCGAGATCGTCGCCGAACCCCTGGAGGTCCACCCGGACGTCTCCAAGGGAGTGGACATCCGGCGGCGCGTGCGCGAACTGCTCGAGCTGGTCGGTCTGCGGGCTGAGGACGAGACCAAGTTCCCGCACCAGTTCTCCGGTGGTCAGCGGCAGCGGATCGGTATCGCCCGCGCGATCGCCCTGAACCCCGATGTCCTGCTCTGCGACGAGCCGGTCTCCGCCCTCGACCTGTCCGTCCAAGCGCAGGTGGTCAACCTGCTGATGCGGCTCCAGCGCGAGCTCGGCCTCAGCATCATCTTCGTCGCGCACGACCTGTCCGTCGTCCGCCACGTCTCCGACCGGGTCGCCGTCATGTACCTCGGCCGAGTCGCTGAACTAGGCGATCACCAGAACGTGTACGACGTACCGGCCCACCCCTACACCCAAGCCCTGCTGTCCGCCGAACCAGGCCTCGCCCGCCAAGGCCGCAAACGCATCGTCCTGGCCGGCGACCCGCCTTCCCCGGTCTCACCACCCTCAGGCTGCCGCTTCCACACCCGCTGCCTCCGCGCCGAAGCCCGCTGCACCACCGAAGAACCCCAACTCCGCCCCATCCCCACCGGCCAAACGGTCGCCTGCCACTTCGCCGAGGACGCCCAATCCACCTACACCCGACCTGCACAACGACAGGACGTATAGGTCTACGTAGGTGCCTGCGCCAGCGGGACGACCGGTCGGCGGGCTCGGTGGCGGCGGTATACGTCCTGTCCTTGGGGTGATTGGTGACATGAGATCCTGGTGCGGTCGATTAGCCAGGTGAGAGGGCGCGGATGATCAAGGTTGGTGTGCTGGGGGCCAAGGGCAAGATGGGCGCCCAGACGTGCCTGGCGGTTGACGAGGCCGCTGACGTGGAGCTGGTTGCCTCGCTGGACCAGGGCGACGACCTGGCCGAGCTGTCCAAGGCCGGTGCCCAGGTCGTGGTGGACTTCACCCGGCCCGAGGTCGTGATGGACAACCTCGAGTGGTGCATCGCGAACGGGATCCACGCGGTCGTCGGGACCACCGGCTGGGACGAGGAGCGGCTGGCCACGCTGCAGTCGTGGCTGGATGCGGCTCCCGGCGTCGGCGTGCTGATCGCACCGAACTTCTCCATCGGCGCGGTGCTGATGATGCAGTTCGCGGCCAAGGCGGCCCGGTTCTACGAGTCGGTCGAGATCATCGAGCTGCACCACCCGGACAAGGTGGATGCCCCTTCGGGGACAGCACGCCGTACGGCGGAACTGGTCGCGGCCGCACGTCGTGAGGCCGGGAGCGGCCCGATCCCGGACGCGACCACGACGGCGCTCGACGGGGCTCGTGGTGCGGACGTCGAGGGGATCCGGGTGCACGGCGTCCGGCTGCGCGGGCTGATCGCGCACCAGGAGGTGCTGTTCGGTGACGAGGGCGAGACGCTGACGATCCGGCACGACTCGATGGCCAGGGTGTCGTTCATGGCCGGTGTGCTGCTCGGGGTGCGGAGCATCGTCTCGACGCCCGGCCTGACGGTTGGGCTCGAGCACTTCATGGATCTCGACTGAGCATGAAGGCTAAGCAGGCGGCGATCGTCTTGGCGGTCGTGTTTGTTGCGTACGCCGCTCTGCTCGGCTGGCGCGGGGTGTTGCTGATCGGGACCGGTGATCCGGTCGCGGTCGGCCTCGGCGTCGCCGTACTGGTGATTCCGGTGCTCGGTGCGTACCTGGTCTGGCGGGAGCTGCGGTTCGGTACCCAGACCGAGGGACTGGCCCGTGAGCTGGAGGCGGCCGGTGGGCTGCCGGTCGACGATCTGCCGCGGCGGCCGTCCGGGCGGATCGACCGGGCCGCGGCCGATGCGGCGTTCGAGCAGTACCGGACCGAGGCAGAGGCTTCGCCGGACGATTGGCGGGTATGGTTCCGGCTGTCGACGGCGTACGACGCCGCCGGGGACCGCAAGCGCGCACGGGCAACCATGCGGCAGGCGATCGCCCGGCACGCCGCTGACAAGCCCTGATCTGGTACTGGGCATTACCTGTGAGTTTCGCTGGGAACCTCCGGCGATCGACTGACAATGCGGGCCGGAAAAGGATATTTTCGAGACGTACGTGGCAACCGCCACGTCGAGGCCGGAAACTGGGTGGAGCCGTCCTGTGTCGTCCGACGGATCTCGCCGCGGTTCGGACGACGTGCAGGGGGCTGGGTTCGGCGGCCTGTTGCGCCGGCATCGGCGAGACGCCGGGCTGTCGCAGGAGGGTCTGGCGGAGCTGGCCGGTCTGAGTGTCGACGCGATCGCGGCGCTGGAGCGGGGTCGTCGCCGTGCGCCCAGAGCGCACACTCTGCGGCTCCTCGCGGACGCCCTGCGACTGAACAGCGCCGAGCGCACTCAGCTCACGGCCACCGCACGGAACGACTCCGAGTCGCCGCAGCCGGTGCTCAGGCGACCACCTGCCCCGCCGAACGAGTTGATCGGTCGGTCTGTCGAGCTCACGGCAGCCAAGCGCTTGCTGGGCCAGCGCATCACCCGACTGCTGACGTTGACCGGTCCGGGCGGGATCGGCAAGACCCGGCTCACCATGGCGGTCGCAAGCGAGCTCTCCGATGATTTCCCGGACGGTGTGTGCTGGGTGCAGCTCGCGTCGCTGACCGACGCGGAGGGGGTCGCCCCGGCGGTCGCAGCCTCGATCGGGCTGCACCCGATGGACGCCACCCGGCTGGCTGAGGAGATCGCCGAGCAGATCGGCCAGCGCACATTGCTGCTGGCGTTCGACAACTGCTCCCACGTGGTCTCGAACGTCGGCCAGATCTGCGCCGCGCTACTGGAGTCCTGCCCGAACCTGTCCATCCTCGCCTCCAGCCGCGAGCTCCTGCGGGTCCCCGGTGAGAACGTGTACGTCGTACCGCCGCTGGCTCTGCCGCCGGACGAGGACCAGGCCGAGCTCTCTGCTGCAGTCCGGTTGTTCGTGGATCGGGCGAGTGCGCGCGGGTATGACCCGACTGGTCAGCTGGAGCAGGTGGCCCGAGTGGTCCGCCGGCTCGAGGGCATGCCGCTGGCGATCGAGCTGGCGGCCGCCCGGACGAATGTGATGACGATCGAAGAGCTGGCCACTGAGCTGGAGACGTCGTTCGGCATCCTGGCCGGTGGCGACCGGACGGCGTCGCCGCGACAACAGTCGATGCGCGGGGCAATCGAGTGGAGCCATGACATGCTCACACCGGCGGAGCGTGATGTCTTCGCGCAGCTGTCGGTCTTCGTCGGTGGCTGGACCCTGAGTGCGGCCGCGATGGTCATGTCGGGTGAGGTCGCACCCGGCCCGGTGGCGCGGGCCGAGGCACTCGACCTGACCGGACGGCTCGTGGACAAGTCGCTGATCCGGGTGACTCGGCACGGTGGCGTCGCGCGGTACTACATGCTCGCTGTGATCCGGGAGTTCGCGGCGGACCGGTTGCAGACGACGGCCAGTGTGGACGAGGCAGTCAGCCGGCATGCGCACTTCTACATCGGGCTGGCTGAGCAGGCGGAGCGCGAGCTGCGCGGTGCGCACCAGGAGGAGTGGCTCGAACGCTTACAGAGTGAGCTGGACAACCTGCGCGCCGCTATGGCGTGGGCACTGCAGACCAGATCAGTCAGCGAAGCACTGCGATTGTCTGGCGCACTCTGGTTGTTCTGCTACCTGCGCGGTCACTATGCGGAGGGCAGTCAGTGGCTGGAGCGTTCGCTGGCCCTGTCACCGTCCACTGAAGACGTGACACCCGCGCTGGCGAAGGCGAATCTCGGTGCCGGCATGCTGGCGTTCCTGCAGTGCGAGTACGACGTGGCGACGACTCGCCTCCAGACCGCACTCGCGCAGTACAAGGAGCTCAAGGACACGGCCGGTACGGCGTTGGTCCTGCAGCGACTCGGGGGAGTGGCGCGCGAGCGTGGCGACTATCGGGCCGCCGAGGACCTGCACTGTCAGAGCTACGACCTGTTCGAGAGCCTTGGTGATCAGTCCGGGATGTCGTGGGCGCACAACCAACTCGGCTTCGTGGCGTGGTTGCGGGGCGATCTGGATATCGGTGCCCGCCGGTGTGGCCGGGCGCGCGACAGCTTCCGGAAGCTGGGCGACGGCGAAGGACTCGCCTGGTCGCTGATCAGCCTCGGCGCGATCGCGCAGTACAAGGGTGAGCTGGTCGAGGCGGAGGCCCTGCTGCAGGAGAGCCTGGCACTGTCGCAGCGACTCGGCTATCGCGAGGGTATGGCGTGGTCGCTCAACCAGCTCGGCATAGTCGAGCGGCGTCGCGGTCTGACCGAGCGTGCGGTGCACCTGCTCGACGAGAGCCTGGCCGAGCATCGGGACCTGGGTGACCGGTGGCGTTCGGCCAGTGTGCTGGAAGAACTTGCGGCTGTTGCTCAGCAGCGGGAGCGCAGCGAGTACGCGGCATTCCTGCTGGGTGCGGCGGACGGCGTACGGGAAGTGATCCAGGCGCCGGTGCCGGAGGTCGAGAAGGCCGACTACCAGGCCACGCGCAGCGCGGTCGAGGCGTCGCTCGACCGGCGTGCCTTCCGGACAGCCTGGTCAGCGGGGCGCTCGGCCCCGCTGGCTGCCGTGGCTGACGGCTACCCGGTCCAGAACCCCGCACCTGATCTGGGCCGGTATCTGTGAGACCCGGCCGATCAGCAGTCCACCAGAGCTGCTGATCGGACGAGTACATGCCTCGCGGAGCATCACGACCTGGGGGATCGACGATGCCCCGCGAGGGATCTGGGGTGCGCGGTGTCGCAGGTGTGCGTGACCCGGCCGGCTGCGCCTCTGTCTGACCCCCCAGGCAGTCCCCCCACCTGCAGCCGGCCGAAGCCACGTCCAGCGGTCGAGCCTTTCGTCGAGCCCTCCCGGTCGACGCCCGGCTCTCCCGCGCTGACACAAGGTTGCCGAAGTCACGCTCCGTCGCACAGGGACGTAACCCTGACATCGCCCTGACAAATATGTCCTGACAACGAAGGCACCTGAGGAATTTCGCCGACCGTAACCGGCGGCTTCCGCTGGGTGATTTTCAGAGCCTTGCTAATTCCCGCTCCGGATTTGAGTCAAGCGTTTGGGCGCTGCCAATTCGTGATGATTTCAGTGCAGATATCCGGAGAGGGCGGCGGTGAATCCGGCGACCCGGCGCAACGGGGATCCGGCTGCTGCCTCGCCGCCCTCGTGGTTGATCGGTTCCGGGGTTGATGGTGCCGGGATGCCCTCGCCGCGACAGCTCACGTCGGCGGCCGGGGTCTTGCCGGTGGTGAGGAACGCGTTGATGATCCGGTCCGCACACTTGTTCACTCCGCCGTACACGCCGTGGTCGCCCTCGCCGGTGATCGTCAGCAGCCGCGAGCCGGCGTACCGGTGATGGGCTGCGGCGGCCAGCGTGTAGCTGGTGGCAGGGTCGTTCTGGCTCTGCACCATCAGGGTTGTGGGCAAACCGGCGCCGGTCGGCTGCGGCAGATTGAGCTGCGGGCGGTTCCAGTAGAAGCACGGGTTCTCGTTCATGCTCCAGCCGATCAGCGGGTTCCGCGGGCCGAGGTGACCGGCAAGCTGGTCGGCGTACTCGCGGCCCTGCGGCCAGGCGGTGTCGTTGCAGGTGATCGCCGTGAAGGTGGCGTCCTCGTAGTCGTCACCCAGTGCCGACAGGCCGACCGCCGGCAGACCGACGGTGCTGCGGTGAGCGCGGCGGACGAGCTCCTGCTGGCGAGCCGGTGAGAGCCCGTCGACCAACCGTTGCGCGGCTCTCGCCCCGCCCTTTGTCTGGGTTTCGGAAAGGTCGCGGAGAAATGCCAGATCGAGAGCGAGCGAGTAGAAGTCGAGTTTTGTATACAAATCCCCGGAAACCATGTCGTCCAGGGTGTTCTGGTCGTAGGTGATCCGTACCGAGGCTTCCAGGAACTCCTCGACCGCGGGCTGCTTCTTCAGCGCCGCCCGTAACCGTTCGTAGTTGCGAACCACCTCGCGGGACGTCATCCCGAGGTGCAGCTTGTCGTCGTACTTGGCCGCCCAGGTCGCGAAGTCCTGCTGGAACCGCCGCTGGAACGCGGCCGGCTGTTCCGCGAACGTGCTGATCCAGGGGCTGGTGAAGTCCGTGTTCGAGTCGAGCACGAACCGGCCGACGTGCTGCGGGAAGTAGGTCTGGTAGTACGCGCCCATCCAGGTGCCACCGGAGTACCCGACGAAGTCGATCTTGTCGAAGCCGAGCAGCTGTCGGATCAGGTCCATGTCCTGCACGGTCTGCGCGGTGGTGACGTAGGGGAGCAGTCCGCGGGACTGACGGTCGCAGTACGGCTGGGCCAGCTTGGAGGCCTGCGAGATCAGGTCCAGGTTCCACGGGTCGCGGTCGCGGGCATCCATCGAGTAGCCCGGCGCGCCCTGGCATGTCACGTTGGTGCTCTCACCGGAACCGCGCGGGTCGAAGCCGATCGCTAGGTGATTCTTGGCCAGCGGCTCCTGGCTCGCCAGGTACGGCGCCATCCCGAGCCCCGCGCCACCCGGTCCACCCGGGTTGCCGAACACGACCCGGCTGGGCTTACCGCGCTCCGGGGCGACCTTGCTGACCGCGAGCTCGATGTCGGTTCCGGCGTACTGGTTGGCCCAGTCGCGCGGTGCGGCGATCTTCGTGCAGAAGGTCCGCAGCTCCTCGTCACCGCAGCGTCGCCAGTTGAGCTTCTGCTGCAGGTACTTGTTCGCCACCGGCCGCGCCTTGTCGACGACCACCCCCGTCGGCATCGAGGCAGTCGCTCCCGAGCCGGGAACGATCAGGACAGCAGTGGCGGACAGCCCCAGGCCGACGGCCAGGGAGACGAGCTTCATACAGACTCCAACGGCAAAGCGTGATCGGACCGTCGCAATCTGTCATGTCAGGCGTGCCCGGTCGAGCACCACCCCCGGCTAGTCGCCTTTGGGTGGCAAGAAATACGCGAGCATCCGGACCCGCCGTGAGTCTGGTGTCGGCTCTTTGCGTTGCAGATAAGGCATCAGCAGAACCTCGAGATCCTCCTGCACCTTGCGGAGTTCCTCGGCGGTCAGCCACATCCCCGCGTTGAACAACCCCGCCGAGCGAGCCCAATCCAGCTCCAGTTCGGGTTCGGTCCCCTCGACCCACTGGCGTGGCAGGTGCTCATAGCTCAGCAGCATCGCACTGCTCAACGCCCGAGCCGCCTGCTGAACCTCGACATCCCCGTCCTCCGGGATCTCGAAGAAGATCCCCCGCCCACACGCCTCCCAACCGTCCCCGTCCCGCCTCAGCAGCCCCACTGCAGCCAACTGCTCCGCATGCTCAGCCGCAGCCTCCACCCCGACCCCGGTCACGTCCGCAAGCTCCTGAGTGGTCGCCGCCCCCTGCCGCGTCAGCCGATCAGTAATCGCCAGCCGCACCGGATCCGCCAGCGCCCGCATCCCCGCCGCCCCCGTCAGCACCATGTCCCCAACCTCATTAACCCGCAACTCGCTCATACCCGTCACCCTCCCACCCCCAAGGTCAACCACCCCACCCCACCGTGCCCCCGCGAGTGAACCCACCGTGCCTCGCGAGTGGGTTCACCGTGCATCCGTGAGTGGGTTCACTGGGGGATCGGGGGGTGGGGGCGGACCCTCCAGGCCATCACGAGTGGGGGTTGGGGCTGTGATTGAGCGGTGGTGGACGGGGGAGTGGTGATTGTGATGGCCTGGGGGTTCGGGCTGGTGGCGGTGGAGGAGTGCGATGACGGCGTTCGAGCTGCATATTGTGTTCGACTGTGCGGATCCGGATCGGGTGGCGCGGTTCTGGATGCGGGCGCTCGGTGGGTACGACTTCCCGACGCCGGTGCCCGACGGATTCATGACGTGGGACGACTGGGCGGACGCGCAGCAGATTCCGGTGGAGAAGCGGCCGACCGGGCGCACGCTGGTGGACAAGGTGCGGGACCGGCCGGACATCTTCTTCCTCCAGGTGCCGGAGGCGAAGGTGGCCAAGAATCGGGTGCACCTGGATATCAAGGTCGCGCCCGGCCTGTCCGGCGACAAGCGTCGTACGGCGGTCGATGCCGAGGTGGATCGGCTGGTGGAGCTAGGGGCGAGCGTGGTACGGCGGACCGACGAGCCGGACGGCTATTTCGTGGTCATGCACGACCCCGAGGCGAACGAGTTCTGCGTGGCCTAGGCCTCGGCGGCGGGGTCGGTGTGGAGCCGGATCTGCTTGATGCGGACGGAACCGTCGCCGTACAGGTCCAGCTCGCGGTGCGCGGTGTCGGGGGCCCAGCCGGCGTCTGTGTAGAAGGCGCGGGAGACGTCGTCGGTGGAGTTGATCCAGACGGTGACCCGGCGGAAGCCGTCGGCGCGGACCGTGTCGACTACTGCGTTCAGGAGGCGGGAGCCGTGGCCGGCGCGAGTGGCGTCCGGCTGGACGGCGAGTTCGGCGATCAGGGCGTCGTGCTGGGCGTCGGCGTCCGGGTCGTCCGAGGCGGTGATGGCCGCGAACCCGACCAGCGTGCGGCCGGCCAGGGCGACCATCACCCGGTTGCGGGCCTCGCCGGGGGCGATCAGTGCGGCCCGCCACTGGGCGGCGAACTGTGCCGGGTTCAGGTCGGCCAGTACGTCGGTCGGCAGCAGACCGGCGTACGCCGCCCGCCAGGCCGCTACCTGGACCTCGCCGATCGCGTTCGCCTCGGCGGGCAGCGCGAGCCGCACGCTGGTCTCGGCCACCGGTGGCTCACCGGACAGGTCGGACAGATTCGCAGGCTCGGGTACGCCGAAGTCACTCACGCTGCCCATCCTCTCAATCAGTAGACGAGCCGGCGCAGGAGGGTCTCCGCCGGACCGCGGTACGAGCGGCGGCTCATCAGGTAGGCGCCGATCACCGAGACCAGCCAGACCGCAACCGCACAGCCGAGCGCTGCGTACGCCGCACTGCCGAACCGGTGCCCGAGATCCAGAGTGAACGGTGCCAGCAGCCCCATCCACGCAACCGACTGGAACAGGTACCCCGACATCGACCGCTGACCCAGTGCGGAGATAGCGCGGACCGGCAGCGACAGGGTGGTGATCCGGGCGACCAGCAGACCGAACAGAGCGACGTACCCAGGACCGCCGAACATCCCGCTGACGTGCGACAGCATGCTCAGCGAACCGACCGCGGCCTCGTCGACGTGCAGCCAGCCCGCACCGACCAGTGCCAGCGGCAGACCGCCCAGCACAGTGATGCTCATGCTGACCACGGCGACGCGGGTGAGCAGCGTGCGGTGTGCGGCCGGGTTCTCCAGGATGTGCTTGCGGGCGGCCCAGATGCCGAGCCAGACGACCATCACGAACGGGATCACGCTGGCGGTATGCAGCGGGTACTCGTGCAGTCGCTCGATCAGACTTGCGCCGTACGACGAAGCTGCCAGCGACGGGTTCGGTGCGTTGACGATGGCGTGAGCGGGGCCGGAGCTCGTCAGTGCCGTGATCGCACCTTGGATGCCCAGCCAGACGACGTACACGATCTCGAGTGCCCAGATGCCGATGATGATCCGATGGAACTTGTCGCCGCGGTTGAGGAGCAGCAGGGTGCAGATGATCCCGACGATGCCGTAGGCGCCGAGGAAGTCACCGAAGTACAGCAGCGTCGCGTGCACCGCACCGAAGGCGATCAGCCAGGCGTTCCGCTTCATCAGGATGCGCCGGACCGCGCCGGGCGTCGCACCGGACGAGCGCTGCCGGCGGGCCAGCTGGACCAGGCCGTAGCCGAACATGACCGCGAAGACCGGGTACGCGCGGGCGTCGACGAAGGTGAGTTTGAGGAAGTTCAGGATGCGCTCGAAGCCCTGCGGTGCGGTTTCGACACCGGGCTGACCGGCGAAGGCGAAGTTCGCGCTGTTGGCCAGCCCGATCAGCAACAGCATCGCGCCGCGGATCAGGTCGGGGGCGAGGGCTCGTTCCTTGCGGGCGACCGGGCCGCGGTGTTCGGCGGCCGGGAGGGTTTGCTGGATTGTCACGGGAGGCGCCTTCCGGGAGAACTGTGTAGGCCTTGAACTGTTACGACGATCCTCCCGCCCGCCGCGGCCCGCCCCCAGTGCGCTGAACCCCCTCCCGCAGGTAGGCCCAGCACCACCCTTGTGACACCTGTTGTCGATCTGGAGAAAAAGTGTCACATCTGGGCTATGCTGCGTCTCATGGACAGCTTCCAGGCGACCATCGACGCCGACGGCCGGATCGAGCCGCGGGACGCCATGCCCGACGGCTACCGCAAGACCCTGATCCGGCAGATCGCGCAGCATGCGCACTCGGAGATCATCGGCATGCAGCCGGAGGGCAACTGGATCAGCAGGGCGCCGTCGCTGCGCCGCAAGGCGATCCTGATGGCCAAGGTCCAGGACGAGGCCGGTCACGGCCTCTACCTGTACGCCGCCGCCGAGACGCTCGGTGTGGACCGGGCCGACCTGCTGGACCTGCTGCACACCGGCCGGCAGAAGTACTCCAGCATCTTCAACTACCCGACGCTCACCTGGGCCGACATCGGTGCGATCGGCTGGCTGGTCGACGGCGCCGCGATCGTGAACCAGGTGCCGCTCTGCCGCTGCTCCTACGGGCCCTATGCGCGAGCCATGGTCCGAGTCTGCAAGGAGGAGTCGTTCCACCAGCGGCAGGGCTTCGAGATCCTGCACACGCTTTGCAACGGGACTGAAGGTCAGAAGGCCATGGCGCAGGACGCGCTCGACCGCTGGTGGTGGCCGTCGCTGATGATGTTCGGCCCGCCGGACGCGTCGTCGACGCACTCCGAGCAGTCGATGGCGTGGGGCATCAAGCGGCACAGTAACGACGAGCTGCGGCAGCGATTCGTCGACATGACTGTCCCGCAGGCGGACGTGCTGGGGCTGCGGGTGCCGGACGACGGACTGGTCTACGACGAGGCCACTGGGCACTACAGCTTCACCGAGCCCGACTACACCGAGCTGTACGAGGTGGTGAAGGGCAACGGACCCTGCAACGAGAAGCGGCTCGCTCACCGGGTCAAGGCGCATGAAGACGGCGCCTGGGTCCGCGAGGCCGCGGCGGCGTACGCAGCGAAGCAGTTGGAGCGTGTGGCATGACCGTTGAGCCCCTGTGGGAAGTGTTCGTGCGGTCGCGGCGTGGGTTGTCGCATACGCATGTCGGTTCGCTGCACGCGCCGGACGCGACCATGGCGTTGCGGAACGCGCGTGACGTCTACACCCGGCGTCAGGAGGGTGTGTCGATCTGGGTGGTGCCGTCGACCGACATCACCGCGTCCAGCCCGGACGAGAAGGACGAGTTCTTCGACCCGGCGGGTGACAAGGTCTACCGGCACCCGACGTTCTACGAGGTTCCGGAAGGTGTCGACCACCTGTGAGCGATCTCTTCGACTACGTGATCCGGCTCGGTGACGACGCGCTGATTGCCGCGCAGCGCACCGCCGAGTGGATCGCGGCCGCGCCGCAGCTCGAGGAGGACGTTGCCCTCGGCAACATCGGGCTCGACCAGCTGGGCCAGGCGCGGACGCTGCTGCAGTACGCCGGTTCGATGGACGGCCGCACCGAGGACGACCTGGCGTACTTCCGGGAGGAGCGCGAGTTCCGCAACCTGCAGCTGTGCGAGCTGCCGAACGGCGACTTCGCGCACGCAATGGCCCGCCTGCTGTACTTCGCGACGTACCAGCATCTGTTGTACGACGAGCTGCGGGGGAGCGCCGACGAGACGCTGGCCGGTGTAGCGGGGAAGGCGGTCAAGGAGGTCGCGTACCACGTCGACCACGCGACCCAGTGGGTCATCCGGCTGGGCGACGGTACTGCGGAGAGCCACCGCCGCATGCAGGCCGCACTGGACGCACTCTGGCCGTACACCGCCGAGATGTTCGAGTCGGACGAGCTTGTACGTCGCCTCCCGGTCGCTGTGGATCCGGCTGGCTTGCAGGCTGAGTGGGAACGCCGCGTGCTCGCGGTGATCGACGAATCCACGTGCAGCCGGCCAGAGGCGTCGTACCAGCACAAGGGTGGTCGGAGTGGACGGCACACGGAGCACATGGGGTTCCTGCTGGCCGAGCTGCAGCATGTGGCGCGCTCACACCCGGGGGCGACATGGTGACCGACGCGGCGATCCTCGACGCGGTGGGTGAGGTCGCTGACCCCGAGGTGCCGGTGCTGACGATCGCTGACCTCGGAGTGCTGCGTGGTGTGCGGCACGAGGGTGATGAGGTCGTCGTGACGATCACACCGACGTACTCGGGCTGTCCGGCGATGGATCTGATCCGGCACGAGGTTGAGCTGACTCTGAACCACCTGGGTGTCGACGGCCACGTCGAAACGGTGCTGTCACCGGCCTGGACGACGGACTGGATGAGCGAAGCAGGCAAGGCGAAGCTGACCGAGTACGGGATCGCACCGCCGACCGGACGGCGTGCTGTCGGCGGTCCGGTGATGCTGTCGCTGACTCTGCGCTGCCCGCTGTGCGGCTCACCTGACACCTCCGAGCTCAGCAGGTTCGGCTCCACGTCCTGCAAGTCGCTCTGGCGCTGCAACAGCTGCCGTGAGCCCTTCGACCACTTCAAGGCGATCTGACATGACTACTGTGGCGACCCGGCGGCGGGCGACGTTCCACGCGTTGAAGGTGGCGGCGATCGAGGCGATCACCGACGACTCGGTGGCGATCACGTTCGCCGTACCGGATGAGCTCGCGGGGGAGTACGACTTCACTGCGGGCCAGCACCTGACAGTACGGCGTACTGGTGAGGACGTCCGGCGCAGCTACTCGATCTGCTCACCGGCTGGTTCCGGTGTACTGCGGATCGGGGTGAAGCGGATCCCCGGCGGCACCTTCTCGGCGTACGCGGCGAACGAGCTCAAGGTGGGTGACGAGCTCGAGGTGATGACGCCACTCGGCCGATTCGGTACGACGCTCGACCCGGCCAACGCCAAGCACTACGCGTTCGTGGCGGCGGGCAGCGGCATCACGCCGGTGCTCTCACTGGTCGCGACCATCCTGTCGGTCGAACCGTCCAGCCGCGTCACACTGCTCTACGGCAACCGCACTGCAGGCTCGGTGATGTTCGCGGACGAGCTGGCCGACCTGAAAGACGTGTACGCCGAACGCCTGCACCTCGTGCACGTGTTGTCCCGTGAGTCGACCGAGGTGGAGCTCTTCAGCGGCCGCATCGACGTGGAGCGGTTGCAGCGGATGTTCGCAGCCATCCTGCCGGTCGCAGGTGTCGACGAGTGGTTCCTCTGCGGCCCGTACGCGATGGTGGTCGGTGCCCAGGAGCTCCTGCTGTCAGAAGGCGTCCCCCGCGAACACGTCCACGCCGAGCTCTTCCACGTCGGCGACGAAGCCCCCAAGCCACCCGTCGAAGACGCTGTCGATGAAGACGCCGCCCAAGTCACCGTCATCCTCGACGGCCGCCGCTCCACCTTCCCCCTGGGCGAACACGCCCGCCCCATCCTCGACGCCACCCTCGCAGTCCGCTCAGACGCCCCCTTCGCCTGCAAAGGCGGCGTCTGCGGCACCTGCCGCGCCAAAGTCCTCGAAGGCTCAGTCCGCATGGACACCAACTGGGCCCTCGAACCAGACGAACTCCGAGCCGGCTACGTCCTCACCTGCCAGTCCCACCCCACCACCCCAGCCGTAACCGTCGACTACGACGCCTAACCGTAGCTGTACCTCCGGCGACCCAGGTGGTCAGTCGGTGCCGGATTCCATGGCGGCGCGGTCCAGGAGGACGTCTTCGTCGGAGGCTTCGCCGCGGGAGGCGATTGCCTGCGCGCCACCTGTCGGCATGGGGCCGATGAGGTCGGTGGAGGAGGCGAGGGCCGGGTTGGACGAGCCGAACATGCCGAGGCCGGCGTACTGCTCCAGTTTGGCGCGGGAGTCGGCGATGTCGAGGTTGCGCATGGTGAGCTGGCCGATGCGGTCGACCGGGCCGAAGGCGGAGTCTTCGATGCGCTCCATCGACAGCTTGTCGGGGTGATAGCTCAGCGCCGGTCCGGTGGTGTCGAGGATCGAGTAGTCCTCACCCCTCCGGAGCCGCAACGTCACTTCGCCGGTGACCGCCGTACCGACCCAGCGCTGCAGGGACTCCCGCAGCATCAGCGACTGCGGGTCGAGCCAGCGGCCTTCGTACATCAGCCGGCCGAGCTTGCGGCCCTCGTTGTGGTAGCTCGCGAGGGTGTCCTCGTTGTGGATCGCGTTCACGAGCCGTTCATAGGCCGCGTGCAGCAGCGCCATCCCCGGGGCCTCGTAGATACCCCGCGACTTCGCCTCGATGATCCGGTTCTCGATCTGGTCGGACATGCCGAGCCCGTGCCGGCCGCCGATCGCGTTCGCCTCCAGGACGAGGTCGACCGCGGAGCCGAACTCCTTGCCGTTGATCGTCACCGGCCGGCCCTGGACGAAGCCGATGGTGACGTCCTCGGTGGCGATCTCGACCGCCGGGTCCCAGTGTGCGACCCCCATGATCGGGTCGACGATCTCCACGCCGGCGTCGAGGTGCTCGAGCGTCTTCGCCTCGTGGGTGGCGCCCCAGATGTTCGAGTCGGTCGAGTAGGCCTTCTCGACGCTGTCCCGGTACGGCAGGTCGTGGCTGGCCAGCCACTCCGACATCTCCTTGCGCCCACCGAGCTCGTGCACGAACTGCGCGTCCAGCCACGGCTTGTAGATCCGCAGCTGCGGGTTCGCGAGCAGGCCGTACCGGTAGAACCGCTCGATGTCGTTGCCCTTGAAGGTCGACCCGTCGCCCCAGATCTGGACGTCGTCGTCGAGCATGGCCCGGACCAGCATCGTGCCGGTCACGGCCCGGCCGATCGGCGTGGTGTTGAAGTACGTGCGGCCGCCGGACCGGATGTGGAAGGCGCCGCACGCGAGCGCGGCCAGGCCCTCCTCGACCATCGCCGCGCGGCAGTCCACCAGCCGGCTGAGCTCGGCGCCGTACGCCGCGGCCCGCCCGGGGATCGACGCGATATCGGGCTCGTCGGGCTGGCCGAGATCGGCGGTGTAGGTACAGGGCACCGCTCCCTTGTCGCGCATCCACGCGACCGCGACCGACGTGTCGAGACCTCCCGAGAACGCGATCCCGACCCGCTCACCAACCGGCAACGACGTAAGCACCTTGGACATAGGAAGAGTATGCATGCCTCTGAATGATTATGCAAAACGTTCGTGATGGGTGTGGCTGTTGTGACTGCTGGGGCTGGATTGAGAGGATGGCGGTCTGCTGGAGGGGAGTGAGGCGCACCATGATGGGGCGATCGCATGCGTTGTCGGGGTGGGTTCTGGGACTGGCGGTGGCGCCGATGGTCGGGCTGACCTCGGTGGCCGAGGTGGTGCCGTTCGCGGCCGCCACGGCCGGCTACGCGTTGGTGCCGGACCTGGATCACCCGGGCGGGAGTGCCTCACGGTTCCTCGGTCCGATCACCGGGCTGATCTCCGCCCTGATTCGCAGGCTCTCGGGCGCGCTCTACAGTCTCACCAAGGGTCCTCGTGACGAGGACAGCACCGGCAAGCATCGCCACGCCACGCACACCCTCGCGGCCGCGATCGGTCTCGGCATACTGGCCGCAAGCCTGGGGGACCGCGGCAAATGGGCAGTCCTTGCTGTCGCCGCGACCGGGCTCCTACTTGCGGCCCATGTGCTCGGTGACTGGGTTCTCTTCGCCGTGCTGGGTGCCGGCGCCTACTCCGTCTTCGGTACGGCGCTCCCCGGTACGACGCCCGCTGACGCGCTCCAGGCGGGCCTGTCCGGGATCGGTGGGTGGATCGGGGTGGCCGTCGGCGTCGGCATGTTCACCCACTGTCTGGGTGACAGCCTGACCCGTTCCGGCTGTCCGTGGCTCTGGCCGCTCCCGATCCGCGGAGAGACCTGGTACGAGATCCGCCTGCCCCGGCTGCTCCGGTTCAGTACGAACAGCTGGGTCGAGCGGCTGATCGTCGTACCGGCGCTGCTGGTGGCCGGCGTACTGCTCCTGCCAGGCGTCTATCCGTTCATTTTGTCTACATTCAGTGAAGGAGACGTCACTCAAAGTGTTCACAGAATTTTTTCCGGACTTTTTTCGTGGAACGTGTAACGACTCCCTGGGCTCACCCGATAGGACGAGTGAGCCTGGTGGCTGCCCGGACCCCCGAGCGGACAGCCACCAGGCCTACTCATTTCTTCAGGGCGTCGGGACGGTAATCTGAGCACCATGCCCTCGCCAGAACTCCTCGCCGCTCCGGTGCTGCCCTTCGGCCGCCTGACCACGGCCATGGTCACCCCGTTCCAGCCTGACGGATCCCTGGATCTGGCCGCGGCGCAGAAGGTGGCCACGCATCTTGTCGACGGCGGCAACGACGCCCTCATCCTGAACGGGACGACCGGCGAGTCCCCGACCACCTCCGACCAGGAGAAGGTGGAGCTGATCCGCGCGGTCCGCGAGGCCATCGGCGACCGGGCCCAGCTCGTCGCCGGCGTCGGGACGAACGACACGGCCCACACCATCGAGCTCGCCCGGCAGGCCGAGGCCGCCGGTGCCGACGGGCTGCTGGTCGTGACGCCGTACTACAACAAGCCTCCGCAGGAAGGTCTGCGGCAGCACTTCACCCAGGTCGCCGACGCGACCGGCCTGCCGAACCTGCTGTACGACATCCCCGGCCGCGCCGGGGTGGAGATCAGGACCGAGACGCTGATCGCGCTCGCGGAGCACCCGCGGATCGTGGCGGTGAAGGACGCCAAGGGCGACCTGGCCGCGACCACCAAGGTGCTCGCGAACACCGATCTGTTCTACTACTGCGGTGCCGACGAGCTGAACCTCGCCATGCTGGCGATCGGAGCCGTCGGTATCGCGAGTGTCGTGGGACACGTCGCGAGCCCGGAGTACCGGCAGCTGATCGACGCCGTGGTGGCCGGCGACCTCGCCACCGCACAGGAGATTGATCGACGGCTGGTGCCCGCCGTCGAAACGATTATGACGATTACCCAGGGCGCCATCATGGTGAAGGCCGCACTCAAGCTGGCCGGCGTCCTCGAGCACGCGACCCTCCGGTCGCCGCTGATCGAGGCGACGCCTGCGCAAGTGGACCGGCTCACCACCGACTTGAAAACGGCAGGACTGATTGCATGAGCCATCCCCATCCCCATCTAGCTGCGCCCGGACCGCTGGCTCCGGGCGCTTTGCGGGTCATCCCGCTCGGCGGCCTCGGTGAAGTAGGCCGCAACATGACCGTGTTCGAGTACGACGGCAAACTGCTGATCGTCGACTGCGGTGTGCTGTTCCCGGACGAGAACCAGCCCGGCGTGGACCTGATCCTGCCGGACTTCCAGCCGATCCGGGACCGGCTGAACGACGTCGTCGCGGTGGTGCTGACGCACGGCCACGAGGACCACATCGGCGGGTTGCCCTACCTGCTGCGTGAGCGGGGCGACATCCCGGTCATCGGGTCACAGCTCACGCTCGCGCTGCTCGAGGGCAAGCTGAAGGAGCACCGGCACCGCAACGTGCCGCAGCAGACCGTGGTCGAGGGCGAGAAGCTGCAGATCGGCCCGTTCGTCTGCGAGTTCGTCGCGGTCAACCACTCGATCCCGGACGCGCTCGCGGTCGCGATCCGGACGCCGGCCGGCATGGTGCTGCACACCGGTGACTTCAAGATGGACCAGCTCCCGCTGGACGGCCGGATCACCGACCTGAACGCGTTCGCGCGGCTCGGCGAGGAGGGGGTCGACCTGTTCTGCGTCGACTCCACCAACTCCGAGGTCCCCGGCTTCACCACCCACGAGCGGGACATCGCCCCGGTGCTCGACGGCGTCTTCACCAAGGCGAAGAACCAGCGCATCATCGTGGCCTGTTTCGCCTCCCACGTGCACCGCGTCCAGCAGGTGATGGATGCTGCTGTGAAGCACCGCCGCAAGGTCGCGTACGTCGGTCGTTCGATGGTCCGCAACATGGCCGTGGCCCGTGATCTCGGCTTCCTGAACGTGCCCGGCGACACACTGATCGACATGCGCGAGCTGGAGAACTACCCGCCCGAGCAGGTCGTGCTGGTCTCCACCGGATCGCAGGGCGAGCCGATGTCGGCGCTGTCCCGGATCGCGGCCAACGACCACCACGTCGTCCAGATCCAGCCGGGTGACACCGTCGTACTGGCGTCGTCGCTGATCCCGGGCAACGAGAACTCGGTCTACCGGGTGATCAACGGCCTGACCCGGCACGGCGCGAACGTGATCCACAAGGGCAACGCCCTGGTGCACGTGTCCGGGCACGCGAGTGCGGGCGAGCTGCTCTACTGCTACAACATCGTCAAGCCGCGCAACGTGATGCCGGTGCACGGCGAGATCCGGCACCTGCACGCGAACGCCGAGCTGGCGATCCAGACCGGCGTACCGCGCGAGAACGTGGTCGTCGTCGAGGACGGTGTGGTGGTCGACCTGATCGACCGCAAGGTCGTCGTGGCCGGCAAGGTCGACTGCGGGTACGTCTTCGTGGACGGCTCCACGGTGGGCGACATCACCGAGACCTCGCTGAAGGACCGGCGGATTCTCGGCGACGAGGGTTTCATTTCGGTGATCGCCGTGATGGACTCCGTCACCGGGAAGCTGACCGCCGGACCGGAGATCCAGGCCCGCGGGTTCGTCGAGGACGACACTGTCTTCGACGACCTGAAGCCGAAGATCGAGGCGGAGATCGCGAAGGCGATCGGCAGCGGCGTGGACGACATCTACCAGCTCCAGCAGATCATCCGTCGGGTGGTCGGCAAGTGGGTCAGCGACACCCACCGCCGGCGCCCGATGATCATCCCGATCGTCGTGCAGAGCTAGAACAGAGAGAGTGGGCCGGCGATGAGCATGAACGGTGTGAACGGCACGGGCCAGCGCCGGCCCACGATGAAGGAGGTCGCGGCCCGGGCCGGGGTGGCACTGAAGACGGTGTCGCGCGTGGTCAACGAGGAGCCGAACGTCAGCCCCGAGCTGACCGCCAAGGTGCAGGCCGCGATCAAGGAACTGAACTACACGCCGAACGAGTCGGCCCGGATGCTGCGCCGCGGCAAGACCGGCACGATCGCCGTGGTCATCCGCGATATCGGTGACCCGTTCTTCGCCTCGCTCGGCCGGGCGGTCGAGCTGTGGGCCCGCTCGTCGGGTTCCGTGGTGATGATCGGCCTGACCGACGAGGACCCGGAGCGCGAGCGCGACGTCTGTCTCGAGTTCGTGGCCCGTCGCCCGGACGCGTTGATCATGGCGCCGATCGGGGAGACCCAGGAGTATCTGGCACCGCATGTCGACGCCGGGATGGCGGTCGTCACGATCGACCGTCCCGCGCACGGGATCGAGGCGGACGCCGTACTGGCCGACAACGCGGGCGGTATCGATCAGGCGATCGACCACCTGGTCCGGCAGGGGCACCGGCGGATCGCGTACCTCGGTGACGACGAGCGGATCTTCACCGCCCGCGAGCGCGTGGTCGCCTACCGGGCCGCGATGGCCCGGCACCGCATCGACGTCGACGAAGACCTCGTGCACCTGTCCGAGCCCACCACGGAGGGCATCGGCATCACGCTCTCCGCCGTACTGGATCGCCCGGAGCCCGCGACAGCGTTGCTGTCGGCAAACAACATGACGACCGCCGAGGTACTGCGCGGTCTGGCCGGCCGGCGTGATCAGGTCGCGCTCGTCTCGTTCGACGACCTGGCTCTCGGCGACCTCCTCAAGCCCGGCCTGACCGCAGTCGCCCAGTCAGCCGACGTGATGGCCCGTACGGCGATTCAGCTCATGACCGAGCGCCTCCCCGAACCCCACCGCCCCGGCCGGACCGTCCGGGTCCCCGTCAAACTGACGATCCGTGGCTCGGGGGAGATCCCGCCGGCGTCGTAGCTACTTGCGGTAGGCCGCTACCAGCGGGCACTGGAAGGGGTCTCGGGCGTGGAGGCCGACGTTGTTGAGGTACTCGATGACGATGCGGTACGACGTGAACAGGCCGACCTCGGTGTAGTCGACGCCGTGCAGTTCGCAGTACTCGCGGACGATCGGGCGCACGCGGCGCAGCGTCGGCCGGGGCATGCTGGGGAAGAGGTGGTGCTCGATCTGGTAGTTGAGTCCGCCCATGGCGAAGTCGATCAGCACGCCGCCGCGGATGTTGCGCGACATCAGCACCTGGCGGCGCAGGAAGTCGAGCTTGAGCCCGGCTGGTACCAGCGGCATGCCTTTGTGGTTCGGTGCGAACGCTGCGCCGAGGAACAGGCCGAAGATGGCCAACTGCACTGCCAGGAAGGCGGTGGCCTTCGTGGGCGGCAGCAGTACGTACAGGGCGGCGACGTACAGAGTCAGGCGGGAGATGACTACCGCTAGCTCGATCCGCTCGAGTTTGCTGGCGTCACGGCGACACAGGTGCCGCAGGCTCGACGCGTGCAGGCCGAGCCCTTCCAGCGTGAGCAGGGGGAAGAACAGCCACCCCTGCCGGGCAGCGATCCACCGGCCGAGCGGTCCGCGCCCGAGCACCGCATCTGGTGTGAAGGCGACCGCCTTGAGCTGTACGTCGGGGTCCTTGTCCACCTGGTTCGGTGCGGCGTGATGACGTGAGTGTTTGTTGCGCCACCACGTCACACTCATCCCCGCGACCGCACCGGCCAGCACTCGTGCCGTCCAGTCGTTGCGAGCCGCGGAGTCGAAGATCTGCCGGTGCGCGCTGTCGTGGCTCAGGAACGCCACCTGGACGAGCACCAGCGCCAGCACTGCGGCCAGCACCAGCTGGAACCACGAATCACCCAGTACGACGACGCCGACCGCGACACCGGCCAGCGCGAGGAACACGAGGCCGATGCGCGTGTAGTAGTACCCCTGGCGCCGGCGCATGAGGCCGAGCTCCTGCACGGTCCGGAGCAGGTCGGTATAGAGGCTGGCGTACTGCTGCTGTGGGCGCACACGTTCAGGATCGAGATCAGTCATGACACTCCGTGTGCGCTCAGGTGGACCGCCGAGGTCGGCTGGGCAAAGGACTACCCCCGGTACGCCGTGACGAGCGGACACTGCCACGGATCACGTGCCCGCAACCCTACGTTGTTGAGATAGTCCACGATGACCTTGTACGCCGCCGGCAGCGACACCTCGGTGTAGTTCACACCGTGCCGTTCGCAGTACTCGCGGACGATCGGCTGGACCGCCTTGAGCGTCGGCCGGGGCATGCTGGGAAAGAGGTGGTGCTCGATCTGGTAGTTGAGCCCGCCCATCACGAAGTCGATCAGCACGCCGCCGCGGATGTTGCGCGACATCAGCACCTGGCGACGGAGGAAGTCGATCTTCATCGTCGCCGGCACCAACGGCATCCCGGTGTGGTTCGGTGCGAACGATCCACCGAGGCAGACGCCGAAGACGGCCAGTTGCAGACCGAGGAAGGCGAACGCCTTGCCGGGCGGGAGCAGGTAGAACATCAATCCCAGGTAGCTGCTGATCCGGATCAGCACGAGGGCGCCTTCGACCCGCTCGGCCTTGTTCGCGCCCCGGCGGAACACGTGCGTGACGCTCGACACGTACAGGCTCAGGCCTTCCAGCGTCAGCAGCGGGAAGAACAGCCAGCCCTGGCGGTCGGTCAGCCACTTCCGGAAGCCGGTGCGGCTGAGCGCGTGCTCCGGGGTGAAGGCGACCACGCCGATGGCGATGTCGGGATCGTGCTGCAACTGGTTCGGGGCCGCGTGATGCCGGCTGTGCTTCGACTTCCACCAGGCGGAGCTGATGCCGATCAGGCCACCGGCCAGTATCCGGGCGGTCCAGTCGTTCCACTTGGCCGACTTGAAGATCTGCCGGTGCGAGCTGTCGTGGCTGAGGAACGCGACCTGGGTCAGTACCAGCGCGAACGCACCGGCCATCAGGAGCTGGAACCACGAGTTGCCGAGCAGGCCGACGCCGACCCAGACCCCGGCGAAGGCGGCGAGCACCAAGCCGATCCTGGTCCAGTAGTATCCAGGGCGCCGCCGGAGCAGTCCGAGCTCGCGGACAGTGCGCGCGAGATCGGTATAGAGGTTGGTGAAGCGCTGTTGCGGATTATTGTCCGCGACGAGCTGTGACAAGTGGGAAGCACCCCGGTCCGGTCGTACATCGCGTCGACGCGCCACCGGGTCTGGGGCAGCGCCACAACTGTGGCTGGTACCTCCAACGGAACCACGTTAGGCAACCCTTCGCAAGGTGAGTCTCGCGGGCGCGCCAAGGGGCAACCGTCAGTTCACGCGGCAGCCATCCGGCGGGATCAGTCTTGCGGGTATGAAATTGAGTCGCCGCCAACTCTTGGCTGCATCCTCCGCCGCCGGTGCCTCCCTGGCTCTGCCAGGTGTCGCTGCTGCGGCCCCCAACGTCGTACGCCGGGATCGGCCCGCACTGCCGTCCGGAATCATGTCGGGCGACGTCAGCTCGAACGCCGCCGTGGTCTGGTCGCGCACCGACCGCAAGGCCCGGATGATCGTCGACCTGACCAGCCATGGCCGCTTCGACCGGGCAGTCCGGTTGTGCGGCCCGGTGACCGGGCCGGACCAGGACTTCACCGCGCAGGTGCCGCTCAAGGGCCTGCGGCCCGGCCAGCGGTACGACTACCGGATTGCGTTCGAGGACGCGTACGGCCGCCGTGGTGAGTCCCTCGAAGGCTCCTTCAGTACGCCGGGCCGCAACCGCGGACTGTCGTTCGTCTGGACCGGGGACACCGCCGGCCAGGGGTACGGCATCAACCCGGACTTCGGCGGCATGATCGCGTACAAGGCCATGCACGAGACCCGGCCGGACTTCTTCCTGCACTCCGGGGACAACATCTACGCCGACGGCCCGATCGCGGCCACGGTGCAGATCCCGGACGGCACGGTGTGGAAGAACGTGGTGACCGAGGAGGTGTCCAAGGTCGCCGAGACGCTGGCGGAATACCGCGGCCGCTACAAGTACAACCTGCTGGACCACAACGTGCGTGACCTGTACGCCGACGTACCGATCGTCAGCCAGTGGGACGACCACGAGACGGTCAACAACTGGTACCCGGGAGAGGTCCTGGAAGACACCCGCTACACCGAGCGGCGGGTCGACGTCCTGGCGGCCCGAGCCCGGCAGGCGTTCCTCGAGTACCTGCCGATGGTGCACACCGCGGGCCGGAACCGCATCTACCGCAAGGTGAGCTATGGTCCGCTGCTCGATGTCTTCTGTCTCGACATGCGCACCTACCGCGGCGCCAACCCGGCACCGGCGACGGCCGGCCCGGTGGCCATGCTGGGTACCGAGCAGGCCGAGTGGCTGGTCCGCGAGGTGGCCAAGTCCAAGGCAACCTGGAAGGTGATCGCCAGCGACATGCCACTCGGTCTCCTGGTGCCGGACGGCCCACTGATCGAGGCAGTCGCGAACGGCGTCGGCGGTGCACCCGGTGGCCGGGAGCACGAGATCGCGTGGGTGCTGAGCCAGTTCAAGAAGCGCAAGGTGCGCAACACGGTCTGGCTGACCGCCGACGTGCACTACTGCGCCGCACACCACTACGACCCGTCCCGGGCGGCGTTCACCGACTTCGACCCGTTCTGGGAGCTCGTGGCCGGTCCGGTGAACGCAGGTACGTTCGGCCCGAACACGCTGGACCCGACGTTCGGACCGAAGGCGGAGTTCGTCAAGGCGGCCGACTTCCCGAACCAGCCACCGAGTGGCGGCAACCAGTTCTTCGGCCACGTCGAGATCGACCCGCGCACCGGCGTCTTCACGGCGTCACTGCGGGATCTGTTCGGCAAGGTCCTCTGGACCAAAGACATCAATCCGGCCCAGCACTAGGGGCCCGTCGTACCCACCTGCCTCCGGCGCCTGCGCGGGATGCCGCCCACCGGGGGCGGTGGGTACGACGCATTTAGCCGAAGAACTCCAGTGCGTGCTTGACGACCGCGTCCGGCCGGTCGTCGACCAGGAAGTGCGTTGCGCCCGCAATCTCGTGCACGTCAGCGCCTTGGAGTGAATCGGCCCGCACGATGCGGTCCTCCGCACCCAGTAGCACTCTGGTCCGAGTGCTCACCTTCTGGTCGCGGTACTGACCGCGCACCATCCGCATGCCCTCGGGCTGGATGAACCGCCGGTACAGTGCCGACCCCGCCGCGGCACGCTCCGGGTCCTTGAACTGACTGGCGAAGAGCTCGACCAGCTCATCGGACATGCCGTCCCCCGAGTGACCGCGCAGCATGACGCGAGCCAGTCCGGTACGGCGCAGTGCCCACGGACCGAGGCCTGGCCAGGGGAGCACCATGTTGAACCAGCCGTAGCGCAGCATCCGCGCGTACATGCGTGGCTTGGCCTTCGCACCGAGTGGTGGGATCGAGAGCATCAGGTGATCGCGCACTCGTTCCGGATGTCGCAAGCAGAACAGCGTGCCGAGGATGCCGGACCAGTCGTGCGTCAGCAGGTGCACGCGATCCAGCTGTAAGGCGTCCAGCAGCCCTTCGAGATCGGCCAGTAACGACTCGCTGTCGTAGCCGGACGCCGGAGCCTCGGACTGCCCGAACCCACGCAGATCCGGGCAGATCACCCGGTAGTGCTGGGCCAGTGTGGGGATGACGTCACGCCACTCCCACCAGTGCTGCGGAAACCCGTGCAGCAGTACGACGGCATCACCGTTCCCGGCCTCCGTCACGTGCAGACGCACGCCGGGCAGGTCGACGAAGCGGTGGCTCACCCCCTGAAGTTCCATCCATCGACCGTACTACGAACGTAGTACGGCGTCTACTATGTTTATAGTGACCGAGTGGAATCACCGCGTACCCGAGCGCTCCAGGCCGCCGTCGAGCTGCTCGGCACCGAAGGACTCCGATCCCTCACCCATGCCCGGATCGACGACCGTGCCGGGCTGCCGAAGGGATCGACCTCCAACTACTTCCGCACCCGGGCCGCCCTGCTGACGGGTGTTTCCGACTGGCTCGCGGACGTGGACCTGCAGGCGGTCGGGCCCGCGTTCCGGCCGACGACCGCGGCCGAGTTCGTCGATGCGATGTGCTGGTTGTTCGACCTGGTCACCAGAGTCAACCGGGTGCAGACGACAGCTCGGCTGGTGCTGTTCCTGGAGGGCAGCCACGACGCCGAACTCCGCAAGTCGCTGTCCCGCGGCCGCGCGGCGCTGGAGGCCGGGGCGACGGCGGCGCTGGCCGGTCTGGGCGCCCCGGATCCCGTGGTGGCGGCGCAGGCGGTCGCCGCGATGTCGGAAGGGCTGATCCTGCATCGGATCGCGCGGCACGACGACGTGGACCCGCGGCCGGCGTACGAGCTGATTGCCAGGGCAGTGATTCCGGTCGCCGGTTAGGTTTGTCCCCATGACCTATCCGGAAAGCCGCCGTGACGATGTGGTCGAAACCCTGCATGGGCACGCGATCGCCGACCCCTACCGCTGGCTGGAAGACCCCGACGCCGCCGAGACCCAGGACTGGGTGAACCGGCAGAACGAGTACACCCAGGCCGAGCTGGCGGGCTATCCGGAGCGGCAGTGGTTCCAGACCACGCTGTCCGCGATCCTGGCTCGTCCGCGCGCCGGAGTGCCGGCCAAGAAGAGCGGTTGGTACTTCGTCGGCCGCAACGACGGCACCCAGGCGCAGGACGTCGTGTACGTCGCGGAGTCCCTCGCGGAACTGCTGGACAGCGGCCGGGTGCTGATCGACCCGAACAAGCTGTCCGAGGACGGCACCGACTCACTGGGGACGTTCACAGTGAGTCCGGACGGCAAGTACTTCGCTTACGGCATCAACGAGAGCGGTAGCGACTGGACGACGTTCCGGTTGCTCGACATCGCCACCGGTGATCCGGTGGACGACGTGGTGACGGAGGCCAAGTTCTGCGAGGCCACCTGGCTTCCGGACAGTTCGGCGTACCTGTACCTGCACTACCCGTCGAGTGGGCGCAGTGAGGGCACGGAGACGAAGACGCTGTCGGGTGGACAGCTCAAACTGCACCGCGTGGGTACGCCGCAGTCCGACGACGAGCTGGTCCTCGCCTTCCCCGAGGACGACCGCCTGTTCATCTCACCGAAGGTGTCCGACGACGACAGGTATGTCGTTGTGCACATCAACGCAGGCACTGACCCTGCCTGCAAGCTGTGGGTCTACCCGATCACCACCGACGGTCTCGGTGAGCCGATCAAGGTGGTCGACGAGCTGGCCGACGAGATCTTCTTCATCCGGATGGCCGGTGACCAGCTGGTGCTGCAGACCGACCGCGACGCGTCCCGCGGCCGCGTGGTGCTCTCCACGCTGGACGGCACTTTCACCGACCTCATCCCCGAAGGACCCGACGCACTGCAGGCAGTTCGCGGTACGGCGTCCGGACTGGCAACCGTCACGCTGGTCGACGCACAGCCCGTGCTGACGCTCTACGCACTCGACGGTTCCGGTGCGCGCGTGGTCGACGTACAGGGCGGTGGTGTGCTCGATCTGAATGGCAGCACCAAGTACGACGAGCTCTTCATCGGCTTGTCGACTGTCACCGACCCCACCGTCTCGTACGTCGTCTCGGCGTCCACCGGCGCAGTGCGGGCACTGCCCGAGCTGGTCCGCGGCGCCGGCGGCTACGAGTCGCCTTCGGTGGTTGTCACGCGCGAGCTGGCCGGGGAGGTGCCGTACTTCCTGATCACGCGCTCCGACCTGGACTTCGCCACACCACGCCCGACGCTGCTCTACGGGTACGGCGGCTTCCGCATCCCGATCCTGGCCGACTACAAGCCGGGCTGGCCGGCCTGGCTGGCTGCCGGGGGAGTGCTGGCGATTGCGAACCTCCGCGGCGGCGGTGAGTACGGCAGCGACTGGCACGACGCCGGGCGGCTCAAGCACAAGCAGCAAGTGTTCGACGACTTCATCGCGGTCGCGGAACACCTGCGGGACCAGGGAGTGACCACTCCGGCGCAGCTGGCCATTCACGGCCGCAGCAACGGCGGACTGCTCGTCGGAGCCGCCATGACGCAGCGGCCCGACCTTTTCAAGGTCGCGCTGCCGGGCGTCGGCGTACTGGACATGCTGCGGTTCCACCTGTTCACGGTGGGGCAGCGTGGGCGTCCGACTTCGGGCATCCGGACAACCCGGAGCAGTTCGAGGATCTGCTGGCCTACTCGCCGCTGCATCGCGTGCAGGACGGTACGGCGTACCCGGCCACGCTCGTGGTCACCGGTGACCACGATGACCGGGTCGTCCCGTTGCACAGTCACAAGTTCATCGCTGCGTTGCAGCATGCCCAGTCCGCGGCCGAACCCGTCTTGACCCGAGTAGAGGTCAACACCGGTCACGGCTTCGGAAAACCCGCCGCGATGATCGCGGCGGAGTGGGCGGACCTACTGGCGTTTGCTGCTCACCACGTAGGTCTGAAGACTCCTGAGCAGTAGGAGCGCTTGTGGGGCTGCGTCACCAGATGCGGGGCGCGTGGAGGTCGCGAGGGTCATCGGCCGGCTGACAGCCGTGGTCGGTGTCCTCGTACTCCGCGCGCGGCCCGTTGGTGGCTAGCGAGCGCACTGCGCCGACCAGCCGGTCCACGTGCTCGCGGGTCGTCCCGAGACCGAGGCTGGCGCGCACCGCCGTACCGTGCTCGGGTGCGTCGGCCAGCAGGTGACCGACCAGCGGGTGTGCGCAGAACTTGCCGTCGCGGACGCCGATGCCGTACTCCGCGCTGAGTGCCGCGGAGACGAGCGTCGAGCTCAGACCCTTGATGGTGAAGCAGACCGTGCCGACGCGGTCGGCCTCGGCGCCGAAGATCGAGTACGTCGTGACGTCGGCGATCTGCGCCAGGCCGGTGCGCAGCCGGGCGAGCAGGCTGCGCTCGTGCTGCTCGATCGCGTCCCGATTGCGGCTGATGGTCGCGCAGGCCGAGGCCAGGGCGATCGCGCCGATGACGTTGGGGGAGCCACCCTCGTGCCGGGACGGGCCGGTCGCCCAGACCACGCCGTCGCCGGAGACCGAGGTGGTCGCGCCCCCGCCGTACAGGTAGGGGTCGGCGGCGTCGAGCCAGTCCGCGCGGCCGATCAACGCACCGGCGCCGTACGGGGCGTAGAGCTTGTGACCGGACAGTGCGACCCAGTCGACGTCCAGCTCGGCGATGTCGACGACGCGGTGCGGCGCCAGCTGCGCAGCGTCCAGGCAGATCCGCGCACCGTGCGCCTTGGCGACGGCAGCGAGCTCGGCGATCGGGAAGATCTCGCCGGTCACGTTCGACGCGCCCGTGACGACAACCAGCCGCGGACCCTCCGGAGCGCTCCGCAGTGCGTCGGCCACGGCAGTGACGGCCGCGCTGGCCGAAGCCGGTGCAGCGAGCCGGACAGTGCGCTCCTCGCCCCACGGCAGCAGGGCCGCGTGGTGCTCGGACTCGAAGACGATCACGGTCGCGTCAGCCGGGACAGCGTGCGCGAGCAGGTTGAGGGCGTCGGTGGTCTGCCGGGTGAAGATCACCTGGTCGTCCGCACGGGCGCCGACGAAGCTGTGCACCTCGGCGCGGGCCCGCTCGTACCACTGGGTCGTGATCCGGGAGGCGTACCCGTTGCCGCGGTGGACCGACGCGTACGACGGCAGGGCCGCCTCGACGCTGGCGCGCACCGACTCCAGACAGGGCGCGCTCGCACCGTGGTCGAAGTTCGCGTAGTCCGTCACGCGGCCGTCGGCCAGGGGGACCAGCAGGTCCGCACCGACGGTGGCGGGGATGGTGCCGTTCGCCAGGCGGGTGACCGCTGCGCGAGGGGCGGTGGTGCTGGCCGGCTCGAGGATGGAGAGGATCGACATGGCTTCGCTCCCGGGAAGTCCGCACTTGCCGAACGGGGTATCCGCACGGCCTGGTCTTCACCCGGGGCACCCCACCGCGGAGGAGGGTTGCCGGCCAGCGAGCCGGGGCTTGACGCTGGCGCTCATGACCTGCCGAGAACGGTAACGAACCGGCCACAAGGACGCCAGTCCTAATCTCATGTGGTGAGATAGACATACACATCGTGAGACGGAAGGCGGCGGAACGATGATCGGACGCCTGCATCACCTGGCCATCGACTGCCCGGATCCGCTCCGGCTGGCGGAGTTCTACGCCGCGCTCCTCGGCAAACCGATCACCTATCGCAGCGATGACTGGGTGGTGGTCGCGGACAACGACCACACCTCAGGACTGGCCTTCCAGCGCGCGCCGGACCATCGGCGACCGCAATGGCCCGATCCCGCGCATCCCCAGCAGATGCATTTCGACGTGATGGTCGACGACCTCGAGGCTGCGGCCACGGCGGTCGTCGCGCTCGGCGCCCGCCGCCTGGCCGACGCGGTGTTCGAGGATCCCGCCGGGCATCCGTTCTGCCTGATCCCGAGGCCCGGCTGGGCGCCGCCGGTGAATTGATTCGCGACTGGTTACCCTAGGCGTGTTGGATGGCGGGATGACGACCATCGCGGCCTGGACCGCACCTGAAGTCGAGCGGTCCGACGGTTCGTTGACCGCGCCGGAAACCGAGCTGCTGCGGGGATATCTCGACTTCTACCGGCGCACGTTGCTGTACAAGTGCGCCGGGCTGACCGCCGAGCAGCTCGCCAGCCGGCCCTCGCCGCCGTCGAACCTGTCGCTGCTCGGGCTGATCCGGCATCTGACCAAGGTCGAGCGGATCTGGTTCCGGATCCACTTCGCGGCTGGGGCTTCGGCTGAACCTCTGTTCGCGCCGGAGCTCGGGAAGGACGCCGACTTCGAGCTGATCGATCCGGCCGAGGCCGAGGCGGCGTACGACGGGTTGATCGCCGAATGGAAGCTGTCCGACGAAGCGGCGGCCGGGCGGTCGTTCGACGAGCGATTCGTCTTCAACGGGACGGAGTCGACGCTCCGGATGATCTACATCCATCTGGTCGGGGAGTACGCCCGGCACTGCGGCCACGCCGACCTGCTGCGGGAACAACTCGACGGCACCACCGGAGCCTGATCGATCTGGTAACAAGTCTTCCGATGGCCAGGACGCTGTGGTCAACTTCCTGCCATGAAGCGTCCGGCCGCCCTTGTTGCGCTCATCTTCGCGGTGCTCACCGCGTTGCTGGTCGCGCCTGCGAGTGCGGCGTACGGCGTCCGGATCGAGGTGCTGTCGGCGCCACGGCCGGACTTCGTCAGCGACGGAGACGCGCTGATCGGCATCACCGGGCAGAACCTCGAGGGCCTCGTCGTCGAGCTGAACGGCCAGGACGTCACCGACGCCTTCACCCGAACCGCGGACCGGCTGATCGGTGTGGTGCGCGGGCTGGTGCTCGGCCGGAACACGCTCACCGCGGGCGAGGCCCGGCTCGGTATCACGAACTACCCGCGCTCCGGTCCGATGCTGGCCGGCCCGCACGAGACGCCGTACATCTGCGGGACGGCCGGTTTCACCACCCTCGCGAAGGTCAAACTCGGTCCGGCGACCGGGCCGAACTGCTCGGTGCCAACCCGCGTCGACTACCTGTACCGCTCCACGGTCGACCGGTCGCTGAAGGTGCTGCCGGCAACGAAACCCGCCGACCTCGCCACCACGACCACGTCGGACGGCCGGCGGGTGCCGTACATCGTCCGCGTCGAGACCGGCGTGATCAACCGGTCGATCTACGAGTACGCCGTACTGCATGACCGCGCGCAAGGTCCGCCGACCGCGCATCGGCCACCGTCGGCTTGGAACGGCCGCCTGGTCTACAGCTTCGGCGGCGGCTGCCCGGGCGGCTGGTACCAGCAGGGGAGCAACACTGGCGGGATCAACGACGACGTACTGCTGGGACGCGGGTACGCCGTTGCCTCGTCGAGCCTGAACGTGTTCGGGGTGAACTGCAACGGGGTGCTCGCGGCGGAGACGATGACGATGACGCGCGAGCACATCGCCGAGACGATCGGCGTACCGCGGCAGACCATCGGCTGGGGTTGCTCCGGCGGTTCGTACCAGGTCTTCCAGATCGCCGACAACTATCCGGGGCTGCTGGACGGGATCGTCGCGGCATGCGTGTTCCCGGAGGTCGGGTTCGCCACGCTGCACACGATCACCGATGCGCTCCTGCTGGATCACTACTTCCGGTCGGCGGACGGCTGGACCTCCGAGCAGAAGCGTGCTGCCGCCGGCTTCGGCAAGGTCGAGACGATCGCCAACCTGGCCGGCGCCGGGCGCCGGATCGACCCGCGGGTCTATTGCCCTGAGCAACTACCTGTGGAACAGCGGTACGACCCGGCGACGAACCCGGGCGGCGCTCGGTGCGACGTCTACGACCACCAGGTGAACATCTGGGGCAAGGATGCCGCTGGTGCCGTTCGGCGGCCGCTCGACAACGTCGGGATCCAGTACGGCCTGGCCGCGCTGAACGCCGGCAAGATCACCGCGGCCCAGTTCGTCGATCTGAACCGCGCGATCGGTGGCTTCGACGCCGACGCCAACTTCGTCCCCGGCCGCACGGTGGCCGATCCGCTGGCGATCGAGACGGCGTACCGGACCGGACAGCTGATCAACGGCGGCGGGGGACTGGCGAGCACCCCGATCATCGAATACCGGCAGTACCTGGACGAGCAGCCGAACGGCGACATCCACCTGATGTTCCACTCGTTCTCACTGCGTGAGCGGCTGGTGAAGGCGAACGGCGACGCGGACAACCAGGTGATGCTGGTGCAGTCCGGCGACGCGCCCGGCGGCTTCAGCACCGGCAACCCGGTCGTTCTGTCCGCACTGAAGGCGCTGGACCAGTGGATGGATGCCATGGACGCTGACACCGGTCCCGGCTCGTCGCACAGCCGTCTGGTCCGCAACAAGCCGTCCTCGCTGGTCGAGGCCTGCTGGACTCCGCAGGGCACGAAGGTCGTCGAGAAGCAGGTCAACGGCATTGGTACGACGCGGTGCAACACGCTGTACCCGGTGTGGCCGGCCCCACGCCAGGTTGCTGGGGCCTCCGTCGCCAACGACGTCATCAAGTGCCGTCTGCGCCCACTGTCACCGGCCGACTACCAGGCCGACTTCACGCCGGCGCAATGGGCAGCGCTCCGACAGGCCTTCCCGCAGGGCGTCTGCGACTGGAAGGCACCGGGGGACGGCCAGCAGCGTCCCACTGAGGCGTGGCCCACCTTCTGAGCCGTGACGCTACGGATGGGGCAGCGTGATCGGCGTGTGACACGTGTGACTCGAGTGGTATTGGAGGTAGCCTGCTAAACATGGCGACCCGCACGTCTTCCCAGGCAGCGAAACGGCCCAGTACGGCCCGAGCCGCTGCCGGTGGACGCACCCGTCCGTCGGCCGCCCAGAAGCGTGGGCAGACCACACAGAGCAGTCGAGGCGCAAAGCGCGGCGGTGGTAGCACCGCTGCGCGGACCAGTACACCCAAAAACAGCGGTCCAGGGCCTTTCGCGGCCGCCATGCTGGCGATCGGCCGCGGCCTCGTGAAGCTGTGGATCGGCATCGCCCACCTGATCGGCCGGATGGCCCGCGGGATCGGCCATGGCGCCCGTGACCTGGAGCCGGAGCACCGTCGTGACGGTGCGGGCCTGTTCCTGATCGGGCTGGCGATCATCGTCGCCGCCTCGATCTGGTGGCACCTGCCCGGCGCGGTCGGCAACGGCGTGCGGACCGCGGTCGGCGAGAGCATCGGTGTGACCGGCTGGGCCGTCCCGCTGCTGCTACTGGCGATGGCCGTCCGGACCCTGCGGAACCCGGAGCGCAATGGCCCCGCCGGTCGCCAGATCATCGGCTGGACGCTGCTGTCGTTCGGTGTGCTCGGGCTGGTGCACATCGCCCATGGCATCCCGCGGCCGAGTATCCCGGGCGATGCCCCGCTGCACGATGCGGGCGGTGCGGTGGGCTACATCATCTCCGCGGTGCTCGCTGACCTGCTGACGCAGTACGTCGCGTCGCCGCTGCTCGTGCTGCTCTCGATCTTCGGTCTGCTGATCATCACCGGTACGGCGATCTACGCGATCCCGCTCCGGGTGCGCGCAGCGTTCGACGTACTGATGGGCCGGACCGAGCTTCCGGAGGAGGCTGCGGCGCCGACGTCGGAGTCGTCCACCGACGACACCGTGCGGCTCACCCGCAAGGAGCGGCGCGCCAAGGCGGCCCTCGAGGACGACGGCGATCCCACGATCAAGCCGTACGACTCGCCGGTGCTCGAAGGCCGCGAGATCTCCAAGCGCAGCCGCAAGCCGAAGCCCGCACCGCCGGAAGACGACGCGTACGACGTCGACGCGCAGGCCGGAGCTGCTGCCGCCGCACCTGCCACGCCGGACTTCAAGGTGCACGACGCACCGACTCCGGAGCCGCCGCCGCACACCCCGATGCCGCAGCGCGTCGAGCAGCTCAGCCTGTCCGGCGACATCACCTACACGCTGCCCGACGGTCAGATCCTGAAGCCAGGATCGGTGCACAAGGCCCGGACCAAGGCGTCCGACGCGGTCGTCGACCGGCTCACCGAGGTGTTCGAGCAGTTCGGCATCGACGCCCAGGTCACCGCCTACACCCGCGGCCCGACGGTCACCCGGTACGAGGTCGAGCTCGGCTCCGCGGTCAAGGTCGAGAAGGTCACCGCGCTGTCCAAGAACATCGCGTACGCCGTCGCCTCGGCCGACGTCCGGATCCTGTCCCCGATCCCCGGCAAGTCCGCGATCGGTATCGAGATCCCGAACACCGACAAGGAGATCGTCAGCCTCGGCGACGTGATCCGTTCGGCGACCGCCCGGAACGACCACCACCCGATGGTGGCCGGCCTCGGCAAGGACGTCGAGGGCGGCTTCGTGGTCGCGAACATGGCGAAGATGCCGCACCTGCTGGTCGCCGGGGCGACCGGTTCCGGCAAGTCGTCGTTCGTGAACTCGCTGATCACCTCGGTCCTGATGCGGGCCACCCCCGACGAGGTGCGGATGATCCTGGTCGACCCGAAGCGGGTCGAGCTGAACAACTACGAGGGCATCCCGCACCTGATCACCCCGATCATCACCAACGCCAAGAAGGCCGCCGAGGCCCTGCAGTGGGTCGTCCGCGAGATGGACATGCGGTACGACGACCTCGCGGCGTTCGGCTTCCGGCACGTGGACGACTTCAACAAGGCGGTCCGCGGTGGCAAGGTGAAGCCGCCACCAGGGTCCGAGCGCGTGCTCACGCCGTACCCGTACCTGCTGGTGATCGTCGACGAGCTGGCCGACCTGATGATGGTCGCGCCGCGCGACGTCGAGGACTCGATCGTCCGGATCACCCAGCTCGCCCGGGCCGCCGGTATCCACCTGGTACTGGCCACCCAGCGGCCGTCGGTCGACGTCGTCACCGGTCTGATCAAGGCCAACGTGCCGTCCCGGCTCGCGTTCGCGACCTCGTCGCTGGCCGACAGCCGGGTCATCCTGGACCAGCCCGGCGCCGAGAAGCTGGTCGGTCAGGGTGACGGTCTGTTCCTGCCCATGGGTGCGAGCAAGCCGATGCGTATCCAGGGGTCGTGGGTCACCGAGTCCGAGATCCGCGCGGTCGTCGAGCACACCAAGACCCAGCTGGAGCCGACGTACCGCGAGGACGTCACCGCGGTCGCCGCGCCGAGCAAGGACCTGGATGACGAGATCGGCGACGACATGGACCTGGTCGTCCAGGCCGCCGAGCTGATCGTCTCGACCCAGTTCGGGTCGACCTCGATGCTGCAACGCAAGCTGCGGGTCGGTTTCGCCAAGGCCGGCCGGCTGATGGACATCCTCGAGAGCCGGGGCGTGGTCGGTCCCAGCGAGGGGTCCAAGGCCCGGGACGTCCTGGTCAAACCGGACGACCTGGAAGACTTCATCACCACCCTCCGAGGAGAGTGATCGTGACCGAAGCGAGCGCACTGACACGTCATCACGGCTTCGGCCTCGACGACAAACCCGTCCCGTTCACGATCCGGGCCTCCCAGAAGGTGCACGGGGGCCTCGCTCTCGGCGCCGGTCTGGTGGCCGTCGGTTTCGCCGCCTCCGCGTCGGGTACTCCGACCGGTGTACTGCGCTGGTTCGCAGCGGCAGCGTTCGCCGTACTGGCCGTGGTGTGTGCCCGGGCGCTGACGGTCGGGGACATGCTGGTGGCCGACGACGTCGGGATCCGGTTGCGGATCGGCGACGAATGGATCGGTACCCGGTGGCAGGAGATCGAGGAGGTGACGGTGCTGAAACGCCGGCATCCGCTCGACGACGGCCGGATCGCCGTCCATCTGCTGGATCCCGGACCGACCCTGGCCGCGATGCCGGGGACGACTCGCAAGACCGCCGATGCCAACCGTCGTCTGACCGGGTCCTCACTCGCGGTACCGTTCGGGTTGACGGCACGGCCGTCGAACGGGGAAGTGGTACAGGCCTTGCACATGCTCGCGGACGCCAGATGTCCGGTGCGCGAGCAACTCTGACTTGTCCGTGACCCCAATGGGCGACGACCGTTGACTTGGTGTCGGCGGTCCGGCTGCCGGCATCCAGGAACTCATTGATGCTGATGGCCCGCACTTCGGATCGGGCGACGGAGAGGACGGTGACCACGTGAGCATCGGTAGCGAGCTCACGGCGGCCCGTGAACGGGCCGACATGACGATCGAGCAGCTGAGTGCCGCCACCCGGATCAGAACCGGGCTGCTCACCGCCATGGAGGCCGACGACTTCTCCCGCTGTGGTGGCAATTTCTACGCGCGCGGTCACATCCGGTCGATCGCGCGCGTGGTCAAGGCCGACCCGGCCCCGCTGGTGGCGTCCTTCGACGCGGAACACGCCGCGGAGGAGGAGAAGTCCCGTCGCGAGGAGCGCGCCGCGGTCAAGGGCCCGACCCTGCACCCGGCCCGCCCACGCTGGGGCATCGTGCTGGGCGCGATCCTGGTCGGCCTGATGGGCTGGGGGATGGTTCGGCTCTTCACGCTGCCGAGCGACGTCGAGGCGAACGCGTCGAAGACGACCGCCACCACGACGATCACCACCCAGCCGCCGAAGCCGACCCCGAAGCCGACGGTTGTCCCGACCAAGAAGAAGCCGGTCGCGCCGCCGGTGGTGCCGACGAGGACCACGCTCACCCTGACCGCGAAGAACAACGGGTCCTACGTGACGCTTCGCGACAAGAAGGGCAAGCGTCTGTTCCAGGGACTGGTCGGTCCGGGTTCGGTGCAGACGGTGACCGCGGTCGGCGACATCCGGGTCTCCGCCGGTGCCCCGGGCAACCTCGTGGTCAAGGTCAACGGCAAACCCCGGGCCACCAAGCTCTACCGCTTCGTTGCCCACCCCGACGGGACCCTGACCAAGAGGTAGCACCGGTCACGGTTAGGTGTGCGGCTGGGCGGCGCGTCATACTCGTAGTGATGACTACGCCACCCGTCACTGTTGCCCTGGTCACGCTGGGCTGTGCCCGCAACGACGTCGACTCCGAGGAACTCGCCGGCCGCCTCGAGGCCGGCGGCTTCCAGCTCGTCGACGACGCCGCCGACGCGGACACCGTGGTGGTGAACACCTGCGGTTTCGTCGAGGCCGCCAAGAAGGACTCGGTCGACACCCTGCTCGCGGCCGCCGACTACAAGGACTCCGGCCGCACCCAGGCCGTCGTCGCCGTCGGCTGCCTCGCCGAGCGCTACGGCGACCAGCTCGCCGAGGCCCTCCCCGAGACCGACGCAGTCCTCAGCTTCGACGACTACGCCGACATCTCCGACCGCCTCCGCTCCATCCTCTCGGGCACCAAGCACCACCCCCACACCCCCCGAGATCGCCGCAAACTCCTCCCCCTGAGCCCAGCCGCCCGCCAGTCAGCCACCCCCGTAGCAACCCCCGGCCACGGCGACCACGCGCACGGCGGTCCAGGCACGCTCGGTGACCACATCCCCGCTGCACTCAAGCCGGTTGGTACGCCGGACTCTGCCGCCGACACCGCTCAGCCTCTCAAGGGGCGAATGGTGGCTGCCTCCGGTGGAGCCCGCGAGGAGCTGAAGATCGACGCGCCCGACCTCGCGTCGGCTCCGGCCAGTGGGCCGCGGGTCATGCGCCGCCGGCTCGACGGTGGCCCGATGGCGCCGCTGAAGCTGGCGTCGGGTTGTGACCGCCGGTGTGCGTTCTGTGCGATCCCGATGTTCCGCGGTGCCTTCATCTCCCGCCGCCCCACCGAGGTCCTCGGCGAAGCCCACTGGCTCGCGGAGAACGGCGTCCGCGAACTCTTCCTGGTCTCCGAAAACTCGACCTCCTACGGCAAGGACCTCGGCGATCTCCGTCTCCTGGAGACCCTGGTCGCCGACATCGCGGAGGTCCCCGGCATCACCCGGGTGCGCGTCTCGTACCTGCAGCCCGCCGAGATGCGCCCGACGCTGCTCGCCTCGATGACGTCGACCCCCGGCGTCGTCCCGTACTTCGATCTCTCCTTCCAGCACGCCTCCGGCCCGCTCCTGCGCCGGATGCGCCGCTTCGGCGACTCCGAACGCTTCCTCGAACTGATCGCCCAGGTCCGCGCCGCCGCCCCGGCCGCCGGCATCCGCAGCAACGTCATCGTCGGATTCCCGGGGGAGACCGAAGAAGACGTCGACATCCTCTGCGACTTCCTCTCCCGGGCCGGCCTGGACGCCATCGGCGTCTTCGGCTACTCCGACGAGGACGGCACCGAGGCCGAGACCTACGACGGCAAACTCGACGAGGACACCATCGCCGCCCGCCTCGACCGCGTCACCCGCCTCGCCGAAGACCTCACCTCCGCCCGCGCCGAGTCCCGCATCGGCGAACTCGTCGAGGTCCTCGTCGAATCCCTCGGCACCCCCGAACCCGACACGTCCGACACCGACTCCTCGGACACCGGCGCAGCGGGGACGGACGCCTCGGGCGATTCGCTGGTGGCTGGGCAGACGGGTGAGGGACGCGCGGCTCACCAGGGTCCTGAGGTGGATGGTTCGACGACGTTGGTCGGGCTTCCGGAGGGCGTCCGGATCGGTGATCTGGTCTCCGCGAAGGTGGTCGGCAGCGACGGTGTGGACCTGATCGCGGAGTTCGCCGCGGTGGTGAATCCCCAGGACGACCGTCCGGCCGCTAACCTGACCGCGTGACCAACCCGCCGAACCCGGTTCCGCAGGCCGGGCGGATCCACGCGCCGAGCGCCTGGAACGTCCCGAACGCGCTCACCGTGCTGCGGCTCGTCCTGGTTCCGCTGTTCGTCTGGCTGCTGCTCCGCCACGACGGCAACGACACCGGCACCCGCCTGCTCGCCACCGGCGCCTTCGTGGTCGCGATCGTCACCGACCGCTTCGACGGTGACATCGCGCGCCGCTGGAACCTGGTCACGAACTTCGGCAAGATCGCCGACCCGATCGCAGACAAGGCCCTCACCGGAGCCGCCTTCATCGGCCTCTCCCTTCTCGGCGAACTCCCGTGGTGGGTCACCGTCGTCGTACTGGTCCGCGAGTGGGGTGTCACCGCCCTCCGTTTCTGGGTCATCCGCCACGGCGTGATGCCCGCCAGCCGCGGCGGCAAACTGAAGACCGTCCTCCAGGCGATCGCGCTCGGCCTCTACCTCCTTCCGTGGCAGTCCTTCGGCCTCCTGCACTGGACGGCGATCCTCTTCATGACCGCCGCCGTAGCCGTCACCCTGATCACCGGCGTCGACTACCTGGTCCGCGCCCTCCGCCTCCGCGCCGCCGCCAAACACCCCCTCCCGTAGTCATGCGGCACCAGGGGCCGTCTGGTGACCAGGGCGACGCCGGACAGGATGACCAGCAGGCCGATGATCGTGCTGACGGTGAAGTGCTCATCCAGGAACACGCTGCCCCACAGCAAGCCGAACACCGGCACCAGGAACGTCACAGACAGCGCACCTGTCGGACCCACCAGCGCCAGGATCCGGTAGAACAGTGCGAAGCCGACCGCGGTGCAGCCAACGGACAGAGCCAGTACGGCGACCGCGATGCCCGGGCTGGGGAGTCCGCGCGGAGGCAAGGCAAAACTCGGCAGCAACAGAACCAGCGCGGCCCCCAGTTGCTGACCGGTGGCAACGGTCGTCGGTGGAGTGGAGGGAAACCTCGCCTTCGCGTACAGCCCACCGACGGCGTACAACACCGCCGCGGCCAAGCTCGCAACGACGCCGAACGCCAGCTCCAGGTCGACCTGCAGCGGACCCAGTCCGACGACAACGCAAACCCCGAGTAGCCCGAGGAGAACGCCTGCCAGCCGATACGTCGAGAGTTCTTCCTGTCGACGTGCTGCGCCGATCAGCAGGGTGAACAGCGGCGTGGTGGCGTTGAGGATCGCGGCCAGGGAGGCGGTCAACCACAGCTCCGCCACGGCAATCAATGTGAACGGCACTGCGGCTGAGAGCGTTCCGAGGACGACGTACCCCTTCCAATCCGTCCGCCAGTTCGGTAGCCGGCCGAGTCCGGCCACGACCGCAAGCAGAATCAGTCCGGCGATCAGGACACGCGCCTCCATCAGCACCACCGGGCCGAGGGCTGGTACGGCGATCCGGATGAACAGGAACGAGGCACCCCACAAAGCTGCCACCGTCACCAGCAACAGGCTGGCACCGGCGGTCGAACGGTTTGTCATGCCTCAAAGGAATAGGCCATGCTGTGAAGAGGAGGCAAACATGTGTAACTCATCAGAGCATGAGAGGGACTCATGAATCTCGCACAGCTCCGAGCCTTCGTCGGCGTTGTTGACGAAGGGAGTTTCACCCTGGCTGCCGCAGTCCTCGGCCTGACCCAGTCCGGTGCCAGCCATGCCGTCGCCTCACTGGAGCGAGAACTCGGCCTGCCCCTGATTCATCGCAGCCGGACCGGTGTCGTCGTCACCGCCCACGGTGAGCGCATACTGCGCCACGCCCGGGAAGCGCTCCACCGTGTCGACCGAATCGCCGAGGACGCAGCTGCAGCCACCGGCAGGTACGCCGGCCGCCTCCGCCTGGCCGGCGTACCGAGCGCCTGCCAGCTGCTGCCGCCCTTGGTCGCCGAGTTCGGCCGCCGCTACCCGGATGTCGAGGTGGTACTCCTCGAAGGCACCGACGACGAGGTAGACGGCTGGCTCGATGACGAGATCGCCGATCTCGCGGTTCGCAGCAGGACGGACTTCGCCGACGGCACGCCGCTTGCCGAGGACCGGATGGTCGCTGTACTCGACCGCGGCCATGCGCTTGCCGGGCAAGAGTCCATCACCCTAGCCGACCTCGACGACGATCCCTTCGTCCTGTCCGATGGCGGTTGCGAACCACTGATCCGCGAGCTGTACAAGGCGGCCGGCCTGACTCTGCGCCACAAGCTCCGCGTCCGGGACATGGCCACTCTGCTCGCACTTGTCCGCGAGCAGGTCGGGATCACAGTGATACCCGAGCTCTCCTTCACCGACCGGCAAGGACTCGTCGCGATACCCATCACTCCGGCGAGTCGCCGCTGCCTCACCCTTGTCACCAAGCACGCACCACGGATCGGCCCGGCCCGAGCATTCCTCGACCTCGCCGACCACACTTGGCGAGGGCAGCCGTTCCACAGCCTCGCCTGACGACAACCCGCGCGGACGAACGTCGCGGCCGTACAGCATGGGGTGAAATGGGGGTATGCAGAGCAGCGGTTCACGCGGGGTCGAGTGGTTGGTCGGAGTTTTGAAGGCTCGGGGCGAGACTTTGGCTACTGCTGAGTCGTTGACCGGGGGGATGGTCGGCGCGGCTCTGACGGACGTGGCGGGGGTGTCTGCGGTTTACCGGGGTGGAGTAGTGGTCTACGCGACGGACCTGAAGGCCAAGCTTGCGGGCGTTCCGCAGGACCTTCTGGACGCTGTGGGCCCGGTTCACCCCGACACTGCAGCAGCGCTCGCCACCGGCGTGCGAGAGCGTCTGGAGGCCACCTACGGGCTTGCCACGACCGGTGTGGCCGGGCCGGACCCCCAGGCGGGGGTCGAGGCGGGCACGGTGTACGTCGCGGCGGCCGGACCGGGATCTGTGCAGGTGCGCAAGCTGCAGCTGAGTGGGAACCGGAGTGCGGTCCGGCAGGGCACTGTGGTGGCCGCGCTGGAACTCGTAGCGACACTTGTGGCGGAAGAACTCGACTGAACGGGGTGTTGAGACCAGCATGGGAACAGGTAAGGCAGACTGGCGCGGCGCACCGAAGGTGGACATTGCGAGGAGTAGTGACCCGGCAACAGGTACCGTTGGTTCCCACGGTCGGGCTACGGTGCGAGTAGCAACGACCGGACAGGCGGAAGGGAGAAACCTCATGGTGCTGGTTCGTGGCCTGCTGGGCGACGTCCTGCGGCGCAAGCGGCTGCGCCAGGGGCGCACTCTTCGCGAGGTGTCTGCCGATGCGCGCGTCAGTCTCGGCTATCTGTCCGAGGTGGAGCGCGGCCAGAAGGAGGCCTCCAGCGAGCTGCTGGCGGCGATCTGTATGGCCTTGGAGGTGCCGCTCTCGGCTGTGTTCGCTGAGGTGAGCGAAGACCTGGCCCGTGAAGAGGCCCTGGTCCTGGCGCATCCGGCCATCGAGCCGGAGGTCGTGGCCTCCGCGGCCTGACCGTCGTCGACATCCGGCCGTCCCGGCAGATCGGGGGCGGCCGGTTGCTGTTGTCATCGGCGTCCCCCGCGGTGGCTCAGCAGCGGACTCAGGCTCGACCGCACGAGCTGTAAGGCGGGGAGCGGTGGATCGCCCGCCGCCCGGAAGATGCTGTTGGCGGTGAACAGATGGTTCGCCGAATCGGGGAACTGCAGCAGCTCGGCACGCTCCGGTGGTGGAAAGAACGCCGCCAGATCATCACCCTCGCCGAAGGTGTTGCCCTCGAGCACGGCCCAGGCGAGTGGCTTCAGGCTCAGATAGGCCGAGGCCGGCACCGGATCGAACACGATGATCTCGGGATGGCCGTACTGCGTGAGCCCGATCGTGTAGCCGAAGGCCGGATTCCGCTCGCCGTCACCCTGGACGTGCACCAGGGTCCAGCCGTACGTCCGGACCTTCGCCTCGATCGATCGCGAGAACTCCGGGGCGGTGATGCCACCGCAGACGTCACACATCAACTTCTCCTCTCACTCGAACAGATGTTCGATACGCCGGAGAAGATATCCAGTTCCCGGCCCACGACCGCAGTTATCCACAACCCACTTCCCCCGCGCCTGGCCGCCGTCCGCCGCGTGGCAGCGGCCGGGCTTTGAGTGTCGCCGGAAACCGAAGTCCGGCAGCACGGTGCTTCCGGTCGACGACATGCTCCCCGCACTCGCCGGCCCCGGCGGCGGACTTGACCCTGACGTCGCGTCAACCCTGCATGCTGGCTGTCATGAGCATCCCGCCGGCAACCGACCAGGTCCAGGGCCTGCAATCCGGCGCGACCGGGTCCAGGCGAAGTTGAGAGCAGGATCAGAACATGCTGACCATTGGTCAATTGGCTGCGTATGCCGGTGTCACGGTGCGGGCCGTGCGGCATTATCACCAGATCGGACTCCTGCCCGAAGCGGACCGGGACTCCTCGGGCTACCGGCGCTACGGCGCGAAGGCGGCCGTGTCGCTCATCAAGATCCGCACCCTCGCCAACGCCGGCGTGCCGCTGTCTCAGATCGGTCAGATGCTCCAGGCCGACGCATCGACCTTTGCCGACGCGGTCCAACGGATCGACAGTCGCCTGCGCGACGAGATCGAACAGCTCGAGACCAGCCGCAAGCAGATCGCGCAGCTCGCTGCCGGGGACAGTCTGACGCTCCCGCCGGAGGTGACCTCCTACCTCGATCTGCTGCGGGAGATCGGGGTATCAGAGCGAATCGTGGAGGCCGAGACAGACGGGTGGATCCTGGTTGTCGCCGCCTGGCCCGAAGACATCCCCGCGGTGATGGCTGCCAAAGTCGCGCAGCTCGATGACCCGCAACTCGTTCGGCTCTACCGGATCCTGTCGGAGATCATCGACAACGACGATGCAGGCGACGACGACCCGCGTCTGGCCGAAGCCGCCGACATCATGGCCGGCCTGGCCGAGCAGGCCTACACCTCCGGCGAGATCAACCCCGACGAGGTCGCGCACGACGACCTACCGCTGGACCTTCTGGACGCACTCGCCGTCGAGTCCGACCCGCGGACGGAGCGGATGCGGGACCTGATGCGCGAGCGCGGCTGGTCCGGCTGGAACAGGATCGAGCGGCTGGCCGAGCCCCGCGGCTAACCAGTCCGTTCGCGATTCACTTTTGAGAAGGGAAACCATGAACCTCAAGCTGTCCCCCTGGACCGGCATGGTCCCCATCGACGATTCGGCCTTGGCCGTGACCGACACCGAGGGCGACGGTGTCCCCGTGATCTACCTCAACGGCCACGCCGCCGTTCAGCGGAACTGGCGGCGGGTCCTTGCCGAGTTGGGGACGGAGTGGCGGCACATCACCTACGACATGCGGGGGCGTGGCAAGTCGAAGCGTTCGGCGGACTATTCGTTCGAGACGAACATCCGAGATGTCGATGCTGTCCTCGAGGCCCGGGGTGTGGCCCGGGCGGTGGTGGTGGGCTGGTCCTATGGAGCGTTTGTCGCGGCGCACTGGGCCAGTCGGAATCCGGACCGCACCGTGGGCGCGGTCTTGGTGGAGGGCGCGCAGCCCTACGACTGGTTCGACGATTCCATGGAGCCAGGGATGCGCAAGATCTGGAAGCGGATCTGGTGGCCCATGCAGCTGTTGCGCCCGTTCGGTCTGGCTCCACGGATGACCGCCGACCAGCTGGCGGACAGCAACGTCGAGGTCGGCAAGATCGCCCGCGAGCGTGACCTGGGCCCCGTGCTGGACAGCATCACCGTCCCGGCGCGCTACGTGGTCGCTTCCGGGGAGTCCTTCGGAAGCCAGGGCGGGCACGAACGGGTACGCGCCAGCCTCCCTGCGGTGACTGCCCGCAATCCGAACATCCAAATCAGCGCGAAGGTCGCCAGCAACCACGGTTCGATCCTGCGTAAGGACTATCGCGCCATCGCCGAGGCCGTACGTGAGGTCGCCGCCCTCAACCGCAAGGGAAACTGAAGACGTGTGGAGTGCCCGCCGGGCTTTGAGTGGAAGGGGATTGTTGCCAGAAACCGGTGTCCGGCAGCACGGTGCGTCCAGTCGGCGACTTGCTCCCCGCACTCGCCGACGACGCTGGCCAGGGGGCGAGCTGCAGGGAGCGTGGAAAGTGCGTCGGATTGTTCGGTCTACGGGCGGGAATCGGCGGCGGGCTGGCAGGTTGGGCACCAGTAGCTGACGCGGTCCCGGGGTGGGTCGCCGATCATCGCCGTACTGATGGTGGTCCGGCAGCGGCGGCAGGGTTTGCCGGCTCGCTCGAAGACCCAGGTGCGTTGACCGGGTCGGTCGTTCCCGGTGCTGACCTGGGTGCCGTTGCGGAGGTTTGCCTTCAGGAGTCGACGGCTGAGGTCGACGGCCGCGCCGAGGTCGACTGCCGCGACCGGGAGCCACGGATGCAGGCCGAGCAGGAAGCAGACCTCGGTGCGGTAGAAGTTGCCGATTCCAGCGAGGTTGCGCTGATCGAGGAGCGCTTCACTGATCGTGCGATCAGGCTCTGCCTGCAGGTTCGCGATCGCTTGGTCTCGGTCGAAGTCGGGGGACAGGAGATCCGGGCCGAGGTGGCCGACGACCGTGTCCTCCGCGTCCGTCGCGACGAGGTCGAGCACGGGCAGGCGGTAGCCCACGGCCGTCCAGGGTGCCGTCTCGAGCACCGCGCGCACCTGGTGGGCGGGCCCACCACGCCACTGCTCGTCCGGCCGGTACAGATGCCAGCTGCCGTCCATCCGGAAGTGGCTGTGCAGGGTCAGTCCGCCGGATAGCCGCATCAGCAGATGCTTGCCGCGAGCAACGACCTCGACGACCGTCCGGCCGCTCAGGTCGGTGGTCGCGAGTGCCGGGACGCGGAAGTCCGTCCGGATCAGCTCCTGCCCGCCAAGAGCCTGATCAAGACGTCTGCAGGCCCGCCAGACGGTGTCACCCTCAGGCACGGAGCCGGAGCCCCCGCGGAGTGGCGTGGAAGCCGGCCTTGGCCAGGGCATCTCCGAACGCAGTGTGCCGAACCTGCTCGCCATCTGCCGTCTCGACACTCAGCTTGCCCAGCTGACCGTCCCTGATCGACAGCGCCAGCGCATCAACGGCCGGCTGCAACAGGTCGACGTCCTCGGTGAAGCTCAGCACGGTCCGCCCGCCGCGCTCGACGTACACGATGAGTTGCCCGTCGACCATGACGACCAGAGCACCGGCCTTCCGCCCGGGTCGATGCCCGTTGGCGCCGTCACGCTCGGGCCACGGCAGCGCGGCCCCGTACGGATTCGCTGGATCGGATGCAGCCAGTACGACGGCCCGCGTGGCCGGCTCCTCATCGCGCCGCCCGCGCCTGGCGCCACCACCAGCACCACCGAGCGAACCCGGCAGCTCAGCCAGCGCCCGAAGCCGATCGACCGCGCCCGGCAACGCGAACTGCGCAGCTCCGAGCCCGGCCACGAAATACCCGCGACGGCACCGACCGGACTCCTCGAAGGCACTCAGCACCTTGTACACGGCGGCGAACCCACCCGGAGTTCGCTCGGTGATCACCGAGCCCCGCGTGACGATCCCGTACCGGTCGAGCAAGGTCTCGGCGGCGGCATGGGCCCGCCGGGTCGTGTCCTCGTTGCGGGCCGGAAGCAACGACCAGCGCCCGCCGGCAGTCGGCGGACCGCTGCGTGCGGGCATCGCCGGCCGACCCGGCCGCGCCGGGCGTCCTGGCCGCGCACGTGGTGTTGCGCGGCGGGTGCGATGACTACCTCGACCGCCGCCGACCAGCGATCGCACCGGCGTCAGCGTGTCGTTGGAGAGATGCCCCGCCCAGACCAGATCCCACAGCACGGTCACCAGCGTCTCGTCGTCCACCACTCCGGCCGCCGCACCCACCGCATCGCTGAGCTGACGGAAGAAGTACGCACCGCCACCCGACAGCGCATCGAGGACAGCCTGATGAGTGTCACCGATCTCGAACGACGGGTCCGGATCGGGCAGCGTCAGATCGCAGTTGTCGGCCAAGTGCAACGACACCCAGCCATCGGTCCCCGGCAACGACCCCGAACCGGCCCACACCACTTCACCGGTCGCGGTCAGCTCGTCCAGCATCGACGGCTGGTATCCGGGCACCCGCGACGGCAGCACGATCGACTCCAGAGCCGACGCCGGTACGGCGCATCCGGCCAACTGCTCAACGGCTCCGAGCAGTACGTCGTACCCACGGCCGCGGCTGCTCGTGATTCCCTGCCAGGCCGGCAGGAAGCGAGCCAGCGCCGACGGGTCGACCGGCTCGACCTCCTTGCGCAGCGCGGCGAGCGAACGCCGGCGCAGCAGCCGGAGAATCTCGCTGTCACACCACTCCATCGCGATGCCGCCCGGCAGGAACTCACCCTCGACGACCCGGCCGGCCGCAGCCAGCCGGCGCAGGGCGTCACTGACAACCGCGACGCCGATCCCCAAATGGGTGGCCAGATCGATGGCCCGGAACGGACCGTGCGTCCGCGCATACCGAGACACGAGATCGCCGAGCGGATCGGCGACCGGCTCGGCATGCGCCTCCGCGATCCCGGGCGGCAACGGCACGCCGAGCGCATCGCGCAAGCGCGCGACGTCCTCGACGACCGCCCACCGGTGCTCACCGGCGATCCGCACCCGGACCACTCGCCGCGCTGCGGCCAGATCCGTCAACCAGGACTCGGCGTCCGCGTCCTCGACACAACGCTGCGAGGCCTCGGACACCGACAGCGGCCCGACCAGACGCAGTACGTCGAACAGGCCTTCGGCATCGCGCGCACGCCGGTCCTCGGCGAGACGCTGCAGCTCGGCCTCTGTCCGCAACACGACCTCGGCGTCGAGCAGCTCCCGCAGCTCGGTGCGACCGAGCAGCTCGGCGAGCAGACCCTGATCCAGCGACAGCGCGGCCGCCCGCTTCTCCGCGAGTGGTGTGTCGCCCTCGTACATGAACGCGCCGACGTAGCCGAACAGCAACGACTTCGCGAACGGTGACGCTTCGGTGGTCTCCACCTCGACCACGGAGATCCGGCGCTCGCTGATACCGGTCAGCAGCTCCTTCAGGGCCGGCAGGTCGTAGACGTCTTGCAGAACCTCACGCAATGTCTCGAGCACGATCGGGAACGAACCGTACTTGCTGGCGACGCTGAGGAGCTGTGCAGAACGCTGACGCTGCTGCCACAGCGGCGACCGGCGCCCCGGATTCCGCCGGGGGAGCAGCAGGGCTCGCGCAGCGCACTCACGGAAGCGCGCTGCGAACAGCGCCGATCCACCGACCTCGGCGGTGACCAGATCCTCGATCTCCGCCGGGTCGAACAGCACCAGGTCGGCACCAGGCGGCGCCTCGTCGGTCTCCGGCAGCCGCAGCACGATCCCGTCGTCACCGGACACCGACTGCGCATCCATCCCGTACCGCTCGCGCAACCGGGCCGCGATCGCCAGGGCCCACGGCCCGTGCACCTGGCCGCCGTACGGCGAGTGGATGCAGACTCGCCAGTCGCCGAGCTCATCGCGGAAACGCTCCACGAGAATCGTCACGTCGTCGGGCACCCGGCTCGTCGCTTCGCGCTGCTCGGCCAGGTAGGAGACGAGGTTGTTCGCCGCATACTCGTCCAGGCCCGCGGCGCGCGCACGCTCGACTGCCTTGGCGGTCGGCAGCGATGCCATCTTCCGCACGAAGGCACCCGTGGCCGCGCCGAGCTCGGCCGGTCGGCCGACAGCGTCGCCCTTCCAGAACGGCAACCGCCCCGGCTGCCCGGGCGCGGGGGAGACCAGCACCCGGTCGTGGGTGATGTCCTCGATCCGCCAGCTCGAAGCGCCGAGGGTGAAGACGTCGCCGACCCGCGACTCGTACACCATCTCCTCGTCCAGCTCACCGACGCGGTGGTTGGTCGACTCGCCGACCAGGAAGACGCCGAAGAGGCCGCGGTCCGGGATCGTGCCGCCGCTGGTCACCGCCAGCCGCTGGGCGCCCGGCCGGCCGGAGATCTCCCCGCTGACCCGGTCGAACACGATCCGCGGCCGCAGCTCGGCGAACTCGTCCGACGGATAGCGGCCGGACAACATGTCGAGCACCCCGTCGTACGCCGAGCGGGGCAACGTCGCGAACGGGGCGCAGCGTCGTACCAGAGCGAAGAGCTCGTCGACATCGATGGTGTCGAGGGCAACGATCGACACGATCTGCTGTGCCAGCACGTCGAGCGGATTGGCCGGGATGTGCAGACTCTCGATCAGCCCGTCACGCATCCGCTGCACGACGACCGCGGTATCGATCAGATCACCGCGGAACTTCGGGAACAGCACACCGCGCGACACCGCGCCGACCTGGTGACCGGCCCGGCCGACGCGCTGCAGACCGCTCGCCACCGAAGGCGGCGCCTCGACCTGTACGACGAGGTCGACCGCGCCCATGTCGATGCCGAGCTCGAGGCTGCTCGTCGCAACCACACAGGGCAAGCGGCCGGACTTGAGATCTGCCTCGATCAGCGCCCGTTGCTCCTTGCTGACCGAGCCGTGGTGCGACTTGGCGATCAGCGGCGGCGCGGCCAGCGAGGCGCCGGACTGAGCCATGATCTGCGCCGGTGAACCCTCTTCAGCCAGCTCGAGCTCGGCGCGCTCGGCGGCGATCTCGTTGAGCCTGGCAGTCAGGCGCTCGGCGAGACGGCGTGAGTTCGCAAAGACGATGGTCGAGCGATGCTGCTCGATCAGGTTGAAGACCTGCTCCTCGACATGCGGCCAGATCGAGGCGTGCTGCGGCGGCCCGGCGGCCGAACCGGAGGTCTCCAGCTCGGTGCTCGCGAGCTCGGCCATGTCCTCGACCGGCACGACGACGCTGAGATCCCACTGCTTGGTGAACTTCGGCTGGACCACAGTCACGGGTCGCTCGCCGCCGAGGAACCGCGCGACCTCCTCGACCGGCCGGACCGTCGCCGACAACCCGATCCGTTGCGCCGGCTTCGGCAGTAATGCGTCGAGCCGCTCGAGCGTCAGCGCCAGGTGGGCGCCGCGTTTCGTCCCGGCGACGGCGTGCACTTCGTCGACGATGATCGTGTCGACGCCGCGTAACGACTCGCGCGCCTGCGAGGTGAGCAGCAGGAACAGAGACTCCGGAGTGGTGATCAGTACATCGGAGGGCCGGGTCGCGAAGCGCCGCCGGTCGGCCGCCGGGGTGTCGCCGGAACGCACCGCGACCTCGACGTCGATCGGTGCCTCGCCGAGCCGCCGCGCGGTCTCGCGGATCCCGATCAGCGGTGCCCGCAGGTTGCGCTCGACGTCGACGGCCAGCGCCTTCAGCGGTGACACGTAGAGCACCCGGCAGCGCAGCTTCGGATCCTCCGGTGGCGGATTCGTCGCGAGCCGGTCGAGCGCCCAGAGGAAGGCAGCCAGCGTCTTGCCCGAGCCCGTCGGGGCGACCACCAGCGCGTCCCGGCCCGCGGTGATCGCGTCCCACGCCTCGAGCTGGGCCGGGGTGGCCGCCTCGAAGACGTCGCCGAACCACGCCCGGGTCGCGGGCGAGAACCGGCTCAACGCGCTGGTTTTCTTCACGACGACCATCTTGCCGGGTGCCTCCGACAGTTTTCGATACCTTCCTCCGATGTGAAGGTTGTCGGCGCGGTCTGGAATGATCGTCACCATGAAGAACCGCCGCCTCCGTGCCGCGATCGTCGTGGCCTGTCTGTTCGCCCTGACCGGGTGCGCGAAGCTCGATGCCGACCTCAAGGTCGGATCGGACGAGACCGTCTCCGGGTCGATGCAGATCGGCATCGACAAACAGTTGCTGGAGGCCAGTGGCCAGTCCCTGGACAAGATCCGGGAGCGGATCGGTACCAGCATCAAGCAGCTGACCACGGAGGGCGTCGACTGCCAGCCGCTCGACGACGACCAGTTCATCGGTCAGAAGTGCACGTTCGACAACGTGCCGTTCGAGAAGATGGGCCAGTCGAGCGGCGAGGGTGTCGGCTTCCGCAAGCAGGACGGCAACATCGTCGTCACCGTCAAGGCGCCCGATCTCAGCTCGCTCGCGGGCGGCGGGCAGCAGCCGCAGGTGAACTTCAAGATCACCATGCCGGGCAAGATCCTCGAGCACGACAGCGGTGCCCGGGTCGACGGCCGGACGGCGACGTACGACAGCCTCGACAAGCTGGGCAACATCTCGCTGACCTCGAAGGCCGGCGGTGGGTTCCCGGCCTGGGCGATCGCGCTCATCGTGGTGCTGGTGCTGCTGGCCGGTGGTGGGGTCGCGTTCTACCTGCTGCGCAGCCGCAAGGCCAAAGCCCAGCAGGGCTACGGACCCCCGTTCCCGGGGCAGTATCCGGGCCAGCCCCAGCAGGGCCAGTGGGGACCGCAGGACGGCGGCCAGCCGGGCTACGGACCCGCCCAGCAGTACCCGCCGCAGGGTCCAAGTCAGTACGGTCAGCCAGGTCAGTACGGCGGCCAGCCCGGCCAGTACGGCGGTCAGCCCGGTCCGCAGCCGGGTCAGGGACAGCCCGGGCCGTACGGCGGTCAGCCGGGACCCCAGCCAGGCCAGGGCCAGCCGGGTCAGGGCCAGCCGGGTCCGTATCCGGGACCGCAGCCGGGGCAGCCGCAGTACCCAGGGCAGCCGCAGCCTGGGCAGTGGGGACCGCCGCCTCAGGGTCCGCAGCACGGACAGCAGCCGCCGCCGCAGCAGGGCGGCTGGGGACAGCAACCTCCGAAGGACAACAACGGGCCCGCATGAGACTGACGGAGTTCTGGGCGCGGATGGACCATCACCTCGGTCCCGCGTACGCACGGACCTGGGCCGAGACCCAGGTCGTGGAGGAACTGGAGGGCCGCACGGTTGTCGAGGCCCTGGCCGAGGGCGAGGCGGCCAAGACGGTCTGGCGGGCCGTGTGGGCCCACCTGCAGCTGCCGCCCAGCGAGCGCTGAGCGCTCAGACGGTCCAGCCGGTGCGGGTGGCCCACTCCTCGGCGGGGAGATAGATCAAGTCGCAGACCGGATCCTTCAGCTCCGCGTAGTCGCCGACGTTGTCGAACGGCAAGGCGGCCGCGCGGCGCTTGAACTCGCCGTACGCCTGTGCGGTGTCGGGGTGACTGCGCAGGTAGTCGCGGAACAGCAACGCATAGCGCTGGTTGGCCCGGCCGGCCACGCGGATGTGCAGATTCACCCGGCGGCGGTACATGGGCTCCACCACCAGGCGTTTGATCCAGTGGTGCTCGTCCGCGGGCAGTCCGGGCACGGGGTGGTCACGCTTGGCGCTCGGGCGGAAGTCCCAGTTCTCGGCGACCATCCGCTCGACCGCGTCGTCCAGCTCGGACTCCGCCGCGACCGTCACCTGCATGTCGAGGATGTCCTTGGCCGGCAATCCGGGCACCGACGTCGAGCCGATGTGGTCGATCCGCTGCGCGAGTTCACCGAGGATCACCCGGACCGCCTGCGCGGTCTTCTCGAACTGGGCGGGCCAGGTCTCGTCCGGGCGCACGACGGAGATCGCATTCATGGGTCGATCATCCCAGCCGCCGAGTCCAGGGTCGATCAGAGCGGCTTGACCCGGAACGTTCCGTTGGTGAGCAGATCCGCCGCCTCGTACGCCGCTTTGCGGATGCCCTTGCGCTCGTCGAAGAACCCACCGATCACGCCCACCCCAGGCAGCTGGCCGATGAACCGGGCCCCGAGACTGCCGCGCGGCCGCTCCTCGAAGACGTCCCCGAGCCCGGCGAGCAGCTTGCTGATCCGCCAGACCAGCCGGACGCCCTTGCGCAGGCCGGCCTCCTCGGAGTCATCGCCGAAGCCGAGCTGCTTGGCGACATCCTGGCCGGCGGCGGTCGGGTCGTCGTACCGGATGACGTCGTCAGGGGTGATCGGGCGGTCGGTGAGGACACGGGCGATCACCGCTACCCGGTCGGCATGGGCCTCGACGCCGTACTCGCGGCAGACCGCGCCGATCACCATCGCCTGGACGGACGCGCCGAGGGTGTCCTTGATCGGGAGCCGGTCGGCCGCGGCACCACTGATTCGCGGCAGGCCCGCGATCACGGCCGCGAAGCCGCCGAGCCGCTCGACCCACCAGTCGCAGCGCTTGGCCAGCGGCAGCGTCGGCCACTCGGCATGGCCGGGGACCTTCATCTGCAGCAACCGGTCGATCGCCAGGATCAGGCCCTTCTCGGCCAGGTTGGGGCGCTCCTGCGCGGAGTACTCGGTGAGCAGGCTGCGGATGCCGAACGGATCCTGGGTGCGGAGCGCGTCGAGAACGGAGTCGATCCCGAACTCGACCCGGCTGAGGGCGAGGACAACGGCGGAATCGGGGACGTCCGGGCGCTCGGTCACGCCCGCAAGAGTAAGGAGTCGGCGGGCCAGTTCGGTTGCCTTGGCAGGCTTCGGCGTGTCAGTTTGTGATTCGAACAGGTGTTCGGGATAGTTTGTGCTCCGGGAAGGGCGGCGGACGGCCTGGTTGTCCACAGATTCGTGGTGGCGGCGAAAACTGTCCGTGGCGCCGAATATCTTCTCTGGCGAGACGAAAATCCTTTGGGCGGCTGGAAGTTCGCCCCGATTACGAGATGGGTCAGGTGGCAGTCTGATGGCTGGTGCAACAGCAAGCGCGGAGCGCAAGGAAGCCGACCGCGAGAAGGCGCTTGCGACCGCGCTGACGCAGATCGAGCGCGCATGTGGCAAGGGCTCGGTGATGCGCCTGGGCGAGCAGAACAGGCCGCCGATCGAGGTCATCCCGACCGGTTCGATCGCGCTCGACATCGCGCTCGGGATCGGCGGGCTCCCGCGCGGCCGCGTGGTGGAGATCTACGGCCCGGAATCCTCCGGTAAGACGACGGTCGCCCTGCACGCGGTGGCGAACGCACAGCGGGCCGGCGGGATCGCGGCCTTCATCGACGCCGAGCACGCTCTCGACCCGGACTACGCGAAGAAGCTGGGCGTCGACACCGACGCGCTGCTGGTCTCGCAGCCCGACTCCGGTGAGCAGGCGCTGGAGATCGCCGACATGCTGGTCCGCTCCGGCGCGATCGACATCGTCGTGATCGACTCGGTGGCCGCGCTGGTGCCGCGCGCCGAGATCGAGGGCGAGATGGGTGACAGCCACGTCGGTCTGCAGGCCCGGCTGATGAGCCAGGCGCTGCGGAAGATGACCGGTGCGGTCAGCGGGACGAACACGACCGCGATCTTCATCAACCAGCTGCGCGAGAAGATCGGCGTGATGTTCGGCTCCCCGGAGACCACGACCGGTGGTAAGGCGCTGAAGTTCTACGCGTCGGTGCGGCTGGACGTGCGCCGGATCGAGTCGCTGAAGGACGGCACCGACGTGGTCGGCAACCGGACCCGCGTCAAGGTCGTGAAGAACAAGGTGGCCCCGCCGTTCAAGCAGGCCGAGTTCGACATCATCTACGGCCAGGGCATCAGCCGCGAGGGCAGCCTGCTCGACCTCGGTGTCGACCAGGGCTTCGTCCGCAAGGCGGGTGCGTGGTTCACCTACGAGAGCGACCAGCTCGGTCAGGGCCGGGAGAACGCGCGGAACTTCCTGCGCGACAACCCCGACCTGGCCAACGAGCTGGAGAAGAAGATCAAGGAGAAGATGGGCATCGGTCCGACCCTGGACCAGCCGGCCGACGACAAGGCCAAGGCCGCCGAGGTCGATGTCGACTTCTGATCGACCCACCGCGGGCGGCAGCACTCCTCGGCACTCACCTGCCGAAGAGGCTGCCCCCGCGGCGCTGTCTCTGCCCCACGAAGAGCGTCTCGCCTACGCCCGCCAACTCCTGGCCCGCGGGTCGGCCGCCCTCGACAGCGCGGCCCCCAAGCCCTCAGCCCGAGCCAGCCGCCCGCAACGAGCCAGCGCAGCTGAAACCGCTGCTCCGCTCGGCGAGACGCTGAGCGCAGGCAACCCGCCTGACCCAGACAATGCGGCTGGCTCGACCGGTGTGAGCGGCGATGCGGGAGCGGCCGGTGCGGTCGGTGTGAGCGGCGATGCGGGAGCGGCCGGTTCGGCGCGGGTGGACGGCGGCGCGCTGGCGGCTGGGTCTACCGGAGCGGGCGGTGCGGCAGCACGGAAGACTGGCGCGGGCGGTGCGGTGGCGCGGAAGACTGGCGCGGCCCGTGGTTCGGCCGCTCGGGGTCGGCGGGATGTGATGCCGAGCGAGAAGCTTGCCGATGCCGATGCCGATGCCGATGCCGCTGGCGCTGGCGATGGCGATGCTGGAGTACGTGCTGGTGGGCGTCAGGCTGCCGGCCGGACGGTTGACCCTTGGGGCGACTTGGACGACGACTTCGCCGGGGACGACCCGGAGAGCACGAAGCGCCGCAGTACCGGAATCAGGCGGAGCGAGTCGGCCGACTACTGGGCCGAGGCCAAAGCCTTCGCCGGAACCGAAGAGTCCGGCACGGCTGCCTCAGTGCTAGAGCAGCCCACCCGCTTTGACCCCTGGGCCGACGACACTCCCGCCTCGACCTCCGACCTGCCCGGCGCGCAATCGCCAGCCGCGTCCAGCACGGCGGGGCCCAGCTCCACCGAGCCGAAGGCAAACTCCGCCCAGGCGGCGCGGAACCCGGCCGCTGATGTTTGGGGGACAGACTCACCCGCCGAGCCAGCCGGCCCTGCTGCGCCGCAACACCGGACCTCGAATACCTCGTCTGCTGCTGCGAGCACAGTTGATGCCGAGGTGGATGCGTCTGCTCCCGAGGCAGTTGAGGTTCCTGCGGTGCGGCGTGGGCGGGGTGGTGCGGCTGCGCGGGCCTCGCGGGATGCCGTGGTGGATGCGTCTGCTTCCGAGGCGGCCGTGGCGGATGCGGTTCCAGTGGTGCGGCGTGGGCGGGGTGGTGTGGCTGCGCGGCTCTCGCGGGATGCCGTGGGGGATGTGTCTGCTCCCGAGGCAGTTGAGGTTCCTGCGGTGCGGCGTGGGCGGGGTGGTGCGGCTGCGCGGGCCTCGCGGGAGGCCGTGGGGGATGTGTGGGG